>JAGALP010000001.1 GCA_017625155.1 Paludibacteraceae bacterium
CTTTGATTTCCCATTGCAACTTTCTTTGGATTGGCGTCCAAACATCGGTGTTGAAGGTTGGGGAAGTTACGTAGGCTTCAACCCTTATGGTCTTTACAGCGGTATCAGCCTTGGTGTTCGCTACTTGTTCTAATAGAATTTTGAAATAGTGAATGTATAAATAAGGTGTCCGAGAGGGCACCTTATTCTATTAGGTATATTCTGCATAAAGCAAAAGACAATATAGTGTTTTCTCGGAGCTCAAGATGAGATTCGAATAGTGCGGTTATAGTGCGGTTATTGTGCGGTGCGAGTAGAGAACGTGAAAAGTGAAAACGAGAAATGGAAAGAATCAAAATAAGGAAGTCGAATAACGAACTAATCGCTAATAAAAAACAAGGATGCAAGTGTGATTGCATCCTTGTCATATTTGGGCTTTAAGCGATTTGCCTTTTGCCTCTCTTATCCTCCGCAACGGCTATATCCACACTCGCGGCAGTGCATACAGCCCTCTTCGAAGATTAAAGCATTACCGCAGTTAGGACAAGACTGACCTTGTACCACTGTACCATCTTGGATATACTTCTTGAGCGCACGCTCCACACCTACTTTCCAAGAGTTGATGGACTCAGAATCCATTTGGAGTGAACTAATCATCTTGATAACTTGGTCAATAGGCATACCATAACGCAAGACGCCAGAGATGAGCTTAGCATAGTTCCAGAACTCTTTGTCGAACTTGTAGCTCAAGCCCTCCATAGTAGTCTTGAAGCCACGTGAATTGACAAATTGGAAGTCATAGCGCTTGGTACCATCCTCTTGTACCACACGGATAATCTTACCTTTGGTTACTGACTTAGGCAGCAAAATACCCTCCTCATCGTCTGCAAGACCAGTAAAGATTTCGTATGGCACACCATCCTTCAAACCAACAAAGGCAATCCATTTATCCTTATTATTTTGGAAGCGAACCACATCACACTCCAATTCCGCAGGACGCACGCGCACCTTATTATCGAAGCAAACGCAATTCTTCTCATCTTTCTTGTTGTCCTCTTTCTTCTTCTCCTTGATGCCTTCCAATACACCAGTACGTGAGCCATCGCGATAAACCGTACAGCCCTTGCAGCCACAACGCCAAGCCTCTTCATAGAGTTTGCCAACCAACTCTTCGCTCACATCGTTAGGCAAGTTGATGGTTACTGAGATAGAGTGATCCACCCACTTTTGGATAGCACCTTGCATTTGCACCTTCTCCATCCAATCCACATCGTTTGCAGTAGCCTTGTAGTATGGCGATTTTTGCACTAACTCGTCGATTTCTGCAGGAGTATAGCGGTGAGCAGGATCATACTCATAGCCATTAGCTTGCATCCAAGTGATGAACTTATGGTGGAATACTACATACTCCTCGAAGCTATCACCCACCTCATCCACGAGGTCCACGTGCACGTTCTTATCATTTGGATTCACCTTGCGGCGACGGCGATATACAGGTTGGAACACTGGCTCGATACCACTGGTGGTTTGGGTCATGATACTAGTAGTACCTGTAGGCGCAATGGTCAAGCAGGCGATATTGCGGCGACCGTATTGAGTCATCAGTGCGTATAATTCAGGATCAGCCTCTTTGATGCGTTGGATATATGGGTTATTCTCCTCGCGCTTAGCATCATATACCTTGAATGCACCACGCTCCTTAGCCATCATTACGCTACTGCGGTATGCAGCCAAAGCCAATGTCTTGTGTACCTCTACAGAGAATGCAGTAGCCTCTGGTGTACCATAACGCAAGCCCATAGCAGCCAACATATCTCCCTCTGCGGTAGTGCCCACACCAGTACGGCGACCTTGAGTGGTCTTTGCCAGAATCTTCTCCCAGAGCTCGCGCTCGGTACGTTTGATGCTCTCTGCCTCTGGGTCAGAACCTACCTTAGCCAAAATCTTCTCAATCTTCTCCACCTCAAGATCAATGATATCATCCATCATGCGTTGAGCTACAGCCACATGCTTCTTGAAGAGGTCAAAATCGAACTCAGCTTGTGCTGTAAATGGATTCTTTACGTAACTATAGAGGTTGATAGCCAAAAGACGGCAACTATCATATGGACACAATGGAATCTCGCCACATGGATTGGTGCTGACAGTCTTATAACCTAAATCTGCATAGCAGTCAGGTACAGACTCACGGGTAATGGTATCCCAGAACAGCACACCTGGCTCTGCAGATTTCCATGCATTGTGAATCACTTTCTTCCACAATTTGGCAGCATCTACTTCCTTTGTATAGGTAGGATTCTCTGCATCAATTGGATATTTTTGCACATATGGCAGATTATTGATAGCAGCCTCCATAAAATCATCATGCATCTTCACCGACACATTGGCACCTGTGACCTTACCAGACTCCATCTTAGCATCAATAAATGCCTCGCTATCAGGGTGTTTTACACTTACGCTAAGCATCAACGCACCACGACGACCATCCTGAGCCACCTCACGAGTAGAGTTGCTATAACGCTCCATAAATGGCACCAAACCCGTAGAGGTCAATGCTGAGTTCTTCACAGGGCTACCGTGAGGACGGATATGGCTGAGGTCATGCCCTACTCCACCACGACGCTTCATCAGTTGCACTTGCTCCTCATCAATCTGGATAATCGCACCATAACTATCGGCACTACCATCCTGACCTATCACGAAGCAGTTGCTCAAACTTGCCACTTGAAAATCATTACCAATACCAGTCATAGGACTTCCCGCTGGTACGATATACTTAAAATCGCGTAATAATTCAAACAACTCTGCCTCTGCCATTGGATTGGCATACTTGCTCTCAATACGCGCGATTTCACCTGCCAAACGATGATGCATATCGTCTGGGGTCAATTCATACAAATTACCAAATGAGTCTTTCAACGCATACTTGGTACTCCAAACACGAGCAGCCAACTCATCTCCACCGAAATAACTCACCGACGCTTGTTCTGCTTCTTTTTGTGTATAAACCTTTTTCTCCATGATATATTTTTTGTTTAGTTTGTTCACGTAAGTAGCTTCGCGTTGATAGCTAAAGCGTTAGGAGCTGAAGCGTTTTTCATGATGACGCGAAATCGGTTGCAAAGGTACAACATATTTATGATATGTGCAAATATTTTTACATAAAAAGTTTTCAACAAGCACGTGAAGTTGTCCAAAATAAAAGTGCAAATCGCTGATAATTAGCAATTTGCACTTTTTATAAACACCCAAAAGTTTTCCCTTTTGTAAAAGTTATCAACAACTTACATTTTCTATTTGTGAAATTTTTGCACTACAACATGTTGTACCATTTTCGTCCACTTGCTGGTATTGGACTGCATCAGATGTCTTCAAAAATCTAGTCCACATCTTATCCCCTTGATAGAGTTCTTTCACGTAGTTGATATCCAACCGAAATGGCTTTTGGTTGTCGTATGCCTGCTGTGCATTGACCATCCATTCTAAATACTTACACGAATTGCAATGACGATTATAATCTACATCAGAATACTGTATCTCATGCAACACCTCACCTGCGACTCCGCCTTCATTTTCAATATCATCCAGCAGAATTGGGCGAAGACGTGGTGCACGTGCCATATTCAGTACTTCGCCATCCACAGACCCATCAAACATCTTATGATCAAAGATATTGACAATCTCGCGAGATGTCAAATCCAATACTGCCCACACCGTCTTTGCACAACCGATTAGCCTTAACGCTTGATTATCGGATGCTGACTCCTTTATATATATACGAAAATCACGAACAGACAACATATGGGCATTGCGCTCGATCCACGTCTCGATGACCATCTCTTCGCCATGTTTAGGCAAATAGAGCATCTCCATATTCAAATGCGTGATAATCCATGTATAATTCATAGGAAGCAGCATAGGAATACCTATCCCCATCTCATCTGCCACCTTGCCCGCCACATTAAGCAGGTAATTTTCCATCGTGTACAAACGCAATCGACGCGTAGCATCGACGTCTTGGTAGGGGACAATATAATTATATCTATATTTCATAAACGTTCAACTATGGTTGGACATACATCATATCATTCCTTGATAGGAAAGACGCCAGTGGGGCGCAATATGGTATATTGTGTCAACTCCTGATTAGAGCGGAAGCCCACCCCTTGGATAATAGATGCCTCGCGCGTGATAATAATAGAGGAGTCCGAATAGATTGATTCCGATTTTTGATCCCAGAAGAGCAATGGTGTATCAAATTGTTCGCCCTCAAGGTTCATAGCATGCACATTACCACGCAACATCCATCGCTGTGCTGGCTCATTATAGAAAGCGTAATCCGACTCAATACTTGCATCTGCTTCCAAATTCTCATTAAATTTCTCCAGATAGATACCATCAGGAAATTCCCAATGTGGGGTATCTGCTTTGTCAAACACTTTCCATGTCTGCGCTTTGATGCGATAACGCACTACCCCCGAGTCGGAAATAATAGTGGTCACATCGCTTGCCTCCAAAACCGCCATAGATGCTCGATCTGTAATGGCATCTGCACGCAAACGCACATCACGACGGCGGCAACCTACAATAACCAACACCAAGAGAACCATCAGCATGATTCTCTTGGCTGTTAATCGTTGTAAAAATTGAGATAGTTTCAAAGTATCAAGCAATCAATACGCTTAATATTACTCAGCCTTCGAACGGCAAGTGGTGGTTCTATTTACCCAACCACCAACGCGGTAAGGTGAGCCTTCGTTCAGGTCGCGGTGGAAGAATACATCCTCTTTGCTTGGGAAGTATTGACGATAAGTAGCAATCAATTTGTTAGCATCGCTAGCACAAGAAGCATCTACAGATTTCGCCTTTTGGAACATATCGCATGCTACCCAGAACACCGAACGAGCCAAGATTGGATCGTCAGATACCTTTGCACTGGCATAGCAAATACCCATCAACAAATAGCAACGACCATCCTCTGGGGCAATATCCAATGCCTGTTGTGCATAACTAACACCTTGTTGATAGTTCTTCAACGACACATATACATTTGCCAAACGATAGAGGTAATCCGCTTTATCATCTTCGTTAGCCACCAAAGATAGTGCTTGCTTATAGTATTCTACAGCACCTGCAAAATCGCCTTTCTTGATACACATTTGTGCACAACCAGCAGCCGACTCATCGGTTGGTTGCAATTTGTGAGCATGCTCTGCAGCAGCAAAATACACATCGCTCTCTGTACAACCCAAACGACGATAGAGTTTCATGATAGAACCCAATTTATCCAAATCATTGGCACTCTCAGCCACCACACTAGCGTACATTTGATCCATCTGACCGCAGTCGGCAGCACCAGATGCTGCATATAGACGATCTATATATGCCTTTTGGCTAGCAGCATGCTCTGCGTTCTTACCACCAGCAACAGCGATTTGATCCAACGCAGCAGAAGCCATCTGATAATCGGCTAAGAATTGTTCACCATATTGATCAGTATTGGATTTGTAGAGATTGTAACTTACCTCTACAAACTTACGAAGTACTGTAATTTGTGCCTTCGCACCCAAAGCAGTTACAGACTCTTTCAACCAACCATATGCAGGCAAAGCCAATTCATCTTCTGGAAAATACGTCAAATAATCCATTGCCTTCAAACCTAACACATAGCTATCTGGATATTTTGCCTCATCAAAATACTTGATACGATCATCGTGCAACTGCATGATTGAATCACGCAACGCTTTGCGCACATTCTCATCAGTAGTTTGTTGATAACGATAGCCCAAAATCTCGGCACCATCAGTATAGATGGCTTTGTTAAGATCTGGACGACTTTGGTAAACTGGCAACCAGAAACCATAAGCCTCCTCAAATTGTTTGTTTTTAACAGATTCGTGGAAAAGCGATAAATTAATCATGCACTCCTCGTCTGTCAACGTAGTTACTACTGGCGCAACCACCTCTGGTTCAGCACCTTTCTTTTTCTTTTTTGACTTTTGTGCAAAACCCGCCATTGGAATAGCGAAGCACAATGCGATTAATAGTACTTTTTTCATTTTCTTATATTTAATATTTGTTACTTAATTACAATTTACGCTTAAAGAACCAATGCTCTGCAATGGCGGCATTCACCACAAAACGTAAGTAGTTTTCATTCATCTGACCTGCTGCAAATCCCCTTCTGCCATATTCAAACGTAGTATTTACTACTGTACCTATCGTACGCAAAGGGAAACCAAAACCCATCGTTACTGCCAAATGAGGTTGTTCAAACTGCGTAGTATATGAGGTTGCATAACTTGCACCCACGCGCCAAGACATCCTATCCAAAAATCTTCTACCCATAGGATCATGCCTATATTCCGCTCCGAAAGCCCAACGATGACGAGTTGCCAAAGCATCATTCTTATTGAAATACAACACATTAGCCCAATCTTGGCATTGATAATCCAATGCCAATGTAATACGGTCGCCATAAGTATAACTCAATCCTGCACCATACACCATCGGCATCTCAAAACCAGCATCCATCGTTGTTACTGTATCTGCAGAATTAGTTTCTATTTGTTGATATTCGCAACGAGAAAAACGTTGTTTATTCTCAAACATTCCACCCAACACCACAGCATGTTTACCAAAAGTGTGAAACAACTGCACACCATATCGCAGACGCAAACTATTCACATGCAAGTAATCACCTTGATCTACCGACTTCAAATTAGCGTCAGCAAAGGTCAAAGCACGTTTTTGAGTCGTTTCACCGAACATATAGTACACATTCGCTCCCAACGCTACCCAATCGCAAATATTCACACTTAAACCACCATACACTTGGGTGAAACCTCCTTCACCACTATAAGTCTTGGTGTATTGATGTCCCGAAGTGGTGGAATCCGATAAAGCAAAGTTATATCCCACTGCCGAATATGGCGTCACACCCACTGACATCGCTACATAGCGACGCCACAATGGAAATTGCATTGTGATATACTCTAAGTTTCCATTCATACGGTTGCGCTGACCATTCATATCTCCATAATTCGTATAGAGAAAAGATCCCGCTATATCAAACATAAACGTTAAGGAATCACCACCAGTGTACGAAGCTGGCTGAGAGGGGTTAATCGCTTTATTCGAACGCATACCCGTACCTACTCCACCCATCGCACGATAAGCACCAGGTAGATTGTCATTCAACTCTCCATAGCCAAATCTCGAAGATGGTGATGAGGTCGCATTCTGCGCCCACGCTCCCACCAGCATCATCGATGCCACAACCATTACTATATATCTTTTTATTCGCATATTCTCCTAAAAAACTAAGCACCATGCATATTGTATTCCAATATCTTGTTCAATCCAATCAGCACCAGATTGGGCTCATGGCGCATACCATCTTTCACACCATTTAATATATAAGGTGCATGTCCACCCGTAGCAAATGCCACAAAGTCTATTCCCTGCTCACTCAAGGCGCGCATGTAGCCTTTCACCTCAAACACCACCCCTCGTACCACACCTGCAGCAATAGCTTCTTTAGTATTCTTTCCAAACAGAGGTGTCAGAGCATTTTGCTCTACCTCTACTTTGGGCAAGCGCTTGGTCATCTGGTTCAATGCCGTCAAGCGCATCTTAATACCCGGGGCGATATTACCACCCAAATACCCTTGCTCAGCCGACACAAAGTCATAGGTCACTGCCGAACCAGCATCTACTATCAGCAGGTTCTGCCCAGGGCACAAATGTGCCGCCCCTACGGCAGCTGCTATGCGATCGTGTCCCAGCGTCTCTGGCGTCTGATAGCAGTTCTTGATGGGCAATGGTGTCAAGTGGTCAAACAGCACGAACTTCTTCGACAATCGATTGAGCGCATTGATCACAGCAGGCTCCATGTTCGCCACCGACGATACGATGCTCTGCGTAATCGGATACAACGAGAACAAACGCTCCACATCGGCACTCGTAAACGATTTATATAGCAGATTCTTTACGATACGACCGTCTTTCTTAAAAAGCGCTATTTTCGTTCTCGAATTCCCTTGATCAATACACAAATTCATGCCTCTAATCTCTAAACTCTAAACAGTAGCGAAGCGTCCTCTAAACTCAAGCGGCTTCTTACGCCTCGTAAAGAAAGCGCTTAATACTCTTCTTAGGTGTTTTTTCAAACTCATGCGGATAGAGTTTGAACACATTTATTTGCTCATATGCCGCCAATTGTTGGTTTACCAATTTGCGATTCTCTTCCATCGCCACTTCTAATTGCTCTTGCGTCAGTTTATCTGCATCTACTGCCTCAAAATCAGGACATACTAACGCCACTAAACGAGCGTCTTCCTTCTGCAATACCAATGACTCCAACACGTATGGCATATTGTTGATCTTTGCCTCAATCTCCTCTGGATAGATATTCTGACCACTTGGGCCAAGCAGCATCGTCTTGCAACGCCCCTTAATGTAGATAAAACCATCTTCATCTATCGTACCCAAATCACCAGTACGCAACCAACCATCCTCAGTGAAACTCTCTTTCGTAGCTTGCTCGTTCTTATAGTACCCCATCATCACATTCTCGCCACGCACCTGAATCTCACCCACGCCATCTGCATCTGGATTAGATATACGCGCCTCCATGAATCCTCTCAACACCTGACCACAGGACTGACTTCTAAACTCTGTCCATGGGGTAAAACTGATGAGCGGAGCAGTCTCTGTCATACCATAACCTATCGTGATTGGGAACTTAATGCGACGCAAGAACGCCTCCACTTCCGCATTCAATGGTGCTCCACCAATAATGATTTGCGAGAATTCACCACCAAAAGCCGTCATCAGTTTCTCGCGTATCTTACCCAATACCACTTGATCCAACAATGGCACTTTCAACACCCAACTCACAGGATTCTTCGAAATCTGTGGCTGAATCATTTTTTTGTAAATCTTCTCCAATATCAGTGGAACCGATAATATCACCGTTGGCTTCACTTCAGCAAAGGCTTTCAGCAATATCTTAGCAGATGGGGTACGACCTATCAAATAGGTATGTCCTCCCGCTGCCAAACACGCCAAGAAGTCAAATGCACAACCATATGCATGTGCCAATGGCAAGAATGCCACATGACGGCAACCTGGGAATACCAATTTCGTGGTCAAGCCAAAAACAACATTTCCTGCCAACGCATTCATCGGCGTCATCACACCCTTACTAAAGCCCGTTGTACCTGAGGTATAGTTGATGGATGCCAACTCCGCATTGCTGCGCTCAATGTACACCACATCATCCTTGCTAAACCCATTAGGATACGCCTCTGCAAACAAGTCTTCAATCGTCATCTTATCTACAGCTTGCTCCATTGGCAAACGGCTGAGAATCATGTCCATGTTATTCAGCGATAGTACCGCTCTCAGCTCAGGCACTTGCTCCGCATCAATGTTCTCCCAAATCAAGTCGGTGATAAACAGCAGTTTACTCTCCGAGTGATTCACAATATGGATAGCATCATTCGACTTGAAGTCTTGCAGTATAGGCACGATTATCGCACCATAAGTCACCGTTGCCAAGAAAGTTGTCACCCAATTTGCATTATTCTTGCCCATCACAGCAATTCTATCACCTTCTCCTATACCAGCTTGCTTGAACAGCAAATGCAACTTAGCCACATTCTCAGCCATCTGAGCATAGGTCAAAGTATTGCTTGTGCCATAATCGGTCACAGCTTCCAAATCCCAATTCTCACGAAACGACTTCTCGTAAATCTTTATCAGATTTTCTTCAGGTTTGCTTAGCATAATCTTTCTTACAAATTCAAGATTCTTGATCCATAAATCTTACTCCTCTATCGGCAGCGTCAATAGGTCATCCACAGGCTGAACACCTGGTAATACGTGTGGCATTACCGACACCACAGAATCCACCACATACTCGCTATTTCCACGCCAAGGCAATGTACCTAAATAACGCTTCCAATGCAATTTCACTTGGCGACTGGAGTTACTTTCTATTTGTCGTGCTACCGCCTCATCTTCAACCGAGAACTTAAACTCATTCGACTGTATTCCTGCACTTGAGTTGCGCGAATTATAGCCAGTCTGAATCATCTTTCCCTCGTAGGTTTTAAAGATATATCCTTCATTCTGGAAGTAGTTGATATCTCCTTCGTTTACACCTTGACTGTATACAAAGAAAAACTTTACATACACAAATACAGCCAAGCCCACCAATAGCAGACTGGTCAGTATTGTGATCACTTTACTAGCAGTTTTCATACATTCATCCTTTCTTTTATTTCGTTAAGCGCCATAGGCGCTGCAAAGGTACAAAAAAAAATCGGACTATGCAAATTATACTGCATTTTATCCGATTTTTTAATAAATATTTAATTTATTACAGCACTTTACACCCCACTAAGCGATCATATCGTTCGCCAAATGGTCTGTAGTACACCCACATACTATATTCATTCTCAGTTTGCCAATGCGACCCTTCCAATGGCAAAGTCGTTACTCCATCTTTCCGTACCACATAGTACATATAGTCATATCCGCCTTGCTTCAGATACGCATACAAATAATAGCATTTCTGCTCTGCATCATACGCCATCCTATTCAGCGCACTCATCTGATTACCAAATGCTTCGCCACCCACAAACACATGCCCATCCATCACATACTCATCCACTGGCAGCACAAAATGCACCCACATATATTCCGCCTCGGTATCCACATAATCCGTCTTCTCGCAGTTCACCAACCATTGTCCATTGGCATCCCTTTCCGTTACATAGGGCAAGCCCTCACGACCTGCATTCCTGTTCTTGGTGCCGCGAACCTCATCTATATCCAACAATGCATGGTATTCGCCCTGTGCATACTGCACCCTATCCACATGATAACCTGCATAATATGATGAATAAATATCAAAGTGTCGATACTCATTTCCGCCCTCAAAGATAAGCGATTTCTGATTCACATAGCGCAATTGATAGGGCTCCACAAAAGTCGGTTTCTCTAGCACCACTTGATTATCCCATCGGCCATTCTGCTCTACAACCACTTTCACATCACTAGCATCACGCAGATTCAAGGCCTTGGTCATTACATCCACATCCAACTGCTGGTACCTACCATTGAGCTCTATGTCTGTGTTCGCACGCACATTCACATCAATTCCCACGATGGGTTCCACGACACGAAAACATACCTCTGCAACTACCCTATCTTGATCGCCATCTTCGTAAATCTGCACCACATAGTTGCCGCTCGCTTTCAGCTGCATATCTTCGTTGGGAAACGCAAACGAGTAGTGCGTATATGCTTGTTGGGTATTCATCGAGTGCTCATAATCCACAATGTCGGCGGTTGTGAAGCCATCCACATATTCGTAGCTGCTGATGTCACTCTCCGTCCAATCTCTGTTGCAATGCAGCACGCGATAACTATATTGGTGCACATCATGGCTCATCTCATCGAAGCTAATCTCCAAAGTATTCTCCGCTTCGCTGCCATCTATCACGCCGCTCTCTGGCAGCACCAGATACGGTCTATTGACTGTACCCGATGACTCCAATGCTTCTACCATATACCGCATACGCAACGTGCGTATGTCGCTGTCCATCACTTGTGTCCTATGCTGCGCATATCCTACTAGGGACACTGTGAGTAACAATATTACCAGTATTCTTTTCATATATTTACTGTTCCTTTTCGCTTTGCTCACGAACTACAATCCCCTGCCTTTACACTCTACACCCTACACCTTCCACTATAATCCTTACCGCATCACCACGATCCAGTTCGTTGGATAATCATGCCCCTTCGGATGCAATATATGCACTTGCCCATCCTCATCCCTGTAGAACGAATGATTCCACCCTGCACCCATATCCATGTATAGCGCATTCTCCACACCTACATCCAATAGCGCTTGCAGATAGTCCTGATATGCCATCTCCTCGCAGTTGGCTATCACATAAAATCGCTCGCCCTTCTGACAAATCGATCGGAAGTGCTCAACCCGCTCTAACGGCTGAATCTTATGCTCATAAATCACCCCATTTTTGATCACCCAATGCTGGGTAAACGCCATGCCACCATGTGCCACGGCTTTCTGCAATACCTCATCGCATGGGAAAGTGCATATTTTCTTCGGTAACATATTACCATTCAGTACCTTACCTTCCCATACAAACAGCGCATATCGCTCTGCGAATGGGATGCCGCCCTTATCTTCCCTGTATCCTTCGTGCAATATTCCACCCGAGATATGCGGTCCAAGAATATTGCTATGTTCGAAGTGATCAAGGCATTGGCCTGTGAAGGCGGCAGCTGCACATAGTAGGACATTTTCTTGTGTCGTGTCGGGCATTTGTCCGCAGGCCAAATCAAGTGGACAATCGGTAATATCGTAGATGGTGAGCAGCTCATTGCGATCTACTTGCATGGGGTATGTTAGTTGATTGGGCATATTGGTATTATCGTTATTGAATGCTCTTCCGATGGCAGCAACGATAGCCGCTCCAGCGATGCATGCTAGTGTCCGAATGAGTGTCTTTTTCATAAAGTCTCCGTATCAAAAATGATCTCTAGACCGTCTATCTGTAGTCGTATTTTTAGCCATTCATATACTCTTGTCTTCTCCTCCTCGCTTGGCATCTCGCTACAATGTGCCACCACTACCACTTGCTCCTCGCTCATCACCACATTCTGCTCCAATGCAGTACCCCTAGCCAATGTCAGACGCGTGATGCTAGGCAGTTGCACTTGCAACTCCTCTGCCAACTGCTTGGCGGGCAATTCTTGTTGTTTATAGTGGGCTATCTGCGCATTCAGCACTTTGATCGAATCATCGCGCACCTGGACATTACTTGCATTGGTAGCCATCAAGTTCTTGACGATTTCCGTCTCATTGAATCGGTCCACCTGTACCGTCGCATCCTCGTGTATCACGATTTGCGAACGCATGATGCCGTAGTTCTCTGCATCGCGCAGCAGCATCTCCTTCGTGTCTTCATTGAGTGTCTCACCAGCCAATCGCAACTCCAGCATATACGGTTTGCTGTCTATATTCACCTGTGAATCATAGATATAGGTCTTGCCGATATTCTGATTCTTCTTCACGAATCGATTAGCCATCTTCGTAAAATCATTCTCGCGAATCACATGATACCCCGTGAATATACTAGTTGCTGCCAGCAGGATCACCAATGCATACGATAGGATAAAATACCTCGTGCGATGTTGCTCCACAGTCTTCATAGGGAACTTCAGGAACTTAGCCATCAGATATGCCGCCATGGCGATAAAGATGCAGTTGATGCTAAACAAGAACAGCGCTCCTACGGTATATTGCCAACTCAGATTGGCAATTCCGTAACCTACCGTACATAGTGGTGGCATCAAGGCGGTAGCAATGGCCACGCCAGAGATCACAGTACCCTTCTCCTTGCGAGCCGTCTCCAGCACACCAGCCAAACCGCCAAAGAGGGCGATAAACACATCGTATATCGTTGGTCTGGTACGCGCTAAAAGTTCGGTTGGGTTTTCAATTTCTAACGGGGTAAGAATAAAGTACAGGGTAGCTGCCAGCAAACTGATTCCTACCATTACCAGCAGGTTCTTGATGGAGAACAGCACCAGTTCTCTGTCATTGGTGCCAAGTCCCAATCCGAGTCCCGTGATAGGTCCCATAAGGGGTGAGATCAGCATGGCACCGATGATGACGGGTATGGAGTTGACGTTGAGTCCCACACTGGCTATGATGATAGCCACAAAGAGGATATATACGTTGGGGCCACGAAATGGGATATTCGAGCGTATATCTTCTATAGCTGCCTGAATATCCACATCGTTGGTCAGATTGAGGGTTGTCTTAAGAAATTCTCTGACAGTATTAAAATTCACTTTCATAGTACTTATTTGGTTGAGCAAGTTCCTGAAATTTTTGATAATTTTGGTCTAATTTTTGTTTATATCATTCACTTCTGCCGACAAAATTACAATTTTTTCCTCAAATACGCAAAAATATTTGCATATTTCGCAAAAAAGCAGTACTTTTGCACCCGCATTCGTGATTTTCGCATTAGTCAATCGCAATGCTTCTGCCATTGTGGCTCAGTTGGTAGAGCAACGCATTCGTAATGCGTGGGTCGCCGGTTTAGAAGCTGAAAATTGAGCCAAAATGGATTGAATTGAGATGTAAATCGCTGAAAATCAAATCGCCACCATAGCTCAGTTGGTAGAGCAACTCATTCGTAATGAGTAGGTCCGGGGTTCGAGTCCCCGTGGTGGCTCAAAAACTGATAATCAGTGAGTTATAAATTCACGATTATTAATGATAGCAAAATCGTTACCATTTTTGATACCCAAAGTGATACCAAAAATGTTGACGATTCTCGTATTTTCTAATGACTTTCTTCGGTTTTCCACTTGAGACAAACCGAAGAAAAAAAAATGTCAAAATTTCAAGTAAATCTCGGAGGGGCAACCTCCATGAGCTATCGTCAGGCAAGATTGTACAACAACAAATCTCAAGGTTGGTACATCGAGTATGCAACGCTAAATGACGAAAATCAGTACCAAAGATGTCGTATCAGACTTAATCGTCTTTGGAAACAAAGTTCCACAATGGCAGACTTCAAAGTGAAAGCAGAATCTGTCATTATGTCAATCAACAATCAGCTACAAATGCACTATGCACCAATGCAGACAATGCCAATGGTATTGCCTAATCCTGTGCAATATGTGCCTGTGCCTGCTATGCAACCCGTAATGCAGTATGCAGCACCTCTGCCACCATTGCCATCCGCGCAAGCCGAGCAACATCAGGCAGAGCAAGCAGCCGCGCCTATGCCTACTGTGAGCGAGGCGAGCAAGCCTACCAAGCGTAGTGATACACCTGTAAAGAAGATGTTTGAGGAGTTTATCAAGGAGAAATCCAAAGAACTCAAGAAGACATCCATGGTTAGCTATAGCACCTTCTGCAAGCAATTGACAGAGTGGCTGGAAAAGAATTATCCTACTCTTACCACGGGCGAGTTTACGCAGGAGATAGCTGTGGAGTACTTGGAGTTCGTCAATAGAGGTGGCAACTCCAACGGCAAGAAAGTAGTACGCACCCGCCTGCATGCAGAGCGCGTTTCCCCACGAACCTACAACAATAACATGAAGATGGGACGTGGTGTCTTCACATGGGCTGTAGAGCACTGCTATCTCACAGAGAACCCATTTGCTAAGATCAAGAAGAAACGCGAGGGCGAGAAGACGCGTACTATCATCCCTGCGGAAGACCGCACACGTATCTTCAACTATTTCAAGGAGAATAACCCAGCTATGTGTATCATCATGCAGATGGTGTTCACATCGCTCATACGTCCTATAGAGATCACGCGCATACAGGTGGAGGACATTGACTTTGTCAATCATTGCATCCACTTGCCTGGCGATAAGACCAAGAACGGCAAATCGCGTGATAGCCGTATGGACGAACTATTGGAGCAAATGCTACTCAAACACACCAAGCATGCTAAGCCAACAGACTACTTGTTTGCCGATAAGAGTTGGAAATGTGGTAAGCAGACCATGTCGCAACACTCCTTTACCAACACATGGATTGACATGCGTGATGAGATGAAACTGCCTAAGGAATACCAATTGTATTCATTGCGTGATAGTGGTATCAATAGCATGCTAGAGGAAGGTATTCCTGCCTTGGATGTGATGCAAGCTGCAGGTCATAGCGACCTAAGCATGACCACGCGCTACGGCAATCACAAGAACCCTAACCTCATCAAGAAACTCAACAACGCTGCACCATCAATGATTATTGGGGATGAGAAGAAAGCCTAACGCACTCGCGCACGCGCATATATTTAATGTATCATCCCACGACCTCATAGAAATCACCCTTGAGGAGTTGGCTCATTCCATGTTCGTTGAAGGTGGCTGTAATCTTCTCGCAGACGAACTGCTTACCCTTGATATGGAACAAAGCCCGCACATTGGGTATGTCATCCGAAAGGAATTTGAATGTGTATTTGTGTATTGGGTCAATCTTTCGGGCATAATGACTATCCTTAAAGTAGGCAAACTGAAGGGACAGCGAGTGTGCTTTGGAGAAATAGCCACCATCAGACATCACCTCGATGGTGTCAATGGTAGGACGTGGATATTTGACTGGATTTCTAATGCCCTCCGAAAAGGCGACGTAGAGTTTGTCCAAAAACTCGGTGCTTTCTTGCTGGGTCATATTATTGATATAATAATCACCATTGGTGCGCATTTGAGCGAACGCCTCGTCTGGTGTGAGTTCTTGGTTCTTTATGTCGGTGCCATAGTCGCCCAAAGGCAGAAATATAACCTGCCCTTTCTCGGGTGTGGTGTCATCAATCCATGCAGGAACGATTTTGAGTTCTATGGTGTCAGCATCTTCGTCCATAATGAGAGGTGCAAAACGATTGATGGGCTGCATAAACCGATACGAAGTGCCATACGGCAAATTGAGGTCAGTAGCATGTCCTTCAATGACATTGCTAACCATGCGCAGGACAAAGTAGCAATCTATATCCTTTACGTACGTCACACACTGCTGAATGCCCGCCTTATAGGGTTCAGTAGTTGCCAAATAGGGCTGCACTTGCGATGCGTAATTGGCGATAGTATCTACATCTCGCCACTCGGTGTTTTGTCTAAGGAACTTGCGATGATCTTCAATGAACTTAGGGCAAGAATGATACTTTTGCATTTTGTGGTCACACTCTGCAAACATAAAGTTCTGACGCTCGCGATACTTACAACTAGCAGCATCTTCCACGCTAACGGAGTAATCATCCAGAACACGGGAGAGTGTCACTTCTCCACTGTTCGTGATGGCTTCGTGGGAAGTTTGATAGGACACATGCTTGCGTATGTGATCTACATCAAACTCGCAGTTCATGAGGTACTCTAACTGCTCCAGCAACTCCGTAACCGTCCAATGAGGCAGAGCAGCTGCCCAGTTCTTAATCTCCCATGCATATGGCAAAGCATTGCAGATGATTAAGTGGCGATAAGGAGTAGCAATCCACTTTGTAAAATCGTAAGTATAGCCGAGCTTTTCAAGGATTAGCCCTACTATGTAAATAAGGTATGGCTGAAAAGATAATCCTTTCACAGAACTTTCCCAAGTGGTATGCTGAGCAAACACATACATATCATTCTGCACATTACCTGTGTTATTATTTACCCAAGGATAACACAACCATCTTCCTCCCTGATCGTAGCCATTCTGCCTTGAAGCAGCAACACTACTTGGCGTAGTATCGGGATAGCCTAATTCTAACTCATTGATATAGCAATCATCAAATGAAGATGCGTAATTGTCAGCAGAACGCCCCTCAAGAAATTGGGTTTTCACCTCAACATCATCAATGGCTGTGATAGCTATTGAACCTGACTTAACGAACTTACCATGCCTAATGGTACAAGGTAGTTTCAGATTACCTTTCTCTACATCCACGCGGTTGATATGACCAAATATTCTAAGGTTTTGAGCGCAATGCTTCAGCGGAAAACTGATGGTCATAGAATAAGCGTCCGCTCCCGAGAAATAGCGGTTCTCACACACAAAATCAAAACTCAATTTCTGCTTGAGTACTGCGGGCATGTCATTGATTAGAATTTCCATACTATCTTCTAGATTTAGGGGTTTTGTTGCGTATTAGTTGCTCGTATTCATCTTGGGCTTTCTTAATGCCCGTATCACCTGTGACGGTGTTCACAGTGACAAACGGCTCATTCAAACGAGATGAAAGGTCTTTCATTGTGCTGCTATAGGTGGCTAAAGTCTTAGCCGTAGCAGCTAGTGTAGCATTGAGCCGTCCGTCTTCCGATGCCTTAGCAATCTTCACTGGGGCTGTGATAGTGCTTGATACATCTTGAGCTCTTAACGAACCTATTGTGTTCGTTCGTTGGGCATAATCAAGGGTATTGATTATTGCTCTGGCTTCAGGATTAGCAAGCAACTTCTGCGAGGCTACCCACTCTCCTGCGTGTACCACTCCCACCTCCTTCTCAGGAGGACCAGCGGGGGTAAAACCACCCGAAGCATAACCTACAGCAGCAGACGCTTCTTGCTGCTTTTTGATAGATGCAATCTGCAATGCTCCGGCAGCAATAGCCATAGCAGCAGCTATAGGAGCCATCACGAAACCGACCACAGGAATTGCTGCAGCAGAGGAATAAGCAGCAATGGCAGACATAGCAGTTTGGGCAACGGCTTGAATCACCTGCATGGCAAACATCTTCTTATTTGCCTCTGCCTTGGCTTTGCCAAGTTCCTTCTGTTTCTGTTGTTCGAGCTGCACCTCTTTGTACTTGTTGCCCTCTGCAGCAGAAATTTGGGCATCATATACGGATGTGATCTTGGCGGTTTCGATATCCAACTGTGCTTGTACCAGGTCACTCACCTCGGAAAAGATAGCAGACATACCCGAAAGCACAGTATCGAGCGATTGTGAGAATGCCTGCCCGCCGTCGGATTCAAGCCAGTCGGCTACATCATCCATGGCGGAACGGAACGACTTTTTGAGTTCCTTGGCATTCTTCACATTGTACTTACGACCTAATTGGTACTTTGCCTCTTGAAAGGCACGCTCTATCTGCAAGCGTTCTTTGCTATTATTGCCACATGCCTTCAGCATCTCCTTGTGGACAATCTCAAGGTTGCGAAGATCGCGTTGATAGCTATCGTTATCAGGCATCTGATATGCCTTGGTAAAGTACTCCTCACGCATCTTCTCTTGGAGTTTGCGATCCTCCTCAAGGTGCTTCATCTGCTGTCTGCGACTAGTGTCTTGGTAGTTCTTTTCCGCCTTTAATCGCTCCTTTGAGCCTTCCTCGTACAAGCCAGCGAACTTACGTAGGTGTTCCAACTCCTGTAACTCCATCGCGTTTTGATACTGGCGAGCAGTCATCTCGCCATCAATATAGCGTTGCTGCAACGCAGCAAGTTGCTGTTGGTAAGCCTCATTCTCTTGCTCTACTGTTCCCTCGATGGCATTCGTTACTTGCTTGCGTAATGCTTCATAATAATTTGCCTCAATCGTGACTTGCTCATTGCCCACAAGGTCAGTATGTGCTAATTTCTTTTGGTGGTACTCCACCTGAATAGCCAACATTCGTTTGGTGTAGGCATCATAATCCTTCTCTCCTTTGGCATAGGCAATGCGATTGAGAGCTTCCTCTCGCTCTTTCCAATCATCTTCGGCTTGGAACTTGTTGGTGGGTGTAGTATTCTCTGGTTCAGGAGTGGGAACGACAGTCGGAGTTGGAACGACCACATCTACATCATCAACAATTTCCTCAAACTCTGCTTCTGCTTTCATAAGCCCTTCGCCATATTCTCCAAGAATAATTTTCTCTTGCTCTAAGAGTGCTTGCAACTCCTTATCCGTTTCTGCTAAATTGCGTTTAGCAGTTTGTATGTCTTCATCAATATCTGCTGTCATATAGCCCGAAGCCTGCATAGCTCCACCTTGGTTCAGCAAATCTAAAACAGTACTGCCTGTTTTTTCCTGATTTTGAGCAAGCGTGCTTGCCGTTGCTCGCTCCTCACCTAGTTTGGCTATCTCAGCATTTTGCTCCGCCTTTTTGATATTGAGTTCAGCTTTCTGCCGACCAATCTCAGCCAGTTTATCCTTTGCACCCTCCAACTCATATTTATAGCGCAACGCCTCAAGGTAATCATCCAATGCCTGTTTGTTGGCTTGGTACTTACCTGTCGTTGCATCCAATTGCGCATTATAATTGGGAATAATCGCATTCAGTTTATCAACAGCCTTCTTACGCTCCACCAAACTTAGCTTCTCATTATTGGCAGCAGCAACCAGCAGGTTGATCTTATTCGTTTCCTCCACCATGTTTTGGGCAGCCACTTTACGAACACTATCCAGCGTATTGGTAGTAGTAACTGCCTCTCGCTGTTTCTTGATATACCCAGCCAAAGCAACACCTGCACCAACAATCAAACTTGCTAACAAGCCCCATGGGTTTGTCTTCATAGTAGCGTTCAATAATTTCATAGCAGCATTTGCACGGGTCACATTGCCAGTCATACGATTATATGCGACAGAAGCTGCTAAAACAGCGACTTTGTGCAAGTGCATAGCGGCAGACTTTGCCACGATATAGGCTGTATGCAACTTATCCTTGATAGCAGCAAGATTTACTGCTACGGTGTAAGTTGCAATAGCAGCTGCAAGGGAAGTGATAGCGACCTTATTCTCCTTAATAAACTTAATCATGGTAAGCAGCACCCTCATGGTTGCAGATGTGGATGATATAAAGTGCTTCATTACGGGAGCAAGTTCCTGTCCGAGTTGAATAGCCATCTCCTTAAAGCCCTTACGCGCTTTATCAAGGTTGGCTTGTACAGTCGTGTTCTGTACATTAAATTCCCTCGTGACAGAGGTAGCCTCCTCATAGGCTTTTTGGGCTTCCTCTTGCTCCCAAATGAGCATGTCGATGTTACCCGCAAGTGCAGATATGACAGCAGAGGCACGCGCACCGTTCTCTCCCATGTCCTTAAACACGGGGGCAAGAACGTCCATTCCTCCCAATTCATGCAGGCGGCGAAGCAACATCAATAAGCCCTCATTAGTAGAACGCTGAAGGGCGGCATTGAACTCATTAAGATTGAGACCTGTAGCAGTCGCGATGGTTTCTGTCTCCTTGAAAAGGTTCATAATGAGTTTACTCAGAGCGGTGGCTGACATCTCCACTTTCTGACCTTGGGAATCGAGAACAGCTCCAAAAGCCATGATTTGTGGCACGGTCATCCCAGCTTGCGCTCCAACGCCTGCCAGTCGTTGAGCAAACGAGGATAGATAGCCAGCACTGGCCGTGCAGTTTTGTGACAATTCGTTTATCACAGAACCAACTGCTAAAAGTGATTGCTCCGTGCCGAGCCGTTCCTCGTCCCCAAAGATATTGGTCAATTTAGAAAGTTGGAGTGTCGCACCCTCGCCAAGGTCATCCAATGCCACATTGATTTGATCTGCTGCCCGCACGAAGCCGAGCACATCCTTCTCTGAAGTCTTGCCGAGGCGACCTGCCTCTTGAGCAAGCTGATTGAGTTGCTCGCGGGAGGAGCGCGTGTCAATCTTCTTGAACTCCTCATTGAGGTGTTCTACCTGCTCTGCCGTTAAACCTGTATACTTGCGGACGCTCGCCATCTCTTGATCCATCTCCGCATACATCTGCACCGCTTGTTTGCCTGCCATAACAGCACCTGTGAGTGCCGCCACCCCACCCACGGCAACAGTCTGCCAGCGCTGCCATGTATTATTGAACCGCTCCAGCATAGTTTGGGACTTACCAAGCTCTGCGTTTACTTTAGAGATCTCATTCTTGACAAGTTTGATTTTCTTGACCTGTTCGTTCCAGGCATTAGAGCCACGCTCCATATAGTCAAGCTGCTTATTGAGTGTGGCTAACGATTTTTGCAAATCTCGTGGAGTTGCCTTGTCAAGCCGTCGCATGACGGCATCCACCTGCATGGTCGCGGACTCAATCTCCTTAATCTTCCGATTAGTGTCATTGAGTTCGCGTCGCAATTTCTTAAGTGTGACCTTATCGCCAGCGGCAACTGCTTTGGCTATCTCGTTCGTAAGATTAAGTGCTGCCTGTTTTAAGTTTACTAAGGTTTGTTCTGCTTGTTGTCCGTTGATGGTTAGATTTACAGACGCGTTTGTTGAATAATCAGACATAGGGTATAAAATTTTTGTGCAAAGTAACAAAAATTCTCCCTATTACTAAAAGACATTTTGCGGCATTTCCGAAGCTATGGGAAAGCCAGTAAAATCACGGAGAAACACCCGCTTTTGCGGGTCAAATTTTTCCTAAAAATTGCGTTTTTCCGCTCTAAAAAACAAACGCTGCCTGAATTTCAGGCATTTAGAGGGTGCAGGGGGACAAAATCCCCCTGCTTTCCGTCAGAAGACCCCCCAACCGCCCTGCTTTCGTGTTCCGCGCTTGCGCACTTTTTTAGCGGAATATGCACGCAGTCTATTTGTGTCACTTTTGCCCTTTCAGTCCATCAATTGACCGAGAGCCTCAAAAGTCTTTCTATATCTTTTTGCCCTTAATAGTCTCGCCTTACTCCTCAAACCTTTTGCAGTTTTGCACATGGGCGCGAACCTTGAATAGTCTTTATTTGCTCCGCGTGCCTATGCAGTCTCACTATGTCCAAAAGGCGAAATAGTCTTTGTATGTACTTTGCGCCCTTTGTGGTCTTGCTATGCTCCGCGCACCTTTGCAGTCTTCGTTTGCTCTGCAACCTCTAAAAGTCTCTACACATCACGCGCGACCTTATATAGTCTTTATATGATTTGCACACCTATGCAGTCCCTATACAATCAAAAGCGCAAGAGTCTCTGCCTATCTTTTGCCACCTTTGCAGTCTCCTAATTCCTTGCGAACCTATGCAGTCTTCATACATCTCGCCAACCTCAAAAGTCTCCACCATGTCACACAACCCTATGCCGTCTCTATAGTTCCCGAAATGCTTTGCAGTCTTCGCATGAACAAAAGCCGAAAAGTCTTTGCCTACTCTTTTGCGCTTGCAGTCTTCATAGTTACAAAATACTTTTGCAGTCTCCATACATTGCGCCAACCTTAAAAGTCCCACCACATCACGCGCGCCTATCAGTCTCCATTTGCTCCGTGTACCTCTGCGCTCTTGGTGTAACCTTTGCGCCCTTGCGCCTTGCGCTCACTCTTGGCGAGCGGGCGGTATCGGGCTTATTGTGATATTTTTTGCACCGCAGGTATATGTCCCAATCAATGGGCGGTACATTGCAGGCACGTCCGCAGGAGCCACCGGAGGTATACTCAAATTTACTCTCGCCGAGTGTAGGCGAAACCACCGGAGGTAAACATCAAAAGCACCGCAGGTAAACATCTCTGCCCCACCGGAGGTAAATGTCCCAAAATCTTGGGCGGAATAATGCAGGCACATCCGCAGGAGCCACCGGAGGTATACTCAAATCCACACCCGCCGTGGAGGCGATAGCACCGCAGGTAGTTATCCAAATGGCAAGCGTCTTGCCAGGCTCTGTGCAACAGCCACCGGAGGTATACATCCCCCGCTGGGTAAGCGCGTTTCAGCACCGCAGGTAAATGTCTGTAGCACCGCAGGTAGATGTCCAAATTCTTGGGTGGAATAATGCAGGCACGTCCGCAGGAGCCACCGGAGGTATACTCAAATGTACGCCCACCGCGTAGGTGATAGCACCGCAGGTAATTGTCTATGTAGCACCGCAGGTAAATGTCCCAATTCTTGGGAGGAATAATGCAGGCACATCCGCAGGAGCCACCGGAGGTATACTCAAATTTACTCCCGCCGAGTGTAGGCGAAACCACCGGAGGTAAACACCAAAAGCACCGCAGGTAAACACCGCCCCGCGAGGACGGAAGACCGTAGGTAAACAACTCCCAAAAAAAAGAAGTAGGCTCACTCGCCTACTTCCTAAAGTAAAATCGGATTACGATTTTCAGAATAAAATATATTACCACGGCAGCCACAATTGTCCAAAACAATCCTGTGCTCCATTGGTAGAAACGAGGAACATACTTCTCTGGAGGGTGTTCGATGTTCCGCACGACATCTTGGTAGATAGTATCTACCTGTAATTGAACTCGATCGCGATAGCGTATACGCCATTTCTCTATAACGAGGGTATCGACACGAGATGGAACTTGTGGCGATGGGCTATTGGATATTGGCATATTAGCAATAGGTGGACTATCGGGTAAGCGAGGTGGAGTCACCTGCGGACGATAGGACATCGCTATGCTATCGCGTTCATAGATGTGCGTGCTATCATTGCGCAATGAAACACGCGTGCTGTCATGCTGCTCGGCAGTGATAACTGGCGATTGCGTCTTGCAAGAGAAGAGCAGCAGGAGCAAAGGGATTAGATACAAGTATTTCATAAGCTAACTGTTTTGAGCCATTCTTGGACATTGAAGCATGGGCATGCCTTGGCAGCGAACTCATAATGTCCGTGAATAGTGGCGTTAGGGAACTGTTGATGGAGTTGGCGGAGCAAATGGAGCAGCGCTTGCGACTGCTCAGGTGTGCGTGTGTCCGCTGGATTGCAATGGTCGTCAAGACCACCTGCAAAAGCAATACCGATTGAGGTAGCATTATGTCCACGAACATGTGCGCCTGCCTGCGATAGCGGACGGCCCTCATGGATGTGGCCATCGTAGTCGATGAAATAATGATAACCTATCGTGCGGAAGCCACGCTGCTTGTGCCAACGAGTGATGATGTCCACGGTGACATCTTGCCCAGGGCGGGTAGCCGTGCAATGGATAATGATTTTTGTGATTTCTCTCATAACTAATCAGGCATTGGGGGTTCAACTGGTTTGGGTGGTTCGGGATCTTTGCCTTTGACCTCAATGGTGGTACCAGAGCGGGTTGTTAGCTTGGTAGATTTAGCCGACGAAATGACGGATGGTAACAGAGCCAGTGCAGCGAACGCAAGGAGTTCGCCAACAGCCGTGATGACTGAGCCATCAATAATGCCAAGGGGCGGAACTAAGAACCCACCGACAATCATTGCCACACTGACGGTAAGGCAGATGATGAAGGTGACTTTGGAAAAACGATTCTTTTTCATAGTTCAGGTGGTTGAGGATCATCGGCAATAGGGGTTTCTCCCCACATGGCGAGGATGGCGTTTACAAACTCAGATGGCAACACATCCTGAAGTCGAGCACGATCGCGAGGGATGTTGTTGTAACATACGCGTTGGTTCTGACCCAACTGCACGCGTTGTCTATCCATCTCAACAAACTCTTTGATTACGACATTTACACACTTGGGTGTAAGATGTTCGAGGGCAAATTCGATTTTCTTTTCCATATTATTTACATTTATAGTTGATGATGAGCGAGGTTTTAGATGCTTTCATGGGAGCATCATCTACAGCAGCTATGCGTAGCACGTTCACGCTTGTAGCGGGTTCGGCGGCAATACTCCAATAGAGTTCTTGGTTAGTGCCTGCGGCTTTGAAGTAGCCATGTGAGGGAACAACACATTGTACTGGGATGGAATAGTACACGACTAACCATCCTTCAGGCAACATCATATCTTCGAGTGAAAGGAAGATGAAGTCACCAATGATGTTGTAACGAACAATATTGATAAAGCAACTGGTGCCTGCGTACCAAGCGTAGAGTTCTGAACCGGGCATTCGTCCCGATTCGAACATTGGAACATTGTCTTCAAGGTGACGGAGATAATCCAACGTTCCCAATTCAATGGTGGAGATCATTTGCGGAGTAACGCTGCTAGGGGCTTTTGCGTTGGCAATCTCAGCGATTTTAGTGGAAATTTCATCGTATGTCATAGGATATAGAATTAAAATAGTTATTACATGTGACGGCGGATATCATCAAAGGCATCTGCGATGATTCCTTGGAACTCTCTGCCGAGGTTGTCGGCGAAGAACTCTTTGAGGTTCATGACGGAGGCAAAGAATTTCTTGCTGAACCAAGGGCGACGTTTGCGGACTTTGGCATAGCCGAGCATACCGCTGTTACCACGAGGTGTCTCGCGCCCTACTCCATAGTCTTGCCAAAGACCGTACTCAAGGAACTCTTGGGAGAGCTGCACCTCAAAGAAGCGTCCATCGTGACGCACGGATAAAGAAGCAGGCGAATGAAGCAGGCGGTCGGTGTCACGGACATCGAGCAACGTAAGCCGCTCCTTCCAGATGTCAATCATGGTTTTGTTGAAAGCCATGACATATTTTTCACGCTCTTGCTGAGCATCGAATTGTGTGCGCTCTGCCATAGTTATATAAATGGTGGGGTGAATTGTTCGGAGAATATTCTATCTTTGGTGAACATCAGGAACGAAACGCCATTGCGGTTTTCGTATTGCCACTCGAACTTGAAAATGCGTTCGGTATTGGGTTCGTCGGAAAGTTCATAATCATAGGATGTGATGATGATGGGTACATCATAGGCATAGCCAAAGACAATCTGCACACTTGGCGAGGTGAGCATTTGTTCCATGACAGCAGCTCGCTCGGAGTCGAGCGCTGCTGTCTGTTGCTCAAAAGAACGAGTATGCTGAATATCGTATCGATATTGCTTCTTACCACAGACAGCCAAGGAGCTCTTGGTTTCGGTGATGTTCTTTGAGATACAAGGAACTGAAATGCTCTCCTTTGCATTATAGCAATTTCTGAAGATAAAGTGTCGGACATTATGCGCCTTGCCTACATAGAAATTGCAGGTTTGCTGATTGACCGTAAAGGAGAAGAAAAGTATATCCCATTTACGCACGCGATCTGGGAGATAGCGACGTAGTTCAGGAAAGGAAATCATAAGTTCATTGATACCTTGGTGGATAGTATAACCATACTCCATCAAGATCCACTCGCGGTATCCCGAGTAATCTTGAACCAACACATAGAGGCGAACGGCGGTGCCTACGAAGATATTGCCAGTTTCGCACCAAAAAGTGAGGTAATCAACCGAATCTTCGTAAACAACGCGGTTGCGATAGGTAGTGAGCAAGCCGTCGGAGAGGATGTCTGCGGCAAAGAATTTGCGGGGTTCTTCTTTGAAATAGACTACACGAATGGTCTTCTCAGCTGTGGACTGAGCATCGGTAACAATGAACTGCATGTCAGCAACAGAAAGCTTTTGTTGCTCCATGAACATCTCGACTACATCACTGAAGTCGGGGAAGTTGATGTAAGAGTTAGGCGTATTGTAGGTATTGCTAAATACCTCAAGCGGCGATTGTATGAGAAGCGTTACCGTGCCAGGAGTAACGGAACAGGAAATGCCACTAAGTTCGCTGGAGTAGCAAACGGATGGCATATATGATGTAAAATAAGCCATAACTTTGCGTTTTGTGGTGCAAAGTTATGGCTAATTAGGGGAATTTGAAAAGACAAGAAAAAGGAGGGCAATTAACATACCCTCCAAAAATTGCATTAGTTTTGCTGCTTTAGCAACTCGCACCAATATTTAACTAGTGTGACTTTACGTTTTAACTTTTCAAGATCACATTCAATCTCAGTTAAAAGTTCAACTGCTTGTTGCAAGTCGGCAGAAAGACTCTCTACTGTACTTCTAGAGTCTTCAGAATTTTTTTTTATTCATAAATGTATTACTCCGATTTGACGGAGGTAGCTATTACAATTAGCTAACAAAATATGAACTAAAATATGTTGCTACACACTAATATGAGCACTAGGATTAAAACCATGTAAGAATTCTTGTCTACTTACATAGCCTAATTGATTGGAAAGTACTTGCGTATTACCAATCTGTTTGCATACATTGCGATGTGAGTGACCGTATATCCAATAATTGATGTCGCTTTGCGCTATATATTCGGTTAAATCAGCCACGAAAGCACCATTGATAGGACTATTCTTAAATTCCTCTGCGGTTACCAACGGAGATGGAACGTGATGAGTAAGCACAATCTTTGTTGCTGCACAACTTTCCTTGACAGACTTCTTAATAAAATCAACACAAGATAGGTGTTCCTTATTAAATAGGGCTGCCGTCAGATTATTCTCCCCATAGCGTATACGATAAAAATCGGAAACATATAATTCTGTTAGAAAGGCATCTTTAAGATCTATGTGTGCCCACAAAGTGGATGCCACAATATCTACATCACCTATATGCTCCACGGTATTAGAACAAATATGCACATTGGATGCCAATTCCCATCGGTGAGACTTTGGTACTGAAGCTAAATCATAGAAGGCATAATATTCGTGATTTCCTGGTACTGCAATGACACGTTCATAATTATCAGCCGCCCATTTCCAAAATGGGTGTTTTAACAAATGCTCTTGCCCTAAATAGATACTATCTCCAGCAATTAGGAGTACCTCTCCCGTCACGGGAAGGTACTCTTTCAGATAGCGACTATTGTCTGCTATCTCTAAATGTAAATCGGAGACGAATTGGAATTTCATGCCTGAGGTTTAAAAATTTCGTTGCGTAGAACGGATAAATAACTTTTTACAATCTCCTCTGTAGTACCCAAAGCGGCTGCCAGTGAATTTGTTTTGTCCTGCACTTGTTCTACAAATTCAATCACTCTATCGTAAATCTTCTGATTTACTGCAACCACTTCAGGATATGAACCTGCTGCTACCAATTTCAACACGTCAGAACGATGCTTCTTGATGTCGTTGGAATTAACATGTTTACCAGCATTCTTGTCTGCAAGGAGATTGAGATAAGCATTTGTTTTTAGCGCTATCAATGACAAATAATTGGCGATATTCAGCTCATTGATATCATTATTATCTACTTGTTGAACGGTAAAATCATAATATATATCATCCATTATGATTGCCGACAAACTTTGATGATCTTCATCAGTAGGCAATGGTTCTATATGAAAACCAGAAGGCTCACCGAGTAAATCAGAGTGTCGAGAAAGCAATTCGATTTGTTGAGGATATTCTAAATTTTCTCCTTGTAGAATAAATCTATATAAAGCATAAACCGAATTTCCAGCTTGATTGACACGGCGTTCAATGCGGTAATTACCTGCTTTGATAAATGCCCAGAAAGCATCTACAAATGCTTGAGACATCTTCTCAACGACCACGATGATATCAATATCTACAGTGGCACGTGGTATCATTGTACTCCCTGTAAGTCTAATATCACATGCTGTACCACCAATGATAACAAAATGATTTTTATAAGGCAACATTGCCTCACGAAATTTTTCTATTCCTTTTACCATATGTTTTCTATCAATTGTTCAACTTCTTTATTAACACGTGGGTCAATATCATCTTGTAATGATAAAGCCAACGATAACTTATCTACAAACTTGTTGTTGCTCCCAACAGGTTCGTATTTCCATATTTCAACACAAAACTTTCCTTCATAAGGATTCAAACCTATGAAACTTGCTTTATCCAATCCTCGCCACTCAGATGCAGAAATAGCAATTGTTTGCATCTCTTCAGGATTTAATGCAGTATAATGAGCAAGAGCAGTGATACCCGAAAATTTATATAGCGAATAATTGACAATATCGTCACAATATATACGCTCTCGTATTGGGTGCAACATGCAGGGTTTTGCCCTCTCGAATAGAGCTGCTTTATCTTCATCAAATACAAGATGCTTGCATCTTTTACTATCAATTTCAATACTGCAAAGTTTGTGACTTTCAAGCAATCTCATGGCAAGCGTAATGTACGTATATTTGTATGGGGATATTGCTGCAATCTCATCTGCTGTTTGATTATTGGAAATGATTCCTTGCAAATATGATAAAATTACCCATTGTGCAGCGGGAGTAAGCAAATCACCTTGAATAATTTTTGTATCGCGCGAATTTATCAACAAATTAGGAAGAAAAAAATATTTGCCTGAAACGATAAAATAAACATCCTGGTCTATCAAGCGATTTCTTTCAGTATTACTAAGATTACTCAATAAAAATACAGCTGGCATTTGATATATAGAATATATTCGCTGAGCAATCAACCTCAAATTGCGTGGTGAATAGTGAATGCCATCTTTAGCTTCTAATACCAGTAGATTCATTCCTTTATACTCAAGCAAGAAAAACTCAAAAGAGATTCTCGCTTCCACCCACGCTTGACGCTTAGACATTTCATCTAAATCCGTTAAAACATAGTTTTTTCCTGCTATATCTACTTGTTTCATAAAATTTGCTCTATTTCACTACTTTTGTAAAACAGCGCAAAATTACTACATTTTTGTGAAATACGCAAATTTTTTATTGAAAATTATGACATTTTTTACAAAAAAAACTACAAAACCCCCGAGAAGTTATAAGAAACAGTCGTTTTAGGGAACTTCTCGCACCCAATATAGAGGGTATCAAAGGCATCCGTACCGTCGGTGCGGTGCTGCAGGAGATCCTCCTCTGTCTCTGCCAATTTTTCACCACCCTTGTCCTTGCGGAAGCCATTGCGACCGCGTGTTACGCCAGCCGTCTGGATGGCAAGGATAAGGTCATCGTTGTTCTGACGATTGAAAAACGGCATAAGTCGCTGCTTGCCAGCGAAGCCCTGGTTGATTAGCAAGTACTTTTCATCGTGTCGCATAGGATTACCCATATAGACCGACTCAACTGTCCAGCCATAGCGCTCAAACTCATGGCAAACGACCCAATGAAAATCCTGCGTATTAACGGCATAGTTAGAACCAAGTGCGGTAGTATCGTAATAATAGATAATCGTTTTATTACGATGGTTCATATAGTACCGGCAGAAATCCTCGATGAGTGCTGGGATCTTCCTCTCAAACTTGGTGTAAAAGGATTTGATGACATTGAGGCGTTTACCTGTGGGCTGACCTGCAACTATCCAGTTAATATTGGCGTTATAATCCATACCAATGCAAATGGGCGCATCAGGGTTGACATCCTTGTCAGCACGTGAATCCAATGCACTAGGGTTGTAGTCCCAACCCAAACTGTCGAGGTAGTCAAAATCCGAGGCGTTGTACTTGTGCATCTCTTTCATCGAGGAATAGAAGCCGTCTTTGGCTATTCCGAGGCGCTGACAAAGAATAGATGTCTGGAATGTCTTAGGCGTAAGATCGCGCTTCATCTGCTTGATATAGTTCTCGCCAAGCAGTTGCAGGTTCTCAATGGATGAGTACTCCTTGTAGTACACAGCCACCGAGCGCATTTGGTTGAGTTGTCTATCAAGTCTGCGAATTGTCTTGCGCAAGTAGGCAGGCGGTTGTTCGCCCTTGGCATTCGCCTCACGAACCTTCTGCTTGAGCCGCCATATCTCATACACGGTGGCCTCAATGGTGGCGATGAGTTCGACATCCATCTTGTCCTTATAGTGCAAGAACCACGAACCCGCCTTGGTTTGTGGCATATCCGACAAGATCATGACGGCATGATTATAGGAGTGCTTGCCAAAGAAGGACTTGATGCCACCATTGGCAGGGAGGGTTTCATCCTTTAGTTTTTCGTAGTCGATAAACTTCGCCTCATCCACCAGTAGCCATGATAGTGTGAGCGAGTTGGATGAACCCGGACGGTCTTGAGATATGATGACGGCTCGAGAGCCATTGTAGAACGATATGACATGCTCATATTCGGCTGGTTCGATGATGGCTTCCTTGAATGACTTGGGCGGCTTGCGACCGATGACATAGTGCACCCCTTGCACATAGCCCCAACGCTTCCAAGCGGCAAGAATACCAGGAATAGTATTCGTTAGCCCATGCTTGAAAGTAGGCACAACAATGCCGCCTGTAGAACCTTTCATGCGCTGCATATTGCGCAATACGAATGGCGAGGCGATACTGTCCGTCTTACCAGTACGCCGACCAGCCACGATAACAGAGGTATTAGCGCCAATGAGTTGTGTCAATCGTTGGGGTGTATTGAAATAAATTTCTTTCATTCTTCGTGCAAGGGTTTAGGGTTAAACAGTTCTTCCTCCTCCAGATCCACCTCCTCGTAATCTACATCGTCAATATCCATAGATTCTTGACGATACTTCTTGAGCATTGCAGCGATTTTCTCCTCCACATTCGGTATGGGCTTAATGCCCAATACACGAGGGTCAGAGGTTGCAGTAAAGGGCTGCACCACAATCAAATCGTAAGGCAAAGCTTGCTCGTCCTCAAGGTCAACGCGGTTGAACTTGGCATAGGAGGATGCTGCCTTCTCCATCGTTTTGGTGTCCTTGCGTGCCTTAGCCATCTGGTAGGTTTCGAGAATCATCTCGTTGAACCTAAAGCGATGGAAATCGCGTGAAGCAGAACTAAGCAAAGGCAGCAGGGACTTGATTATGGAAAGGTCGGCGTATGCTTGGCTTTTCATAATACCATGCCGCGACATAGCCGTATCGACAAACTGACGGTCTTTGGTGTCAGGATTGGAAATATAGTAAGTGTACATATCCCGCAAACGCAGCACCCGCTGCGCTTGTTCGGCATTGTACTTCTCAAGCAGTTCGTCCTCGGCTGTGAAGAGATCTTTGCTACATATTTCTAAGATAGGTTGGCGTGGCATTATTCATCATCCTCCATATCCATAAGGTTATTACGAGCATTTTGCAGAGCCAAGGGCGAGCCTACTTTGGCGAGTGTCATCTCCTGTGCATGTAGCTGCACCTTGGAGGTGGCTTTACCCTTGTGATAGGAAAAGAAAACAGGATTATTCTCATCGTGAATATCGTGCCGCAAATCTTCAGGTTTGATTTGCAAGATTACAGCAATGTCTGTAATGGGCAAGTAAATAGAGGCATAGTACTCTATTTCATTGAGTTGTTCTTGGGTGTAGGTCATGCAGTTGGTGTATTATCCCATTCCTCTTGCGAGAAACGCAGGTCAGTGAATAGATCGACGGATATTTGGAAACGAACACACGCACAACCAGGAGCAAAGTACTCAGGTATCTCTGAGAACCGAATACGAGGGTCAAGGTATAGTTGACGCTCCTGTAAGCGGGTGGACTCAAGAATGAGTTTAGAGGCGAACTGACGGAACAGTTCCCGCATCGTTTCCATACACTCGGCACGCTTGCCGAGGTCGTCAATCGGATGGCGCATAGCAAAGAAAACACACTTCACACGGCGTGTCCGTGGGGAGTTATTGAGTTCAATATAGCCCTCTGCTATATCATCTACACAGACGAAAGCGGTGCTGGAAGTCATGCGACCAAGCACCTCTTGGAAATCAGATAAACCACTTACACGGCAAAAACGAAACTGCTTGGCTTGGGCAAGCTTGTTAGTGTCCGTAAGTGTACGGAAGAATTGGGTTGCATCCCAGTTGACAAGGGTATTCATACGCTATTCTAACGTTTGTTTTTTGAGTTCCTCACGATCGGCTGCTTGTGCGTCGAGCTCTGTAAGCGCTCGCCACACATCCATCTTCAGAACGGTGTTTTCTTTGGTTATGTCACCTTTGGTGAGCGCACGGATTTGTGCGTTCATCGTTTCAGTGATTTGCCTTTCCAAATCAAGACTTTTGGACATGGGAGCAGACATAAAGAAATGCGTAAATTTGCGAGCAAACAACGCCTTTACGGAGGCGAACCAGTAGAAGATGGAGATACGCTCCTCTGGCAAAAGCTTGATGTTCGGGCTGTCATAGAGAACAGCGGCCATCTCTTGCAGAAGGTCGGTGTTCTTGGTATGCAGATAACCCTGATAAAGGTTATCGCAATAGATATATTGCTCGAAGGGAACGCCTTGCAGGTCAGAAGGTGCAGCCGTCTTGCCGTGAATACGATGCAAGCGCAGGGGCACCAATGGGATTTGCTCAAGCCAGTCGAGGCGCGAGAGCAATTCCGTAACCTGCAAAGCGGTCAGATGGTAGCGGTTATACTGGTATCTCACGCTAAAACCATCGCCTTCAGGAGCAATAACCTCCATGCCCGACCAACGGAACAGGCAATGCGTTTTGAGCACCTCAGGCGAATAGCCCTCGGAAATGAGATAATACACGTAGCGGAGTTGCTTAGGAGTCAACTCCTGCCAACAAGTGGGGATGATAAGATCTAAATTCATAGTGCAAAGGTACAATTATGATTTAACATAGAGAAAGACAATAATATCACCACCAATAACCCCGAGATTTTTTCTCATTTTGGAAGCGTTGTGGCTGAAAGTATTGAGCGGTAGAGGATGTCTGCCACTCGGCAAAATCAGTCGTATTTTGGCGTATTCGCTCAACGAGAGATATGAGCAACTCATAATTGAGGTGCTTGCCCGCTAATAGATCCACTTCAATCTGTTTGAGTGGTTCGATGATAGATAGTTCCTCGGCAGACACCGTCTGCAAGAGGATATGCTGACGAAAGCGACGATACAACTCAGGGGAGATGTACTTCTCGGCAAGTTCGTCTTCGATAGAAACGAGCTGCGAGCGGAGCGACTGATAGCTGTGCCATACATTCTCATCTTTGCCAAGCGCCGTGACCAAGCTAAAGCGCGGGAACAGCGTAGAGGCAAAGAACAGACCCTGTGGCGAAGAAGCCCAATCATGGTAGGCGGGAAGTAGTGACAGGAGTTGGTCAAGAAGCCAGTCGCGGTTTGTGTGTAGCGACGATAGGAGTCGGTTCACGCGATCCGCGCTAGCTGGTGCGAGGTTGTTGTTACTTACTATCCCGAATCCATTAGGCGTGAGCACAAGGTCGAGAGAAGGTATAGCACGAGCAAAGGCATCAGCAACAACTATCTGGCAGGCAAGCATGCGAATAGGTGTAGCAACATCCATAGCAGAGATTTCGACAAGCACAGTCGTGCCTGTGAAATGCTCTGCCAGCCATCTTTCAGACGCAGCCAAGAAAAAATCTAACTTATCGTAGAGCGAACTCTCGCCCTCTACGGTTGCAAGTGCATTAGGTAGGTACTTGCGCAAATCAGTATCGCAGGTGATTAGCATAGTTATGGGTTATTAGAGGTGGTGACAGTTTTAGCATCCGCATGCTCATCGAGCGTAGTGAGCATAACAAATGGGCAGTCGGGGTACGCGCCAATCCATTTGTTGAAACGGATGATTATCTTATGCGGAATGAACAACAAATCGTGATACGGTTTCTGTAGGGCTTGCGCAATCGTGTAGAGTTCACGTTTGTCCGAGCCAGAGTTGTTCATCTGCGACTTACCAGGCACCGAACCGACAAGGTTGGAGTGCACACGGAGTGTAAAGCAGACCATATTGACAGCCTCTTGGATGTCAGATTCCCAATCCCCACCCTCTTTGCTATTGTCAATCTTGTGGATGACCACATCATGCTGCTCCTTGCCATCAGGCGTGACATAGAAAGTGCTGAACCATACCTTACCCGCATTCTCTGCTCCGGTGAGGAACTCGATGATACGCGCTTTCTCCTCAGAAACGCGCTTCTGCATATCTACGCGGTTGGTGATACCCTCCGCCTTGAATATGCCATCCCAGTACTTATCAGATACCTCTATTTGGTATTTGATAGGAGCAGAGTTCTCAAGCTTCGCCTTTTTAGCAGTCGCGATAAGTTGTTTGATGTCGTACCATTTCGACCGAAACAAAGAAGCGTAGTGCGGTATGGGATAATAGGTGCTATCAGCAGTAGGCACTTTCGTTAGAATGGCAAACTTAGCAGGAGCATTATTGCTCGCTACGCGTGTTTGCAGATCGCGCCATGGTTGCGAAGGATTGAGCAAAGGTATATGCTCGATGTCGCTTGCCTGAACTACCTTACGCCAGTTTGCGTAAAGTACTTCACGAATACAGCCGTGTTCGTCGGCAGGCGTAAATCGGCAATAAGCAGCCTCCTTGCGGATGACCTGCACGATTTTCTTGCGGTCACTATCGAGCACGAGCATAGTGATACACCATCCGAAGTGCTTGAAATCTTGGCAGACCCCAAGGAAATAGCTTGAGAGGTCGTTATCCAAGCAGAAGTCCTCAATGTCCTCTTTGACTTGAGCCGTACATGCGCTGGTTTGATACATCAGACCTGCGCCATAGCAAACTTCTGCGTTGAAAAGTTGACAGGTAGAGAGCGTCTCGTCTGCCTCAATCTTTTGCAAGACCTCGAAAGGCATAAGGTTATCCGCACCCCATGGGATATAGGAGGTGTGGTCGTCCACAATGATAGGATTGAGGTTTTCGTCTTCGCGAAACACCTTCGTACTATCTGAATGAAAGATGGCACGAGCCCGAAGCTCGGGGACAATAGCAATAGAATCAAAAGAAAAATCCATACCTTCAGCATTTTATACTGCAAAGGTACGGATTTTATAGGAGAGAGTAAAAGACGAATTAGCAGAGTATTTGAATACTCAAAGCACTTTCGATTTTGGCAATAGTTTCGATGGAAAGATTCTCTTGCCCGCGAAGCACTTTAGAGATATACTGCTGGCTACATCCCATTTTGTCAGCCAATTGGGTTTGACTGAGATGGAGTTCTTCCATCTTGTCAAGCATCTTCATTGCGATGCTTTGTGAATAACGGAGCCAATTTTTGTTTGCTTGGCGCCGTTCAGCATTTTCGCGCCAACGCGATGGCGTAGGCGACTGGTACTGCTGAAGCCTTGAAACAACATTTGACATAGTTCTTAATTTTATAATTCCTTCAGATAATCTTGGAAAGCATCCTCGTCAATCACATTATTAGCTATTAAGAATTGACGAACTTTCTCCATATTTTGCAATTCGCGTAATGTATGCTCACGCTCCTGCATTTTAGCTGTTAATTTTATAGCACCGCCAGTAATAATATATTTCCCTGGCTCTAATTTAATAGCATATATTCTTAGCCATGATGCGTGATGAGGACGATTGTGAATACGCGCCTTCTCTTTACTCAACAATTTCTCATCAATTCGACTATTTTCTAAGGGTCGAAACAACTTATCTAAATCTGCATCAGGTGATATATCCAATATCAAACATTCCAATTTGTCGCTATCTTCTATTGTATCATAGACAGCATCATCTACATCAGTAATCTTAAAATATGACACCAAATCATCAATATTCGCTTTGAAGAACTCTCGCAACCATAGTACATCGTTCCACTGGTTAAATACTGCATCCAAAGCATTATCCTCTGCTCCGTCATATCGAACCGCCCACAAGCGACCATCTTCTGTAATCAAATCAAATGTCATAATAGTGATGTATTAAATTTCGCTGCAAAGATAATGCTTTTTTTTGACATATACAACTTATAGGTTGTAAAAAGTGCATTTTTTTTACTTTTTTAACAAAAAATGCAGATCTAATAGAAAATTCAGCAATCAATAGCCCCACCGGAGGTAGATGTTCCAATCAATGGGCAGTACATTGCAGGCACGTCCGCAGGAGCCACCGGAGGTATACTCAAACGTACTCCCCCGCCGAGTGTAGGCGAAACCACCGGAGGTATACACCCCATGCCGTCAGGCATAAACATCTTTTCCCCGCCGGAGGTAAACATCCCAAAAGCACCGCAGGTAGATGTCAGCACCGCAGGTAAACACCGCCCCGCGAGGACGGAAGACCGTAGGTAAACAACCCAAAGCACCGCAGGTAAACATCTCTGCCCCACCGGAGGTAAATGTCCCCTACTCTTGGGCGGAATAATGCAGGCACATCCGCAGGAGCCACCGGAGGTATACTCAAACCCACACCCGCCGTGGAGGCGATAGCACCGCAGGTATACACCCAAGCACCGCAGGTTAACATCTCTGCCCCACCGGAGGTAAATGTCCCAATTCTTGGGCGGGTATTGCAGGCACGTCCGCAGGAGCCACCGGAGGTATACTCAAACCCACACCCGCCGTGGAGGCAATAGCACCGCAGGTATACACCCAAGCACCGCAGGTAAACACCTACATGAACACCTCTAAGCCATTTATGCGGATGATACAGCAGTCGCGTATCGTTCGTAGCTGATTAGAGGTGAGCAATTTGATCGTACGCGTTCCCGCGTAAAAGTTGTATTTCAAAGAAATACAGTTCCTGAGTTGGATAATCGAACCATCGGACTTCCAAACATCAAGATCAATGGCGTCGGGACGCGCCATCATGGCTTGTGCAGTTGATAAATGGATAGCTTGCATAGCAGTTAGGCATTTTCAATTTTGGATTGGAATAATTCGGATAGCGGCACAGAATGGTTTTCAATAATGTCTTGCACATCGGCAAGCAAAGTACTGAAAACTTGAGGCGATGTAGTTACCACAGCGGATTCCATACGATTACCTCGCGTAAGGTTTTGTGAAGTGATGATGGTTGCCACGCGGCCGTCGTCACTTTGAATGAGTATCACCTTGCTATGGTTGTCTGCAAGGTAAGTATGCTCAATGACCTGCGTGAGGAACGACCATAGACGGAGGGTTTTGTTGGTCGCCTTGAAGTCGAGGATAAGATGAATCGTATTCACTTTCCCCGACTTCTCAATGAAATACAGGCGACGCAAAAACTCCTCCGAAATGGAGAACGATGTCTGCCAAATGGTGCTCTTACCAAATTGGGAGAGCACCCACTCTATGACATCGGCTACCTGAAGGACATTCGTTAGGTAACTTTGAAGCGGGTGCTCTGCAAGTGGCTTGAGGTAGTCTTCAAGTTGAACGCCCCGCCTCATTCAGCAGCCTCTTTTCCGTAGGAATCATACGCTTTCCAATTAGCATGGTAGCGTTTATCCAACTCGATGAGTTCTTTGAGGAAAGGATAGCGTTCAGAATCTGGGCACGTAGTATTCGCGGTGCTCAAAACTACGAGCTTAGCGTGAAGCGCTCGCATTTTCTGTATGAGAGGCAAGTTCTCCTCATAGAGGGCTTGTATCTCCTGAGGCAACGCGTCGTGGTCAGTTCGCTTACCTTTCTTGAACTCATCATTCGCTTTCTTCTTATCCGCTTTGGTTTTGGTAGGCATATCGAGGTGATTCTTCTCCACGATAGCATTCACCTGAGCTTGCATCTCAAGAACTTCAGCATGAGTGACCGATTGCAAGCGATAACCAAGGTACTTACGGAGTTGGTACTCAATATCAGCAGCGTGACGCTTGAGGTTAGCTGTGATATTGCGGTGCATAATCGCGTTACACGATAGTTTAAGCAGATATAGCGCACCCTGCTCAAGGTCGCGCTCTTCAGCAGGAGTATCTAACCACTGCTGAATGTCTTTAGTTAGTTTCTCATCCATATTACATATTGTTATTGATACCGACAAAGAACACGAGGTTTTTGCCGAGTGGTTGAAGGAGGTTCTTCATCGAATTGATGGTAGAACCAGTAGTTACAAAATCATCGAAGACTATGAGGTTGGGTTCCTTAGGAAGCACTCCCAGGTCATACACAGCGTTCACGCGCTCTTTTGACTTTGCGTGTGCTACATCCTCATAATAAGGGATAGATAGATTTTGAGCAATCTTGGCTGTAACGGAGCATGCGAAGTTATTCACCAAGTGTCGGCGACGTGGCGTTGTACAAATCGCCCAATGCCCTTGCGATAGGTAACTACCCAGCACACGAGAGATGACATCGGACATCTTCGTGGCAAAGAGTTCTACCATTCGCTCATCTGATTTAATGTCGGTTAGGAGTTTACCTTTGACCGACTTCTTCCAAAGCGAGATGACGGGTATTCCGACATGAGAGGTGAGCGCAATGCGTTCTACCGACAGATCGCAACGCGCTGCTGTGTCAGCATCCTTATGCCAAGACTTGCGTTTATTCTCCGCGAAGATATCCGATTTAGATGCAGAATCAGCGGGCAGTTTTGCTTGCCCGCTAATTCCTAAATCCGATGGCGTGAATAAACTCATGCTTCAGCCTCATTGATTGTACCCTCATCGGTTACAATCTCGCCCTCATAGAAAGGAGCTGGAACCACATCGGTTGCCTCGGCATTGATAGTGGTAGAGGTTGTACCCGTTGCACCTTGACCTAGGTCTTGTGCCACAGTGGCTTTGGTATTCCACATATCAGAGCCAATAACGCGGTACTTGCCTTTCATGTCCTCTACCAAGAACACGTTGTCGGTGTTATTGATATAGGCAGCAGCAGCCGTTGCCTCCTCACCTACAGCAGGGTGAACCGCAGTAAGCTTGTTGAGTTGGGTTTGGCTTGGTACCTCACCTTGCGCCTCTGAGGTTACTTGGCACTTATCAGGCAGCACATCAATGTGCTTCCAAGTGGCATCAGCCGCCAATACGAAAGAGCCCGTATATACAGCAGAAGTTGCACGACCCAACTCATCTTTGGGAAGGGTTGGCCACTTCACAATCTGTGACTTGGCGATGTAGTAAATGCGGCGTTTAATACCAGGCAATTCGGGTGTACCTTGACACCACGAAATGGATTTTTGAAGATTTACACAGGTTGACATAGTATATAAGTTTTGGAAGTTGTGACAAAACTCCGCCCCCTAAGGGGCAGAGCGTGGTTTAATCCTTGCCAGCAGTGGTTGCCTCGCTTGCCAACTCAATTACTTTGAAGCGGCGTTTGTCGATAGACTCGAATTGTACGCCAAAGAACATGGTGGCAATGTACGAAAGGATGAATGGATCAAATTCCTTGACCATAACGGTCTCCGCATCGGACATTTGGTCGTAGCCCACCAACATGTTGCTCTTAGGGCAGATGTGGATGAACTTACTATCCAACTTGTTGTAGAGCGGAATGATGTGCAGACGGTTGTTTGAACCCTCTACGCAAACTTGATCATACTTGTCGTTGTATGGCAAGCCCGCATGGGTGAGGGCATACGCCTCGTTGTATTTGTCTGCGAAGTCTTGCGAGCAGAACATGAACACATCTTGCGCACGGAGGCGTGGATCAAGCGAGAAGAGGATATCCTTAGCGACATCCACAGCGTTTTGACGCGTAATCGCCTCCGTAAGCTTGAGGTAGTTGCCTTTATCCGCAGAGATATTGCCAGCGGCAATCTCCTTGCTGGTGATGGTATCAAAGCCATCGAACAGGTCGGCAGTAGTGTCGCCAGATGGATTGCGAACACCCGACCAAATAGCATCGTTGAGATGCTCTGAGAGTGACTTACCGATAAGGGCAAGCACCTCTTTTGCAGTTGGGGTTTGCGCTAGACCATCACCCATAGTGGCACCAATAGCGCCAAGCAAAGTAGAGATTGCAGAGTTTGGATCGAACTTAGCAACTACCGAGCCAAAGTATGTTTCAAGGGTGCGGAAATTGAGGTTCAGATTGAAATCCGTGGAACGAGATGGTTTGTAAGGACCAAATTGCGCATCGCCGGACACAGCTGCCACAGACTCTTTGTAGCGAATGCCTGGGCGACCAGTCATGTACTTCAAAGTGTCCTGAATACCAATAATTGGCAAGCGGAGCAAATCTTTGCGATACTTGTGAGCTGCCTCTTGATAAGCAGCCAAATCAAATTGAAGTTTTCCCATATATGTCAAAAATTTGTGGTTGGCTTAAGGAAGGCTATCAAACAGAGCACGAGCGGATTTAGAAGTTTCCATAAATTGGGTAACTTCATCCTTTGGCTCAGCAGATGGCTTGCCATTGTTAACGACTTGGGAGGTCGCTGCTCCCGGTTGGTTTGCAAGCAACTTGGTTTGAGTGTCGAGACGCTCTTGTTGGTCAGCGATAGTCTTATCGCGAGCATCAATCAATGCCTGTTGCTGTTGGAGTTGGTTTTGCAAATCTTTCAGTTGTTTGTCTTGGTTGGCAAACATCGCTTCTAGTGCATCGCACTGTGCTTCAGAAAGAGAGCAAACACCATCTTCAAAATGTAGCGCATCCGTAGCGAGTGCGGCTACAAGGAAAGGTAAGATCTTATTCATAGCATGTTTTGTTTGGGGTTGTTGTGCAGTTGGGGTTTTGAAGAATTGCGTAATCGCGGCAAGGAACTTAGAGAACTGCGTGCCTTGCTCATCTTGGATTTGGATTTGAGGGATAGGCATGCCTACAGCTGCCATAGCAGAAGCAACTGCATCAGTAAGAACTGGTGCCTTATCCTCCTTCATAGAGGTAAGTTCGTCCACAAATCCCCACTCTAGCGCCTCTTGAGCAGAAAGCCAGCCACCGACTTTCATCAGATCAAGCAAGTCGGCTTGTTCTTTTCGGCATTTCTTCGCGTACATGGAAGCCACATTGGCATCCATCTTTTCGAGGTCAGATTTCATCTGCTCGAGCGAAGCAATCTCGGAGGAAAGTTGGTCGGCATTAAGCGAAGCCCATTGGCATACTGCGATAGAGCATTTGTGAGCAAGGTACATTGCATTCGCATCCATTGAGATGTGTTTAGCACCCAACGAAGCAATAGTAGCAGCTGAAGCATTCATTCCTACGAAATGAACGCTCACATTGCCGTGATTGCGAAACGAAGCAGCAATTGAGAGAGCAGTGGCAAGAGAACCACCGAGAGAATCAATGAGCACGGTGACAGGTTCGTCAGCATGCTTGGAAAGAACGTAATCGACATAGCCCTTGTCAAAGTCCATGCCGCCTACATACCCTTTCAGTTGAAGTGTGTACTTTTGCATTGTTTTAAGAATTACAATGCAAAGGTACACTATTTATATCGTGCGCGAAAAGACTGCTAAAGCACTATTTCACACGCAATAAGTGCCTTTGGAGCAGTAAAAGCAACCTCTACACCAAGGGAGTGCGCATCTCCTGATGGAGATCCAAACGACTGACGGCATGTGATGAGCGGATAAGGTTGCTCCTTCGTCCCGATAACATAGCTCTGACCATTGACATCCGTCAGCGCAAAAGCGATGGGAATGTCTTCAGGGATAACCATCAATGACTGAAAGGTCAGCGTTACCTGTTCAGCGGGACCATTATTAGTATTCGCGCCCTCGCTCTCGCATGTAGGCTCACCTGCGTAAGGGATTGGTTCGAGCCCTGTAGTTAAGGTAATAGGCAGGTCGGACAAGGCTTTTAACATCAGAGAGGCTGGAAGGGAGGAACATGGTACATAATAAATGCACTTGATACCAGGGAGGAAAGAATGGGATTTCATAGTTGTAATATCTAACACTTCTTAACAAATCTAACACTTCTAACAACTATCTATTTTTAGTTGCTGAAGTCGATTGATTTTTACGATTTTTTTTCACATAATAAATAGCACGACAACGTTGGTAGATCTTGGCGATTGCGTTCCAATTGGTGTCATTGATAGAGATACCATGATTCTCCATGAAGATGTAAATCGTTTCGTCCTGACGATTGAGTTTTACATCGAACTGGTGCAACTCCTCCCAAAGCTGTATGCGGAAAGCATTAGCGATAGCCTTAGCCAAGTGCGTCTTGGCTGTTTTGGTGAGGTAGTTGTATGTACGTGGATCTTTGTCCTTGAAGTATGGTATCTCAATAGCGAGGTTTGCATCTTCAGGGATGGGTTCAGGAATAGCTGCTGGCTGTTTGGTCAGCCACTGCTGTAACACCAAACTCTCATAAGAACCACGGATAGGTTCTACAGGGGTCAATGGAGTAATAGGTTCTGTGGGGCAATAGTCACTTGTCGCGAACTTATGTTCACGGCAATTGTGTGCGTACCATTCTGCTAAATAAGGCGGAAGGCTTAGGTATATACAAAAAGCGCTCATAGTGTAAGATTAATAGTTACATTATGAGCGCAAAGGTACTAAAAATTATTGACCTGCACAATAGATTTTTCCAGTAAATGGAAAACGTATGGAATAGTGCTATTTTAACTACATTTTTCTTTAAAAAAACACAAATTTTCTCTCAGCTGTTGATTATTTGCAAAAATTTCAGTACTTTTGCACTCACAAAACGAACTACATTATATGAAACTAACCGATATAAGTACCGCCCAGGATATGGGCATTGAATTGGAGATTGCCGAGGGTTTGCAAGCTGGCTTCCCCAGCCCTGCGCAAGACTATGCGGGAGAGACTATTGATCTCGCTCGGGAGATGGTGCGACATCCTGAAAGCACTTTCTACGCCCGCATAGCAGGCAACAGCATGATAGAAGCAGGCATACACGATGGCGACATCGTAGTGATTGACCGTGCGCTGGAAGCACAGAACGGCAATTATGTAGCTGCCTGCATAGACGGCGAATTTACAATCAAAGAGTATCAATTCGACGCAAAGAATCAGTGTGCATGGCTCATACCACACAACAAGGATTTTCAGAAGATCAAAGTAACCGCAGACAACCAGTTCTGCATTTGGGGTGTCATCACCCACTGTGTACATAAACTATGATGTACGCGCTATGCGATTGCAACAATTTCTTCGTATCGTGTGAGCGAGTGTTCCGCCCCGATCTGGAAGGCAAGCCCGTAGTGATACTATCGGGCAATGATGGTTGCGTAGTATCGCGTAGCAACGAAGCCAAAAAGCTCGGCATCAAGATGGGCACACCATTCTTCCAAATGGAAGCCCTCGCTAAGAAAGAAGGAGTAACTGCGTTCTCCTCAAACTTTAGTTTGTACGGAGACCTGAGCAGTCGGGTGATGAGCATACTTGCCAAACACACGCCACGACTGGAGCAGTACTCCATTGATGAAGCCTTTTTGCATTGCGATCACATGCCCGTGCACGAACTCAAACCCTATTACGAGCAGGTGGTCAAACAAATCCGTAAATGGGTGGGCATACCCGTTTCAATTGGATTGGCACCGACCAAAACACTCGCCAAGATTGCCAGCAAGTATGCCAAGCAATACCCTGCCTACAACGGTGTGTGTATCATCGACACCGATGAGAAACGCCAAAAAGCCCTGCAAGGGTTCGCCATTGAAGATGTATGGGGAATAGGTAGGCAGGCACAAAAGAAATTATTGCCTGCTGGCGTGGTGACCGCATGGGACTTTAGCCAACGATTGCCGGAGTTTGCCAAGAACCTACTGCACAAGCCAGGACTACAGACTTGGCAAGAACTCAACGGCTACGACTGCATCGACATCTCGGATCGTGCCGAGCGACAAAGCATATCGCAGTCGCGAACCTTTGAGCGAGGTATTACCGACCGAGCGACCTTGGAGAAAGCCTTAGCAGACTTTATGAGCTACTGCGCCGAGAAACTACGTAAACAGCACAGTCTGTGTCGTCAGTTTATCGTATATGCGCACACCTCACGCTTTGCCGAGGAGGATATGCAGGTAATTCATCAGGTAGTAACACTACCCTTCCCTACGGCTATCACCACCGAACTGATTGGCTACATGCTGGCCGCCGTGCGCAAGCAATGGCGACCTTTTCCCTATAAGAAAGCAGGTGTGGTGCTGATGAACCTGAGCAGCGCAGATAATGCCCAACAGATGCTGTTTGATGAGCGCCCCAAGGAGCGCGACGAACGCCTACAGAAAGCCATCGACCGTATCAATAGCCAGTATGGAAAAAAGGCGGTCAAAGTAGCGACACAAGTGCTCAGCACGGAGAAACCGCTCACGAAAAAAGAGAAACTCTCCCCCTGCTATACGACCAACATTCGGGACATCATCACGCTGAAGTGTTAGCGAGCTTCCTTTAGGGAGCGAGCGCGATTTTCGCCAGTCTTGATGTGACCCGCTGCGCTAACAATAAGGCGAGGCTGCCACTTGGCAACCTCGCCCGCGATTTTGGTACTTTTAGCAGCACCTAAACACATGCCCGCTCTCCTCAAAATAATCGCCTGCCGTGTAAAGGTTGCGCCATACTGCGCGCCAATCTATGAAGTTCTCAAGATGTGCGGGTATCTCGTAAAGCTCAAAATAGAGTTGCTCCGCGAAATCTTCGGGACAATCAAAATGCCCTTGATAGTTCTCCTCGAACTCCTCAACAGTTGCCTCGCTGTTGTGGTTGTTCAGATAAACCTCGTATGCCTCGTGCTCGTTGTCGGTTAATTTGGCAAATTCTTTTATCTTGTCAAAAGTTTCCTCGCCCATGCCGCTCTCACAATACCAAGAATATGGGAAGCCTTCGTAATCTTGGAACATCAGCTCCACATCTTCCTCATCAGCATGCACGCGCGCGCAAAACTCCATAAATTCCTCGTAATCGGTAAAGCTTGCAACATCTACCCACATGCCCGAAATATCGCCGTTGTTGTACTTTCCATATGTGCCGCAATAAACTGCTGGCTCTCCGTTCAAACTTGCGCGGTGCGCGTTGATTTCCATTTGTGTGAGTTCCTCACGATAGAGTTTTTTTTCCATGTTTTTGTGGTTTTGTGCCGTTGGGGAGATTGCTCTCCCCGTTGGCGGGTTTTACTTATTATTTATAATTACTTGCTCTCGTGTAAACTTGAACTCTACAGGGTAATAGGTGTGACCTTGCTCGGTGGTTACGGGTGCACCCCAAAATAGGTAGGCATGCTCTCCTCTGCGGACTTGTGCGCCTTTGGCTTTCCAACCCTCGAAAGTGTCCATTTCTTGACCTACTACATTGTAGCACTCACGGAGTAAATCGTTACGCTTAAACTCGGTGCGACCTGCTGCCGTTGCCATTTCTACAAGCCCTTTAGTTATGACTTTGAGGTGTTCGCGGTACGCTTTCATTTTGCTTGATACTTGGGCAGTTGTTTGCTCTGTTGCTTGGTTCTGTGTTTGTTTCTTTGTTGCCATAGTTGTAAAATTTTAGTAGTTAAACGATTTATTTATTAGTTATTATTTCCATGATTGGCTCGTGTATTCAAAATCTAAATACTCTTCGTAAATGTCGCCCCAATTCAAATCTTCTTCATTTGCGGTATTGCTGAAGCGGTGAGAAACCTTTACATTTACTTGGTTGTTCATTACTTGGTTGCTGAACTCAAGACCGAAAGAAATACTAAGTTGTGCCATAATTGTAATTGATTTGTAGTTTAACATTTGCGTTTAATGCCGTTAGCGTTTGATATAACCTTTACGGTGCTTTATAAGTGTTCGGGCAGAGTGACAACAAGGTTTTTGAAAAACAATACTCGTTTTCTACGGAGTATCGACTGAACTTGTGAAGGAGAATACTTCACCGAAGGGAGTATCGACTGAGCATGCGAAGGAGAATACGCCCCAAAGGGCAGGAGAAAAAGGAAGATTTTTTTAGTGAAATAATCGAGTGAAATGTATATGAAACGAGAAGATGCTACGAACGTAGCCACTCTAACGACAAAACTTGTGTAACCTTGATGTCGAACGGAGAACGTAACTAACTTTGCACCGGAAAGGATGTATCAACAAAGCGCAGAAAGCAGGAAACAAAAGCGAATGAGAACGGCAACAAACAATAAATGTCGGCATAACGGCACGAAGCATTTCTTCTTGAGGTAGGCAACATTCAAGGGATGAAAACAAACAAGTGCAAAAAAATGGTAGCACAGCCCTAGCCATGCTACCACAAAAAAAAAGAAAAACAGGGAGTCTCCTACTCCCCGAATTATAAAAAGAATGCCCACAATGACCTCGTCATTGTGGGCGAATATTAATTAAAATAATATTCAATTATAACTACTTATGCATGTTTTGATAAATTGTAACGAACCACGCCAAGTACCATAGTACAATACGGGGGTGTATCAATATTGACACACCCCGTATGCTTACAATAATACATGTTAGAACTTTAGAATCTTTTTACTACAAGAATTTCTTCCCATTTGAATTCGTACGACATATTCTCCTGCAGGTAAGTTGTTAATGTTAATGTTCATTCTATTGGTATTAATGTAATCTAGCACTAACATACACTGACCTGATATTGAGAAAATACGAAGATTGTACGGGGTAAATTTGTTAGCAACGACTTCTAATTCTACAGACTCAGTAGTTTGATTTGAGTGAATGTTAAAATCTAATGTATGATTGTCTTGTATAGTGATATTGTCTGGATTCTGTAAGTTTCTAACCTTTAGGGGGGAATTATTAATATCACTATTTAACACATAAGTATTAGAAATTTCTTCATTATTATTATAAAAAGCTATTGTAACTAAAAAAATGTCATTACTTGTAGGATGAGTCTCATACTGCCATACTATAATATTGTTGGATAAAATTGTATCTTGATTGGAGTATATTAAATCTCCAGATAGAGAATGTACTAAAATTTTATAACGAGTAGCATTTGTTACATTATATTCTAATATATTTTGGGCAGATAAATTTGGAGTCCAAGTTGCAACACTTATAGGTGCGAATGAATTACATAGATTATTGGATATTGATGCTCGAAATTCAGCTCCTTTTCTTGCATGGAATCCATTGTTTAGTTTTATATAGTCCTTTGCTACATAATAAACTATTGCACCTGAATCTATAGTAGCCATTGATTCTATAAAATCTCTAGAATATAAAGCAACTACTCCATCATCTTCTGCGGAATGATGAATACTAACATCTATAATCCCGCTACTATCACAAGTACTTAATCCGTCAATATACATATAATTTTTATTAGTTGGATCTAACCAATCTTTAAGTCTTGTAGCGGCAGAGTTACCAGAATCCCAAGATAAATAAAACTTACCATAAACAGAATAATCGTTACTTGGATCATTACAATTTGCGTTATGACCAGAACATCCTCCATAAAGTTGTCCAATAATTCGATGATTATTATTAAACAATGGTGAACCAGAACTTCCTTTTTCTGTAACTCCATGACCATGTTCTGTTTCTATCCATTCATCAATAAGATAGAAATTATCACGGCATGAATGTAATTTTGGTGCCATTTCATATGTAGAGATCTTTTTAGGTAAGGACTTTGGATGATGTATTCCTACACCGCCTTCGCCATGTGAGATATTCCTGTCCCATCCAGCATAATAAGGCTGACAGGTTATGTTTGGCACTTCTAACAGTTCCAATAAAGTAAAGTCAGTATTAGTAGAGGTAGCTTTTAATGTAGCACCACTTAACGTTTGTACTGATGCAATGCTTTGACGTCCGCAATATTTATTTTCGTAATTAAAATAAAATATACATATATGAGCATATTTTTCAGTAGAAATGCAATGATTGGCTGTGAGGAAGTATGGAGTCCCATCATAATTTGTATTATTAATTAATGCCCCAGAACACGTACCATTGCCAAAAATAATTCTACATACAGCTTTCTTTTCTGTCTGCCAATTATCACCCTCACTACAATTTATATCAACCTCACATGTTCCATCTAAAGAATTTATAATATCTTCTGATATATCAATATATCCATGATAAACCTGACCAACCTCTACAACCCCGTCAAATTCAGCATAATATGGTTCAAAATATTCAATAATGATTCTGTCACTAAATATAGGTGCAACTGCAAATATAGAACTCTCTTTATTGTTGTTACTTGTAAATGCTCCTAATATTTGTTCTGCAGATTCATCGTATAAAAACAACTTTGCTCCTATTGGAATATGAAAATTGCTAAAAACCAAGTGTATAGAAAAAGCAGTTGGCGATTCTATAGCACAACGATATAAAAATCCTTCGGATATGGAATCTATAATAGAACTTTCTTTGATATTTATGGCAAAATCAAATTCCTTGGCAAAATCGTATGATTCGCTATCATAATTTTCATTTTCACTTAATAAAGAATTATTATCTACAGATGGCATTGTAATGATTGGGATATCCGCTTTGGATTTTATTTTCCGCAGACTTTCATCGATAGAATGTTCATCTTTTAACAAACTATACGGGATACCTCCTTGACTAATTTGAGCATTTGTCATAGCTGAAACCATCAACATTATTAAGGACAAAACAACCTTAATAGATACTATTTTTTTAGACATAACGCGTTATAATTTGAAGTTGATTTAGAATTTATAAGATATAGGTCACCATTAGTGATAACCCATAAATCAATAACATTTAATAAATCGATAATCTTTTCTTCATTACCAGAACAATCAAATAGTTCTGTCCCTCCCCACCCTTTATTCACTTTAATAGAGTTGTTTTGCTCAAGCGTGCAATAAGTATTCAAGATATTAGCATACTTTAATGTTAGAAGCAATTTTTCGCAATCATCTATTTTCTCAAAACACAAACTTTTGCCATTATTCAAGGGCGATATTGTATCAACTGTCTGTATATCGTTTTCGTTCGAATAATAGACAAACTTACTGATTTCCCACGTTCCAATAATATCACAAGGATCGTTATTTAAGTCTTTATTTATAAATGTAATACTATCCACCTCAGCAACCGCAAAACTTGTGGGCACTCCACCCTGCCACACTTGCATTTGTCGTTGAGCAAATGTAATTGATGCTATAGACCAAAGTAGTCCGAAAAATAAAACCTTTTTCATAATAATTTCGGTATTTTA
>JAGALP010000008.1 GCA_017625155.1 Paludibacteraceae bacterium
ATTGAATATCAATTATAGGCGCTTTTTTTCTTTGTCTTATTTTGTTAAGCAAAAGTTTTCTAACATATTGAATACCACGCAAATACTAAAGCGTGGTATTTTCCTTTCTTTTCCCTGCTTAATAAAATAAATGCCTAAATTTTGTTACCCGTTTGTTACTTTTTGCCGTAAATGCTTGGAAGTAACAAATACATTTTATACCTTTGCCGGCGTAACAAACCTTTAATAGTAGTAACAAAATGGCAAGGCCTAAGAAACAAACCAGGGCTAAAGAGCCCGTACGTATCCGTTTCAAGGAATTGAGCAACGGAAACAAATCTATCTATCTGGATATTTACAGAGACGGCAAACGCAGTTATGAATTTCTTAAACTGTACCTGGTGCCGGAAAAATCACAAGTAGCAAAAGTACAGAACGAGCAAGTAATGGCCGCGGCTAACGCGATCAAGTCGCAGCGTATTATCGAGCTGAGCAACAACACGGCCGGAATTAAGGTAGACCCCACGAAAGCAAAAATACTTTTATGCGACTGGCTACAGATCTGCAAGGAGCAAAAGCGTAAAAAATTTACGGCGGGTACTGTAAACAATATGCAGGCGCTTATTAACAACCTGGCAGAGTACGGCGACCGTATACCGATGCGTAACGTAGATAAGGACTACTGCCTGGGATTTATCGAGTATTTGCGTAATTACCGCGTAGAGCTAAAACCGGATCCAAAAACTGGCGAGCTGCGCCCAGGTAAGCCGCTAAGCGCGTTTACTATTAACGCCCGCTTTGAGCTGCTAACCGCTGTACTTAACGCCGCCGTACGCGAGGAAATTATAAGCGTAAACCCTATTAAGAAAATCGAAAAGACAGACAAAACACACCGTCCAGAAAGTACGCGTACGTTCCTAACAATCGACGAAATAAAAACACTGATCGACACGCCAGCAGAAAAAGATCATATTAAACGGGCGTTTCTGTTTTCGTGTTTCTGTGGTTTGCGTTTCAGCGACGTAAAGCAAATAACCTGGGCTAATATCGAAGAAAATAACGGCCGCTATTATGCAAATATCATAATGCAAAAGACCAAAGAACCGCTATATTTGCCACTGAGCCAGCAGGCGTTATCATTTTTGCCGGAACGCAAAAAAGGCGACAGTATGCACGCGCCTATATTTAATAACGATATACGCCTAAACTGCGTAGTAAATAAGTACCTCAAGCGCTGGGCCGACGCAGCCGGAATAACCAAAACGGTAACGTTTCACGTAGCCCGCCACACTTTCGCCACTACGTCGCTAACCCTGGGCGCAGATCTATACACCACGTCGAAGCTGTTAGGCCACACGAATATAAGTATTACCCAGGTATACGCGAAGATCGTAAACGAAAAGAAAAACGAAGCTGTAGATTTGTTCGACCGCGTATTTTAGCCAGGACCAGTTTTTAGTATTGTAGAACTTAACCGTATTAGTAGAATATGGATTACCGAGAAAAAAAATATTTGGAGCGCGTAGGCCAGGCCGTAGACGATTATATATACGAATATTTAATTTTGCCAGACGAAACCCGTATATATGTAAATCCCGCTGCTTTCGAAGCATATCTAAAAACGATACAGCCCCAATTATGGGCGCCCGAATTTCGTAACGCTTACGACACGATTCGAGCGTATAAGAGCCTATACAACGACGAAGAAACAGAAAAAAGCCTAAGCAGTGCGATAGATTGTTTGCGCAGTTTGGCGGCTACCTACTGCCCAGAGATCGCCCAGGAACTGGGAGAGCTGCACACCTCAGCAGCGCAGCCAACGGCCCAGGAACCGCAGAGCGAAACGGAAAAACGAACAGTAAACGAAACGACAAAAAGCGTTTCACGTCCAGCGCTGCCAGCAGGCATAAAAGACACACCAGGGGCGCGCGCTGCTTTCGATAGCCTGGTAGATGCAGGGTATTTGGATAGCGAGTACAAGCCGACCGCGAGCGCCGCAAAAAATGTAATTTGTGCGTATATGGCAGCAACGCTTAGCCAGCTGCTGGGCGTGGATCACTGGGCGAAAGTATTTGCCGATTTTTGGAACGTAAAGCCTATTTTGTCGCAGTCGTATAACCAGCTTAACCCAGGCAAACAATTTATAACCGATATAGATAAAGCCCTGGCAGCAGCAGCCAGGAACTGCGAGCAGCTGGCCCAAACCAAACGAGGCAAAGAGCTATTACGCAAAAAATAACAATTATAGAACGTAACAAACCTATATTATAAACAATTAAATTTTAGTAACAATGGCAACAATGAACAATGAGAGCCAAAAGTATTTGGCCGAGCTCCAGGGATTAGAAAATTTTGCAGACCGCGAAAAGTTAGTAAAAGAGTGGTTAGGCTGCGAAGAGTATTACGATGCTTTAGACCAGTTTTTCGGTAGTTTGTACGTATACAAATGCGAGAAAATGCAAGCTATTTTAGCCTATTTTCGCGAGATTAACGGCGTGGACGATGCGGAACAGCCAGCAGATCTTAACGCTGGCGAGCGCACGCCAGTAACACCCGCTGCGGGCCTAAGCGCCGAATTTGTGCGGGATCTGTTAGCGGCTAAAGACAAGCAGATAAATACGCTGCTGGATATACTGGCAAAAACTAAGGCAAGAAACGAGGCAGCCCAATAATAACAGCTGCTAATTATAGGGCAATACCCCGACGCTATTACGGCGCTGGGGTATTTCTTTTTAACACACCCAGGAAGAAGCAGAAACGGGCCTATTTTCGCTTTTCTGCGAGACGGCGACAAATCCTACAGCGGCGAATTAGGACGGCTGTACGGGCCTAAATTAGCCCAAAGCGTTGAGGCTATAAACTGACGGCAGCGCCTGGATCCTTTCGGGTAGTATGGCAGCAGCTACCAGGTGGCAGGCAAAACGCGTCGTTTTATTTATAGATATTATAGTTATTTATAGCGCTATATTATAGCTATTTAGCTGTGTTATGCGCTGTTTTTCTTTTATATTCCTTTGTTGTGCTTTTGATACACAAGAGCCCGCGCGAAGCGGATTTTGTCGAACTATAAAAGTTACAGTTATGGGAGCAAATGAAATGCTAACAACAAAAGAGGCCGCCGAATTTTTGGGCCTTTCTGTGGGGTATCTGTACAAACTTACAATGCAGAAGAAAATACCCTATTACAAACCTTTCGGGAACCGCTGCTATTTCAAGCGCGACGAATTAGCCGAGCTTTTACAAAGTAACCGTATCGCGACTGTAGACGAAGTACAGCGCCAAGCCGTCGTACACGTATTAAGCAAATAACCTGGGTCCGTATGAAAGATCGTGTATTTGTTGTATCTGTAGGCAAAAGCCGAGAGAGCAAGAAATGGAAACGGACTAACTACAAGTGGCCCGATTTCGTGGAGCGCTGCACGCAGACGCTACGCACGAAAGAAACAGCCGCCCAGTACGCAGCTATGAGCAAAGACGCCCAGGGTAATATAAAAGACGTGGGCGGGTTTGTGGCCGGATCCTTAAACGGCGAAAGACGCAAAAAAGAAAACGTTATATCGCGATCTATGCTAACGCTGGATCTGGATTTTGTGAATATGCCGGCAGCGGATCTGTGGGGCGAAATAGATAGCGGCCTGGAATATACGGCGCTGGTTTATTCGTCGCACTCACATACGCCGGAAAAACCACGCCTGCGACTGATCATACCGACCAGCCGAGATATGGCGCCGAATGAGTACGAACCGATCGCGCGCAGGATCGCGGCCGAAATAGGTATAAATCAATTTGACGACACCACCTACGAAACAGCCCGCTTAATGTACTGGCCCAGTACGTCCAGCGATGCCGAGTTTTACTGCAACCACAAAACCGGCAAGATGCTAAACCCAGACGATATATTAGCACAGTACGACGACTGGCAGGACGTAAGCAGCTGGCCGCGTAGTATACGCGAGGGCGACACAGTGGCGCGCCGAGAGATTAAAAAGGCCGGCGATCCACGCGAGAAGTACGACGGCGACGGTAAGATAATAGGCGCTTTTTGCAGGGCCTACAGTATCGAGGACGCTATAGAAACGTTTTTAGACGAAGTATATAAACCTGGTACAAAAGGACGCTACAGTTACAAACTGGGCGAAAGCACTAACGGCGTAGTTTGTTACGATGGGCTGTTTGCCTATAGCCACCACGGAACCGACCCAGCGGGCGGTAAACTGTGCAACGCTTTCGACCTGGTACGTATACATAAGTTTGGCAGCCTGGATATAGGCAGCAGGGCCGACGACGTTACGCGCCAGCCGTCCTATAAAGCTATGCGAGATTTTGCCGCAAATGACGACAAAGTAAAAATAGCGCTGCTGCACAGTGCCGGCGACGATTTCGCAGCTGTGGATCTAACGGACGCCAACCAGTGGAAAACAGGTTTAGAGTTCGGAAAGAAAAACGAACTAAAGCCCACAGTATTAAATTTCCGTTTGATCCTGGAGAACGACCCGCAGTTACGCGGCCGTTTCTGGGTAAATGAATTATCGCAATATATTGAAGCTGGGCTACTGCCCTGGAGATCGCAGCCTGGCCAGTGGGTAGACGCTGACGACGCGAACCTACGCGGCTACTTGGAAGAACACTACCAGTTAGCCGGTAAAGATAAGCTGGCCGACGCTTTTACGATCGTGGCGCTAAAGAACAAGCAGCACCCCGTACGGGCATATTTGCAGGGCCTACAGTGGGACGGACGCGCGCGCCTGGATAAAGTTATTATATCGCTGCTGGGCGCTAAGGATACGGCCCTAAATAGGGCTATCACGCGCAAACACTTTGTGGCAGCTGTAGCCAGGATCTACCAGCCAGGTATAAAATACGATACCTGCCTAACGCTTACTGGCCCAGAGGAAACGGGCAAATCAAGCCTGTTTAGAATAATGGGCGGCCCCTGGTTTGACGATAGTATTACTACGATCGAGGGCAAAGAGGGACGCGAGAGCCTGCGCGGTAAATGGATTATCGAGCTGGCCGAGCTTAACAGTATAAAGCGCAGCGAAGTAGCAGCCGTTAAAAATTTCCTATCCAACCAGGCAGACAGCTATAGGGCCGCGTACGACAGACGCGTAACACCGTACCCGCGACAATGCGTTTTTTGTGGAACTACCAACGAAGATAAATTTCTAAAGGGCGACACCGGAAACCGCCGCTTTTGGGTTATCCAGATTGTTCCGGAGCTGTGCGGCGGCGAACCGCTGGCCGATCGCCTGGAACGTTTGGAACTGTGGCGCGATCAGCTTTGGGCCGAAGCGGTACACTACTATAAGGCTGGCGAAAAACTATACCTGGATAAAGAGCAAGCCGACGCGCTGCGCAATACTCAGGAAGAATTTAGCGACGAAAGCGACGACCCCACAAAACCGCTGCTGCGCCAGTTCCTATATATGAAGCTGCCGACCGACTGGGTAACCTGGGATTTGCCACGTCGCCGCGCTTACCTCAACGCTGGCGACCCGCTGGACGCTGAGGGAATAGTACCGCGCGATCGCTTTTGTATTGCTGAGTTTCTTTGCGAGAGAATGGGCGCAAATATGGCCGATAAGGACTACAGATATAGAGCGCGCAAGATTGCAAAACTAATGGCTGATTTTCCAGAATGGCAGCCGCTGACCAGTACAAGACACGCGGAAAAATTGTACGGCTCACAGCGTGGCTACCAGCGTAGGATCCGAGACGCGGACACCGACGAAAAGATATAAAAAAGAGCTGTAAACGTAACCTGGAATGTAAACGCAAAAAAGCACTGAGTTTACAAGCGACCAACCAACAAACGAACCAACGAACAAACCAAATGTAAACCGAGCCGTAAACGTTTACAAGCCGGTTTACAAGTCAGTTTACGGCTAAATAACTGAGTAATAAATATATATATATATGTAAACTATGTAAACTTAAAATATCTATATAGCTATATAGTTTTATCGTAATATATAAAAATACGGTATTACAGTATACAAAATAGTATACATACGCGTAACAGTATAGAATATAGGGAAAATGAGTTTACCCAGTTTTAGTTTACAAAACGCAAAATAGTAATCGTATGCGCCACCGTATAAACGTATCAATAACGCCGGTATTCCACGACGAGTTACAGCGTATCTGCAAGGACTACGGGTTTGTTAATCTGTGCGAGATATGTACGGCCCTGCTGAGGGTTTTTGTAGATCGAGTAAACAACGCGGAGCAAGACAAGAGCCGACGCTTAGAACGGAATGAGGATTTAATAAAGCAAATGTTTGCTGAGTTTGAAAACTGGGAGCCGACGCCGCAGCCGGATATTATGTACAAGCGACACCAGCGACGTAATCCGGACAACGTATACCAACGCAAACCCAGACCGGAAGCTGGCGACTGTGCCGACGGCCTGGAAGATCCGGACAGTAGCGCTGAGGATCCCGCCCAGATCTGCGACGATATAGGTATTAGTCTATACGATTTTGAGGGCTAAAAATGGTTAAAACCTTTTTATGCTGGTACCCAAAACAAGGTTTTAACCGTATAGTAGAGACTGTTAAACATAATAGACATTAACGTATGAGTAAATTAAATCAACTAATGTTAGTTTTCGCACGCCCCGGCTGCGAGAAAGGAGCCGGTAAACTGTGCGAAATTGCCGCCGACATTCAGTATTTGAACGAGTGTGTAATACCAGAAATGCGCAGAGCCGGTATTAAAAGTATGACTATCGGTGAAATTGTCAATTTTGCCCGTTTGGGCGATTTGCTTAAATGTGGTTTTTGTCCGCGTACAATACAGAATGTGGACTATATAAATTATTCCGGCCGTCGCGTATTCTTTGTAGATAAAGCATTTCTGAACTGGTACGCAGGCACTGAGGAGGGAAAACAAAATGAAAAGTTTTGTAAATATCTTTTAGAACAGTAACTATTAACAGACAATACAATGAAAGAAGAAAAAATTTTAATTGGACAAAGCGACGGTTTTATAGTCCGCCTATCTATGTATGAGAAACTCCGCCGTATAAATAATTCTACGATGCCGACGCTTTTTGCTTTGGGATTGTCGGTAGACGTAGAAACAGTTGTTGATATTGCCGCAGGTGGCTATGACAAATTAAAGTCGGTGTACACAGAACGTTATTACGAAGCACACCCAGAAGCAGAACGTAACGACGTCCTTAGAACTTTTACAGAAAACAATATACGTTTGACGTTAGATACTGTTTGTGAGCAGTATAAGTTCGGCGGATTGTCGAGTAGCGAGGCCGGCGAAATAGCAGGCATTAAAAAACTTTGCAGGTTTAACGCATCTGGTTTGTTGGAGATTGACGATGAGAAATTTGAGGAAAGTCAAAAGAAATACGCTACCGGAGAAAGCGCGAAACTATATAGAGAGATAGAAAAGGCCGTTAAAAACCTTAACGCCGCCTGCAAAGGTTATTTAACGCACGCAGTTTTTAATCACTTGTTTTACTTTGGCAATGATAACCGGCTGCATATTAAAGATAATATAGACCCGCGCGCACTGGAAGAGATCCGCGGCGTAACCAGGGGGGTGTTTTTTTAATGGAGGTATACCCCGTTAAACCTCGCCCCAAACCTCGCGAGAACGCGAGCAATTTTTTGGATTTGCGGAACTTTTGGCAAAATGGAGTGTAAACGGAAATAGATTTTGAAAAAATGAACAAAATAGTATTTGAGGATCTTTTTGCAGCTGTGCAAATAAACACTGTAGTAAACCTGGAGTATAGGCATACTACCGACAACGTCCAGGCGATATTAGTAAAAACCAAACACGGCGACAGCTACAAAATTGCAGTAATACGCTATAAACCAGATAGCGCCTGCGCTACAAGCAAATGTTTTGAAGCTCACGCCGCGGGTTTAGTAATCAGTACGAAACAATACGCCGCAGCTATCCCCTGGGACGAAATAGCAGCTTTGTACACAGAAGCAGTTAAAAACTAAAGAAGTATAACCCAGTAAAACGAATAACAATGTTTGTAAAAATAATTGCGCCAGACGGCGAATATAAAAGAGAAGGGCTAAATATTAACGACTACATAGAACGTAATCGCGAATTATTCCTAAACATTAACGCGGTAAAATCAATCCACGTAATAGGTAATAGGCTGTATTTTGATAGGCTTCGATTAACTTTTGAGACTGAAAACGCAGCAAAGAACGCGATTAACGGTTTAACCGAAGCTATGCGAAATAAAGAAGCGCTAACCGAAATTTCGCGCGGTTTGGTAACAGTTAAGGCCCTTAGCGGTTGCACTGTTAATATGATTAACGGCGCAACAGAAGAAACCGACGACGGCCCCGCTAAGCCGGAACCAGTAGAAGCGGATCCGGTACAACCCGAACAAGCAGAAGCAGCCGTAGAATAATAAAGCAAGTTATAAACGGAAATAGGTAAATATAACCCTGCTGAGAATATGAAGAAAGAAGAACCGATAAAAAGAGTATTGCACACCGTAACGGATCTGCGAATACGTGAGAATGAAAACGGCCAGGCTGAAAGCCGTACTATTACCGGTTACGCTATTTTGTTTAATACCCCGTCTGCAAAACTTTACAGCGACGGTAACGAAGAAGCGTACGAGGTTATAGCTCGCGGCGCGGTTACTAAAAAGCTCCTGGATAACTGCGATATTAAAATGACGATGTTTCACGATAGGCATTTGATTTTAGCACGCAGCAAGAACGGGAAAGGTACACTAACTTACAGCGTGGACGATAAGGGCGTATACTTTGAGTTTGAAGCGCCTAAGACTGTAGACGGCGACAAAGCGTTAGAGCTGGTAAGGCGTGGCGATATTGCCGGCTGTAGTTTTATGTTTACTACTCATTATTACGATAATGCTTTTGTTTCGCGTAGCGTGAAGATCGTAAAGGGTAAAACGATAGTTACCTACACCGTAAAAGTTATTACCGGTATCTATGATTTTACCCTGGCGGCAGATCCGGCGTACCCAGATACAAACTGTAATGCGCGAGCCCAGGAAGTAGCCGACGAAGCGCGAGTAATGAAAACCGTAGAAGAGATGCGCCAGGCTGCTAATGCACCTATAATGGGTAAACCGATTGAAATTAAACGCAGAAATAAGCGAGAAGATGCGAAATTTCAAATAGCAGAAATGAGAAAAAAGGCAAAATACGGACTCTAACACGCTGTAAAATAAATGCCGTATTTTACAGATAAACTAATTAGGCGCCAAAATGCCAGCTTTCCTGAAATTCATTTTACGGAGCCGCCCGCGGTCCGTTTTCGCCAACGGGTCGCGGTTTTTTATTTATAACATAATTACTCAAAGATATGGCAGAAATAAAGATTTTGTTTTGTGATCCTAAAACAAGCAAAGATATAACCGGAACAGTGAAAGACTGGGACAACGCCCCAGACGGTAAGAAGTGTTACGGGGTACTGGTTACGACGGAAAGCGAAGCTATCGTAATTTCGCCCACGGAGATAACGCCGCAAAGTATAGCGACTGTAGCGTATTGTATCGACGCGAACGTAAGCGATAAAAAATTTTCCTGGAGATTGCCAACGCCGGCAGAACTTAGGCTAATACGTAGGAACCGCCGCAAAGTAGACGACGCCCTGGCAAGTGTAGGCGACAGCGTAAAGCTGGCCAGGTATTGGGCGCAAGATCCAGGCACTGGCGAACTGTACCGCGTACTAATGCGAGACGGAAGCGAAAGCAAGCTATACGATAATCCGGCCAGAGTGCGTTTAGTAGCAACCTATAAACAAAAATAACCGTATGAAGTATTTACGATATATGGGCGAATTTCTTAGCGTGGCCGGCGTAGTCTGGCGCGCTGAGATTATGCAAGAAGCCGACGCCGAGTTTGAAACTATAGGCGCTTTGGAATTTGATGCAGACCAGCCGCTGGTTATCGAATGGGGCCACAAAAACAAAGAGGAGGTTATTTGCAGTAGTACGGCCACGCTAAAGATAATAAGCCCTGGCGACCGCACCTACGAAGATCTGTACAGTATCGAAGTGGGCCGCGTCCGTTTGGACGTCTACCGTAATAATTCGCTGTACTGGAGTGGCTGCATAGATACTGAGTTTTACGAAGAACCGTACGAACGTCTAAACGGCTATTCCGTTTTGCTCACGTTTAACGATATGGGCGTACTGGATCGTTTGAATTTTGATTTATCCGGTATGCAGACACTGGCCGGCTTGGTTAGTTACTGTGTGGGCCGCTGTGGTTTTATTTGTGGCGGTATCGACGACAGCCTAATAAGTACCCAGCTAACAAAAAATGGCAGCGCGTTAAAGCTGGCAGACTTAAAAGTACGTAGCGATAATTTCTACGACGAGGACGGCGAAGCTAAGACACTGGCCGACGTTATCGAGGGCATTTTACAGCCGCTGGCGCTGCGTATCGTACAACGCGCTGGAAAGGTATACGTATACGATATTAACGGACTGTATACAAAAGCTGCAAACAAACTGATCGAGTGGGACGGATCCAGCCAAACGATGGGAGTAGACAGCGTATACAATAACGCAAAAATAACCTGGAGTACATACGCCCAGAGTGGCAACCTATCGCCCGAAAGCTGCTGGCCCGAAAGTATAGAGACGCCGCCTAACGTAGCAGCATTAAATAACGTTTCCGGTGGCAGTATGAACGGCGCTCAGTATTTTTCGTACCACTACGAAAATAAAGACCTGGTTAAATGGTGGGACGCGCAGGATTACGGTTTTACTATCTGGCTGGCAAAGCAGGGAGACAACGCAGAGCTTACAAACACTAACGTACGTTTCTTTAGGATCGTACCGCAGTATGACGGTACAGAGTGCGAGGGCGTAGCGGTAAAGTGGACAGCTGTAGCCGGTATTAAAATTACATACCCTGGCGGTTACGATATGTCGTATAGATTTGTTCCGTACGGCGTAAACTTAGCAGATCTTACGGGCTTTTTAACTGATATAGGCCCTGCACTTTTTAAGAATAACGGCGTATGGGTGCCGCCAGTAGAGACCGCAAGCGATCTATTATTACGCGTGCGCCTGGATATGCTGTTAGATCCACGTTTTAACCCGTTTGAAAGTGCCGAAAATAACGGTTTGGTAAACTATAAAGATTTTTACAGTAACTGGAATACGCACGGTAATTTTGTCTACGTGCCCGTTACTATTAAGTTCCAGCCAGACGGCAGCGATACTGTATATGTATGGGATAATCGTAGTATCGTGCAGGCCGACGTAAGCAACCCAGTAAAGAGTATTAACGGTACATACGGCAGCTGGGTAAAATTAACCGACGACGAAACACCTAACGCCTGGGGCTGGCTGGCTTACTACGACGCTAAGGATAGGAAAGAAACCAGCGGCGTACTGGGTTGGAAGATGAACCGCCCAGCGATTAACCCGCATACCGCGGCTACGCTTTCAATCCTAACCAATGCAGAGGACGGCCAGTACATTCCTTACCCTAATTTTGGAGGTAACGGCGGTAAATTATGGGTAGAAGTGCGCGCCGGAAACTGGCAAATTAGCGACGGTAACGCAACGCTAAAAAATGTAAATTACAATAACCCTAAACAGTTATGGGATAAAATTAGCTGGATCCTTTTTAAGCTGCCGGAAATTGAAATTTTGAACGGCCGCCAGTTCGACCAGACAATTAACACCGATGACGTAGAATATAGCGCACTGTTAAACAGAGCAGCCAAAGAAGCGATCGAAATAGACACGATTTGCGGCACCAGTGCAGAGGGCGTACCGACAGCGCGCGGCGCTTATTTCGACGCCTCAACGGGTAAGCAAATAAAGCAACTGACCAGAGCCGGACGAACTACGCAGGCAGAAGATCTACTAATAGGCACACTGTACAGCCAGTTTGCGCAGCGCCGTACGACGCTAAGCGGCGAAGCTGTTATATCGCAGGATCCTATAGTAGCTTACCAGGAAGCAAACCAGGGCGATAAATTGTTTATGATCGTTGAGGAAGTGCAGGACGTACGCCTGGATAGCAGCGATACTACCTACGTGGAAATTAGACCAGACGAGTATAAACGTAATAACGAATAAAACTGTATGGGAGTTACAAGTAAACAAGTAGTTAAATTTATCCGTAAGGGGGATAAAGGCGACAAAGGAGAGCAGGGCGCAGTATTGCGAGGGCCGCAAGCCTGGAGCGACTGCGCCACTGGCTACGCGTTTCAAGCCGGCGGCGCTGGCGAGACCTGGCAGGACGTCGTAATATATGGCGACCAGCACTACGTCTGTAAAAAATCGCATACCAAGACCGCCAGCAATTACCCAGGCAGCACCACGGCTAATAATAACGGCTACTGGCAGCTGGGCGATCATATAGACCTGGTAGCGACTAAAATTTTGCTGGCTACCTACGCACTGGTTAAAAATCTGGGTGTAGAGGCTATAGATATGAAAGACGCCAGCGGTAATATACTATTCCAGGCAAAAGACGGCGCGGTAACGTGCAAAACTGGTACGTTTGATAATATCGTGGTGCAGTCTGGAAAAGTGGCCGGCTTTACGATTTCCGGTAATGGTTTATCTAATACGCCATTTGATAACGACGCCTATATAGTCTTTAGAAACGACGCCCAGGGTGCATTTGCTGGTATCGGTGGTAACGTGCAGCCGGCGTCGTCCGGTATGCGAGCCGTGGCCCGTTTTGAGAACCACGACGCTAACGACGTTTGGGGGCTGGGAACTAACTACGGTATGCTGGTATCGGCCCGTGGATCCAGGGATAATCGCGCTATACATATCGACGGTGGCAATATAAGCGGCTTTGCCCTTAAAAATACGATAATCGGTACTACTACAACCAGCCAAACACTGGCCAGGACTGATTATAATGTAATTACCATAAATACGAGCGCGTGCACGCTGACGCTGCCGACTATGCAGCTGTACGATGATGGCCACGTTATCCGTATTAAGCGTTTAGGATCTGGAGCACTTAAACTTAAACTGGGCTACTGTTATACCTGGAATGGTACGAGCTACCGATATACGCGGCCCGTCCTGGTATATAACGACGACAAAAAACTAACCGGAACCAGCGAGCTATCGGTAGACAGCGTATGCGACAGTATGGAATTAGTTTGGGTGCGTGATATTAACTACACGATAGACGGCACACAGTATTACGGTGCGTGGGTGCAGTACAAGTTACCGCGCGCGTGGTAGTATTACTAACGATAAAGATTTTAGATTATGGCAAAGAAAACAAAGACTTTAGCGGCGGTTACGACCGTATCGACCGTAAATACGTCGCAGTTTATACCGCTTACAGATGGTAACGGTAACACCACCAAAGTATCGCTGGCCAACCTCAAAGCGTCGCTGCTGGCGGGTTTGGATCTTGACAGTATTAACGACGGGGTATTTATTATGTTTCACAGAAACAGCGATAATTACCCGCTAATGGTAAAACCGCATAAGTGGACGAGCTACCAGAACAGCGGCGAGATCGCCGAGGGCGTCGTAGTTGTTGAGGGCGGCAAAATACTGGTGGTGGCACCTACCGAAGCGACGCTGTACTGGAGTAGCGCAGCGGTAAGCGGCGGCGGTAAAACGACTACCGACCGACTTACTGCACTGGACGACTGGACGGGTAAAGCCAGCACAGCTGCACAGATTACGCATAGCGAGTGCAACAGCGAAAGTTACGCGCCTGGTTACTGTGCTGCGTACGAAAGAGTAAACGCAAACGGTAAGGGCCTAACAGCTGGCCGATGGTGGCTGCCGTCGCTGGGCGAGTTAATGATGATCTACGCAAATATGCGTAAAATCAATTATGCGCTATCGCTGATTAACGGAGCTACGCCGCTGGCCGAAACCTGGTACTGGAGTAGTACCGAGTACAGCGCTACCAACGCGTGGCTTTTGTACCTCGACGATGGCTTCGCGGGCAACCTCACTAAGGCTACGCACCAGGGCAGAGTTAGGGCCGTTTCAGCATTTTTGTATTAACAGTTAGTAGTTAGTTTTTAACCTTAAAAGTACGGCGATAGCCGTACAGTATTCCGTTTCAACCGCATACGTAGTATGGCAAAGTTAGTATCTAATACGCAGATCTATTTAGACTGCCGAAAACTGCTGGACGCGATACTGGATATTACGCCCAGCTTTCCACGCGCCTATAAATTTAGCATAGGTAGCCGGCTGCACGATTTAGCCATAAATCTAATGTCGGAAATATCGGCAGCTTACATAAATAGAGATCGTGCCGTGCGTATTCAGCACCTGGTTAATTTCCAGGCTGACTTTGAGGTATTAAAAACCCTGCTGCGTATCGCGGGCGAAAGGAAATGGATATTAGGTAAAAGCAAACACGCAGATATTATCGAACTGACGGACGCGATAGGCAAACAGTCTACTGCGTGGAAGAACTCACTATTAAAGTTAAACAGCAGACCGGATAGCGAGTAAATGCCAGATTTGGACGGTTACGACTAACCAAGCGTGCAAGTTATCTGTAAAAATGGGCCGTGCACTATCATTTATAGTTAAGACCAAGTAAGTACGGCACGGAGTTGCGAGTACAGCGCTACCAACGCGTGGAATTTGAACCTCAACAATGGCAACGCGAACAACAACACTAAGGCAACGAACCAGAACAGAGTTAGGGCCGTTTCAGCACCTTTGCAGATTACCAAATACACACAGAAAAGATTAAAAGATATGGTTACTACAGCTGGAATGTTAGAGGCGTATTTTGACTGCCGCCAAAGGAAGCGGAAAACAGCCAGCGCCATAATGTACGAAGTGGACTACGAAAGCAAGCTAATAGCGCTGCGCGATCGTATAAACGACCGTACCTACCAGCCTGGTAAATCTATCTGTTTTGTCGTAACGCGTCCGCGGTATCGAGAAGTATTTGCGGCCGCTTTTGAAGATCGCATAGTGCACCACTGGGTAGCGCTACGTTTAGAGCCGTTATTTGAGCAAGTTTTTAGCCCGCGTACATTTAACTGCCGAAAGGGAAAAGGCCAGCTGTACGGCGTAAAAATGCTATACAACGATATAGTAATATGCAGCCAGAATTATACCCGCGACTGCTATATTATGAAACTGGATTTGCAGGGCTTTTTTATGTCAATAAACAAAGCTATGCTGGCCCGTATGTTAGACGCGTTTATACTGGAACACTACCAGGGCGACGATATAGAGGACGTACGGTATTTATGCCAGGTACTGATACTGCACAGTCCAGAACACCACTGCGAAAGGCATAGCCCTATACGATACTGGGACTATCTACCGGCTAATAAATCGCTGTTTACAAATGGCGAGGGCCTGGGCGTCGCTATCGGTAATTTGTTTGCGCAGCTTTTCGCAAATTTCCTGCTAAACGTCCTGGACTGGTTTTTACTGAAAGATTTAGGATTTACCCACGTCGGCCGATACGTGGACGATTTCTATATTATCCACACCGACAAAGCAAAGCTGCTGGCCGCAGTGCCACGGATCCGCGAACTACTGGCGCGGTATGGCCTAAAGCTCAGCCCGACTAAATTTTATATCCAGCATTACACCAAAGGCGTAGAGTTTACCGGCAGTATCGTAAAGAAGCAGCGCGTATATACCTGCAACCGTACAGTAAAAAATTTCGTTATGGCCGTGCGGCGCCTCAACAAAGCCGAGACCATACCGGAAGTGCAGCACGCTATCGACAGTATAAATAGTTATCTGGGCTGCCTACGCCACGGAAACGAATATAACACCAGGCGAAAGATCCTGCGAAAGATAGAACCGCACTGCTATAAGTGGATCTACATAAAAGGACGGTACGAAAGCGTACAGCTGATTAAAAGATATAGGCAAAGAAGTATAACCCTACAGCGTATTAGAGATGGAACCTATTAACCCACCGAAGCCGGTAGCTGTGCTGCCACTGCCGGAGTTAGACGTAGAATTAGTGCAGGCGCTGGCCAAACACTGGCTGGTAACTGTGGAGCAGCAAAATAACGAAGTGCTAATAAAGTTATACCCTATGGCCTAAATGAAAGAAGTATTACTAACGGCTGCCAGCATATTAGGAACGCTGGGCGGCTGGGAAATGATTAAGTATTTAATAAACCGAAAGACGAACACCCGAAAAGCAGAAGCCGAAGCAGACAGCAGCGAGTTTAGCGTATTGCGTGATACTGTTATATTCCTGGAAGAACAGCTAAAGCAGAAAGAAGAACGATTTGCCGAGCAGACGAATTTAGTACGAAAGCTAACTAATGAAAATTTGGAGCTGACGCGCGAAAATTCTATGCTGAAAACTGAAAGAGCGCTAAAGCTGTGCGAGCGCAGGAACTGTGCACAGCGCCAACCTCAAAGCGGATATTAGTATGCGAAAGATAACGAAGATTATAGTACACTGTAGCGCGACCCCAGAGGGCCGCGACTACACAGTGGCCGATATAGACCGCTGGCACAAGCAGCGCGGCTGGAAAGGTATAGGCTACCACTACGTAGTATATCGGGACGGCAGCGTACACACTGGCCGAGACGTGGCAGCTATCGGCGCACACTGCACCGGCCAGAACGCAAACAGTATAGGTATCTGCTATATAGGCGGCTGCGCTGCTGATGGCAAGACACCAAAGGACACCAGGACACCGGCACAACGCGAAGCACTGCGCGACCTGGTAGAGTTATTAAAAACCGAATACCCTAACGCGACGATACACGGCCACCGAGAATTTGCAAACAAGGCGTGCCCGTGCTTCGACGTAAATACAGATCTGTAGTATGAAACATTTGTTAATTATCGTTTCAGCGTTAATACTGGCCAGCTGCGCCAGTATGCGCCACGCGTCCACCCACCAGGTAGACCGCGACAGTACCTACCTAAGCACACGCCAGCTGGATAGCCTATATAGGGCATTTTGGCAGCGTGATAGCGTTTATAGACGCGACAGTATACACGAATACCATAAGGGCGACACAGTTATTAAATACGTCGAAAAAGAGGTATACAAGTGGCGCACCAGGACGGACACTATATACCGCGATCGCTGGCGCGTCGATACTATGTACGTCGAGCGCGTGGATAGTGTTACTGTAGAGAAACCCGTATATATCGAAAAGCAGATAAAGTGGTATAACCAGGGCTTTATATGGCTGGGCCGCTTATGCTGCATAGCGTTAATACTTTGGGCGCTATTTCTATACCTAAAGCGAAAATTTTAGCATTTCTGTAAAGTGTTATTACGGCAGCCGTGCAAGCCCGCGAGGGTAAGCGCGGCTATTTTTCTGCCAGGTAGTCCAGCACCTGCCTATTAGCTACGTCGATTTTATCCAGGCTGTATTTAATGTATACGCCGGTAACAGTGCTGCCGTGCTTATGGCCCAGGGCTTCGCTTATGGTATCTTTTGGTATATCAAGATCCACGGCGTAATTAGCCCAGCTGTAACGCGCCCAGTACCACGTTAGGCCCGTTTCCAGTTTACCCAGCAGCTCGTTACAGCTTTGGCGAAACTGCGTACCCTTTTCGGCAAAGCTCAGCAGATGGTTTTTGCCTGGGTATTTGTCTATAATGGCCTGCGCTTCCGGCTCTATCTTTATGCTGTAATTTTTGCCCGTTTTAGCGCGTTTATAGTTTAGACGACCATTTACTATACAGTCTTTAGGTAAGGCCAGCAGATCGGCCATATTTATACCAATTAGGTAGAAAGACAGCATAAATGCGTCCTTAAATCTGGCTGTTTTTCCTTTTACCTCAGTATCGCGGATCCTGCGCAGCGTCTCTACCGGCAAATTACGCATAGGCGTATCGGCTTCGGCCCTGCTGTTTACTTTCGTATAGGCTTTATTTACTACCACGCCGTCGTCCTCAGCGTATTTTATTACCGTCTTAATTACTTTTAAGTATTTGGCCACTGTGTTACGTTTTAGGCCGTCGCTTTCCAGCTTATTTACGAAAGCCTCAAACCAGGCATACGACATATCGCTAAAGCGTACGTTATCGACGTCGCAGTAACCGGCCAGACGGTTTTTGGTAGTGATGTACGATACCCTGGTATGATCTGTTTTTAGGGCGCCTACTTTGTCTATATAATCGCCCAGCGTAGGGACGCCGATAGTGGGCGCAGTTAGCGTTAGATCGGTAAGCATTTGGCGCAGCTGGGCTTTGCTGTATGTATCATACTGGCCCGTTTCGCGTAATTCCATTAACCGGTTAGTAACACGAAGCAGCGACGTACTTAATATATTATTTATCGTACGTGCCTGGCGACCGGTACAGATTTGCAGGCGCGCGTCCCAGTCTTTGGCTTCCAGGTATATACCGGTAGACAAATATAGGTTAGTGCCGTAACCTACTTTAATCTGGACTGGGTACGTGCCGTCTTTGAGGGCACGGCGCGTATCGAGGCGTAAAGCTGATCTACTCATTTGCTGAAAATTTGCTGAATAATGTACCGTAATAAACCATAAACTACCATAAAACGCAGTATTTTTACCGATTTTAGCTGGCGAAACGCCTAAATAATAGCTTTTATAATTTTTGTAATATGCTGATATTTAGCACCATAACTGCCGTAACCGACCGAAATACAGCACGTCCCCACAGGTATTGTTGGTTTATTACAAGCCATTGAGTTATAAGTATTTATAAGTTATTAAAATCTATTTGCTGAAAATTTACTGTTTTGTAAAGACTACGCCCGAAATTTCCAAAGCCAGCATAGAACCAGTAGGCAGCTGGCCGTCGTCGTATTTTTCGGATCGCAGTACACCCGATACGTCGGCTGTAAAACTTTCGACGCCGGTAAACCTGGCACGTATTATAAAATCGTCTACCTGGTAGGTATAATTAGGATAGCTGCCGGTTACGTTAATAGTGCCCCAGTGCCCTAATAGATCGCCGCGAGTATAGACAGTTAGGCCGGTGCATTTTTCATTATCGAGCACCAGGCTAATATCTACGTCCAGAAGATCTGCGACGTATTGCCCGCTATCCGGTATTACGTCGTCCTTTGAACACGACACCAGACACAGAACCGCTACTAACAAAGCTGCTAACTTTTTCATTTGCCTATAATCTTTAATAGTGCGTCTATTTGCCTATCCTTTTCGGCCAGTAGATCCCGTACGAAAGCCTCAGTAAGTACGCCGGCCTGCTGGCCGATTATCGTAGCATTACGGCCGGTTACATTATTAGCACCGGTTACACTGGTGCCAGCCGTTACGTACATATCACCGGATCCACGCAGCAGCCAATCTGCCGACACGTCGGGGCACGCTTCCAGGATCCGCAGCAAAGTATCTAAAGAGATACCGGCGCCGTGGCTCAGCTGGCGGTTTAGCCGTTTTTGGGCGGGCGTATCGCCAGCGGCTAACCCGTTTTCGGTAAAATTCTTTTCTTTTTGCAGCTGCTTTATACGATCGCGCACTGCATTTTCCAAATTTTCATAGTCCATACGTAGACTTTTTTAGGGTTTATAATGCCGTTTTTAGACCCTTATAGGGCCGTTTTGCAAAAATTTTACCCGATTTCGAGTAATTTTTTGCGAAAATGTTTGGTAGTTTACCCGATTTCGTCTACATTTGCACCAACCAACGAACAAACCAACGAAAACGGGCAATAGAAAAGCTGCCGACCTTATAGCCGGTATTACATATCTAAAACTCCACCCGCAAAGGTAGACAGTTTTTTCTATTGCACCAACAAACCAACCAAAAAAGTAAAGGTTTAACCCAAAAATGGTGCGTATGACACAGAAAATTACAGAAAAAGTTACCCGCGAGCGTCTGCGAAGTATGAAAAATGGCGAGACGCTGACCGTACAGTGCGTCGATGGCTACGACCTGGCGAGCCAGAAAAATACAGCCTATGCGATGGCTAAGTTAGAAAACTGCCGCTTTAGCTGCACAGCTGACGGCCTAACCCTAACAGTAACCCGCTATGACGCCGAGTAAACCAGTATGCGATCCGGATAGACGATACAGCCAAAAAGAGGCTGCACAGATCCTGGCAGTAGAACGCCACACGATACGGCGCTACGAGTTAGCCGGCTGTATACGCTTCCAGATCCGCAAAGCTGGGCGACAAAAATTTACGACTGGCCAGCAGATTATCAAATGCTGGGAAGCCGTCTACCTATAAAATCCAATTTTCAAAATATCAAAATTATGAGTTTTCAACCTATCCAATTAAAGCAGGCGCCGCAGGACTTTGTACCGAACTGCGACACACACCACGACGAAGTAGGTAACGTAATGCGCCAATGGTTTAAGGGCGGCCGCGTCCGCTTCAATTACTACAAAAGTACCGGTTTGGCCGAAGCGCTGGTAGATAACCGCGTAGTAGGAACCTGGACTAACGTAACAGTAGGTATGTGGGGTAATATCCTTTTCACACTGCAAACAGAGTTTAACCACTTAATAGAACAGTAACACTATGAAAGCAATTTTTACAAACTACCGCTACTACGTACTGGCCATTTTAGTAATGGCAGTTATCGTGCTAATCTTTTACGACATAGACGACACGCTGCCGCGTTATCTATGGCTATACTGCCTGGTTACTACCAAGCTGTTAGGTATCGTCCTGGCCTGGATCGTAGCTAAGCTGACAAAACGCTGGGAGCGTATGGGAACAGTACCCGAACTAAGTAACGCCAAAAAGAACTATTAACACTTTACAGTTATGCAACCTATTCAAATTAACGTCCAGGTAACTATCGGCGTAAGCCAAGAGCTAAACGCGCTTTTGCTGCCGATGGTTAGAAACCTGCAAGCTGCGCCAGCGGTAGCCGCCGAGCCAGCCAAAAAACCGGTAACGGTAGAACCGCAGCCGGCAGTAGAGAACAAACCCGCCGAGGATCCCGCGCCAGTTGAGGCAGCACCGGCAGAACCCGCCGCCGAAGCACCCGAAAAAGAGTACACCGAGGTAGACGTACGCGCTGCTATGGACGCCGCACGTAAACGTATCGAGGGCGAGAACTACAAAGAAAAGCCGGACAGCGAGGGTTACAAGAAGTGGCACCGCGTATTAACAGTCTGGTTTAAGAATGCCGCCGCTATGTTTGGCGCCGAGAAACCCAGCGCACTACCAGACAGCGAAAGCCGCTACAAGTTTATCCGCTGCTGCGAGGCAGTATTTGTAAATGACGCTGGCGAGTTAGACAGCGATTGCCCGTTTTAGCCTATGGGAGCACACGCACTTTTAAGCCCGTCAGCAGCGCACAGATGGTTACACTGTACGGCGGCCCCACGTCTGGAAGCTAACGTAGCGGACGAGGGTAGCAGCTTCGCTTTAGAGGGTACTTTAGCCCACGCCTACTGCGCGCTGAAACTTAAACAGTTTATGGACTGGCCGACTGACAGCGAGGAAGCCGAAATAAAGCAGCTAAACGACCAGTACCACACCGGCGAAATGGACGAGTACACCGATACGTATAAAACTATCGTAATGGAAAAATACAACGCCGCGAGAGTAGCGACACCGGACGCCCGCCTGCTGGTAGAAACTAAGTTAGATTTTAGCGAACACGTGCCCGACGCTTTCGGTACTGCCGACGCTATTATTATCGCCGACGGCGTAATGGAAGTTATCGACTTTAAGTATGGCAAAGGCGTAAAAGTATCGGCCTACCGTAACCCGCAAATGATGATCTACGCCCTGGGCGCCTATGATCGCTTTAGCTTCGATTACCGTATAGAGCGCGTACGTATGACTATCGTACAGCCGCGTATCGACAACCTCAGCGAGTACGAAATAACAGTTAGCGAGCTTATGGCCTGGGTGGACGAGGAACTGACGCCAAAAGCAAAGCAGGCGTACGAGGGTAACGGCCCGCAAGTACCTGGCGAGTGGTGCCAATTCTGCAAAGTAAAGAACTGCTGCCGAGCACTGACCGAGCGCTGCACCAGTACAGCCGCTGACTATCCGGATCCAAAACTGCTAACCGCCGAGGAACTGGCCACCGAGGTACTGCCAAACCTGGCCGTAATTAAAACCTGGCTAACCGGCGTAGAGGACTACGCGCTACAGCAGGCGTTAAGCGGCGTACAGCTTCCAGGCTGGAAAATCGTAGAGGGCCGCAGCGTCCGAAAAATCACAGATCCCGAAGCGGCAGCCGTAGCGCTTAACCAGGCAGGCTACAAAACTACAGAGATCTACAAGCCGCAGGAACTACGCACGATTACGGAGCTGGAAAAGATGGCCGGTAAAAAGAATTTCGCCGCGATCTGTGGCGAGTTTATCGACAAACCGCGGGGCAAACCGACCCTGGCGCCGGAAAGCGACAAACGCCCAGCTATCGACCCAGTAGCCGACGATTTCAAAGGCATAAACCTAACAGACTAAGAATATGCAGGCGCTTTTTGATTTCGTAATGCAGCACCCGTTTTGGGCTTTGTATCTGGCGATCCTATGCGGAATAGCTATACACGGTTTTAGGACAAACAGAACCTATTACCGAGACAATAACGACGACCAAGAATAAGACGGCCTGGCGTATTCCAGGAGACGATAAAAAGTTTATAGATATGAAAGAAAATCAAGACAAAGTAACCGCAAAGGTTAAGGAACTGGCCGAGACAGTAACGGCCGCAAATGGTAGCGTATTAGTTATCGGTTTGATCGAGGGGGGGGACGAAAACTGCATAATAGGAGCTGTGCAGGGTAAACCCTCAAAGATCACAGAGGCGATAGCAAAGCTGGTATCGAATGACAGCGCAGGCGCCGTGGCTAAAATCATTAAAGAGGGTATGGCCCTGGGCGCGATATTCAAGATCGCCGGCAGACACGCCGACAAAGTGGAAGTAGAAACAGAAACCAACAAGTAAAAAAAAGTAAAAGTTATGATTACACCAATCGTAAAAGACAACAAGGTAGTATTTGGCCCGTGCCGCCTCAGCTACACCCACCTATTTAGCAAGTACGCCCCAGAGGGCGATCCAGCTAATGGTAAGTTTATGACTAACGTACTGATCCCAAAGGACGAAAAAGAAACTATAGCCGCTATCCAGCAGGCTATCGAGGCCGGCAGGCAGGCTGCTATCGTATCTAAGTGGGGCGGCAAAGCGCCTAAAAAACTGGATATGCCGCTGCGTGATGGCGACGTAGACAAAGAGGACGACGACGTATACGCGGGCTGCTTTTTCGTGAACGCGAAAAGCAACACCCGCCCAGGTATCGTAGATAAGCACAAAGCGCCTATCGTAGACGAGGACGAAATATACAGCGGCGTATGGGCTATCGTTTCAGTAACATTTTACGGCTACGACGTTAGCGGAAACCGCGGCGTAGCGTGCGGCCTAAACAACGTAATGAAGTTTAAGGACGGCGAGCGCCTGGGCGGTAGAGCCTCAGCAGATACCGACTTTGCGGATATTGATATGGAGGACGACGACGATTTATAAACCACTAACCAAGCCCGCGCGATCCGTCAAACTAAATCTGGACGACGACGTAGTGCAACCGGATAGGCGCGGGCTTTATTTTTCCAAATATGTATAGACTAATTACCGAAATATCGCAGCGCTGCTACCAGACAGCAACCAAGCGCGGAAAAGATACCAGCTGCGTAGGCTGCCTAAAGTATCTGCATACCGAGTTAGGCGAATACTGGAAAGCCGTAGAAGCGGGCAAAATCGCGCCGGATATGGCCGATTTAGTGCAGCAGGCTACCGGACTATCGGACGAAGATTTTACAGCGTTTTACAGCGAGAAAATCCACAACACAACCACCGACGAGCTGGCAGATATACTAATAGTGGCTGCGTCCTGGTATGAAGCAGCAAAGATCGGCGAGGGCGACGACTTTAACCCTGGTAAATCTTTAGACGTGCTACTGCTCAGCGGTGCGATCCATTTTGTATTTGACCGTACAAACTGCGACCCTGCCGATATAGAGCTGGTGCGCCAGGTAGTAAATCTTAAAATGAGATATAACGAAACCCGTAACGACTAATATAGTATGCGAGAAATAGGCATAGATATAGAGACCTACAGCAGCAACGATCTAAAAAGCTGTGGCGTTTACAAGTACGTAGAAGCGGACGACTTTACGATACTGCTATTTTCGTACAGTGTAGACGGCGGCGCCGTGCAGTGCGTAGATTTCGCCCAGGGCGAAACGCTGCCGGCTGAGATCCTGGCGGCGCTGAGGGATCCGGCAGTTATCAAAACTGCGTTTAATGCCGCTTTTGAACGTATCTGTATTAGCCGTTATTATGGCTGGCCGCTTATGGATCCTGCGCAGTGGCGCTGCACTATGGTACGCGCTGCACGTATGGGCCTGCCGCTATCACTGGAACAGTGCGGCGAAGTGTTGAGGCTGGAAGATGGAAAAATGAAAGAGGGCAAAACCTTAATACGCTATTTTTCTACACCAACCAAAGGCAAACGCCACCTACCAGCTGACGCACCCGACCGCTGGGAAACTTACAAGCAGTACAATATCCGCGACGTTGAGGTAGAGCAGCAGGTATTAGCCAAAGTGCGACGCCTGGAGCCTGCCGAATTTGACGAACAGCTATACGTAGTAGACCAGCTTATTAACGACCGCGGCGTGCTGCTGGATCGCCAGCTGGCCGAGAACGCGGCCCGCTTCGACGAGGACTACAAAGCGCAGCTGCTGGACGAGGCAAAGGCGCTTACTGGTATGGAAAATCCGAACAGCACTACACAGCTGAAAGAATACATACGCAAAGTTACCGGCGTATCTGTGGCCACGCTGAACAAAAAGAACCTGGACGAAGTAGAAAGCCTGGTAAAGCACAGCAGCAAAGCACGCCGAGCGCTGGAACTGCGCCGCGAAATGGGTAAAACCTCAAACAAGAAGTACGCAGCTATGCTGGAATGTGTTTGCGCAGATGGCCGTATACACGGGCTTTTACAATTCTGCGGCGCCGCCAGGACTGGCCGCTGGGCTGGTAGACTGGTGCAGGTGCAGAACCTACCGCAGAACCATTTACGCGACCTGGACTACGCCCGCAGCCTGGTAAAGCTGGGCGATTTAGACGATTTCCAGCAGAACTACGCCAACCCTACGCAGGTACTTTCCGAGCTGATCCGTACGGCATTTATCGCAAAGCCTGGCTGCACGCTGCACGTCTGCGACTTTTCGGCTATCGAAGCCCGCGTAATAGCGTGGCTGGCTGGCGAGCAGTGGGTATTAGACGTTTTCCGTGGTGGTGGCGATATATACTGCGCCACAGCTTCGCAAATGTTTGGCGTACCCGTCCAGAAGCACGGCCCTAACGCAGAACTGCGCCAAAAAGGAAAAATCGCGGTTTTGGCCCTGGGCTATGGTGGTGGCGTCGCAGCCCTGGAAGCTATGGGCGGTAGCCGTATGGGACTAACCCAGCAGGAAGAAAAAGATATTATGCAGCGATGGCGCCAAGCTAACCCGCATATCGTACGCTTTTGGGGCATAATCGAGGCAGCAGCCGTACGCGCCATAAAGACCGGCGAAGCTACGACGATCCACCGCGGTATAGTGGTGGCCTACCGCTGGGGTATGCTGCTAATTACCCTGCCGTCTGGCCGTACTATCTGTTACCCACGTGCCGAAATAGGTATAGAGCGTAACGACGGCTGGCGTGGCGACCACGAAATTATCGAGTACGAGGGTATGAACCAGGTAACTAAAAAATGGGAACGTATACGAACCTATGGCGGTAAGCTGACCGAGAACGTAGTACAAGCGATCGCACGCGATATACTGGGCCATATCATACTACGCGCACACGATAGCGGGCTAAATATCGTATTTCATATCCACGACGAAATAGTGGTAGAGGCAGAGCCAGGCCAGACACTGCAAGACGTCGAAAGCATTTTTAGCAAACCTATTAACTGGTGCCGCGATCTGCCGTTAAAAGGCGCTGGCTACACGACACCGTATTACCTCAAAGACTGATTTATGACGACCAGAAAATTTTTGCGATTTACCTACGCCGCTATTAAGCGTTACGGCGATAAGACCTGGACGGCCCACACCGGCGTAGTAGAATTTAACCCGACGTATACGGTAAGCTGTAGCGAGTGCGAAAAGGGCAATTTTGGCGACCTGCACGATACCGCCTATATCGTGGAACTATCTAACGGCACTAAGTTTTTGTGCTTTATAAACGACTACTGCGGGCCGGACGACGACCTGCTGAGCGAAAGAGGCGAAACAGCTAATAGCTACGCCGCACGTGCACACCACGAAAAAGTAAGACAGAATATACGATTACTTAATAATACTTACTGATATGCTTACAGAAAAACAAACCCTGCGCTACGATTTGCTAAAAGCAACGCGCTACGAAGTGGCAGCCGCTAAAGCCTGCTACGAGTTTATAACCGGATCCGACAACCAGACACCAGCTGCGCCAGTGGACGGCGTAATACCGGACGGCGTATATTTGGTAATGGCCGACGACAAAAATACGGCCGTACTTTACCGCCCTGGTATGCAGCTTATGGCTGAGGAAATAAGCCGCTGTATAGGTATCGGCGTTAAGCAGGGCGACCGATCGCTGACAGTATCGCTGCGCGACGCTGCCGATGGCGACACAGAGCTAACCACCCAGAAAGGCGGCAGCCGTTTTATCACTAACTACCACGACGCAGTAACAGACTGGGACGGCGAAGCTGGTACAGCAGATCTGCGCGAGATCCTGCACCCTAATATCAAACTGGGCGAAAAGGAATATATACCGAGCCTGGGCCAGTTGTATTTTATCCTGGCGCATTTCCGCGAAATTAACGAAGCACTGAACGCCGTAGGCGGCGATCCTTTGCAGGATTTGTGGTACTGGAGTAGTACCGAGCACAGCGCTACCTTCGCGCGGACTTTGACCCTCAACAATGGCTACGCGGACGGCCACACTAAGGCTACGAACCAGCTCAGAGTTAGGGCCGTTTCAGCATTTTTACCGTTAGTAGTTAATCTTTAGTAGTTAATCTTTAGCCCGCCGAAAGGCGGGCACCTTAAAAACCCTATCCGAGTATGAAATACTTTGCTTCGTGCAGTTTTGGCAAAGATAGTATAGCTACGGTTTTGCTGGCCATTGAGAATAACGAACCGCTGGACGGCATACTGTTTAACGAAATAGTATTTGACCATAAACGAAACATATCCGGCGAAATACCGGAGCATATAGAATGGGTTTATAACACAGCGATACCAACTTTTGAACGTATGGGCGTGCCTACAAAGGTTATCAAATCGGAAAAAGACTATATGTATTTTTTCACAAACACCGTAGGGGGGGGGAAGTACAAAGGCAAACTCTACGGTTTTCCGATGGGTGGGCGCTGCGTAATAAACCGAGATTGCAAGGTAGGGGCGATAAAGAAGTATTTGCGCACCATAGGCGAAGAATACACGCAGTACATAGGTATAGCAATAGACGAGCCGAAAAGATTAGCCCGACTAAAAGATAACCAAATTTCGCTACTGGCTAAGTACGGCTACACTGAAAAAATGGCTATGGAGCTGTGCCGCAAATATAATTTGGTATCGCCTATCTACGAAACTGGAACCCGTGGCGGTTGTTGGTTTTGCCCTAACGCCAAAATATCGGCTTTGGCAAATTTCCGAAACAAGCACCCCGAATTATGGCAAGAGTTGGAAATACTCAGCCAGACAGAGAACCTTTGTACTACCGGCTTTAAGTGGGGTTTAACCCTGCAAGAAGTAAATGAAAAGATAGACAAATTTAACAAGAAACAAAAAGAAACTATGTTAATCCGAGAAAAACAGCTTTCCTTATTTGAGGATCCAGCGCCGGATATGCTGGGGGGGGTGCCGACTTGCAGTATGGAACACCCGAAACCCAAACGGGCTAAATACCGCGTCTATTTCAAAAACGGAAACTGCCGCGACGTTTGCGGCTGGTGCGTAAAGCGATACCAGGCAGGCGGCGACAGTGCCAAGATTACAGAACGTATCGAGAAACTAACAAAAAAGCTGCTAAAACAAGATGGATAAAGTTTTATTTTCCAGTGCAAACGACGTATGGGCCACGCCGCAGGATCTTTTCGACGAGCTTAACCGCGAATTTAATTTTAACCTGGATCCGTGCGCCCTGCCGGAAAACGCAAAATGCGAAAAGTATTTTACGCCGGCCATAAACGGCCTATTACAGTGCTGGGGGGGGTACACTGTTTTTTGTAACCCGCCGTACGGTAGACAAATTTATGACTGGGTTAAGAAGTGCTACCAGGAAAGCAAAAAGCCTAATACTACAGTGGTAATGCTGATACCGGCACGCACAGATACTAAGTATTTCCACGAATTTATCTACCACCAGGCAAAGGAAATAAGATTTATAAAAGGACGTCTAAAATTTGGATCTGCCAAAAATTCTGCGCCTTTCCCGTCTATGATAGTAATTTTTTAATAATCGGAGTTATGGACGAACAACAAAAAAAAATGTGGTAACTGCCTGCTATGCGTACACACCTATTTAGGTGGCGAATGTAGCCTAACCGATAACCCAGTAGACTACGAGCAAGACGGCTGTATAGACCATATACCAGAGGACTAAAATATGGACGAAAAAGATTTTAACGGATCGGTAACAGCCGATATACCCGCAAAGCTGATGGAAAATTTTTTCCGGCGTTTGGAAAATGAGGAAACGCCACACTGCGTAACAGTGCGTAAAGGCCGCCGAGGTATAAAACATATTACTATTTGTTGCGACGCTAAAGACGTCGTATACTTTAACACTATAGTAACCGATGAAATTAAAGCTAAAATATGACTACACAGTAGACCTGGCCACCGGCCATAGCCGCACGTCTAAAAAATGGCGTAATAGGCACTGGCAGTGGAGCGAGTTACTACAACGCTGTAGCGAAACCCAGCGCACCAGTGAGACTGCCGCCGAATACGCGAAAATGAGCCGCGAGGAACAAAGCAACGTAAAAGACGTGGGCGGTTTTGTCGGCGGCTACCTCAGTGGCGGCGTACGTAAAAATACAAACGTACTGTATCGTAGCGTCGCCACCCTGGATATAGACTACGGCACGCTAAACGTCTGGGAAGATTTCCAGATGGCGTTTGGCTTTGCCGCTATGATCTATAGCACGCATAAGCACAGCGAAAAGACGCCACGCTATAGGCTGGTATTTCCACTATCGCGCCAGGTATCGCCAGCTGAATACGAACCGCTTTGCCGTAAGATCGCGGCCGAAATAGGTATAGATCTTTTCGACGACACGACCTACGAGCTGCCGCGCTTATTCTACTGGCCCAGCACCTCAAAGGACGCCGAGTACGTATTTGAATACCAGGACGGGCCAGCCTGCAACGTAGACCAGATACTGGCGCAGTATGTAGATTACCGCGACGTTAGCGCCTGGCCGGTTAGCAGCAGAGAGGGCGACGTAATAGCCCACGAAATTACAAAAGCCGGCGACCCTACCGAGAAACCAGGACTAATAGGCGCATTTTGTCGCGCCTATAGTATCGAGGACGTAATAGAGCGTTTTTTATCGGACTACTACGAGCCTACCGGCGCCGATGGCCGCTACACCTACAAGCTGGGAAGCGTGGCCGGTGGCCTGGTTTGCTACGAGGGCAAATTTGCATTTAGCCACCACGAAACAGACCCAGCCAGCCGCCAGCTGTGTAATGCTTTCGACCTTTGCCGTATACACCTATACGGAGCCAAAGACGAGGGCAGCCGCGCCCTGGATATTACCCGTAAACCGTCGTACCTGGCTATGACTGATTTTGCCCGCCAGGATCGTAACGTAAAACTGATACTATCCAGGGACAAACAGCAGGCAGCCGCGGACGATTTCGCCGGCGTAGAACTGCCGGAAGATTATAGCGACGAATGGAAAGCCGATTTAGAGTATAGCAAAAGCGGTAAGCTACAGTGCACGATCGGTAATATAATACTGATACTGGAAAATGACCCAGCGCTGCGCGGCCATATCGTCCACGATCTTTTTGCCGGCTACGACGGCGTAGTAGGTGGCCTGCCGTGGAATAAGAACGCGACCCAGTGGACGGACACCGACGACGCTAACCTGCGCGTATGGCTGGAAAAGAACTACGATATAACCGGTAAGGAAAAGATCGCCGACGCTTTGACCGCTGTACTGACGCGCCACAGCTACCACCCTATACGCGACTACCTCAACGGCTTAACCTGGGACGGTACGCCACGCCTGGAACGCCTAATTATTGACTATATCGGCGCTGAGGACACCGAGCTAAACCGAGTTATGACCCGTAAGCATTTTACGGCCGCCGTTACCCGCGTTTTTAAGCCAGGCTGCAAATACGACTACTGCCTGGTTATGACTGGGCCGGAGGGTGCCGGAAAATCGACGCTGCTAAATAAGATGGGCGGCCAGTGGTTTAACGACAGTATAACTACCACCGAGGGCAAAGAGGGTATGGATCAATTACGCCGCGCCTGGATTATCGAAATGGGCGAGCTGGCCAGTATCAAGCGCAGCGACGTAGAGAGTATAAAAGCCTATCTATCCAAGCGCGTAGATATATACCGCGCAGCATACGCACGTCGCACGGCTGAACACCCGCGGCAGTGTATTTTCTGCGGTACGACTAACGAGGCTTTATTTCTCAAAGGCGATAACGGAAACCGCCGCTTTTGGATAATCGCCGTAGATCCTACGCTGCGTAAATATACAGCCTGGCAGGACGCTATAGACCGCGACCGCGACCAGCTTTGGGCCGAAGCTGTGCACTACTACAAGCAGGGCGAAAAACTGTACCTGGACGACAGACTGGAAGCCCAGGCAAAGCAGCGCCAGGCTGAGTATAACGACGACCACGACGACCCGCTGGCAGATATGCTGCTAAACTTTCTGGACGCAAAGCTGCCGGCCGACTGGGAGACGTACGACCTAAGCAGGCGCCGCGCCTGGTGGCGTGATCCCGACCCGCTGAACGCTGACGGTACAGAGACACGCACCCGCGTATCTGCTGTGGAATTTATCTGCGAGCGAATGGGCCGAGATATGGCCGATAAAGAATTTAAGTACCTGGCCCGAAAGATTAGCAACCTAATAAAAGCGCTGCCGAACTGGGAAAAGGTAAGTACGACCAAACACTGCCAGAACCTATACGGCATACAGCGAGGCTATCGCCGTATCGTTGAGGCCGGCAGTACCGAAGATGACCTATAAATATGGCAAAGGGTATTAAAATAGAGCTGACAGAAAAGCAGGAAAAATGGCTAAAAACGCATTTTTTACACACGAAAAACGCGGAAATAGCCGAAAAACTGGGCATTTCCGAGACAGCAGTACACCGTTTCGCGCGTGCTTTGGGCCTCAAAAAGAGCCGCCAGTATATGGTAAAATGCCAGCGAGCAACAGCCGACGCAGCGCAGCGATCGCACCGACGAAACGGTACGTACCCGCCAAAAGGTTACAAGATACCAGGCAGCGAAAAGTACCAGTTTAAGCCTGGCGAGACCTGCCGCGATAGGATCGGCGCGAAGCGTGAGGCTGAGAGGATCCGCAAAAGTGCCGAGACCAGGAAACAGACCTACAAAAGCGAAAGAGCACGCGCCGTCTGGGGCTTTGAACAGCGTACGAAAATGCGAGTAATAAGGCAACCCCAGGCTAAAATACAGCTGCGCTACTACCTAAAGAAACGCGGTTATATCGTGGACGACGTAGCGCGTATAGTCTACTATACCGAGACGACAAAACGAGGCAAAAAGATAGAGGCTAAACGGCAGCCGTGGTATAAGTTTATGCCGCTGGATCCGGTAAACGATACGGGCGAAAATCCCGAAAAGGTAAACGGAAACAACGCAGCCGCCGAGACTGGCCGAAAACCGAGAGAGTAAACAAAAAATTTCGTTTACCGCGTCGTTTACTTATTTCGTTTACTGCTTAAAATGCTATAAACCAATAAATAAATATATAAGTAAACGTAGTAAACGATAGTAATATAAATAAAGATATAAATAACGTAATACAGAGATATACAGCATTATTTACACGAAAATAAGCGTACCTACGCGTAAAGGGGTATTATATGTAGAAAATGCGCACCGTTTACGTTTTTCGTTTACAAGATGGAAAAGAAGATAGAAAAAATAGTGAAGCACGCCGAAGTATCGGAAAAAGCCATAGAGCGCTATTTATCCGACAGCGTAAAAGAGCTGGGCGGTATCTGCCTAAAGTATAGTAACCCTGGTATGGCCGGTTATCCGGATCGTATCTGCCTGCTGCCAGGTGGCGTTACTATCTGGGTGGAACTAAAGAGCAAGGACGGCGAGCTGAAAGCTATACAAAAAGTCCGGATCGACCAGCTGCGTAAGATCGGCCACACTGTGTACGTATGCAGCAGCAAAGCTGCGATCGACGAAGTATTAAAACCCTATAAAGCTGCCGCCCTATGATATACAAGCCATACGATTACCAGCGTACCGCTATGCAGTGGATAATAGATAAACCGCACTGCGGGTTATTCCTGGATATGGGACTGGGTAAAACAGTATCTACGCTGACTGCCATACAGCAGCTGATAGACGACTGCGAAATAAGCCGCGTACTGGTGGTAGCGCCTAAAAAGGTGGCCGAAACAACCTGGAGCACCGAGGCCGAAAAGTGGGAACACCTACACGACCTTAAAGTGGTTAAAGTGCTGGGATCCGAAAAGCAGCGCTGTTTAGCCCTGGCCGAAAAAGCAGACGTATACGTAACGGGCCGCGATAATTTCGTATGGCTGGTAGGAAAATACGGCGGCCAGCTTCCGTTTGACGCTATAGTAATAGATGAGCTTACCAGCTTTAAGTCTGCGAAAAGTGAACGATTTAAGGCTATGCGCGTAGCGCTTCCAAGTGTAAAACGCGTTATCGGTTTGACCGGTACACCTGCGCCAAACGGCCTAATAGATCTGTGGGCGCAAATGTACTGTATCGACCAGGGCGAGCGTCTGGGTAAATCTATAAGCCGCTACCGCGAAACTTATTTTGAGACCCACAAATGGAATAACATAGTAGTACGCTGCGACGTGAAAAAAGGCTGCGATACGATCATACGTAACAAGATCGCCGATATATGCCTAAGTATGCAAGCCAAAGACTACCTACAGCTGCCGGATATGATTACGCACACTGCCACTGTGGAACTGAGCAGTAAAACGATGGCGGCGTATGCGAAATTTGAAAAAGAAAAGGTTTTAGAATTTAAGGCCGAGCACGGCGGCGAACCTGCTAACGTACTGGCCAATTCTGCCGCCGGACTGATGAACAAATTAAGCCAGTTTGCTAACGGCGCCATATACGACGAAGATAGGCAGGTACACGCTATCCACGACGAAAAATTAGACCGGCTGGCCGAGATCGTCGAGGCTGCTAACGGCAGCAGCGTATTAGTGTTTTACCAGTACAAGCACGATATACCCAGGATCACTGCAAAGCTGAAAGGCTATAAAGTACGTACCTATGAGGGCGAAAAAGACCTAATAGACTGGAACGCCGGAAAGATAGACGTACTACTGGCCCACCCTGCCAGTACAGCGTACGGCCTCAATATGCAGCAGGGCGGCCACTATATAGTCTGGTTTGGTACGGGCTGGAACCTGGAGCACTACCAGCAGGCTAACGCCAGGCTACATAGGCAGGGCCAAAGGTACCCAGTAACCGTATATAAGCTGATATGTAGGGGGACTGTAGACGAGAGAGCAGCCGCCGCACTGGATAGTAAAAAGGGAGTGCAGCAGGGCTTATTAGATAGTTTGAACTACTTAATACGTAAACACAGTGAGCAATAGAAAACGGGTAAATATATCGGTAGATCCAGAGACCTACGCGAAGTTACAGCAGCTAAAGCAGGCATACGGGTTTAGTAATGTTTGCGAGCTGGTGGTAGCTTTCGTGCATATACTGTTAGACCGTATGGAAGTAGCAGAACAGCGAAAGTATGATTTACCGGACGACGACGGGAAATACATAGATCAAATGTTTGACGATCTGGGCCACGTAGAGAGAACGCCGGACGGTACCGTACCAGTAAGACACCACACTAAACGACCTAAGTAATGGCAAAGGATAAGGACTACCAGCGACTGATCAATACAAGCCAGTGGCTACGCCTGCGACGCGATACACTGACAGCGCACCCACTTTGCCAACGCTGCCAGGCTGAGGGAAAGATAACAGCAGCTACCGAAGTGCACCACGTACGGCCAGTAGAGGAAGCGATAAACTACGCGGAAAAGCGCCGGCGTATGTATGACCCAGCCAACCTACGCGCCCTATGCCACGACTGCCACGTGAGGACACACACAGAGGCAGGGCGTAGCGGGCGTGAAGCAACAAAGAAGCGAAACGCTGAGCAGGTGGCCCAGGTAATAAAAAAATTTTTTGGCAACGGCTGACTAAAGACGGGGGCCTATTTTTTAAGAGGGGTACACGCCGTTAAACCTCGCCCCCACCTTTGAGCGACCGCGGGTAAAATTTTGGATTTGCGGAACTTTGGCCCGATTTCCAGAGAACCGCCCGAAATTTCCAGGATCCGCGCAAAAATTGACAAAAAACGATAAAAATTTTACAGAATATGGCAAAAAGTGTAGCAGATTACAAAAAAGAGATCGTGCGACAGCTGAAAGCTAACGGCACCTACAGTAAGGGCCTGGATATGCAAATTATTTCGCTGGCCAGTGCTATGCGTAATTTGGAAATGGCTAACGCGCAGATCGACGGGCTGACCGAGACGACCGTATGGGAAACGACCCGATACGGCGAGAAGCTGGCGCCACACCCAGTATTTAAGATCGCCAAAGAAGCCCAGGAAATGATAACGCGACAAATGAAAGCGTTAGGACTGACCGCAGAGGAACTGGCCGGCGGCGTGGACGACGACCCGCTGGCAGATCTTACAAAGAAGCTGAACAAAAAGCGCAAAGCACCAGTAGTAATTAGACCAGGCGAACCAGAAACAGACGCGCAGTAATGACCGAGGAAGAAAAAGACAGACTACGCCAGGCGAAAATAGACGTTACCGAAAAGCTGGCAAATATGCAGATAGACCGTTACCGGTTATCCGACGTGGATAGCCGGCTGGACGACTACGTGCGCGAGGTGGCGACTAACCCAGACGGGCACAACCTATACGAGCAGCTGGCCGTAGCGCTGTTTTTCCAAAAGTGCGACCGCTACGGCATAAACGCTACCGAAGTATGGCGGTTTTTCGATCTGTACGAAAGCCTATATTTTCCTGGTAAGACCGGCCAGCAGCGCTATAAGCTGACGCCGGTACAGTGCTTCCAGTTTGCCAATATACACGCGTTTTGGCAAGATGGCCGCCGCGTAGTGCGCGAAGTAGTGCTATACGTACCGCGTAAGTTTAGCAAGACGACCAGTACGGCGTCCCTGGCTATCGACGATTTACTGTACGGCGACGCTAACGCGGAAAGCTACACCGGCGCGAACAGTAGCGACCAGGCTAAAAAGTGTTTCGACGTTATCCGCGGCTGTATGCGCAAACTGGATCCAAAGGAACGGCGCTACACCATAAACGAGCAAACGATAAAAAGCCGCCGAAAGGATCGCAGCGCATTTGCTCAGTGTTTGACGGCCAACGCCAGAACCAAAGACGGACTAAACGCCAGCACGGTAATTATGGACGAGTTTAGCCAGGCCCGCGATAGCGACCTGCTAACTGTGCTAACTACGTCTATGGGCGTACGCGAAAACCCACTAACAGCCATTATTACTACTGCGTCGGACGTTTTCGATGGGCCGTTTTACGAAATGCTGCAAGGCTACAAAGCTGTACTGCTGGGCGAATATGACGACGACACCGTATTTGCGCATATATTTGAGCCGGATATAGACGACGCCGAGGACGACGAAAAGACCTGGTATAAAGTGCACCCGCATTTAGGCATAACGGTAAATATCGAGTTTTACCGCCAGGAGTACAAAAAGGCGCTGCGCGATGGATCCGAAGCTATGCTGGCTTTCCGTACAAAGCTGCTGAACATATACGCCGAGAATGAGCAGCGCAGCTGGATAAGTAGCACCCTGGCCCGCCATATTAGCCGCCCGATCCATATAGACGCGATCAAAGGCAGGCCCGACGCTATGGTGGCTATCGACCTATCGGAAAGCGACGACTTTAGCGCCGTTACAGTTGGAATGTATGAGCCGACGCAGCGTAATTTCCATTTCCATACGGCGTACTTTTTTCCAGCTGGCGCGTTACCTGGCCACCCTAACGAAAAGCTGTACCGCGTCTGGGCTGATAAGGGCTATTTAACGCTGACCGACGGCGACGTTATCGACTATGCAGCTATCGTTAATTACGTGCTATGGCTGAACCAGCACGTACGTATACTGGGTATCGGCTACGATCCCTGGAAAAGCCAGGAAGTTATAAATATGCTGGCCGCTGCCGGTGCCGACAATGTGATAACCGGCGTAAAGCAGACCTACGGAAACTTTACCGCGCCGGTAGAGAGCTTCGAGCACGGCGCTAAGACTGGCCACGTATTTATCAACGATAACCCTATAAACGCTTACTGTTTCGGTAACGCTGTACTGGATAGCGACAAGCTGGAGAACTGCAAGCCAATAAAACGAAAGCAGACGGCCAAGATAGACGGCGTTATAACGAAACTTATGTGCTTACGCTTATTTATTGATTATGAAAGATAGAAAAATTAGCCCCGAAAACCTACGCAGCGGCGATACTTTTCGACTTTTTGGCCGTCTATGCCATTTTGTTGGAACGATAAAAGACGGTAAAGACGTGCTGTATATTTATTAGCAATGGAACCGGTATAGTAGGCAACGAGTTTACAAAACCAAACCGTATCAGGTGTTTTGTATGGAACTATTATACGCAGAAAAATAAAATTTTTATGGATTTAGACGAAAGCGGGTACCAGTTACCCGCTTTTCTGTGTATATGTAGAGGCAGCATTTACATTATGGGATTACTGGATAAAATAAAGAAGATATTTACGCGCGAGGCGGACGCTACCGAAGCGGACGCGTTTACGCCGCGTACTGGCGCGTCGGATATATGGCCCCTAACTGGTGGTAATGCTTTGTGCATAGCCACAGCCTACCGCTGTATAAATTTGCTGGCAGATAGCGTGGCTAATTTGCCTATACGCTATATGCGTTTGAAAAATAACATTTTCGTAGAGGACAAAAATAGCCGCCTTCATTATTTACTGAATATACAGCCTAACGCCTATATGTCGGCAGTAGATTTTTGGCGGTTACTAATACAGCAGTGTATATCGGACGGAAACGCCTACGTAGTGCCTATTTTCGACTATGTTACTATGGATTACGCCGCGCTTATACCGGTTAATCCAGGCTGCGTAGCACACGATACGTTAAACGACAAATATATAATTAACGACACTACGGCGGGAGTAGCTGGTACATTTGACGAAAGCGAGATAATCCATATTAAGAATTATACAATAGACGGAAAGCGCGGTATATCTACGCTGGCTTATGCGCGTAATACTGTGAGCATAGCGCTAACGGGAGACGCCGAGACGCTGAACCGTTTTGCTAATGGTGGTAACGTGCGCGGAATAGTTAGCAACGATACCAGCGTGCGCGGTTTTGGCGAATACCAGGACGAACAGCTGAAAAAGACAGCTACGGATCTGGACGGCAGATTTAGAACCGGTGAGCGCATAGTATCGCTACCTGGCCAGGTACAGTTTAGCCCTATTTCGCTATCGTCTACCGATATGCAATTTTTGGAAAGCCGCAAATTTACCGTGCGCGATATATGCCGTTTCTTCGGCGTGCACCCGTCGTTTGTATTTGACGACACCAGCAATAATTATAAAAGCGCGGAAATGGCTAACGTAGCTTTCCTCAGCAGTACGCTAAACCCACTACTGCGTAAAATCGAAGTAGAACTGCACCGCAAATTAGTAACGCCGTCGCTTTGTTGTAAACGTCGTTTTGAATTTGATCGTACCAGCCTATACGCGTGCGATCTGGATAGCAAAGTTAAGTATATCGCGCAGACAATAGCCACCGGCGTATACACAGTAAACGACTGGAGACTGAAAGAGAACCAGGCACCCGTAGAGGGTGGCGATACTGTACTGGTATCGGCCAACCTTAAAAGCATAACCGAGGCGGGCAAAGCTACCGAACCAGTAGCGGATCCGGAGCCAGTACCCGCAGAACCAGTAGAAGATAACCCGAAAGAACCTAAAGAAGATGGCAAAGAATAAGGACGCAGTAATTAGCAGAATGTTACACACTGTAACGGATCTGCGAGTGCGCGAAGCAGCCGAGGGCGAAGTAGCCAGCCGCACTATTACCGGCTATGCTATTTTGTTTAATGTGCCGTCGGCGCCGCTTTATTCCTACGACGACGAGGAAGCGCGCGAAGTGATCGCACCAGGCGCAGTTACTAAAGAGCTGCTGGACGGCTGCGATATTAAAATGACAATGTTTCATAACCGCCAGCTGATTTTAGCGCGAAGCAAAAACGGCAAAGGTACGCTAAGCTATGGAATAGACGACAAAGGCGTATACTTTGAGTTTGAGGCGCCAAAGACAGCCGACGGCGACAAAGCCCTGGAACTGGTAAGACGTGGCGATATAGCCGGCTGTAGTTTTATGTTTACTACACACTACTACGACAGTGCCTATGTATCGCGCGACGTGCAGCGCGTAGACGGTAAAACGATAGTAACGTATACCGTAAACGTGATTACCAGCATTTACGATTTTACCCTGGCTGCGGATCCAGCATACCCAGATACTACCTGCGAGGCTGAGGCCCGCGAGCTGGTAAAAGAGCTGCGCACAGCGGTAGAACCGGAGCAACCAAAGAACGACGAAAAAATGCGTAAGCAAGTGCGCGAAATGCGCCGCGCTGCTACGCTTAAACTATAGTATGTTTAACAGTTAAAAAGTTTTGAGGTATGACAAAGACCAAAAACAAAGTGAATGTGCGCGAGTTGGCCGACAAGTACCAGGCTAACTGCGAGCGTATCGGCGCTATCGCCGACGCGTGCGAAAACGAGCAGCGCGAGCGTACCGAGGCTGAAACAGCCGAGTATGAAACACTTGCGCGTGAAAACGCCGTACTGCAAATGCGTATGCAGGCAGCAGTAGCGGAGCAGAACAGACCAGCAGAGGTAGCAAACCCCGACCAGGTTATGCGCGAAAATCTGCTTGAACGTAACCGTAAAGTAACTATTCAGTTACAGCGCGAAGTAACCCCACAGACTACCGCGGCTTTGGCTGATACTGGTATTATTCCAGTGCAGGAGCAGGAAATGATCAAGCCTATGCGTATGGGCCTTATCTGGGATAAGGTAGGCATTAACGTACGTACTGGTTTGTCTGGTAAGCTTCGCTGGCCTAAGCATACTAAGGCTACGGCGCAGTTTGCAGACGAGGGCGCGAAGCTTACCGATAGTAAGATCGACTGGAGCAAGCTTGAAACAACCGGCAAACGCTTGGGTATCGCTATTCCAGTAACCCGCGAGGAGTTGGAGGATAGCAACGGTATCGTAGAGGGCGTTATTAGGGAGGAAATGCCCGCAGCGGTGGCAGACGCTATTAACGCAGCGCTTTTCTGCGTAGAGGCTGGCGACAGAAAGGTATACGGGCCTTTCGTCGAGGCGGCAAAGAAGCTTACTACTTTTGCCGGAGCAGAGCCTACACGTAAGGAGCTTCTCAAAATGAAAGCTGCTGTAGCTAAGGTTGTGAAGCTTGTAGCACCGTGCTGGGTTATGACCGAGGATATGAAAGCTATCCTGGAGGATATTAAGGTAGACGCAGGCAGCGGCCGTTTCCTTTGCGAAAACGACCACGTACTGGGCTATCCGGTATTTGTTACCGACGCTATCCCTGCGGGCTATATCGGCTTCGGAGACTGGAGCTACCAGGCTGCCGGCTTTTTCGGTAAAATGAACTTGGTAGCGGATCCTTATACGCTTGCACGTAACAACGCTGTAGACTTTGTGCTTAACACACGTTTCGGCACTGTTACTTTGCGCGATGAGGCGTTTGTACTTGGTAAGGTTAAAGCCGAGTAAAAGAGAGTAAGCACAAAGGTAGAATTATAGACGCAGTTTAATTATGGCTACAGTGGATATAGCACTTTTGAAGCAGCACGTACGGGCTGACGATTTCAGCGCGGACGACGCATACCTGGCGCACTTACTGGAAGCAGCCGAGACGTACGTATGCAGCGCCACCAACCGAACCAGCGACGAGCTGGTGCAGGCTGACGGCAAATTACCTGCTACGCTACAGCAGGCGGTTTTAATGATCGCGGGGCACTGGTACAACCAGCGCGAAGCTGTTAGCGGCGTGCAGATGGCCGAAGTGCCATATACACTGCAAGCCCTAATTAAACCGTATCGAAAATTAGTGAGCGACACCGAAGTATGAGAGCCGGCGCGATGAAATATAAATTAGAGCTGCTGAAACCTAAGCAGACGACCGACCGAATGGGAGCCGAGCGCGTGGTATATGAACCTACGCGAACCGTGCACGCAGAACGCGTAACGACCACCGGCAACCGTAGCGAGGAAGTGGGCGAACATTTCGCAGCTTACAGCGCGCAGTTTAATATACGCGACGCGCACCCGATCGCCGAGAACTGGCGAGTACGGCAGCTGGGCGGCTATTTATACACGGTGGTAGCGATTATCCCTAATTTGGATCGCGGCTATAATACCCTGGTATGCGACCGAGTTAATGAATAGTTACCAATGGCCAGAGATATAGACTACGACGACAGAAATTTGCAGCAGCTATTTGCTGATCTGGAGCCAAAACGTAGGCTGCAAGCGGTAAAAGGTGGATTTCGTAAGGAAGCTAACCGCGTCCGCAAAACTGCAATAAATAACCTACGTAGCAGTATCCGCACTGACAAAGATCTGGAAAAGGGCGTGCGCGCTATAGTATTTAAGCGTAAAGCCGGTTTTCGGGTTACTGTAGGAACTAAAAAAGCTGGCAAAAATGGTAAGGGCGAAGCGGGATTTCATACAAACCGCCAGGGACTGAAAAAACCGATACTAATATGGGCCGAGGACGGAACCGAAGAGCGTAAAACAAAGCCGAAGCAGGGCACGCGCAGACGTGCTGCCAGGCTGCGAGCTTCGCACCGTACCGGACGTATGAAACGATACGGTTTTATGGCGCAGACGCTAAGCAGCGTACGCGATACAGTAACTGCCGATATCCACGAAATGGTAACAGAGAACGTACAAAAAGTAGCTAAAAAGTATGGCTGTAAATAAATCGAGCCTCAGCGCGGGCGAAATTATACGCGCTGTATTAGTTGAGGATCCGGAAGTGGCCGCCAGGACTACAAAGGTTTACCCAGTAGTAGCGGACGAAGCAAAGCTGCCGTATATCGTTTACCGACGTACCCAGCTGGAGCAGGACGCGACAAAGGGCCGCCGAGGTGCCGATACAGTAGGTATCGAGGTTATCTGCTATACTGAGCAGTACACCCCAGGCGTAGAGCTGGCCGAAGCGGTACGCGACGCCCTGGACGGTAAGCAGGCCACAGTAGACGGTCTGGTAATGCGTAGCTGCCATTTGACGGATAGCGAGGAAGGCTGGCAGGACGACGCCTTTATGCAGCAGTTAGTATTCACAGTTAAAATGTAACAAACGATATGGTAAAAACTGGATATTGTAATGGTAGCGATATGCTACTTTACGTAGGCGGTAAGGCTATCGGTAGCTGTACCAGCCATACCACTACGTTTAACAGCGAGACCAAAGAACGCGCAGTAAAGCCCGTGGCCAGTGCAGCTATGGCAAGCGGCCTATGGAAGAAAAAAGGCGTTATCGGTTTGTCTTACTCTATTAGTGCAGAGGGTTTGGTATTCTACAACGAAACCGAATTTGGCTACAAAGCACTGGTAGCAGCGTGGAAAGCCGGTAAATCCGTAGAGGTTAAATGTATGGAGCGCGAGAGCGAAAAACCGTACCTGGCTGGTATGTGTGTTATCGCTTCGCTGGAGCGTACAGACCCTGCGCAGGACGACAGCACCTACAGTATTAGCCTGGAGAACGACGGCGAGCCTACAACGCTGGACGAAACCGCTATTACTGAGGAAACAGGAGCAACCGAGTAAATTTTAGTCTATGGCTAAGATAGAAGTAACCATAAATAACGTAGCATACCCCTGCCGTCCAACGATGGGGGCTATGCTACGTTTTAAGAAAGAGACCGGCAAAGAAGTTACCGAAATGGACGCTACCAGCTTTACCGAGCTGTGCACGTACCTATACTGCTGCGTGGCTTCGGCCTCAGCTGCTGACGGCGTACCGTTTAGTATGTCGTTAATGGATTTTGCCGACGCACTTAACCCCGACGATATGACCGCGTGGGCCGCAAAAGTGCAAGCAGATAACACCGTTACAGAGGGTGCCGAGGGCGAAAAAAAAAGTTAAAGCCTAAAGGCATTTACGATTTATTAGGTATCGCGCTGGGCTGCATACGGCTAACGTACGACGAGTTTTGCAAAATGGATTTTGCCGAGTTTGCCGCCGTCTACAAAGCCTATGCAGAGCAGCGCGATACTGATTTTAAGGATAGATGGGTGCGTATGCGATTATTGGCGACTATCGTAATACAGCCGCATTTAGCCAAAGGTAAGAAGATTACACCGGAAAAGTTACTGCCGTTTCCGTGGGAAAAGACCCAGAAACGCAGCGCTAAAAAGGGCAAAGGCCAGGAACTGACCCCAGAACAGCAGCGTAAACGTATGGCAGAATTAGTTAAGAAATTAGGCGACGAAATGATATAAAACTATGGCTGGTAAAAGTACAATTAGCATAACTTTTAAGCTGGACAGCGACGGCAAAGGTTTTAAGGATCTGGCCAACGACGCCGAGGGCTTAAAAAAGGTTATAACCTCAACCGTTACCGAGGCGCAGCAGCTGAAAGGTAACGTTATAAATTTTGCTGCGCTGGCTACTGGCATAGACGCGGCGCAGCGCAGCTTTAACCAGTTGCAAGCGGGTATGCAAAATTTGGCAGACGCTTACGCCGTCCAGGAAGTAAACGAAACCCGATTAGCTACCGTTATGCAGCAGCGTATGGGCGCGACGGCCGCCGAGATCCAGAGCATTAAAGACCTGGCCAGCGCCCAGCAGGAATTAGGAGTTATCGGCGACGAAGTGCAGCTATCCGGAGCGCAGCAGATCGCTACATTTTTGAACGAAAAAGCGAGCCTGGAAACTTTGCTGCCGGCTATGAATAATTTGTTAGCCCAGCAAAAAGGACTAAGCGCTACCACGCAGGACGCTATTACTGTGGGTAACTTAATGGGTAAAGTAATGCAGGGCCAAACCTCAGCGCTTACGCGCGTGGGTATTACTTTCGACGAAGCCGAGGAAAAGGTACTGAAATACGGAACCGAAAGCGAGCGCGCGGCTATGCTGGCCCAGGTTATTACTAATAACGTGGGTAATATGAACGCCCAATTAGCGCAGACCGAAAGCGGAAAGCAGCAGCAGTTAGCTAACCGATTAGGCGATATTAAAGAGCAAATCGGCGGCCTGGTAAATGGCGCTTTGCCGTTTGTTACGATCGCGGCGCAGTCTACGCAGGCACTGGCCAGCATTACCACACTGGTAGGCGGTATTAAAACCCTATCGACAACCTTATACGCCAGCGCTAAAGCGTTTTCAGTATCTACCGCGGCGTTTGTTAAAAACAAAGTAGCAACCCTGGCGGCGGCAGCTGCGCAAAAGGTAGTAACCGCGGCTACTACGGTATGGACGGGCGTACAGAAGATCTTAAACCTGGTACTGACTGCAAACCCGATAGGCTTAATTATTACGGCTATCGGTGCACTGGTTACAGCCATTATCGCGGCATACAATAACTGCGAGGGCTTCCGGCAAATCGTCGATAAAGTCTGGGAAGCCATAAAGCCGCTGGCTAACGCCATTATGAACGGTTTGGCTAAGGCTTTCGAGTGGCTGGTAGAAAAGTGTAAGGAAGCCTGGGAATGGCTTAAAAACATACTGGGCCTGGGCGGTAAAAAAGTAGAGGTAGCAGTAGAGGTTAGCAAGCCTAAAGCTGCGCCAGCTATGGATCTGGGCGAAACAAAAGCGAAATACGCTAACTACACGCCAACAACAACCGGCGGCGCTACTACGCCAAAGGTAGCAGCGCCAGTATGGGACGATAACGCCAGCACGTTAAAGGCTATTACGGGAAATATCCAGATACTGACCGATAAGCTGCAAACCGCGAGCGTAGAGGAAGCAGCCCTAATTAACCAGCAGATCGCGCACTGGAAAGCTAAAGCCGACGCGATCGAGGACGCCGGCAAAGCTGCGGAAAATAATACGCCGCTGTGGAAAGAGGACGCGGCCACCCTGCAAGATATTAACGGAAATATCCAGATACTGACCGATAGGCTGCAAACGGCTACCGTAGAGGAAGCCGCCCTAATTAACCAGCAGATCGACGCCTGGAACGCTAAAGCAGACGCGATCCAGAACGCGGGCAAAGCGTCGCAAAGCGCCATACCTGCCTGGAAAGCTGAGGCCAGCACGCTAAAAGATATTAGCGCTAATATCCAAATACTAAATAGCCAGCTGGAAACAGCGACTATCGAGGAAGCAGCCCTAATTAACCAGCAGATCGCAGCCTGGAACGCTAAAGCCGACGCGATCCGTAACGCTGGTAAAGAAGCCGAAAAAACGGCTATGTCTACCAGCGACGGCCTACTAAAAGGCTGGGGCGCTATTAAGGGTATCGGAAATAGCGTACAGAGCATTACCGACGCACTGAAAGGCAACGGCAACGCCTGGCAAATGGTAGTAGGTATCGTAGACGGCTTTATAGGCTTATACGAGGGTATACAGACTATTATAGGCATTATTAACCTGCTGACCGCCGCCAGTGCCGCGCACGCTACTACTAAGGGCGTCGAAGCTGCGGCCGAGACAACCGAAGCGACAACCAGGGCGACCACAGCAGCCACCAACGCGGCAGCGTCGGCAGCTACCATTACCGCCAATAAGTTAGAAGCTGCGAGCTTTAAGGAATTAGCGGCAGCGCAGTATATGGCAGCGCACGCGTCGATCCCGTTTGCGGGCTTTGGTATTGCTATGGGCTTTACTACTGCGATGATGGCCGCAGTAACGGCCGCTGGTATTCCTATGCTGGCCGATGGTGGTATAGCTTCCGGCCCTACTTTGGCGATGGTGGGCGAATACGCGGGCGCGTCTGGAAACCCAGAAGTAATAGCGCCGCTGGATAAATTACGCGGTATGCTGGCTGAGCCTGCCGGCTTCGATTTCGGAAAGGTAAAATTTGAGATCAAAGGCCGCACCCTGGTAGGCATTATCGAAAAAGAATATAACATAACAAAGCGAGGCTAACCGTATGAAGTATTTACGATATAGTGGCGAATTTCTCAGCGTGGCCGGCGTAGTCTGGCGCGCTGAGATTATGCAGGAAGCAGACGCGGCATTTGAAACCGTCGGCGTCCTGGAGTTTGACGCAGACCAGCCGCTGGTTATCGAATGGGGCCACAAAAGCAAAGAAGAAGTTATTTGCGGATCCGTGGCCACGCTAAAGATAATAAGCCCTGGCGATAGAACGTACGAAGATTTATACAGTATCGACGTCGGCCGTATACGCCTGGACGTATACCGTAACGACCGGCTGTACTGGAGTGGCTGTATAGATACAGAGTTTTACGAAGAACCATACGAGCAGGCCAACGGCTACAGCGTTATGCTGACGTTTAGCGATTTTGGCGTGCTGGATCGTCTCAAATACGAGCTGGCAGGTATGCAGACACTGGCCGACCTGGTTAGCTATTGCGTAGGCCGCAGCGGTATTATTTGCGCAGGTATCGACGACAGCCTAATAAGCACCCAGATAAGCGCCGGCAGTGGCGCTTTGGGTTTGTCGGATCTTAAAGTGCGTAGCGACAATTTCTACGACGAGGACGGCGAAGCCTCAACACTGGCCGAAGTTATCGAGGGTATTTTACAACCGCTGGCCCTGCGTATGGTACAGCGCGCCGGTAAGGTATACGTATACGATATTAACGGCCTATATACTAAGGCTACTACAAAGCCTATCGAGTGGGACGGCGCCAGCCAGGAAATGGGCGTAGATACAGTATACAATAATGCAAAAATAACCTGGAACACCTACGCCCAGAGTGGCAACCTATCGCCCGAAAACTGCTGGAGCGAGGACGTAGCAGTGGACGCGTCTAAAATGGCGCTTAACAATGTATACGGAGGCAGCACAGCAGACGCGCAGTATTTTTCTTACCATTACAGTACGTCGTTAAATGACTGGATAGACGCTACCGACTGCGGTTTTACTATATGGCTATCGAAAAAAGGAAATAACGCCGAGCTGGTGCACAAAGACGCGCGCTATTTTAAGATAGTGCCGCAGTATGACGGCACCGAAAGCGAGGGCGTAGCCATATACTGGAAAGCTGTAGCGGGTATTAAGGTGGGCGATAAAAATAACTGGTCTGCGAATTTCCAAAGTATGGGTTATGGCGTTACCAGTATGCCAGGTGGCCCGAACCCTGGCGCCCTGGATAATATAGGCGGCGTTATCTTTAAGACTACGCCAGTATGGGTACCGCCCGTAGATAACGCGGGCGATTTGTTGCTGCGCGTGCGTATGGATATGCTGATGGATCCGCGCTTCAATCCGTTTGAAAGTGCGGCTAATTTAATGGCCTATGTAGAGCAGAAAGACTGGCACAGCCAGTTTAATACCTACGGTAACTTTATCTACGTGCCGGTTACTATAAAATTCCAGCCGGACGGCAGCGATACGGTATACGTATGGAGTAACCAAAGCGAAGTAAAGCGCGCAGTAAGCAGCCCTATTACAACCCTGGCCGGAACCTACGGCAGCTGGAAAGTATACAGCGGCGACGCAAACCCTAACGCCTGGGGTTATCTGTGTTACTACGACGCCAAAGACCACGTAGACACCAGCGGCGTACTGGGCTGGAAGATGAACCGCCCAGCGATTAACCCGCACAAGCAAAAAACCATATCTATTTTGACCAACGCCGAGGACGGCCAGTACATACCGTACCCGAACTACGGCGGCGGTGGCGGTAAACTTTGGGTAGAAGTACGCGACGAGGGCTGGGAAATTGTAAACGAGGGCACCGAACTATCGAAAGCCGAGAACGGGCCTAAACAGCTATGGGGTAAAATTAGCTGGATCCTTACAAAGCTGCCGGAAATAGAGATAATGAACAGCAGCCAGTTTGACCAGACAATTAACACCGACGACGTAGAGTACGACGCCGAGATAAACAGCGCAGCTAAAGAGGCTATCGAAATAGATACGATCTGCGGCACCAGCGCTGAGGGCGTACCGACTGCACGCGGCGCGTATTTCAACACCTCAACGGGAAAGCAGATAAAGCAGCTTACCAGGGCTGGACGTACCAGCCAGGTAGAAGATCTGCTAATAGGCACACTTTACAGCCAATTTGCGCAGCGACGTACGACGTTAAGCGGCGAGGCAGTAATAGCAAGCGACCCGATGGAGATTTACAGCGAAGCAAACCAGGGCGATAAAAAATTTATGATCGTCGAGGACGTACAAGACGTGCGCCTGGATTGCAGCGAAGCCACCTACGTAGAGATTAGACCGGACGAGTATAAACGTAATAACGAGTAAACGATATGGCTATATATGAGCTGAAAACCTACAAACGTGGTGCCCGCCCGCGCAGTAAGCGCCTGCGCGAGCTGGGCGGCACCGGTACTGCTGGTAGTGGCAGTACCATAGTAACCGTAACTGGTGGCGGTAACGTGGTTAGCCCGATGGATCACAGCCACGACAACAAAAAAGCGTTAGACCAGATTAGCACCGACGCTAACGGCTACCAGTATTTAACGCTGGAAAAAGAAGCTACCGACGACCAGGGTAACGCGATTATAGAGCAAACAACCGAAAAAGTTAAGGCCGGATTTGCAGACGTGGCGCAGGATCTATCCGAAGATAGCCCAGTGCGCCAGCAGTTTTTATCGCGTCTGGCCGACGATGTAGCCAAAGGTAATATAACCTTTGAAAAAATGATTACGACGCTGGGCCTGGCCATATTCCAGGGCGGCGCCGAGTACGGCCAGTTTGTAAAATCACTGTACGCGGGTATGGGTGCCGGTATCGACGCCCACGGTAACGCTGAATTTGAGAGCGTACGCGTACGTAGTTATTTTGAGTGCCTGGAACTTATTATTAACCGTCTATCGGCCATAGAGGGCGACCAGATACTGACCGAGGGCGACACGATCGAAAGCGTGGACGATCTGGGCGATGGCTGCTACGGTTTACACCTTAAAAGCAAGTGGGACGGATATTTTACCGCCCAGTACCCTAACAACGTACTGAAAGGTATAGTTAATACCCTGGCTGCTGGCAGCGGCGTTTACTATACCAGCTGGCTAAGGGTAAACAGTGTAAATACGGCTAATAACTATATCGAAGTATCGCTATATCCGGACGACGAAACACCAGCCGGCCAGAATTACCCGCCGTGCGAAATGATGAAGATAGCGCGCTGGGGAAACCAAACAGACGAAACCCGCCAAAGCTGTATTTATCTATCCAGCACCGAGGGCCGAATAGTAAGGCTAACCGGCGTAACTAAACCGATTATCGACGCCACTAACTACGGCGCCACTTTCGGCACGCTTCCAGAATTTCTTAAAAATATGGACTTGCCGCTGGTTGAGCACCAGGACTACGTATACGCGCGCGGTTTGATCGTCCAGGATATTATACGTATCGACTACCAGGGTAAACCGATTAGCGAAGTAGTAGACCGCGGCGCCTGGAAAGAGGGCGAAGCCTACTACAGCGGAACACTTAACCCGACGACTGGCAAATACGAAATATCCGACGTCTGGTATATGGGCTGTAAATATCGCTGCGCTATGACTGGAACTACTACCGCGCCCGCCTGGAATAATACCGACTGGGCGATGGTTGAGGGAAACCCAGAGTTTACCGTAGAGTTTGCAGATACCGACTATATTTTTGATCCGGACAGATTTAACCTAACACTGGCCATTATTGCAAAGCTGTATAATATGGACGTAACGGGCGATATTCTGGACGCCGACGTACAGTGGACGCGCTACAGTGAGGACGCCGACGGCGTGGAACGCGTGGCCAGCGATCAAGCCTGGGCGATTAAAAGAGCTGGTGCGGGTAAATCTATAACCCTAACAACGGCCGACTGCGATTTTAACGGTTACGTACCTAAGACGCTAAAATTTATAGCCACCGTAACACTGCGCGACGGTATGGGAAACGCAGCGGGTACCGAAAGCGCGATATTTCAGTATTAGTAGAAAGCTATAGCAAATGAAAACGAAAAGATTTGATTTTAACTGGAAACCGTTACAGCTGCAAATTTCCTTTGCGGTAGACGGCAGCGTGCCGGATAAACAGAACTATAACGCCGACGCGCAGGAATATACGCCAGACTATACGCTGACGCCGTTAATTATCCAGCCTAACGTATCTATACTGGATAAAGACGAAGTGCTGCCAGCCGGCCGCATTAACCACGCACTGGCAAACGTGCGCTGGTATGAAAACATTAACGGCGTATCGACCTTAATAGCGGCCGATAATGCGAACTACGAAATAACGACCAGCGGCGGTTATAACGGCCGTATCAAAGTAAAGCGAAACGCTGCGCCGAAAATACCTATTACGCTGGAGTTTTACGCCGAGTATACAGATACGCGAAATAGCCAGCTAATGATCATAAAAGGTACTTACCAAATTAGCTGTAGCAGTGCGTCGGATCTGGTACGCGTGGAGCTTAACGCCGCCGACCAAACCGTATTTAATCCGCTGGCCGACGCTGCCACGCAGACCGTAACGGCTACCGTATGGGTGGCAGACAAGATCTGCGACGCGAGCAAATACGCGCTGGTTTGGGAAGTAATGGGCGAAGATAATACCTGGCATACAGTAGGCAGCGACGACGTACTGGACTACGACGTAACGGCCGCTGGTAATACGGCTACGATAAACCGCTGGCTGATGGGTACGGAAATGCGCCTGCGCTGCCGCTGTAAATACAGCGCTGCCGGCGAACCGGCTACGGTTACACTAACCGACGCCAGCCCGCAGGCCGAGGCTACATTTGTGCGCCGTATACCTAAGTACGAGTACGAAATAGCCGAAGTGCCGTACAATATCCCAGCCGGTTTGCTTCGCATATCGCCGCGCGCGATTATCCGTAACACTAACGGCGAAATAACTAACGCCGAAACAGAGCTGCTGCCGCTGTGGTATATCGCTACAAACAAAGCAAGCGGCAGCCTAAGTTATAGCCTGGTAGCCCACGGCAGTAACCCGACAATACCTACCGCAAAGATGGATAATAACTACGGCGCGGTTATCGGTTTGGACGTGATAGATAGAGGCTACGCGGGTGCATTTACCGACGCAGCCGATGGCGCCGTATTCTGCGACGCTGACGGCTCAGTATTGATTATCCACTAAAAGTATATTACGATGGCACGTTACATTAAAGCAAACCCGAAAGTAGCGCAGTATCTGCGCCTGGAAAATGACCGTAACAGAGTAACAGACGGTAACTACCTGCTGTGGCAGGCCGATATGTTAGCGTTTGGAAGATTAACCGACCTGCCGCTGATCCTGGGGCAAATAGGCGCTATCGCACTGGCAGCGCACGAAGCCCGCGAGGAACAAGACGGCACTGTAGTACGCGAGCTGCCGATAGCGACAGATCCGCGCTTTGTCGTAGAACCGACCGAGGACGGCGAGCCAGCGGAAGATCCAGAAGCTGGCCAGGATCCACAGCCGGAAACTGAGGCACCAGCGGAAGATCCAGAAGCTGGCAGCGAGGAACCCGTAGAGGATCCCGCCGGCGAGACTGAGCCGACCGACCAGGAACCCGAAGCAGAACCGGAACCGGAACAGCCCGCCGAAATAGAAGTGCCGGCCGAGGATCCGGAAACCGAAACCACTAACGACGAAACCAAGATTTAAGTATGAGTACAGCGAGCACCAGCAGAACGATTAAATTTATAAGCAAAGCCGGAACGTATACGGCGCTTATAATGTCGCCCAGCGGCGATTTGTACCAGGACTACGAGGGTACGACCAACGACGTAACCGCGATTTATCCGAATTTCGAGACTACGAAACCAGTATTATACTTTATCTGCACCAGCAGCCGAGTAGCCGAGGGCGTGGCAGATCCGGACGCGATGGAATACTATTTTAACGGCGAAAAAATTAGCTTTAGTGGCGGCGTCTCTACCGGCACGTTTGCGGGCTATTTTAAGACCGTGGCACCCAGCGGCGACCAAATGTACTACGGTTTGCAGATCGTTAAAAATATAGCAGCTTTAGCCGGCTATGCGCCCGCAGTTATTAAGATGGTGGCGACGATTAGCTACGGAACACAAAGCGACACGATCCAGGCCAGCTATACTATACCTATCCAGCCGGCTACCGGTAGCAGCTACCGCGTAACGATCGCGGCGGGCGATACAAAAAATTTCGTTATTACCGATAAGGGCGGCAGCTGCATACTTAAAGCGCTGGCCTACCAAAGCGGTAATGCTTTGTCGAAAGATCTAACCTACCAATGGGAAAAGATGGGCGCTACCGGCTGGGCTTCGATTACTGGCGCTACCGGCCAGACGCTAACCGTATACGCTGACGATATTAACACCTACGGCGAGTATCGCGTACACGTATACCGCGCAGGTAGCGAGATCGGCACCGATATACAGAGCGTAATGGACGCCAGCGACCCGTACGATATAGATCCACACCCAAGCCCAGAGGACGAGGCGATAACCGAAGATACAACCGGTAACGGATCCGTAACCTATACGCCGGTAGTGGTAAAGCGTGGCACCGCGACTAAGGCCCTGGAAACGCAGTTTTATTTCGTGCTGAAAGACGCAGCAGGCGTTTACCTCAACAGCGACAGAACCACTGCAAAAGCAAGCCAAACCGTAACCCGCGATCACTGCATACAAGCAGGCGGCGACGTTTCCGTAACCATTACCAGCGTATTATAGGCTATGAGCGTAACCAGGACACAAGTAGTTAAATTTATCCGTAAGGGGGATAAAGGCGACAAAGGAGAGCAGGGCGCAGTATTGCGAGGGCCGCAAGCCTGGAGCGACTGCGCCACTGGCTACGCGTTTCAAGCCGGCGGCGCTGGCGAGACCTGGCAGGA
>JAGALP010000009.1 GCA_017625155.1 Paludibacteraceae bacterium
TGCTTCTTTCCCGCTATCTTTCTCGAAACCACCTCGTTACTATTCCGATACCACTCTGTTACCACTGTATCACCATCCAATACTTTCCCCGTACCATGCCACCTATCCTCCGCTCGACTCCCTAATATCCTCCACCTCCAGCGCAGCAACCTACCAACTACAGGCGCACAGCGCCGATCTACAGCGAAGCGAACTACCACCTGTCACCCGCCACTTGTCTTGTGCTCGGCGATAACCCGCCGAGTAAAAAATCGCACTAAAATGCGATTTTTCTTGCAAATGCGCAAATTTTGTTGTACCTTTGCAGTCGCAATCCGAATAATCGGTTTGCAGACATAAATAAAAAGCGTTTATTAGCGCTTGTTTTGGAACTATTGAAATCTGGTAAATTTCCTTCCCCCAAGGCAAGAACAGCAATAAATGCTCATTGGTATGTATTCTACCGCGCTGATAGTGCGCGTTGTACATATCAGCGTGGGCGTTATTGTTTATTCTTGGGGAATAGGTTTACCAGAACCTCAATAGTTAAGAATAAGCAAAAGTAAGGTTCCACGCTTTTCTTTTATAATCACGGGTCGTTTGGAGCCGACTTCCCACAAATCATTTATACGATGAAGAATAAGTTTATTCTCATTTGTGCATTGCTTTGTTCTTTACAGGCGTGGGCTGCTATACCCAGTCTGGTAGTCAAACCCCTAAGTGGCAAAGAGTGTATCACTGCCTTAGGCAGTATAGGCAAGGTAGTGTATTCGGGTGACTCGCTGTATGTATATGACGTTGCCAAAAATGTGGTATTCAGCGACTTGCTCGCCAACGTGCAGCATATCCGCTTCTCGGATGAGCAACTAAGTACGCCAACTCAAGTAGAAAACACGCAAACCAATAACGGTTTGCAAGTAAAAGTGTATCCCAACCCTACGCAGGAGGTGTTAATGGTGGAGAACGCACAAGGCGATGTGTTGCGCTTGTACTCTATGGATGGTCGTTTGGTGGTAACACAGGCAGTAGAGAGCGGTTCTGCACAAGTGGATATGGCAGAATTGCCCACAGGTAACTACTTGCTGCTCAGCGGAAATCAATCTTTCCAAGTAATTAAACAATAAAACTTATAATGATATGAAAAAACTTTTCTTTTTACTGGCTTGTGTAGCCATGAGTGTATTGTCTTTTGGTCAAGACAATCAATTGGTATGGGCAAATGGTCATTTGCTGTATGGTACTCCTATTGAGAGTATTGATAGTTTAACCTACGATGAGATGCAGGATATTGATACTTTGCATTTACTCCTTCCTCGCACATTGATTAAGGTAATGCATGATACGGTGGTAGAAACCCAAATCGTACATGACACAGTCGTAGAAACTCAAATCGTACATGACACTATCATACAAATCGAAATGGTGCATGATACAATATATATGATTTGTAATCACGAATACGTGGACTTAGGTTTGAGTGTAAAATGGGCGACTTGTAACGTGGGTGCAGAAAGTCCCGAAGAGTATGGTGATTACTTCGCATGGGGCGAGGTGGAGCCAAAAGAGACTTACGGCTGGAGTACGTATAAATGGTGCAATGGCTCGTATGATTCACTAACCAAGTACAATAATAGTAGCAGTTACGGTATTATAGATAATAAAACAGTCCTTGAAGCGGCTAATGATGCAGCTGCAGTTAATTGGGGTGGTTCTTGGCGTATGCCAACCGATGCCGAATTAACCGAATTGCGTGATAACTGCACTTGGATTTGGACCACTCAAAACGGAGTGAATGGTTATAGAGTAACCTCAAATAAGGAAGGTTACACCGACAAGTCCATCTTTCTCCCCGCCGCAGGCTACCGCTACGATAGTTCGCTCCACTACGCAGGCAGCGACGGCTTCTACTGGTCGAGTTCGCTCTACACGGGCAGCCCGCTCTACGCGTATGTATTGTACTTCGACTCAGGCGGCGTGAATTGGGGCAACGGCTATCGGGACTATGGACGATCTGTTCGCCCTGTGTGCCAGTAGTCGAGAATTACCCTCGTCGCCTCTTCCCAAAAACTCACGCAGTTTTTGGGAACCCTGAGAAAACTATATAAATTGCTCCCCTAACTTGGGGGAGCAATTTTAAAAAGGAGTGTATCGTCATCCCGCCACCGATGGACCTCGCAGTGGTAACGAAGTGGTTTCGAAGGGTACCGCCAGTCAAAATTTAGCCCATAGATAGGACACAGTTAGCCCACAGATATGCTATAGTGGTCGCGAAATGGTCACGTAGCCCGAAGGGAACTTGAAGAAAATCCAGATAAAATGCCGTGAATGTGATTCATCAACTATAAATCACATACCCTGCCACACCCGCTAAAACTATCAATAGAATCGGGTGAGAGAGCAGATTGATGAACTTCTTAAACACCTCAGCACTTTTTTTAGAAACGCCTGCCGTGTTCTTCGAAAACATAGGCAAGAGAGTAAACAAACAAACGACCCCGAAGATCACCCAACTCTTCCAATCAATAAAACTAACAGAAGGCTGACCAACAGGCTTCATCAGCAATAATGCAGCCGCAGCAATCATTCCCAATACCGAAAGACGCAACATCTGCATCGTACGAGTGAAATAAATATTATGCTGAAAACGAGTACTGATAACAAAATACACCTTGCAAAGCGACAGCATGATAATCAAACTGGGAATAACAATCGCTACAGTAGCCAGCAGACTACCCCACACATTGCCTGTGGCTGTATAGCCCACATATGTGGCGCAGTTGATGCCTATCGGACCAGGAGTCACTTGGCTGATAGCCAAGATATCAACAAACTCCTCTTGGGTCATCCAGCCATGCACCTCTATCTCATGTTGGATAAGTGAGAAGATTGCCAATCCTCCTCCAAAACCAAAAAATCCGATTTTCAAAAAACTCAAGAAAAGTTGCAAATAAATCATGCCTTCCTCCTTTCTTTGAGCCATGTATAAAGCAATGTGACCACTACTGTCACAAGAATAATCCATACAGGCGACAACCCACCTAACCAAATCAGCAACGCACCCGCAATAGGGATTATAGCCGTTGTCCAAGTAATCTTGGTGCCGTGTGCCATCTTGCATAGCGGAGCTGCAATCAATGCCACCACCGCAGGGCGAATGCCTTTAAACACTGCCTCTACAGCAGGCAAATCCTTGTAATCTTGAAATACCATCGCTATCGCCAAGATGATTAAGAACGATGGTAATACGGCTCCCAGCACCGTGGCTATCACACCACGCCAACCGCCAATGCGCCAACCAATGAATATTGCTGAATTCACCGCTATCAACCCAGGCGCAGCCTGTGCCAAAGCAATCATATTCAGAAACTCCTCACGGTCAATCCACCCCTTGCGCTCCACCACTTCATGCTCTATCATAGACAACATCACATACCCTCCACCTATCGTGAAGGTACCAATCTTGAGGTATGTCCAAAAGAGCTGGAGATAGCGCATTATTTCTTCTCCTTGAGCTCCTGCTTGATGAATTTCACAAGCATATTGATGGCGGCATTGTTGTGTCCACCTTGAGGAATGATAACATCTGCATAGCGTTTGCATGTCTCAATAAACTGCTCATGCATAGGTTTCAGCACACGCTGATAACGCTCCATCACTGCCTCTACAGTACGTCCACGCTCCACAATATCACGTTGCACCACACGAATTAGACGGTCATCGGCATCTGCATCCACAAAAATCTTCAAATCCATCTGCTGGCGAAGATGATAATCACGCAACGCCATAATGCCCTCAACGATAATAATCTCGCGAGGCTCAACATGGATAGTCTCCTTCTGCCGCGAAGAGGTGATATAGTCATAGATTGGTTGCTCTACAGCATGACCTTGCTTCAGTTGCTCAATATGCTTCGAAAGCAATGGCCACTCAAATGCATCAGGATGGTCAAAATTGATATTCTGACGTTCTTCTACGGGGACATTGCTACTGTCCTTGTAATAAGAATCTTGAGGAATGACTACGACTTCGCCCTTTGGAAGGCGCTCTATCAGTTTCTTTACAACTGTTGTTTTACCCGAGCCAGTACCGCCCGCTATGCCAATGATAAACATAGACAATAATAGATTTTGGAGAATGAATCAAATTTATCGCTGCAAAGTTACTGCTTTTTTTGCAAATATGCAAATATTTTCGTACCTTTGCGGTCTAAAATACAATTAAAAGCATGAATAACCATTTTATTGTTATTGCCGAAGCAGGCGATTTTATTGGTGAACAAAAACTCATTGCTCAACATCTGCAAGGAGAAATGCGCGATGGACAATGGTATATGTCGGACGGAACAGTCTGGGACATCCTCGTTACAGGAGTGGGAGCAATCAACGTAATGCACACACTACGCGACTTGCCACGCGACGCAAAAATAATCAACATCGGCTATGCAGGAAGCGCAAACTATGCCATCGGAAGTGCTGTTTGCGTGACGGAAGTGCGCCTGAATCATCCTTGTGTCACCTACCCCGAACCAGAGCTGCACCTGCGCCCTATTCCCGATGAATATTTGAAACAACCACAAGATTGTTTGAGGTCAGTATGCTATAGCAACACCGACTTTGTATTGCAATCGGATTACCATGATTGCGTATTCGACATGGAGTTGGCATACATTGCTGCTTTAGGATTCGAGAACCTCTCTTCGCTGAAAATTGTAAGCGACAACCTTAGTCTGCATGCTTACCGAGAAGTGGCAGCAGGAGTGGAATAATCCCCACCCTATAGACGTTTTCGCAGAAAATCCGACCGTTTTTCAGTAAAAAAACGAAAAAAGTACGAAATTATTTGGTCAATCCAAAAAAAAGCAGTACCTTTGCAGCCGATTTCGAAAGAAATATATATCGCGGAGTAGAGCAGTGGTAGCTCGTCAGGCTCATAACCTGAAGGTCGGTGGTTCGATCCCGCCCTCCGCAACAAAACTAAAGCCATCCATTAGGGTGGCTTTTTTGTATAAAAAATGTTGTTACAGTTGCGTATGTGAGAAAATTACATTACCTTTGCAACGGAATGCGAAAAATGGCGATGCTCATAATGGTGTTGGTTGCTATTGCAGCGCGGGGAGAAAGTCTGCCCGACTTCGTGATGCCATCACATGAAATGGATTATGTGGATTCGGTGCAATTGCAAGTGAGCGACAACGATACCTTTTACCTCGCGCACATGCACGAGATTTGGGTGTATCCCAAGATGGTCTTCAAAAACAAACAACAAGAACGTTTTTATTGGAAGACTGTCCGCGATGTCAAGAAAACCCTACCCTTTGCCAAACTCCTAACCAAAGAAATGGAATATGCTGACCAGCAATTGGCAAAAATACCCGATAAGAAACTGCGAAAGAAATGGTGGAAACAACACGAGAAATATCTCTTTAAGAAATACGAACAACATTTCCGCAAGATGACTGCCTCACAAGGCCAGATGCTGATGAAACTCATGGATCGAGAAAGCGACCGTACAAGCTACGATATCATCAAGCACTATCGAGGAAAAGCAAGCGCCAATTTCTGGCAGTTCATCGCCAAACTGTTTAAGAACGACCTCAAGGAAGAATACGATGCCTTGGACAAAGACAGAATCGTAGAACGAGTAATAAACCTTGTAGAAGCAGGTCAGTTGTAGCGGTTTTAGTATATTTTTCATGCTTTTCTTGCAAAAAATGCAAATTGTACACCGTAAATTTTGTAAATTGTAAATATTTTTGTACCTTTGCAAGCTCATTGGGTTTTTGTACCTCGAGAACAAGCGCACAACGCTTAAAACATTTAGAACCTTTAAAACTTTTAAAACAATAAATTATGTACGTACTATTAACTATTTTGATTGTTATCGCAGCAATATTGCTGATCCTTTTGGTGTTGGTACAAAACAGCAAAGGTGGTGGTTTAGCTGCAGGTTTCTCTAGCGGAAACCAAGTAATGGGTGCTCCTAAGACAGCTGACTTCTTGGAGAAAGCAAGTTGGACTTTAGCTGCTATCATCATCGCATTGAGCGTTCTTGCAGTTGGTTTCAACAAGAGCCAAAGTGCTACTACAGAAGAAGGTAGTGCTATTACCGAGCAAGTGCAAGAGGCTTACGATGCAGAGCAAGCTGCTCAAGCAGTACCTGAGTTTGAGACAGAGGAAGTAGCAGAGTAATTCATATTATTTCCTTACAACTAAAAAAAGAGAAGCAGACGTGCTTCTCTTTTTTGTATTAGATATTTACAACTACCATAAAAGTAAAAGAGAGCGCGATATCACATCGAACTCTCTCGCATATTATGAAAAACACTATTTACAAAAACACGACCTCTTCTCAACATCGTGTTTTTTTCTTTTAATTAGTTATTCATGATAACCAACTTATACCCTTTGCTATGTACACTCATAATTCGTACTGGTGTTGCTTCGCCTAAATATTTGCGCAAATGATTGATATACACACTTAAAGAACGTGCATTAAAATAGGTATCTGCTCCCCAAATAGTCATCAATATACGATTACGATCTACTAATTCATTCATATTTTGGCAAAGTATTTTGAGCAAATCATTTTCACGTGAACTCAAGTGACGCTCTCCTAGTAACTGTCGCATAGAGTCAAATACCAAATCCCCCAATTGCCATTCCGTTTGTTCCGCTTCTAGTGTGTGGCGATATCTACGCATCACAGCCTCTATCCTACATATCAGAATGTCCATTGAGAATGGTTTTGTCACATAATCATCACATCCCAACTCATATGCATATATAATATCATCACGATCAGTCTTCGCGGTTAGCATAATAACTGGCATATTCGGCAGAGACACACGGATTTGTTTCAGCAAATCATAGCCATTCATACGAGGCATCATTATATCACTGATAATCAAGTCATAATGCTTAATCATTATCAGTTCCCACGCCTCTTTACCATTATTCGCAGTCTCCACTGTATAATCCTTGCTACGCAAATAATCTGCAAGTACAGTGCTTAAACTAGCATCATCTTCTACTAACAATATGTTGGTTGACCTTTTATTCATCACATAAGTTTTACTAACGCCAGCATTACTGCAAATACCGTGCCAAACCCAACTATTTTCAGCTAATTTTTATCAAAATTAAGATATGGAGCTATTTTCTCAAGTGTTTCTGTAGATATATAATCTAGTTCATTCAATTGTTGAATAGAATCCAAACGAATCTTCCGTCTTCTCAATTCGTAAATGGCTTTTGCCTGTTCAAAGCGTAAATACGGATGACGTGCCAATCGTTGTACACCCACTTGATTGATAGGAATCTGCTCTACAATCACACTATCCATATAAAGATGTTGCAAGAGCGTGTCAGCATTTACACCGTCCATACCCTTTGCCTCTAGGACTTGCTCCACCCGTACAAACCCACCCAACTGCTCACGATAACGGACAATCTGTCTAGCACGATAAGAACCAATACCATACAGCATTTTCAATTCTATAGTATCTGTTGTACGTAAATTAATAATAGTATCTTTGTTTTCCTTCTGCCATTGGGGCAACGAATATACTCGCACAGAATCTACTAAACTATCCATCTCCTCGCGCGCGATGTGTATATAAGGAGCCAATGCTTGATACATACTATCCGTCATACCGTACAACCTTTTCAGGTCATCTGGCTTACGGTATTTGCCTCCTTTGGCGCGGTATTTCAACATATTCTTTGCCTGCCATGGCTTGAAGCCTAAATGCACCAACGTACTGCTATCTGCCGTATTGGGGTTAAACGCTTGCATACGAATCTCAATAGTATCACGGGGATATCGCTTTTCCCATTCAGTCTTACGTATGCTATCTTGTTGGGCTTGGTGAGCAGTGAAATGCGTCATTGTGGAGTCGTTTATCCTAGTAGAATCTTCCTCTTTCTCTGGTTGAAAATGCTTGACTGCCATCAGTGTGCCCACCACCAGAATCACCAACAATGCCACGCCCAACCATTGCTCTGCGGTCAATAGAAAATATATCTTTCTTTGTTTCTTCATTTTACTACCGATTCTACTACACCATCTTGGAGGTGAGTCTCGATGATGTCTCCAGACTTGATATCTTCTTGATTACGAACAACTTTGCCATTGACAGTAGTCAAACTATAGCCCATCTTAAATATCCGTTCTGGGGAGTGTAACTCGATAGTTTTCTGCCATATAGCGAGTTTGTTTCTTTCTTGTGATAGCAGTCGTTGGGTAGCACTGTGCATACGCTGCTGAAAGAGCAACAGACGATTCTTCTCTTTCATCACAGCCACTTGAGTAGCGCGTTGCAATCGTAGCAGCAACCCGTTCACTCTTTCCACTTGCTCAGCCACGCGCTCAATCAACCATTCGGCTGCTGCAGTAGGTGTCTTCACACTCGTATGTACCACCATATCTACCACACTCACATCCCTCGTATGACCAATTCCTGCCACAATAGGCAACGGGAACTGTGCACAATGGCTAGCCAATACATAGTCATCAAAGCACTGCAAATCGGTGGTTGCACCTCCTCCTCGAATAATCACCACCATATCCCATTCTTCCTCTTGCGCTGCAATGGCTCCGAGGGCTTGAACGATGCTTCTGGCTGCTGTATCTCCTTGCATGACAGCAGGATACAACTGAGCATGAAACTTAAAACCAAATCGATTATGCTGCAATTGATCGCAGAAATCGCCATAACCAGCCGCATCTGCAGACGACACTACTGCCACTCTGCGCACCAAACTAGGCAACTCCAACGCACGTTGCAACTCCATCACGCCATCTTCGGTCAGTTGTCGGATAGTAGCTTGGCGTTGTTTGGCCAAGTCACCCATGGTGTAGGTGGGATCCACATTCCAGATATTCAGACTCAATCCATATACGGCATGAAACTCCACACTTACCTCTAGCAAGACCTGCAGACCCGTGTGTAAGGTTTGCCCTGTTTCTTGCTGAAAATATGCGGATAATAGACCATAGACGTTGCTCCAACAAGTGGCTCTCACTTTGGCTGCCAGAGTGCCATTCTCGGCTTTCTCCACCAACTCCAGATAGCAATGCCCGCGCACACTCATCGAAGCGATTTCTGCACGCACCCAATAGCGGTCAGGCAAATCAGTTTCTACCACATCTTGAATCCAGCTACACAACTCTGATAAACTATATTGCTTCATCCCAAATGTTATTTATTTTTATTCCTAGTTCCTTGCTCCTTTAGCAAAGCAGTCCTAATTCACAAATCAAAATTACCACCAAACTGGTAACCACTCCGATTAACCACCACCAATGTACTTTACCACCGCGTAACATGAGCAAGCCGCAAATAATTGCACAGTAAAGTCCTGCTACACTTTCGCTGGACAAACTTATCTGCGTCGTTGAAAAAGGCAATCTCTCTATCCATTCTACTGCTTCACGCAGTACCCATGTACACCATTTGGTCGCCACTCCTAGCCACTCGCCTAGTATGCACCATGACATGGCTAATGTACTGAACCCCAGCCACAAAAGCACACCTGCCATCGGAATAACAATCAGATTAGTCAGTGCAAAGTAGTTGCTCATTTGCCCAAAATAATGCAATGTGAGTGGCATGGTACCTACTTGTGCGGCAATCGAAACGATTAGCAACCCTCCTATATATTGCCACATCTTTCCTCGCAAAACCACCTTCCGTTGCAACTTGCTCCCTACCAACATAATGCTCAGCACGGCTGCAAAACTCAACTGAAAACTCACTCTCCACAATGATAATGGATTGATTATCAATATCATCAATGCTGCGGCTAAAATAGCATTCCAGCGAGAAGTCTGTTGCTTGAATAGAAAACTACATTCTACAAAAGTCAACATCAATGCACTTCGCATTACCGATGGGCTTAGTCCTGTGATAAAGGCGTATCCCCACAATATCGTGATAATTAAGGTACTTAGTAGCCATCGTTTCCATCGTTCTTCGTAGAGTGGCTTGCGCCAGCCGCCCAAGGTCAACACCCAAATCACTATACCCCATACTATGCCTGTATGTAATCCACTGACTGCCAATACGTGCATGGCACCAGAAGCAGAAAATGCCCTTTGTACGTCTTTATCTAGTTCTTCGCGATAGCCCAAAGTTAGGGCAGATAATATGCCCAATTCCTTGCCATCTACCCCCATCTTTTTGTATTGCTCGTGCAAACGATATTGGCATCTCCGTGCATATCCTCTAATGCTTCTATCTTCCTCATGACCAATCACTTGCCAGTTTCGTCTGTATGCCCAGCAACTGCCTATAATCCCGTGCCTTCGCAAATACAAACCATAATCGAAATCCCCTAATCTTCCACCACGTTCTACTTTGGTCTTTACCATCAAGATATCCCCCAGCTGTGGCATAGCCAAACTATCTTTTTGCAAGTAGAGCAACACTTTGCTCCCGTCTTCTATCTCTGCTTCATAGCGTATGGTTTTAGCCCTTTCTTGCCCATTACTTTGTAGGCGCATAGCTAAAACCGTATCTTTATCTATATAATCTACTTCGGTGTCTTTCAACAAGTTAAGCGGCTTACCGACATAGCCGCTTATCAGAATTATTACGACCAACGGCACCAATGCTATCAACCACGTATGTGCCGCCAACCATCTCATAGATCTCTAGCCTCTAAACTCTAAACTCTAAACTGTAGCTCGTAGAGCGTCCTCTAAACAGCAATGGTTAACCTTCTTTCAAGAGGTTTACCATTGCTATAGGATCAGGGGCTTTGAACACCGCACTACCCGCCACCAAGATATCTGCTCCTGCTTTCCATAATTCGGGTGCCCACTTGGCATTCACACCACCGTCCACTTCGATTAAGGTCTTCAAACCTCGCTCATCAATCGCCTTGCGAAGATAGCGTAATCGATCCAATGATTCTGGAATAAATCCTTGTCCTCCATAGCCAGCTTGCACCGACATCAGTAGCACCATATCCACTTCGCCTAAGTATGGGTCCAAACTGTGAATATCTGTTTTGGGATTGATAGTCAAGCAAGTACGCACACCTTTCTTGCGAATCAGCTCTATCGCAGACATAGGGTCATCTACTGCTTCGATATGAAATCCTACGCTCCATGCACCTGCGTCGCAGAATCGTTCTACGTAGTTTTCAGGGTGGGTAATCATCAAGTGCACATCTAATGGTTTGGTACAATGCTTTTTGCATGCCTCCATTACTGGAAAACCAAACGATATGTTGGGTACAAACACACCATCCATCACATCAATATGCAAGTATTCCGCACTACTTGCGTTAATCATTTCGCACTCGCGTTGCAGATTCCCGAAGTCTGCTGCCAAAAGAGAAGGAGATATTGCTCGCATAATTTTGTTTATTTTCGTTGCAAAGGTACAAAAAAAAATGTATATGTGCAAAAAAAGCCTGCTTTTTTGCCATATGCTATATTTTTTACTGTAACTTCGAGGATTAAGGTGCCCTCGAAATTACCTTTTTTTTGACATGGAACTGACAAAACTAATACGGATAGTTAACTGCATGAGGCACACCGCGAATACCGTCACAAACTATGCCTATTATAGGGTAGCCATTTGAGGCTAAAAAAACATATACCCTCTAAATAATCTTCAACCTTTTCGTGCGTATAGATGTGCTTATGCCATAATACTTTGCCGCTATGATGATCTCTTGCAACTAATGCTCCAAAATGCTGTCCCCAGTATGTTGCATCCATCTGCAAAACTATGCCGCATTGTGAGGATGGCGATTCCTCTTTTGGAGGAGTATTAGTGAGTTCGCGCAGCTCTTTGATATGCCGATATATGGTCATCCTTGATACACCACATAAATCGGCTATATCTTGCATTGGAAGCATCTTGTCATAATATAGATATCGGAACCCAAAATGTTACATAAGCCAACAAAAAGTTCTTTTGCAAATATTCATACATTCAGCGGTAGTGCCTACCCTGTACGGCACAACGGGCATAACTAACAACAAAAAAGCACCTACCTGAGTAAGTGCTTTTTTGTTGAAATATACATTTACGAGATTATACCACGCCGCTAAAGCCCATGAATGCCATAGCCAAGAGGCCGGCGGTCAAAAGAGCGATAGGTGTACCTTGCATAGCTTTTGGCACTTTAGCCAATGCCAATTGCTCGCGCATACCTGCGAACAATACCAATGCCAACGCAAAGCCCAAAGCAGTAGCGATAGCAAAGAACATACCTGTCAACAATCCTGGCTCTGCGCCCATAGGCAACTTATATGTGCCGCTAGCTACCATGATAGCCACACCCAACAAACAGCAGTTCGTTGTGATCAATGGCAAGAACACACCCAAAGCTTGGTACAAGGATGGAGAGATCTTCTTGAGGATAATCTCAATCATCTGCACGAGGGCAGCAATCACCAAGATAAACAAGATGGTTTGCAAAAAGCCCAAGCCCCATGCGTTTAACAATTGTTGCAAGAGGTAGGTTACAAGGGTAGCCAAAGTCATGACAAACAATACCGCTGCACCCATACCCAGCGCAGTATTGATCTTCTTACTTACGCCCAAGAATGGACAGATACCCAAGAACTGACTCAATACGATATTATTCACAAATATCGCAGAGATAAATATCAAGAAATATACCATAATTCTAATTTACAATTTGACAATTTACCATTTACTTCTTCAAGAGTTTCTGTACCAATGCCATCAAGTAGCCCAATACGATGAACGCACCAGGAGCGAGCACGAAAATCAACATACCATAGGTCTCGCTATAGAGGTTCAGTCCGAAGACACAACCTGTACCCAGCAACTCACGCACTGCACCAATCAAAGTCAATGCCAGCGTAAAACCAAGACCCATACCCAGACCGTCCAAAGCAGACAAGCCCACGGTGTTCTTAGCAGCAAACGCCTCAGCACGACCAAGCACGATACAGTTCACCACAATCAGCGGGATAAACAAACCAAGTACCTCATAGATAGCAGGCAAATATGCTTGCATCAAGAGTTGCACCATCGTCACGAAAGTAGCAATCACCACGATAAACGCAGGGATACGCACTTTATCGGGAATCAAGTTCTTCAAGAGTGAAATCACCACATTCGAGCAGATAAGCACGAAAGTAGTAGCGAGTCCCATAGACATACCATTGATTGCAGAAGTGGTAGTCGCCAAAGTAGGACACATACCGAGCACGAGAGCGAATACTGGGTTCTCGCGCAAGATACCGTTCAATACGGTGTTTAATGCTTTATTTTTCATTGTTGGCCTCCTTTCTTTTGACAATGTTTCTCGCTGCAACCTGAGCATGTAGCAGGGTCGTTACCATAAGGGCAAGCACCTTCAGCCACTTCTGCGGCAGGTGCTTCCACTTGTGTAGCACCGCTTGTTGCCTCGATTGGCATGGGTTGTTGTGCAATACCGTTGTATGCTTTTACTACTACTTCGAGGAACGCGCGCGAGGTGATGGTAGATGCGGTGATAGCATCTACATCGCCACCATCTTTGCTTACGCTGAAATTGGTAGTAGCGGGGTTCTTACCCAAGATATTGGATTTTGGTTTATCAGGATTGCAGAACCATGTGCTCATCAGTGCACCCAGACCTGGGGTCTCAGCTTGCTCTAATACCACATAGCGAACCACATCGCCTACATTGTTGAAACCTACCATTAGGCGGAAAGTACCACCGAAAGGCATGTTTTGGTTACCCTCGGTGCTTGCCTCTACGGCCGTACCGATCCACTCTTCGCCTACATACGCCTTGTGCAGAATGATAGTACTAACTGTATCGGATTTCTTCACTATATACACTTTTTCTGCATCTGCAAAAGTCATACCCTCCACCTTTGGAAGCACTTTCTCTTTAGCTTCTTTTTGTTTTTTCGCACTTGCATTGGAGATAGGATCTTCCGTTAACATGTACACGCCAGCCAAGGCAGCCGCAGCCACCAACGCGATGAGCGTCAGCGATAGCAACATATTCTTAAATGAACTTTGTAATTTTGCCATAGTCCTGTCCTCCTTATGCTTTTTTCTTCTCGCCAAAACGCTTTGGACGAATGAGGTTCAACAATGGTGCACATGCATTCATGATTAGGATAGCGAATGACATACCCTCTGGGTAAGCACCCCAAGTACGAATCACCATCACAATCACACCGATACCCACACCGAAGATGATCTTTCCCCAGTTGCTCATAGGAGAAGTAACATAGTCGGTAGCCATGAACCATGCACCCAGCATCATACCACCAGTGCAAAGACTCAGCATCACATATTCGCCTGTGCATACGCTCTCTGGCAACATTCCAGCCCAACCAGTTACCGCAGCAAACAATGCCACAGTAGCCATGATGCTCACTGGGATATGCCATGTAATGACGCGGGTAGCAATAAGGAAGATACCACCTGCGAGCAGAAGCAATGCGCTCACCTCACCAAGACTACCGCCCATCTTACCGATGAGGATATCCCACATCTCTGGCACTGCGCTCATCATGCTGTCGCTACCCGTGAGAGCCACTTTCATGGCTGCCAAAGGAGTAGCACCTGTAGCAGCATCCACATACGAGGTAGCAAAACCTTGTGGCACTGGCCATGTAGTCATCTGAGCAGGGAAAGAGATCAGCAGGAACACACGACCCACAAGAGCAGGGTTGAAGATGTTTTGTCCCAATCCGCCGAAACTCATTTTCGCTACGCCGATAGCCACCAACGCACCGATAATCACAATCCACCAAGGCAAGTTGCTTGGCAAGTTGAATGCCAACAAAAGACCTGTTAATACAGCAGAGAGGTCGCCGATAGTGGACTTTTGTTTCAAGATATATTTCGCAATCAGCCACTCAAACAGCACGCATGCTGCCACGCTGATGGCGGTGGTGATGAATGCGCCCCAACCGAATTGCCAAACGCTGACTGCGTAAGCTGGCAGGAGGGCGATAATCACCAACAGCATATTTTTCCGCACGCTATCACCGCTATGGAAGTGTGGTGCGGGAGATACTATAAGTTGTTTCATATATTCTAGCCTTTAAACTTTAAACTCTAAACTACTTATTCGCCGCTTGACGAGCGCGAATGATTCCTCCTACTTTTGCTTTACCCATGCGCACATAGTCGAGCAGTGGCAAGTGGCTTGGGCAGGTGAATTGGCAGCAACCGCACTCGATGCAGTCCATGATATTGTGGTCTTCCATCTCGTCCCACATGCTGTGCCATGCTTGTTTGGACAAGAGCCATGGCTCCAAGCCCATTGGGCAAGCCCCAATACATTTGCCACAGCGCACGCAGTTCGTAATCTCTTGGCGCAGACTCTCTGCCTCTGGCAAGAACAACAGGCCGCTCACGCGCTTGTTGCTTGGCATATCGATATTGCTCATCGCGCGACCCATCATAGGACCACCGCCAATCACTTTACCTGTATCCTCTGGCACACCGCCTGCAAGAGCCACGACCTCGGTCAATGGTGTACCGAAACGCACATCGTAGTTACCTGGTTTAGCGAGGCTTTTACCTGTGACGGTCATCACGCGCGAGATAAGTGGTTTGTTCTTTTGCACTGCCTCATATACGGCATAGATCGTTGCCACGTTATCCACCACAGCACCTACCTCAATTGGCAGCGCACCGCTTGGCACTTGGCGACGGATACATGCGTCGATGAGTTGTTTCTCGCCACCTTGTGGATATTTCAGTTTGAGGGCTTTCACCTCAATGCCCAGCACTTTGCTTGCGAGAGCAGTCATGTGCTTGATAGCATCAGGTTTGTTTGCCTCGATACCGATGATAGCTTTCTCAATGTTGAGCGCACGCATCAGCAGTTGAATACCAATGATAATCTCCTCGCCGTGCTCGAGCATGAGTTGGTGGTCGCAAGTCAAGTATGGCTCGCACTCTACACCGTTTACGATGAGCACCTCAGCGGTTTTACCAGGAGGAGGAAGGAGTTTCACGTGGGTTGGGAAACATGCGCCACCCAAACCTACTATACCTGCCTCTTGCACCTTGTCAATGATGGCTTTGGGGTCGTAGTCTAATTTGCGAACGATGTCCTTGCTGCGGTCGATGGTCTCAAGCCACTCGTCGCCCTCCACATCCATGAAGATGGCTGGCATTTTCATGCCCCATGCGTCGATGGTAGTGTCAATCTTGGTGATAGTACCGCTGAATGGAGCATGGATGTTCGCACTCACGAAACCACCTGCTTTGGCGATCAGTTCGCCTACTTTCACTTTCTGTCCTTTCTCCACTACTGCTTGCGCAGGCGCACCGATGTGTTGTACCAACGGAATGATTGCTTTCGCTGGCAATGGGCACTCGGTGATAGGTTGATGAACAGAGTATTGCTTATTATCATGTGGATGAACTCCACCTATTCTAAATGTTGCTTTCATGCCTTTACCTCCTCTCCGTTTTGTTTAGTATTGTTTAGAGGTTGTGTAGCGTTGTTTGCAGGCGCAGCCTTTGGTGCTGCTGGAGCTTCTGCCTTTGGTTTGCGTGGTGGGAAATTCACCGCATGAATAGCGCCTGTTGGGCAAGCGTCCTCGCACTTGCGGCAGAGGCGGCACTTGTTGTAATCGATGTACGCCAAGTTATTCTCGATGGTGATTGCATCGAACTCGCAGACTTTCTGGCACTTGCTACAACCGATACATGCGTTTGTACATGCCTTGCGTGCTACAGCACCTTTGTCTTTGTTCACGCACATCACCACCATTCGGCGGCTCTTTGGACCTTTCTTGCGGAGCTCGATGATGTTGCGTGGACACGCTTTCACACACTTACCGCAACTGGTACATTTCTCGTCGTCCACTTCTGGCAACCCTGTCTCGGGGTTCATGTAGATGGCATCAAACTCGCAGGCAGCCACACAGTCGCCACAACCCAAACATCCGAACGGACAAGCCGACTCACCCACATAGCAGTTATGCAGGATTTGGCAGCTCTTAGCACCATCGTAGGTGCTAGTTTTTGGGCGTGCTTCGCACGTACCGTTGCAGCGTACTACTGCTACTTTGGGGTCGATATTTCCGACCGCCATTCCAAGAATCTCACCTACTGTCTTCATCGTAGGTGCACCGCCTACAGGGCAGAGAAGTCCATCCAGCGAGTCCGCTTTCACGCAACTCTCGGCAAAAGCGCGACAGCCCGCAAAACCGCATCCACCGCAGTTTGCGCCAGGCAACGCCTCTTGCACCTCATCGATGCGTGGATCTTCTTCCACCTTGAATTTTTGGGCAACGAAATACAGCAGCACTGCTGCCACTAATCCCGTCACACCCAAAACGGCTAAAGAAATCAGAATTAAATTCATTGTGTTTTTATAATTTTATTAGTTATTTTTCTTCTTTGCTGTAAAGCTAAACTCTTTTTGCAGTTTGTCTTTGAACATGCCCAGCACGAGGTAGTAGAGTGCCATAGCGCAGAGTGCTATCGTGCCTAATACAGCCTCTCTCTTTGCCTCATCGCCTAATAGCCCTGTCGCCCTATCGCCCATTGCCAATAGCCCATTGCCTACAAACATCACTGCCAACATCACAAAGAATGGTAACAGATATGCCAATACCACCGCTTTCCATCCCATCTTCTGCTGCACCATTACTTCCACCTCATCGCCCACAGCCCATTGCTCATCGCCTAAAAGAACAACTGTCATCTCCTTCTCCGCACTTTCTGCGCTGGCGCACATGGCTTTGGCTTTGCATGAGGCGCATGCGCTTGTTTGCACGATACGCACGAGGGCGGTTCCGTCCTCATTCAACGCGACTATTATGCCGTCATGTTTGATCATCTCTCTTTGCTTTGCAAAAAACGCGCAAAGGTACGAAAAATATGCGACATATGCAAGTGCAAACGAGTATTTTTTAAAAAAAAGATGATAAATCAAATCTATCTCATTCTGCTTTATTGCTTACAACAAGCTCGCTTGCTAGGAGGCAATAATATGGAATGACAGGTGCAAACGGATTTTTGAAAAAGAACGAGTGTATTGGAGCATAGTCTGCGCAGCTTCCTATCAGCGCCACGCGCTGTTCATTATCCCAAAATAGCAAAAAAAATGATTCTTTTCTTGCATACTTCGTATTTTTTTTGTACCTTTGCGCACTTAATATGTGTGATTAAAAATTCATAATTCAAAATTCAAAATTACTCAATGACAAAAACTGAGATTTCTACATTAGGCGAATTTGGACTAATCAAACACCTTACAAAAGACATCAAGCATAGCCAACCCTCCACCCAAAAAGGCATAGGGGACGATGCGGCTGTGCTTAATTTCAAGGATAAACGTACCCTTGTCACTACCGACCTCCTGCTCGAAGGCATACACTTCAACCTCGAATATGTGCCTCTCAAGCATCTCGGTTACAAGGCGGCTGTTGTCAATTTCTCCGACATCTACGCTATGAACGCTACGCCCACGCAAATTACTGTTTCTTTGGGAATTAGCAAACGCTTCTCCGTAGAAGACCTTGAAGAATTGTATAGCGGTATTCGCCTCGCTTGCGAACGCTACAACGTCGATCTCGTGGGTGGCGACACCTGCGCTTCTATGACGGGACTCACCATCTCTATCACTTGCCTTGGCACAGCAGCAGCCAAAGAAATCGTCTATCGCAATGGAGCTAAAGTCAACGACCTCATCTGCGTTACGGGTAATCTCGGAACCGCATACATGGGTCTGCAACTACTTGAACGTGAACGCATTGTCATGCAAGCCAACGAGAACGCCACCCCTGCATTTGAAGGTAAAGAATATTTACTTGAACGACAACTCAAACCCGAAGCACGCCGCGATATTATTGCTCAACTTCGTGAAGCTGGTATCAAACCAACCGCCATGATGGACATCTCCGACGGACTTAGCAGCGAACTCATGCATATCTGCACCCAGTCCAATGTAGGTTGCTCTATCTATGAGGATAAGCTGCCAATCGACTACCAAGCTGCAGCCCTCGCCGAGGAGATGAACCTCAACATCGTAACCTGTGCCCTCAACGGCGGCGAAGACTACGAGCTGCTATTCACCTGTAGTTTAGATAATTACGAAAAACTCATCCCATTGGAGGATGTTTACCTCATCGGTCATATCACCAAGCCCAAATACGGCATCAACCTCATCGGCCGCAACGGAGAAGAGATTGCCCTCCAAGCCCAAGGATGGAACGCATTTAAACAATAACAACTCTACACAATTCTACACAACACTACACAACGTCACACCATGCACATCGTCATCCTCGGAACAGCATATCCCTTCCGTGGCGGTTTAGCCACTTTCAACGAACGTCTTGCACGCCAACTGCAAGCGGAAGGACACACGGTGGAAGTCATCACTTTCACCCTGCAGTATCCGTCTTTCCTCTTCCCTGGCAAAACGCAATACTCCACCGAGAAAGCGCCTACTGACCTACGAATCAGCCAGCAAGTCCATTCCTGCAACCCATTCAATTGGATAAAAGTCGGTCGCCGTATCCGCAAGATGCAACCCGATATGCTCATCACATGCTATTGGATGGCATTCTTCGCTCCTTGCTATGGCATGATTCAGCGCATTATCCAACGCAACGGAAAGACACGCTGTATTGCATTGGTGCACAATATGATACCGCACGAACCGAGTATTCTTGACAAACTCTTTGCACCATTCTTCGTGCGCCATACCGATGGCTTCGTGGCACTCTCCGAGAGCGTTGTGCAAGATATCAACCGCTTTGACCACGGCACCAAGCCAAAAACCTCATACCCTCACCCTATCTACGACCACTATGGCGAACAGATGAGCAAGGAGGAGGCATGCCAAGCACTCCACCTCGCACCAAAAAACCAATACATGCTCTTCTTCGGCTTAGTACGTGCATACAAGGGACTTGACCTCTTGTTAGATGCCTTTGGCAAAGTCAAAGACCAATTGCCTAATTTGCAACTGATTATCGCGGGCGAGTTTTACGAAGATGAAGACAAGTACCGCGCACAAATAGCCAATAACGGTTTGACAGATAGAGTAATCATCAAGAACGAGTTTATAGCGGATGCAGACCTGCGCAAGTATTTCGGAGCAGCCGACCTAATAGTCCAACCATACAAATCTGCCACACAGAGTGGCGTAACGCAAGTGGCTTTCCATTTCGAGAAACCCATGCTTGTAACCAATGTTGGCGGATTGGGTGAGATAGTCCACGACCACAAGATGGGCTATGCCGTCGAACCTAACGCCGAAGCCATTGCCCAAGCCCTCACCGACTACTACACCCACAACCGCCAAGCCGACTACACAACCTATCTTATAAAAGAGAAAGATAAGTATTCGTGGTCAAGATTAGCAGAATCTTTTGTAACAATATACAACAATATATGAAAGACGTAAAACTTTTCCTCACCGACGTGGACGGTTGTATGACCGACGGAGGTATGTACTACACCGCCAGCGGTGATGAGTTCAAACGCTTTTGCGTACATGACGGTATGGGTATCGTCTTGCTCCGCAAGGCAGGTATTCCGTGTGGTATTCTCACCAGCGAGAAAACGCTCATCGGACTAAAACGTGGCGAGAAGTTGGGCTTAGAATACATTTACACAGGCGTAGGTCAAGTGGTGGACGGACTCAAACAAACGAAACTCGACATTGCCCGCGAGATTTGTGCCGAGTTGGGTATCACATTAGAAAATGTCTGCTTTGTAGGCGATGATGTCAATGACCTTGACCTCTTGCAACATGCAGGTGTAGCCGCTTGTCCAGCCAACGCAGTGGACGTAGTAAAGAATGTGCCAGGCATTATTCATCTAACCAAAAAAGGTGGCGACGGTGCCATCCGCGAACTCTGCGAAATGATTCTCGCCGCTAAAAAAGCATAAGTGAATATCGGTGAGATGCACCCACAGCTTTTAGATTATAACCTTTCAACGATAAACTAAGGAATGTATAACATCGCAGTCATATTAGCAGGAGGTATTGGTGCACGTGTCGGAGGTACGTTGCCAAAGCAATTATTGCCCCTCGCTGACGGTCGATCGGTATTGGAGCATGCAGTCAGTGCTTTTGAGCAAGCAGATTGCATTGATGAAGTGTGCATTGTGATGCACCCCGACTATATCATGCATGCCGAACAAATGCTACTTGCCAACGCATGGCAAAAAGTTCGCCACATCATCCCAGGAGGCAAAGAACGCTGGGAATCCAGTGTGAATGCGATTAGATTATTAGGCGATAAGGCGATGAGGCAATCAGGCGATGAGGTAAACCTGCTGCTGCACGACGCAGCAAGACCATTCGTGAGTCAAGAAATTATATCCAACGTCTGCCAAGCCCTCGAAGAGCACGAAGCAGTAGTAGTAGCTATACCTTCCACAGATACAGTTTATGAGATGAAAGACGGTAAGGTGGCTCGTATTCCAAACCGCGCTACCATCATGCGTGCGCAAACGCCACAGGCCTTTCGCCTGCCATTAATTGCCGAGGCATACGCCAAGGCATTGGGGGTAACCGACCTTAGCACCGCAACCTGCGCCACGGCTCATCTCCCCGCTACAGATGATTGTGGTATCGTGCATGAGCACATGCATGAGGTACCCATCTACATTGTAGAGGGCGAAGAACAAAACAAGAAAATAACATTCAAAGAAGATATATAACATGAACAACAAGAATTTCTGCATGAGTTCCTACTTGGCTTTCCGCTACATTGAGCGTGAAGGCATGGACTTTTACGAAGGACTTCATCACGAAAATATACCTCTGCCTAATCCTGAGCAGTTAACCTACGTGCATACAGCTGAGGACATCGACAAAGCCATTCAAAAAGTCTTTGATTCGTTCAAAGGCGAGAAACTGGGTATCTGCCTTTCTGGTGGTATGGACTCTGCTATCTTAGCATCCTATATGCACGGTTGCGATGCCTATACTTTCCGTTTCTTAGGTGGCGAATATCAAAAAGAAGAATTGGCTCGTGCAGAGTATTATGCGAAGTATTACGGACTAAACCTCCACTATGTGGACATAGATTGGCATACTGTAGAGCAATATCTGCCTATTGTAATGCGCAAGAAGAACGCCCCTGTTCATTCTATCGAACCACAACTTTATCAGGCAGCCCTACAAGCCAAAGCAGATGGCGTCACCCATATGATTATAGGTGACTGTAGCGACGTCTTATTTGGAGGATTAGATCAATTATTATCAAAAGATTGGAAATTTAATGATTTCAAGAAACGATACACATTCCTTGATCCTACTATTGTATTGAAAAATCCTGTAGATATGTCGTATCTATTTGAGCCATACAAGCAAGGAGAAAATATTGATTTCCAACGTTTTTTGTTGGACATATACGATATTGAATCTAGTAGTTCCTACTATAACGCTTTCTTGGCTGCAGATATTCCATATACCGACCCTTACGCTCTACTCCGCATGGCAGATGCTTTGGATTTGACTCGTGTACGCAATGGCGAATCCAAGTATCTTATCCGCGAACTGATGCAGATAAAATACCCTGAGATTCCTGTGCCAAATAAAGTACCTATGCCTCGCCCCGTAGATGCATACTTCAAAGATTGGCAAGGTCCTACTCGCCCAGAATTCCGTCGCGATATTGACCTGACCCAACTCACAGGCAATCAGAAATGGCAATTGTACTGCCTTGAGCAATTCCTCAATATATACGAGCCAATCACTATCGGCTATACGACAGGCGTATATGACCTATTCCACATTGGTCACCTCAATCTACTACGCAAAGCCAAAGCGCAATGCGACTACTTGATTGTTGGCGTTTCCACCGATGAATTGGTTAGTTACAAGCACAAGCATGCAGTCATTCCATTTGAAGAGCGCAAGGAAATTGTCGGCGCAATTCAGTATGTAGATGAGGTAGTAACACAAGAGAATATGAACAAGATGGAAGCATGGGAGAAATACCATTTCAACGTTATGTTCGTAGGCGATGATTGGAAAGGTACCGACAAATGGAACAAAATAGAAGCCGACCTCAATGCTGTAGGAGCAAAGGTAGTATATTTCCCTTACACCAAAGGCACATCTAGCACCCTTATCAACGAGACATTGCACAAATTAAGAGGAGAAAAATAAATGGAAGATTTGTCACGCTATAATCCAGAGGGCTCTACGCTTCGTAGAGCACAATTGCGGATGTTAGAGATATTGAAAGTGGTAGATGCTATATGTGCCAAACACGGTATCCAATACACACTTGATGGTGGTACACTATTAGGAGCTGTTAGACATGGTGGTTTTATCCCATGGGACGATGATATTGATATCAATGTAACAAGAGAAGACTTAGCAAAACTGCGTAAGATTCTCCCCCGCGAACTCCCATCTCATTTGGTTTATCAAGACTATTTTACGGATCCATACTATCCCACCCTCATAGCCAAAGTGCGAGAAAAAGATTCATATATGTATGAAGAACCTTGTACTGATAAACTCAAAGAAAAAGGGATATTCATTGACATTATTCCTATCGAAGAAATCCCCAATCTAGCGTGGAAAGCAAAATTGGATTATTGGTACGGACACTGTTTGCGTGGTATCCACCATTATGCAGACACCAAAGATACCATACTTTCATGGATTGTTCTTCCCTTTGCATGGGGACTCACCGTTCTAACACGCTTTATCAATAAGTTCCGCCATATAGACCAATTAGCGCACGTATATGGATGGTACGCCTACAATGGTTTTTCTAAAAAAGATTACTATCCTATTAAGCGTATGTCTTTTGAGGGATTTCAAGTATGCGTACCTAATAATCCTGATGCCGTGCTTACAGCCCTTTTTGGTGACTATATGCAAATACCAGCAGAAGATAAACGTAGAGTACATAGTTCAAAAATAGAGTTTTATAGCGAGCGATGAACCTAATCTATGTTACAGATAATTATGTAAATCCCTTATCAGGTGGAATAGCACGAATTTCCTATGTCATGGCTGAAGCACTTAGCCAACAGTTTGGGCACGTATGCTATTCCATTTATGCTACACCTGCGCAACAAACTACTCCCACAACTGTATTTGCAGAAACGCATCTTTGGCAGAACAAAGAAGAGTTCTGTTCTTGGATTAATTGTATCGGCGGAGGCATTGTCATTGTGCAAGCACCTTGCACTTTAGCGCAAGATATTTTCGACTGCGTACCAATACTTCCATCAATAAAAGTGGTCAATGTTTTTCATGGTGCACCTGGATTTGAAATCATTCCACTTCGTTGGGAAATCATTAGGTATAGGTTAACACATGGTATAGAAACTCATTGGACATTGAAGCAAGCAGCTCTGCAATTGGCAATGATGGTGCTCCCAAAATCATGTTTCCTCAACAAACTACATTCCAAGTATGCCCGTCCCTATGGAAATACTCGTAAAATAGTAGTCTTGTCCCAAGAAGCAATTGAAAATTATCAATCTATTGCACAAGGAAGATTGAGTGACTTTATTGCCATTCCAAATGCCTGCTCTTTTGACAAGATAGAAATACCGCATGACAAACACCGAAACAAGGAAGTGTTGGTAGTAGCTAGATTGGATGATTGGCACAAGCGCATTAGCGAAATTCTCTACATTTGGACAGACCTTCAAAAAGACCATCGCTTCTGCGATTGGGTGTTGCGCATAGTTGGTGATGGTATTGATGCGCCTTTCTATAAAGACTTTGTAAAGAACAAAAAACTCACAAACGTCATTTTTGAGGGACAACAAAAACCATTACCCTATTACCAACAAGCAAGCATTTTTTTAGTAACATCTGCATGCGAAGGATTTTCTATGACTACTCTAGAAGCACAGCAATGTGGATGTGTTCCTGTTGTGTATGATAGTTTTCCCACCGCACATGAATTGGTAACAGATGGAGAAAGTGGAATTCTGGTAAAGAACAACGATAGAGAAGCATTTGTAGAAAAATTAAAGCATCTGATGTTAGAAGAACAACTCCGCAAAGACATGAGTATTCAATGTGCTGAGTCAAGTCTCCGTTTCTCTGTCGAAAATGTAGCAACTCTTTGGAATAATTTATTACAATCACTATGAAACTATCTATCATTATTTGTACATACAACCGCGCGAAATATATCCGTCCACTTTTAGAAAGTATTGTCGCGAATGATGTACCAAAACAAGAGTACGAGATTCTTTTGGTGGACAACAATTGTACGGATAACACCCGCGAGATTTGCAGTAATTTTGCTAACGATCATTCAGATGTAATGTTTCGCTATACTATTGAACCTGAGCAAGGGCTTTCTGCTGCTCGCAATAAGGGTATCAAAGAGGCGAAAGGAAATATTCTGGTATATATAGATGATGATGCAATAGTTGACATATGGTATCTACGAACTATCATAGAACACATGGATAGCAACCACAATTGCATGGCTTGTGGTGGTCCTATCATACCGCTCTACGAAACGGATGAACCTAAATGGATGAGCCATTGGACCAAAGAATTGCTGACTGCCTACATGTATTTTGGAGATAAAGAACGCGTCTATCCGGGGGAGCGTTATCCAGGAGGTGGCAATGCTGCATATCGAGCTCAAGTCTTCAGAGAAGTAGGGCTTTTCAATACCAATCTCGGTCGCAAGGGAGATAGTTTAATGGGAGCAGAGGAGAAAGATATCTTTGATAAAATGCGCGCCAAAGGTTGGCGACCTATCTATTTGCCCCAAATGATTTTGCACCATATCATTCCACAAAAGAAATTAGAGCAAGATTACTTTGATAGACTCACGCTACAGATGGGAAAAAGCGAGCGTCAACGGACACTCGCAATTTCGAAATCTAAATATGCTACTCGCCTCTTTAAAGAAGGTATCAAATGGGGCGGAACGATTGTATTATGGTTCTATTTCCTGCTTATTTTGCAACCTCAGAAAGGGAACAAATTGATTTCCTTCCGCGCCAACGTAACCCGAGGCCTATTAGGATTGGAGTAAAAGGGAGTAGATTGCATGATAATTAATTTCACGATGGAGGTATAGATCTAAAGCACAATCATATCATTACGCTGCATCCTTTAACTTAAAAGAATGTACAACTTTTCCTGTGACACAATGACATGGATGAATTGAAAAATGTATCATATTCCTCTTTGTATCCAATGTTGTTGATAAAATTACTTTACTATTTTTATCACTACTTTTTCTACATAAAGGGTAATCAGTCTGATATTTACGCCATCTAATATTGAGGAAATCATTTTTTATATCGTCTGGATTTACACAACAACCTTTACTTTCACCTAGTTGTAGGACTTCATTAAATTCATCTAATTTCATAATTGCATTGAGAAGTCCAAGCAATCCATCGTCACCCTTGCTCAAATCATACACTCCCCAGGCTCTACGGATTTTGAATTCTGGTGAATTTTCATTTGCATAAGAAAAATGTTCTCTGCGCAAAACTACAACACAAGGATATTTTAAATTGTCACAATCATTTTGTTTTTTTTCAACAAATAATAAATTACCATCTTCTATCCCAGCGAGCAACATTGAATTACCCGACACAACATAGTGCTTAAATTGACTAAAATCTAAACGCATATGTGATTCGTCAAAGAAAGCATTCTTATTTAGATTTATAAGTTTTTGTATTCTAGGGGCATTTATTCGGACATCACCCGCAGCAGCAGAAGCAACAGAAATTCCCATTGATTCATACACTCGCATAGCAAAAGCAATCAATAAAATCGCAAACAGAACAATCGAAATAATAAAAAAAATCTTAAACATAATAATTAAAAAAAAATGTATTATCTTTCAGTATTTGAATACCCCCGTTCATACGAATTCACTTTATCCAATGCGCGATGGGGAACCATAAATCTTGCAATATTGTTTTGAATCCAACTTTCCATAAATTTTGCTCCAGCAGAAACAAAAAAGATGGCAACTAAAATCTTATGTTTTGCATCTTCAGAGGCAGGTAAGAACACAAAGAATAAAATTGACACTATCGTAACTAAAGTAAAAACTAGTAACATAGGGAGAAGTATTGATATTGATGTATTAGCATCTGTGTTTGCACAAAACAAATCAAACAACGACACAATGAAACCAATAAAGAACATACTGCATACAGGCACTACCTCTAACAAGGGGAACCACAATTCACTACTATAAGTTATAGCTTTGTCTTGTATATATTCTTCCAAGCAAAGATAAGTTGTCAACCAGCACACTAAATGTATTGATGGGACAACCCATTTATGGACAATTCTAAAAAATGTCCTTCCGAAGCCACTACAATTAAACATATATCCACACATAATTTTCAGCAAAGGTACTACTTTTTTGGGGAATGACCAAATAAATTGCAAAAAAAATGCATTTTTGTGGTAAATTTGCTAAAAAATTTGCTAAAAATTGTTCACTTCTTGTATAAAATGGGCAAAAATTGTGCCAAATATGTTTAGGTATAAATAAAAACGGCACTTTAATCGGATTTGTTTGCACATGTCGGAAAAATGTAGTACCTTTGTCGGCGGAATGAGAATTTCGATAGCACATATATTCAGTCAAGCATGCAGAATGGTATGCGTGCTAGGATTGGTGTGTGGTTTGTCTTCTTGTCATTGGCAGGAGGCAAAAGAGGTTATTATCACAGCAGATAGTTTGTATCAGGCGGAGTATGTGATATATGATGATACGGCTGCATTAGGCAAGGCGATACGCTGCTTAGATAATCCATTTGGTAGAGTGTTGATGAGCAATACACTCGGCAAAGCGTATTACTATATGGGACGAAACTTAGAAGATTATCATCAACAAGTAGCAGGAGCAGCAAAATGTTATATCGAAGTAGACCGTTTGCAAATTGATGACCCGATATACCGAGGGCGCGTAAATTCGTGCATGGGTTATATCTGCGCACAGAATAACAACGATAGTTTGGCATTAATTTTCTATGAGCGTGCGAGTGAAGATTTTAAGGAGAGTGGAAACGAATGGTATTATGCACATCACCTATTAAATGTTATTCCATGCTGTATTAATCTACATTTATTCACAAAAACAGATAGTCTTTTACAAATAGCCCAAACTTATTCGTTGGATAGTACTTACCGAGCTCGTTATTATGAAACACAAGGGCTATATTTCTACGAACAGCAACAATACGATTCTGCATTGGTGTATTTCAATCAAGGATTAAATTATTGGCAAAGTGAGGAAGATAAGTGCTTTAGTTATTTGAAAATCATGCAAATATATCTTAAAATCGGAGATTTAACGCAAGCCTTACCTTATTCTCAACTGATTATTAAAAATTCCAACAATCCAAATTACATTTCTAACGCCTATTTTGTTTGATGCAGAGTGCAGAACAAGAAGGAAATATTACTTTAGTATCAAATTATGCTTCTTCCCGCGAGGACATGAATCGTATGTTTGAAGAACATAAAGAGTCTTATACACAAGCAGTTACAACGATTGAAAATTACAAGTTAAATCCTCACCCATGGTTACGGAGTTGGATAATAGTAGCATGCTGTATAATCCTATGTATTATACTTATAATAGGTATTGTCGTTTATCGTAGATTTGCTATAGCTCAATTAAAAGTTTCTAGTGAACAAATCATTAGTTTGTCTGCGCAAATAAAAAAGCAAACAGACGAACTTCACAACCATAATGCACAACATTATTATGACAAACGTATATACAAGATCCGCCGAAAATACCCAAAGCCACGTCATCAATGGAATAACTATGATCAACTTAAAAAAGATGTTAATCCTTATTTGCAAAGCTGGCTCATTGCTTTGGAGAAACTAAATTTAACCCAAAGGGAGAATGTCTTTTGCGTATTGAGTTTTATTTATCCGCAGATGTCTATAGAAGATCTTGCAAATAGTATGTGTATTTCCAAAGATGCACTTATGGTTCGCAAAACTCGTATGACAAAAAAGATAGGCATAACTTCTGCCCAATTAAATAATTTCTTGCAAAATTTGTCTATTACCGAATAATTATATCTTTTTGCGCAACTTATCAATTTGACATCGTATCACATTGATAATCAATCAAATACCCCCCCCTAAGAACTTATCAATTTCATCTTTCTCTTGCATATTTCATAGTATTGTTGTAATTTTGCAAAAAAATTTTTAATTACAATACTATGAGAAAGATTTTTATTTTCGCATTGTTTATACTAGGTATATGCAATGCATCTGCATTCGCAATGGCTCAAGAAGTTGTTTTAACAGAACTTTATTCTATTGTTCCATTAGATGATGCAAACCGTGAAACATTAGGAGAACGACCTAATCCAACTCGTTTTCATGCTTCAATCGATGGTAACCATTTATCCGTAGGAGCGGATACAGATGCGCCTGCGTATGTAGAAGTCATTAATCAAGAAACAGGTGAAGTGGTAGTAGAAGAGGAGTTCTTGAATGAAACAGAAGCTACCATTAATCAAACAGGTTCGTATGTCGTACAAATCTACTCTGCTAACACCGTCGTAACTGGTGAGTTTGAAGTAGAATAAATAAACCCTAATATTAATTTTTAAAATTAACACCATCATGAAAAAGTTATTTAGTTTTCTAACAATTTGGCTTTCTGCCATTATGTGCTTTGCACAAATTCAAGTTTCATCTACTGGAAATGTGGGTATTGGTGATACCATAACCACAGACAAGAAACTTTATGTTCACACAACTGGAGGATACGATGCAGGTATTTATTCCTACATTAAATCTACCAATGCATGGGGTCCTGCAGTAGCCGCCTATGCTGAGTTTGCAACAGATCGCCAAATCGCAATTCGCGGATACGCTAGCAACGTTTCCCCTGCTACATCTGGACGCTCGTATGGTGTAATGGGAGTAGCAGGAAACCGTAGTTCTGGATATAACTATGGTATATACGGAGAGTTACAGGGTACAAATAATGGCACCGCAGTATTTGGAACAGTATCAACATATCAAGTTCCACAAATTAATGGTCGTTATGCTGGTTATTTTGATGGAGATACTTATGTGACAGGCGTATTGACAGCAGGTGAAGTAACTACATTGTCAGATGCTCGTTATAAGTCAAATATTCAACAGATTAATTCTACCGCTTTAACAAAAATCGCAGCACTTAATCCTGTGCAATATACTATGGCTACAGGTAGTGCTATCGCTCTCGCAAACACAGCGCAAAGCGATACTGCCTCCACCATGACAATGACTACATCAAATGAAGATTTAGCTCGAGCAAATAAAGTTCATTATGGCCTTTTGGCACAAGAAGTAAAAGAGCTGTATCCAGAATTGGTGCATGAAGATGCTGCTGGTGTAATGAGTATCAATTACACAGAACTAATTCCACTATTGATTCAAGCGGTACAAGACTTGTCCGAGCAAGTAAGTACGCTATCTAATTCCTCAAGTGCTTCTGCACGCAAGCAGGCGCCAAAACTACAGGATAGCACTACTGAAACCATTACAGCAACGCTGTATCAAAATAATCCAAATCCTTTCACAGAAGTAACTACTATTTCGTATATTGTACCAACTGAAGCAAAACAAGCATCCATATACATTTATAATATGTTGGGAGAGCAACTGAGCCAATACGATGTTAGCACATTTGGAGAGGGAAATATTACTATTAGTGCAAATGAACTCTATGCAGGCACTTTCCTCTACTCATTGGTTGTAGACGGTAAACTGATTGACACAAAACAAATGATTATAACTCAATAAGGTATGAAACGGACATTTCTATTTATATTGATATGTCTGTTGGTTAATATATCTTATTCGCAGACATATAGTTTTACATTTTCTACTGCTGACTTCTCAATTGTAGAAAATAATGGTAAACACATGATTGATCACCCCACAGGTTTTGATGCGATATGCAATACTTGTGATCCTATACTTCCTTCATGTGTAAAAAACATTTTGTTACCTCCTAACAAAAAAGTAAGTAACTATACCGTCACATATACCACGACAAGTTGGCAGAACAATATAAATTTAGAGGCAATGCCTATAGGACAGCCAACAGATAGTAACTACTCCGATGCGCCATGTACTTACGAATTGAGGGTTTACCCTGATTCTATTGTTCGATATGGCGGATTGAGTTGGATAGACAATTATCAATATGTTAGTTTTCGTATTACGCCTTTTGTATATGATGCCATCAATAAATCTCTATCCTTTGTATCCCAAATTAATATCACTATTGAGTTAACTAATGATAATATGGGAAATGTGACTACCCCAATACAAAATCGTATAATTAAACGGATTGTTCATAATCCAAATGATGTTGATTTATTCTATCCCCAAAGGTTACAAAAGTCTTACACACAAAATATTGATTACTTAATCATTACTACTGATAGTTTAAAAAATAGTTTTGAACCATTGCGTGTTTGGAAAACCCAAAAAGGCGTGTATACAGAAATTATCACCCTTGAAGATATCAACTCTCACTATGCTAGTCAATGGGACACAGAACAATTACGTATTAAAGCGTGCATCCAACATTACCGCCAAACCTTCAGAACAAAGTGGGTACTCCTTGGGGGTGACGATAGGATTATCCCTATTCTTAAAGTTCCAATGAGTATTGGTTCTGAGTATGCAGAAATACCATCTGATATCTTTTACGGAAGTTTTGATAATGCATTTGATTGGGATGCTAATGGGAATGGTGTTATAGGAGAATGGACAGATAATATCGGTCTTAATCAAGAGGTTGGAATATCTCGATTACCAGTAAACACAAAGCAACAAATCCAAGCATATATCAATAAACTGTTACACTATGAGCAAAATCCGTCAACAACCAACCCATCTATGCTACTCTGCGCACAAAAATTATGGAGTTATGAAAAAGGTACGAACTATAGCGATGCACATCTTAAAACTGACAAATTTATTAGTGATTATATTGCACCCTATTGGAATGGCAATCGAATGAAATTTTATGATACACATACAGATTTTATGGGAGATGCTGATTATCAATTAAATGTGACAAATATAACAACTCAGTTTAACAATAACTACCATTTCCTGCACTTTGCGACCCATGGTAATACAGCTTGTTGGGGGATTGAAAATGATGATGATTATTGTGCAACTAATGTAACAACATTAACAAATACCAATCCAATGGTTATTATCACGATGGCCTGTTCAACAAATTCATTCGATGGTAACGAGCCTTGTTTGAGTGAAGCATTTATTCGTAAACCAACAGGTGGAGCCATCGCTTATTTAGGAAGTTCACGTGCTGGCTGGGGAGTAAAGAATTTAACCGAATTAGGTTGGTCTTTTAATCTAGATGGTAAATTCTTCGAATATCTATTTACTGATTGTTCACAGAACTTTTCTACAATTGTACAATTAGCAAAACTATACTACAAACCAGACGCAAGTAGTGACGCTTACTATCGTTGGATATTGTTAGCAAACAATGCTATTGGAGATGCGGAATTACCTATATATACTACTATCCCTAACAAATTTGAGCATGTAACTTTTGAACGAAATGGTAGTAATCTTGTGGTCAATACAGGTGATGTAGAAGGATGTACAATAACTATTAGTGATATTGCAAATGGAGGTAGTTACTATGTGACAGATACAAATACCGTTTCTGCTACATTTACAGATGTACCAGGTGGTTGCACTATCGTTATTACAAAAGAGAATTACATTCCATACATTATAGAACCAAGTTGCGTAATTACAACCGAAATTATTGATAGTCCAAAAATTGTTACAGGTTGTGAAGAAACGCGCATAGGTGGAATAGAACTAATTGACACAGAGATTGAAGCACGTACATTAGGTAATGGAATACAAATTCCTATAGATAGTTCGCTTATACAACCTATTCGAATAGGAGAAGTAAAAATAACTGATACAGGTTCTTTGGAAGTTATCAATGGTGGTACAGTAACCATTGAGCAACTATCTATGGAAGACGGTTCTGAATTAATAATACATTAAAAAACATTATATGAAACAACTTCTAATATTATTATGCTTACTAATAAGTATGCATGGATTTTCGCAAACAGAAATATCAAGCGAATTATTTCCTACTTTGGCAGGATTGCAGCGAACAAGTTTCCACGATTGGTATGAAGACTGTGAGGATAGCTATTCCATACTCAATGCTCCGACTGAAACTATCACAATCAATGACAAACTTTATGTAAAGTTTGGTGGTGCCTACCTACGAGAAGAGAATAATCAAGTGTTAATTTATAGTTCCGCATATAAGAAAGATTTAGTTTTATATGACTGGACATTAGAGGTTGGTGATTCACTACAACATCTTGCAATAGATTCGTATTCATACGAAACCCCTTCTGTGGTTGATTATCGTGCGAGTTTAGATTTAGATGCAAATGGAGATTTGGTTATAAACAAACTACCTTTGGAAAAAATCGCTGTAGCAGAAGTATCCACTATAACGCTATTAGATGGTAAGGAATATAAGAAATGGGTATTTAATACAGGATATGTATATGTTGAAGGAATAGGTACTTATTCTAACGGGGACTATTTTCATCTGATTATCCCAGAGGCAGTTCCAACTTGCTATCTTGGCGAATATTTAGTCTGTGTCAGTAAATATGACCAATTGCTATACACCATAGAGAAAGATGTACAAAAGCGATTAGGTGCAGCTTGCCAATGCCTCAATGAAGGTATAGAAACGAATGTAGAAACTATCGATTCTCCTGTGGTTTCTTTCTATAAAACTCTTCAAGATGGACATTTACTAATTCAAAGTGGAGATAAAACTTATAATGTTATGGGAATGGAAGTGAAATAAATTCTAAACTTTCTCATTCGTTTTGGTAAAAGTATTTTTACTCGCCCAGTTCTTTGTGGACTGGGCGAGTTTTTTATGCCTTTCGGCAAATAAAGTATGCAGAATTGGACAAATCGTCCAATTCTGCTGTTTTTTCTGGACAAATTGTCCACATTTATGTCACATAAAAGCACTACCTTTGCAGCATGAAAAATCACATCAAATCCGAACTAATCAAAGAGCGAATAAACCATTTGCTCAGTACACAAACAACCACCAAAACTGCGTTGGCACATGCCATCGGAATGGATGTGTCGCAACTGAGCAAACTGCTCAATAAGCAAGGTACAATACCTGTGGATTATATCGAGCCGTGGGCTGAATGTCTGGGGATTGATGTCAATGAGCTAATCAACTCTCGGCAGACAATAAGCAAAGATTGGGTGCGACCACATGCACACATACATTTGGATATAGATGTGGATATCGAATATGTAGAATCAATATTAAATATCATGAAGAACTTATGACCAAACAAGAAGCTGCAATCAAGTACATTACGGAGAATTATCTCGACTTTAATCGGCTGAGGCATGATGTCGTGAGCGATAAACTCCAAATTCGCATGGATTTGGAGGAGGTTAAAGGCGGGGAGTATTGGCGAGAGATGACGAAGCACGACATCAACTCTATCGTGTGTCACTGTGCGCAGGAGTACGATGCAAATATAACGAGTAGAGAGGTGATGACTGCACTCCAATCCGACCTCATACCCGATGTGCACCCGCTACGCGAGTACGTGCTGTCGTGCCACGAGTGGACAGAGGAACAGCCGGATTGGATTGATTGGGTTGCGCAGCAAGTGACGGTAAAACCGTTAGGCGATGAGGCTAAAGGCGATAAGGCGAGAGGCGAGGGATTATGGCGGGCGTGCTTCAAGAAGTGGTTTGTGGCGATGGTGGCGAGTTGGATGAAGGATGAGGTGGTCAATCATCAGGTGCTGGTGCTAATCGGTAAACAAGGTATCTTCAAGACGACTTGGTTGGAACACCTTATACCGCCACATCTGCGTGCGTATGCGTGTAAGTTAGCGAATAGCAACGATCTGAACAAAGATGAACGGCTGCGTATTGCGGAGTTTGGACTTATCTCGCTAGATGAGATTGATTCGATGAATAACCGTGAGCTCAATCAACTGAAATCGGTCATTACCGCCACGGATGTGAACGAGCGTGCTGCCTATGCTTACACCAAGGAGCGTAGGGTGCGGTTGGCGAGTTTTTGTGCCAGTGGCAATAGGCGAGATTTCCTGACGGATATTACTGGCAATAGGCGTTGGTTGCCGTTTGAGGTGGAGAGTATTCAAAATCCGTTTTACACCCTCCTGCCTTACGAGCGGATGTATGCGCAAGCATGGGCATTGGCACAAGATCCGTTGTTTAATTACTGGTTCGACTTGGACGAGATAGAGGTGCTGGAGGAGCATAATCAGCATTTTAGGGATGAGAGTAATGAGGAGCAGTTGCTGCCGATACTCTTTGATGTGCCTGCCGAGGGCAAAGGAGAGTTTATGACGACGGCACAGATAAGTGAGCGGTTGGTGACATATGGCAACATCAAGAAGCCGATGGCTTTGAGTAGGTTGGGGATGGTGTTAGGGACAGCAGGATTCAAAGCGACAAAAAGGAAAATAGGGAACATCCAAACACGTGGATGGATTGTATATCAAAGAGATACGGACGAGATTTCTGCTTTGAAACGAATATTGAAAGACTGATGAGGGACAGCAGGTACAGCAGATTGTATAAACTCGTCCGCGCGTGTACGGGGACGAAAAAGAGAAAAGTGCTGTCCCTGCCGTCCCTGCTGTCCCTCGTGGGGAATAAAATATACAACAAAAATTATAAACAATTGAACCAAAAATTATCGAAAATTAATTAACCCTAAAACTTATTGAATCATGGCAAGAGTAACATTTATGGACGGAATTGCATCCGTCAGTGGGAAAATCGGTGATGTAGTTTTTCGTAAGTCACCATCGGGGAAAACATACGCGTATCAAATGCGCAAGACACCGAAACGGATACCCAGCGAAAAAGAAATGAAACAAAGGCAACGATTTTCAATTATTACTAAAATGGTGTCAGCCATCATGGCAGACCCTACACAACGCGCTGCATACGAGCAACTACAGAAAGATACATACGGGGCACGGAAAATGACATTGCGGAAATTTGTGTTTCAAAAAGTGGCTGCAACATTGATTCCAGTTAAAGACACAGAAAGCCCACAGATGTCCTAGAGATGTCCTATGGTGGTCGCGAAACGCGCAGGGGGCGCGTTGAAGAAGAAAATAACCAAAATTATCAAAAATTTATTTTATTTAACGACAACTCAAACAACTTGCGCGGCAATCAACTCCCTGCCGCGCTCAAAGGTAGAAAATATGATAGTGACATTTAGGAAACCAGTGGAAGGAATACGCGGGAAGATACGGTTGGAGGATGGGTTCTACATCCGAAGACTGCATGGGAAATATGTGGTGCAACGCTGTCCAAATAGGACAGGACATGTGGCAACAACTAAAGAAAAAGAAAATAGAGAAAAATTTATACGACAATGGAAGAAAAACAAATCAGAGCAAGTACAAAACGAAGATACGCCTTAGTAGCGAAAGCAGTACGCGAACGTTTGGGTAAAATGCCCGTGATGATGGTATATTTGGAAGTTGCTCAAGAAATGGGATTGGCAGAAGAAACCGTTAGAAGAATCATGTGGAAAAAGAAAAAACAACACAAGTGTGAAATTTGAACAACAAAAAAGGGGTTTTATGTGTATCTTTGCAGCGGATTTCGGAATGAACGGCTTGCTTGTGAATTCCGGAAGACGCGGGATCCCAGAAGAAAACAACTAAACCATTTAACCAATTAAACCTAAATTTTAACTATGGCAATTATCAAAAATTCTACGCCTTTTGATTCGATTCAAAAGAAGTTCTCTGGTTCGGATGAGATTCATTTCCGTAACCGTAAGAAAGACAATGCGACCATTGGTGTGCGTGTGAAGAACCCTTATGACGGTGGCAACAGTGAAGCGCAGCAGGCAGTGCGCAATGCTTTCAAAGAAGCACAAACACAAGCGACAACCATTCTCGCCGACCCAGAGCAACGAACTTCCTACGAGGCAAAATTCAAAGCGCAAAAAAAGTACATCACACTCCGTGGGTATGTGGTGGCGCAAGTGTTCAAGCAAATCGGCGAATAAGCCGATTTGCAGACCGCTACAGTGTAGCTGTTGGAGGTTAGACCGTGCTGCGCACTGTTAGACCGCCTACGGCTGAGAGAAACATGAATTAAAAACCTATTAAAACTAAACAAAACTATGGCTGGAAGTGTATTTTATTTAGCGCCCGTGGATAATGCATCGGGCAAGATTTTCGGAAAGAAACAAAAATTTGTGGCAGTGCGCCGTAAGCGCGGTAAACGACAACGCGGATGCGCCGTGATGGGCGAGCGAACGACTCCATATGGAGCAAACGAAATCGCTTGGCAAGAGAAATTTGCACAGATCTGTGCGGCTACTCGCGACCGCATGATGGATCCAAACTACATCGCATCGGATCAAGTTGGCTTTATTAAGCAAACGAAGTACAAGACATTCTATCAGTATGTTTGGAACTTGATGCGCGATCAGATTGAAAGTGGTAATTGACCATGAAACGCTTACAATTGACAACTGCTATCGTAATGTGCAGTTTTGGCTGCGCATTACTGGTAGCAGGTTTTGTGACACCGCCAGTGGGCGAGATCCACCACTCGCTGTTGATAGCATTTGGAGAGATATTAACATTCTCGGGTTCGCTCATAGGCATTGATTACAAGTATAGATATAAAGAATAAAATTATGTATATACGATTGATACGAAATGAGGCAAAATGTAATGCGATAACAGGACGGCTAGTGATTGATGGTAGGTGGTTCTGTAACACGCTGGAGCGCGTTGGGTATCAGATACCTGCGCTGTGCTACCACGTGGCTGTGACTATGTCGCCAAAGTTTAAACGACTGCTGCCACTGGTCACTGGCGTGCCTCGGACGCCGCAGAGTGGCTATGGGACGGCTACGCCTACAGGACGCGCCAATGGCGCTATGGGATATAGGCAAGGAATACGCATACACAGAGGTAGTAAGCCCGAACATTCGACAGGGTGCGTGCTGGTGCCTGCGGAGAAAGAGAAGGAATTGACAAACAAACTATTAAAAGCACAACAAGAACATGAAGAGATTATTTTGGAAGTCACGGATTTTCGTGCGGGTACTGAGTATGGGTATAATACTCCTTGCGAGCGCGAGTTGCAGCAGTACGAAATCAATGCCCGTCATGCAGAGCAACGATACTACGAGTTACATCCAGAGGAGTGCAAGTAGCGATACAGTCTATTTGAGAGATAGCGTGTTTGTGAGCGAGAGGATGCGAGGTGACACGGTGTATCTAACGCGGATGGAATGGCGGGACCGCTGGCGCACGCGAGTGGAACGCGATACCGTGGTGGATGTGCGAGTAGAAAAAGAGGTGGTACAACTACCGCCAGAGCGGTATGTGCCACCTTTTTATAAGCGATGTACCATCGCCCTCTGGGCGATTATCGCAATTACGACAATAGTGGTTATTGGACGCTTCGCTATTGGACGGCTACGCCTATAGGACGCCGCAAGCGTCTATAGGATATGGGGTCCCTAAAGGCTATTGGTGATAGGCTGCGTGTTAGTGGTTAAAACACAAATTGCAAAAAAACAAAATCATTTTTTCTTTCTCCACAATGGATAAGTCAATCCGCCGACACTAAGAACCAATGCGAGAATAAGAATCGCATAAGACCATTTATCCGTTTGCAACGCATGTGGTTGGAACTCCATTACGAGTTGGTGATGACCAGCAGGAATAACCGCAGCGCGGAGGGTGTAGTTCACGCGAGCAAGTGGCAACTCCACTCTCTCACCATTCGCATTTACGATATACAAGTGCCAATCGTAAGGATAATAGATCTCTGAGAACACTGCCACTTGGTTGCGCTCGTTCATTGATTCATATTGGAGGCAGTTCGGTGCATACGAAGTCAATTCAATACTGCTCTCATCAAATGCTATCAATGGTGTTACCTCGGGTTTGGTAATATCCAATGCCTCGGCGAATTTCTTATCGGCTACTGCTTGCTTGTGCAAATCAATCTCGCTCAACAAAGCGCACTCCTCGTCTGGCGTATCCACCAAAATCACCTCGTCCACAAACCAACAGTTGCCCATCGCATATGGATTCTGTACGGGGGCTTGTTTGCCACCTTGCAATGGCACCACAGCATACTTCATATTCAGCATATTGAGTACAGGGAAGTCCTTACCCTCGTTCGCATCGGGCAGCATAAAACCTTGTGTGCGCATCACTGTTTGCATCAATGGGTTCATCTCTTTGGAGATATGCTCATCAATTAAGTCCTGATAACGGCGCAGTTTGGCTGCCGAATAACCACCAATCGATTTCAGTCGGTAGCTTGTGCGCGCATCATTGAACGTATTAGTAGCCAAATTCAATACACGATAGTACGATTCATCTTGCAAAATCTGCTGTTCGTATGGCTGCATAGCAAAATACGCATCCGCATCTTTGGCTTTTACGAAATGGTCATTGCCAAAGAAACGCTTGTTAACAGGCAACATGTCTGCGAGTACTAATACTGCTAACGCACCATATAGTATGTAATTTAGTGTTGAGGGTTTAGTGTTTAGAGAATCAGAATTAGATTTCCAAGCGTACCAATATACCACTGCAAAACCGAGTGCAATAAAGATAAACGAACGCCATGCATCGGCTTTGATCATGGCAGTACGCTCATTGAAGATAGCATCGCGCAGCCATGCAGGCACTTGGTTCACCCATTGTGCGTCATAACTGCTGGTAACATCCACCACGCTTGCAAACAATGCAAAGAAGAGGCACAAGCCAGCAGTAATACCGCCTGCGATGAACATATTCATTCGCAGTTTCTCCCATGCTATCTTTTTATCCACAATCTGCTGCAGAGCCAAAATGCCCAGCAATGGCATCGTAATCTCTGCCACTACGAGGATACTCTCCACTGCGCGGAACTTATTGTACATTGGGAAGTAGTTGAAGAACAATTCCGTGAGCCACATCATATTTCTGCCCCATGCCAAAGCCACAGAGAAGAGTGTAGCCACCAATAGTGCCCATTTGTATGGTCCAGGCACAATCAGCAAGCCCAGTACAAACAAGAAGCAGATAATCGCTCCCATATACACAGGACCACTGGTAAAGGCCTTCTCTCCACGATAGGTAGGCACCTGTTGGCAGAACTGCTCGGCAGAGCGTTTAGGCACGCCATTATCCTTCATTGTCTCGCACAATTGCGACTTCTCGCCTACATTATAACCACTCGCACCACCTTCCCAGTTAGGAATGAGGAAAGTCATTGTCTCATCCACACCATAGCTCCATGCGGTAGCATAATCTAAGTCCAATCCTGTAGGTTTAGATTTATCATCGCCTGAGCGAGTAAGCTCGCTATGTCCACCACGCATAGTCTCTTTGAGGTAGGATTGGTTCATCTCAAACCAACTCAACTTGGTACCAAACACGAGCAGTAAACTAATAGCCAGCACTCCAACTGATATGCCTAGGTCCTTCCAACGCTTCTCGCGGAAATGAACATAGAGTTCTGCGCATGCCATCACGCCTATCAATAAGAATATATAATAGGTCATCTGTGCGTGTGATGCAATACCCAGAAGACCATAGAACAAGATTAGAGGAGCACCTACCCAATATTTGCGTTGCATAACCAGATAGAATCCACCAATGATGGGTGCTAAATAGCTGATAGCAATTGCCTTGGTAACGTGACCAGCAGGAATGATGATAAAGAAGTAGCTACTCATTCCTATGGCTAAAGCCCCCACGATACTCAACCAAGGATTAACACCGAAGCAAAGAAGCATGATGAAGAAGCCCACAAAATAAGCAAAAAGAAGTCCAAAGGGATTGCTGTCTTGAAATCCGAGATGTAAGGCATCCGATATAACTGCTCGGAACTTACTTGAAGGCAAACTACCTGTGATTTGGTAGGTAGGCATACCACCAAACATAGAGTTAGTCCAAGAAGTAGTTTTGCCTGTTTCGGCTTTATACTCAAGTGCCTCTTGTGCTGCACCTTTCCAGTTGTTGACATCACCTTGCACTAGCACTTTGCCCTCTAATAGAGGCGCACAATAAATCATTGCTATCGCCACAAATGCCACAATTGCCACGGCATAAGGCAGCAGTTTCTTCCAATCTATTTTCATATTCATATCGTTTACGTTTTAGCAATTTTGCGTGCAAAATTACTGTTTTTTTTTGACATATGCAAATGTTAGGTAAAAAATTGCAGTATTCGGATTATTGGCATTTGGAGAAAAGTTTTCTTCGTGCGAAGATTGCAACGTTGAGAATGCGCTTCTATGAATCTTGTATCCATTATATATCCTCTTGTTCAAGCAAGGTCTGCTTCGCCGAAAGTGGTAAAAAAAAGGCATATCAAGGCGAAAAAGTGAAGAAAAATAACGATAAACGGGTGTTTTTACGCCAAATTCTTGCGTAAGTCACAAAAAAGCATTACTTTTGCAGTCGCAAACTGTTTTATAAGGGGATATTTGGTTTTGACAGCAGGTAGAACAGGTATGTAAGCACGCCGAGCATGAACACCGCTCGTTAATCGGGTTCGCCATTATAACTGGCAACAATACTGTAGCTCTCGCTGCGTAATCGAAGTATAGTAGATTCGCCTAGTTTCGGCACAAGGTGCTGAACCGAGACATCGCTCCAAGCCAACGTCCAGAGGCTGAATGGGTTAAGCGGTGCGGAAATATCGGGACTGGTTGTTGCAGGCTGCGATGCAAGAATGAGATAAAAGCAGATAAGGCAATGGTTGGTGGCTTGGGTCTTGCCATTGCTCGAAAATTAAGGCCAAGATAAGCGTGTAGAAAGCATATTGGTTCCTTGTTTGGACGCGGGTTCGAATCCCGCTATCTCCACAAAATCGCACATTTCTAGCTGATTATCAAGAATATATGAATTTGTGATGATTCTTATTTATCCCAATAGATGTACTGGGTATTGCTCACTTTTTGGGCAGCAGGTTCGACCACGAAGGTGGGTGTTTCTTTGTTCCACCCCTGATAGTCGCCATTGACTGAGTCTTGCACGAAATGCTGCACATTTTCAGCCCATTGCAGCCAATGACGCATATCGGTACATTGTGTGTCGATTGTCGTGAACTCATCATAGCGCGTTTGGCGACCAATGATATTGTTGTGCAAGTCCATATAGTGATCGCACGGCGCATTAGGGCTCTTCCATTCCCAAAAAATATCCATGATAGCGTGCGACAGCCATTCGCCGACATATGTGCGCAATAGGACATTGACATAAATATGCTTGAACGCATCGCCAGGACGACCATTATTGGTAGCTTCGCCATAGTAATAGCGCGCCAATTTCTCGGCACGCGCTTTGCTCTGCAGCACGCGAAAGAACAACCTTGGACCGCGCCACAGCAGCAATGTCAATAGCACATCTTCCTCCTCGAAAAATGCGAGATTCAACGTGTCGAACGCCTCACGCGTAAGGGGCTGTTCGCTATGCACGAGGGATTGCAAGGCGTTCCAATCAGCCTGCTCTTCTGGCGTCAATTCGAGCACCTCTATCTCTTCTGCCAACGAAAGTGAGTCTAATGCCGCAGAAAAATCGGTACGCAGCGACGCGGTAGAAGTAAAATTAATCTCCTGTCTATGCGGATTAAACAAAATCGGTTTTCGCTGCGAGGAGACAAATAACCTATCCGTCAATGCACACAGCCGATTGATATATCCCGCATAGGCTTTTTCAGGATAGAGGCGTATTAACTCCTGTTCTATGTACTCGGCTATCGTATGGTCTTGCAAAGCAGTATCAGCTTCCCACTGTGCTCCCAATACGTAGAGTAGCTCTGCGGGAAAAGTGGGAATCACGGTCGTATCAGGTTGTGCTGCAATGGGGAACTGCGCCACTTGCTGAGTGCGGCAACTCGCAAGCATCACACATGCTAATCCTATCAAAAATACGAGAAACTTACGCATATATGTACCAAAATTTTGTGCAAAAGTACTACAAAAAATGCACATACGCAAATAAAAGTTAAGAATTAAGAATAATTCGCTTGAATTGTTGCATATCTCGCAGAAAAGTAGTACCTTTGTGGCATATTTGTAAAATCAACATCTTATGCGCAAAATTCTTTTATTACTTATCTTCCTTTGGACTAACTCACTGCTTGCTGTAGAGAAAGTACAACTGCCCGAATTATTAACGAAAGGCTGGGATAAATACATCGGAAAAATGGTGCAAATCACCACTCCGCTTTATGTATGTGGCAACTACTACGATTCGCTCATCCTTGCCCCTGAACGTCTATACGTTCCAGAGGAACGCGCCATAGGTTTGGCAGAGGGCGACAGTACGATGTATTTGGCTATTAAACAGGCAAATAGGGCACAGATCATTAGTTTGACATGCAATATCCGCAACTATGAAGTGCGCACGGGGGCAGTATTGAAGAACCTGACCGCTCGTGTGGTTGCACCAGGAAAACTAGTGACAGGTGCTACGCCAAAGTTCCAAAATAACAAGCCCGAGCCAAAGCCCAAGATGCCAAAGGGCCTGCTAGTATGTGCCGCCAATATCCAAAACTACTTCTATGATTTGGGCGGCTATGCACATCGCAAGACCACCAAAGAGCAACAAGCTATTCAAACAGAGAAAATCAGCAAGGCTCTCACACACATCAATGCCGATATCTATGCTATTTGCGAAATACAGAAAGGCGATAGTGCAGCTGAGATGTTGGTGCGAGCTATGAATGAAAGAGCCAAAAAAGCGCGCTATGCATATGTATCGCAAGGTTGGAACAATGGAGATACCATCTCCTGTGGCTATATCTATCGCACCGACCGCGTGCGCCCATATGGTGACCTGCAATATGGCTATCATAATCCGAACAACCACTACCACTATCGCATGGTGGCATGCGGATTTGAAGAGATTAAGAGCGGTGAGCGTTTTGTATTGAACATCAACCATCTCCGTTCAAAGCGAGGCACGGGCGATGCGTCTAATAGCAAAAGAATGGTGAATGTGGATAGTCTATTGATGATGTTGGATAAGATTGAGAAAGAGCAATTGTTTGGCGATGCGGATATCCTGCTCGTAGGTGACTATAACTGTTATAGCCAAGAGCAACCTATCCAAACGCTCATTCGAGCTGGTTATGAAGATGTACTAATGCAATATGATTCAACGGGGTATTCCTATGTGTATCACAGCGAGGCGGGTTATTTGGATCGCGCATTTGCATCTCCAACAATGGCAACACAAGTGAAGGCAGTGCACCCTTATTACCTCAATGCCGACTATTTCTACTCGCGTGGATACAAGCGTCGGCTTGACAAGACGATGTTCCGCTATGCGGACCACGACCCTATACTAATTAGCCTACAATTAAACGATAAATAAACAAAAATACCGCTTTTTCTTGCATGTATGCAAAAAAAACAGTAACTTTGCACGATAATTTGGATAACTTTGTGATTATGGTAGAGATTTTGAGATATTGTATTCCTGCCCTTTGCGTGCTTTTGGCGACATGGTTTGTGATGCATAAGTTTTATAAAAACGAGGAAGAAAAGCGTCTTTGGGAATTGAAAAGACTGTCACAAAAAGAGATTTCTCCGATTCGAGTGCGCGCATATGAGCGCTTGTCATTGTTGCTGGAGCGTACTACGCCAGAGCACATGCTCATTGATCTCAATTTGGCGGAAATGACCCCCCTGCAAGTGCAAGCACATTTGATGCATACTATTCGTCAAGAGTATGACCATAACCTCAGCCAACAGATTTATGTAAGTGACGAGGTGTGGGGTTTGATTGACAACGCCAAGCAACAGACAGTGGCTTTTGTGAATAGCATCGCACAACAAATGCCAGTTGGAAGTAGCGCCTTAGACTATGCTAAAACGCTCATAACAGCCTATCGCACCAACGGTGATACGCCTAATGATATTGCACTGCAAGCACTCAAAAACGAAGCGAAGACATTATTGTGATATATGACGCAAGAAAAAGGAGCCAAGACATATCACTTTCGATTGTGGAAGATGAAGCATATTCGTCTTTACTCTTTATTCCTTGTTCTTTGCTCCCTTTTCGCGGCTTGCGAACCAGACACCGCATGCCACCAAGAGTTGGGCACTGCAGTACAAATCACCCTCTCCGCAGATTCTGTCACTTCGGCTGGCGACACAGTGCACTATACCCAATGGGATAGCATCACCGTTGTAGGTATCGGTAGCGACATAGGCATGCAAGGCAAAGGTATCAAGGGCATGGGACTGGAATTGCGACCTGACACCAATCTAACCGCCTACTTGATGCTCTATCACAACCAAATAGATACACTTTTTATCCAGCACACCCCTCGTCAGCAGTTTATTAGTCTGGCTTGCGGTTGTGCGGTGTATCACACCATTACTGCGGCATGGTCAAGTGATTCACGCGTGGATAGTGTAAGTATTATCAACGCGAGCGTAGAATCCGTTGCACAAGACAATCTGTGTATTTACCTGCATGAATAGACTATTGCTCATAGTATCCCTCTGTTGCCTCGCATTATGCGCGAGCGCACGCGAGTATACAGACACCGCTGTATATCAGGGCATGAGCGTGAAGTTGGATATTGGAAACTCCGTTCTTGAGTTGGCGCGTTCAGCAGGAAAGATACAAAGTTATGAAGCTGCCATCAATGTGCGCCTTGCTAAACGCTTCTACCCTACCCTTGAAGCAGGATATGCCATGGCAGAGCGTGGTGCAGATGGTGGAATGCACAAAGGGCAAGGTGGTTTTGGACGAATTGGAATGGACTTGGCTGTTGTCAAGAAAGGTGCATCTGAAAATAATATGCTAGTTGGCTTGCGATTTGGTGGGGCATACCAAAACTACGACCTTACGAATGTCAAGTTGTATAGCGATTATTGGGGAGAGCAAAGACTTAACTTCTACGACCAACAGCGATTTGATTGTTGGGGAGAGATAGTAGCTGGCTGCCAAGTGCAAGTGCATAAAGGATTTCAAATGGGATGGTATGTTCGTATGAAACTACTATTTACCCGCAATGCTAAAGAGGGAGAAGTGATGCCATACTATATCCCAGGATTTAGTTTTCGCAAGGACTTTCAATGGGGACTAAACTACTACCTCGCGTATAAATTCTAACAACATTGAACCATTTTGAACAACATTGAACTATATTAACTAATGATACAATCATGAATTCAAAACAACTAATGACAAAAGCAGCCGATAATATCCGTATTTTGGCTGCAGCAATGGTCGAGAAGGCCAAGAGTGGTCACCCTGGTGGCTCAATGAGTGGAGCAGACTTCGTACAAGTGCTTTACTCTGAGTTCCTTATCCACGATCCAGAGAACCCATGTTGGGAGGCACGCGACCGTTTCTTCCTTGATCCTGGTCACATGTCACCTATGCTCTATGCACAACTCTGCATGACTGGTCACTTCACCATGGATGAACTCAAGCAACTCCGCCAATGGGGTAGCGTTACTCCTGGTCACCCAGAGCGCAATGTGGAGCGTGGCATCGAGAATACCTCTGGTCCTCTTGGTCAAGGTCATACTTTCGCAGTAGGTGCAGCTATCGCAGCGAAGTGGTTCAACGCTCGCTATGGCGAGGTGCACAATCCTACTATCTACGCTTTCATCTCTGATGGTGGTATCCAAGAGGAAATCAGCCAAGGTGCAGGCCGTATGGCAGGTCATCTCAAACTCGACAACCTCATTATGTACTACGACTCCAACGAAGTGCAACTCTCTACCAACTGCAACGAGGTAAGTTCCGAGAACGTAGCCATGAAATACGAGGCATGGGGTTGGTATGTACAAGATATTGATGGTCATGATCCAGAGGCTATCCGTCAAGCTATTCTCAATGCACAAGCAGAGAAGAATCGCCCATCGCTCATCATCGGTCATACTTCTATGGGTAAAGGCTGCGTGAATGCCGAAGGCGAGAGTTGGGAAGGTAAGACCTCGACCCATGGTCAGCCACTCAGCAAGTCTGGCGCAAGCTTTGAGACCACTGTCAAGAACCTCGGTGGTGACCCAGAGAACCCATTCCAAATCTTCCCAGACGTGCAAGCGCTCTACGACAAACGTGCCGAAGAACTGCGCGAAATAACCAATCAACGCTATGCCGCTTACCACGAGTGGGCAACCGCTAACCCATTAGCTGCTAACGAGTATGAGACCTTTATGCGTGGCGAAGCGCCTTGCGTGGACTGGAGCGAAATCATGCAAAAGCAAAACGTGGCTACCCGTGCTGCGTCTGCTAATGTATTGGCTTATCTATCAGAGCATGTCGGCAACATGATTGTATCCTCCGCCGACCTCTGCAACTCCGACAAGACCGATGGTTTCCTCAAACATACCCACGTCATCACTCCTAACGATTTCACAGGTCGTTTCCTGCAAGCAGGTGTCAGCGAGCTCACCATGGCATGCGTCTGCATCGGTATGGCACTCCACGGCGGTATCATTCCTGCCTGCGGTACTTTCTTCGTGTTCTCTGATTATATGAAACCTGCTGTTCGTATGGCAGCATTGATGGAAGTGCCCGTGGTATTTATCTGGAGCCACGACGCTTTCCGTGTAGGCGAGGATGGTCCTACTCACGAGCCAGTGGAGCAAGAGGCACAAATCCGTCTTATGGAGAAACTGCACAACCACTCTGGTCGCCCCAGCGTGATGGTACTCCGTCCTGCTGACGCCGAGGAGACTACTGCTGCATGGAAGATGGCAATGGAGAATATCTATACCCCTACTGCCCTCATCCTCTCTCGCCAAGATGTTACCTCTGTCCCTAACACCTCAGAGGCTGGCGTGAAGAAAGGTGCGTATATCGTAAGCCAAGATGAGAACCCACAAGTGGTGATGATTGCTTCTGGTAGTGAGGTTTCTACCCTTATGGCAGGTGCTGAACTCCTTCGTGCAGAGGGTATTCGCTTGCAGATTGTCAGCGTGCCATCTGAGGCTATCTTCCGCCAACAAAGCAAGGAGTATCAAGCAGAGGTATTGCCACAAGGTGTTACTCGCTTTGGTTTGACCGCAGGCTTGCCATGTAACCTCGAAGGCCTCGTAGGCGAACATGGCACTGTATGGGGACTCAACTCATTCGGCTTCTCTGCTCCATACAAAGTCCTCGACGAGAAACTCGGCTTCACCGCACAAAATGTGTACGACCAAGTGAAGAAGTTGCTCTAATAAGTAATCACATCGCAAAGGCGATTGGTTTAATGCTCGGCGAATTAACGCCGAGCATTTTCCGTCTTATGTACCCGCTGCTCACTGCGTAAGCCGCTACCGCAGCTCTGCTACCATCACCTCGCCTTTTGGCGACACCACATCACAAAGCGCCACCGCCTGCACTTAGCGCAAAAAGCACTTTTATTAAGATTCCCTTCCCTAGTACCTTCCCAATCTGCTCCGTGTCAAAGACCTAAGACGAACCAAGGACGAACCAAGGATGAACCTAAGAACGCTGAAACACAAAAAGTGCTGTTTGTTAAGATTGCCGTCTCTTTTACCTCTCTTATACCTTCCCTCATTTTACCGACCGACGAGCGGGAGAAGACCGAGAGAACTCCGACTCAACTTCCCGCAAGCCAAAAGTGCTTTTTCTTAAGATTGAGTCCTAAAAAGGTCGCCTTGAATCCTAAAAAAGTTGACTGCTTTCCTAAAAAGGTTGATCCACTTCCTTAAATAGTTACCGAACGCGATTGTGCACTTCGTTCGCATTCTTGCGGACGTTGTTTGTTTCTAAACTTTAGGCACTTACAGGGACCTCGAAAAATCTGCTGATTTTTGGAGTGTTGTTGTGCCGTCCTATAAACTAGCGCTTTGCACCCCTCTTTGTTTATTAATCCCGAATATTTTCGGGCAAATCCTAGTCTATAAACTATAATCTTTCAACTTTCTTCTAAAAACATTTGCATGTCTAAGAAAAAAGTAGTAATTTTGCATTCGGAAGTGTAATTCTTCCTAGAATCTAATATTTTATACCCACATGAAACAAAAAAAGAAATCACCTCAAATCTGTTCTATTGATACCTTGCTAAGGAAAAAACTTAACATCCCTAGTTATCAACGTCCATACAAATGGACCGATAAAAACATTATAGATCTCCTTCTTGACATACAAAAAAGCATTGAAGATAGTAGAAAATATTCAACTTTTAAGTATAGAGTAGGCACCATAATTCTGCATAAGAATGATAAGAATGAGTTGGAAATTGTGGATGGTCAACAACGTGTACTTTCATTTTTATTGCTTAAGTTGTATTTAGATCCTTCTTTTGTTTGTAGCTTATTGAATATTGAATTTGCAAACAAGGTAACACAAAGGAATTTACACGAAAACTTTAAAACTATTTGTGAGTGGTTTTCTTCTGCAGCAAAGGATGATAGGTCTAACTTTAATAACGCATTAAAAAATATTTTAGAAGTTGTTGTCGTAACAGTGGATAAAATTAGCGAGGCTTTTCAATTATTTGACTCTCAGAACTCTAGAGGTAAGGCATTATATCCTCATGATTTACTCAAAGCCTATCATTTAAGGGAGATTCATGACAAATATGAGATGCAAAATGCTGTGGTAAAATGGGAATCTAAACAACCCAAAGCAATACGAGAACTTTTTGATTTATATTTATTTCCTATTTGGAATTGGGCAAAACGTCGTAAGTGTGGTAATTTTAGAACGGCTGATATTGACATATACAAAGGTATAGGTGAAGATTCCCTATATACATATGCGCGCAGAGCTAATAAAGCAATGCCTTATTTTCTTATAACAGAACCATTTATTGCAGGAGCGGATTTCTTTGCCATGGTGGATCATTATATGCTGATGCTTCATAATATCAAAAATGAAATCGTAACAAACCCCGCTTTGCATGAATTAGAGCTTATTTTGACAGGCGGAAAAGATGTTAACTCTGCAGAAGAGTTAGATAAAACATATGATAAGTCTGCTATAGGAATTACTCATGCACGCAATTTATTTTATTGTGCATTATTGTGTTATTATGATCGCTTTCACAATTTTGACACTATGGCAGTAAAGAAATTATTTGTTTGGGCAATGATGGTACGAGTTGATATGCAACATTTGGGATTTGACACCATCAATCGGTATGCTATTGGTTTGGGGGATAATGATAAATATAGTAATGCTATGCCAGTTATATCAATGATTACTTATGCGCGTAAGCATACGGAAATATCCAGTATGAGACTTAATCTCAGGAATGGAGAAGCTGCAAATAATAAGTGGGAAAAATTACACGATAAACTTAAAGAAATAATCAATGGAAATAATTGATATGGTAAAGACGATAAATATATTGGATAATAATGGCACTATTTTCGACACAGATAGCCATTATGTAATACCACGCTATCAACGAGCGTATGCATGGGAAGACAAAGAGATAATCCAATTAATTGACGATATTAATGATATTGAGTGTAAAGAAACAGTTTACTACATAGGTTCATTAGTTGTCGCTCAAGTAAAAGGGAAAGAGAATACCTATGAAGTTGTTGATGGGCAGCAGCGTTTAACTACGTTGTATCTTCTTCTCCAATATTTGGTTTATCGAGAGGCATTGAATGGAGAACTAAGTAAAACCCTTTCTTTTGATTGTCGTGAAAATTCTAACTATACACTATCTCATATAGAACAAGTAATCAACAAGACAATTGAAGAGGAAGAACGTCTTGAACAATCAATCGTAAATGGTATAGAGGCTATACGCCAAAAGTTTAGCAGCGATAATATTGATGTAGATGATTTTACAAGTCGTTTACAACAAGTTGTGATTTATCGGATTGAGGTTCCTAAAAATACCGATTTGAATCGCTACTTTGAAATTATGAATACTCGTGGCGAACAACTTGAACAGCATGATATTCTAAAAGCTCAACTTATGAGTTATATAGACAATCGCAGTGAAAGTGAACAAGAGTTTTTTGCAAGGGTATGGGATGCTTGTAGTGATATGACAGGATATGTACAAATGCATTTTCACCCATCAGAGCGACAAAATATTTTTGGATGGTCTTGGAATGCATATCCAGAAGATAAATGGGAAAACTACAGAAATTGTTTCAGCAGTATAAAAGAAACTGAGAAATCTTTAGTATTAAGTAAAATTATTCAACAAGACTTTAAAGTAGATGATACCGATGGCGTATTGGAAGACAATTCTCATGTGCGATTTGATAGCATAATTGATTTTCCACACTTTCTACTTCATTCGCTCCGAGTGTTTGTTAAATTATATGTTGATTCAAAAAACGAATTGCTAGGAGAATTATTGGATGATAAAAAATTGATTATTGATTTTGACAATGTTATAAAGTACGGCAGCATAGATGATGAGCCTATTAAGAAAAATTGTGAATATTTCTCTACTTTGTTTATTGTGCATTTATTGCAAACACGATACCTCTTTGATAAATTTATAATTAAGCGGGAATACATTGGGGAAGACCAAGATGGGAAATGGAGTCTCAAGGAATTATATACAACTGGGGGAAAATCTAATAAGAAAGCGTACTATGCAAATACATCATTAAACTATGACAATGAGTGGGAACGAACATACGCACCGCGAAATAAAGAATGCTTAATGATTCAATCTGCGCTTCGTGTATCATATACATCTCCAAAGGTTATGCACTGGATAACAGATCTCCTTTGCTGGTTGTTTTATGATGTAGATATTCCTTTGTTGACGGAAGAGGCTGAAAGAGTAGCAGCAGAAGCTGTCCATAATAATTTTTTAGAAGGTAAAAACTATGCACTAGGTGTAGCAACTCCTCATGTAGTTTTCAATTTTTTAGACTATTTGATTTGGAAAAAAAACAAAAGCACTTATCAAGATTTTGAGTTTGAATTCCGCAATTCTGTTGAGCATTGGTATCCGCAAAACCCATCTGATGGATCTATTGAGCGTTGGGATGATAAGGACCGTTTCGGAAATCTATGTATCATTTCTCGCAGTGTCAATTCAAAATTCTCTAATCTTTCTCCTGAATCCAAAATGAAGTCTTATCGCAAACATGTTGAAAAAGGAAGTCTGAAACTTCGAATAATGGGTACATTAATTAATGGAGTTCCAAGAGGGGGTAACGAGGCGTGGATAAACAAACTATGCGACAAGCACGAAAATGAGATGTTAAACCTTTTGCGAGAGGCTATTGCAAAATATATTTAGCATTCGGGATTTCTTCTCTTCAGCGCAAAATACCTTCCGCGCCGAAGATTTTTGCAGCATTATTATAGAAACGCGTTTGTAGAAAGCCACCGAAAGCCAAGAGATGTCCCACAGATCTCCTATGGTGGTCGCGAAATTGGCAGAGCTTCTTACAAAAGTTTACTCTCCCTTTTTGTGTTGTTTCAAGGTGTAGTTATTTCGATATTTTACAAAAAAAACACATACAAAACTTCGATAAATAGCACATTCGCCACAAAAATAGTTAAAAATTTGTATATATGCAATTTTTGTAGTACCTTTGCAGCGCAAAGGTCACGCCTAAATGACCACGGTGTAAGCAGATTGTTTGAGGCTGCCAAGCCGAAATAGGAAATGAATAAATGCTAAATAATTAAATCACAAATAATTTTATGGATTACAATTTCAGTGAAATTGAAAAGAAATGGCAAGCCGAATGGGCGAAAGCAGGTACTTACCGCGTAAGTAACCAAAGCGACAAAAAACCATTTTATGTGCTCGATATGTTCCCTTATCCATCAGGGGCAGGTTTGCACGTAGGTCACCCTCTCGGCTATATCGCTAGCGATATCTATAGCCGTTACAAACGCCTCCAAGGTTTCAATGTCCTCCACCCAATGGGCTTCGACTCCTATGGTCTGCCTGCGGAGCAATATGCTATCCAAACTGGTCAACACCCCGAGAAAACAACTATGGAGAATATCGCTCACTATATCGAGCAACTCCAAAAGATCGGTTTCAACTACGACTGGGATCGCGAGGTAAAGACTTGCAACCCTGACTTCTACAAGTGGACACAATGGGCATTTATCCAAATGTTCAATTCCTACTTCGACACCTCTTTGCAGAAGGCTCAACCTATCAGCAAATTGATTGAGAAGTACGAGGCTACCGACCCAACATGGGCTACCCTCTCAGAGAAGGAGCAACAAGAGCGCCTTATGAACTACCGTATCGCCTATCTGGCTGATACTAAAGTGAACTGGTGCCCACAACTCGGTTGTGTGCTCGCTAACGACGAGGTGAGCGAAGGTCTTTCTGTTCGTGGTGGTTACCCTGTAGAGCAACGCGTCATGCGCCAATGGAACCTCCGCGTGAGCGCCTATGCACCACGCTTACTCCAGGGGCTTGATACCGTGGATTGGACTGACTCGCTCAAAGAGACCCAACGCAACTGGATTGGCCGCAGCGAGGGTGCTGAGATGCGCTTTGCTATCAAGGGGCAAGACGAACCATTCACTATCTTCACTACCCGCGCAGATACTGTGTATGGCGTGACCTTCATGGTGTTGGCTCCTGAGAGCGAGTATGTAGCGCGTGTGACTACCGAGGAGCAAAAAGCTGAGGTAGAGGCGTACCTGCAAATGGTGAAGAACCGTACCGAGCGTGAGCGTATTGCTGACCGCCGTGTGACAGGTGTTTTTACAGGTTCGTATGCTATCAATCCGCTCACCAAAGCCGAGATACCTATCTATATAAGTGATTATGTACTTAGCGGTTATGGCACAGGCGCTATCATGGCGGTTCCTGCACACGATAGCCGTGACTATGCTTTCGCTAAGCACTTTAACTTGCCTATCATCCCACTCATTGAGGGTGCCGATGTGAGCGAGCAGAGCTTTGATGCCAAAGAGGGCGTGATGATCAATTCGGGCTTCCTCAATGGCATGCAAGTCAAGGATGCTATCCAAGCGATGAAAGAGCATATCACCAACACAGGCCTCGGTCGTGTGAAAGTCAACTACCGCCTCCGCGATGCGGTTTTCAGCCGCCAACGCTACTGGGGCGAACCTTTCCCTGTATATTACAAGGACGGTATGCCATATATGCTCCCAGAAGAGTGCTTGCCACTTCTCTTGCCTGAGGTGTCTGACTTCAAACCTACCACCACAGGCGAGCCACCTCTCGGCAATGCGGACCTCTGGGCATGGGACGAGAAGAACAACCAAGTAGTGAGCAAGTCGCTGATTGATAATGTATCAGTCTTCCCATTGGAGCTTTGCACCATGCCTGGTTTCGCAGGTTCATCTGCATACTACCTCCGCTATATGGACAACCACAACGATGCTGCTTTGGTAGGCAAAGAGGCCAACGACTATTGGCGTCAAGTCAACCTCTATATCGGCGGTACTGAGCACGCTACGGGTCACCTTATCTATAGCCGTTTCTGGAATAAGTTCCTCTTTGACCTCGGCTATATCTGCGAGGACGAGCCATTCCGCAAACTCATCAACCAAGGTATGATCCAAGGTCGCTCCAACTTCGTGTATCGTTATATCGGCGAAGGCGCAACGGGCAACCTCTTCATCAGTTACAACCTCATCGATAACCCTGAGTACAAAGATAAAGTTCAACCTATCCACGTGAACGTGAATATCGTCAAGAACGATGTCTTGGATATTGATGCCTTCCGCAACTGGATGCCTGAGTTCAAGAATGCGGAGTTCATCTATTCGGATGGTACTACCGATATCGACAACCCTTATATGGGCACTCCTACCGACAAGCAATATATCTGCGGTTGGGCGGTAGAGAAAATGTCTAAGTCTATGTTCAATGTGGTGAACCCAGACGACGTGGTGGCTAAGTATGGTGCAGATACTCTGCGCCTTTACGAGATGTTCCTCGGTCCTCTCGAGATGTCCAAACCTTGGGACACCAACGGTATTGATGGCGTACACCGCTTCTTGCGCAAGTGGTGGAACATGTTCGAGACCCTCTCCAACGACGAACCAACAGCAGAGGAGTTGCGCAGTTTGCACAAACTCATCAAGAAGATTACTTGGGATATTGAGAACTTCTCGTTTAACACCTCTATCCCTGCCTTCATGATTGCGCAAAACGAGTTGCAAGCCCTCAAGTGCAACAAGGTCGCTATCCTCAAGACCTTCGCTATCTTGCTTGCTCCATACGCTCCTCACATAGCAGAGGAGGCATGGCATCTCTGTGGCGAAACCACTTCTGTTTGCCACGCCCAATGGCCAGAGTGCAACGAAGCATACTTGGTTGAGGCAACGCAGAAGTACCCTGTTCAGTTCAATGGTAAAGTGCGCTTCACCATTGAGGTAGCCAAGGACACTCCACGCGAAGAGGTCGAGAAGATTGTCATGGCTCACGAACTGACCGCCAAACAATTGAACGGCGCAGCTCCAAAGAAAGTCATCGTCGTTCCAGGCAAGATTGTCAATATCGTGATGTAAGGTTACACCCTATTATATAATAAAAGAGTGTGCCTATATGACACGCTCTTTTATTTTTACTTTCAATAGTTGAATGGTAGCGGGAAGGTAGCAGAATCACTAACTAATCACTAACTAATCCATAATCAAAAATAGATGAAAGCAGTTTACATCCACGGTTTTGCGGGTTCAATACACTCTGATACAATTACGAACTTCAGGAAATACTATCCAGAATTGGAGTGGTGTCCGTTGGAAGTGAATCACCATGTGGAAGAATCGGTGAAGAAAATAAATGACTTTATCAAATCGAATACAGATGTCAAGTATTTGATAGGCAGTTCGCTTGGCGGCTTCTACGTCCTTTGCGCCGATTTCGCAGGACGTAAGATTGTCATCAATCCAGTCCTCAATCCTATGTCCTCATTGAAAAAAGCAGTCGGTGTAAACAAATACCGAGGTCGCCGCGAGAATGGCGAAACGGAGTTCAAACTCACGATGCAGGACCTATTCCGCTTCAAGACCTTCAAGCCCAAAGACACGCCCGAAACGATTTGCCATTACACTCCGCACGACCCTAATCTTGGCGAGGATATCAAGCGCGAATACCAAAAGTTCTTCGCCCATGCCGAGATGACGCCGCACCTGCGTTCTCATTTCACTGATGAGCACTATATCAAGCATAAGCTCCGAGATGCGATGAACTGATGAAACAAAAAAAACGCTAAAGATTCTTTAGCGTTTTTACTTTCTTGTGATCCGTGCAGGATTCAAACCTGCAACCCCCACATCCGTAGTGTGGTACTCTATTCAGTTGAGCTAACGGACCATACTTCTCAAAAGCGGGTGCAAAGGTACTGCTTTTTTTTGATATGACCAAATTTTTTAATAAAAAAGTACATTTTTTTTGTAGTGTTGCAAAAAAATTGTACCTTTGCAGGACAAAATAACATGATTTTATATGAAACAGACCTTTTATAGTGCTGTCATAGCAAGTTTGCTGTGGATAGTAGGTGGGAATGCCTATGCAGTAGCTCCCCTACCTGGATTGGATTTAGAAGAGCCTTATCGCGCACGCGCGCTCTTTACAATAGTGTCGCATGATGCTCATACCAACATACAGAAAGTGGCTCTTCGCCAAACACCCAAAATCAATCTTGCGCCTCGCGGATTATTGATTTTGGTAGATTTTTCGGATGTTACGTTCGATGAAACCAATACCATTCAAGCTTTTGACTCGCTTGCAAACGGAGAGAATTATACCTACAATGGAGCAAGCGGCTCATGTCAAGCATATTTCAAAGATCAATCGAATGGACAATACGTGCCACATTTTGATGTGGTTGGACCTGTAGTTCTGCCACAATCAATGGCTTACTATGGAGCCAACAAGAGCGATGGTAATGACCAGTATGTGGTTGATTTTGTGATTGATGCATGCCAAGGGGCTGATAAATTGGGTGTTGACTTCGCTGAATATGACAATGATAATGATGGTATGGTGGACTTTGTGTATATCATCTATGCAGGCTATGCAGAGTCAGAAGGAGGCGGAGCCTCCACCATTTGGCCACATAACTGGGATTTGATTTCTGCGTTGTATTTTGGTTACACCAATCAAAAAGAGTATTTTGCCACATCTGCGACAAACTATAAGTTGCCCGAAATAGATGGAAAACTGCTGAATAATTACGCTTGCTCAAATGAAATAAAAAAGAGCTCGAATGCTCGTACAGGAATAGGTACAATCTGCCATGAGTTTAGCCATGTATTAGGATTACCAGATTACTATTTAACAACTGGCAATCCAACTGTTGATCAACGATATACACCAGGAGCATGGTCATTGATGGGATATGGCAACTACCTCAACAATGGCAATACACCACCTAATTATTCGGTGTATGACAAGTATTATTTAGGATGGCTGAAACCTGAAGCTTTAGCTACATCCAAAAGCTTGGAAATACCAGCAGATGGAGAAACGACCTATATGATTAGTCGCGATGAGCAGCATGTGGCAGCAGGACCTTATCGCACAGATACCGTTTATTACATCGAGAATCGTCAGCAAGAGGGCTGGGATGCCTTTTTACCAGGACACGGCTTGCTGATTTGGCGAGTGATATTTGACGAAGAAGACTGGTTTGACAATTGTCCGAATGATTATGTGGCACGCTACCTGCTAGTTTCTGCTAAAAAAGTGTCATCGCCATACACTGAAGGAAAAGCTAAACCAGAAGTTCCATTCCCTGGGTCTGGAAATATTACCTCATATACGACTTTTTCGCACAATAAACTAGAACACATACAGGAGGTTGATGGAGTGATCAAATGTGACTTCGTGACAACTACCAAGCCAACTGCGATAGACAATATCATCGTGCTGCAAACGGGAAAATGGTACAATATATTGGGACAACCTATTGACCCGGAAAATTACGTAGGAATAGGTATTAACAATGGCAAAAAATACCTGCTCCGATGAATAGCGCATTAGCTGCCCTAATTGGGCTTGGAATATCGATCGTATTGATTATTCGCAAAGTGTCACCCGTATTCAGTCTGATGCTGGGTGCCATTGTCGGTGGTCTATTAGCTGGTTGGGGATTGGAAACGACCGTTACCCATATGATTGGCGGAGTCAAGGATATCACCCCCGCCATCGTGCGCATTTTAGCGGCAGGTGTACTGACAGGTATGCTTGTCAAGACAGGTGCTGCCACCACTATCGCTAAGAGTATCATCAAGGCATTGGGCGAGAAATATATCTATTTGGCATTAGCCATCTCGGCAATGATACTGACGGGTATGGGTGTATTCATTGATGTAGCAGTCATTACGATTGCCCCTATCGCTATTATCATGGGTTGCCGCCTGCGTTTGTCGAAATTCAAACTATTATTGGCTATGATTGGTGGCGGCAAATGCGGCAACATCCTATCGCCTAATCCCAATACGATTATCGCAGCGGAGAACTTCGATGCTCCCCTCTCATCCGTGATGGCAGCAGGGATTGTGCCTGCACTAATCGGATTGATTATCACAGTGTTTGTTATTGTTCCGTTGATACCTAAAGGCGATTTGATGGTTGGCGAAGAAGCCACAGAGCGCGACAACGAAGATACATTGCCTGCTCTATGGCGCAGTCTTATAGGCCCTATCGTTACTATTATCTTGCTGGCTCTACGTCCTATCGCAGGCATAGTGATTGACCCAATGATTGCCTTACCCGTGGGTGGCGTGGTAGGCATACTTGCCACAGGCAAATGGCGCGATACAGCAACATGTTTGACCTATGGATTAGAGAAGATGTCGGGTATTGCAATCCTGCTGGTTGGCACAGGTACATTGGCTGGTATCATCAAGGCATCTGCTATCAAAGATGGGTTGGTCGGCATGCTGGCAGGTTGGAGCAATGGCGGTACGTTTATGGCACCTATCGCAGGTGCGCTGATGTCCGCAGCTACCGCTTCTACGACCGCTGGCGCTACTATTGCTTCGGCTTCGTTTGGCGAAGCTATTTTGGCAGCAGGGGTAACCGCCGTATGGGGTGCAGCCATGACCAATGCGGGTGCTACCACCTTAGACCACCTACCTCATGGCTCATTCTTCCATGCCACAGGTGGTTCGATGGGATTTTCAGTCAATGAACGTCTACGACTGATTCCATATGAAACACTGGTCGGATTGATATTGACGTTGGGTAGTATCGGTATGTATTTTATTGTAGGATAGAGGCGAGAAGTTATGAAAATAGTTATAGCATCCGATTCATTTAAGGGATCATTGAGTTCGATAGAAGTAGCGCAGGCGGCGACACGCGGTATCAAAGCCGTATATCCCGATTGCGATGTGGTGGCTGTAAATGTGGCAGATGGTGGCGAAGGTACCGTAGAAGCCATAGTAGATGCCTTGGGCGGCGAGATCATATGTACCTCCGTTAGTGATCCATTGGGGCGTCCTATCCAAGCAAACTATGGTATAGCTGCCGGCAAAGCAATCATCGAGATGGCTGCCGCCAGTGGCTTACCCCTACTCCAACCTGAAGAACGCAACCCGTGGCTCACATCTACCCATGGTACGGGTGAAATGATCATGGATGCTATTCGCAGAGGTTGTCGCCAATTTCTTGTGGGCATAGGCGGTAGTGCTACCAACGATGCAGGCACAGGAATGTTGCAAGCCATGGGCTTTCGTTTCTACGATGCCAATGATAAAGAGATTACCCATTGCTGCGGCGGCACTATGCAAGATATTACGCGTATTGACGACAGTGATGTACCCGATAGTGTGCGCTCATCCACTTTCACCATTGCATGCGATGTGAATACACCCTTCTGCGGTCCAGAAGGCGCAGCACCCGTGTTCGCTCCGCAAAAAGGAGCCGATGCAGAAATGGTGGCAAAATTAGATGCAGGCATGGCATCCTTTGCCAATGTCATCGAAGACAAATATCGCATCAACATCGTACCCATTGCAGGTGCTGGTGCAGCAGGCGGTATGGGCGGCGCGTTCCGCGCTTTCCTACATGCCACCCTCAAACGCGGCATTGACATGGTGCTCGATGCTATTGATTTTAACACAATCATCCAAAACGCCGACCTTGTTATCACGGGCGAAGGAAAGATTGATTTTCAGACAGCCAAAGGCAAGACTGCCGCAGGCGTTTTGAATCGCGCCAAGCAACAAGGCATACCTGTAGTGGCTATTGGTGGTAGTGTAGAAATGTGCGATAGTGTTCAACAAATGGGCTTCGCGGGCGTCTACCCGATACTGGGAGAAAAAGTACCATTGGAAGTTGCTATGCAACCTAATTTTGCAGCGACGAATGTAGAAAATACAATCCGACGTATCTTACCTTCGCATATCAATTAAACTACTTCGCTATATGTAAAAACAAAGGATGTATCAATTATTTGACACATCCTTTGTTTAATAGGAAGAATATATCTGCCGTTATACAGTAGCCTCGATATTCCACATGAATGCGCGCACACCGACTTCCTCGTTGCGCTTGTCAAGTTTCTTGACCGCTTCGAGTAATACAGGTACTTTTTCGTCAGGTACAATAGTGATCACACATGAGTTCATTTCTGGCCATGCGTGGGTACCACGGCGTGGCTCACCATTCTTACTACCACGACCCTGTACCTCCTCAAAGAAAGTAAAACCGCGTATTTCTAACATATCAAGCATATACTCCACACGCTCGGTGTTAGCTTGATTGAATACTATCATTACAGATTTCATAATTACATTTGGATTAAGGAGCCAGGAACCAAGAATCAAGACAATCAGTCTTGGCTCTTGGCTCTTGGTTCTTGATTCTTATTTTTCTTTTTCTTCGCAGTCCTCCACTTTGATATCCATGAAGATGAAGTTCTCGCGCACTTTCTTGAGTTTGTCACGTTCGCCCTTCTTAGACATTGCACCATAAATTACAGGTACAATGTAGAGGGTGAGGAAGGTACTAACGGTCAAACCACCGATAACGACGATACCCAATGGTTGCCACATCTCGGCACCTTCACCTTGGCTCACAGCCATTGGCACCATACCGAGGATAGTGGTGAACGCAGTCATCAATACAGGACGCAGACGGCTCTCGCCTGACATCTGGATAGCTTCGTTGAGTTCGTGTCCACGCTCACGCATGAGGTTGATATAGTCCACAAGCACGATACCATTCTTCACCACAATACCCACAAGGAGTACCAGACCCAGTGCGCCAATCATATCCAACGAGGTGTTGGTGAGCCATAGGGCTATAATCACACCCGAGAGCGCAAATGGCACAGAGAACATGATGATAGCAGGTTTGCTGAACGACTCGAACTGCGATGCCATCACGATATACACGAGCAGGATAATCAGCATACCCAGCATACCCATCTTGCCGAATGTCTCTTGTTGGTCTTCGTAGTCACCAGCGATACGCATTGTATATCCAGCAGGGGCATCTACTTGAGGAAGCACTTGTGTCTCAATAGCTTGTGCTAATTCGCCCAATGTAGTCTCGAATGGTGTCACCTTGACGGTCACAATACGCTGACGTGACTTACGAACGATTTTTGGTGGTGCCCAATACTCGTCCACTGAGCAGACTTCTGACAGTTTGATAGTTTTGCCAGTTGGGGTTGGGATAGAGAAGTCGAGCACATCGGAGATTGAATTGCGGTTCTCCTCTTTGAGGCGAACAAGAATATCGTACTCGTCACCATCCTCTTTCAAGAAGCCCACAGCCATACCATTCACGCGGTTACGCAGGTAGGAAGATATGGTGGCAGAAGTCAATCCAAGACGACTTGCTTTCTCTTTGTCCACTACGATCTTTATCTCAGGACGGTCATCATCGCGGTCGGCATAGACGTCACGTGCACCTGGCAGTTCCTTGGTCAGTGCCATGACTTGTTGCGCCATTTGGTTGGTAATATCGAAGTCATAGCCATAGATTTCGATATCTACAGTATTTCCACCACCAGGACCACCACCGCTGGTAGATGCTTGATACTCAATGATTTCAGGATATTGAGCCATCTCCTGACGGAGCACTTCGGCAATCTGCCAAATAGTGCGCTCGCGTTCCCACTTTTTGTTCAAACGCACGGTCATAGAGATGGTGTTATTCATTGTGGTGGAGAAGATAGCACCCGTACCGTCATCATCGTTGGAACCCGCAGAGGTAGCAATCATCTCAATCTCAGGAACGAGTACCATGAAGCGTTCTTCCAATTTGCGTGCAGTCTTGAGGGTCTCCTCAATACGTGTACCGCGTTGTAACTCAATAGTTACGCTCAAGCGAGCATTGTCCTGTTGTTGCATAAAGTCGGTTCCCACTTTGCCAAAAATGAATGGCAAGAGTGAAGCTCCGAAGAACGCAAATAGAATAACAATAGTCAATGCCTTGTGGCGCAAGCACCATGCAAGCGATTTACCGTAAACTTTGTCTACCTTGTCAAGGAAAGCTACGATAGTGCGGTCGTACCAAGATTTCTTGTCGCTATCATCAATAAGTTTGCCGTTCTCCACGCGTACTTTTCGTGCTTTGAGCAGTTTGGAGCAGAGCATAGGGGTCAGCGTGATAGCAATCACGGTAGAGGTACAACATACGACTGTTACAATCCAACCCAATGACTCGAACATAATACCTGCCATACCATCCATCATTGTCAGTGGTACAAATACGGCGCAGAGTACGAGTGTGGTAGCAATAACGCTGACCCATACCTCGTTGGTGGCGTAGATAGATGCCTCGCGTGGACTCTCGCCACGTTCGATATGGCGTGTGATATTCTCAAGCACCACAATCGCGTCGTCCACCACCATACCGATAGCGATAGTCAGCGAACAGAGCGAGATGATGTTGATGCTGGAGTCTGCCATCTTCAGGTAGATAAATGCTACAATCAGTGAGATAGGAATAGTAAGCGAGATGATGAGTGTCGCACGCCATTTGCCAAGGAAGAAGAGCACCACGAGCACCACGAATAGCAATGCGTAGAGCACAGACTCCTCAAGGGAGTTGATGGAGTTACGGATATTGTCTGCCGAGTTGTAGATCTCTTGAATCTTCACATCGGTAGGCAATTGCTTTTGAATCTTCTTCAATGCTTTATCCACGTCCTCGCAGACTTGCACGGTGTTGGAGCCCGATTGCTTAGCCACAATCAGACGCACAGCTTCGCGACCGTTGGTCTTCTCATCCAACGAGAGGTCTTTGATGGTATCGCGCACAGTGGCAATATCGCGCACGAATACTTGTTGACCTTGTGGAGTCATGGTCACCATCAGGTCCTCAATCTCGCTACTCTCGATGAACTCAGAGCGCACCTGCATTTGGTATTGCTCCTTCTCCATCTTCACCGTACCCGACGAGAGGTTAAGGTTGTTGGCAGAGATGACTTGTCCCACTTGCTCCAGCGAGATGCCAAAAGCGTCTAGTTTTTGTTGGTCGATATCCACATACACATAGCGGTCTGGTGCACCTGCTACAGACAGGTTACCGATACCATTGATTTGGTTCAATTGTGGAATCACCTCATCGTTGAGGATTTTGTCGAGCGCAGGATACGACTCGTCTGCCGTGATAGCATATTGGCAGATTGGCATGGTGCTCGATGAGAACTTGAACACCATAGGCGACGAACAACCGTCAGGCAACTGGTTCTTAGCCATGTCGCAGAACGATCGTATGTCGTTGACGGCTTCCGTAATGTCGGACCCCCATTCCAATTCGAGTACTACAAGACTGACGTTATCTTTACTGGTAGAGTTGATATACTTCAGGTTATCCACCGAAGTCAAACTATTCTCCATGATTTTCGAGACGTTGGTCTCTATCTCGGACGCCGACGCACCTGGATAGGTGGTCATCACCATCACATATGGTGGATCCATCTCAGGGAATTGATCCACAGGCAGTTGCACGAAGCAGAACACACCTATGATCATCACCGCAACGAACACCAGCATAGTCGTTACGGGGTTTTTAATCGCGGTTTTATAAATTGCCATAGTTCTTCAGGTTTTACTTTACTTCAATTTTCACACCGTCAACCAGTTTGTGTTGACCCACGCTGATGTATTCTACACCTGCTTTGATTTCTGGTGCAATGATTTCAATGTTCTCGTCAAAGCGTTGTCCGAGTTTCACGCTCACGCGCTTAGCGTAGCCGTTGTCGTTGATGAACACAAAACGCTCGTTCGAACCAATCAGTTTCTCCACGGATTGATAAGGCACCACGATGGTGTTCTCTTTGCCCAGACCGAGGGTAGTAGTCACGTACATACCGCCACGCAACTTCTCGCTCGCATTAGGGATAACCACCTTGCATTGGAAGGTGTGGCTCGCAGCATCGATGGTAGGATAAACCACCTCAATCGTTGCAGGGAAAGACTCATCTGGATACACTTCGCTCTTCACAGTCAGCTTCATACCTTCCTTAATCATAGGATAATAAGTCTCTGGCACTGCAATCAACGCTTTCAGTTTCTTCACTTGTGTGAGCACCACGATTGGTTGACCGCCATATAACTCGCCATCCTCGTAGGTCTTAGCAGAAATAACACCGTCGAATGGAGCTTTTACATAGGTGTTTTGCTCCAAGAAAGCCAGGTTTTGCTTCAGTTGGTCGTATGCCACTTTTGTCTGGTCGTAGGTCTGTTGGCTTACGCTTCCTGTTTCGAGCAATGCCTCCAAACGTCCCACCTCGATTTCAAGATTAGCCAATTGGATTTTTTGTGTGAGATACTGTGTTTGATCCATACGTACAAGCATGTCGCCTGCTTTCACCTCATCACCTACTTCCACGAAGATATGCTCTATCTTTCCTGTCAGCGATGGTGCTACGTTTTGTGTCACATAGCCCTGTAAGTTCGTAGAAATATTGAGCACGCGCTCAATCTCTTTTTCTTGGAGGGTTATTGTACCTACCACCTCCACGCGCTCAGCTTCTTGTTGAGTTGCCTGAGCATCTTTCTTGCCGCAACCAATCAAACAAACTGCGGCAGCCATCATTAATACAATCTTTTTCATTTATCGTTTTAGTTTTGAAATTATCATAAAGTCGTTAAGGTCCTTAAAGTCCTTAAGGTCGTTATCTTACAAGTTCAAGAACTTTTCCAATTCCACTTCCGCATTCACCAGTGTCAGCACCGCTTGCACATACGTCGATTGTGCGGTGATGAGGTCGTTACTTGCGTTCACGAGGTCTAGGTTACTTGCCACACCCTGTTGAAATTTCAGCGAAGTGTTGTCAAACACGCGTTGTGTCACGCCCATGTTCTCTTGCTCGTTGGTGTAAGTCTCATACGCATTTTGCAGGTTATAGCGCAATTGCTCATTTTGAATTCCGAGGTTATCGGCAGTCTCCTCAAATGTGTTACGTGCCTCTTCCAAGGCAATTTTCTTCTCCACCACACCTGCTGCACGCTTACCCGACGACCAGAGTGGCATGCTCACCTGTATGCTCAGCGCATTAGGAGGAGTCATGTTAAAGCCCTCTTTCTTACCAAAATAGTCTTTTTCGCTGTATTGATAGCCCACACCTATTGTTGGACCATATGCCCAACCAGCCATATGTACATTCTTCTTCGCTAATTCTACATTTTTGGCTAGTGTTTGATAGCTGAGGTTATTTTCCAATACAAAGTCTTTACCCAGCAATGCGACTATTGCTTCCGCGCTCAGCATATCGCTGAGTTGGGTGGTGAGGGTCAGTTCGGTTTCTGCTGGAACGTTCAGCAGCACTTTCAGCGCATTGATTGCCAACTGTGTCGAACGCTTGTTAGCATTGATATTATTCTTCAATGTGTTCACACGCACGAGGATTTGGTCAGCCGTTGTTTGCTCTGCTGCACCCACTTCCACGCTGCGTTGGGTCATTGCTGCCAAGTTCTCAATGTTCTTCAGCGAACTATCCAGCAACTTCACCACATCTTCCAGCACCAACACCGAAGCGTAACTCGATTTCACACTCGCACGCAGGTTGTCCTCGCTAATTTCGAGATTCAGTTTTTGCATCTCAATTGCAGTATTGTTGAGCAATGCTCCCACAATCGCCTGTCCATTGATACCTACGGATGCTGTGATACCGAATGTACCATTGTCTGGCATTTCAATAGGCATACCACCAAAGTTCATCTTGTAGCCCATCATAGATTGGTATGCCCACGACATATCCACCGACGGAAGCATACTAGCTATCGTTTGCCAACGGGTGGCATACGCTTTCTGCACTGCCAAGTCGGCATTCTTCAGCGAACGGTTTTGCGCCACTGCATAGTCTTGCGCCTCTTGCAAGCTCAGGTTTAGGGTAGCAGACACCTCTTGTTTGGGTGCCCGTTTGGTGGCTGCCATCACATGGTCGGCTGCCATCATGTTTGCCGCTATGGCAAACATACTAACTAATAATACAATCTTTCTCATCTTTTGTTATATATATTACCTTATTTATTATGTACTTCTTTTTCGAGCACTGCCAATCCTTCTGCCGTAAACATTCCGCGCAGCAGGATATCCATCGTCGTTTTGCCCATATGTCTAACGTCTTGTGGCTTCATCTTCAGTCTTTCCGCACGTTCGGCCAACATCAGATGTGTATTCACCAGCATCATTGCTGCCACCTCTATATCTATTTCCTCGCGGAATATCCCTTCCCCCTGACCTTTCCTCAAGAACTGTACCAAAAACTGTTGCATCATCTTGCGCATGCGTTGCAGGTGTTCTTGATGCAGTGTGGGATAATACTTTTTCAGGTCGTATAACATCGGTGATGTCTGATGCGTACTCTTCTCGGTTTGTCTGGCAATCTTCGTCCAATCCACGATGCATTGCACCACGGTCTTATCCGCTACCAAGTGCTGCACTTCCCGTGTCATTTTCTGCTCGTGCTCATGCAAAATCTCGCTCACCAATTCATCTTTCGAAGGGAAATACACATAAAACGTCTTCTTGGATATACCCAACTCTTTGCATAGGTCATCCACGCTCACCGAGCGTATTCCCACTTCCTGCATACGTGGCTTAGCTGCTTTCAATATGCTTTCTTTTACATCACTCATCTGTTCTTTTATATTCCCTTATCAATTACGTACCATATACGTAGGATATACGTAACATATACGTAGGATAAACGTAAGATAATGCTGCCTTTAAGCAGGGAACAACCCAGTACAAAGCACTCCTCTTCCCGCAAAAAGTGTGCAAAGGTACTACTTTTATCTAAAACAACCAAATATTTTAGGAAACTTTAACACTTTTGTAGTTTCCAAGTTACAAAATATGCGCACAAAAAATCCCCAATGAATCAACTTCATCGGGGATCGATTATTGCTGCAATCAATATCTTATAGCAGCTCCACGGAGCGATTGACAAACTTAGCCAGTGCCTCGCCCTTCAGTTGACCAGCAGCCAACATGGCAATGTCAATCAATTGGTGAAGTTTGTCGCTGCTTGCAGCGTAGGTGCTGTATTGCTCCTTGAGTTGTTGCTTGAGTGCAGCCAACTCCTTGGTCACGTTGGTCACAGCATCCTTCTCCTCTTGCGTGAGGTCGGCATCTTTCTTGCCTTTCTGTGCCTCTTGCAGGGTCTTCTCCTCGGCTTGCTTAGTCGCAATCTGCTCTACGATAGGCGCAGTACCTTCGGCGCATGCGTCGGTAATCTCTGCGAGGAGGGCTTTCACCTTGTCATTAGCCGTATTGATGACCAAGTTGTATTGGTCTGGCATATTGCCGTAGAACGACATACCCTGTTGATGAGCCGACATCTCTTTCATACGACGCATGAACTCATTTTGGGTGAGGAAAACAGGAAGTGCATCTGCTGATACGGCTTCCAAACTTACGTCATAGCGGGTTTTATCGGTTTTAGGCAACTGAGATTCGAAACTGTAGCGCAATGCATCTTCCTCATTGGCACTGAGTTCCACTTTGGCTTTGTCTTCTTTTTGGATGATGTTCTCTATCACGTCAGAGTCCACGCGCACGAAACGAATCATCTGCTTCTTGTCGTCGCTGCCATCGCCATAGCTCTTTTGCTCGAATTGCGACATAGCGTGTACATCCAGTTCGCCATCCATGAGGAGCACGTCATATCCCTTCTCCTTGGCGCGTTGGATGTAGGCGTAAGAAGCATCAGCGTCTTGTGCATACAACATGATGAGGTCGCCATTCTTGTCGGTTTGCGCGTCTTTGACTTGTGCCTTGTACTCCTCGAAAGTGAAGAACTTGCCATCAATATTCTTGAGCAACGCAAAGCCCACAGCACGGTCGTAGAACTTATCATCGCTGAGCATACCGTATTGGATAAAGAGCTTGATGTCGTCCCACTTTTTCTCAAAGTCCTCGCGGTCGTTGCGGAATATCTCTGCCAATTTGTCAGCCACTTTCTTTGTGATATGAGAAGAGATCTTCTTCACTTTGTTATCGCTCTGCAAGTACGAACGGCTTACATTCAGCGGAATATCTGGCGAGTCGATTACGCCGTGGAGCAGGGTCAAGTATTGTGGTACGATATTCTCCACCTCATCGGTTACGAACACTTGGTTGCAATAGAGCTGAATCTTATTGCGCTGAATATCAATATTATTCTTGATACGTGGGAAGTAGAGGATACCCGTGAGATTGAATGGGTAATCCACATTGAGGTGGATATGGAAGAGTGGCTCATCCATTTGATGAGGATAGAGTTGGTGATAGAACTTCTGGTAATCCTCATCGGTGAGGTCAGCAGGTTTGCGTGTCCATGCAGGATTGACATCGTTGATGATATTATCCTCGTCGGTCTCTACTTGCTTGCCGTCCTTCCACTCTTTCTTCTTGCCGAAAGCAATCTCTACAGGGAGGAACTTGCAGTACTTGGTGAGCAATCCCTCTACGGTTGCATCTTCCAGATATTGAGCGTATTCGTCGTTGATATGCAATACAATGTCTGTTCCGCGCTCAGACTTGATGGTATCTTCCATCGTGTACTCAGGCGAACCGTCGCATGACCAGTGAACGGCTTTGGCGTCCTCTTGGTACGAGAGGGAGAAGATCTCCACTTTGTCTGCAACCATGAAGGCGGAATAGAAGCCCAAACCGAAGTGACCGATAATGGCTTCGGCTTTGTCTTTGTATTTATTCACAAACTCTTCTGCACCAGAGAAAGCGATTTGGTTGATATACTTATCCACCTCCTCGGCGGTCATACCGATACCATGGTCTTGTACGGTGAGGGTCTTTTTCTTTTTATCGATAAGTACGCGCACACGTGTGTCGCCCAACTCGCCTTTCGCTTCGCCCACAGAAGCAAGGGTTTTCAGTTTTTGGGTAGCATCTACCGCATTACTAATCAACTCACGAAGAAAAATCTCGTGGTCAGAATACAAAAATTTCTTGATGACGGGGAAGATATTGTCTGATGTTACCCCGATATTTCCTTTCTTGCTCATAAATATATTTTATTTTGTTAATTCTTATTTCGCCTTTGCTCAAACGATTACTTGCCGAGCAAATTTGCATATTTCTCACTTCACAACTCATCATTATCAAAAACCTTGCCAAACCTCCCAATCCCCTCCCCACCTGCCATTTTGACATATCCCCTCCCCTCTCCTAGGGCGCAGCCCGATCTACCCTCTCCAGCGAGCACAGCGAGCGATCTACAGGCGCAGCCGATCTACAGGGCGCAGCCCGTTCTACCATCTACAGCGAGCATAGCGAGCGATCTACAGGCGCAGCCGATCTAAATATTTCTTTGTCCATTACCTACGGGGTCCCCGATAACGCCTGCGTTATGGGGTGTTTGACGAATCCCATTCGAGTATCTCTCCACCTCTAACCTCTAAACTGTAGCTATCAATCGGGGCCCCCGCGAGCTTCGTGAGCGAGTGGGGAGAGCGGAGGCATTGAGCGCTTTCAACTCGCCGAGCGAGTTCCGTGCGCTTCAATTGCCGAACGCGAGCGCGTTCTCTAAACTAAAACGGCGACTTTTTCGCCATTTATTTGCATAAATGCAAAAAAAGTTGTAACTTTGTGGGTTGAAATAGCAAACAAAATAAAAATAAGTAAAATAAAAAACTCTCGCCATTTGTGAGAGAAATCAATTGGACGAACAATTGTGGGACAACCAAAAAGCGTCAACCGGTGACAATTTGTCACCAGTTCAAATTGCGTGCTGCGGACCTTAGGAAACTTGACGATAATCACAAAAAATGCAAAATAAGACGGTTCTGGCAAAAGAAAATTGCAAAATAAGACGGTTTAACATGCGAAAATTTGCAAAATAAGATATTTTATTTGTATGTTTCATTTATTTTTTGTAACTTTGTCGCGATTTTTAACACCATTCTATTATGAGAAATTTAAAGACTATTCTAGAGGATCAGCGACAGGAAATCCTTAATACCGATTGCAATGCTTTGCTAAATCGACAAGAGGAGAAGAAAATAGACTTAGATAGCAAATTAGCACAAGTCGTAATAGGTGTGCGTCGTAGTGGTAAATCCATGCTCTGTCAAAAAGTATTAATGGAGAGCGGTGTTCGATTTGCTTATGTTAATTTTGACGATGAAAACTTAGCTGATATACAAGTAGCCGAATTGAATGATATAGTAGAGATGTTGTATCACATTTATGGCGACTACACTCATTTATTTATTGACGAAGTTCAGAATGCGCCTCGTTGGCCATTGTTTGTCAATCGCCTTTTGCGCCAGGGAATACACCTGATTTTAACTGGAAGTAATGCCAACCTCTTGAGCGATGAACTAATTACGCACCTTACTGGAAGATACAACGAGATACGCCTATTTCCTTTCTCGTTTGAAGAATATTGTCGTATCAACAATATTGATATAGTAGGGCAACACACTAAGGCTGTTGGTTTGCGTGGTCATGCACTCAATAAGTATCTCATGGAGGGTGGTTTCCCAGAAACTATGGATGGTGCAATTGATAAAACTGCATATACAAAAGCGTTGCTTGATACGGTTATTAAGAAGGATATATGCAAACGCTATAAAGTACGTTATCCTGCATCATTACGACAAGTGGCAGATACTGTAATCGATAATTTTTGCCAAGAAATCAACTTTGAGAATATCCGCGAAACATATGCTATTCGTTCGGTACAAACGGTCAAGAATTATGTGTCATACCTCAATACTGCCTACCTTGCACGTATTCTTCATAAGTATTCTTTTAAGAGCGTAGAGCGACAAAGCAATCTTAAATCCTACATTATTGATAATGCTTTTCTAAGCAATAGAGACAATTCTTTGCAGACCGATAATCTAGGCTGGCGTCTTGAGAATATCATTGCAATTGAGTTGCTGCGCCGTCAGAAATATGCGGATGAACAACTATATTTTCTACGAGAAAGTAATCGCTTTGCTGTTGACTTTGTACGTACACAAGCTTCCAAGGTACAGGAATTGATACAAGTGACATACGACTTTAGTAACCCTTCTACCAAACTCTTCAATCGAGAAGTGGGCGGACTGATAAAAGCGTCAAACAAGACACATTGCGACAACTTAACACTAATTGTAATGTATGGAGAAACTGGCATAATTGAGCACGAAGGCAAGAAGGTTCATATTGTGAGTGCAGCAGAATGGTTGGTTAGTGCACTTTAAACCTTAAACATTAGACACCCTACACTTTAAACATTAGACATTAAACAACTGCGGCTCCGCCGCCACACCCTACACCCTACACTCTAATGTTCAATTCTTCAAATTATTTCCAAACATTTTCCAATCGCTGATCGGATAATCTAAATTACTATCAAAGAGATTGAGCAACAAAAAGCCATATATATGCTTCAGCAGGGCGAATGACTTTCTGACTTCGATAAAGAGAAAACAAAACTACAAGAGAAATAACCAATTTTATTTGCATAAATGCAAAAATTGTTGTAATTTTGCGGGCTAAATATAGAATTTAACTGAAATATAAACATAACACATAGCGCAATTGGCATATACAGTCTAGGAGCAGATCGGGAAAATCTAACATGACAGAGAGGTATATGTCCCTGCTATCCGTGTCTCGAACATGGGTAAGCGGGGTATTGTCATGAGGTTTCCCGACCTTGCTCCTTATCTCGCTTGCCTATGTTCTTTTTACTAAGCAGACCGGATAGAAGTATCTGGTCTGCGTTTGTTTTGTGTGGGAATGATAAAATATCATCATGAAAAGCAGAATAGGAATAGACATATTTTCTGGTGCAGGAGGTCTTAGCTTAGGAGCTGAGATGGCTGGTATAACTGTTCGATATGGAGTTGAAATTAATAAATACGCAGCTGCTTCATTTGCATATAACCACAAAAACGCAACTGTTTTAACTGGAGATATTACACAAATTAAGACCTCCGAATTAAAATTGAACGAAGATGTTTTTGTTATAATGGGAGGTCCTCCATGTCAAGGCTTTTCTATGTCAAATACAATGAGTCGAAACATGGATAATGAGAAAAACTTCTTGTATTTAGAGTTTGTGAGATTTGTTCGGGAACTTCAACCGAAATGGTTTGTATTGGAAAATGTTTGGGGACTAACCAAAATGAATGATGGACAAATTCTTGAAACAATTCAGGAAAACTTCATTGCTCTTGGTTATAATGTAAAAGCAAAGATTTTATGGGCAAATGAATATGGCGTTCCTCAAAAGAGATACCGTTGTTTTATAATTGGCAATAGAGATGGGATAAATTTTGAATTTCCCCAATCACGAGGTACACATGTTACAGTAGAGGAGGCTTTTGCAGATCTCCCTCCTTTAGTGAATGGTCAGATGTTGGTAGAAGCAGATTATACTATTGAATATGACAATGCATCAGAGTATGCGAAGCTGATGCGACGCAATTCACAAAAAGCAATGCAAAATTTTGTAACCCTCAATAATGAGCTAGTTATTCAAAGATATCATCATATTCCGCAAGGGGGGAATTGGCGTGATATACCAGATTATTTAATGACAAATTATGCAGATAAAAGTCGTTGTCATAGTGGCATTTATAAGAGACTTAAAGCCGATGCTCCTTCAGTTGTAATTTCTAATTATAGAAAAAGTATGCTCATCCATCCAACACAGGATAGAGGTCTTTCTGTACGCGAGGCAGCTCGTCTACAAAGTTTCCCTGATGATTTTATCTTTCAAGGACCACATATGTCTATACAACAACAGATAGGAAACGCTGTCCCACCATTATTAAGCAAAGCTGTGTTTGATCAAATACTTAGTTACTATGAGTAAGGAAAAAGATAATATTCCTCAAGCGGATAAGCTAATGGGTTCTATGCGGCACATGGGCTATTCTTTTGAATCGGCTGTAGCTGATGTTATTGATAATAGTATAAGTGCTGCGTGTAAAAATGTGTATTTATTATTCCCTACTGACCGTTTAGCATCCCTAACCATGGGCATTCTAGATGATGGATATGGAATGTCTAATGATGCTTTATATGCAGCTATGCGTTATGGTTGTACTTCGTCAGAAGATGAAAGAGCAGATGATGATTTAGGGCGTTTCGGCTTGGGTATGAAATCAGCATCCTTGTCACAATGTCGCGTATTGACCGTAGTTAGTAAGTTTAATGGAAAATATAGTGCATATACATGGGATTATAACATCATTCTAAAAAGGAAGAAATGGGTAGTGTTAGAGTTGACTCAATTGGAAATAGATACACTTCCGTATGTGGAACGATTAAAAGAGCAAGATCGAGGAACTTTAGTGTTATGGTCAGATTTTGATGTATTGCACAAATCAAGCGATGGACAAGTGTACGATACACTTCTTGATTTGCGAAAGTCTTTAGAAACATATTTGTCGCTCATATTCCATCGATATATGAGCATGAAAAATAAATCGGTTTCAATATATATCAATAATCTAAAACTAAAACCATCTGATCCATTCCTTGAAGAGCATCCCAAGACTACTATAAAGCCAGAACGTTCAATCGCACTCAAAGATAGTAATGGTCAAGAGAGATTAATCCGTGTCAAGACGTTTGTCTTACCATTTATATCAGATTTGTCGGATAAAGATCAACGATTATTAGGTGGAATAGAGAATTTACGGCAGAAACAAGGTTTTTATGTGTATCGTAACCATCGACTGATAATTTGGGGTACATGGTTCGGTATGAAACCTCGTGCGGAATTAACTAAGAATGCGCGAATTCGTGTCGATATACCGAACTCATTGGATGATATATGGGAAATCGATGTTAAGAAGCAAAATGCATCAATACCAAAGCGTATTCAGAACCAATTACGTCAAACTGTTTTTGATGCTCTAGAGATTTCAGTACGTCAACAAACTCATAGGGGGCGTAGAGAATCTGTTAATGATAATATTGAGTATATCTGGGAACGCATGAGAGGGCGTAATGATCATTTTTATTACCAGATAAATCGCTCAGGAAATTTTTATCAAATGATTCGAAATAAGATGACAGATGAAGATGCTTCCTATTTTGATATGTTTATCAAGGAAGTAGAGCGTAACTTCCCTATTCAACAAATGTATGTTGATAAATCAAACGAATGTATTGATATAGTAGAATCTGAGGATAGATTAGGTGAACTTTATGAGTTAGGAATAACTATGGTTTCCAACCTTTCTAAGTTACTCTGTAAATCACATAAGGAAATAATCCAAATTGTGATGTCTATGGAACAATTTTCGGTACTACCAGAATTAGAAAAGAAATTAACTAAATACTTTGAAAATGAACATTAGTCCAAAAGAATATAGTTCGCTACTTTCTGTAATATCTACATTGATTAGCTTAGATAAAGCGCGAGGTATTGAGATAACATTCGATAAAATACCTAGCTATATCTATGGAGCTTGTGCGATTTCTAAGATTGAGTTAGATGACGAAGCATATCGTTGTTTAGAGAATGATATTGAGTATGAACATAAGATAAGACATACAGAAGCAGGTGTTATTCTGAACGATTATGAGGAAATAGAAGAGTGGTACAGGAATGACGAGATAGCAAAACCATATTTTTGGGAGCGATATAGGCGATATTTAATAGAGAAGTCCAGTATTGATATCACTAGCATTAACTTGTTAGATGAAGTTACATTACCAAATATAATGAATTATTTGGGTAATCCAAACGAGCTATTAACAGCTCCTCGTCTAAAAAGAGGATTGATAATTGGTGATGTACAATCTGGAAAAACAGCAACATATTCAGGATTAATATGCAAGGCTGCTGATGCAGGATACAAAGTTGTCATTCTGCTGGCAGGTATAACGGAAAATTTGCGCCAACAAACACAGCAACGTATAGATGAAGGAGTGGTAGGCTTATCATGGAGAGTTATAAACAATACTAGAGTTCGCATACCAGTTGGTGTCGGTTTGGATGGAAAAAATATAAAAGCAACATCTATGACATCTATAGAGTCTGATTTTGTGGGTGATTGTGACAAGATAGCAACGACTATTGATCAACATAATTCGCTTGTTTTGTTTGTAATAAAGAAGAATGTTTCGGTTCTTCAAAAGTTATATGACTGGTTGAAGGACCAAAATGTAGATGCGCTACAAGGATGCATAGATCAGCCCATGTTGTTGATAGATGATGAGGCGGATAATGCTTCTGTTAATACTAAAAGAGACCAAACAGACCCTACGAAAACGAATAAGCTAATACGTCAAATATGTAATCTATTTAAAAATGCTACATATGTGGGATTTACTGCCACACCATTTGCAAACGTATTTATTGATCCTGATTCTGCGGATGCTATGGGAAAAGCTGATTTATTCCCAGAACATTTTATCTATTCGCTTCCAACTCCTTCTAATTATGTAGGAGCGAAACGTATCTTTGACCCATCAGGGGATCGATATGGTAACTTGCGTTTTATTCCTGATATAGAAGAGCCAGATTATACTTCTGATGAATTTAGAGAGACAGAAGAGTATAATTTAGAAACCCTTAATAGTGGTCCCTTCTACTATAAACATAAAAAAACGTGGCATGGTATATTGCCTGATTCTTTGAGAGAATCGATGATATGTTACTTCATTGCAAATGTAATTCGAGATTTGCGAGGTGACCGAAACACTCCTCGTAGTATGCTCATTAATATGTCTCGTTTTGTTAAAGTGCAACGTTATATTCGGGATGAGGTAGAATCAATTTTTAATAGTATATTTAATGCGATTCGTTTTGATTTTCATGATATCCGAGAAAGGAATATCCAAAATGCTTTATACAAGGAGTTTGAATATATTTGGCATAAGCATTTTGCAAATGTAGAAGATATCTCATTTAATAGAGTGATTGATAAGCAGAATTTAATTTCTGCGATAGAACATATACAAGTGGTGGTTGTCAATGGTTCTAAAAATAGTGGTAAATTAGATTATAAAACGAATAAGTCCCTTCGAGTCATTGCAGTGGGTGGATTAGCATTGTCTCGTGGTCTTACACTCGAAGGTTTGATAGTTAGCTATTTTTATCGAAATACTTCTACTTTTGACGTCTTGATGCAAATGGGACGTTGGTTTGGGTATCGTAGAGGCTATGAAGATGTTTTTCAAATATGGACTAGCCGTGAAAGTGCTTATTGGTATGCAGAGATATCAGCAGCAACTGAGGAACTTAAAGATGATATTCATAAGATGTTTGAACAGAAGCTTACTCCTAAAGACTTTGGACTTAAAGTGCGTGATTATTGTGCAGAACTTCAAATTACAGCTGCTAATAAAATGCGTTCGTCATATAATCTGACGGTACAAACAAGTTTTTACGGAAACATCTATGATACTCCATATACAAGCTTAAGTATAAAGCAAAATACGCAAAACTGGGAACAAACGCGTGACTTAGTTGCTGTATTAAAACAAGGTGGTTATCCATATCTGTATGCACAAGATATAGATAATACTCGCCGAAATAATTATGAGGGAAAATCTCGAGTGTTCACGAATGTTCCTAAAGATGTTGTTGTAAATTATCTTCAAAACATACAGTGTTCTTTAGCGAACATCAATTTCAATATACCAAATATTATAGAATTCTTACAGGATTCAGAAACCGAGGGAATGGATATGTGGGATATTGTATTTGAAGGAGGTAGTAGTGAAGAGAATTATGATGTCCCTGGGTTAGAAGATATCAAATGTGTAGATCGTGCCATTTGCGCTTCTATGTCAAGACGAGTTATACAAGTCAGTTCACGTCGTCGTTTGCTGGGTTTGAGGGAAGGTAAGTTCGCATTAACTAAAGAAGAAATAATACAAGCTGAACGTGCTTGTCGATTACGTTGGATTAATGAAGAACATCTATCAGAACGAGAAGCAAATAATCGTGAAATTCCGCTAAGAGCATATTTTGAGCATTTACCTAAACGAAAACCACTCCTCATCATTATGTTGGTACACCCAAAAGATGCAACAGACCCATATAGTGAAGAGAAGTTTTTAAAGAAATTTAGAGAAGAATTAGGTAATGATAAAATTGTTACATTTGCAATAGGTTTTCCTGGCGTAAAAGCTATGGAGCAAGCTAAGAAGTTTAAGGTAAATAAAACATATTATCAACAACATTTAATAGACGAAGCGGAGGGCGAAGAAGATGAAGAATAGTATTTACAATAAATTTACGCAAGGGTTTGAATGTGGGTATTTTATTCGCATCGGGGAAAATCGCGATATAAATCTATATATCGGTAAAGATGAGAATGCTCATTATTCTATTGATTTTAGAGGTAATTATCATCCTGCAAAAATTGTGGGTTCAAAGGTTATTGAAGTTTCACAATTCATGCTTGATGATATTCAATTTTTGCGTTTTTCATTATTAAATTCAGAACTATTGGAATGTTTTAGTCTCTTTTGTTGTGACTTAATTAATTCAACGAAAGGAGTAGTGGATGATGAAACAGCTTATAAGCAATTACAGACGCGCTATTTATCATGGAAAAGAATGTTTAAGCCTAATAGAGGACTTCTTTCTGAGACAGAAATAATGGGGCTTATAGGTGAGCTACTTTATATGAGAGATAATATGATTCCTACATTTGGAGTTGATGCGGCATTGGAATCTTGGACTGGCCCTGAGCATACTCATAAGGATTACTCTATGAATAATTGTTGGTATGAAATAAAAACGATAAGTAGCGGTAAAGAGTCTGTTCGAATCTCTTCCTTGGAACAACTTGATAGTGACATAGAAGGTGCTTTAATAGTTTATTCATTAGAACGAATGAGCCCTTCATTTAATGGAATTAAATTAAATGCCCTTATAGGAGAAATTATAGAATTAATCCCAATAGCTATCCAAAGAGATTTGTTCTTAGCAAAGTTAGAATTATATGGATATGATTTTTCTCCTGAATATGATAATTTTGTCTTTGCGGTGACTGCTTGTGTGTTATACAAGGTTATTGAAGGTTTCCCTCGCTTAGTGCGCCGCGATATTCCTGCTTCTGTTAGCCGTATACAATACGAAATTATTTTATCCGAAATAGAAATCTATAAAACTGAATTATAAGAAAGCTAAACCATGGAAATCAAAGATTTTAGAGATCAATTTTTGGATGAGCTCCGTTTCAAAGCAGAACATGAGGGTACAGAGCCTGAGGTTCAGTTTATTGAAAAGATGCTAGAAAATCTTGAAGACATAGGCGAACTCTCCGATGCAATGCCAATGTCTATTGAGAAACGAGGACGTCGAGGACGTACAATGAAATTTGATGCCTATGCTTATGACGAAGCTGATGGAGCTCTTATTCTCATAACCAGCGAATTCTCTAATGAAAAAGCGAATACATCTGCACTTACTAATACGCGTATCAATGAGCTGTACACGCATATGCAGAACTTTATTGATGAAAGCGTTAATGGACAAATATCGGACTATTTTGATGATTCAGATCCTGCGATTAGTGTAGCAAAAGAGTTTCGCAAAAAGATAGGAAAAAGCCTCGCACAATCTGATATTATGCGTTTTAAGTTCGTCATCCTCTCTGATTCTGTGCTTAGCCAAGGTGTTAAGAGCATAACCAAAGAGGATTTCTTAGAGCGCCCATCAGAGTTGGTATTATGGACTATAGATCGTATATATCAAACATTCGCATCTAATTCTAGTGAGATTATAGAATTTGATACTACAGACTTTGGATGCTCTGGTATTCCATGTATTAAGGCGGAATTGGGTGAACGAAGTGAGTATGATGCTTATCTAGGTATTGTTCCTGGCCGTTTCTTGGCTGACATATATATAAAATATGGTAGCAAGTTGTTACAAGGCAATGTACGTGCATTTCTGAGTGTTAGGGGAAAAGTAAATAAAGGTATACGTGAGACTATTATCAAACAACAAGATAGTTTTTTTACATACAATAATGGTATCGCTATTGTAGCTCGTTCTGTAGAATTCTCTAAAGACGGTACAAAAATAGTGCGTTTTAAAGATCCTCAAATTATTAATGGTGGTCAAACGACAGCTTCACTTGCTAATGCAATTATAAAGAAGGAAGTTGGGCATAATATGGAGAGTTTATTTGTTCCGATGAAATTGACAGTACTCAATGTTGCAGATGATATGTCCGAGGAACAAATAGAAAGATATAACCGTATAACGAAAAAGATTTCGGAATGCGCTAATAGCCAAAATGCGGTATCTGATGCAGATTTCTTCTCTAATCATCCATTCCATGTGTTGATGGAGAAATTATCTCGCAAGGTAATGGCTCCCCCTGTTAATGGTAAACCATATCAAACGATATGGTTCTATGAGCGCTCTCGTGGCAAATGGGAACAAGAACAGATGAAACTTACGCAAGCTCAAAAGAATAAGTTCTGTGAAATGCATCCTAAGTCACAATTAGTTAAGAAAGAAAAGCTTGCTAAGTGCCTGAATTCTGTTTACATGAATCCTCATCAGGTTTGTCAAAGTTCGGCTATTAACTTTAACAGATTTGCAACTGTGATTGAAAAGAAATATGACGATGATCGTGATTCAATTAATGAAGAATTTTTCAAACGTTGTATTGCGTCAGTTATTCTTTTTGATACATTGGACACCTTAATTAGTAAAGTAGAATGGTATCCCAAGGGTGGTAACAAAGCGCAAATTATACCATATTCTATAGCAAAACTATTTACAATGATTCCAAAAGATAAGGATATTGATTGGAAATATATATGGAATAAGCAAACTCTTTATCCAGAATTAGCAGAAGAATTAATGAAAATCGCTTATGAGGCGCATATGTACTTGCTTGAAGTAGCAGGTGGTGGTATTGTTCGCACTATTTCACGTAATCAGAAAACATGGGATGATTTCAAGGATAAAAGATTATCATTGTCTGAAGCATTCTTCCGTACATTAATATCAAAAGAAGAGACCCAATCAGAAGCTGCTTCTGCTAAGCGAGCTCATAAATTTAATTCAGAGATAGATGCTTCTGTAGAAATATTTAAATTAGGTGCAGATTATTGGATGAAAGTATATAATGCTCTTTCTAAAGGTAGCTATCTTGCATATGGCGACTTAGATTTTATTAGAAGTATTGCGAGTGCAATTCAAAAACTAAACCTTCCTACATCTAACCAATGTAAGCGTTTAGTAAAAATCATTGAAAAAGCAGAAGACAAGGGATTTATAATGCCATAATATGAAAAAACTAGTATTATCAGAAGAAGCTCAAATTAGGCAAGAAAAATTTGAGCAATTTATGGAACTTATTGGACTAAGCGAAAGGTCCATATTGAATTATTTGGAAGCAATTAGAACATGTTCTATGATGGTTAGTTATTCTCTATCCAAAAAAGGTTATGAATCAATATATGATATTACTGATCCTGATGAGATACGTTATATTCAACAACTATTAGAACAAAATCCTGAATATATTGAGATAAATCAAAAGGGTCATAATAGACATTCATCAGGAATAGCTAATTATATAAAGTTTTTAGATTTTTTATTTATTTTCGCAAAGAAATAGTCCCATGCTCCTACACTACAAATACGCGTTCTCTCACCTCAATCGCAACAAGTTGAGAGGCGAAGTGGCTCCACATAAGCCAGTACTGCTATTGGCAATTATTGACTACGTGGAGGAGAAATTACTAACAGAAGAAGGTCGCGAACAACTTAAACAGTCCATCCCATTCCGACCAGAACTGCAAAGCAAGTTTAATCATAGATGGACAAAGCATGTACATTCAGAGGTATTCAAACCGTCGTTCGTAAATCCTATCATTCACATGCAAAACGAGCCATTCTATCACCTAATTCCATACGCCGACCGTGTATATGATGGGACACACTCAATGCTTGCTGTGGAAAGTGCTTTCCAAGGTATCCAACTCAATAGCGAACTCATGCAACTCATCCTTCAACAAGATACAAGACTACAACTCAGACAACTGCTGATAGATATGATATAATCCCTCCATCTCCACACAAAGAAACAAATCATACACACCCACACATACCTAATATACTTACACATAGCTTGCTCCTTTTTTCTCACTAAAAAGCAGCAAACTCAATAAAAAAAGGAGCAAGTCAAAAAGTGGTTGTTCGGAATTTCCAAACAAGCATGTAAGACTTAGTGGTTCCACACCCACTTCCCTCTCCCCTCCCCATAAAGTTCATATATAGCTTGCTCCTTTTTTCTTAAAAGAATGAAGCCTCTGCGACAAAAAAAAGGAACAAGCTTGTTGCGTGTTTCAATAATTTTGTGTACCTTTGCAGCAAATATCACACAGATTATGGCAAAAGTTCGCATCACCGCTATTCGCCAAACGGTATATACTGATTTAATGGCGAAGTATGAAAATCCCATTGAACACGCATGTAGCGTGCAAGAAGGACAACA
>JAGALP010000019.1 GCA_017625155.1 Paludibacteraceae bacterium
CCTTAGGACCGTTATAGTGACGGCCGCCGTTTACAGGGGCTTCGATTCAATGCTTCAACTTACGCCTAACCTCTCCTCTTAACCTTCCTGCACCGGGCAGGTGTCACCACCTATACGTCCCATTGCTGGTTCGCAGATGGCTGTGTTTTTGATAAACAGTCGCCTGGGCCTGCTTTCTGCCACTCCCAATTCTTTCAAACAGGAGCCACACTTCTTCCGAAGTTACGTGTGCATTTTGCCGAGTTCCTTAACGCGAGGTCGCTCGTGCGCCTTAGATTACTCATCCTTCCTACCTGTGTCGGTTTCCGGTACGGTCTAATATACCTAACTTAGCCACTATTTCTCGGCACCTTGATTACTTCCTCTTCGGTTCGACTTTCTCTCCCCTCCTTTCATATCTCATCTCAAGTGTTCATTTAACCACACTCTCACCAACTCGATATTTCAACCAGGTCTACCGTCGCCTGGCAGGTCTTCACCTCATGCGTCATGGCTTCAAAATATATCAGGTTCTGGATTATAAACCAGATTCCCATCGACTACGCTTTTCAGCCTCGCCTTAGGGGCCGACTTACCCAGGGCAGATTGCCTTTACCCTGGAAACCTTAGGTTTTCGGCGGACGGGGATCTCACCCGTCTTTGCGTTACTTATGCCTGCATTCTCTCTTCCATCTCCTCCAGAAATCCTCACAGATTTTCCTTCTTCAGTTAATGGAATGCTCCCCTACCAACTCATACCTATGCATGAGTTCCGGAACTTCGGTATTATGCTTAGCCCCGTTACATTGTCTGCGCTCAGATGCTCGACCAGTGAGCTATTACGCACTCTTTGAAGGAATGGCTGCTTCTAAGCCAACCTCCTGGCTGTCTATGCATCTAAACTTCATTTTACACTTAGCATAATTTCGGGACCTTAGTTGCCGGTCTGGGCTGTTTCCCTTTCGACTATGAACCTTGGCGCACACAGTCTCACTCCTATACGTTGACTATCGGCATTCAGAGTTTGATTGATTTCGGTAGACTTTGACGCCCCCTAGCTCATCCAGTGCTTTACCTCCGATAGTTTTGTATAAGGCTGTCCCTAAAGGCATTTCGGGGAGAGCCAGCTATTTCCAGGTTTGTTTAGCCTTTCACTCCTTATCACAGGTCATCACTACCTTTTTTAACAGATTACTGTTCGGTCCTCCATCTGGTGTTACCCAGACTTCAACCTGCCCATGATAAGATCACCTTGGCTTCGGGTCTACTGCATGCAACTCTTCTCGCCCTTTTCAGACTCGGTTTCCCTTCGGCTCCAGAACTACCATTCCTTAACCTCGCTGCATACCGTAACTCGCAGGTTTATTCTACAAAAGACACGCCACTACCTTTGCAGGCTGTGACATCTTGTCAGTCTATGGTTTCAGGTTCTATTTCACTCCCCTTACCGGGGTTCTTTTCACCTTTCCCTCACGGTACTTGTTCACTATCGGTAGCTGTCTAGTATTTAGCCTTAGATCGTGGTCGACCTAGATTCCGACAGGGTTCCTCGTGCCCCGCCGTACTCAGGATACTGCTAGAGTCTGATTCGTTTCGAATACGTGGCTTTCACACTCTTTGACTCTCCTTCCCAGAAGATTCTTCTACTCATCAGTATCTCACGTCGCAGTCCTACAACCCCACTTTCGTGGTTTGGGCTCCTCCCCGTTCGCTCGCCGCTACTTAGGGAATCTCTTTTGATTTCTGTTCCCGGGTTACTTAGATGGTTCACTTCACCCAGTCTGACTCTACTATCCTATTTTATTCAGATACGTAGTACATCCGAAGATGTGGGTTACCCCATTCGGTGATCCACGGATTAACGCATATGTGCTACTCCCCGTGGCTTTTCGCAGCTTATCACGACCTTCTTCGCCTTACAGCTCCATAGGCATCCGCCATAGACCTATATTCGCTTGACCATATTATTCATTCCGATTTCTTTTCAATTACCTACTTCGCCACTCAGCCCCATTTTTATCAAGCTTGAACTTCATGACTCGATAACCAAAATCGTCCTTCACTAATCTTTCGATTAATTTCGTATTTTTCCTTCACTTATTATTTCAAAGAACTTCGCTTAAAACTTATTTCTGTTTCTCGCTTTTGGAGAATAAGGGATTTGAACCCTTGACCCTCGGCTTGCAAAGCCGATGCTCTAGCCAACTGAGCTAATTCCCCAGTTTTATTCCGTCTGTTCGACAGAAAAGGGAAAGAAAGAACTAACTTTCATTGAATAACATTTTTGTGTGTACACATACACTTTTTACCTTTCTCTTAGAAAGGAGGTGATCCAGCCGCACTTTCCAGTACGACTAC
>JAGALP010000013.1 GCA_017625155.1 Paludibacteraceae bacterium
TATTGGGATTCCGTAAAGATTTGCATACGGAACAACTATACCATTTTGGACGGTTCGATATGGTGTGACTACATCGATATGCTCCGACATGCAGGAAAAGACATCCGTAATGCCCATTATGTCTGCCCTGCCAATCTGAAAGAAGCGCATGACAAGTTGGTAGAGAAACGCAATAAAGAGAATATTCAAAAGAAAGTGATGGATGCAAAGTCACATGATGAGGAATACCGGAAGAAGAAAGGCAAGTTCTTCGGTTTGGTATTCACGGACGGAACAATCAAGATAAGAGTGCTTGAAAGTGTCGTTGAATTTATGGAAGAAGGCAGTGAACTACACCATTGTGTCTATGCCAACAAATATTATGAGAAGGACAACTCTCTGATATTCTCCGCAACCATTGAAGGCATACGCATGGAAACAATCGAGGTGTCACTCTCCAAGATGCAGATAGTGCAATGCAGGGGAAAGCATAACGGCATATCTCATTATCATGACCAAATCATGCAACTGATGAAAGACAATATATGTAAAATCAGCGCACGTATGAGCGCATAAAAACAAGACTTATGGATTGGATAATTCTTCTGACAGTCTGCCTTCTGATTAGGCAGCTGTCTTCCCGTCGTCCGTCACGACGCAAGAACAGACGTATGAACAATATCCTGTTATGGGCTATCCCTTTCTTTTGGCCCATTCTGATATTGAGATTCATTCTCCGTGACAAGCCACGCAAGACTGACATGTCACCGTTTGACTATGAGCAGCATTTGAAGAGTAACCGAAAGTAATTAACCCATAATAAGAATAAGGTATGAAAGATGAGATAAGGCAAAACGGTCAAGTCATACTGTCAAGTGATGACGATATCAGTATTCCGATAATATACAACAATCTTGTAGGTGTAAACATGCAAGGTGTGGAATATCGTGACTATCTAAAGCATGTGGCTATGGAAGGTATGGGATTTGAACCCGGACGGATTGAGTATTTCCGTGATGGGGTATTTCATAAATCCTGTACTATTCCTGATGTGTAAGAACAGAACGGATGGTATTGGAAGAATATCTTTCGGTACCATCAATGTTACCTCTTATATCCGTCATAATGAGGACGTTCCCCTCTTATAAAGAATCAGGCTGTTTACCTCTTTTAATCCTATCTTTCCTTTTATGAAGTAGCTGTATTCTATGCCATTACCATCCCTGCATCCGGCTTTATTTTTCAGCAAAGTTACTGTGCGTACACCAATCGTCAAATCCAGTCGCTGTCCATTCGGATGCAGCGGAAAATCTTCCTTTCATTCTTCAAGTGTATTTCCCTCGCAGATTTGCCTTTATGCTCTTCGCTCACTTTGCAGGCAGAAAAATAATCCCTCACAGGTCTGGAACAGGACCGAAAGTAGGGAAAAGTAAATTAAACAAGGTCAAATATGAGTTACAACAAATTGAAATCACTTGTGGCAAACATAGAAGCCATAAAGACCGCTTTCCAACTCCGTAGAGAAAAAAGGAAGGCTACCCAAGAAGAACGTGAGATTTTGGCAAAGTATTCGGGATTCGGTGGTATCAGTGAAATTCTGAACATCGGAACAGAGATACCGGTAGCGGACAATTTGAAACAACCGTTACAGGAACTGACAGATGTTCTCAAACAAAATGCTGACGGTAACGAGGAACTTTACAACGCATTGGTGAAGAGTCTCAAATCATCTGTACTGACTGCTTTCTATACACCCAAACATATCATTGATATTGTGGCAAGTCAGATTCAGCAGACTTTGACAGGACACGGTTTGCAGATGAAGACCTTTCTCGAACCATCTGCAGGAGTGGGCGGTTTTCTCCCTGTAGCCATGCAGGACACCCGAAAAACAGCCTTTGAAAAGGACTTGATTACAGGACTTGTATTATCGGCATTGGCAGACGACACCCACGTTGTCATTGACGGTTTCGAGACTATAGACAGCCAAACATTGGAGAATGACAGTTTTGATGTCATAGCATCAAATATCCCATTCGGTAATTTCAAGGTGTTGGATATGAACTTTGAAAGGATGGGTATGCCATATTCCCAAGCCACCAAGACCATACATAATTATTTCTTTGTGAAAGCCGTAGAGAAACTGAAAGACGGTGGACTGCTTGCCTTCATTACATCAAGAGGTGTAGCAAATGCTCCGGGCAACCGTTTCGTGCGTGACTACCTTGTTCATCATTGCAACATGATTACAGCCTTACGACTTCCTGACACGCTTTTTATGCAGACTGGTGGTATCGAGGTTGGCAGTGACCTGTTCATCTTCCAAAAGAACAGCCATAAGTCAGACCTTACCACAAGGGAACGGATGTTTCTTGATGTTGCAAAGGAAATGAACCTGCATGGCAACGTAATGACAGAACCGTCCAATAAAGTTTTCACTCTGCCCAAAACTACGTTGGCAACAGACAGCAACATACAGATGAACCAATACGGCAAGTATGTACGCCAATACTTTTGGAAAGACGATGAAGCAAAGATGAAAGCCCAACTTTCAAGTTTGTTGCAATCGGATTTTGACAGGTATTTCAGAAAGAACCTCTATTGCGGAACACGTACAGCACCGATAATGGGCGACCTTTTTTCGATGTTTGACCTCTTCGACACAGCACAAGAACAACCCAAAGTAAAACCTAACAGAGGAAAGAGAGAATACACGGGTGACATCATGTATTGGATGAAAGACGGTGTGATGATACTCTTTGAAGAACAATTGGGAATATTACAATACAAGCGTGCAAATCTTCTTTCAGAGCAGACAGTCACATTTGTACCGTTGAAAATGCAGAACTTCAACAAAGAAAGGGCGCAGGATTATTTTGCAATCCGTGAGAGTTATTTTGCCTTGACTGCTTTTGAGAGTGAACATTATACGGAACATCCGCAACATCGTGAGCAACTGAACAGTAATTATGACCGTTTTGTACAGAAATGGGGATTCTTCCACAACAATGACAACAAGGAATTTATTATGCTTGATTCCTTGGGAATGGAAATCTACACTATAGAAATACAGATTGGCGACAAGATAATGAAAGCCGACATCATGAATGAACCTGTAGCGTTCAAAAAGATAGATTCAACTGTTATCCTTTCACCAACAGAAGCGTTGGCGAGCAGTCTGAACTATTACGGCAGGGTAAGAATGGACTATCTTACGCAAACAACAGGCAAGTCAGAAACACAAGTAATAGAGGCTTTGGACGGTGAAATGTTCTACAATCCGCAAACGGAAAGTTGGGAAGAAAAAGGCAGATTCCTTGCCGGTGA
>JAGALP010000020.1 GCA_017625155.1 Paludibacteraceae bacterium
AGGCGACAATCTGTTGTCCAATGCCTTGAAGTTTACCGATAGTGGTGTGATAACATTGGATGCAACCTACAAGAACGGTATCTATAATCTGATTGTCACAGATTCGGGTACAGGTATGCCAAAAGGTGAATTGAGAAGAGTCTTCAAGTCATTTGAACGGCTGTCAAATGCCGCAACACAAGACGGCTTCGGATTGGGTCTTTCAATTGTGGACAATTTAGTACGACTGCTTGGTGGAAAGATAAGGATAAACAGCGATGTTGGAATAGGTACTGATGTTTCGGTTGATATTCCCGTGACAAGAACGGATGAACGCTTGCTGAATAAAAGCCAAAACGAAACGATATATCCTAAGCGTAATTACAGCGTGGTGGCCATAGACAATAACGTCATAACATTGAATATGATTAAGGCGATGTTTGCCAAATGTGATGTGGCGTGCGATACTTGCGTGAATGCCGGAGAACTGATAGAGTTGATACGTCACAAGCGATATGACCTGTTGATTACCGACTTGCGTATGCCTGGACATAACGGTTATGATATTCTGGAACTGCTACGCACATCGAATGTAAACAACTCGAAGACAATCCCCGTGATAGTGGCTACAGCTTCGGGCAGTTGTACGAGAGAAGAACTGTTGAAAAAAGGTTTCTCTGATTGTATATTCAAGCCTTTCTCCAAACAAGACCTTTTGGATATTGCAGACAAGAATATAGCTGATAAGGAAGCAAACAATGATGAACCGGACTTTACTGCTATATTGGCATACGGTGATGAAGTGGAAATGCTCGACAAAGTAATATCCGTTACCGAACAGGATATGCAGAACTTCAAAAATGCAGCAGAACGAAAAGACCTGAATGAGCTTGATGAACTTATACACCACCTGCGTAGTTCATGGGTAATCCTCGACATGGATAAACCGCTGTGGGAGTTGCACGAATTGCTGAAGGCCACAACTTCGTATGGCGAAGAGAAACTGCAAGATGCCATGAATGCGGTATTGGAAGCAGGTGAAACTATCATCCGTTGTGCCAGCGAAAAGAAGAAGGAGGTAGCAAATGGGTAAGATAATCGTTCTTGAGGACAATACGCTGTTTGCCGAGATAGTATGCCGATGGTTGCAACGGGAAGGTTGGAAGACAGAAACAGCTACCAATATTTCACGAGCCAAGAAACTGGTAGAGAAAGCCGAAGCGGACGACATAGTATTGGCAGATCTTCGTCTGCCCGATGGTGAGAGTACCGCACTTCTTGAATGGATGCGTAAGAACGGAATGGAACAGCCGTTTATAGTAATGACAGATTATGCAGAAGTACATACCGCAGTTTCTGCTATGAAATTAGGTTCGGTGGATTATATTCCCAAGAAACTGTTGGAAGATAAGTTGATGCAGACCATTAACGGAATAGTCCAAAAACAGATGGCAGCAAAAGCCGCATTGAGTGCAGCCCCGATATTCCAACGAGACAGTGCCGCATTCCGTCAGATAAAGGAGCGTATCCGTCTGGTTGCTCCGACTGATATGAGTGTACTGATATTGGGTGAGAATGGAACGGGCAAGGAACATATTGCACAGCGTATTCATACGAAGAGCAAGAGGTCAAGCAAGCCATTTGTCTCGGTGGATTGCGGCTCTATTTCGCCATCATTGGCTCAATCGGCATTCTTCGGACATATCAAAGGAGCATTTACAGGAGCCGATGCAAACAAGGTTGGATATTTTCAAGAGGCTAACGGTGGAACATTGTTTCTTGATGAAGTGGGTAATCTGCCATACGAGATACAACAGATGCTGTTGCGTGTGATACAGGAAAGGAAATATCGTCCGGTAGGTGCCAAAGAGGATAAGAACTGCAATGTGCGTATAGTGGCTGCTACGAATGAGGATTTGGTAAAGGCGGTAATGGAGAAACGCTTCCGACAAGATCTTCTTTACCGTTTGCAGGATTTTACGATAACTCTTCCACCGCTGCGGAAC
>JAGALP010000002.1 GCA_017625155.1 Paludibacteraceae bacterium
TAAAGAAATATATTATCTATTACAATAAAGATCGAATAAAATTGCGATTGGGTATGAGTCCTATGCAATATCGATCTAAATATCAAATTTAATAATCCGTCCAACTTTTTGGGGTCATATCAAGGTCGGTGCCCTCGAAGGTACAACCATGCCACTCTGCGTAAGGACGAAGTCCGCATTGGCTGCGTAGGGTGGTAGTATAATTGGCTACGTTTCCTTATCTTTTCGCTTTCTTTCTCGAAACTACCTCGTTACCACCTTAATACCACTCCAATACCATCCAGTACTTTCCCCGTATCTTCCAACTACTACTGCGTGTTTTTACCTTACCGTATTCACTCTACACCCTTAGAACTTTTAGAACTCTTAAAACTTTTTCAACACAAAATTTGCATATCCGCAAATTTTTCCGTACCTTTGCACCCGATTTGGAAAAGAGGATAGATTTGGACTGCTTGCAACCTCTATAAAAGAATGCTAAAAACTTGTTCCACAAGACCAAAACAGTCGCTTGTGGATTTTTTTGACCCTAACAATAGAAAATGAACTACTTATTTACATCAGAGAGTGTCAGCGAAGGACACCCAGACAAAGTGGCGGATCAAATCAGCGACGCCATCCTAGACCAATTCTTAGCATTAGATCCTAACTCCCACGTGGCTTGCGAGACCATGGTGACCACAGGACAAGTGATTGTGGCAGGTGAAGTGTCAAGCGAGAAATATGTGGATATCCAAAGCACCGTGCGCAAGACCATCGTAGAGATTGGTTACACCAAATCTGCCTACAAGTTCGAGGCAGAGAGCTGTGGCATCTTGACCGCTTTGCACGAGCAGAGTGCCGACATTGCCCGTGGTGTGGACGGTCAAGGTACGGAGAACGTGGGTGAGCAAGGTGCAGGCGACCAAGGAATGATGTTCGGTTATGCCAGCGACGAGACCGAGAACTATATGCCATTGACGTTGGACTTGGCACACACCTTAGTATATACGCTTGCGCGCGTGCGTAAAGAGGGCGAGGAAATGTTGTATCTTCGTCCTGACTCCAAGAGCCAAGTGACTATGGAGTATAGCGAGGAGGGTGAACCATTGCGTATAGATACGATTGTGGTGAGTACCCAACATGATGAGGATGTGACTCAAGAGCAGATTAAGGCTGATATCCAGCGTGTGCTGTTGCCTCGCGTAGCAAAGCGTGACGCGAGATATGCAGAGTTGCTGAAGGGTGACTTCAAACTCTTGGTGAACCCAACGGGCAACTTTGTGATTGGTGGCCCTCATGGCGATACTGGTTTGACAGGACGTAAGATTATCGTAGATACCTATGGTGGTCGTGGTGCACATGGTGGCGGTGCTTTCTCAGGTAAAGACCCATCGAAGGTGGACCGTTCTGCTGCGTATGCGGCTCGTTGGATTGCGAAAAACATGGTGGCAGCAGGTGTGGCTAAGGAAGTGCTGGTGCAAATCAGCTATGCGATTGGTGTGGCACAGCCAGTGAGCGTATGTGTGAATACGTATGGTACTGCCAAAGTGGCAATGAGCGACGGCGAGATTGCTAAGAAAGTGAGCGAACTGTTCGACCTCCGTCCGCAAGGCATCATCGAGGCATTGAAACTCAAACAACCTATGTACGAGGAGACTGCCCGCTACGGACACATGGGGCGCACCAACGAGGTGGTGAAGAAGCAGTTTGTGGACAACGGACAAGTGATTGAGCGCGAAGTGGAGTTGTTTACATGGGAGAAACTCGACAAGGTGGCTGAAATTAAACAAGCATTTGGACTATGACAAAAACAAAACAAACTTGGCTCGTGGTCGGCATCGTGCTATTGGCATTGGTGCTTGATCAAGTGTCGAAGGTGTATATCAAAACGCATTTTCAGTTGGGCGAGGCACGCGAAGTGTTCTCGTGGTTTTGGATAGTCTTTGTGGAAAACAATGGCATGGCGTTTGGTATTGAGTGGTTTAGCAAGTTGCTGCTGACGCTATTTCGTATAGTGGCAGTGGGCGTACTTGGATGGTATATCCACACGATGATTCGCAAGCAAACCGTGCGTACTGGTTATCTGACGACCATAGCAATGGTGATAGCTGGTGCATTGGGCAATATCATTGATTGCGTGTTTTATGGCAAAATCTGGGGATATGCCGAGTGGTTTCATGGTAGGGTAGTGGATATGCTCCATTTTCCATTGATACGCAATGCGGCAGGCGAATGTTTGTTCTTCCGACCCGTATTCAATATAGCGGATTCATTCATTACGGTAGCGGTGTTCTTGATTATCATCTTCTACCGCAAAGACTTAGACGATAGTTTGAATCAGATTTTCCCAAAGAAAGAGAAACATTGAAACCTTGAAACTTTGAAACTTTTTAACACAAAAATAGCATGCATAGCATGCATCTTGTTGGCAATCGTAGGTTGCCGTCCTCGTGGTGTGTTGTCCAATCGTGAGATGCGAGATGTGCTGTATGATTTGCATCGCACAGACGGCGCCGTACAAGTGGCGGGGTATAACTACTCCCACGATCAGGAGCTGTCGGGGTATTATAAAAATGTGCTGGACAAACATGGTATTACCCAAGCAGAGTTTGATTCCTCATTGGTTTGGTTTACCGACAATCCTCAGATATTCAATAAGATTTATCCTAAAGTAATCGAAATGCTTGAGGCTGATTTCAAGGTGGAGGAGCAAATCCGTGAAGCCAACAGAGAAAAGAAATTGGCAGCAAAGGGAAGTAAATCGACTGCTTCAAAGCGTCAATTACGCGATATAGAGGATGTCATGCAGGAGCTCCGCAATGGATACGAAAATCCATGGAAATTATGGACGCCTAAAGAATTTTGCAAAAAAAATGTCGTAATATTTGGTCAATTGGAAAAAAAGCAGTAACTTTGCACGCTTTTTCGGGCGATTTGGTGTAACCATCTTTGAAACCCCTAAAACTTTTAGAACTTTTTAAACTAATATTTATATTAATTCGCCATGTTGGGCAGTGGGGCTCATAGAGCACGTAAAGTTGTCTGTCGACATGGTCAAAACATTAAAAAACAAATGGATACATTAAGTTACAAGACTGTATCAGCTAACAAGGCAACCGTTCAAAAGGAATGGGTTGTTATTGATGCTGAGGGCCAAGTGCTTGGCCGTATGTGCTCGAAGGTAGCTAAGCTCCTCCGTGGCAAGTACAAACCAAACTTCACTCCTAACGTGGATTGTGGTGACAATGTGATTATCATCAATGCAGACAAAGTGCAATTGACTGGTAACAAGTGGAATGACCGCGTATATGTACGCTACACTGGCTTCCCAGGTGGTCAACGCGAGATGACTCCTGCTCAAATGCTTGAGAAGGGCGCAGATCGTTTGATCCAAAAGGTGGTTAAAGGTATGCTTCCAAAGAATCGTCTTGGTCGCAAGATTATCGGTAACCTCCACGTATTTGCAGGTGCAGAGCACAACATGCAAGCTCAACAACCAAAACAATTAGACATCAACACACTTAAATAATTGAAGATATGGAAATGATTAATGCATTAGGTCGTCGTAAAGCAGCAGTTGCTCGCGTTTATGTACAAGAAGGTACCGGCAAGATCACAATCAATGGCCGTGATTTGGATGTGTACTTCCCAAGTCCAATTCTTCAATACGTTGTTAAGCAACCTCTTAACAAGCTTGAAGTGGCTGAGAAATATGATATCAAGGTAAACCTCGATGGTGGTGGTTACAAAGGTCAAGCAGAGGCTTTGCGTTTGGCAATCGCTCGTGCTTTGGTGAAAATTAACCCAGAAGATAAGCCAGCTTTGAAGGCAGAAGGTTTCATGACACGTGATGCTCGTGAGGTAGAGCGTAAGAAACCAGGTCAACCAAAAGCTCGCAAACACTTCCAATTTAGTAAACGTTAATATCCAAATAGCAGTGACTCCGTGGTGGCAAGCAATTGCACACCGCGGATTACTCTGTTATTCCTCCTATACGCGCTTCTCTGCGTAGCGGGGGCAGACGGATAAATTATTTAATAATTCAAAACTAATCAAACAAAATGAGAACAAATTTTGATCAACTTCTTGAGGCTGGCTGCCACTTCGGTCACCTCAAACGCAAATGGAACCCTGCTATGGCTCCTTACATCTACATGGAGCGCAACGGTATCCACATCATCGACCTCAACAAGACTGCTGTAAAAATCGACGAGGCTGCTGAGGCATTGAAAGCTATCGCTAAATCTGGTCGCAAGATCCTCTTCGTTTCTACTAAGAAACAAGGTCAAGAGGTAGTGGCTCAAAAAGCACAAGAAATCGCAATGCCTTATATCACAGAGCGTTGGGCTGGTGGTATGCTCACCAACTTCCCTACTATCCGTAAGGCAGTGAAGAAGATGGGTACTATCGACAAGATGATGGCTGACGGTACTTTTGATAACATCTCTAAACGCGAGAAACTCCAAATCACTCGTCAACGCGAGAAATTGGAGAAGAACCTCGGTTCAATCTCTGACCTCACTCGTCTTCCAAGCGCAGTGTTTGTAGTGGACGTGATGAAAGAGCATATCGCAGTAGCAGAGGCTAACCGTTTGGGTATTCCTGTATTCGGTATCGTAGATACTAACTCTAACCCTAACAACATTGACTTCGTTATCCCAGCTAACGACGATGCTACCAAGTCTATCGAGGTCATCTTGAGCGCTGTATGCGAGGCAATCAAGGAGGGTCTTGAGGAGCGCAAGGTTGAGAAAGCTGACGAAGAGGCTGCTGCAGCACAAGCTGCTGGTGAGGCTCCAGCTCCAAAAGAGCGCCGTCAACGCGTTCGCAAAGCTGCTCCAAAAGCAGAGGCAGAGAAAGTAGCTGAAGCAGTTGCTGAATAATTCAAAATTCATAATTCTTAATTCAAAATTACGACAATGGCTGTTACATTAGCAGATATTAAGAAACTGCGCGACATCACTGGCGCAGGTATGATGGACGTTAAGAAAGCATTGGAAGAAGCTAATGGCGACTTCGATGTGGCTAAAGACTTGCTCCGCAAACGTGGTCAAGCTATCGCTGCAAAACGTAGCGAGCGCGAGGCTTCTGAAGGTTGCGTATTGGCTAAAGCTGAGAATGGTTTTGGCGCAATCGTAGCTGTGAAGTGCGAGACCGACTTCGTTGCAAAGAACGAGGACTATGTAAATATGGTTAAGGCTATCCTTGAGGTGGCTATGACCGAGAAACCTGCTGACATTGAGGCTCTCAAGGCATGCAAGTTGGGTGATTTCACCGTTGCTGATGCTGTGACTGAGCGTTCTGGTGTTACGGGTGAGAAGATGGAACTCAGCGACTATGTATTCATTGCTGCACCTAAGGTAGATGCTTACAATCACCTTGGCAACAAACTCAGCGCACTCGTAGCTGCTGATGCTGAGGATGCTAACTCTGAGATTCTCCACGGCGTTTCTATGCAAGTAGCTTCTATGTCTCCTATCGCTTTGGATGCTGATCACGTAGCACAAGAGGTAAAAGACAAAGAGCTTTCTATTGCTATTGATAAAACCAAACAAGATGAGATTAACAAAGCTGTAGAGCAAGCTGTTCGTAAAGCAGGTATCAACCCAGCTCACGTGGACAGCGATGATCACATCGAGTCTAACATGGCTAAGGGTTGGTTGACACCAGAGCAAGCAGAGACTGCACGCCAAATCCGTGCTACTGTTCCTGCTGAGGCTGAGGCTAATCTCAACATGAAGAAAGTAGAGATGATTGCTCAAGGTCGTCTTGGTAAGTTCCTCAAAGAGAATACATTGGTAGAGCAACAATACATCATGAGCGAGAGCAAAGAGCTCGTGAAGGACGTTTTGAAGAAGAACAACGTTAATGTAATCGACTTCAAGCGCGTAACCCTCAACCAAGAGTAATAAAGTTCAAAAAACAGCCCTCCGCGCAAACGGGGGGCTGTTTTCTTTATATAATTCGAGATCCTGGATTCGAGAACCTTAAAATAAAATGAATATGACACAAACCCTTACTCCTCCTGCTCAACGCAAGCGACTTCTTTCGCTGGATATTCTGCGCGGTATTACTGTGGCAGGAATGATTATGGTCAATAACCCTGGCTCGTGGTCGCATATCTATGCACCGCTCCGCCATGCCGCGTGGAATGGTTGCACACCTACTGACTTGGTGTTCCCCTTCTTTGTTTTTTGTATGGGTGTGGCGATGTATATCAGCCATAACAAGTCAAATTTCGATTTCAATTGGGCTACAGCGCGCAAGATTGTGGTGCGCGGTTTGCTGATTGTACTCATCGGTTGGGCATTGAGTTGGTATGGCATGGCGCTTCGCCAGTTTGTCAAAGGGGCTGATTTTGTGACAACTATCTGGTCATATCCAATTGAGCATCTGCGTTATCTGGGCGTTTTCCCTCGCTTGGGTATTGTCAGTATGTTGGGTGGCTTACTGCTTTTGATTTTCAAACCCAAACGTATCTTGTGGGTTTCGGGTGCTTTGATGCTGCTCTATTGTATCTTACAGAGCATAACGAATAGTTTTGAACTCAACGCTCAGAATATGGAATCCATTGTGGATCTCAAACTGTTGGGCGATAATCATATCTATCACATGACCAATGCCGCAGGCGAACGCATTGGTTTTGATCCAGAAGGTGTACTTTCCACTATCCCTTGTATTGCGCATGTGCTGATTGGTGCTTGGATGGGCAAACTGATTATGAACGAGAAAGACCTATTGGGAAAGGTGAATCGCGCTCTTTTGGCGGGTGCCATTATGATGATTCTTGGCTTCTGTCTGGATTACGCGTATCCTATCAACAAATCCATGTGGTCTGCCAGCTATGTATTGGTTACTTGTGGTCTGGCAAGTTGCATCTTGGGTATCTTAACATGGATTTTGGATATCCGTCTGCCACAGTTGAACGAAGTACAACCCACTACCGCATGCCAAAAAGTACATCATGCGGTGGCTAAGAACTGGTACAAGTTTTTCGAGACTTTTGGTGTTAATCCATTGTTTATCTATTGCTTGAGTACATGGTTTGTCATCACGATTGGTCAGATTCGCTTCACTGTTCAAGATACTGCTTATAGTATTTGGGGCTTCTGGTATCGTGGTTGCATGCAACCGCTGTTGGGCGACAAAGGCGGCTCATTGGCATGTGCCTTGAGTCTTGTTCTCTTGATGTGGTCTATTGGCTATATCCTCTATCGCAAAAAGATTTATATTAAACTATAAACCACTCTACACAATTCTGAACCACGCTCCGTGCCCCGCATAGCAACCATAGGATTTTTCGATGGTGTCCATCGCGGACACCGTTTCCTGTTCGCTCAATTGCACGAGCATGCCAAGCACCATCAACTCACGCCTACTATCTATACGTTTGACCGCCATCCCAAGGAACTGCTGACGGGGCAAGCTCCCGCTATGCTGACTACGCATGACGAACGAAAGGCCTTGCTCCAGAACTACGGCGAAGTACACTTCTTGGATTTTGCTGCGGTGCAACAGCTTACTGCTGAGCAGTTTATGCAATGCCTCTATGAGCAATATGATGTGGAGGTGCTTCTTTTGGGCTATGATCATCATTTTGGTTCTGATTGCTTAAAGGGTTTCTCCGAATATGAGAAGATCGCTCATAGGGTAGGTTTGCGCGTGCTACGCGCACATGAGTGTCTGGTGGACGGAGTACCAGTTAGCTCATCGCGTATCCGCAAGCTACTCGCTGCAGGACAAGTGCACGATGCTAACCGCCTTTTGGGGTACGACTATACGCTAACGGGTACAGTCATCCACGGCAACGGAATAGGTACTCAAATCGGTTTTCCTACCGCTAATATCCAATTGCTTGATTCTAAAAAACTTCCTATGCAGGGGGTCTATGCAGCACATGCGCAAATGGATGGGGTGGAGTACTATGCAATTGTCAATGTAGGTACTAATCCAACTATCGGTAACGACCATATCACTATCGAAGCCCATATTATTGATTATAAGGGTGATTTATATGGCAGGCTCCTTGCTATTTCTTTCGTACGTTTCCTTCGTGCAGAGCAAAAATTCGCTTCTCTCTCCGCCCTTCAACAGCAAATCCAACGCGATCTTCAATCGCTGTGAAATAAAATACTACTATATTAGCGCAGAAAAATCAAAGTTTCTGCGCTTTTTCTTGTGTATCTCAAAAAAAAGTAGTACCTTTGCACCGACATTTATGGTCTATAACTAACTGGATACAAACCGTATCCGCTAAAACGATTAAATTAAGATGAATATTGTAAGAAAGGAGATTACTCTCCCTGATGGGCGTGTGATTACGCTCGAAACTGGCAAGTTGGCCAAGCAAGCCGATGGCGCTGTGATGGCTACCCTCGGTAATACCATGTTGCTTGCCACCGTTTGCTCCGCTAAGGATGCAGTTCCTGGTACGGATTTCATGCCGCTTACCGTTGAGTACAAAGAGAAATTTGCTTCTGCTGGTCGTTTCCCAGGTGGTTTCACTCGCCGCGAGGGTAAGGCATCTGACTACGAGATTCTTATCGCTCGTCTCATCGACCGTGCTTTGCGTCCTCTTTTCCCTGCTGATTATCACGCAGATACTTTCGTAAACGTTACCATGTACTCTGCCGATGGCATTGATATGCCAGAGTCTATCGCTGGTCTTGCTGCTTCTGCTGCACTCGCTTGCTCTGATATCCCATTCGAGGGTCCTATATCAGAGGTTCGCGTAGCGCGCGTGAATGGCGAGTTCGTGATTAACCCTACTTTCGCTCAATGCGAACAAGCTGATATCGAGCTCGTTGTGGCTGCTACCCTTGATAACATCATGATGGTGGAAGGCGAAATGAAAGAGGTTAGCGAGGCAGATATGCTCGAGGCAATCCGCGTAGCTCATGAGGCTATCAAACCTCAATGCCAAGCACAAATTGAGATGATGGAAGCGTATGGCAAGACCGTTAAACGCGAGTACTGCCACGAGATCAACGATGAGGAGCTCAAGCAAGCTGTTCACGACTTCAGCTATGCTCGTGCATACGCACAAGCTACTGCTGCGGACACAGATAAGCACCACCGTGAGGAGATGTTCACCCAAATCCGCGAGGACTTCAAGGCAGAGAAAGCCGAGTATATGGCTGCTCGCGCTGAGGCACTTGGCGTAGAGGTAGATGACATCGAAGCACTCGTAAACAAATACTACCACGATGTTGAGAAAGAGGCAATGCGTCGTTCTATCCTCGATGAGGGCAAGCGTCTTGATGGCCGTACAACCACCGAGATTCGTCCTATCTGGTGCGAGGTAGCTCCACTGCCAGGACCTCACGGCTCTTCAATCTTCACCCGTGGTGAAACACAATCGCTCTCTACTGTTACTCTTGGTACCAGCCGCGATGAGAAGATCGTTGATGAGGCATTGGTTCAAGGTACAGATAAGTTCCTTTTGCACTATAACTTCCCTCCATTCTCTACTGGCGAGGCACGCCCACAACGTGGCGTAGGTCGTCGTGAGATTGGTCACGGTAATTTGGCTTGCCGCGCCCTCAAGAGCGTTGTACCTGCTGATTTTCCATACACTGTTCGCGTAGTCAGCGATATCCTCGAATCTAACGGTTCTTCTTCTATGGCTACCGTTTGTGCAGGTACTTTGGCTCTCATGGATGCTGGTGTACCTATCAAACCAGTTTCTGGTATCGCTATGGGTCTTATCTCTGAGTGCAAGGGTACCAAGTACGCTATCTTGAGCGACATCCTCGGTGATGAGGATCACCTCGGTGATATGGACTTCAAGACCACTGGTACACGCGACGGTCTGACCGCTTGCCAAATGGATATCAAGGTGGACGGTCTCAGCTACGAGATTCTTGAGAACGCTCTCGCACAAGCGCACCAAGCACGTATGTATATCCTTGACAAGATCGAGGAGACTATGCCTGCTGCTCGCCCAGACTTCAAACCTCATGCTCCACGCATTGTAAGCTTCATTATTCCTAAGGATATGATTGGTGCAGTGATTGGCCCTGGTGGTAAGATTATCCAAGGTATCCAAGCTGAGACAGGTGCTGTCGTTTCTATCGATGAGATTGAAGAAGGCGGTAAGGTAGAGGTAGCAAGCAACAACCAAGAGTCTATGGACGCTGCTGTGGCTAAGATCAAAGCTATCGTGGCTATCCCTGAGGTTGGCGAGGTGTACCAATCAACTGTTAAGTCTATCATGCCTTATGGCTGCTTCGTAGAGTTCATGCCTGGTAAAGAGGGCTTGCTCCATATCTCTGAGATTGATTGGAAACGCTACGAGACGATGGAAGAGACAGGTATCCAAGAGGGGGATAAGATTACTATCAAACTCATGGAAGTTGACCAAAAAACTGGTAAGTTCAAACTCAGTGCCAAGGCGTTGAAGGAGAAACCAGAGGGTTATGTAGAGCCAGAGCGTCCAGCTCGTGGTGATCGCGGTCCTCGTCCAGAGCGTCGTGGCCCACGTCCAGAGCGCCGCAACCCAGAGGCAGATGGCGCACGCTTGAACCGCCACTAATCTAGATATTAGAATCTCAATTCCCGACTCCCGATTCCCGAATTCTGATTCTCGATTCCAGACTCCCGATACTGGATAACAAATATCAGCCACGCCCACAAAGCGTGGCTGATTTGTTTTTATCTCTTCCGTATCCGCCACTTCTGCACTCCCTCTTTCGTTTTCACCTTCTCGTTTTCAGTTTCTTTTATATTATTAACTATATATTAGTGATTAGTTAGTGATTAATTAGTGATAAGTTAGTGATAAACTGCCTTTCGTAATCGAATTTGTGGTTAATTTTTGTACACGTTTCTTGTATTGTTGCACAGGCATTGGGCTCTTCTAACTTCGAAAATGACATTTTTTTTACAAAATACTTGCACATATGCATTTTTTTTTGTACCTTTGCAGGCTCAATATAAATACTTATATTGTTTTAGAAAATGTTGTATCAAAATAATAGAGTGAAAGGTATGAAAAAGACATGGTTAATAGCACTATTATTGGCAGCATTCACGCCAATATTTGCGTTTGAATATACCTATGAGGGTAATACATTGAAGTACACCCCGTTGACCGACTCAACTGTTAGCGTCAACAGAGGAAATTCAGATCCTACTGGCGCATTGATTATACCAGGATATGTTACTGATGGGACAACTACATATGCAGTTACAGAGGTTGATTCTAATGCTTTTAATGGAAGAAAAAAAATTACGTCAATAGAATTGCCTTCTACTATGCGTCATATTCACTATCAAGCTTTTCGTAGTTTGACGCAGTCAAATCTAACCATCACGTTGAATGAGGGATTACAAACGATTGGTAACCGAGCTTTTTGTACGAGTAGCGGTATTACTGGCGAGGTGGTAATCCCTGCTTCCGTTACACATATTGAAGAATTTGCTTTCTACAACTGCTCAAGCATAACGAATGTATATGTAAAATCCACTACTCCACCAGCATTAGGAAGCAGTTCTGCTTTTACAAATACATCAGTTGCCGCTCCCACTATAATTATTCCTTGCGGGACATTCGATGAATATGCCAATGCTCCTATATGGAAAACAATGACATATATCGAAGATTGCGTGACAATCATGGTTGAAAATGGGGTAAAATATCTATTGAATACTGAAGATAACACCGCTAACGCGTTTGGTACAACGCAAGAGTTACCTACTACACTAACTTTACCAACAACATTAACTCATGGAGAAACGCAATATACAGTTGTAAACATAACTAACCAAGCTTTTAAAAACTTGAGTACCTTAACAAGTATCACTATATCTAACACCATCACAAGTGTTGGCTATGAAGCGTTTGCTGGTTGTACAGCTTTGCAATCTGTTGATTGCGGAATAGGGTTAGACACCATACATGGAAATGCTTTTTACGAATGTAAAAAACTGCAAAGTATATCTTTTAACGAAGGACTATTGTCCATTGGCAATCGTGCTTTTGCCCATTGTACTTCTTTACAGTCTGTTACAATCCCTGCTTCCGTTACAAACATCCAAGAATATGCTTTCTATAATGCCACATCCTTGGAGTCGGTTATTATGCGTGCAACTACGCCTCCAACTTTGGGTGCGAACGTGTTTACATGGAAAGATACAAACGCAAACTATAACATCATTATACCATGTGGTACATTAGATGGCTATATGGTAGCATGGAGTGATTTGGAAGCACGCTTGCAGACTGATTGTCAAGACTTGGTTATTTATCATCATACAGTAACTAAATTCCAAACGCAAGATGAGGGTGTTGGTGTATATGAGACAAATGCTGACCTCGTTGCTTCTATTACCTACAAACGTACCTTCACGCCTGGCAAATGGGAAACACTCTATCTTCCATTTGAAATTGAGAAGGTAACTGTTGAGGATGGGGATGAAATAGATGGCTATTGGTCACCAGAGCCATGGAATATAGTTGATGGCGGAGATTATTTCCTCGCGGAAGCAACTGGGATAGAAAATGGTGAATTATGCTTTGACTTCACAACCACTTTGGTTGCTCATAAGGCATATATCATTCAATTCCCAATTCTTGAGGGTGAGTGGGCAAACTATTATAAGGATAGAGTTGTTACATTCCATAGTAAGGAAAAGTGGAATAATTTATCCACATCATTCGCACCGTTAGAGCCAACAAGTGAGATGCAAATGGGCTATAACAATACCTTGCAAAATCAAACCATATCCGACGAAGTCTATGTGTTGCGAGCTACGGCCGATTTTATCCTGCAACATTCCGCTACGACACTTCACCCATTTGAGTGCTATGTGATGCCTCAGAAAGTGTCTGGTGTGGCTCTTGCGCCACGTATGTCGGTGCGCCTACGCGGAAAAAATGATGTGACTACATCCATATCTTCTACGCAGACTAATCAATTCAGCTACACCAAAGATGGCAATGTCTTGACGGTTTACTCCTGCGGACAACCACTGCAAATATATTCAATTAGTGGTGAGTTGCTATATGATGTTGAAAATCAAGAAAGTGCACAATTTTCTTTAGATAAAGGATGTTATATTATATATTCAAACGGTAATAGTCAAAAAGTGATTTTATAATACGATGCAAAAGAAGATTATTTATACTTTAGTTTTAGTATGGTGTGCAGGAATCTGCTCTATTGCTTCTGCACAGACGTATTACAACCCACAAGAGAATGGGTATGAACAGTCAATAGGCAATACTCGACCTGCAACTTCGGAGTTTCGCTCTACATCCACAGCAATCCAATCCACCTCATCATTCTCAGGTGGCTATACTGTTCCTTTTGCAGCAGGTGAAGCGTCAGAGATTGGAGCCACTTCCCCTTCTGGTGGTCCTAGAAAAGCGCCTCCTACTATTCCTGGTGGAGAGGAAAATAAACCAGATATGCCAGGTTGGGACCAACCATTAGGCGATGGAGTAGTAATGCTATTGCTAGCAGCATTGTTGTATGCATTTTTGATTATCCGTCGCAGAAGAGCTACGGCTTAATTCTTGAGATATTCATATCAGCTCAACCGCACCAATCTTCACGATCTAAACTGCGGTAACTAATAGCTTCAGAAATATGATTGACTCCTATACTCGGACTATCGCATAAATCTGCGATGGTCCGAGCTACTTTTAATATACGATCATATGCGCGTGCGGACAATCCCATTTTATCCATGGCATAGGATAACATCTTATCGCCTTGTGCGTCCAACTGACAAAATTCGCGTACTAACTTAGGTGTCATCTGTGCATTGCAATGTACGGGCTTTTGTGCTTCTGCGTTGTATGCTGCAAAACGTTGCTGTTGCACCTTACGTGCGCGCATTACGCGCTCACGCATCACTTCGCTACTCTCACCTGGTGCTGTATCCTTGAGGGTTGAATAGGGGACTGCTTTTATTTCACACTGAATATCAATCCTATCCAGCAACGGACCTGAGATACGGCTCATATAGCGATGAATCTGCGCAGGTGTACAAGTACAAGGGTGCGCGGGGTTATTTTCGCCATAGTGTCCACATGGACATGGGTTCATAGCCGCCACTAACATAAAACTCGCAGGGTATTCCACACTCATCTTGGTGCGTGTCACACATATCTTCCTGTCTTCTAACGGTTGACGCATTACCTCCAATGCGCTGCGCTTATATTCAGGTAATTCATCAAGGAAAAGCACTCCATTATGTGCCAAACTGATTTCTCCAGGATGAGGATTTGTGCCGCCGCCAACTAAAGCCACATCGGTTACTGTGTGATGAGGGCTGCGAAATGGTCGTTGCACTATCAAGGCACTTGACACACCATCGCTTTCTTTTCTGCGTGCCATCAAACCAGACACAGAATAAATCTTGGTAGTTTCTAGTGCTTCTTCCAAATTCAGCGGAGGTAGGATAGATGGCATACGCTTTGCCATCATACTTTTGCCTGCTCCTGGAGGACCTACCATCAGCATATTGTGTCCGCCAGCGGCTGCCACCTCCATCGCACGGCGTACATTTTCTTGCCCACGAACATCCGAGAAATCCAAATCAGAAGTGAAGGCATGGTTCGCAAATTCTGCAGCAGTATCTACTCGGGTGGGCTCAAAAGCCTGTGTCTCATTCAAGAAGCGCACCACTTCTAGTAGGTTCTTCAGCCCATATATTTCCAACCCTTGCACTACGGCCGCTTCGCGAGCGTTTTGTTCGGGCAAAATCATACCTTTGAATCCCGCTTTTCGTGCAGCCAAAGCCATAGGTAATACACCTTGAATAGGTTGGAGTGTGCCGTCCAATGACAACTCACCCATAATTAGATATTGCCCTAAGAGAGCAGTCTTTACCTCTTCCTCCGCTGTTAGCATACCTATCGCCAGCGGTAGGTCATATGCAGCCCCCTCTTTCTTAATATCTGCAGGTGCCATGTTGATAGTCAGTGTATGGCGCGGTTTGTTGTAGCCATTCACGGTCAAGGCTGCCACAATGCGTTCATGACTCTCCTTAACTGCATTGTCGGGCAAACCTACGAGCGTAAACTCAAATCCGGGCACTGCGTGTACTTCTATTGTTACAATCACAGCGTCAATACCTTGTGGCGCAGCACCATAACATTTAATCAACATGGAATATAATGGTTTTAGTTATTCTTATTCTTCTCTTTCTTCACTTTCTCTTTCTTTGCTTTCTTCTCCTTAGGCAATGGCTCAGTATACTTATCCTCTTTGGCCGTTTTTGACTTCTTCTCCCAGTTAAAGTCGTGTTTAAATACAAAACCAATTCCTTGCACTGTGTTCGCTTGGCGAAGCGAATATTTATCTACAGTATGCGTATATGCTTTTGCTCGGAATTTGCCGTTAGGTGTGAGCAAGTATTCAATATCCAAGTCGCCAAAGAATGGTCGATTGCTCAAGTCATTGTATCGATAACCAAAATTGCCATTGATTATCAGTTGGTTAATCGGGTGAATTTGGAAGTTTGCTTCATATTCTTGACTAGCTGTTTCTCCCTCACCATCTGTTCGGAAATTAAATCCTAACGTGAATACATCTGTGAGTTTGCTTAGCCATGAGTTGATTTGTCCCGTAATGGTGGATGATAATAGCGAGTATGTCTCATTCAAGCCTACGTTCTGTGTGTTTTGCAAATAATCAGGTGTGTAGAAACGATTAAATACCAGTAGGTATATTACCTGACGCATCAGCATCTCATCGGTATTAATCATTGAGCGTACCTGACTTTGCACTGACTCATCCGATTGTGGTAACTCAATCGCAAAACTCAAAATAGGATTAAACAACTCGTCCGTCATATGCAGAACGCAATTGACAGGCACTGAATTTCTATTTGTAGCAATTTGACTACTTTCTGTACCAAACAAATCGCGCAACGATGCAGTTGTATGATAATAACCTACGATATCCAATGTTGGAGCCATAGGGTCGCTAGTCCAAGTAATGCTACTGCCTTCTCGAATACTAAAATTACGTCGTACAATATTTCCTAATGAGAAATCAAACTGACCAGATTGCAAAGTGTATGTTCCTTGCATCTGTACTTCCTCTGATGGATACTCGTAAACCAACTTTAGGTTACCTTCTCCATAACCTTTGATACCATCATCACCACCTAACTTGATGTTGATTTCTGCTTGTGGCGTCACTTCGCCTTGCAAGGATAGGCGAAGCCTACTCTCAGGCTGACGATACGTGTTAGTTTTGGTTTGTGGTTGCAATAATCTTAGTAGATAGTGCGATGTAGTATCGGGTTGTACAAAGTGTATAAAATCAGAATTTGTAGCTTGGCTTGCACTATTGATGTTCAAATAGAATTTAGTGTTCGCTTCTGTGCGAGCATTCACATCTATTTGGCAGTCCATCTCATCTCCATAAATATGCACATCACCAGTGCCAAATACTTGACCATAGAAGAAAGCCTGTTGATCTTTTGGCAAATCCATAACCTTCATATTATTCGCTTGAGCACGTAGATCAAAACGAATATCTAAAAAGTTGTCGTGATAAACCGCTCCGCTGAATATGCCAGAATGTCCATATTGGTCATATATGGTTATATCTGGGAAACGAATAGCGGTGGAATCGAGGAAAATGGAGTCAGTCATGTAGAACGTTGCACCAATTTGTGGCACTGTAATTTGTGCTTCTTTAGCCAGAGCACGCCCCGTTACCCATACCTTGTGTTCTTGTCCTTCTACTTTCACATGTCCGTATCCTCTTCCTTGTGGATTAGCTATAATATCCTTGGTCCAAAAATCGATAAAACTAATATCTACACTATCGCACGATATATCTAATCCCCACCATTTTGTGGCAGGAATCACTTTTCCCGTAACTTCTGCTACACGATGCCCCGTGGAGTCTATTGCTTCTCCTTCTATAAGGATGGTTTTATTCTCTCTATCCAATCTCGCCTCAGCGGTTACATCTCCCAAATATACACCATTCAGTCCACCATTGCGTATCTGAGCTTGTGCTTCCAACATTGGTGCGGAGAATACGCTATACACTTGTGCTTGACCTGTCACAGGGCCCATGATAGAGATAGCCTTGCTAGCTTCTGTATAACTAAGTAGATAGTCTAAGTTGATATTATTGAGCACCACGTCAATAGAGTCTGTTGCTAATTCCGAAGCAGTACCATTGGCTATGATGGATTGATAATCCGTATGTAATGAGAAGTTGGTTATATCCATTCGCTTCTCAGCTATTGAATAGGCAATTCTTGCTTGACCAATATTCCATGCTGAATCATTCAAGATAATATTGCTTGGCAATACCTCAATATCGAACATTGGTTTATCTTTGTATTTCGATAATTTGGAGGCAATGCTAATGATTCCTTCGTTACGAACACTATCCGTATTACCCAATTCCAACTGTAAATCTATTTCATCATTTGCTGCTGCCATGCGAATGGTAGCTTTGATGTCACCTAATTTAGCTGCAGTAGGATTATCTTGTGGTAAATGATTTAATACATATAACGACAAATCCAATGCTTCATTTTGGTTATCCAATGCGATGGTAATATCTTCCATTTTTGCTCCATCAGTATTGATGTGAGGTATATATGCTTGTACACCAATTCGATTATTATCTTCGTAGATAAATCCTTTGATAGTTGGATACGAGGGCAACTCTATACCTAAATCCAATACTTGTGATAGCGAGTCTAATCCACGGAAATAGGCATAAAAATCCAAATTATTATTATCAGTATGTTGCTGATAAGGATCTTCTATAAGTGTAGGCAAGTAGCGATGTATCAACTTCTTTATGGTTATTGGCAATGTCTTGTAGCGGAACGAACCACTCATATTGGCTGTAAGATAATCCGATTGTATACGTATTTGATGAACAGGTTGCGCGCTTTCTGTATCACTATCTACAAGTAGTTTAAATTGCTCCATGGTTGTTTGCATACCACCATTTTGAATGTGGAGGGTGTCAACAATCACATAACCAGTCATATTATCCAACATTTCATCAGGTTTGCCAGATGTGTATAAACTAATATATGTTGTGGCTCCTAATACCAATTCAGGATATTGTTCAATCAGATTCAATGTGGCAGGTTTGAAATCTGCCAGTTGCATAGTGACATCCAAACGAGTATCTTCCTCTGACCAATCTGCCAATCCGTTGATGGATAATCGGAGATTCTCATCATTGATGCTCACACTACCACGCACTTCTTCAGGACGCATTTCGCCATCAAGACGGAGATAATTGTAAGTGTACCCCTTGTACTCTATTTTTCGAATGTCTGCTTCTGCTATGCAATGCACCAATTGTAACGAATCGATTTCTCCATCTACATGTGCATGGAAGGCAATCATACCCAAATCAGGTTGGTTCAGCATTCTTCCCAATTGGAATCTGCGAGTAGATACATGTCCGCAAAAATCAAAGTCGTGCAATGTGGTATCCACATGTAGATTTCCATTTACGCTTACAGCTCCTAAAGCAGTGGTAAAGGCACCATGTAAATCTACTTTTTCCAAGCCTCCACGAATATCACCTTTGTAATGTACATGTCCCAAACGACTAATCATTGGGGGCAATTCCACAGGCTTCATTTGCAGTTGTGACAATAGGTCTTGGAGCAATGCATTGTTGCAATACAAATCATTACATTGGGCGTCAATAAATAGTGAATCTAACACAGTGGGATGATATACAGCTACATTTCCTGAAAACATTTTTTGTTCTCGGAACACTAGTTGCATATCTTTTGCGAATACCGAATCCAAATTACCATTTAAGTTGGCTTCAAAACTAGCGTCCAATCTATCCATTTGAGCACGCAAGTGTAGCGAATGTAGTTGTACATCTAGCGAGTCCATACTCAGTACAGGCAATGCTAAGGCTACGTCCAATTGATCTACCAAAATCTCATTATAGCGCACACGCGTTTGATCCAATACCAAATGATCTATATTCAACCGAAATGGAAAATTCACCGAATCACGCTTAAAGGTATCAATCAAGAATTGAATATTCAGCGTTGAATCCGAAGTAGATTGTAGGTTGATATATGGATTTTGCAGACGTAGTTGTTGGATGTTGATACGTTGTTCACGTAACGCTAAGGGGGCAAACTCCAATTGCAATTGTTCGATAAATGCGAGGGTATCTCGTTTTTGATCGCTGAGATAGACGCTGTCTAATGTCAGGTGTGATAGTGGACGATAATGAAACGAGGCGATGCTTGCCTCTACATTTAATTCTTTAGATAGTTTATCTGCTACCTTCCCCACGATAAATGTTTGCACATCTTTGATATGCAGCACACCCACGACACCACCCAGCAACAGCAAGAATACTCCTAACACGATAGCAACAATAGCAAATGCTTTTTGTACCTTTGCTTTGCGTGTTATAGGCTGTTGTAATTCTGTGTTTACAACACTCTGCTTATCCTCAATATGCGGGGTATTTGCTTTTTGCACGATTTGTCCCAAACTAAAAATCGCGCAAAGATACTAATTTTCTTGCATTTATGCAAGAGTTTCTTATTTTTTACTTGAAAAATAGCGACAAATCGCCTGAATACCGCACTTCTCGCATTTAGGAATACGAGCTTGGCAGGTATAGCGACCATGCAATAAGAGCCAATGATGTGCCTTAGGGATAATCTCCTCAGGAATATATTTGATGAGTTGTTGTTCGCTATCCAAAGGATTTTTGGCTTTGGTCGTTAGTCCAATACGTTCAGCGACACGGAAGATATGCGTATCTACCGCCATAGTAGGTTGGTTCCACCATACGGCACATACGACATTGGCCGTTTTGCGTCCCACTCCTGCCAAAGTTTGCAACTCTTCACGGGTATCTGGGATTTTGCCCTCATATACTTCCACCACACGCCTCGCCATTTGAATTAAGTGTTCGGCTTTGCTGTTTGGATAACTCACCGAACGGATATATTTGAGCACATCTTCTGCGGTGGATTCGGCTAAATCTGCAATAGTGGGGTAGGCCTCAAATAGAGCTGGAGTGACCATATTCACTCGTTTGTCAGTACATTGAGCAGATAGCATTACAGCTACCAAGAGCTGGTATTCATTCTCAAAATGCAACTCGCTCTCTGCAATAGGCATGTTTATCTCAAACCACGCCAATGCTCTTTCATATCGTTCTTTGGTCTTCATGTGTCTAAATTCTAACGGCCGAAGGCGGTCCAATATCCAACAGCGTAGCGGTCTAATAGTTTATTGCTCCTTATAAGTTTTGCTCAAGTATTGCAACACTTGTGTGGCTTGCTTCTGCACTTGTTGAGTCTCCGATGAAATCGGACGTTTCTGCAGATTGAGCAGCATAATTTGATAGAGCAATATAAGGCATGCTTCCACATCGCTCATTGTCGGACGATCTGTTTTTGCTTTCAGTAGATTGAGCGAAGGGGTAAGTTGAATCATTGCTGCCCGATAAGTGGCTTCTTGATCCAAGAGATCATTATGCAAATCTTCTAATTCGGCGAGCGCATTCTTGGCTAATTGCAGGTGTCCTCCTTCCATAATGTTCTCTTGGTGCATCATGTTACTCAAGTCATGCAACTCTTGATTTGCTTCTGATTGCTGAGGAAAAGCGCGTAGATAATCCTCAATTTGCCAGAGATATAAGATATACTCGGCAATATTATTCTTCTTCAAAATCATAGTCTTCGTCTAATAAATAGTTATAGTCATCCGAGAAAAACAACTCTATTTCTCGCCTATCTTTCTTGGTTGGTCGTCCTGTACCTCTATCTCGTCCACTTTGAGCGGCATAGCGAGCCAATTCCAATAGTTCTAATTGCTCTTTAGGCGTAATATCTTGTAGGTACTCTGGTACCATTTTTGCTCCCAATCGATTGTTATGTAGTTGTAATATGCGATAGGTGTAGGTAATAGGACCTTTGCGGACAGTAAATACATCCCCCACATGAAATACGCGGCTGGGTTTGAGTTCTACGCCGTTCATCTTCACACGCCCACATTTGCAGGCGTCAGTGGCAATTGAACGGGTTTTGTAAATCCGCATTGCCCAAAGGTATTTATCTACTCGTACTTCCATCGGTTTCTACGGTTAATTGATTGGTCGTTAATCGGTAAATATATTGTTGAATATAGGCACGAAGATAGATCGCCATGTCCTTTGTATTCAATTGATTAGCTAGGTTGTTTTGCAGCATGGCATCGTGTTGGTAGTTATACACCGCTCGCATTTCCTTGCCATCAAATTGCATGAGCAGACTATCTGATAGTAACTGATATACGGGATGGTTGTAACAAACTGCATAGGGATGTTTCTTCGCTTGGGTTAGTGCATCTTCGCCGAAGGCAAAGAAAGGTTTACTATATCCCAAATATGCCAATACGGATGGCATAATATCTGTCTGACTAACTGCGCCTATGCTATGCAATTCTCCTTGATTCCATCGGGGGGAATAGAAAGCAATAGGCACTTCAAACAATCCTTTGGCAGTGGCATATTCAGGCAACGAAACTTGATTGGTATGGTCTGCTGTTAGGACAAATAGTGTATTTTCGTACCACTCTTGCTGTTGCGCATAAGCAAAAAACTTACGCAGTGCATGATCGGCGTATTCTACGCATTGGTGGATAGGTTGTGTCCCCTTGGGGAATACATTTTCATAACGCTTGGGAACACGGAAGGGATGATGACTAGATGCAGTGAAGACTGCGGTCATAAACGGCTCCTTCATTTGGCTCATGGTGCGAGCATAATACTGCAAAAACTCTTCATCCCAAATAGCCCATGTGCCGTCAAAAGCTTCGATTCCATCGTATTCATCCATGCCATAGTAGTGCTCAAAACCTGCACTGCGAGCATATGCTTGAAAGCCCATACTTCCATTAGGTGCGCCATGGAAAAAGGCCGTAGTATATCCTTCGTCGCGCAAACATGCTGCCAGTGAAGACACTGCATTGGTGGAATAGGGAGTAACGATATAAGGCTCTATCAACATCGGGATAGAAGATAGCACTGATGGCATGGCATCAATGGATTTCCTACCAGAAGCGAACGAATGGGCGTATGTTACGCAATGTGTCAATAGGGAATCTAAAAAAGGAGTATAACCTTCGTATTCATCAATATCTTGGTTGTAGAAACCGATGTATTCTTTAGAAAATGATTCCAGAATCACTACCACCACATTGGTATGTCCCAGTCTTCCATTTTCTACGATTTCATCGGTATGAATAGGCGAAAAAATATGCTCTGCTTCCTCGTTACTAAAATAGTGGGGGTGAACATACGTGGTGTTTTCCAACGATTTCATCAGCGAGAATGGTGTGTTGAGCAAGATGGCAGTTTCTTGTGGTGTATTGGTATATTGCATCGCATTGGAAATCGTGATAGGACGTGTGTATTTACCGAATCCACCGCGAATACCAATCACGACGAAATAGATTGTCACCAACATCAATGCTGCTTCTCCGATGTAGTACACCCATGCTTTGCGCGGAGTTTTTACTTCCCATTTCTTACGCGTACACACGATGAATAGGGCGATAATTAGTATGCCAAACAATGTAACATACCAATATTGCCATATAGATTGCCCGATGATATTAGCTAAGTTGCCATCGTTTTGAAACTCGGTAAATACGGTGCAAGTAGTACGCCTATCTGTGAAACGAACATACACAATGTCCATGCAATTAGCGATGAAACCGAGTATATTAGGAATCCAAAATGCCCATTTTGCAACGAACAGATATTTCTTATGATTGCGAATAGTGGCAGGTAAAGGTAATAGTACCAACAGCAAATAGAGTGAATTGAGATAGAATAGGGCGGTTAGGTCAAATCGCACTCCTCCTGCCAACATCTCAATTAGATGATTAGTCGATACGTTGGGATATAAATCAATGTTTACCCAATAGAAAAACAAACGTGAGATGGTATATAATACCATCACGAGCAACAAATTACATGCTGCCACTATCCACGGATGTTTTATGAATTGGTTCATTGTTATTTTGAATCGGGAGTCGGGAATCGGGAGTTGCGAGTCACTAAACGTTATTTCCCGTTATATTGGTTCATGGTGCGGTCCATGCCTTGCAGGCAGAAGGAGGGTATGATTTCGCTCACTAATTTGAGTCGATCGGGCAGCGTTTTCTTTTCTTCCTCACTCCATTCGCCGAGAACGAAGTTGCATTGTGCACCTTTGTTGAAATCGTTACCAATACCAAAGCGAAGGCGTGCATAATTTTGTGTACCAAGCACTTGTTGAATATGTCCTAAACCGTTGTGACCTCCATTGCTACCTTGTTTGCGCATGCGAATACTGCCGAAAGGTAGATTTAAGTCATCTACTAACACAAGCATATTCTCCACAGGAATTTTCTCTTGTTGTAGCCAATAGCGCACTGCATTTCCACTCAGGTTCATGTATGTGGAGGGCTTGAGTAAGATGATTTCAGCACTTTTCACACGGCAACGCGCTACAAAGCCATAGCGCTTATCTTCCCATGTGGCGTTCTTGCTCTCTGCGAACGCATCCACCATCATAAAACCGATATTATGGCGCGTATTGGCGTACTCATCGCCGATATTTCCTAATCCAACAATTAGATATTTCATGTGTTATTATTTATTAATCCTCCTCCCTTGAAGGGAGGTTGGGAGGGTCTCCTAAACCAATAAGAGTGGAAAAGCTCTCTTTTCCACTCTTATGATTCTACCGCTCTTATGAGTGGTGTATATTATTTCTTTTTGCCCTTAGCATCTGCAGCAGCCGCTTGTTGGCTTGCGCGAGTTGCTTTCACGCGAGCAACGCAAGAATCTGCAGGGTTCATCAGTTTTAGACCTTCGAGTTTAACTTCGCCTACATACAATTTCTTACCCAAACCGAGGTTGGTAACGTCGATTTCAACGCGATTAGGAATTTGTGTGTAGATACCATTCACTTTCAGCTTCTTCATCTCAAGAGCCAATTTACCACCGGCTTTCACACCTTCTGCGTGACCTTGCAATTGCACAGGGATAGCTACGGTTACAGGCTTATCCTCAGTTACCTCAAGGAAGTCAATATGAAGCAATTGCTCGCTTACTGGGTGGAATTGCAACTCTTTTACTACCGCCATCTTCTTAGCATCGCCAATGGTCAAAGCTACTGCCATGGTGTCAGGAGTGTAGATGAGTTTGCGTACATCGTCAACAGTTACTGTGAAAGTTACGTTCTCGCCATTGCCATAGAGGTTGCAAGGTACGAGGTTCTCTTTGCGGAAAGACTTAGCTGCTTTCTTGCCGTACTCGCTACGTGGAGTACCTACCAATTCAAATGTTTTCATTTTTTATAAAGTGTTACTCAATAATAGGGCAGAATTCCCAGCCTTTAATCTTAGATTAGCACTAAACACTAAACTGCTGTTGGTGTGGCTGCCCGTATCCCATCACACGTTGAGATTTCTCTCAAAAAAAGCCCGTCAAGCGGGCTTCTTAAGTTGACCAACCTGGAATCGAACCAAGATTTTCAGAACCAAAATCTGACGTAATAGCCTTTATACCATTGGTCACCGAATTACTTCCTTTTCGAAAGCGGGTGCAAAGGTACTGCTTTTTTTTGAATTGACCAAATTATTTGCTCGTTTTTTTTCAAAAAATGCAATTTTCTTTGCAAAAAGCCTTATTGAAGCAATTAATCTTCGTAAACAAGACTCACATTGTCCACCCACAAGACGTTGCCTTCTTTGCCAACAAACGCTTCGTACTTACCCGAAGTTAGCATGATGACCAAGTGAGTAGGCTCTAAAGTTGCGTCCCAACCTTCTTCTTCAATGAGTACAACTTTGCCTTTGGAGTTTACCGCACGTTGCATCTCTTTGAAGCCCATATACTCTTCATACCATGGTTCTCCAGTGATATCACCATAGTGAATAGGAATGCGATGTCCGTTTACCCATTCTTCTTGAGTTTTGCTGAAGCGCTCATAGGCAGTGCCCACACGAATAGAGTGGATCTTACCTTTCTCGTCTTCCCAACGGTGTTGTAGATAAAGGTATGCTTCAGCCTCATCATGTCCTTCAAGTTTCTTTGGTTTGGCAGCACCTTTAGCAAACCATATCCAATTTTCTGGCGAAATGATACATTTATAGTCAAACATCAACGCAGTTGGTCGCTCTGTGAAAGGAACTCCAAAATCGATGTTTTGATAAGGATCTTTTGCAGTGGTGATAGGCTCGAGGTTGCGACCTGTGAACAATGTGCCTGGCACCAATACTTGCACGTCAATCATTCCCATTACGCGAACACCCAGTAGATCTACATCCATTCGGCAGCACGTACCACCGTCTTCTCTTGCTTCTGGGGTCATAGTACCTGCGGCTTTCTCAATGCCGATGATGTTGGCATAGGCGTTGCTGGTTGCCCAAGGGTTACCGTTCAAACCGTAGGTGTAAGGACCGTTTTCCCAAATCGTGTCGGTGGGAGCTAAAGCATACAGTGTTTTGGTTTGACCGCCTAAAAGTTTGGATTCCTTGATGTAACGAACTGCCCAACTCTCCATATCGCCAAATGGAATGGTGTCAATTCGTTCAGCGTAGATGTTCGCTGCAAGGCATAAAAAAAAGAGTAAAGATATTTTTTTCATTCTTTATGTGATGTGATTATCAAAATAATTGCTCCGCACACAGCGAAGCAAAATCGCCACAAAGGTACTATATTTTGTGCGAATACGCAATTTTCGAGTGTGTTTTCGTAATAAATGATACCTTTTTATTACGAAATACCATTTTTAAATGAAATCAGCGAAGCCTCTGCCTCGCTGATCTTTTGTCTATAGCCATTACCCAATAGGCGTTAGCCGTCCATTATCCAATAGCCCAATGGGCGTCCATTACCCTTTTACTTCTACAATATAGTAATTCTTTTTACCTTTTTGGCAGAGCAGGTATTTGCCATTGAGGAGCATATCAATGGTGATTGCCTTTTGTGGGTCGGTGAATTTCTCCTTGTTGATAGAGAAGCCGTTGGCGATAATCATCTTGCGTGCTTCGCCTTTGGATGGGAATATCTTAGTTTTCTCTGCCAATAGGTCGAGTGGAGGAATACCTGCTTCTATATCTTTGTGGCTGATTTCGTATTTCTCTACGCCGTCAAATACTTGCAGGAACATCTCCTCATCTAATTTGCTCAGTGCCTCGTGTGTTGCATTGCCAAAGAGGATATTGCTTGCCTCTACGGCTGCCTCATAATCTTCGCGGCTGTGTACCATTACGGTCACCTCTTCTGCCAAACGCTTTTGCAAGGTGCGCATATGTGGTGCTTCTTCGTGTGCCGCAATGAGTGCGTCGATGGTCTCTTTGTCGAGGCAAGTGAAGATACGGATATAGCGCTTCGCATCATCATCGCTCACGTTCAGCCAGAACTGATAGAAGCGATATGGGCTAGTGTATCTGCGGTCGAGCCATACGTTGCCGCTCTCGGTCTTACCGAACTTACCGCCATCTGCTTTGGTAATCAATGGGCAGGTGAGTGCAAATGCTTCGCCACCGCCCATCTTCTTGATGAGCTCGGTACCTGTGGTGATGTTGCCCCATTGGTCGCTACCACCCATTTGGAGTTTGCAGTTCTTGTGCTTGTTGAGATATACGTAGTCGTATCCTTGCAGTAGCTGATAGGTGAACTCTGTGAACGACATACCTTGGCTATACTCGCCATTGAAGCGTTTTTTTACAGAGTCTTTTGCCATCATATAGTTGACGGTGATGAGTTTGCCTACTTCGCGTGCAAAGTCGAGGAAGGTGTAGTCCTTCATCCAGTCGTAGTTGTTCACAAGCTCAGCAGCATTCTCGCCCTCGCCGAAATTGAGGAAACGCTCTAGTTGCTTCTTAATGCACTCTTGGTTGTGGCGTAGGGTAGGTTCGTCCAGCAAGTTACGCTCGGCTGACTTACCACTTGGGTCACCAATCATACCTGTTGCACCACCAATCAGCGCGATTGGTTTGTGACCTGCGTTTTGCAGGTGCTTGAGCATCATGATACCGCAGAGGTGACCAATATGCAAACTATCTGCAGTAGGGTCAATACCCAGATACGCAGCAGTGGGTTCTTTCATCAGTTGTTCTTCGGTGCCTGGCATCATGTCTTGCAACATGCCACGCCAACGCAATTCTTCTACAAAATTCTTCATTGCTTATATATATAATAAGGTGTATAATCAAAAAACCGTGCAAAGGTACTGCTTTTTTTGGACATATACAAACAAATAGTCTGAAAAAATGTTTTCTATAAAAAAGGAGGATGCCGTAGCACCCTCCTTGAATGTGTATGTGATGAGTAATTATTTTACTACAGAACCCATAATGTTGTACTTCACGCCGTCCTTGATGATAAAGAGTTGGTTGTTCTCGATCATTTTGCTTGCGTTGGTGCTTACTTTGATGTTCTCGAAGCCAGTTTCTACTGGATCTGCCTCATATACGATATGTGCAGGAACGTCGTATGAGTTGAGTGCATCGATAGTCACTTTCAGGTGACCGTCCACGTTCTCTACTACCACGTTGCCACCTACCATGAAGTAGCAAGGAGGAGTGACATTACCAGAAGCTGCCAATTTACCATAGAATGAAGGATAAATGCTTCCGTCAACTACACCAAGACTTGCAAATACTGTACCTGTTGCACCAGTGTCGTTGATTGGATATGTACCTGCAGGGATGGTGATGGCGGAATCTACTGCTTCTACAGAGAATGCAACAGAAATCATGTCACTACCATCTGCAGCAGTGATCTTGAGGTACAACTCGCCGTATGTAGCTACATAATCGGTGGTGAATACTACCTTGTCTGCATCGCTGTAGGTGCGGTTAACCTCACCTTCGGTCATATCGTATGGCAAACCTTGTTTGGTGTTGAGGTCATATTCCATTACGATATGTACTGGCACGTCGTATGAGTTAACAGCATTCACTTCCAACTTCAGCATACCGTCAGCTGCACTCACTTCTACTGTACCACCTACGAAGAAGTAGCATGGAGGAGTGATTTGACCTTGAGCATTAGTTTTGCCGTAGAATGACATGGAGATATTACCTTGGCTGTTTACACCTGTACTTGCCAATACTGTACCATCTGCTTGTGTGCCGTTGATTGTGTATGTACCTACAGGGATAATGGTGTTCTCATCGTTTTCGCCGAAGACAACCATTCCTACCATGTCAGTACCATCAGCAGCATTTGCAAAGACTTGGAAATAGCCATTACCTGGAGTGAGTGTAATTTCTTCGGTTGTATATGCGCGGTCGATAGCGCCTTCTGTAGCATCATATTGCAAGTGAGTTTCCACTTCTTCGCCCTC
>JAGALP010000021.1 GCA_017625155.1 Paludibacteraceae bacterium
AGGAACAGGAAAAACTTATACATCCTTCCAAATAATTTATAGATTATGGAAATCTGGATGCAAAAAACGCATTTTGTATTTGGCAGACAGAAACAATTTAATAATCCAAACAAAAAAAGGTGATTTTAAGCATTTTAAAGATAAACTTACAATCATAAAACATAAAGAAATTGATAAATCTTATGAAATTTATCTTGCACTTTATCAAGGACTTACAAATTACGATGAAGAAACAGATGCATACAAAGAATTTTCTCCAAACTTTTTTGATTTAATAGTTGTGGACGAATGTCATCGTGGCTCTGTTGATGAAGACAAAGCCTGGCATAAAATCTTAAATTATTTTAGTAGTGCAACACAAATTGGTATGACAGCCACACCAAAAGAAACAAAAACACTTTCAAATATAGACTATTTTGGAGAACCAATTTACACATATTCATTAAAACAAGGAATTGATGACGGATTTCTTGCTCCTTACAAAGTTCTTAGAGTTGGAATGAATGTAGATTTAGAAGGCTACAGACCTGAACGTGGAAAAACCGACGTAAATGGTGAAATAATTGAAGATCGTCTTTACAACAGAAAAGATTTTGACAGAAATATTGTAATTGATGAAAGAACAAAGCTTGTAGCAAAAAAGATTATGGAATTTCTTGTTAATTCAAATCCTTATGACAAAACAATTGTATTTTGCGTAGATATTGAACACGCAGAAAGAATGCGACAAGCTCTTTTAAGTTTTGCTCCAAAAGAAATTACTGCAAAAACAGACAAATATATTGTTAGAATTACTGGTGATGATCCTGTTGCTAAAGGATACTTGGAATCTTTTATAAATCCAGAAGAAAAATTCCCTGTTATTGCAACAACTTCAAAATTAATGAGTACAGGAACAGATGCTCAAACTTGTAAAGTAATTTGTCTTGATGAAAATATTGGTTCTATGACAGAATTTAAACAAATTATTGGGCGAGGAACAAGAATCAACGAAGATTATGGAAAGCAATATTTTACAATAATTGATTTTAGAAATGTTACAGATAAATTTGCAGATAAAGATTTTGACGGAAGTCCAGTAAAAATCAAAGTATCAAATCAAGATGAACAAATTTCTGAAGAGATTATTGATAATGGGGAAGGCGAAGAACAAATTGACCCTGTAACAGGAAAACCTGTAGAATTTCAAGAAACAATATATCCTCAAATAGATGATAAATTTGGAACATCTTCTCTTGGCGAAAAAGGCGAAGAATACGGAAAAAAAGAAAAAATTTATATTGCAGGTGTAGATGTTAGTGTTTTAAGTGAACGCCGACAATTTCTTGATGCAAATGGAAAATTAATAACTTGTAGTTTAAAAGAATATACAAAATCTGGAATTTTAACTTCGTATCGGTCTTTGGATAATTTTTTGCAAGTTTGGAACGATTCAGAAAAAAAACAAGCAATTATTGATGAATTAGAACAACAAGGAATAAATTTTGAAGATTTAAAAGAAGAAATAAAATCAGATTTAGATATTTTTGATTTAATTTGTCATATTGCGTGGGATGCTCCAGCCCTTACAAGAAAAGAACGGGCCGAAAATGTTCGTAAACGAAATTATTGGACAAAATACGGAGAACAAGCCCGAAAAATCTTAAATGCTCTTTTAGATAAATATGCAGAAAACGGCATAGAAAACATTGAAGATATGAAAATTCTTACCGTTGAACCTCTA
>JAGALP010000010.1 GCA_017625155.1 Paludibacteraceae bacterium
ACAATACCAATCATAGTAGTGGTAAGCACATACGCCATTGGGTCGTTGGCACCTGACTCCAACTCCAACAACGGACGAAGGTTGTGCTTAAGTCCTATTTTGTTGGTACGAAGAATAGAGAATACCGAAGCAGAGTCAGTAGATGACATCGTGGACGCCATTAGCATTGCCACAGCAATACTCACACTTGCCACTGAATGTAGCCAACCGAATACATAGTAGGTAATCACACCTGTCACGAGCATGGTGATTAGCACACCGATAGTCGCTAAAGTCAGACCAGGCACCATCACAGGGCGGATATCCGAAAGTTTGGTATCCAAACCACCCGAGAAAAGGATAATACACAGCGCGATTGTGCCAATGGCTTGGGCAGAGCCCACATTCAGCATATAACCCACTCCGTCGTCGTTGATGAGGCGTCCGATACCGTCAGGACCGAACAACATACCCACTGCCAAGAAGAGCAACAGGGCAGGTACACCAAATTTATAGCCGATTTTATCGGTAAAAATGCTCGCAAAAAAGAGGAGCGAAAGGACGAGGAGAATGAGTTCTACTTGCATTGTTTTTTAGTTTAGAGAACGCGCCTTAGGCGCTACAGTTTAGAGTTTAAAGGCGAGGATTATTCCACCCCAAGAATCTGCTTGATAGCTTCTTGCCAATAGTCGAGTTCGTGGTAGCCCTGAGCAATGCGTGGACCGCCTTCCATGGGGCAGAAAACTACTGTAGGATAACTGCGCACACCAAACAATGCTGCCACTTCGGGCTCTTTCTCTGCGTCTAACGTATAAACATAGACCTTGCCCTCGTATTGTTTGGCTACTTGCTCCAAGATTGGGTGCAACTTCTTGCACCAACCGCACCATGTGGTGGAGAAATCAATCAAACAAGGTTTATCACCAATATATTTCCATTGGGGTTGCTGACCTGATGCGAGATCGTAATAGCAAACTTTCGCCTTAAAATCAGCGGTTGAGAGATAAGTCAATCCCTCAGCCATGGTTGTAAGGGCAAAAAACACCATCAAAATGGTAAAAAAGACTCTTTTTTGCATAATTTTTCTAATTTAGGGTGCAAAGTTACAATTTTTTTCGTAACTTTGCAAACTTTTAATTAAAAAACGACAATGCTACACAGTCTAACACAACTTTCCTCTCTACTCTCTGACCTCCCCAAAGGACAGTTGTTTGTGCTGACGGATAGTCATACCAAAGTACATTGTTTGCCACTTTTCGCCGAATCCATCGGAAATTTTTCGTACCATTTGCTCACGCTTGAAGCAGGTGAGATGACCAAAAACTTGACATCTGTACTACTCGTTTGGGATTTTCTGCTCAAACACCGTGCCACACGTGAGGCGGTATTGGTGAATTTAGGCGGTGGTATGATTACAGACTTAGGCGGCTTTGCTGCGGCTACCTATATGCGTGGTATTCGATTTGTGAATATACCAACCACGTTGCTCGCTATGGTGGATGCATCATCTGGCGGAAAGACGGGCGTTGATTACCAAGGGATAAAGAATGTAATAGGCACTTTCACGCCGCCAGTGGCTACACTTATTCATCCTGATTTCTTGTGCACATTGCCTGCTGCGGAAATACTGAGTGGCTTTGCCGAGATGCTCAAACATGCGTTAATAGCTAGTCCGAAGGAGTGGATAAAACTACTGCAACTTGCGCAAGAAGAGTTACCTCAAGAGCAGTTTGTAGAAGTATTATCCTCAACAGGTGCGTTACAAGCGAGCATTCAAATCAAAGATAATGTCGTTTCTCAAGATCCACGCGAAGCGGGGATGCGTAAGATACTCAATTTCGGACACACCGTAGGGCATGCCATCGAATCAACCATGCTACACCATGCTGCACCACACCACACACACCATGGTTATTGCGTACTCTGGGGCATGGTGGCAGAAGTATATCTAAGTGTGGTACATACAGGTTGTCCACGCGAAGTACTGCAGCAACTGACACAAATTATGCTACAATGGTACGGCAGACCACAATGCGATTGCAAGCACCGTGAGCAACTGATTCAGCGTATGTATCAAGACAAGAAGAATAACGCCAACCAAACACCAAACTTCACACTTCTTCGCGACGTTGGTGAGCCAATTATAAACCAACACCTCACCGAAGAAGATATCAATGAGGCGTTGGAATATTTATTTAGTTTATAACTTGGTGCTAATCTCGTTGTATGTAAATCCTCGTTGCATACAAAACCGAATAAGTTTCTCGCGCGTTAAAGGATCGTTTTTTAATGTACGTTTTTTAGATGCGATGATTTTATCTAATGCTTGATTATATTCGATTTCATCAATACTTTCTAAAGCATATTTGATAAACAACGCTGATAAATGTTTTGTTTGCAGAGCAGCTTTTATTTTTAATTTCCCCCATCCCTGATAATTTACTTTATCATGCGCGAAGGCTCGACAATAGCGAGCTTCATCAATGTATTTATGCTGCTGCAAATGGATTAAAATATCCTCTATATAGTTTTCGTTGGCTCCCCATTGTAGCAACTTATTCTTTACTTCCGAGCAGCAACGTTCAGCATTAACACAATAGTTTTCTGCTTTATGTTTTAATTCGTCCAAAGACCATTCGGGCTTTTCCATATATATCGTTTTTGATTTGCACATCTTTATATCCTAATTTGTTCATCATATTACACACTTGATTTCCGTATGCTTCATTGATTTCAAAATATAAGACATTACTTGATTTCATTGATGCAATTCTCCGATAAAATAACAACGGATCATCATCTGGTACGAATAATGCATTGTGTGGCTCATAGTCTAATACTCGACTATCCATGGTGGCTTTTTCCTTGTGACAAATATAGGGTGGATTACTGACAATAATATCAACAGCATCTGGTTTTTGAGATAGAATATCCATTTTTTTCCATTCTATCTGTACACCATTTCTCTTTGCATTAGCTTTTGCAACGACTAATGCCTCATCACTCACATCTACTCCTTTTATTTGCCATGCTGGGCATCTCTTCTTTAATGCAATAGCTATGCATCCACTACCAGTGCCAATATCCAACACTTGTAACGGAGCTGAGGTATCGCTATTTGCAATAATCCATTCTACCAGTTCTGCGGTTTCAGGACGAGGAATCAGGGTAGCAGCATTTACTTGCAAATCCAATCCCATCCATTGAGTATGACCAAAGATATATTGAATAGGTTCGTGATTTTTAAGCCTTTCCAGTATTTGCGGAAGATTCGGAATATCTACTTTACTATGAGATTGAGTAAAGAGTTGTGTTCGTGTTAGTCCTACTGTCTCTTCAATAATCCAATAAGCTAACTCGTGCAATTCTTCCCTCGGATAAAATCCCTGCAATTGAGAAATAATATAATTAATTTGTTCTTTCACGTTTGCAAAGGTAGTGTTTTTATTGGAAATATGCAAATTTTGTCTGCAAAATAGTAAATTACGAGATACAATTTGTACAAATCCATTTTTTTTTGTACCTTTGCGACAAAATATATAATATGTCCAAGCAAAATCATCAATATGCAACTATTTACATGGCTCGTTGCTTGCAATTAGCTCATCTTGGTGCGTATTATGTCGCTCCCAATCCAATGGTTGGGGCAGTATTAGTATGTGGAGATGTTATTGTAGGAGAAGGGTGGCATCAGCAATACGGTGGACCGCATGCGGAACCTAATTGCTTGCGCAATGCTGAAGAAAATCACCCAGAAGGAATTGACTATCAATCTTGTACCTTGTACGTAAACTTAGAACCTTGTAGCCATTATGGAAAAACACCTCCTTGTGCAGAGTTGATTATCAAGAAGGGAATAGGTCGTGTTGTAGTTGGTTGTCTTGATCCCAATCCGAAAGTGGCTGGTCGTGGAGTAAAGATGATGCAAGATGCCGGAATAGAGGTTGTTGTCGGAGTGTTGGAAAATGAGTGTCGAACATTGAATAAACGTTTCTTCTGTTTGCATGAAAACCATCGTCCATATGTTATTCTGAAATGGGCACAAACAGCAGATGGGTATATTGATATAGAGCGTACAAGTGGCAAACCAATTACGATTTCAACGCCCTTAACCAAGCAAATTGTTCATCAGCAACGTGCAGAGAATATGGCGATTATGGTTGGTACACGCACAGTATTGCTTGATAATCCTCGTTTGTTGACAACTCATTGGAGCGGAAGGAATCCTATACGAATAACGCTAGATAGGCACGGAGTGATTCCTACAGATAGCAAACTATTTTCTAAAGATGCTCACACAATCGTTTATCGAGAAAATACCGATTGGCAGTTTGTTTTAGAGGATTTGGCAAAGAAAAATATCCACTCTATTTTAGTGGAAGGTGGTGCGACATTGTTGAACCATATCATTCAGTCGGGTATATATGATGAAGTCCATGTAGAAGTAGGCGATGAATATATCGGTAATGGTGTTGTAGCTCCAAAGTACACATTCAAAAGCAATCCAGAAGTTGTAGATAATCATTTAGTATACAATGAACCTATTTTGAGTACCAAAGGCAAGTGATCGGAATAACCGCCATGATAACGAAAACCAACAAACGTACGATTGGGCTGATAATCAAGATATTTAGTATCCTCCTCTAATAGCCATTCTGGCGAGAAGATTTGCACACCACATCGCTCTTTCATCTTCTCGGAAACATAAAACTGATCTAAACACGACCATATCCCATGATATTTGTGTGTCCCCTGCCCCATTTGTTCTAGTTCAATCATTATATTCGCCATTTCCGATAGATCGTTTTTCGCCTCGCCATTCATATCGCCCATAACTACGATATTTGCATCAGGTTGCTCACACAAGATTCGGTCAATCTGCTGCTGAATCACATGCTTCGCAGCCATGCGTTTCCATTCTGTAGCCTCCTCGCTACCCAAACGTGAAGGCAAGTGGCATACCATAACATGCAGCGTGTCTTGCCCGTGAATCAACGCACTAACATATAAAATATCACGTGTATCATCACCCTGTAAATCTATCCGCAACGGATTGCTATTCAGAACCTTCACTTTCGTGCTATCATACAGCAATGCTACATCTATTCCCCGCTCATCTCGACTTTCGTAATGCACATATTTATAATGAAAACGCTTTAGCCGATAGCACAAATCCCGCAAACAACGAGCATTCTCTACCTCGCACAGTCCTACCAACGCAGCACTCTCCCACCCTGATATATTCACTATCACTTGCGCGATTTGGTCCAGTTTTGTTTGGTACTTACGATATGTCCAATGATGATCACCATCGGGTAGAAAAGAGTAATCGTTCTTCAATGTATCATGCTCATAATCAAATAAATTCTCTACATTATAAGAAATAATCGTCAATGGCCCTTGTGCAAAAAGAAACCCACACTCAATACTGAATAAAACAATCCATATCAAGCGTGAGTATTTCATAAAATAAAATGCTTAATTCTAGTTTATTGAAGCATCATTATCGCCTTTTTCAATGCAATCACAAAGTCATCAATATCATCTTTGGTATTGTACATTGCCACCGACGCACGCACCGTGCCTGGCACCTGCAAATAGTCAATCAACGGCTCAGCGCAATGATGCCCTGTTCGCACTGCAACTCCTTGTCGGTCAAGCAATACGCCCACATCAAACGGATGAACTAACACTCCATCCTCACGATAGACATTAAACGAAACTGCGCCAGCCTTGGGAAGCCCCGCAGCATATACTCGCACATTGGGTATTGCAGCTAACTGCGCTTCCAAATATCCTGATAACTCTTTCTCATATTCAGCAATCTTCTCTAAATCAATCTCTTGCACATAGTCTATTGCCTTTCCAAATGCATAACTGCCTACATAATTCGGTGTACCTGCCTCGAACTTATAGGGCAACACATTGTATGTTGTTTGCTGAAAACTCACATGCTCTATCATCTCTCCTCCACCTTCTGCAGGAGGCAATTTATCGAGCCATTCTTTTTTGCCATACAATACACCTAATCCTGTTGGACCATACATCTTATGTGCGCTAAACACTAAGAAATCGCAATCCAACTGCTGTACATCAACCGCCAAATGAGGTACTGATTGAGCTCCATCTATACATACTGCTACACCTCTCTCATGCGCCAATCTCACAATCTCTTCTATCGGATTCACAATGCCCAACACATTGCTCACATGTGCCACAGACACCAATCGTGTCCTCTCACTCAACAACTCTTTAAATGCCTCTACATCAAGCGATAAATCTTCACGCAAAGGAATCACCTTCAATACCGCTTTCTTTCGCTCACACAGCATTTGCCATGGCACGATATTCGAGTGGTGCTCCAATTGGCTAACGATAATCTCATCCCCTTCACCTACCATCGCATCACCAAAACTGCGGGCCAGCATATTGATACTATCCGTAGTACCTTTCGTGAAGATGATCTCCTCTTCCGACTGTGCATGAATCAACTTCGCCACTTTCTTGCGCGCTTCTTCATGTTTCTGAGTCGCTACTTGACTCAAATGGTGCACTCCACGATGCACATTCGCATTCCACTTGCTATACGCCTCTGTAATAGCGTCCATCATTACTTGTGGCTTTTGCGTCGTGGCAGCATTATCTAGATACACCAACTTTCGACTGTGTACTTGCTCATTCAATATAGGAAAATCTTCTCGTCTCATGGCTTGTAATAACTCTGCTCTAATATCTTTTGTGCATCATCTTCACTCATCAGTTCTATCAAGGTAACATCCTTATTATTAGTCATATAACTATCCACTATACGCCATCCTACCCACAATCCTAATCGGCCTGGTGAGTCTTGTGTCACCTCTGCTGTAAACGGCCCATCGTTCAAATATGAGTTGATTAACATCGACTCCGTCTTAAACAAATCCCGCTTCTCCATCATCCTATTCCAGATCGCCTGCTCATACATTTCGCACCAATCCCATTGCTCTTTCGAGTAGCCAATCAACTCCCAAGCAGGCTCATTAGGCAACAACTCTTCAAGCAAAAACAACTGCTTTCCACGGAAGATCATTTGCTCTAACAACCTGTTATACTTACTGTTATACGAAATTTGATATGCTAAATATGTGCCTAATACATCTCCTGCAACGCACGCCTTGCGCATAGTCTGTTTTTGATAATCATACACCACCTGATTATAGTATGGATAATCACTTCCCAAATACATATCAACTCCTACACCAACTATATTTTCGTAGTACATCACAGAAGAATTAAAACCCGAAACAAACAGATACACACTCGGAATATCCCACTCTGGATACAGGTAATGCAATCGCGAAAAGCCCTCATTCAATGCATCTTGCAGACTATCTACATTCGCAAACATCGATTGTACCTTGGCATTAGTCTGCGCAAAACCCAACAAAGTGTCGGTCAAAAAATCGGCATACATCTCACAAAAATATGCAGTATCCTCTGTAGGCAAGCCCAATATTCCTTCCACAAATATCGGCATAAACTCCTCATAATCAGCATACAGCTGTGTAATATCCTGCTTCACACTATCGGGACGGACTGCTAATTGCGCGCTGTCAAAACGCACAATCTCCACTTCCACAGCCTCTATATCTTTTGGGATATACTGATACTTATTCCCGCACCCGCACAGCATCACTGCCAACAATATGTATATATATTTCTTCATACTCTTTTTTTTACTCCTCCCCTTTTAGGGGGGAGGTTGGGAGGGGGCTTGTTAATCTATTACTCCATCCTTCATTTCAATCACTCTGTCACTTATCTCTGCCAACTCCTTATCGTGTGTCACGATAATTATAGTTTGTCCATACTGCTCACGCATTTGTAGCAGCAGCTTATGTAGTTCGTTCTTGTTACTTTCATCCAGACTACCACTTGGCTCATCTGCCAATATCACATCAGGCGACATCATCATCGCTCTCGCTGCGGCAACCCTTTGCTTCTCGCCACCCGACAACTGATTAGGCTTATGCGTAAGTCGCTCAGCCATACCCAGTTCCGTTAGCAACTGCACTGCCCTCTTCTCTGCCTCTTTCTCTGGCACACGAGCAATCATGGCTGGCATCATCACATTCTCCAGCGCATTAAACTCTGGCAACAACTGATGAAACTGAAAGATAAATCCGATATGCCTATTGCGAAAATCCGCCAACTCTTTCTCCTTCAATGCAAACACATCCACCCCATCAATCACCACATTACCTGCGTCGGGTTTGTCCAACGTACCAATAATCTGTAGCAGAGTAGTCTTTCCTGCCCCACTCTTTCCAATAATACTCACAATCTCACCTTTCTCCACGGTCAGATCTACCCCCTTTAGCACCTCCAACGTGCCAAACGACTTGTGTATATTTTTTACTTCTATCATATTCTTACTCCTTCTTATATGCCGAATATATCAAATCCACCGCCTCTTCTATCAAATCATCTTTATCTTCAGAGTGCTGATTCACAAGCAGATGCGGTCTAACTCCGTTTTCAATACTCTGCATATCTCTGTCGTACATCTTCACGCTTGAGAAGCGCACCATCCATCCATTGGGCAACTCATAACTCATCGGCATACCGCCTCCTCCCCCACTCTTTCCGCCCAGCACCAAGCAGTTATCTGCATAGCGCATGATACTCACAAAGAAGTTCGCTGCCGAGTAGCTATGCCTATTGCACAGCACCACCACAGGACGCATCCAATTGCCTTTGCTATCTTCCAGTTTCATCTCCTCTATCTCCGAAAACGCATCATGCTCCCTACCCGACTTATGCTGCCAATACCCCACCACGGTGTCTTTCGAAAAGAACGGAGCAGCCAATCGATACGCATTCTCCATACTTCCGCCACCATTATTCCGTACATCCAACACAATCCCCTTACATTCAGCAAAATAGTTCATCACCATCAACCAATTCAAATACGAAAAACTATCCGAGAACGAACCGTAATACACATACCCAATACTATCGCCATCTATCTTGCAATAGTTCAATCCCCCTGCCCTGCGGTAGTCTTTCAAATAGTATTTCGTCAGTATCTCCGAATCGAAGTTCGTTGGATATCCCTCGTACCATGAGCTGCAAACCGACACATCGAATGGCGTATACAGATTCACATGCCCATCTTCCAAGGTATTCAACATCTCCTCCATCAGGTCAAACATCCGATATTGATCCTCAAACGTCACTATTTTCATTGTGTCAAACTGCGGCTGATACACCGCATACACCGAATCCCAATCCACCTGTTTATCATCAAACAAGCAGTATTTCTCATCAATAATCTGCCACAGTGCCTCAAAGTTCTCCGATGGCGTATTCTTGTGATTATCAAACTCATGCGTACAACCGCACAATAATCCTATAGCCAATAGCCCATTGCCTATCCACTTTACACTATCCACCATCCACTTTCTTACCATACCGTCAAATCTTTTGCTCCTCTCACGCGATACTGCCACACACAGCCCACTACCGCACTCACCATCTCGCGCGAGAACATCATACCCTTCTCGCCGTATTCCAAATACTCATGCGCTATGCCCACGCGCCAAGTACTCCGTTTCAACTGCATATCAAACGTCAGTTCGTGTTGCAGGTGCCTGTGATTCCACATGCCTGCGCAACGAAAATCGCCCAATACGCCTTCGCCCATCTCGTAGTACGAATGCCAATAATCGGGTAGGTAGTCCATGCCTATCATATTCGCCCGCACCATATAGCGCAGTCTGTAACTGGTCTTTTTCGCCCGAAAGGCCCATTCCAATCCGCCCATAGCGCACAAATTCACCGCCAAATCCATCGAATAGGGCTTATTCACACTACTGCCATGCATCTTTCCCATCAAATCCACATCCATATAAGGACCCAACTTCACGCGCAATCCATAATCCGTAAAATGCCAATTGTAGCATGCTCCCCAACCGCCATGCAGCCCTAATGAATATATCAAATTCGTGTACATATTGTTGTACATCCAACCAAATCCCACGTCCATCTTCCCCACGTTCTCCCAATGCTTCGTGCTATCACATCGAAACTCTTGCCACCATTCGTTGCTCAGTCCCACTTGTTGCCCCGAGTAGAGTAGGGGACTCAAGTACTGATCTTGCATCCACATACCCCCATACCGCACGCTGAGCAAGTTCTCATGCTCCACACCCCAGTTCTCTGCCAATGCAACTACCTGACAGACAACCGATAATAGCAATATGCACAACCATTTATGCATCAAAGCTCAACTTTCTTTCCCCATTCTCCATCACTTCGATTTTCACCCACACCGTATCTTCTGGCAGCAGTGGTTCAATCATCTCCGCCCACTCAATAAAGCAGTAGTTTCCCGAATACAAATACTCTTCTGTACCCATATCCATCGCCTCTCTCAAGTCCTTAATTCGGTAACAATCAAAATGATATATCTCCTCCTTCGCCTCTAAACTGTAGCCCGCAGGGCGTCCTCTAAACTCATCAGGGTGGCGATTAGCGTTGATTTCATACACATTCACTATCGCAAACGTCGGACTATTCACCACATCTTCCGTCCCCATTGCTTCGCATAGGCACTTGATAAAGGTGGTCTTGCCTGCCCCCATCTTACCGTCAAAAGCAAACACGCGCGCTTCGCCGCACTTGTCCAAAATGTCTGTCGCAGCCACTTCCTCTCCTTGCTCATTCAGCAAGTAGATTCCTTTCTCCTCATCCTTTTTTATCGTGTATTTCAAATTGTTTGCCATCAATAATAATTTTGGTTAATTTTGTATAATATTCTATAATTTTGGTAGTGCAAAAATAATCCATTTTTTTGTTTTTGGTTGCAAGCGACGCGTCGCTCATCCAACCAAAACAAAAAATTCACCTTGAATTGACGATATTTGACATCAAAATTGACACTAATTGTCTTTAATAAAATAATTTCGCGGCAAAGTTACTATTTTTTTTTCAATTACACAACTATTTCCGCCGCATGCAGCTCATATTCCTCATTGAATATCTTTATCATTCTCTGATACGCAAATCCCAACTTCTGATACAACTTCTTCGCCGTGTTCATGGGCTCTACTGCTAACGTCACCACGCCTATTCCCTGTTCTCTCGCCATTGCCTTTGCTTTTTCTATCAAAGCCGTTCCCACGCCTTGATTCCTGTAGGGTAGGGACACCGACAAACTGTCAATATAGAACTCTCCTGCCTTTGCTTCATCTTCCATATCATCCCATCCTTTGCCAAAAGCCACATCAAACAGCCCCTTCAGCTGCGGATACATCCTATCTCTCTGCACGCGGTAATGCTCCCCGTTCACAGCAATCATCATTCCTGCCCTCTCTCCATCCACTTCGGCTATCCAAGTGTTCCTGTAACTATAGTGCGTATCTTCTTGTCCACACACCTCTTTCAGTGTCCTAATCCACTGATTATAAAGCCCTTCATCTTCCAACAAAAACGCATAGTATATCCCCTCCGCGATATACGCCACATCTTCTACCGTCGCTTTTCTTATCCTAATCATATCAAAGTATCTCCTTATGTTATTATTCTCCGCACAAAATTACTACTTTTTCTTCATATATGCAAATACAACCAATTTTCTTTCCTATGTCTTCCCTTCTATTTTTCCGCTATCCTTCCGCTGTCAATTACGTTACATATACGATAGATATACGTTAGATACACGATAGATACACAATAGATTGTACTATTTATACCGCAGGTATAGCGTATAGATATTTAGTGCTCGGCGGTAGTTCGCCGAGTAAAAAATCGCCCATAAAAGTGATTTTTCTTGCTCAATCCAAAATATTTTACTACCTTTGCAACTGATTTGGTAAAGCGTTACCTATCAATACATATTTAATATAGCGTTATAAGCCCAGACTTGATTTGTTGAAAACTGGACACTTTCAATAATCATTAATTACTCAAGTACGGTTTTATGTACGCTCACGTTATCAGCGTGAGTTTTCCGTGCATAGATTTGAGTAATTAAGGTAGTCCAGAATCCTCAACAAATCAAATTGAAGCGAACGAAAGTTCACGCTTTTTGTATGTACACACGAACAAAATAACAAACTATAAATCAACAATTCAAACGGAGTATGCCGAAAATCCGAAGAAGAGTAGGCAAAAAACATACTACCATGATTATTCAATTAGTTTCATTTCCAAAGTATCAGCGTCTTACAGCTGCAGAATGTACAAATCGCATGGATATTATTTCAATGATTCTTACATCCAGTAATGCTGACTTTATTATGTTTAGCGAGCATGTATTAAAATCTGAGGATGACTTATATGCTTTGTTAAAATTTCGCAAATATAACAAGAATATTACTGCGTTATTTGAACTTAAAGAATCAAATGGTTTAAGTGGTAATCGATTATATTTACTTCAAAATGGTTTTATTAGAGAACTTCGTCATCAACTAATTTCAACAGCGAATGAAGTAAACGAAGATACTGTTGATGCGCTATTAAAAGAATTTAAGCGACGTCGACAATTTGATGTCAATGGCAAGCGTTTCCTTATAGTTCAATGTGGCGAAAATAATATTTTAAAAGGAACTACAGGATGTGCAGAGTTTCGCCTAAAAGACACCCAACCTGAACAACATAGTCAATTTGAGAAGTTGCTTAATAATGTAGATATAGTTTTAAATCCTGTACATACTCGTTGGGGAAGATTCGCTAATTTCCTAACTCGAATTAGAAAATTTAGTGATAACAACAGATATTGTTTCTCTTGTACACAAATGGAAGGAAATCAACTTCAGAGTGCGAGAGAAAATCCAACACATAATACTACACACGTGGCTATGTATAACCAAGAACTGATTACACCCGTCTATACGAATGAAGATGAGAATTATCTAATACAATCATACGAGATAGAATAACATCTGCATCGCGAAAAGTTCGTGGCAACTTTTTCGCGATGAAAATATAAAATACAAAAATAGGGGCTCAACACCCCTATTTTTTCGCCTATTATCTCTCAAAACGCTGTAAATATTGCTCTTTCACACCAACATCAACGCCGAAATAGCCGTTAAAATCGCCTCTAAATGGCTAAAAACCGCATACCCTACAGCCACACTTCCAGTCCCTCCAACTAGTAACCAACGAACTGCATCCATCCGCATGGCCAATCGCTCCAGCATGGTGTATCTACGCAAACTCTCTTGCAACTCACTACTGGGCGATGGCATAAGATTAATCTGACGAATAGTATCCGCCATAAACGCCTCATTATCTTTTACTTGCGGAGCACTCGCGCGCAAACGCTTCTTTATTTTAGTATTGGTTATCATATTCGTCTTGGTTTTTTGTTCCTTATTCCTTACTCAAAATAGCTTTCAGTTTCTTCCTTGCTCTAAAGAGCATCACCGCGAGATGGGTTTCCGATATTTCGGTTATCTTGCTAATCTCTCGAATACTTTTTTCTTCAAGATAATATAGTATCACAACTGCCTTCTCTTGCTTCGGCAACTTATCAATCGCCTGATATAGCGGCTCATAGCGAAAGGCACCATCTGTCTGCTCGCTCGCCAATTCCGTATCAACGCTCTCATAGTTCTCCACCGCCACGCGATGGGTATTCCAGTACTTATTTTGTTCGTTAAGGTATTCGTTGTAGGCAATCCGAAATACCCATGTCTGCAAAGCAGACTTCTGTTCAAAGGTAGCACAATGCAAATATGCCTTCAGTATTGCCTCTTGTGCAAGATCGTTAGCCAGTTCTTCATCGCCATGAGTCAGCACGAGCAGGAATCGCCGAAGGGACTCCTGCATGCCGCCAATGGCGGAAATAAACTGCTGCTTATCCATAAAGTGATGAAAAACAAGTGATTTTGAAAAATAAGTCAGACAGACAAACGCAGCTTATTCTTTTTCTGCAAGTGCTTTTTCCTCTTTCTCAATCTCCTTCTTGAGATAATTCTTTGACACAAAGAACATGATAACAAATGCTATACCTGCTGTTAACAAAAATGCTCCTGTTAGGATTGCGTCCTCACCTTTGCCTAAAGCAATCCCAGCTATCAGAATAAACAACCCCAACACTCCTAAAAACACGCCTGCATTCAATTGCTTCAGAACAGATTTCTTGGTTTTCTTCTTGCTCTCTGACTCGTTCAACATCTCAGCCATTGCTTTGAAATCAAGGTTAGACGCTTCACTCTTATCTATCATTTGAGAGATGAGTTTACTGTGCTCTTCCACTTTGTGACGACGATTTTTGAGATACATAATTACACCCGTCAAAATAATTCCAGGTATTCCACCAAAAAGTAACAACACTCCAAAAATTGGAACTAACCCATGCATAAATGAATCTAACATACTTCTAAAAATTTAATCATTAAACAAATCGTTTTCAGTTCGCTTCTTTGCGACTACACCCATTAGACAAATGAGAAAAAGAAAATATTACAAACGACTGTTATTTTTATCTTCAAGACACATCATTTTGCCTGTGCTTGTTCCACGCTCCTCAAAAATATTCAATTCTCAGGGCGTTATTTTGCCATTAAAATGCTCGTAAAGCTTTGTACCTGAGCGAGTTCCGAGCAAATCAATCCACTCCTCTAACTTCGCATTTCTAGCACGCGCCACAGAACCAAAACGTTGCAGTATCTTTTGCTTAGTAACTACGCCAACTCCCTGAATATCATCGAGTTCGCTCTTCGTCTGTGCCTTACTGCGCTTCTTTTTGTGGTAACTAATGGCAAAACGATGCACCTCATCTTGTATCTCCACCATCAGTCGGAAGATCTCATCCGTCACTTTCATACCAAACTCCTGAACAGGGTCGCCATAGAGTAGGGTATTTGTCCTATGCTTATTGTCCTTCTTCAGTCCCGCTATCGGAATTTGCAAACCCAACTCTCCTTCTACCACCTCACGAATAGCACTCATCTGTCCCAGTCCACCATCGGCAATAATCAAGTCGGGTAGGGGACTGCCTTCATCCATCAATCGGCTATATCTCCGTCTCACTACCTCACGCATACTCGCGTAGTCATCGGGACCTTCCACTGTCTTTATCTCAAATTTCTTATATTCGCTCTTGCACGCGCGTCCCTTCTTAAAGACTACGCAACCTGCCACTGCATTGCTACCCTGCGTATTGGAGTTATCAAAACTATCTATCCACATCGGCATTGTAGGTAAGCTTAGCAACTTCTGCAACCCTCCCAAGATACGCACCGCGCGTTGGTCTGGATTCAGCTTATCATCCTGTTTAATGCGGTCTTTCTTATACTGCTGCACATTCTGCATGGCTAAATCCAAGAGCTTCTTTTTGTCCCCTCCCAAAGCGATATTCACATGCAGATTTTCATCAATTATCTCCGGAATAAACGGAACAATCACCTCTTTTGTCGTACTCCCCAACTGCTCCCTCAATTCGTATATACCCATCGCCAAGACCTCCTCTCGGATCTCATCCAACTGCTTCTTATATTCAATAGTCTGCCCCTGTACAATACTGCCTCTATACACATGCAGCATGCTGATATATACATTCTGCCCCATTTCATCGTAACCAAACACATCTACATCGCCCGCATGCGAGTTCGTGATAATAGTTTTACTGGTAAATTGTTCGATGAAATCGACCTTTTCTTTCAGTCTGCCTGCCTCCTCATACCGCATTTCTGCTGCTGCTTGCAACATCTCTGATTCTATCTGCTTGCTAATCTCTTGTGCATCGCCTCGAATAATCTTCCGCGCAGCATCAATATACTCCATATACTGCTCATGGCTCACTTTCGCCTCGCACACACCGCAGCAATTACCCAAATGATACTTCAAGCACACGCGATATTTCCCCATTTCAACGGCACTTTTGCTCATCTGCATGCCACAAGTGCGAATAGGGTAGAGCTTATGGATGAGCTCCAGAACTAAGTCCAATGTATAGCCAAAACTATATGGTCCAAAGTACTCGCCTACACCTTTGATTATCTTCCGCGTCTTGAATATTCTGGGATACTCTTCCCTCGTAATGCAAATACTTGGATAACTCTTTCCGTCCTTCAGCAGAATATTATAGTGGGGCTGATACTGCTTAATGAGGTTATTTTCCAGCAAAAAAGCATCCTGCTCGCTATTCACCACCACATATTTGATGTCCGCAATACTCTGAACCAGCAGTTTGGTCTTGTAGCGATCCTGCTCTTTATGAAAATAACTACTTACCCGACGCTTCAGATTCTTTGCTTTACCCACATAAATTACTTCCCCTGCTTCATTGAAGTATTGGTACACCCCTGGCTCTTCAGGTATGCGCTGAAGCAGCTCTTGTATATGTGGATTTTTAGACATTTATTCCGATAAAATCGGAGCAAATTACAAATCAGTTACATTGATTTCGGTATTACTAATTTGTCTTTGCTCCTTATTCTTGGTTCCTTGCTCAAGGTTTAGCAACTCAGCAAGCTGCTAACCTCTACATCGTCACCAAACACTTTTCTGCCGTTCAAGAACTCCAATTCAATAATAAAGTTGATATACACTTTCTTTACATTGAATTTCTTTACCAGTTCCAGCGCAGCAGCCATTGAACCACCAGTAGCCAGCAAGTCGTCATGCAGCAGCACTACATCATTTTCATTCAGCGCATCTGCGTGAATCTGAATAGTATCTACGCCATACTCCTTTGCATAACTTACTTCAATAGTCTCTGCTGGCAATTTACCCGGTTTGCGGATAGGCACAAAACCTGCACCCAGTTCCATAGCCACCGCAGGTGCTAAAATAAACCCGCGCGATTCAATACCCACCACTTTTGTAATACCGTATGCACGATACAAGTTGGCAATCTCATCTTTCATCCATTTCAAATACTCTGGATTACTCAACACGGTAGTGATGTCCTTAAATACAATTCCCTCTACCGGAAAATCCTTCACGTCGCGAATATGCGCGATAATCTCTTCTTGTTTCATATCTTAATTATTTTTATTATTACAAATATAGATAACGTTCCACGTGGAACAACCTCGTGCCTTTTACAAAATTCCCATTTTCTATACTACAGTGAGCATAGCGAACGATCTACAGCCCGTATGGGCGATCTATAATCTACAGCGCAGCGATCTACCTGCCCATCAGCACAAGCAATACGCTAATATCATTGGGGCTTACACCGGGTATTCTGCTTGCTTCGCCAATAGTGCCTGGCTTAATGCGACTGAGTTTCTGACGTGCTTCGGTGCTCAGTGACTGTACGCTATTATAGTCAAAATCCTTTGGTAAGTGGATATTATTCAGGCGTTGCAACTTATCTGCAGCCAGTCGTTCGCGCTCAATATACCCTTTGTACTTGATATTAATCTCTGCACTCTCTACAATCTCCTCGCTTCTGCTGCCTAGTTGCTCAATCTTCTCTTTTAGTTCAGCAACCACTTCTGCCAAGCCCATAATAGTGATATTTGGACGCGCTACAATATCAATCAACTTGCTCGTTTGTTGCAAATCGCCATAGCCCATTGTGTTCAAATACGCATTTATATCTTTACCTTTCACGGAGGTATTGCGTAGCATTTCCGTCAATGCTTGCTCGCCTGCTTGCTTACTCCTTAGCAAAGACAAACGATAGTCGTCTGCCAAGCCCAACTCATAACTGCGCTCCGTCAGTCGAGCGTCTGCATTATCTTGGCGCAGCAAGATACGGTACTCTGCCCGTGAAGTAAACATACGGTATGGTTCATCCACACCTTTGTTCACCAAATCATCAATCAGCACACCTATATAGCTCTCATCTCTTGCCAAAGTGAATGGTGCACCACCTGTGATATTCTGATGAGCATTCACACCAGCCACTAATCCTTGACCTGCTGCCTCCTCGTAACCCGTAGTACCATTGATTTGTCCTGCAAAGAAGAGGTTCTTAATCATCTTTGTCTCCAGTGTATGCAGCAACTGTGTTGGATCAAAAAAGTCATATTCAATCGCATACCCAGGGCGATACAATACCGCATTCTCCAATCCTTTCACTGTGCGCAATGCTTGCCATTGTGTCTGCCAGGGTAGGGAAGAGGAGAAACCATTCACATAGTATTCATTCGAATCTACACCCTCTGGTTCCAAGAACAACTGATGCGCATCTTTTTCCGCAAAAGTAACAATCTTTGTCTCTATACTTGGGCAATATCTCGGACCAATACTCTGTATCTGACCGTTATACAACGGTGAGTCTTCCAATCCACCACGCAGTACATCGTGCGTCTGAGTATTAGTATAAGTAATCCAACAACTCATCTGCTTCAGCTGGCGTTGTACAGTATCTAAATACGAGAACTGATGGCTATCGTTATCGCCCAACTGTTCTGTCATCTGCGAGAAATCAATACTCCTCTTATCTATACGCGCAGGTGTACCCGTCTTCATTCTATCGGTTGCAAAACCCAACTGGCGCAACTGCTCCGTGATACCAAAACTACTTGGCTCCGATATTCTTCCTCCCTCAATCTGTGTCTTTCCAAAGTGAAGCAAACCATTTAAGAAAGTACCATTGGTCAATATCACAGCCTTTGCCTGCATCTCTATACCAAGCAATGTCTTTACTCCTTTTACTTCACCGTCTTTTATCACCAATTCCACCACCGTATCTTGCCATATATCCAGATTTGGTGTGTCCGTAAGGATATTCACCCATTCTTCAATAAAGCGTTTTCTATCGCTTTGACTGCGCGGACTCCACATAGCAGGACCTTTGCTGCGATTGAGCATACGAAACTGAATAGCACTCCTGTCCGTCACAATACCCATTTGTCCACCCATCGCGTCTATCTCTCTGACTATCTGACCTTTAGCTATTCCGCCAACAGCAGGATTACAACTCATCTGACCAATCTTGTTCATATCCATCGTGATGAGCAATGTCTTGCTACCCATACGAGCAGCAGCACTGGCTGCCTCGCAGCCGGCATGTCCTGCACCAACTACAATAATATCGTACTTAAATTCCATATATTCAATCACTTACTTTCCAATAACTCTGTTTCTATGCTTCCATCTCCCTTGTCCGCTGAAACTGCTTTTGCCTATCGTTCGTTGTGGCGGAAGAAAAGCATCCTCCAAGTGTGTTACCTCCTTCACCTCATGCGTAGTAGCATCCATCGTAATACCAATAATATCAAAACGGGGTGTCAACTCTATCTTGTGAAACTTGATATATGCATTGGCTGCAGCAGCCATTCTTCTTCTCTTCAAATCGTCCACATACTCCTCTGGGCGTTTCCCTCCAAAGGAGGAAGTACGTGTCTTCACCTCCACAAAAGCAATCTCCTTCCTGCTCACTGCTATCACATCCATCTCCAAGTGCCCGAACTTCCAGTTCATATCCACCACACGAAAACCTTTCTCCCGCATGATATTAGCAGCCAACTCCTCGCCAATTTGTCCTATGATATTATGCTCTGCCATTATCCTTGCATCTTATTCACGCGCGCAGCATCCAGTCTTAGCATAATCGCCAGCAGTATCGTGAATCCCCATAGCGACGAACCACCATAACTAAAAAATGGCAACGGAATACCAATCACAGGTAGCAATCCCAGCACCATACCAATATTGATTGTCACGTGGAACAATAATATGCTCGCCACGCTATACGCATATATCCTACTAAATGTATCTCGCTGACGTTCAGCAATATAGATAATCCTCAATATCAATGCCAAATATAGCAATAATAGTCCAGCAGACCCCACAAATCCCCATTCTTCTCCTACTGTACAGAAGATAAAGTCAGTATCTTGTTCAGGCACGAACTTTAGTTTGGTTTGTGTTCCTTGCAAAAATCCCTTACCTGTAGTTTGTCCCGAACCTATCGCAATCAGCGATTGATTCACATTATATCCCGCACCATGTGGATCATCTTTCATGCCCAATAATACCTCAATACGAATGCGTTGGTGGGGTTGCAGAATATTGTGGAAAGCATAGTCACATCCTTGGCACAGCACCGCAGTAGTCATTACAAATGCCACAATCCAACCCATACTGCTTTTTCGATATTTCACCGCCTGTACCAGCAGATGAATAGCCGTAAATGCTAAACAAGCCAGAGCAATATAATTGAAATTAATCGATAGCCATATATTGAGCAACAATCCTATTCCATAACAAACCACCACACCTATACTCACAATAACCAACGAACGAAAATCTCTCTCCTTAAACGCCAACAGCCCCATCACTATCGCCTCTATCACCAGTGTACTTACCAAGATACCTACATTGCCCAAACCTATTGGCAATGCTGTCTCACCGAATAATATCACCAATATGAATAATACCACACACGCCAATCCACCGGAAAGCACATAGCCCGACATGCCTTGACGGTAGAACACCAATAAGAACGAAGCAAACACCAATGCCGACCCTGTTTCTCGCTGAGCCACCATGATAATCAGCATAGGCACACCTATTAAGAGGAAAGGTACGATCAAATCGCGCAAATCACGCACTTTATAGCCATATTGGCTCATATATTTGGCTACAGCAATAGCCGTGAAACATTTGGCAAACTCTGCGGGTTGCAAACTAATCGGACCTATCGTCAGCCACGACAGCGAACCTTTGATATCACGCGCAAAGATAGGCGTGATGATCAACAACACTATCATTACTCCATAGAAGATATAACCCAAAATATCATACGCTTTCTCCTCTATCATCAGTATGATTCCACCGATCACTACGGCTGTAACCAACCATACCAACTGCTTACCTGCTCGGTTGGAGAAGTCCCAAATACTCGTTTGATCGAACGAATAACTCGAACCATAGATGTTCAGCCAACCGAACAGCGCAATCACGAGGAACAATCCTATTGTCCACCAGTCAATACCCGATATGATACTTCTGTTATTCCTCATCTTGCTTATCTATCAAATTCGCATTTACCATGCGGTCATATAGCCACTTTCGCTTGATTTCACCGGTTAAATATTGTTCCATCAGCAATGTCGCTATCGGACATGCCCATGTGGAACCAAAGCCCGCATTCTCCACTGCCACAGCAATCGCTATCTGTGGATTATCCATCGGAGCAAAACCGATAAACAACGCATGATCCTCTCCATGAGGGTTCTGCACCGTACCTGTCTTACCACATATCTGCAATTCGGGCACGTTGTACCACTTTCCCGTTCCTTCCGTCATCACACGTGCCATACCGCGATGTACCACATCAAAGTGCTTTGCATCAATCGTAGTGTGATGAATCCTCAATTTCATCGAGTCATTTCTATTCAAATGCGGAGTAATATAATACCCCTTATTAGCTATCGCAGCAGCTTGATTAGCTAGTTGCAAAGGTGTTACCAATATCTCACCCTGTCCAATCGACAACGAACGAATTGTAATAGCTTTCCATCCCTTTTTTCCGTAAATCTTATCGTACAATCCTACCGATGGAACCGCACCTTTAGCTTGCTCACTAATATCTGTATCATCAAACCTATTACCCAAACCAAAGCTCATCACGTGCTCTCGCCACGTCTGATAATGTTCCTTGAATTCGGCATTATCATCGCTATATCCATCCTGTTGCAGCAAGTCCTTATACATTGCCCAAAAGTAAGGATTACAACTCTGCTCTATTCCTTCTTCTAAGTCCACTGGACTACCATGATCGTGCGTGCATTTGATAGGATACGATGTCTTTCCATTACATGGATACTTCGTATGTGGGCTAATCACTCCCTCTTGCAATCCCACCAATGCTTGCAAAATCTTAAACGTAGAACCTGGAGCATATTGCGCTTGTGTAGCCCTATTCATCAGGGGTTTATGCGGATCATTCAGCAATGCTTGATAATTCTTTGAGCGTTCTTGCCCTACTAATGTGCGAGGGTCCCAATTGGGCGAACTCACCAATGCCAACACTTCTCCCGTCTGCGGTTCAATAGCCACTACACTACCCACCTTACCATGCATCAATTTTTCCGCCAACAACTGTGTCTGAATATCCAATCCTAAATGCAAATCACTACCAGTAACCGCCTCTTTATCCAATTCGCCATTTTGGTATGCTCCCTGTATTCGTCCACGCGAGTCACGCATTAGTATCTCCACGCCCTTCTCTCCGCGCAAATCTTTTTCATATGTTCGCTCGATTCCATCGCGTCCAGAATAATCACCAACACTATAATACTCATCCCTATCTAAATCTCGCTGATTCACTTCTCCCACACTACCCAGCACGTGCGATGCAATCGGATACATATAATCGCGCAATGTCCTACAGCGTATATCTACACCTGCGTACTTATACAATTCTTGTTGAAGTGCCGCCACATCTTCTTGGTGCAATTGGTCCATAAATACTTGAGGTGAATAACGCGAAAATCCTCGATTTCTTCGGGGATTCTGTATGTTTTGCATACGCTCTTCAAACTCTTCAGTGGTAATTTGCAACTTCTCACAAAAACTCAATGTATCAAATACACTATTTTGCATTTCCCTAACGATTACTGTCACCTCATAGATTGGTTGATTAGCAACTAGTAATTCGCCTTTTCGGTCATAGATTAATCCGCGCGAAGGATAGATAGTTTGACGTAGTTGAGCGTTGGTTTCGGCTTTTCCTTGAGTAGATTGGTCAATAACTTGCAAAATAAATAACCGTACAATATATGTGAGCACCACCAATATTGCTATGCCCGCTATCACATATCGCCGATTATAATTAGGGTCATTTATCATTTCCTAAAGATATCATATCCCATGATAATCAATATAGTAAGTGTGCTGCTAATTAATGTCTGTACCAATACCATCCACCAGTTATGACAGCTCCATGCTTCTAGCGAGAATACCATCAAATGGTGAACCACTGTCAATATCGACAAACACTTCACATATTCTATTCTGCCTATACTCGCACTGTAAATCTCACCTTTCACACGTTCCAAATCTTGTGTAAGATTGCCTAATAATATAGGACGCAAGAAACTAAACGCCACGCATGCAGCCATATTCACGCCTATCGAACTATGCCACACATCAAACACCAATCCCACTACTGCACCTATCAACATCTCTGCCCAACGTGGAATTTGTACTGGCATATTCATTAAGAATAGCACATATACCATCGGGAAACCCCATCCTGCAATTTGCAAGTGGTCAAATAGTAGCACTTGTAGCAGTACTATCACTATCAGTCGCACTATTTGTTTAATCCATTCCATATGGTTGCTTATTATTATTGCGCAATACTTGTACGTATCTAAGTGATTTATAATCAGTACTCAACTTCACTACCGTCTGATGATAATTATCGCCTTGACCTAAACTTGTCTCATATACTTCGCCTACCATCACACCTTCGGGGAATACCTCAGTCAGTCCGCTTGTTACGACGGTATCCCCTTGATTCACATCTATGTGCCTTGCTATCTCTGTCAAGTTTACGTAGTGGCAATTACGTCCATCCCATGCTGTGCCGCCGATCTGTCCATTCGTTTTTAATCGGCTACTGATGCTAATCTTGGTATGAATAATCGGCACCACCAACGCATATTTTTCACCTACTGCACTCACTATTCCTACCACGCCATCTGCACCTACCACACCCATATCTACTTCTATACTATCACGCAATCCCTTATTGATAGTCAAATAGTTATGCTGTTTATTGGTGGTTATCCCCACCACCTTGGCAGGGATATATTCCCAGTCCAAATGGCTATACAAATAGCTTGAATCGCGCTCCGTTTGCTCCTCTATCTGATTACATAGCAACATCAATTCTTCCTTCAACCGAGCATTCTCCGCTGTCAAGACTTCATTCTCTGTACGCAAACGAAAATACCCCACAATATTTGTTTTCATCCCTTCCACACCTGCTACCACACGATTAGCACTTGACCACACCGCGCTACGCTGATATTCATTGCTCGTGCATATCAGTATAAACGCAACAACTTCCAGTATCAAAAAGATTAGGAAGTTGCTATAACGCGTCAAAAACTGTAGCAGGTTTCTCATACAGTTTGTCTATTGGGATTTTTCTTAGCGAATCAAGAAACCGAAGTTGTTCACATTCTTCAGTGCCACTCCTGTTCCGCGAGCCACTGCATGCAATGGATCTTCTGCCACATGGAACGGAATAGTAATCTTATCCGTCAAACGCTTGCTCAATCCGTGCAACTGTGCACCACCACCGGTCAAGTATATTCCGCGCTTCACAATATCAGCATACAACTCTGGTGGAGTAGCTTCCAACGCTTGCAGAATAGCATTTTCTATTTTCGCAATACTCTTCTCAAGGCAGTGCGCTATCTCTTGATAACTTACAGGCACTTGCATTGGCAACGCTGTTACCTTGTTTGGACCAATCACCATATAATCTTCTGGAGCATCTTCCAATTCTGGCAAAGCACTACCCACTTGCATCTTTATACGCTCTGCTGTTGGCTCATCAATGCGCAAGTTGTGCATGCGACCCATATACTCCACGATGTCAGCATTTAGATCATCACCAGCCACCTTAATGGACTTATTTGCCACGATTCCACCGAGAGAAATCACCGCAATCTCAGTCGTACCACCACCTATATCTACCACCATACAGCCCTCTGGACTCTCCACATCAATACCCATACCTATTGCTGCTGCCATTGGCTCATAAATCATATACACATCGCGTCCACCTGCGTGTTCACTGCTGTCACGCACCGCACGAATCTCCACTTCCGTACTACCAGAAGGAATACATACCACCATGCGGATATTTGGCGTAAACAATTTGTTTTGCTTAGGAATCATCTTTATCATTCCTCTAATCATCATCTCGCAGGCGTAGAAATCGGCAATCACACCATCGCGCAAGGGGCGTACTGTACGAATCAGTGTTCCGCCTTTACCAATCATCTGTTGCGCCTTACGACCTACCGCCACCATCTTGTTGTCTGCCATACTGATTGCCACTACCGATGGCTCGTCCACCACCACTTTATCATTACAAATAATGATGGTATTCGCTGTTCCAAGGTCAATAGCAATCTCTTGTGTAAACGAAAATAGTCCCATTTTTTCTTTAATTATATATTAAGGTGTTATTATTTTTCGTGCCCTCTTACCCAAATTCTATAAAACCGCACAAAGGTACAAAAAAAAATGTATATGCGCAAGAAAAATCTAATTATTGCAAATAAATTTATCAATTTCCTCTTGCAGCGTATTGAGGAAGTGGGCAGCGTGGGCACCGTCCATCTGGGCATGGTGGAACTGGAAAGATAACATTAATGTAGTTTTGAACCAACTGCGGCGATACTTGCCCCATATAATATACGGATTATTATATATGCCGCTATACATACCACCCGCAAACTCCAATTCCGTATCCACAATAGCCGAGGTGCCAATCACCATACATTCCTTAGATAAATCACGATCAATGCAGGTTTGAGCGACCTCAGCAGTATATTTCATATAGTCGTTGCAGTAGGTGTTGAAATCGCCATCAAAAGCAATATCGCATGAACTGACATCGCCTGTATGATTCTTGACCATGGTATTGATAGCAATCTTGTCGAACTGCATGAGTTGATCACCTACAGGCAAGAGATAAAACTCTTTTTGATGAATAGCGGCTTTGCCAATGCAATAATCGAGGAGCATATTGAACTTCAAATGCTTTCGACGACTAATTCGCACAAGATTGGTGACATCCAAGCGTTTGACAAAAACAAGCATAGGATTTGGAGCATTCTTCCAAATCTCGAATTGAGCTGCGCGAGGAGAATCTTGTGGATTGACAGGTATCATACAAAACAAAGGGGCAAACTACACCTTAAATAATAAAAATAGAATTAATTAAAGATTCCTTTATTATTATTAGTTGGGTAAAATGTGGAAAACGTGCGTATTTATCTTGTTATTAGTAGGTTAGAAGGAATATTTATTGGCGTTTGATTGTTGATAAGATTGATAAGTTTGGGTTATCAAATCTCATCAACAATATAAGTTATCCGTTGTTGAAAACTTGTTTATAACCACTTCTTCAACTTGAAAATGAGCAAGATAGCCAGTGTGAAAACAAGCATTAGTCCAATAGCAAACGGATAGCCGAGTTTCCAACTGAGTTCGGGTATAAAGTCGAAGTTCATACCATACATGCTGGCGATCAAAGTAGGTGGGAGGAATACCACATTCACCACGGTGAAGATCTTGATAATCTTGTTCTGCTCGATATTAACAAGACCGAGGAAAGTATCCTGGAGGTAGTCCAGACGGTCGAAACCAAAACGGGTGTAATCGAACAGAGAATTGATATCCTTGATAATCATTGTGAGGCGTGGTTGGAGCTCCGTTGGGAAGAAGTCGCACTTGAGGAAGTTGCTAATCACACGTTGTTTATCCATGATGTTTTGACGGATAATGGTGACTTTTTCCTGAAGGTCCTTGATTTGGATAAGCACTTCTTCGTCTACATGATCTTTGGCGTTGATTTCACCAGAAAGTTTGGTGATAAGGTCGGTAGTATCCTCGATCATATCCGCATCTTTTTCGACACGTGTTTCCATGAGCGAAACAAGTACGTGGTAGCCCGTTGGGAAGTTGCGTGTGTTCACAAGCATCTTCTTGACAGTCTCATTGAAACTGGCGAGTTCAACGTCACGCGTGGTGACAAGAATGCTGTTTTTGAGGATAAAATTGACGGGTTCTACCTCGAAGTTATCGCGGAGGAAGTTGGAGTTAGCCACGATGGAATCGTCGGTTTGGATATAACGAGATGACATCTCAATCTCTTCCATCTCTTCGTCCTCTTGGATGTCGATTTTGAGGAAATCTTCGAGCACGCCCTCTGTTCGATCGCTTACGTCTAACAGGTCGATCCAAATAATATCGGATTTATCAAGACTGGTGAGGATGTTTACACTGCGTCCTACTTTGATTTTATCTTTGTCTTTATCTTTGTAGAATATTTTTAACTCTGCCATGGTTACACTAATTTTGAATGGTTACTTTGAATTTTGAATTAGTTGGGTGAGGGAGATGAATTCATCGACACTCAGTTGTTCGGGGCGCTTCGTGAAGATGGGCTCGTTGAGGATAGGATTGTCTTTTCCTACGAGCTGCATCAATGAATTGCGCATCTGCTTTCGGCGCTGGTTGAATGCTGTTTTTACTACGTTCTTAAACAGCGCCTCGTCGCAGCCCAATCCCTGGCGGTTGTTTCTTGTCATTCGGATAACCGCCGACTTGACTTTCGGCGGAGGATTGAACACATGCTCATCCACGGTGAACAGATATTCTATATCGTAATATGCTTGGAGCAGTACACTGAGGATACCGTATGCTTTTTTACCTGGTTTATTGGCGATACGCTCTGCCACTTCCTTCTGAATCATACCTGAGCAGATAGGGATACGGTCCTTATAGTCAAGCACTTTGAAGAAAATTTGACTGCTGATATTATACGGATAATTGCCTATCACGCAGAACTCGCCATCGGGGTAAATGATATTAAGATCGAGCTTGAGGAAGTCGCCCTCGATGAGGTGCAACTCGGGGTACCACTCCTTGAGGTACGCTACACTCTCCCTATCTATTTCGATAGCGGTAGTTTGCAGATTAGGATTTTTGAGGAGATACTGCGTGAGCACACCCATGCCAGGTCCTATCTCTAAGACACGACCAGCGGGGATAGTCTCAGCAATTCGTTGGGCGACACTCAGGTCCTTCAAAAAATGCTGACCCAAAAATTTCTTGGCTCTTACTTGTTGCATTTTGCTGATGATAGTCGTCCATAAATGGTTGTTTTTGGTTAATAATATTCGGCAAAATTTGCATAGTCGCAAATTTTTCAGTACCTTTGCACGCCGATTGGTTTATTTTCGGCTGCAAAAGTACAATTTTTTTTTCAAAAATGCAAACATTCGCCCAAATAATCACCAAAATAGTCGATTTTTTCTATCGACCATTTCGTAAATACGTTCCGCAGCAGCTATTTCGGTATGCGGCTTGTGGCGGTGGCAACATGGTGTTGGATTGGGTATTGTACTTTGTTTTTTATAATTTTGTGGTGGGGCATGAGTTGGTGTATATAACTTTGCCTTTCGCGTCTGAGATATGCCTTACTCCTCACGTGATGACACTGCTGATAGTGTTTCCTATTACGTTGTTTACGGGATTTTGGCTGAATAAATACGTGACGTTTACGCAATCTTCGCTGCGTGGATATAAACAACTTTGGCGATATATTCTGATTGTGATGGTGAACTTGTTGGTGAACTATTTCGGATTGAAGTTGTTTGTAGAAGTGTGCGGTATTTATCCTACTCCATCAAAGATGATTGTGACAATTATCACCGTGATTATCAGTTTCTTTGGACAGAAATATTTCTCATTTAAGAGATAATTATAACTTTATTCGCAGTAGTGCGTGTACGTCCGTGCGCGTACTTTTTTTATCGTGTTCTATTGCCCAAGCGTTTTGATAGATGGTTTCGCTCACACGCAGGTAAAGAAAAAATATATCATTGATTTTGTAGCGTGCATTGAGCCAAAAACGCCCACCCAAGCCATAAACAAAAGGAATAGCATAGGCATATAGCACATCGTTTTCGTAGATATACACGCGGTTGTTCCATTCCTGTGCGTCAAATGCTTGTGCTCTAAACTGCAATACGACTGGTACTTCCGAAAAACGATATTCCACATCTTGTAGTACCGACCAACCATAGGTTAGTGCGTTATTTGTTTGCACGAGATTGCCATCCGCTTGCGTCTTCATCTTCCATTGACCAAACTCATACACCATATTCCATCGGAGCGAATAGGTATCTTTCTTGTCTTTTCTTTTTACGCGGAATCGTGTGTGCATGCGGTAGTCTTTTTTCGGAATAAAATCCGCTTGTACCATAGTTTCAAATCCACTCTTCCATACATCACCAAACGCCGACAACTGCCAGTTTTTCAATCGATTATATTCTACTCCCAAATAGCCGCCATGCTCATCCTTCATCCTTGACCATGAACATAACGAATTGGCATATACATTATCAAATTCAGGTGAATAATACCTGTATATAGCCAACAAATTTACATCCGATATGGGTCTATACCGCACACCCGTTATTACACCCATTCCCCATTTATTTCCATGACTTGTTGCCATTTCACCCCAAATATCCACCTTACCCATATTCCACCTCGCATTCACACCCATCACTCCGCTTGCCACTCGCCTTTTAGTTTCATCGCCCTTAACCTTTAAACTGTAGCTCGCTTGTGAGCGTTCTTTAAACTGCGACGAAGTCGCCTCTATATTCTCCACTGCCGTTACGCCCACTTTCAGCCGATTCCATCGACCTGTTGCATTTACACCTACCACATGATTCCACTCTTCTTTTCCTTCGCGCAACGAATAAAATGCACTAACGTCAGCCCAACTGCTCACTTTTGCTGTTGCACCCACGCCATGAAAATAATTGTAACTATCACCTACTGAACCAAACTTTTTGAGTCCTTCATCTGTGGTGGCTGTGGATTGAATATAGGCAGTTTTTCCCCGTTTGAACGGACTTCCTATTACCAAACCATAACCAAAATTAGCTTGATAATTGCCTGCTACAATCCGTTTCATTGGACCCATATCTCGCAATTCTATGAAGCCACCATAGTTTATATTTTCCCATGTTGCGCCTGGTGTGCGACCAATCGTTACACCTGCCATCACTCTGTTTTGATAATTAAACCGATAGCGTAGTTTGCCATACATAGGATCACCCTCAAAATCTTCGATATTCCGTGCATCTGTCCGCAGCGTTATCTCGTGTTTGGCATAGTGAAACACCTCACGAAAATACATATTTTTCTCTTCCTTTGCTTCACCCACATACACAAACGGTAGCAAATTACGAATCTCGTAATCCTTTAGACAATCAATAAGTTGCAATTCATATATTTCTTGAAAAGGATGCAGGTACTGATATAGCAGGATAGCGTCTATCTGCTCATCACTAAGAAAGTGCAATTGGCTTAGTTCATTGACTGTTGTTTGGTTTAGGTTAATGGGATTTTGCGCTATTTCTATTAATTCCTCTTGCACATCTTCCAAGGGAATTTCTCCGTCTTCTGATAGTTGATTGTAGATATCTTCCAAAATATCATCTAGGGTAAACGACTCTGCGTGTATAGACGATGTCATACACGATATGAAAAAGAAAATTATTATCCACACACGCTTCATTTCCACTGCAAAAGTACTAAAAATTGCTGAAATATCCCAACTATTGTAAAAAAATTTTGTTTTTACATAATTTTTTACTATCTTTGCAGCCTGAAATGAAGCAAAACAAACCATATCTTCGTATTTTCAACACGTTGCTAATCCTTGCGGCGTATGGTTATTTAGCATATCGTTTGATTATTTTCGACGATTATGCCTCTTTCTTTGCGGCTTTTCAAGATATGGACATATGGCATTGTCTTGTTTTAGTGACGGTGCTTTTGCTTATGCCTGTTAATGTGCTCTGTGAGGCAGGTAAGTGGCGTCTTCTCTTGCGTGATGTAGAGCCAATGACTATATGGGGTGCGCAACGCCAAGTCTATTATGGCTACGTGGGTGCGTTTATTACCCCTTATCATGCTGGCGACTATCCTGCGCGTGCTATGCTTCTCAAGGACAAGGGTAATTTCTCCGCTGCGGTTGGGCTTGGTCTTGTAGGTACTGTGGCTCTCTTGCTTGTCGAACTCATCATCGGCGTACCAGCAACATGGCTCTTTGCTTCTTATGATCAATCGCTCCCAATGCAGTCATTTGCCATTGCTTTCATCGTGGTGATACTCCTAATGAGTTTCTTACCTCACATTGTGCGTAGTCTTGCTAAGCGTCAATGGCAATCTACTCAGATGCAGCAACTTGTCATGGCACTCTCCAAGATTTCCTACACCCGTTTTATGCAAACGGTCGGGTGGTCATTCTTGCGTTATATGGTTTGGGCAATCCAGTTGGCGCTAACTCTGCATTTCTGCGGAGTGGAGATGTTGCCAATGGAGTACCTTATCTCCATCCCATTTTATTACATGGTGATTTCCATTTTCCCATCTATGCCAGTATTGAATATCGCTATTCGTGGCAGCTGGTCATTGATAATTTTCGATGCGTTTAGCGACAATGCGGCTGGTATAGCCTTGGCGGTACTGCTGATATGGCTCATCAACACCGTCCTGCCAATGCTCATCGGCTCCATCCTCTACCGCAACGGCAAAACCAAATAAACAATTCTACACAACGCTAAACAATATTAAACAACCCAATCATATGAATTTATCCTTTTCAATCAACTACCAAACGCAGTGGGGACAGCACATCGCCGTTCTCTATGCTGCGGATGCAGACGTGCAACAAGCTTCACCTCTGCAACTCGACCTTGAGTGCCATGGCTCTGCCGAATGGGCTGCACAACTCACACTCAGTGATATCCACAAGTATATTTCTTATGTCTATGTTGTCATGGACGAGAATGGCAATATCCTCCGTCGCGAGTCTATGCCTCATCTCCTTGAGTGCCAACCGGGCAACATCATCCTTCGCGACCTTTGGCAAGATAAGGACCGTTCTCTCTTCGGTTCTAAAGTCTTCAGCCAAGTGCTTTTCGCGCACCGCAAACCTTCTGCTGCGGCTAAGGCAACAGGCAACATCTGCCTCAAGGTCAGCGTACCTCGCCTCGAGCGCCATCAGGGTGTAGCCATCATGGGTAATATCCCTGCCCTCGGCGCATGGGACAAGAAGAAAATGCTCCCAATGACCAATACCCAATCTCCAATCTCCAATAGCGAAGCGTCCTATAACCCCACTTGGACCGCCACTTTCCACGCCAAACTCGGCACTGTGGTTGAGTACAAGTATGTCATCTACGACCTCCAATCGGGCGACATCGTGGATATGGAGTGGGGCGAGAACCGTAAGATCTGGGACGTTCAACGTGCTAAGCACTATGTCCTCACCGATGCTCCTTTCCGCTATACACAAGCCAACTGGAAGGGCGCAGGCGTAGCGGTTCCTGTCTTCTCTCTCCGCTCAGAGAACGGCTTTGGTATTGGTGAGTACCAAGACCTCAAACTCCTCGCTGATTGGGCTGTTGCTACAGGACAAAAGATGATCCAGACCCTCCCTATCAACGACACTACTCTCCGTCACAACAACCTCGACTCATATCCTTACAACGCAGTCAGTGTCTTTGCCCTCCACCCAATCTACCTCAATATCGAGAAGATGGGCACCCTTACTCCTACCCAACTCAAGAAGTATCGTAAGACCCAAGAGGAGTTCAACGCCAAGACTATCGCTGACTACCAATGCGTTTACGACGAGAAGATGAAGTACTTCAAAGCGCTCTACAAGGCCGACAAAGCCGAGCTCTTTGCTTCTGATGAATACAATGCTTTCCTCGCTGCCAACGAGGGATGGCTCCTTCCATATGCGCAGTTCATGTCCAAACGCGACAAGCAACCTAAGGACTTCTACTGCTACCTCCAGTTCCATGCTGACAAGCAGCTCCGCGATGCTGTGGATTATGCGCACTCCGTAGGAGTGGCTATCAAGGGCGATATTCCTATCGGTATCTCTCCTGACTCTGTGGACGCTTCCACCGACCCACAACTCTTCAACCTCTCTGCTTCGGCGGGTGCACCACCCGATGACTTCGATGCACGTGGACAGAACTGGGGCTTCCCAACCTACAACTGGGATGTCATGTCGCAAGACGACTACCACTGGTGGAAGTTCCGTTTCACCAAGATGGCGGACTACTTCGATGCCTATCGTATCGACCATATCCTTGGCTTCTTCCGTATCTGGCAGATGCGCAAATCCGATGTTTGGGGACTCTGCGGACACTTCTCTCCTGCTATGCCTTATTCGCTCCAAGACCTTTGGAATATGGGTGTGAAGCTCGATGAGGACCGCCTCACTCGTCCTTACCTCCGTGCTCACTTCCTCGGCGAAGTCTTTGGCTATGATACCGAGTTTGTGAAGCAAAACTTCCTCCTCACCAACGACGGCAATATCTACTACTTCCCTGAGCACCTTGATACCCAACGCAAGGTACAGCAGTACTTCCTCGACCCTGAGCACCGTGCTGCGCTGGAGGGCAAGTGCAATATCGATAATGTCCTCAATGGCTTGTTGTATCTCCATTGCGAGATTCTCTTCGTGCGTGACCAGAAGAATCCTTCTATGCTCCACCCACGTATTGCCATGTATCAGTCGCATAACTTCAGCGAGTTGTATGCCGACCAACGCCAACTCCTCATGGATATCCACAACGACTATTTCTACCACCGCCACACGGCTTTCTGGCGCGATTCAGCTATGAAGAAACTCCCTACGCTCATCGCTGCTACCGACATGCTCTGCTGCGGCGAGGACCTTGGTATGGTGCCTACTTGCGTGCCTGAGGTTATGAGTCAATTGGAGATCCTCTCGCTTGAGATTCAACGTATGCCTAAGGATCCAACTCGTGCTTTCGCACACCCTGCTGATGCACCATATTTGAGCGTTTGTACCATTGGTACGCACGATATGAACCCTATGCGTGCATGGTGGGAGGAAGACCGCCAAGTTACTCAAAAGTTCTATAATGAGCAAATGGGTTGGTGGGGTGAAGCGCCACAAGAGATGTCGCCAGAGATTGCCGAGTTTATTGTTAATCAGCACATGTATAGCCCTGCAATGTGGGTGATTTTGCCATTACAAGATTGGTTGGCAATTGATGGTAATTTGCGTTTGCCTGACCAACATGCAGAGCGTATTAACTTGCCAAGCAACCCAGAACACTTCTGGAACTACCGCATGCATCTCACATTGGAGAACTTGTTGAAGCAAGACGCTTTCAACGCTCACGTGAAATCCCTCACCCAAGTGCGTTAATAGTTCTATATTATAATGCATCAATCGCCAGTGTTTTCAACGCTGGCGATTTGCTTTTCATTCATGGTTTATCAATATTTCCACTCTTGTTGTGCGAATGGGTATGGTAATAAATTTGGGTGTTTCAATTTTTTTTTGTATCTTTGCAGCCGAATTAGAAATTTGTATTATGAATGAAATCAATACATATTTAGTACATTGGACAGGTCCATTTACACCAGAAGAGGTGTTACAATTGGAACAGGAAAATAAGTGGATATATGAACTTTACTTAATAAAAGGTAAAGTTAACAATTGTAAAAAATGCCGTTATTATTGTGGAGAAGCATTAAGTCGTGGAGCTGGAGAACGTTTTAAGGATGGCAATCATCATATTAAAGATTTTAAGGAAGTAGAGGAAATATGGGCTGGATATATAGCTAGTAATTTAAAACCTAAACAAAGTGATGTTTTTGCCGTAGAAAAAATTATTACAGCTTACCTTAAAGAAGAAGTAGGTAATAATTTTATGCTTAATCAAACAAACAAAAAATTTCCTAAGTATGATGTTTGTGTTATCAATCGTTGGTACAAGCGGGACGGAGAAACAATGCGATTAAAACTTAAAGATGGAAGTCCGTCCAAAATTATTCCAGCAGTACTTTTACATTATGCTTATGGAAAAGTACACGAAATTCATGGCTCTCAAAGAATAAAGTGTTTAAAAGTAATAGAAGAGTAGGTGCAAAAACGAAACACATAAAATACCTGCTAATATGATATCTAATAAGTGCTCGCACTCCGCGAGCACTTTTTTTCACCCCCCCCGCCTTTACACCTTACACTCTACACCCTACACTAGTACAATTCTTAAGATTCTTTTCCTTTGTACTTTCCTTATCTCTCCCGTGTTAATAACCAAGGACGAACCTAGGAAGAACCAAGGAACGACCTAGGAACTCCGAAATATAAAATGTGCGTTGACTAAACCTGAAAAAGGTTGACTTCTATCACAACTTCAACAGGGGACAAGTTGTATCCCTATTGAACAAAAGACACCTATTCTTTTTCTCTTTTGCCGCAATTAAGCACGCGGACGCACTATCTTTGTTTACCATATCTCCATTCTTTATTTTGGCGTTTCGAAGGGTTCATTCTGCCAAAATTTCGTCCACAGATAGGGCACATATAGGCAACAGATGTGCATTTGTGGTCGCGAAGTGGTCGCGTAGCCCGAAGAGAACTTGTAGTCTGATTAAAACTTGCCACAAAAATCCCACAGAAAGCCTACAGATTTTCTATGGTAGTCTCGAAATTGCTCATACAAATTCTCTCCCCCCTGTTTGTCTTATTGTTAAATCTGCTCAATAAAATAATGCTAAATACACGATTTATTGCAAAAATATTTGCATATATCAAAGATTTTCATTCCCCTTACAATCGACAAAAATACGTATGTACACAATAATAGTTAATAGAAATGATACTTCAACGTCCAATTTATCTCTGACAACTTATCGAACGCCAACATAATGGGATAATTAAAATCGTTACAGAATGCGCCCTAATTATAGTGAACAACTATGTTTTAGATAGGATTTATCGAGTACGATTTAGGTACAATAAGGCAAGGTACTCTTGTTCGCTCTGTCCGGGAGTAGGGTGTAGTTCTGCCTTGTGAAGCAAGCTTAATACTTCCAAATCCATGATAGTGCTATAGCCACTACGGGCGATGATTTTCTGCGCTTGCAACATGATTGAAAGTAATTGATTATCACTTATATGTGGAATTAAAGTAACCGATCCTATTTGTGTTGTTGCAGCTGGATTATCTATTTTGCCTCGTACTATCAAAACAGGCATATGGTAGTTATGAAAGCGTTCTATCAATTCCTTCTCGAATAACGTGCGTTGAGGTTCAAGGCCTGATAAAATAGCCACAATGGCGTAATCAACATCGTTTCGATATCTCTTCAGTATCGCTTCTGAAGAAGCTAACGAAAAACGCGAGAGAGGACCCAAGTATTTCGCTTTTTGATCGAAGCGTCCCCCGTGAGCCAATGCTCTAGATAGATTATTGGTGGCATCGGCATAATCTGGTACCCACACTTCGTTGTATCTTTTGTATATACATGCGTGCAACGCACGAGCTAGTGGTTGGAAGAATTTTAAACGTTTAGGGAGAATGGGATATAGCTGATGAGTAATATACACAGACCATGTGTAGCGAGAGAAAAATCCGAAGCGATTGTCAGAGATTATCAAATCGAAATGCTCAATGGCTAATAACTGGTGCAGATAGTAGTGATCGGCTATAGTGAAACGAACTAAAGCAGGTAGGGCGCGCAAATAGAATCCACGTTGGGCATCGTTGTTCGTATAACGCAACTCTAATGATGGCAACGCAACTACACGTAATTCTGGAAAATAGCGACGGAGTAACAATATACTATCGCCATCTCCTCCCAGCACTACTTCATCGCCATTTACCATGTATTGACGAATAAGTGGGATACAACGGGTAGCATGCCCCAATCCCCAATTGAGCGGTGCAATCAAAATCTTCATGCGCTTACAATTACATCAACCCCCTTTTTGCGCAACGATTCAGCTATCGCTTCCATCTCTTCGGAAGGGACTTTTGATAGTGTTTTTAGTGGCGTAGCGCGGTCAATCACATATATCATAACTTGCTTAGGGTGCAAGTTATCCACCATTTTGTACCATGCTGTTAATTCTTCTGGAGTAGTATTATCTATTGTTTGACCTTGATATTCTCCACGCAAAAAACATGTTTGCAGTATAAAATCACCATCAAATATCGAAAGCCTTTGAGTAATTTGTTCCACAGTCAATTGCGCATTAACAGGTTGGTCTATCAAACGCATAGTGTCATCAATGGCGGAATCAAGCTTTAGGATTCGATTGTCGCAGAGAAGCAGCGCCTCCACCACTTCTGTACGTTCGAGTTGTGTAGAGTTACTAAGTACAGATATTTTGGCTTTCGGACAATATTGGTCGCGCAGGCTGCAAGTATCCTGGATAATACTCAAGAAATCAGGGTGTAACGTAGGTTCGCCATTGCCACTGAAAGTGATAACATCAATGGGGCTTTTAGACGATAAGGCGATAAGGCTAGTAGAGAGAGCCTCACGTACTTGTTCGCGGGTGGGAAGTTGGGGATGCGAAACTGGTTGATTCCAACCACACTCACAATAAACACAATCAAACGTACACAACTTAGCCGTGGTCGGCATTAGATTGATGCCTAATGATACACCTAGACGACGTGAGCGAATAGGACCATATACTATTGAATCAAAAAGCATAACTATTTTAATATCACTCGATTACCCAATACCTTGCATAATTGCTGACGAATATCCATCAACATGGGTTGCTGTTCCAATATCGTACGAATCAGTTCCCAATCATTATGTTTTTGCGCTTCTTTCAGCATTGTCTGCATTGAATCTATACGTTCATTGACAATTGTATATTTCAATTCCAACAACATACGTTGTACCAACTCTGGTAAAATATCCAAGTCACTCGGTACATTCACTTCTTTCACCACATTTTCCGATACCATTTGTTTAGAATACATACGACTCAGTTCGTATTTATCAGCCAACATATCCACTGCGAATTGAGAAACTTCTGCTTTAGGATGATGTTGAAAATATTTAGCTGCAACCCAATTAGGTTCCTGATAATGAGCCATATATTCATCTAAAATCAATTGATAAAGTGGATTGTCAATCGTTATGCTATCCCTACGCAATTCGTTGATGATATACTCTCCTGTGCGAATGACTGTGGCTTCTAATTGAAACAATACTTGCTCCCCATAACGAATAATTATCTGCATTAGATTTTCGATATTTTGCTCCTTAGAAGATTTTTCAGGAGTTTTCATTCTTTCTTCAGTCATTTGGGTTTGTACTACTTGCTGAGATTGTGGCTCCATATCATTTGACTGATGATCAGGAGATTGTAGTTTTGTAGGGATCTTTTTGCGCTGTTCGTTTAGATGTTTTTTACGAAGTTCTATGACTTTTCGTATGAGTATATTTTCGTGAATATTCAGTGTTGAAGCACAATCTTTGGTGTAGATTTGTCGTTTGATGATATCTGGAATAACAGCGATTGATTGCACAATTTGCGTAATCATATCTGCACGTTTCACGGGGTCATTTCCTGCATCTTCACTCAAAAGTTGAGTCTTAAAACGAATAAAATCTGTCTGGTGCTGCTGAATATATCCCAATACTTCCGTCGCATTACGTTGACGTGCAAAACTATCAGGGTCTTCTCCTTCTGGTAACAATACCACCTTAACATTTACTCCTTCTTCCAACATCATATCTATTCCACGTAATGCTGCCTTAATACCTGCATTATCGCCATCATATAAAATAGTGACGTTCTCCGTAAATCGATGAATCAACCGTACCTGTGGATAAGTTAATGCCGTACCACCAGAAGCCACTACATTCTCTATCCCAGATTGCACAAGCTGGATTACATCCAACTGACCTTCAACCAAATAGCAGCAATCTTCACGTTTTATCGCCTGCTTGGCTTGATAAAAACCATACAATTCATGCTTTTTCTCATATAAAATTGAGGTCGGCGAATTGACATACTTTCCCGCTTTATCGCTCTGCTTTATTAATCGTCCTGCAAAGCCCGTCACCTTACCACTAACCGAGAAAAATGGGAAAATAACTCGTCCGCGAAAACGATCAAACAGACGACCTTGTTCATCTTTCAAACAAACACCCGTACCTATTTGCGTATCAGGATTATTGACGAGATAGGTATCTTGAAAACCTGCTTTTTTAGCAGCTTCCCATAATTTTGCTTTCTCTGGAGAATAACCTAACTGAAATTTTCTAATGACATCTTCTCGTATTCCTCTTTGGCGAAGATATGCCATACCAACAGCCGTACCATCCTGTGTATCATGTAATTGCGCTTGAAACCATTTGTTGGAAAAATCATTCACCACAAACATTGATTCACGATCATCTTGCCGTTGCTTCTCCTCTTGGGTCAATTCACGTTCCTCTATAGTAATGTGGTAGCGCTGTGCTAATTGCCTGATAGCTTCAATATACGAACACTGCTCAATCTCCATGATAAAGCCTACAGCATTGCCTGCTTTGCCACAGCCAAAACATTTAAAGATTCCTTTGGAGGGCGACACAGTAAACGACCCCGTTTTTTCGTGATGAAATGGGCATAGACCAAGCAAATTAGCACCTCGTTTTTTTAAGGTGACATAACTGCCAACAACCTCTTCTACTTTGGCTGCTTCGAAGATTCGGTCTATAGTTTCGCGTGGAATCATGTTAATACGATTAGAATTCCCAGAGATAAATACCTAATTTGATTTGCCATTGGTCAAAGCGACCTCGGGTGTAGATATCTTTTCCCGTAAATGATTGTGATAGGTAGGGATTAATCAATCCAAAATCATACCCTCCGCGCAGGAAATAGCGCTCGTATTGAAATCCCGCACCAATACCCCATGTGACATTCAAGCGTTTGAGTGCATAGTCGCTCACTTCTTGCTCTGAATACAAATCATCTATTGGATTTTTTTGGTTGACTTGCTCTTGTTTACCGTCATCGATGTAATTTTTCGTTTTCAATGACAATCCGCATTGCAGCGTTGGCCCAGTGTAGAGCAACAACCATGTGCGTTTGGCAATTTCAAATTTATATTGCCAATCCACAGGAATCTCTAATTGATGATATTGTCCGCGTGTACGTTCTTGAGGATATAATGAAGCGGTTATTTGCTTCCAATCTGTTGTGTTGGCTCCAAATGTATAGTTCAATCCTATGGAGAATCCAAAACCTTTCACAATTGTTGCATCATATACCAATCCGACTTTAAAACCATTGTAAGCAGTAGGTGTTAAAGTTTTTTCTTGATCTACTATAGGTTGATTTAATCGTGTGATTGGACGTGCATACCCCAAATTCACACCTATAAACTGTTGAGCAGATACAAACATTGTAGCTGCAATAATCGCCAATACAAAAAAAACTATTCTTTTCATTTGCATATATTTTTTTTACTCTTTTATTCTTCATTTTCCTCCTCTTCATCTTCTGCTGACGCTGAAATAGCTGTAGCATCTGGACGAGGAGTTCGTTCTGGATGCAAGAAGATATCACCTGGTCGAAGAGGACGCTCATTGACTGCCCAGAAGAATGTTGCCAATCTTGTTTCACCCTCTTCCGTTTGATCCAACGGAATCATTACACCTGTAGTAGTAGTAGTGAATACCACATGATCTACTTGTCGATTTTCCAAATATAATTTTACAAAACTACTTTGTGTCTTATTCACTCCCAAATAACTTCCATCCTCTTCTCTTGGATAGAAAATTGTCTCAGCATTTCCCTGAACATCAACCAAATACACATCGCCATCCTTTACATAAGCAATCATCTCTTTGCCCGCCAACTGATTAAATTCTTCCAAACCCTCACGCTTAATAGCTATCGTATTCCCTATCCCGTGCAAATAGTCAATCGTACCATTTTTCATATAAATGTGTATTGAGTCTGCTGATATTTGATTGTCGCCATTCCAACAAACAGGATCTCCATACAATGAGATTATAGAATCCTTACCATGATAACGTACCGAATCGCAAATAGATTGCACATCTTCACGATAAATACGGACATGATAATATGCTCTAATGAGCTGATAGGCTGTATCGACCCACATCGTGTCAGGTTTTTGTGCTTGCAATACAGAGTCCACAAGGATGCTATCTTTCGGTAGCAATTTGTATGTTTGATACGGAAATTCTTCGGTAAACAACGTATCAGCATGCATATAAGTATACATCGTTGAATCCGACCAATCCACCAACATCGCACTATCGGTCACATAGCCATGATTATCATCCTCCCATATCTCGCCTTTATCGCCATAAAGCGTCATCTGATTGGTAGAATCTACACTCTGCATATTTCCCAACACCTTACCAAAACCGATAAACTTATCGTAATAAATTGTATCACCAGTCAAGGTCATTCCATCGGTATGAATAATTTGCGAACGATCAAGCAACATTGACTTTTCAGTAGATGTATTATACCATCCGTTTTTAGACAAGATAGTAGTCTCTTTGTCATACACGATCTTTGTCGGACCTACCAAATCAGCTTGATAACTATCTGTATTATAGCACAATGTATCTGCTGTTAATACAAAATTTGGATTGACCAATTTTACCTTGTCACGAAATACTGCTTGATTATTATCTGGTGTATATTGTCCCCAACGTGAAGTCAATGTATTCAGGCTATCTTCTATCATTCCACCCGAAAAATAGTACGCAATATTGCGCGCACGGTCATAATTCAAACTATCGGTAGTCAAGGTGGTTGCATCATTGTGTATCAATTTCACATGCTTACGAAAACGTGCCATCTTTGTATTTCCATTATAATACAACACATCTCCAAAACCTTCAATACTATCTCCTTGCAACAAATGCACATGACCAAACGCATGCAGTGAATTCTCTTTCTCAAAAAAATATGCTGAGTCGCAATACATCAATGCTGAATCATGACGAAAACGCACTTCACCCTTCAATATCTGTACATCAGGCAGACGTTTTTCATCAAAAGACAACGTTTCAGAATGCTCCAAAAACACCAACGAGACCTTTGATTCCCCCTGTGCCATCATTGACATTGCCAACGACACAGCGAGTATAATATGTATAAGTCTAATTTTCAATGTATTAAGTTTTTATTTTACCCACCCTGGGTATTGAAAATCACAGCCACGCCAAGCAGGGTCAATCTGCACATATATTTCTTGTTGTTTGCTGCGAATCCAATTATCTATCGTTTCCGCACTCAATTTCTGTTCCAACATCCCCCTGATTACCTGAAAGTCGTCCACCATATTCGCTTTATGTGCATCACGTTTGGTCTTCAAACGCGCTATCACACATACTTCTTTGTTCTTGGCTTTATCCATCATCACAAATGGTACACTCACATCTCCCTCTTTCAAAGAATAAATTTGGCGCGCAATCTCAGGTGGCAAATCTTGATACTCAAATTTGCTTGCACCCGTCTGAGGATTAGTCATCAATCCGCCACTCATCAACGTATTTTTATCCTCCGAAAAACGAGCCACAGCTTCCTCAAATGGCATACCGCTATCCACTACCAGTGCGCGAATGGAATCCAAACGACCTATCGCATTCACCTTATCCTCAGCTGACACGCGAGGTTTCAGCAATATATGACGACAATTGATACGTTCACCTTTGCGCTCAATCAACTGGATAATATGAAAACCATATTCAGTTTGAACGATACGTGACACACGCTTGGGGTCGGTCAAATTAAATGCTACATCAGCAAACTCGCTAACCAACTGACCTTTACCCACAAAGCCTAACTCACCACCACGCTTTGCAGACTCAACGTCCTCAGAATACAAGCGTGCCAACATGCTAAAATCGGCACTTCCACTATGAACGCGGTCGGTAAACTCGCGCAATCGTGTTTTGATACGCTCTGTTTCTTCCAATGGCACAGCAGGTTCAATGCTTAATATCTGTACTTCTACCTGAGCAGGTACCATCGGCAGTGAGTCTGCGCTCAACGAATTATAGTACCTACGTACTTCAGCTGGAGTAGGGTTGATTTTCTCAGTCAATTTGCTCTGCATCTGCTGGATAATCATTTGGTTACGCACCATCGTCATCATCTCTTCGCGAATTTCAGTACTCGTTTTACGGAAGTACTCCTCCATTTTCTCCTTACTACCAATCTGCGAGATATAATAATTCATACGCATATCCACCTGACTACTCACAGTAGATTCGCTCACTTCAATGGAATCCAATTCCGCCTGGTGTAAAAACAGTTTTTGAATAGCCAACTGCTCTGGAATCACGCAATAAGGATCACCTGCTATCGGCTGTCCCTCGTATTGTGCACGCAGGCGCTCTTCTTCCACTTCGCTCCTCAAAATTGCTTCCTCGCCAACTACCCATATCACTTCATCAATAATATTGTCTTGCGCAACAGCAAAGATAGAGCAAAATAGGCTGATTATCAATAGTTTATTTCTCATATCGTATCAATTTATTTTGTTGTAATGCTTTATTATATAGTTTGTCACGTTCTTGCTCCAGAAATTCCACTCTCCGCTCATTCAGTAGTATCTGTTCGATTTTTGTTCGTGCATAATCCAATGGCATCTCTGTGCCTTTCATGTGCACATCCGTCACTTGCAACAAATACGTATTGACCGAATCTTCCACCACAATTTGACGCTTCTGATTCAATTGTTTGTGTAGGTTGGTTTCCGAAAATGGCATGCGGAGCAATATCTGACCCGAGCGAGTCCAATCTTCCAAAAACAACTCATACCCAATAGCATAATTGTATGCGTACTTTTCTATCAATTCCAAATTCTCATCATCAAACGGCTTTGCCATCTGTCGTTTCAATTCGTCCATGTTTGGCGCACCCAGAAGCACGATTAACAACATGCCTTTTACTATGGTTTCATCCAACACAAAGCGCGATGAATGGGTTTCATAAAATCCTTTCACCAAACTGTCCTCCACGTGTTTGGGCATGCGCTGTGCTATCATACGCTCTTCATAATCATGCACATACAACGAGCGACGATAGTCTTCCACTAGACGCTCAATCTCTTTGCTTTCCACCTCTTTGGCCGCATCGTACACCAGCAAATCCATCGCCCACTGACGGATATAAGACTCTGCTACACGTGCACTATCTTCACTTCGCAAACCGTTTGTCAGTGCATCAATTTCCACTTGCGTCAAACTATGACCATTGCACTCTACCACAATACCACTCTTACGTTGCTGCTCAAACAACGTACAACCGACCATTATCGGCACAACTATCAATAATACTACGAATTTACGCATAAAACACATTTAACCGACAAAAGTACAAAAAATCTGCCAAATATCCAAATTTTTTAACAATTATTTGCCAAATCCGCTTAATTGCCGCAAAAAAGTATTGGCTCGTTTTCATCCACATGACCATATGGAGTATTCCACATTATCGGATAGTCATATCCTGAAAGTGCCTGACGGATAGATTCTTGCACCGTGCATCCCATCAACTTATCATCGTCGCAATCTGTAAATTGTCCCACTATCACACCGCTCAAACGACCTAATATACCACTCATCCGCAAGTTGTTCAGCATCCGATCAATATGATAATGACGCTCACAAATATCTTCTATCAACAATACTGGTGCTTCTTCCAGTTTATCTATTATGGCGTTCAAGGAGTATGGCGTTCCCTGCAAACCATATAGTACACTCAAATTGCCCCCAATAATCTTCTTTTTATCGAAATGAGACATGCCGAAATGTTGAAATTCTTTCCCTTTTTCTATGGCTTCATGCAGAAGCAATACTTGTGGGGCGTCTTCTGGCAGAGTTGCCAATGCTTTGCACATCGAAGCATGCAATGATGGTACGCCATGCAAACTCATAAGTGCGTGTAAAACAGTAATATCCGAGAAACCAACCACCAATGGCCATTCCGATTTTGGACGAATAGGTAGCACGATCTTATCCACTATTTGCTGCAATCCATATCCTCCGCGTGAACACAATATCACATCCACCGAAGTATCTGCCAATGCCTCGTTCAAATCTTCCAATCGTTCTTCCGCTGTGCCCGCAAAACGACCACACGCTCCAAAGGCATGCTTACCTATCGACACTTGAAAACCCCAGCTCTCCAAACGTTCACGAGCTTGTTCAATATACTTCCTCTCTATCGCACCCGAAGGTGATATTATACGTATATGTTTCATATTAGTATGCTTTATGCTGCAAAGGTAGTAAAAATTTCCGAATTGACAAAGCCCTTTCCATGCATTCTACAAATTCCATGATAATTTGAGTCTTATTCTCCATACTATTGACTGTTATTCTCCACTTTATCAACTATCATTCTCCATATTATCAACCATTATATATTTCTCTTTTATCCGACCACCTCCTCCTCGACTTCTTGCTGTTCTTTCCTTGTCAATTACGTAGGATATACGTAACATATACGTAGGATATACGTATGATACACGTAAGATATAGCAGTTAATAAGCAGAGAACACCCAATCTAACCGCAGCCCAAAGGCGCGTTCAAAATACTGAAATAGCAAAAAAATCGCTATTTTCTTGCATATCCGCAAATTTTGTTGTACCTTTGCAGTTGATATGCGAAAAATTCTACTTGTCATAGTATTCATTATAGGTACATATACGCTATGGGGACAAACGCACCATAGTGCAGACAAATTATTTCAAGCTGGCGACTACGCTGGCGCACAAGAGTCATATTGTGCTTTGCTCAAAAACTATCCCACAAATCCACTTTACTTATATCGCTACGCGCGATGTGCACAAGAGCAAGGCGATGATACCACTGCGATAAAATACTTCCATAAAGCGGGCGATAAGTATATCCTCAAATACTTCTATATGGCAGAAAGTTACATGCGACTTTGGTATATGGACGAAGCAATCGAAGCGTATTCTACCTACCTCAATAGCCTAAAAGAACCTAATGAAAGAGAACCACATATCAATCAACAAATAGAATATGCAGAAAAAATACAACGCTATCTCAAGCGAGTGGAGCGTGTGCAAGTGATTGATTCTGTGGAGGTAGCCTTAGATAGTATGCTGCATGTTTGCATCCTGTCCGCTGAAGCAGGAAAACTGTCTTATGACTCTTTGGGAAATACGATTTACACCAACCAACGAGGTGACCGAAAGTTTTGGACTACAACTAAAGATTCCATCAATATCTTAGTTTCCAACCACCGACTTTTGGATGAATGGTCACAACCCGATACATTGCCTGCCATCATCAACTTCACCGATAATCAATGTGCTCCATATATCCTTAACGATGGTATAACACTCTATTTTGCAGCGAATGATACTAACGGATTAGGCAAGCTTGATATCTATGTCGCACGTTACAACATGGCATCCGAGACTTATACTACACCCGAAAATTTAGGCATGCCGTACAACTCACCAGCTAATGAATACCTATTCGTTGTGGATGAAATGCGCAGTATTGCCTATTTAGCTACCGATCGCTTTGCTGCTCCAGGGCGAGTACACATCTATACTTTGGCGCTCCCTGAACAAAAACAGTATTGGCGAAATATACCTACCGACTCTCTTGTCGCATACGGACGATTGGATATTTTCGAACAAGCGTGTTTAGAATCTTCTACAAAAACTGAATTATTATTCGAAGAAGAAAATACCGATGAAATCGAAGATTTATGCTTCATAATCAACGATTCTACCATATACCATTCTATCAGTGATTTCCGTCAGCCGAAGGCTAAAGAAAAATATCTTGAATGGAAAAAAGTGGAAAAGCAATATCTTTCCGAACAACAACAATTAAAGCAACTCCGTCTGCAATATGCTGAAGCAGATGCAGCAACACAAAAAGAATTGACTCCAGCCATTCTGCAACTAGAGAACAACCAGAGTCAATTATCTAAACGTTGTCAAATCCTCTTAACTGAAATTCGATTAGAGGAAATCAAGTAAGCATTAGAATACGTTTCTTGCCGTCTAATTAGAGTACGTTGATTTCTTTCAAGATGGCGGTAGTCTTAGCAACTGCCTCTTCGCTTGCTGCAAACAACGCCTTCTCTGCATCATTTAATTCGATTTCAACGATCTTTTCAATACCGTTCTTACCGATGATACATGGTACACCGATGGTGATGTCGTTATAACCATACTCACCTTCGAGATAAGCAGAGCAAGGAATCATCTTCTTTTGGTCGTTGATCACGCTATCTGCAACAGCTGCGGCAGCTGCACCAGGAGCCATCCATGCGCTAGTACCAAGCAAGCCTGTCAATGTAGCACCACCTACCATAGTAGCCTTAGCCACTTCTTCCATCTCCTCTGCACTAATCATATCGCTAACTGGCATGCCCTTGTAGGTAGCATAGCGAGTCATAGGAATCATAGTGGTATCGCCGTGTCCACCGATCACGAAACCTTCTACCTCATTAGCATTGCAACCCAACTTTTGGCTCAAGAAATATTTGAATCGGCTGCTATCCAATGCACCACCCATACCAATCACGCGATTGCGTGGCAAACCGAGTGCCTTGTAGGTGAGATAAGCCATCGTGTCCATAGGATTAGAAACAACGATGAGAATAGCGTTTGGAGAGTAGGTAAGGATTTGATTAGCAACGCTTTTTACGATACCAGCATTTACTCCTATCAACTCCTCACGAGTCATACCTGGTTTGCGTGGCAGACCAGAAGTGATAACAACTACGTCTGAGCCTGCGGTTTGGCTGTAATCATTGGTTACACCTTTTACAACAGTGTCGAAGCCCAAGAGTTGAGCAGTCTGCATGATGTCCATAGCCTTGCCTTCTGCAACGCCTTCTTTAATGTCGATCAAAACGACTTCGCTGGCTACCTTCTTAACAGCCAACACATTTGCGCACGTAGCACCTACGTTACCTGCGCCTACAACGGTTACTTTTGACATAATTTAATTAGATTAGTATTTTAGTTAAATAAAATTGCCAATTAACGCACAAAGGTAGTATATTTTTTGCATATACGCAAATTTTCGAAGATTTTTGTACAGTAAAAGTGGCAAATATAATTTTATATTTGCATTTTCCGAAAAAAAGTAGTACTTTTGCAGTCCGATATTAAAATGCCGAAGTTTGCGGCGAAAACAGTGAATAAACGATTAAAAAATATACAACTATGTCAAAAGCATTACTTATGATTCTCGACGGCTGGGGAATCGGAAACAAATCTAAAGCCGATGCAATCTCTTGCACCCCAACTCCACATTGGGATGCACTTTTGGAGAAATACCCTCATAGCCAACTGCAAGCCAGTGGCGAAAATGTGGGTTTACCAGATGGACAAATGGGCAACTCTGAGGTAGGTCACCTCAATATTGGCGCAGGACGCGTGGTATATCAAGACCTCGTGAAGATCAACCGTGCTTGCAAAGATGGCAGCATTCTGGAGAATCCAGAAATCAAATCTGCTTTCGGTTATGCGAAAGAGACTGGCAGGAAGCTCCATATCATGGGTCTCACCTCCAATGGTGGTGTACACTCTTCTTTTGACCACCTCTTCTACCTCACTCAAATCGCTAAAACCTACGGATTAGACGGACAAACCTTTATTCACTGCTTTATGGATGGCCGCGATACCGACCCTAAGTCAGGTCTTGGTTTCATTGACCAACTCCAACAACACTTGGCTACCAGCTGCGGCGAGATCGCTTCTATCCAAGGTCGCTTCTATGTGATGGACCGCGATAAACGTTGGGAGCGCGTGAAGGTGGCATACGACTGCCTCGTACATGGCGAAGGTAAAGCATCTGAGGACATGCTCCAAGCCATGCAAGAGAGTTACAATGAGGGCGTGACCGACGAGTTCATCAAACCTATCGTTCATGTTCGTGATGGCAAGCCACTCGCTACTATCGAGGAGGGTGATGTAGTGATTTTCTTCAACTACCGCAACGACCGCGCGAAAGAGATCACCATCGTGCTTACCCAACAAGACATGCCAGAGCAAGGCATGACTACCATCCCTAACCTGCAATACTACTGCATGACCCCATACGACTCTTCGTTCCAAGGCCTGCATGTCCTCTTCCCTAAAGAGAACGTACAAAACACTATGGGCGAGATCGTGTCTAATGCGGGCTTGAAGCAACTACGTATCGCTGAAACCGAGAAGTTTGCACACGTAACCTTCTTCTTCAACGGCGGCCGCGAGGCAGAGTACCCAGGCGAGGAGCGTATCCTGATTCCTTCACCAAAGGTAGCTACCTATGACCTCCAACCAGAAATGTCTGCCCCAGAGGTGACAGAGGCACTCTGCGAGGCACTCGACACACAGAAATACGACTATATTACCCTCAACTTCGCCAACGGCGACATGGTGGGTCACACAGGCGTATATGCTGCTATCGAGAAGGCAGTCAAAACAATCGATGAATGCGTGGATAAAGTGGTGAATACTGCTCTCAAGAATGACTACGAGATCATCATTATCGCTGACCACGGCAACTGCGACAACGCTATCAATGCCGATGGTTCGCCTAACACCGCACACTCTTTGAACCCAGTGCCATTCGTGTATGTGAGCAAGGACCACACCGACGCACAACTCGAAGACGGTATCCTCGCCGACGTGGCTCCATCCCTCTGCCACATCCTCGGCGTAGAGCAACCAAAAGAAATGACTGGACATAACTTGATTAAGAATTAAGGATTATGGCGTTACAATGTGGTATCGTTGGTCTGCCTAATGTCGGCAAATCGACCCTCTTCAACTGCTTGAGCAACGCCAAGGCGCAATCGGCTAACTTCCCTTTCTGTACGATTGAACCCAACGTAGGCGTTATCACCGTACCCGATGAGCGACTCATCAAGCTCGGCGAACTCTGCAAACCCGAACGCGGAGTGATCCCAACCACCGTTGAAATCGTGGATATTGCGGGATTGGTGAAAGGTGCAAGCAAAGGCGAAGGACTTGGTAATAAGTTCTTGGCTAACATCCGCGAGACGGATGCTATCATCCATGTGCTCCGTTGCTTCGATGATGAGAACGTAGTACACGTGGACGGCTCTGTGGACCCTATCCGCGATAAAGATATCATCGATGCCGAGCTCCAACTCAAGGACCTTGAGACGGTGGAGTCGCGCATTCAAAAAATTGAGAAACAAGTGCGCGTGGGTGGCGACAAACAAGCCAAAGTGGCACTCGATGTACTCCTCAAGTACCGTGAAGCCCTCTCACAAGGCCGTTCTGCTCGCACTGTGGAACTAGTGAATAAGGACGAGGAGCAAGTGGCAAAGGAGACGATGCTCCTCACCAGCAAACCAGTGCTCTATGTCTGCAACGTGGACGAGAACTCTGCGGTTAATGGCAATGCTTATGTGGAGCAAGTGCGCGAAGCGGTGAAAGAAGAGAACGCACAAGTGCTGGTTGTGGCTGCTAAGATCGAGAGCGAGATTGCCGAATTTGAGACCTATGAAGAGCGTCAGATGTTCCTCGATGAAATCGGGCTTTCCGAGTCAGGCGTGAGCCGTTTGATTAAGGCAGCATACGCACTGCTCGACCTCCGCACTTTCCTCACCGCAGGTAGCGACGAGGTACGTGCTTGGACCTTCCGTGCTGGCAGCAAAGCACCTCAATGTGCAGGAGTTATCCACACCGATTTTGAGCGTGGCTTCATTCGTGCAGAGGTGATAAAGTATGAGGATTATATCGCACTCGGTGGCGAGTCCGCTTGCCGTGCAGCAGGTAAATTGGGCATCGAAGGCAAAGAATACGTCGTGCAAGATGGCGACATCATGCACTTCTTGTTTAATGTGTAATTGAAATTAACGTTACATGTCCTTCGGACGTTACATGTCTTCGACGTTGTTAGGTTATATGCCCTTCGGGCGTTAGTAACACAAATAACGCGAAGCAGATAACGTGAGCAAAGCGAATAAAAAATGTTTGATTTCTTAAATAACTGGCTCGCCACTGGCGGATTTTGGGTAGCAGTACCACTGATTATTGTGGGCTGTGCAGCCCTTATCAAGGGTGCAGACTTCCTCGTGGATGGTGCTTCGGGTCTGGCAAAGAAATATGGCGTCAGCGATATCGTGATTGGTCTGACCGTCGTGGCCTTCGGTACCAGTATGCCCGAGTTTGTGGTAAACATGGTGGCAGTAGGACAAGGAAGTACCGAGATTGCCATTACCAACGTCCTCGGAAGTAATATTATCAACACCTTTGTCATCTTGGGTTGTACGGCACTAATATTCCCGATTTCATCGCAAAAAACCACTCGCCGATTTGACATACCTTTCAGTATGTTGGCAGCTCTATTGGTCTTGCTATTTGCGGTGTACAATAGTCCGTCGTGGTTGCAAATAGAGCATTTGTTCAATATGAACATCACTCAACCATCGATTAACGATTTGGGCTCTCTTAACCTCGGACAAGGTAAAGCAGGATTCATCTCGGGTGTAGGTGGCAGTATCCTGCTCATCTTCTTCCTCATCTTCCTTTGGCATAACTTCAAAGGTATTGGTAGTGCCCCACAAACGGAGAGTAACGAGGGCTACAAACCCATGTCTGCCAAACGTGCATTGGCATTGATTCTCGGCGGACTGGTGGGCTTGGTTGTCGGAGGTGAGTTGATAGTCAAGAGTGCTACTTCTATTGCACACTCCTTGGGTGTGAGCGATGCGATTATCGGTCTTACCGTTGTAGCGTTGGGTACATCATTACCCGAACTGGCAACCTCTTGTATGGCAGCATTCAAAAAGAACTGCGATATTGCGTTAGGTAATGTGATAGGTAGCAATATCTTCAATATCTTCTTTATCCTCGGTACGAGCGCATGCGTCAAAGCATTGCCTGGCTACCACGGACTGGAGATAGATGCGTTGATGGCAGCTTTGGGTAGTGTCTTCGTGATGCTCTTCGTCTATCTCACCAAGAAACATGAGATTAAGCGTTGGCACGGAGCCATCCTTCTTCTCACCTATGCCGCTTATCTCACCTATCGAATCATAACCCTCTAACCACTAAACAGTAGCGAAGCGTCCACTAAACACTAAACACAATGACTCCAATCCTCCTACTCCCGTTCTTAGGCACAGCACTTGGTGCAGCAATGGTATTCTTGCTACGTGGCAAGATGAGCGACCTGCTGCGTAAGTTGCTTTTGGGCTTTGCATCAGGCGTGATGGTAGCAGCATCGGTTTGGTCACTGCTTATTCCCAGTCTAGAGATGGCGGCTGAAAATGGTGGCATCACGTGGCTACCTGCTGCAGTAGGGTTTGTATTAGGAATACTCTTTCTTTTACTACTTGATACCCTTATCCCCCACTTGCATATCGGAGCAGACAAGCCAGAAGGTTTGACACGCAACTGCCAATGGAAGCGCACTACGATGCTCTCTGTGGCAGTCACCCTGCACAATATCCCCGAGGGTATGGCAGTAGGAGTGATACTCGCCAGTGCTATGGCAGAGGGTAGCACTATCCCTATGTCCGCAGCATGGGCTTTGGCAATCGGTATTGCCATACAGAACTTCCCCGAAGGTGCCATCCTCTCCATGCCTCTCCACTCCGAAGGAATGGGCAAGGGCAAGGCCTTTGCGATTGGCGCATTATCGGGTATAGTAGAGCCCATAGCCAGCCTACTCACAATCTTACTAATCAGTTTCATCTCCCCTGCCTTGCCTTATTTATTGGCTTTCGCTGCGGGAGCGATGATGTACGTGGTAATCGAAGAACTTATCCCTGAAGCGCAAGCCGAACCACACAGCAATATCCCTACACTTGGTTTTACTGTGGGCTTTGTATTAATGATGATTTTAGATTACGCACTATAATGGTGCTGTTGGTAGAATAAAAAATGAGCGATACCGCTCATTTTTTTTATTTCAATCCTGCCTCTACTTGTTGCTTAAGACAAGCCATTGCTTCATTGATATCCTCAAATTGGCTAATATCAACAGGCTTACCTATATGTAATTGCACGCGCGCGCGAGGCGACACATAAAATTGATGACGTGGCATAGCATCAAAGAACCCGCTTAATGATAAAGGAACTACTGGCAATTCCATATCCATGGCGATTTTAAATGCTCCTTGCTTAAAACGTCCCATTTCACCAGTCTTAGTACGTGTGCCTTCAGGAAAAATCACAGTACTAATACCATCGTGTAGTTGTGCCTTGATATACTTCAAACTATCCATCGCTGCGCGAGGATTACTACGATCCACAAAAATGTGACCTGCTACAGCACAGGCAGTACCTACAAAAGGTATCTTACGCAATTCTTTTTTCATCAACCATTTGAAGTTATTGGGCAACCAACCATATACTGCAAATACATCCAAGAATGATTGATGATTAGCTACAAATACGTACGACTGCTTAGGATCTACATTCTCTCGACCTGTCACTTCAATAGGTACTAATAATAGCCATAGAACGCTACGTGACCAAAACACCTGTACGGTACGAGGCAACTTGCCATTTCTCCAAGGAAAACAAATAATAGTAAGCAATGCTGTAAATAGTGTTACTACAATTATCAAGGGGAATCCTATCAAATATTGGTATAAAATGTATAATACTTTCATATTGTAAATGTATTAAAATTAAAATTTCAGTTTATGCATAAATCCACGATAGAGTGCGCAAATACGACGAATTTCATCCCAAGTTTCTTCTGGAAGTTTTGTTCCTACAATTTCCACTACACGTCCTGCAGCTATAGTACCTATTTCGCCACAGCGACGAAGATCAAATCCATCAGAGATAGCATGTAAGAATCCTCCTGCATATAAGTCGCCAGCTCCTGTTGAATCAAGGCAATTTGAGGTGATAGCACCAATATGATGTATTTGATTGCCTTGACGCACGTATGATCCACGTTTCCCCACTTTTACTATTGCAATATCGCATTGCTCAGATATATTTGCTACCGACTCTTCTGGATTGAGATGAGTATATGCGAAAGACTCATCTTCATTTGCAAAGACGATATCTACATATTTATAGACAAGTTCTTTGAGAAATTGATGGTTTTCGTTCACCACATTGTAACTGGCTAAATCTAATGATACAGTACATCCTTGCTCTTTTGCCGTACGAAGGGCTTTCTCAATCAGGTCATGATCTTGTACCAAATAGCCTTCTACGTGGCAAATATCATATCCTATGAATGCCTCTTTGCGAATATCCTCTGCCTTTAAGTCTGCTGCGGCTCCCAAATAGGTGCAGAAAGTACGTTCGCCATCAGGAGTGATTAGTACCACACAACAGCCTGACATCAATGAAGATGTAAGCAGATGAGGTTTTACATTGTTTTTGATTAAATCTTCACGATAAAATTTGCCTACTTCATCGTTTCCAATTTTGCCAATAAATGCAGCTTTACCACCAAGTTGTGCAATGGTGGCTACCGTATTAGAGGCACTACCTCCTGCTACAAGATGTTTGCGCACAGAGATAAATCGTGTTTGGATGCGTTCCAATTGTTCAGCATCAATAAGATTCATACTGCCTTTTGGGAATCCTATCTCACGAAGATCTCCTTCCGACACTTGTAGCAAAATGTCGGTTAAAGCATTTCCTAAACCTAAAACTCGTTTCATTTGTATTTTGGATTAAAATTTGCTATTTTGGGGGCAAAAATGCATGATTTTTGGGGTAAAATCAAAATTTTCTGCAAAGATAGTAATTTTTTTTCAAAAAAACTTGCTCATATCAAAAAAAAGCAGTACTTTTGCACCCGATTTCGAAAACAGAGTGTTTTTTGAGGTCAAAAATACTGCTTCCTTAGCTCAGTCGGTTAGAGCATCTGACTGTTAATCAGGGGGTCCAAGGTTCAAGTCCTTGAGGGAGCGCGAGTGTGATGATTGTTAGGAATTATCACACTTTTTTTATATACAATCCTAATTTAAAATAAACTAAAAAGTGTCACGATTTAGGATAAGTAGGTAGAGCTTTTATAGGATTTTTAGTAAGCAAAGGAATTTAAAATGGTACGGAAATATTTTTATATAGTTTTGTTAGGTCATTTTTTTTTTGTACCTTTGCACGAGTTTTGTATTTTTATAAATTATAATAGATACAAAATATAACCTATAAATAAGATGTTACCATTAGACTTCATAGAAAATCTTCACGAACAGATGTCGCCTGAGGAAGTGCAACAGCTTTGCCAAGCACTTGAATCAGAACCAGTTACATCTATTCGTCTAAACGACAAGTTAGACTATCTCACCTTCGATGCCGACACTGAAGAGGTACCTTGGCACGAAGATGGATACTACCTCAGCCGTCGTCCGCAGTTTACCCTTGATCCGCTTCTGCACGCAGGTTGCTACTATGTGCAAGAGGCCAGTAGTATGTTCGTTGGTGAGGTGCTTCAACAGTACCTCAAGCCAGAAAGTATCGTCCTTGACCTTTGCGCTGCACCAGGTGGCAAGTCCACCCTTATCAGCCAGTTCCTTGGCAATGAGGGCTTGCTCGTTAGCAACGAGGTAGTGCGTCAGCGTGTGTTTATCCTCTCGGAAAATATCCAGAAATGGGGCAACGGCAACACTGTGGTGACCCACAACCCTGCGGCTGATTTTGGCAACAAACTGCCCGAGCTCTTCGATTGTATCCTCGTTGATGCCCCCTGTTCGGGCGAAGGTATGTTCCGCAAGGATGAGGGGGCGGTAGCCGAATGGAGCATGCGAAATGTACAGGAATGTGCTGAGCGCCAGTGCGATATCCTCGATGATGTGTGGGATGCACTCAAGCCAGGCGGCATACTCATCTATTCCACTTGCACCTTCAACCGCGAAGAAAATGAGAAGAATGCCCAATGGATTGCCGATGAGTTGGGAGCCGAGATACTACCTATCAGCCACGACCCAGCATGGGGAATCACCGAGGGCAAACCTGGCTATCACTTCTATCCACACAAAACCAAAGGCGAAGGTTTCTATATCTGTGCTTTCCGCAAACGTGGTGTCGCTACAGGTACTTTCCGTATTCCTAAGCAGAAGAACCCTGTTTCTGAAACCGTAGAATTTAAGGATATTATGCAAAGTTGGCTTCAGCATCCCGAACAATGGACTATTCGCCAACAAGACCGCTTCGTGGTGGCTTATCCTGCCAAATACAAACAACTCATCGAGTTCCTCAACTCGCAGTTCATTTGTATCAGCACAGGCTTTGGTATAGGTGAACTGCGTGGCAAAACCGTGGTGCCTCAACATGCTTTGGCGATGCTCAAGGATGTTAATAAAAATGCTTTTAACAAGGTCGAACTCACTTTGGACCAGGCACTCTCTTACCTGCGCAACGAAGCATTGACCCTGCCTAACGCTGCAACTGGCGTAGTGATGGTCACCTATGAGAATGTTCCTCTCGGCTTTGTGAAGAATGTGGGCAACCATTGCAACAACCTCTATCCCAAAGAGTGGCGCATCCGTAAACTCTAAACTAGTTTTGAGAATGAATAAGGAACAAAGAATAAAGATTAAACACTTTAGTCTGCCAAAGTCGAAAGTAATCCGTCTTTGCTCTTTGCTCTTGGTTCTTTGCTCTCTTCCTATAAACGCACAACAGCAATGGTATTTCTCGGTGGACGAACGCTACCCCGCCGAACGCTCCGAACTGAAAAACAACAGTCGTATTTTGGTGGTAAACAACGCCTTAACGCAACCTAAAGACTTTGGTCACACTACCATGATTGACGGCGAGAGTAAAGGTGGCGTAGAGTTGGATTTAAGTCGTAGCATACTCTATTCTCTCTTTTCTGCGACACAAAGTTTAGAAGCCACTGGCGAGTTTGACGCTGTCGAACTCATGGATATTTCGCAAAACCCCTCTACCAATTACTATACACGCACCCCAATAAAGCATGCTGCTGCCGAGCAGCTATGCGCTGATTATCAAGCGGATGCGCTTTTAATACTCAACCAATTGGTGCTGTATGATGTACTTGAGAGTTTCCCTACGGAAGAGGGGCCCTATTTCGCTTACCTGCAAGCATACGCCCAATCGCATTGGACCATCCACTATGCAGGACAAACGCGCGAACGCTCCTTCACACAGGCCGACACCTTGCTTTGGGAAAGCGATACGTATTATACTCGCGCTCAGACCCTTACCCAGCTACCTGACCGCCAAGAGGCATTGCTCTATCTCGCGCAAGAGTTGGGCAACAGAGTGGGTAGTAGTTTCGCACCTTCGTGGCAAACCACTCGCCGCTATATCTACGAACTCGATGAATTACAATCGGGATTAGATTCTTTCCGTTACCAGCATTGGAATGAAGCCATCTCGCTATGGCAACCTTGCGTAGGCGGAAACAATAAAAAAGCCGCAGCATGTGCCGCGGCTAATATCGCTATTGCTTACGAACTTTCGGGCGATTATGCTTCGGCTTGCGATTATGCCCAGCGTGCCATCCGCCTTTTCGGCGCTTGGAAGACGGCTTACGGTCGTCAGCAGCAAGCGAACATACGCTACTATCTGGCGCAGCTCCAAGCTCGGCAGGCAAGGGAACGCGGTCAATAATCTTCTGCAAAAATCGCTCAATCTTATTAAAAAATCGTTTATCTTCGGGGCTCACCAAGGTGATTGCCTCGCCTTTGTTTTCTGCACGTGCTGTACGACCAATACGGTGCACATAGTCTTCCGCATCACGAGGCACATCATAGTTGATTACCAACGGAATATCATCCACATCTATTCCGCGTGAAACAATATCGGTGGCTACTAGTACATCCACTTTACCGTTTCGGAAATCCAACATCACCTCATCGCGCTCTTTCTGTTCCAGGTCGGAGTGCATAGCGCGCGCATCAACATGGTTCGCGCGCAGCGCACGCGCGAGCTCTTTCACCTTCTGCTTCTTCCCTACAAAGATAATGACTTTTTTGAGTTTCTCGCTGGTGTCGGGAGTCTGGAGTCCAGAGCCCAATAACCTCACGAGAAACGCAGTCTTCTGCGTTTCATATATGTCCACCGCCATCTGTCGGATGCTCTCTGGCGGACGTGATATAGCTATCTGCACCTCTACTGGGTGCTGCATAATGGCTTTCGCCATCTTGCGGATATTTGTGGGCATAGTCGCCGAGAACATAATCGTTTGGCGGTCTTTGGGCAACTTGTTCACGATAGTCATGATGTCGTCATAGAACCCCATGTCCAACATACGGTCGGCTTCATCGAGAATAAAGTATTTCACACCCGAGAAGTCAATATCGTAGATATTCATTTGGCTGAGCAATCGCCCTGGCGTAGCGATAACTATGTCTGCACCTTTCTGCAAACCAGTCACTTGCGTTCCCCATGCACCACTATCGTTTCCGCCATAGATGGCTACTGAAGAGAATGGTACATAGAACCCAAATCCCTCCATCTGTTGGTCTATCTGCTGTGCCAACTCGCGCGTAGGTGCCATGATGATGGCATTGAGTTTGTTAGGGTCGTGGTTGTCGTATTGGAGGTTGGTGAGGAGGGGTAGGATATACGCTGCGGTCTTGCCTGTACCTGTCTGCGCACACGAAATCACATCGTGTCCGTCCAGTATCACAGGTATAGTCTGTTCTTGCACAGGCGTGCAAGTATCAAAGCGCATGTCCCACAGGGCATCCAACACCTCATCCGATAATGCTAACTCATCAAAATACATATTATCGTTTTCCAAAACTGCTGCAAAGGTACTACTATTTTTTCGATTATCCAACATCTATCCTAAAATTAGTATAAAAAACGTACTTTTACATTTTGTAATTATAAATGATTATCTTAGTGGTAAAAAATAAATTATAGTTCACTAATAACTTTCGCACAATCTTCGCGCGAAGAAACTTTTTTTCAAAAAAAATACACCCACGCGGGAAGCATAGTAAACACTGCACTTCCCGTGTGTTGTATATACCATTTCACCCTCCAACTTCTCCGATCTTCGGCGCAAAACCCCTTCCGCGCCGAAGATTTTTGCAGCATTATTATAGAGGCACATTAAAAAAGGAAAGAGCAAAAGAGAGGACTGGAAACAGAAATTTTACCCAAGTGCCACCGATGGAGCTCGCAGTGGTAATGAAGTAGTTTCGAAGGATTCCGTCAGCCAAAATTTCGCCCACAAATAGGGTACAACGATGCCATAGATAGGCATTTTTGGTCGCGAAGTGGTCGCGTAGCCCGAAGAGAACTTGCAGTCCGATTAAAACTTGCCACAAAAAGTCCACAGAAATCTTATAGATTTCCTAGAGATGTGCTACACGGTCCCCTAACTTGCAGCACGCCTATTCCTACCTCAATAGGAGGGTGTTTTGATGCAAATCTTACCAATAAATCACCATTTCACAAACTATAACTTGCATATCTATAATTTTTTCCGTACCTTTGCACTCGATAATCATACAAAACTAACATAACCCCTATTTATTATGACTAAGAAAATCGTTGTTTTTACTGGAGCTGGCGTATCCGCAGAAAGTGGATTAGGTACTTTTCGTGGCTCCGATGGCATGTGGGACCGCTACCGCATAGAGGATGTGTGCACCCACGAAGCATGGCTCAACAACCCCCAACTCTGCGTTGAGTTCTACAACATGCGCCGTCGCGAAGCCCTCGCAGCCCAACCCAATGCTGCCCATTATGCCATCGCGCGCCTACAAGAGGCCATTCCTAACACCCAAGTCATCACTCAAAACATCGATAACCTACACGAGCGTGCAGGTAGCCACGATGTCATTCACCTGCATGGCGAACTTACCAAACTGCGTTCTGAAACCAACGAACTGGCAACCATCGACTTAGACGGTTGGGAGCAACACTATGGCGACCGCCATCCCGATGGCTCGCTACTGCGCCCTTATGTAGTCTTCTTCGGAGAAGGAGTGCCTTATTTCCCTTTGGCTTGCGAGGTGGCTAGTCAAGCGGATATCCTTATCGTAGTGGGCACATCGCTCAATGTTTATCCCGCAGCATCCTTGTTGCAATATGCGCCCTCTTCAGCGGAAATCTATGTGATTGACCCTAACACTCCCGAACTCGGTATTTACCGCCACCGCGCCCACCATATCCAGAAAAACGCCTCTGTAGGTGTTCCCAAATTGGTAGAAAAACTCATCAACATAGAGCAATAACCATGCAAGAAATCGTTTTTAAAAAATATATTTTTTACGCTTTCTCTTGCATACGTGCAAAAAAAATAGTACCTTTGCCCGAATTTTAGCTTGATGTGAAGAATGATTTATTAAAAAACAACTATTAATATTTACAATATGAGTGTTCTACAAAACCTAACAGCAATCAAAATGCTGCAGTTGAAAGCATTTAAATTTCAACTAAACAACCCATTCAAATGGGCAAATGGGTGGTATGCACCTCTATATTGCGATGATCGTAAGATTTTATCATATCCAAAGATTCGAGATTTTATTCGAATAGAATTGGCGAGAACAATCGCTGAGATATATCCTGATGCAGATGTGATAGCGGGAGTAGCAACCAATGCTATTGCACATGGCGTGTTGGTAGCAGAACAGTTGGGATTACCTTTCGTATATGTGCATCCTACTCCTAAAGATCACGGATTGGAAAATCAAATCGAAGGTGATTTGCGTCCGAGGCAAAATGTGATTGTGTTAGAAAATCAAGTGAATATAGGTAAAAATTGCTTGAAAGTGGTAGAAGCATTACGCAATAATGGCTGTAATGTATTAGGTATTGTTACCATTTTTGATTATGGCTTCTCATCTACTCGCAAAAACATGGAAAAAGCAGAAATAGATTTGATTTCGCTGACCAACTTAGAAACTGTTTTGCATCATGCAGAAAACTTAGAAATAATCAATGAAGAACAAAGCAAGGCGATACAACAATGGCAAAAGAAACCATCTAAATGGAGTAAATAAGTTATGGCAGAGATTAAATATGAGAGTAAAATAGGGCAGATAATAGCAAACGACCAACAGGTGTTTGCCGTATTGAGCAATCTAGAGAATATCAACTATTTTCGAGATGCAATACCTCAAGATAAAATAAAAGAATTGGAAGTGACCAAAGAGCGAATCTGTCTAAAAGTGGATGGATTAGGGCAAAAAATAGCAATTGCAATCGTTGAAAAAGAAGAATACAAAACCATTAAATTCGGAGCAGAAAATTTGCCTATTCCATTTAATGTTTGGATTCAATTGAAACAAGTGGCTGAATTGGATACTCGTATTAGAATCACAATAAAAACAGATATGCCTGCTATGTTCAAGATGATGTTTGATAAGAAAATGCAGCAGGGACTGGACCAAGCAATAGATATGCTCTGTCAAATACCTTATAACAAGTTATAATTATGGGAAGGAAAAAACGCAATCTTCGTATTCATCGCGAAGGACGAAACATTATTGTAGGACTTACATTTTTGATTTTTATCATCAACGTTCCTGTTTATCTATATGTTTCTAATTGGATATTTGCGATTACATTGTTGCTTTCAGCGGCATTATTAGTATTTGTTACTTATTTCTTCCGCAACCCAGTACGTGTGTTAGAAGTGGATGATCCTAATTTCATTATCGCACCTGCTGACGGACGTGTGGTTGTGATAGAGCCCACCGAAGAAAATGAGTATTTTCATGAAAAACGCCTGCAAGTGAGCATCTTTATGTCGCCCTTCAATGTACATGCCAATTGGTATCCAATAGAAGGAACTATTTTGGTATCCGAACATCAAAAAGGTCGTCATCAAGGAGCTTGGCTACCTAAATCAAGTACAGAAAACGAGCGTTCATTAGTTGTGATAGAAACACCCAATAAAGTGCAAATAGCTGTACGTCAGATAGCTGGTGCAATGGCACGCCGTATCGTAACCTATGCTAAGGCCACCAAGCAAGCACACCGCAATGAGCATCTCGGATTTATCAAATTTGGCTCACGTGTGGATATGTATTTGCCACTTGATACACAAATCTTTGTGGCTGTGGGTGAATCAGTACGTGGTAACGAAACTATTATCGGCAGAATAAAAGAATAATAATACTAATACCTAATAAAATCATCAATTATGAATAAGTTTGAAAATCTTTTCGCTGAGTATCCTTGCACACTCACCGAACAATCCGTAAAATCAGCAGTAGAAGATATATTGGCTAACCACTTCGAGGAAAACAACAATGTAGAAGTATGGAAACAATGTCTCCATTCAATTGACTTGACCACACTCAATGGCGAGGATACTACCGAGAAAGTAGAGACGATGGCTCAACGTGTGAATGAGTTTGAAGACAACTTCCCTGGTGTGCCTAACGTGGCTGCTATGTGTGTGTATCCTGCTCTTGTGCAAGCTGCAGCAGATACACTCACAGAGCCTATCGGCATTGCAGCAGTGGCTGCTGGTTTCCCAGCTTCTCAAACATTTATTGAGGTTAAAGTGGCTGAGGCTGCGATGGCTGTTGCTGCTGGTGCAACTGAGATAGATATCGTTATCTCAATAGGAAAATTCCTTGAAGGCAACTACCAAGAGGTCTTTGATGAGATTTCTGAAATTAAAGCAGCTATCAAAGATGCACACCTCAAAGTGATTCTTGAAACAGGTGCTTTAAAAACACCCGAAAACATCTATAAGGCTTCTATTCTTGCCATGGCAGCAGGAGCTGATTTTATAAAAACGTCTACAGGTAAAATTGCTGTAAATGCTACTCCAGAGGCTACATATGTAATGTGTACTGCCATCAAGAACTGGCAAGCAAAAACTGGTCAAAAGGTATGCTACAAACCTGCAGGTGGCGTAAGTACCACCGAAGAGGCTGTGCAACATTACACCTTAGTGAAAGAGATTCTTGGTCAAGATTGGCTCAATAATGAGTCCTTCCGATTTGGTGCAAGTCGTTTGGCAAACAATTTATTAACAAGTATTACTGGTTCGGAAATAAAATATTTCTAATCGCGATTTAATTAGAAGAAAATCCTGCGATGAACACCATTTTATCAAAACGGTTCTTTTCGGAGAATGTTGCGGAGTTTGTTATTGAAGCTCCATTGATTGCCCGTAGCCGTCGTGCTGGTCATTTTGTGATTGTGAGAACAGACAAACATGGAGAGCGTATGCCATTGACGATTGCAGATGCTGATCCAATCAAAGGAACAATCTCTCTGGTGGTACAGCGAATAGGTGTTTCATCAAGTAAGCTTTGCGAAATGAATGTGGGAGACCAATTAGCTGATTTGGTCGGACCACTTGGTAAAGCTACCGAAATCAAGCAATTCGGTACGGTTGTTTGTGCTTGTGGAGGTGTGGGAGCTGCTCCTATGTTGCCTATTGCACAAGCACTCAAGCGTGCAGGCAATCGCGTCATAACCATTTTGGCTGCTCGCACTGCTGAACTCATTATCCTTCGCGAACAATTATCAGCAGTGTCTGACGAACTGATAATCATGACCGATGATGGTTCACTCGGACAAAAAGGTTTGGTAACCAATGGGGTAGAGCAAGTTATTTTACGTGAGAAAGTGGATAAGTGCATCACTATAGGGCCTGCTATAATGATGAAATTTGTGGCATTGACCACCCAAAAATACAATATCCCTACCGATGCAAGTCTCAATACCATCATGGTAGATGGTACAGGAATGTGCGGTGCATGTCGCGTAACCGTTGGAGGAAAAACCAAATTCGTTTGTGTAGATGGACCAGAGTTTGATGCTCATCAGGTAGATTTCGACGAAATGCTCACTCGTTTGCGTTCGTATAAAAACGAAGAGACTATTGCTTATTCAAATGCTTCTACACATAGTTCAACCTCACTGGTAGCAACCCCTCAACCGCTTCGTGGTACCACAACTGAACTACCAAATATAAATGAGGTAGTTTTGACTGCCAAGCAGCGTGTTGCTATTCCCCGAGTAGAGATGAACGAACTACCTGCGGAGGAGCGTATTAAATCGTTGCGAAGCGAGGTAAATCAAGGTCTTACGTTGGACCAAGCTATCACAGAAGCGCATCGTTGCTTGGATTGTAAAAAGCCAACTTGTGTACAAGGTTGTCCAGTAAATATCAATATTCCTGGATTCATCAAGCAGTTGGAAATCGGAAATATCATAGGTGCGGCTGAAATAATAAAAGACAGTAGCACTCTGCCTGCTGTGTGCGGACGTGTATGCCCGCAAGAGAAGCAATGTGAAGCGCAATGTATCCATATTAAAATGGGACATAAACCTGTGGCTATTGGCTATTTGGAGCGCTTTGTAGCAGATTATACTGCATCTAATATGAGCGAAGCCAGCCACAAACGTGAAGCCAATAACACTGGCAAAATGGGCAAGGTAGCCGTAGTTGGTAGTGGTCCTGCTGGTTTAGCTTTTGCGGGTGATATGGCTAAATATGGATATGAAGTCACCGTTTTTGAGGCATTGCATGAGATAGGTGGTGTATTGAAATATGGTATTCCAGAGTTCCGTCTTCCTAATAGCGTAGTGGATCGAGAGATAGAAGGACTACGTCAATTAGGAGTGAATTTCAAGACAGATATCATTATTGGTAAAACACTTACGATTGATGACTTGAAAGCAGAGGGCTATCAAGGTATTTTTGTTGGTAGTGGTGCTGGTTTGCCTCGTTTTATGGGTATTCCTGGTGAAAACCTTAATGGTGTATTATCTTGCAACGAATACTTGACGCGTGTGAATCTAATGGATGCTTCATCCGAAGAATCAGATACGCCTGTTTTAAGGGCTAAGAATGTGGCTGTCATAGGTGGTGGAAATACAGCTATGGATGCTGTGCGCACAGCCAAACGCTTAGGAGCAGAGCGTGCTATGATTATTTATCGCCGTAGCGAAGAAGAGATGCCTGCTCGCATTGAGGAGGTTCGTCACGCTAAGGAAGAAGGCATAGAGTTCCTGACTTTGCATAACCCGATTGAATACCATGCAGATGAGAGTGGTCGTGTTAATGAGGCTGTTCTGCAAGTGATGACTTTGGGCGAACCCGATGAATCAGGACGTCGTTCACCTATGGCGCTTGAAGGGCAAACTATCACTATTCCTGTTGATGAAGTAATCGTTTCGGTTGGTGTATCGCCTAATCCGTTGATCCCATCTTCTGTGGAAGGGTTAGAGATTTCCAAACGAGGTACTATTGTAGTGGGCGACAATATGCAATCTTCTATCCCCACTTTGTTTGCAGGAGGAGATATCGTTCGTGGTGGTGCTACGGTTATTCTTGCAATGTCCGACGGACGTAAGGCTGCGAAATCCATGCACGAATACCTAACGGCTAATTCATAAGTTCTTTTTTTTATCGCACAAACTGCTGTATGTACTATGCTATTACTATGTGATTAGTATGTTATTACTATCTCATTCATAGCACTTGCGAATACCATCTCTCTCGACGCTATCACACCTACTGCTGTATGGTGGTGTGAGAGGTCTAAAAACGAAAGTAGGAGGAAAACGATATCGTTTTCCTCCTACTTGATTTATATCAATAGTCAATTATTGTTGTCAATTGACTTGTTGTCCTATCATATTATAGACTTTACCGTCACGTATGATAAGAATTTGACCATTGTGAAGAATCTTGTGTGTAGAAATTGTATTTAGTTGTATATTTTCTATATCAGTAGCTACACCAGATTTCCATATTGCATAAACAGTTCCTTCATAACCAACAGGCAACACTGTGAGTGCAGTACCTGTACCGTTATTATTTTCATACCAACCAACGAATACATCACCATCTTTTACAGGAGTTGGAATGGTGTATGGTTCGCCTACAATAGCAGAAGGTAATGTCACTTCTCGCCACTCAGTTGTTGAATCAGTAGCTCCATGCGCTTTTTGGTATGCATCGCCCCATGCCTCTGGCTTACCTGCTTCGGAGAAATCAGCAGATGCAGGCCATGCGCTGTGCTCTGATTGCAAGAAGAATGCAGCGATAGCATAACGCCATGCCGCACTACTTGCTTCTGGCAAGCCAGATTGTACGGTCATAATGTAAGCTTTGAGCCAAGCCCATTCTGGCAAAGCAAATATTGCATTTACATTTGCATCCAACAATTTAGCGCAGATGATACGGCATGCACATGGGTTGTCCTGCTCATTGTGTGGTTTCCCAGCACCTGCTTCGGTAATCTCTGCCAAGGTACCCAAGGTGGTTAACCCTGCTGCGGTTTTGAAGCTAGCCCACAACTCCTCTTGAGTAGGTACATTCACGGTATTACCTGGTATGGTCACTTCCTCCAATACCTTACCGCCGTTCAATACCCAAACTACTTGAGCTTTATCCCAAATAGCATATACGGTACCATCGTAGCCAACAGGCAGAACAGTCAGTTTGTCGCCTGTGCCAGCAGCGTTGTCATACCAGCCTTGGAAGGTAGCTCCATCTTTTACTGGGGTTGGGATGGTGTACGCATTGCCTGTGATTTTGCTTGGCAAGGTAATCTCTTCGAGTACGGTCTTTGTTCCACCACCGTGTGCTGCTTCGTAGGTAGGTCCCCACACTGTAGCTTGACCCATGGTAGAGAAGTCCACATTGTAATCCGTATATGTGCCGCACATAAAGAATGCTGCCAATGAGTAACGCCATTGTACCTCTTCTTCCAAAGGCAATCCATTCTCGGTGCTAGATTTTTGTAGGTAATCGCCCAACCATTTCCAGCCTGCAGAAGCGTCTTGTAATAGGATAGTAATGTCCACGCTAAAGTTGGCTTTACCATTGTACAAGAAGTTTGCAACATTGCCTTTAGCTACGCTGTAGCTTGCGGTGTTGATGCTGGTTTTGTAATAGGTGTTGTAGTCATTCATGAAGGTGGTGAATAATTCTTCATTAGTAGGTACTTTGACAGAGCCATCGCTGACTAGTACCTCTTTGACTGCTTTACCACCATTGAGTTCCCATGTTACTTTGGCTTCACGCCAGATTGCATAAATAGTACCTTTGTATCCTATAGGCAGACTGGTCAGTGCTATGCCAGTACCATTGGCGTTGTCATACCATCCTAAGAATACATATCCATTCTTCTTAGGTGTAGGCAGTGTATATGCTGTGCCTGTGATTTCACGTGGAAGCGTGATAGAAACAGTTCCTCCATTAAGCACCCATTTTACATCAGCTGGTACCTCTTCTTCCCACATTGCGTAGAGTGTACCTTGCCATCCAGCAGGGATAGTGGTCAATGTTTCGCCTGTACCGTCTGCTTTGGTGTTCCAGCCAAGGAATACATATCCTTCTTTGACAGGAGTAGGCAGGGTATATGTGCTAGTAACCTTGTATGGCAATGCAGCACTTGTACCCATTGCTATTTGATAAGCAGGTCCCCATTTCTCTGGTTTGCCGGCGTCGCTGAAGTTGGCAGTAGCCACTTTTTGGTTGTCAGTTACTGTACCATCGTTGCAGTTGAAGAATGCGTGTACATGCCAGCGCCAAGCACTCTCGCCGCTGATAGTACCTGCTATGGTGAGGATATAATCGCCCAACCACTTGTAGTCAGACTTCTCATTGGTCATGATGTCTTCCATGTAAGCTGAAGCAAAGGTAGCCACATTCTCTATTGGTTGATCAGCACGATTGATATTGTAGTAGCTCAAGTAGTAGGATTTAAATTGCTCCCACAACTCATCGTTAGAAGGTACTGTACCGCCTGGTACATAACCGCCATTGAGTTCCCACTCGATATCAGGATCTGCAGGAGCCACATTAGGCTCTGTACCAGCACCTTTCTCCATGAAAATCTCTGGGTAAATAGTCTTGTCAGCAGTTACAGTTATTGTTTGAACAATATCTTTGTATCCGCTTGCATGTACGTATAAAGTATATTGACCAGGAGTAAGGTTTTCAAAGAAAAATACACCATTGTAGTTATGATCTGTAGTGTAATAGTCTTGGTTCTTAAGCATGCGCTTAACGTATGGATAGCAATTACATTTAATGACCTCTTCTTTATCATTACGCAATACAATCTTCGCACCATTGATAGGTTTGTAAATGTCATTAGATGATGAGTGAGGGATATAGTGTTTGTGGCTAAATTGTTCGGTTTTTGAACGAACATAACCCAATATATAACCCACTTTCTCCCCTGCCTTGCCATAGTAATCCATTAAACCACGGAAATAGCGAATACCTTCCTCACGACACCAGTCTGGGTTTAATGCACGATGACGAGCAGGACTATAGGTGTGGAAATATCCTTCAGATAAGAAGCCAGGTATGTTGTGCTTCAATGCACCCAAATAGCCATAGGTAGAACTTGTATCATAGAATGACAAGTCGCCTGTGATACGAGGGTTACTTGGTGAATAAGAGGTGGTAAACTCAGGACCTCCGCCACCATTTTTGTTTTTTGGTGTTTTATAGAAGATATCATACAAGCGAGCCATAGATGCCTTAGCCATCGCGTCACTATTTTTCACTTTTGGGCTACCAGTATAACCACGATAGAGAATTACTGGATAGTTGGCAAACGAACCAGTTGATCCATCTGGTCCTGCATTGGAGTGGATAGAGATATAATAATTTGCGCCATAGTTAGTAGCCTCGGAACAAATTGTACTTAATGCTTTATTCCACTGGTTGGTGCCACTTCCACCACTTGCTCTACGAGACAACTTTACATCAAATCCACCTGCAGCTTTCAGTTTCTCCTCCATTGCAAAGGCTTTCCAAAGGTTAGTATTTGACTCGAAGAATCCTAATGTGTCACCAGCAGCATAATTGATTGTTGCCATAGGACGACAGTTAGGTCCCCAACTTCCGTGACCAGGATTGATATATACTTTTGTATTTGCGGCAGTACTAAATAAGAATAGACCTAACGCAAAAATTGATAAAAATAAACGTTTCATGATTGTATAGTATTATGATTTATTTCACTTTCATTAAATAGACATTACCTCCAGCGGTAGAGAAAGCAATTTGTCCATTAGCAGCATATGGGTAGATGGCCATCATCTCTCTATTCACGAGGATTTGTTTTTGTCCCTGCAAGTTATATGCTACAATCGCAGATGCAGTGAGGTATGTACCATCATCTTCATCATGCATACCAATAATGGTTTTATTATCATACCATTGTGGTGCACGGCAATGATCTGCAATATATTGTACATTGCCACCTTTTAAATCACAAACATAACAACCTCTACCAGAAACGTAGTAGAGAATTTTTTGCCCATCAGGTGAAATACTTGCCCAGTTATATGCTTCGTTTGTTCCGTTAGGAGCTAAAACGATATTTTTTCCGTTGTGCACTAGAATCATATGTAAATCCTCATTGATGGTTACACTATTTGCACCATTAGCATGTACGAGCTGATTTAAGTTACGTTGATTTTTTGCTACGATGGCTTTCTTTTTATCACTCATATCATACTTTACGATATTGTGCTTCATTAGTTGATTTGCATCCATATATCCCTCTCGATATACGATACTTTGCCCATCCTCGCTAATCTTTACAGACCAGCCAGCACCACTCGCTTCAGAAATAGTATTAGTAACACCTGTTGCGAGATCATAATGAATTAATCCGTTGTTTACATCGTTGGTCAACAACAGATAATCACCTTTCGGACTAAAACCTGCTACTTTAAGTTCTTCACCTGAAGGCGTACGTAATTGTTGCGTTGAAACCACTTCCAGTAGCTGAGCACTTGTTAGCATACTGATAGCGCATGCTGCGCAAAGAAGAATTGTTTTTTTCATGATAATTAATTATTTTAGTTGATTCAATTATTATATAGTTATAGTCACACACTATGTTGAAAACGTAACAGCCTGCAAAGTTATAACTTTTTTTTGAAACCTGCAAACGTTTTCGTAAAAAATAGAGCAACTGCGTCAAAATTTCTCAAATTATTCTATCTTACAATCAAAAGGACCGCCCATTAAAGGCGGTCCCATTGGTTATTGATTGAGCAATCAATGTTTACTTCAATAAGTATTTATTACCATTTTGGATAACAATACCACGATAGGTATTATCCACTTGACGACCAAGGATGTCATACATAGGAGCATTAACATCTAAGATAGCTTCAGTTGTGATATTCTCTACACTGCTACCACCGTTACCTACAACTACTGTCAATGCTTTTTTAGCAGGAACGAGAGTAATATTCTCATCCTTTGGTAAGCTTACGATATGGATACCAGCATCACCAGAGCATACGATGTTACCAGCGTAATCCCAGTTCATTTGGCGGATCTTAGTGATACCATGGTTGATAGTATAACGGAGTGTCAATACTGGTTTGTCGCCTTCCCATGCAATGTCGAATACGAGGAAGTTCTTAGCACCATCGTTGAAGATCAATACAGATTCATCAGGAGATACTACATAACCACCTGCATTAGAGCCGGTAATGATCTCTTTATACTCATCACTTGCAGCAGACATTTGCTCAGTACCATCGTTTGAGTAGAACTTGAGGGAAGTAGCACCACTATTGTTTTGACCATCTTCACGTACTTGACTTACGAAGAAGCCATGGCTGGTGCCCCATGGGTTACCCTCGGTGTTAGCTTGACCGGTCAATGTGTAAACTGCACTTGGAGCGGTCTCCCACTTATGGAGGATAGTACCATCTTCTTGACTGATGTTGTAAACTGCCATACCATTCTTAGGCAATGTACCAGCAGCGTCCTCGTTGTAAACGAAAAGTTTCACTTCCTCACCGTTGTCATATACATAGCAACCTGGGGTAGAAGAACCCGTGTAAACGCCACCATTGTTGAATTCACCATTGCTACCGCGTGTACCTGCGAAGAATTGGGTGAATGGTTGGGTCATATCAGCGGTGTTAGCCACGAAGATACCAGAGTGACCATCTGCCCAGTCTGCGATATAGAGATAACCTTCGCGGTCCATGCTCATACGAGTTGGGTTACCGAATTTCTCTTCACCGCCCTTGTAAGCCTCAGTATTTTGTTTAGCGAGGTTGTGGTCATACTCGTAGATACCACTCTTAGGAGCGTTAGCAGAAGTAGAAGAACCAGCGCGGTGCATGATATAGATCTTACCGAAGTTATCCAACTCAGGGTTGGTGTTTACAGCATTGAACAAGCGAGAAGTGCTGCTCTCAATGAGTGAGCCCTCAGAAGCCACGATTCCGAAGTTAGCGATAGCTCCACCATCCAACTTAACAGCCCATGTGAGTTCTTGACCCATCTCACCTGGCAATTCAATAGCAGCTACAGTGATAGTATTAGCACCCTTAACTACCTCTACAGGCAATGTGCCGACCGCTTCACCTTCAGCAGAGAATACCAATTCAGCAGCTACAGCATCAGCGTTAGCATCGAAAGTAAATACATAATTATCAGCCTCCTTAACTACATTCAAGTTATAAGCTACGATAGATGGAACAACAGGTTGTGCTACGCTTACAGTAGTGAAGCTATACATCTTGTTGTCAACGAGCAAGTAGAGATAGAGGTCAGTACCTTTTACCTTAGCACTTGCAGAAGCGTAGGTAGCCTCAACAGCCTCAGCCAAAGTGGTGTTGGTTGTTTTAACTATAACTGCCTTATCAAGACCTTCGGTAATATCCAATACTTGAACGCCAGTGACTCTGCCCAGAGTATCAGTAGCAGGAGCAGCCATGAGGCTGTGACCAGCATACTTGAAGTAGGTAGCACCGTTGAACTTCACGTGCATCAAGTCAGCAGAGACTTGACCAAGTGAAGTTGGGTTTACGTTTTGAGCATCTGGCAAACGGAACTCGTGAGGAGTGACCTTGTCAGCATCCAAGATAAAGTCTTTCTTCTCACCGCGTGGAGACAATGTGAATTGGATATTCTCACCATCGCGTGTACCGTCGAGAAGAGGATCCTCGCCCAATGTGATTGCGTTACCGTAGAAGATATAACTTGGAGTACCATCAGTTACGGTATAGCAAGAATAGCGGAATGTACCACCACCACTGGTAGCGTTGTAGTGACGAGCAGATACCAATACTTGGCAATCTTTACTTTCACCTCTTACTGCAAGTGTATAACCAACATCGCTGCGGTATGAGTTAGCACCATCTTGTGCGGTAAACCATACGCGCGCATCACCTGCAAGCTTATCCCAAATATAGAAGTACTTGGTACCACGTTTGTAACCAGCATCTACTTGATCATCACCATATTGACAACGAACATAGTTCACACCTACCAATTTGCCATCGCAAGTGAGTGCAATGTCAGAGAGTGCAAGATAATCACCTAAGTTAGTAGTATCAACAGGGATAATGCTATCGGTAGAAATAGTGTCGATTGTATTCAAACTGCTCTTAATCAAATAGATATGAGGTGTACCGTCTTCCTCGTGCGAGAGAAGGATAGTAGAGTCACCACTTTGGAGAGTGCGCTTTACAGTACCCTTGATAACCTCAGCAAAGTCACGAACTGGTTGTTCGGTCATCTCGAATACGCTTGGCAAACCAAGATAAGCAGGTTGATCTGGGTTTGGATAATCCTCATAAACGATAGTTGGAGGAGTCCATGTGGTATCTACCAAGTAGATCATTGGGTAAGTAGTCTCGTTAGCTTTTACAGAGAAAGGAACCTTGTATTGGTCATCCAATGGGAAGAAACCGTCGCAACTTGCATCCAATGAATAGTCATCACCTGGCTCAAGACCTTCGAATACGAAGATACCATTGTACAAGGTATCTACATTGTAACGAGCAACCTCTACGCCACCCTTCTTTAAGATAACCTCTGCACCATTACATGGTACCCATTGGTCGTTTGACTTAGGAGTATAAGTGTAGAGCTTGTTGCTCATCTTGTTGTATTGGTCTTTTACAGTACCTACGATATAACCCTTAGTTTCTTTGTCTGCACCGTAGTAGTTGATGATCGCACGGTAGTAGTCAAGACCCTCCATGTGGCAGTAGTCTTGATTAAGTGCACGGTGACGAGCAGGTTGATAAGTGTGAAAATAGCCCTCAGAAAGGAAACCACTTGCACCATGTCTCAATACGCCAAGATAACCATAGTATGTTTTTCCATTGTTATGACTAAGACTACCATGGCTGCCATAGAAGTTCCAGTCACCACGGATATTGAGGTTGGTAGACGATGGAACATCAATACCTGCCTTCATGATTTTGAGTTTCTCTTCGTTAGCTAATTTAGCCTTCTCGTAGCTCCCCACTACATATTCAGCACCGTCAGTAGAGTTCGCACCAGAATATGCGTCTGGACCACGATAGAGCATCAATGGGAAGTTAGCAGTACTACCCTCACTATTCGCATTAGAGTGAACAGAGATAAAGTAGTCGATATTGTTAGCCTCTACCTCGCGGCAGATCTCGCTCAAACTACGGTTGTACTTCTCAATATCTGGGTGGCAGTAATAGCCATCAGTGAATTGCCAACCGAGAGTAGGATCAGCAATTGAGCCTCCTTTGTTGTAGGTATAATCTGGATAGTCACCATTTACCATAGGATATGGCCAAGGACCATTTTGGGTACGAGAGTACAATACGGTTGCACCTGCAGCTTCCAATTTCTCACCGAGGTACATACACTTCCAGAGGTTGGTGTTAGACTCGTAGAAACCGAGTGTATCTGGCATACCTGTAGTAGGCAAGTTAGGATAAGGGATAGTAGCCATAGGACGGTCGTTAGGACCAAAGCTACCGTGACCTGGGTTGACATAGATACGTTTACCTGTCAAATCAGCAGCTGACATGGAAACGGTAAGCAGCGCTGCTGCGAGAATCATAAATATCTTTTTCATAACAGTCTGCATTATTTAACGTTCAACATATATACTTCGCCATCCAAAGTAGAGAATACCACAGCACCATTAGCTGCATAAGGCTCGATAGCGATCATAGAGTCATTGGTCAAAACTTGCATTTTGCCGTCCAAAGTATAGGCTACAATGCGGCTAGCAGTTGTAAAGTGACCATCATCCTCATCAGCCATAGCTACGATGGTATTGTTGTCATACCATTGTGCAGCGCGGCATGCGTGAGCAATGTACTGAGGGTTGCTACCATCAATGTTAGATACCCAGCAACCGTTACCGCATACATAGTAGCACAACTTCTTGCCATCTGGAGAAATAGAAGCCCAGATGTAGCTCAAGTGCTTGCCATTAGGAGCAACAACAATGTTTTTACCATTGCGGTTAACTACCATCAAGCGGTCTTGAATAGAAACAGATTGTTTAGCAGAACTGGTTACCATAGCGCTAGCATCGCGTTGTGCTTTTGCTACAGTAGCGGTTTTAGTAGTAGCCAAATTCAAACGGATCACATCGTTCTTGCGCAAACCTTGTTTGTCAAACTTAGTCTCACGATACACGATTTCTTGACCGTCATTGCTGATTTGAACATTGTAACCTGCACCTGGTGCAGTAGTGATAGTGGTGGTTCGACCAGTAGCCACGTCATAGCGACGCAAACCGTGGTTAGAACCGTTGGTGATCAGTACATATGAGCCATCTGCGCTCACACCTGCCACCTTCACATCTGTGTCTGTAGGAGTGTTCAACTTTGTCAGTTGACCCACCTCAAACACTTGCGCTGAAGCCATCATCGAGACTGCCAACGCCAAAGAAAAAAAGATTTTCTTCATACGAAATGTTTTTAATGGTTAATGATAAAATTTATTTAGTAAAATTACTTCTTGTTAAAGAATAATTTTTGTTATATTATGTCCTTGAATAATTACATATAATCCGTGAGGAAGATTATCTGTTTTATGTCCTACATAGCGTCCAAATATATCATATACTTTGATAGGTTCATTGCTTCCTATTACCGATATTGCAGTTGTTAGATTGTTCCAATGGGCATATAAAGTTCCCGTCCATCCGGCGGGAATGGCTATAACTGGGGCTCCAGTAACAGTAGCTGTGGTGTACCAACCCAAGAACTCATATCCCTCAGGATGAGTGGGAGTTGGCAATATATATGTCTCAGTCACTTGATTAGGCAAGTGCATATCTGTTTCTCCTGCATTAGGATAATACTCACCCCATGCTTCGGGTTTACCAGCCGTGGTGAAATCTACTGTATAACCTGCACGATAGCCGTCCACGCGGTAAGCTGCATCAGCGCAGTTGAAGAAGGAATAGAGATTATATCGCCAATCGTTGTCGCTACTGATTGTTTCTTCTTGAGCATCCGCTTCCGCTAGCATGTAATCGGTTAGCCATTTCCACTCTTTTGATTGAGTCATGAAGTCTGCTGCTAATCCTTTGCCTAAAGAATTAATCCATGTAAAGCCCAACACATCATCCATATTTCTGTCTTCCGCAGGAACAAACGAATCGCCATACATAGTCTTGTAGTAGGTCACATAATCTGGTTTCCAATCTTCCCACAATTTCTCATTGTTGGGCACTATGGTTTCTTTCAGTACGCCGCCATTCAGTATCCATGTGATTTCAGTAGCATTTGGATCTGATTCTGGGAATTCACTTTCGTTCAATGTTGTTACTCCATGTTCTACGCCAAAACGATCATAAGCGCAAATGGCGATGGTGGTATTGGCGATATCATCAAATTCCGCTATAGAGCATGCTTTTCCATAGACTATACGGTGCAGGTATTGACTATCTTGCATAGCCGTAGCGGTGTTTAATCCTTTTGGAAAAGCATATATGGTAAAACGCTCTGCTGTAGGATGTTGCCATGTTATTTCTGTTGCAGAGAGTTGCACATTGGTAGGTGCAGCCAACTGCTCTTTCACTTTCCAGTCCATAGCAGGCGGCAGGGCTTTGTGCGTGAAGTGTGATTCTTTGAGTTCGAGGTACATTTTGTTGTAGGCAGAGGTGTTGTAGAACACCGAGCCCGTGTGACCCGATGATAGGTTGGCGCGATTAACATCTATCTGCTTTTGTATTTCTCCGACACCTGCATCGTATCCCGTATAGCCATCGTAGGCATGGTAAGCCGCCTGCGAAATGAAGAAATGCACTTTCTTGCCATCAGGCAATTGGTTAGAGAAGTGTTCGCACACATCTTTTGCCCACCATTTGCAGAGTACTTTGTAGTCTTGTGCTGCTACATTGGTGGACCAATAGAGTTGTGGGTTGATATAGTCCACATAGCCATTTTTTACCCATTCTACGGGGTTGCAGGCCTGTACGTCGTAGTCATCCAAACCACGAATACCGCTTGGCAAGGTAATACCATAAGCTTCAGCCGCTTTTTGTTGCGTACTCCAAATACCAAAGGTACCCATACCGAAGCGTACCCAAGGTTTGACTGATTGAATCGTATCATATAACGCTTTTAGGCATACATCTACATTGTTTCTGCGCCAGTCGTCGTCGGTATCGCCGTCTTGGTTGACATCCAAGACATTGTTGGGTTTGTACAATGATTTAGATTTAGCATCTTCTGTAGTTGTGCCACCATAGGGATAGAAATAGTCGTCCATGACGATACCGTCCACATCGTAGTTGTTGACAATCTCCATCAACACCTTTATTACGTACGCGCGCGCCTGCGGGTAGCCAGGGTCAATGATTTGACCTTTGAACGAACCATTATCGTATTTGATAATCCACTCGCCTGCGTGTTGTTGGAGTTGGTCATTACTATCGAGCGTGCCACTGGTGGTCACACGGAAGGGGTTGACCCATATATGCAATTCCAATCCGCGTTTGTGTGCTTCTTCAATAGCAAATGCCAATGGGTCATAGCCAGGATCTTTGCCGCGAGTGCCTGTCAGAGCAATTGACCATGGCTCATAGGATGACTGATACATGGCATCGCATAGTGAGCGTACCTGCATGAAGCAAGCGTGCATATTGCCCGCTGCAAGTTTGTCAAGAATGTCGGTAAGTTCCTTCTGTTGCTGTTTGCGTGTGGCGTCGTTGGTAACTTTGGTTTTTGGCCAATCAATGTTTTGGACTGTTGCCAACCATGTGGCACGGAGTTCGTGCTTGGGTTCGTTGGCTTGTAGTGTGAGCGTTATAGCCAATAGGGTGAGGATAGAAAGCAGTCGAAGTCTTTTCATAGGAATATAGATTTAATAGGATAATTGTATAATATACAGCCATTCCACAATAGGTTGGCAAAAATAAGAATGATAATGGTTATCAAATAAAACACTCCGCTGCCTACAGAAGGGCGTTTCAATGGTATGTAAATAGATAGAAACGAGAGCAGATATACCACACCGAAGAGTAGCCATAGTAGCCCTGATAGATGTGGTATGTTCTCCATCCAGATTACTTGTAACCATCCCATGTAATGTAATACTGCCATTCCTACTATGCGTATGGCAATGGCGATGAGTGATGCCGCCCATACACGCCATGTCATTTGTCGTTTAGCAATCAAGTAGCTCCACAGCATCATGATACCTGTAAAGAATATACTAGGAATCACAGCCACTACGCAGCATATGAGTGTGGCTAAAAATACTTCTTCAGTGGCTTCGTGTTGGTAGTCCATCTTGAGCAATACCAGACATGCCAATAGTACACCCATAATAACAAATTGTGTTTGCCAGCAGGCGTGTAGTGCTGGTATGGCGGATAACCCAAACCATGTCGTGGCGGCTACAAAAGGCGAAGGCAGACTGGTGATACCACTTTTATAGAAGTATTGGGTGGTGAGTAGCGTATTGAGAATAACCAACACAAGCGTTGCGATTAACCATGCGGTATTCTCCTGCCTAAAGAACGAAGGTATCCACATAGCCATGCCAAGAACGATTAGCAGTATCGTTCTTAGCATGCTATTTTGGGCAATGTTTTTTAAGAAATATCTCAAGTGATATGTTGTGTTTCTTTTGGTATTATCTGCTGTCGTTGCCGTCTCGTTGCCGTGTCGTTGCCGTACTTGTCAGGTAATAGATAGGTAACGAACAGGGAATTAATCAGAATCCGCAACGCTTCATATGGTGCTTAGGATCGGCATCCTTGCCACGGAACTCTTGGTAGAGCAGTGCCGCGTCGCGTGTGCCACCTTGCTCCAAGAGGCGAGCGAACTTCTTCGCCATCTCTGGGTTGAAAATGTCGCCTGTCTCCTCGAAGGCCGCAAACGCATCAGCATCCAACACGGCTGCCCATGTGTAGCTATAGTAGCCAGCAGCATAACCCGTGGTGAAGATGTGGTTGTAGAAGGTAGAGCGATAGCGGGTGATGATCTCTGGTATCATGTGCATCTTCTTCATCGACTCTGCCTCAAATTCGTTTACATCAAATGGCTCGGTGGTAGTCATCTTGTGGTAGTCCATATCGAGGATAGAAGCAGAGAGCAATTCGGTTTGTACGAATCCCTGATTGAAGGTGCCTGCCTTGTTGATTTTTGCTACTAACTCCTCTGGGATGAGTTCGCCTGTCTGATAGTGGAAAGCGTAGGTCTTCAGCACTTCTGGGTGATAGCAGTAGTTCTCCATGAATTGGCTTGGAAGTTCTACAAAATCGCGTGGGGTGTTGGTGCCTGCCAATGATTGGTAGGTGGCTTTGGACATGAGGCCGTGGAGTGCGTGACCAAACTCGTGGAAGAGGGTCTCTACATCGTCCATAGAGAGCAGTGATGGGTTGCCTGCGGTAGGTTTGTTGAAGTTACCCACATTGATGATTACAGGGCGATGGTCCACACCGTTGGCATCCACGTATTGGTTGCAGATATTGTTCATCCATGCACCTGGACGTTTGCCAGCGCGTGGGAAGTAGTCGGTGTAGAGGATACCTACCAAGCCACCGTCAGCGTATGTAACTTTGAATACCTCTACCTCTGGGTTATATACGGGCATGTTCTCCAGTTTCTCGAAGTTCAGTCCATATAGTTTGTTTGCCAATTGGAACGCACCATTGCGCACGTTGTTGAGCTCGAAATATGGTTTGAGTTCTTCCTCGTTGAGGGCATATTTCTCCACGCGCAGTTTCTCAGCGTAGTACCACCAGTCCCATGGTTGGAGTTTCTCGCCTGGCAGGTCTTTGTCCATCATCTTTTGCAGTTCTGCGGCTTCGCGTTTAGCAGCAGCCAAACTTGGCTCCCATACTGATTGAAGGAATGCGTCTACGGTCCTTGCGTCCTTGGCCATGCAGTCAGCGAGGATATAGTCCGCAGGGTTGGTGTAGCCAAAGAGTTGTGCTTTTTCCACGCGCAGTTGCATGGTGCGAATGATAATGTTCTTGTTGTCATTCTCGTTGTCGTGGTTGCCGCGGGTGGTGTATGCCATCAGGAGTTCTTTGCGCAGTTCGCGGTTCTCGCAGTATTGGAGTACTGGGGTGAAGCTGGTGCGTTTAGGGGTAAAGAGCCATGCTTCTGGGCGACCTGCTGCCACGGCTTCTTCTTTGGCTGCGGCTTTCGCGCTTTCGGGAAGACCTTTGAGTTCTGCCTCATCGGTGATGAAGAGTTGGTAGGCATTGGTCTCTGCTACCACGTTATTGCCAAATTGTAGGGAGAGCAGACCGAGCTCTTGGTTGATCTCTTTGAGGCGAGCTTTCTTGTCCTCTGGGAGGTTAGCACCATTGTTGGCAAACGACTTGAAGGTCTCGGTCAGCAGACGCATCTGTTCATCGTTGAGACCAAGACTTTCTCTTTGCTCATATACAGCTTTCACGCGTTGGAAGAGGGCGTCGTTGAGGATAATGCCGTCGCTGAGTGCGGAGAGTTTGGGTGATACTTCTTCGGCGATAGCGTTCATCTCATCGTTGCCATCGGCTTCGATGACATTGAAGAATACGCCCACTACTTTGTTCAGCAGCTCGCCACTGCGGTCGAGTGCCTCGATGGTGTTGGCGAAAGTAGGTGCTTCGGGGTTATTAGCGATAGCGGCTATCTCTGCTTCGTTTTCTGCGATGGCTTTCTCAAAAGCAGGCAGATAGTGTTCGATTTTCACTTTGTCGAAGGCAGGTACACCAAAAGGTGTATTCTGCTCCACGAGCAATGGATTTTCGTTCTTAGTACATGCCATAAGCGATACGAGCGCAAGGCTCAGAAATAGGATTTTCTTCATTGTTATTATGTTTTATTATTGTATCTTCACGTTTTTGCGCATAGATTCGCGTATCATGCTGCGTATTTCGGCGGACTGGGTATCCACTTTGCGGTGGAAGAGTGGTTTGAAGTCTTTGGCGAATCGGCAGGGTGCGAGTTTGATGTTCAGGTCGTCTAAGTTACCCGATACATTCACGCCTAAATAGATAGGCGAAAGGACATTCACATCGTAGTTGAAAGTCATGTCCAGGTTGTGTCGTCCGCCCAATGCCACCATATAGTTGTCAATGGATACGCAGAATGGATATACATCTATTTCTTTCTTGTAAATGGTCATTTCTGCCGATATGCTATCTACTCTGTTTTCTGTTTTTTTGCTGAACATCAGCAGTTTGGATATGGTGCTGAATGTCTCGTTGTCCAGCACGACTAGGTCTTTGCCGAATATGCTTGCAGCACCACGAATGGTGGATGGCTTGATTTCGTATTTGGCGTTGGTATAGGTCTCGGCAGCCAGATGGAACTCGGCTTCACCCTTGAAGGAACGCAGCATAGGCATCATGGAGTCTATCTGCGGAATCATGTTCACCAGTTCTTGGATATTGACATCCACCATATGGTAATCAAATCCCACATAGATATGGTTGCGGCGAGGTGTACGATACATGGCAGTGAGTTGGAGTTTGGCTGCGTTGCAGATAAAGCCCATCTCTTCCAGCACGAGTGTTCCGTCCTTCACATATATTTTCCCGCCCAAGTTGGTGGCTGTCTGACCGAAGGCGGTAGCTTTCTTTATTTCTGTATTCAGTGTCAAATCTACATTCTTTGGAACCAAAAATGGCTCACTGTCTGTTTTTTCATTACTTGTTTCTGCCTGTTTATTTTCCGTGTCTGCTTCTTCCTCAGTTCCTTCTTCGGCAGACAGTAGTGCCAATAGTTGATCCGCGTCCGTCTGTTCGCTCACAAAATTCAACTCACCTTCCAATACGCCTTTGTTACGCATCCAGCGACCGATGTTGCGCAATTCGCCAGTGAGTGCGAAGTCGGAGTTGCCGATGATGAGTTTGGATTGCTCGATTTTGCACTCGCGATTGGTATAGGCGAAGTCTATCTCGGGTATTACGATGTTTTGTTCCCAATCTGCCAGATCCACCTTGGCATGTTGCATGCTTACGGATAGGCGTGGGTTCCATTTCAGCAATAGGTTGTTGCCTCCTTTGGGGTTGTAGCGTGCTGCGGCTTCTATGCTGATGTGTTGGGTATTGAGGTTCGCTACATTGGGCATTTGTGCAGCCACTTGGTTGGACTGTAGGGTGGCTTTGAGGCGTGGTGCTTGCAGTTGTGCGGTGAGGGTATAGGCCTGAATGTCGGCTTGCATGTCGGTATAATGTCCCGACAACCTATTAAACGCGATGCGCGCGTCCACGACAGGCATCACAGTAGTGTCTGTGGTGTGGTATGCCACGTATGCCTGTATATCGGGTTGGTCAATCACTACCTCCATGCTATCCATGGCAGCGTGCAGTGGCTCTGTTGATTGTAGGGATAGGGTAGCGTGCCAAAGTGGGTTGTCGCCCAAGATGTTGTTGGCTTCTATGGCTATGTGTGTGTTGCCCAAGTCTGCCTGTAGGGGTTGTGCCATACGGATGTCTGCACCATCGGTGTGGAGGGTGGCTTGCAACCAGTCCACCTCTTGGCGTGAGGGTTGGCTGTTGGGTATTTGGAATGTCAGACGGTTATTAGGCAGTTTGGCTGCTATTCCATTGGCGTTGTATGCTATTCCCATCAGTTGCAGGTCGCCTGCCACTTTACCTTTGTGCAAGTCCATCTCCATCAGGTCATCCAGATACATCTGCACGCTAGCTGTACCTTTCACTCGCCCTGCTACCTGCATGTCTTTGGGCAAGAACTGTCTGACATCTGCCACTCGTACATCCATATCGGCGGATAGGTTCGCCCATAGGTTGCCTAATGGGTCTTTGACTTCGCCTTGGGCTTGCAGGGAGGTCTGTTTGGTATGGGCAGCGAGGTTGTGAATGGTTACGCTGGAGGCGTTGCCGTCGGCCATGTTGATAGCAGCAGTAGCATCCAAGGATGCTGAGCCACCCTGAATGAGTTGTGCGATGTCTTTGGGCAGCGTGAATGGCAAGAGTGGCATAACGGAATCCACTTGCCAGTCGTTGAGCGTTAGGCGCATGTCGGTCTGGAGCGTGTCGCCTGCTTCAGCCCAACCATTGAGCGATAAGCCCAGGGTATTGACTGATAGTTGTGCGTTGCGCAGATTGACACGCATGCGTGCCAAATCCACGGCGGCAGGTATATGTGCCTTGAAGCTTAGACCTTGTGCGTAGGTGGTATTGCCGATTGTGGCAACAATGTCCTCGGCGTGGAGAGTAGCCCGTATATCGTCCCAATTGGCTATGTTGGCGATGATAGATGTATGCCCGAGTGTGGCGGAGATGGAGTCGGGGAGACTCTCGTAACCAAGTGATTTGGCGGAGATAGCCAACTCGCCTACCTTAATCTGCTCAAAGGGCAATGCCATGGTGGTTGTGTCCTCGGCGGTCGTGTCGGAGGGTAATGCCAGCACATCGTAGTTGGCGATGCCATCGGCTGCTACGTAGATGTTCGCCAGTAGGTTGGGCATGCGGAGGGTAGGGATGGATAGGGTGTGCTCGTTGAGCAGTGCCATGACGTCCACGCTTGTTACGGCATGGGGTACGCTGAGCACGGTGTCGCTGGGTGCACCTTCCACAGGATTGACTATGGTTAGGCTGTCAATTGCCAACCCGAAGTGCGGGAAGGTGGAGAAGAAGGTCAGTTCCACCTTGCCGATATGATGCTCGCACTTCACATATTCGTTTGCCACATTGCGCACGATAGGGGTCAAGCGTTCGGGGGTGAATACCACCCATAGTGCTGACCCTATTACTATTGCCAACAATAGGATGATACAGCCCAATGTGATACCGAATATTTTGAGTGCTTTTTTCATATCTGCGTAGTAAATAGGTTAGTTCTTCTCTACTACTTTGTCAAACGAATGTGTAGTGCCGAAGTTGTCTTTGTACTGTAACTCGGTGTCGGTGAGTTTGGTAACAACATATATTTTGGGTATTTCTGCGCCACCGTTGTCCATTAGGTGAATCTCGGTGAGGTCGCTTTTCACGAGTTTGTATTTGAACCAACCGTTGCCGTATGGCTGGAGGTCTGACTCGAATATGTCTTCGCTCTCATCCCATTCGCACCCATACTTGTATTCGCCCGTTTCATCTTGCTCTGCGGTGAAGCGCACGTATGCTTCGGTGCCTGTCTCTTGCCACAAACCCAATAGGTCTGCTTCTACAAAATCTGGTTCATTACTAGGACCAAAACATGATGTCATCGCAATTGCGACCACAACCAAAAAAACAACTACTAAACTTCTTTGTTTCATATGCTTATGCTTTATTAATTACACACTTAACTGCATATCCATCCATCTCTAATACTTGCTCTGTACCTGGATTATCTACCAATTCGAGTGAAGTAGCCAACACTTGCGAAGCGATATACTCGTTGCAGTTCTTCACTGCTGCGGCAATCTCCTCACGATTCTCCAGTTGTACGGCAATGCGGTCGGTGATCTCCAAGCCAGAGGACTTGCGCAGGTTCTGAATACGGTTGATAAGTTCGCGCGCGATACCTTCTTCAATCAGCGCAGGGGTGAGTTCGATGTCAAGAGCAATGGTGATAGTGCCATTGTTTGCCACGAGCCAACCTGGCATATCCTCGGTGATGATGTCCACGTCTTCTGCGGCTAACGCATAACCGCAGAGTTCAAAGGTTCCAGCCGTTTCAAAAGTTGAAATGTCGTCTTGGCTCATTTGTGCGATAGCAGCAGCCAGTTGCTTCATCATACCGCCCACTTTCTTGCCGAGTACCTTGAAGTTTGGTTTAATTTTCTTCACGAGTTTGATTTCCGAATCCTCGGCACGTACGATAACCATCTCCTTCACATTCACCTCGCTCTTGATAAGGTCTTGTACGCGGAGCAGTGCCTCAAGGGTCTCTTGGTCTGGCGCAGGGATAACGGCTTTTTGGAGTGGTTGGCGCACGTTCTTCTCGGCACGCTTGCGCAGCGAGAGAATCATGGATGTGGCTTGTTGTGCGAGCGACATACTGCGCTCGAGATCGAGGTTAATGAGTGCCTCATCTGCCACAGGCCATGTGCTCAAATGTACGGTTTCGCCCACGAGGTCGCGGTAGAGGCGGTCGGCATAGAATGGTGCGTTAGGCGCCATGAGTTGGGCCACAGTCTTGAGGCAGGTATAGAGGGTGTAGTATGCTGCTTGCTTATCGGCATCCATCTCGCCACCCCAGAAACGCTTACGGTTGAGGCGTACGTACCAGTTGCTCAGGTCATCTTGTACGAAGTCCGAGATAGCGCGACCCGCTTTTGTTGGCTCGTATGCCTCGTATGCGGCAGTCACCTCCTTGATGAGGGAGTTGAGTTTGCTCAGAATCCACTTGTCGATTTCAGAGTCGGGAGTCGCGAGTCCAGAGTCAGGGTTCCAACCATCCACATTGGCGTAGAGCGCGAAGAAGCCGTAGGTGTTGTAGAGGGTGCCGAAGAACTTACGGCGAATCTCGTCCACACCTTCTGGGTCGAATTTCAGGTTCTCCCATGGGCTGGAGTTGGTGAGCATATACCAACGTACTGCGTCTGCTCCGTATTTGTCGAGTGCGCTGAATGGATCGACTGCATTGCCCAATCGTTTGGACATCTTGTTGCCGTTCTTATCGAGTACGAGACCGTTGCTAATCACGTTCTTGTATGCCACGCTGCCTTCAATCATTGTATGGATAGCGTGGAGGGTGAAGAACCATCCGCGTGTTTGGTCCACACCTTCGGAGATGAAGTCTGCGGTGCGTGGTGCATCTTGATTCTCGAATGGGTAGTGGTTTTGTGCGTAAGGCATTGCGCCCGAATCAAACCATACGTCAATGAGGTCAAGTTCGCGCTTCATTGGTTTGCCCGAAGGAGAGCAGAGGATGATATTATCCACGTATGGACGGTGGAGGTCAATCACACTTGGGTCGTAGTTCTCTTTGGAGTAGTCGCCTACGATATGTTTTGGCCATGGGTTCTCGGTCATGAAGCCCGCAGCGATAGACTTGTCAATCTCCTGCATGAGTTCGGCAATAGAACCGATGCAGAGTTCCTCTTGTCCGTCCTCGGTGCGCCAGATTGGGAGTGGTGTACCCCAATAGCGTGAGCGAGAGAGGTTCCAGTCATTGAGGTTCTCGAGCCACTTGCCAAAGCGACCTGTACCAGTGGATTCGGGTTGCCAATTGATGGTCTCATTGAGTGCCATCATCTCCTCGCGCGCTTTGGTCGAGCGGATAAACCACGAGTCGAGCGGATAGTAGAGGACGGGCTTGTCTGTACGCCAACAGTGTGGGTAGTTGTGCACATGCTTCTCAATGCGGAACGCTTTGTTCTCGCCTTTCAGCCAGATACAGATACTCACATCCAAAGTCTCGTCTTTGTCGGTGAGAGTAGGGTCATAAGCGTTCTTCACGAAGCGACCAGCCCATGGCTCGTATGCCTCTACGTGTACTTGGTTCTTCACAAACTCCTCATCAAGGTCGTCGAGGTTGAAGAACTTACCTGTCATGTCCACCATTGGGCGTTGCTCGCCTTTCTTGGTGATGAACGCCATGCCTGGTACGCCTGCTTTCTTTGCCACAAAGGCATCATCTGCACCAAAAGTAGGAGCAATATGCACGATACCTGTACCATCTTCGGTGGTTACATAATCGCCGAGGATGATCTTGAAGGCACCCTCTCCAGGATTAGCCCAAGGGATGAGTTGCTCGTATTGGATACCCTCGAGGTCGGTACCTTTGCCGCGCCAAAGGACTTCTGGTGCTTCGCCGAGTTCTTTGGCATAAGCAGCAAGGCGCGCCTCAGCGAGGAGGTAGAGGGCTTCGATCTTGGTATAAGGGTTTTCGCCTTTGACGATGACATAGTCAATCTTTGGTCCTACGCAGAGGGCAGTGTTGCTTGGAAGCGTCCAAGGGGTAGTTGTCCATGCAAGAGCGTAGAGAGGCAATTGGCAATTGGCGATTGGCGATTGGCTCTTAATGAGGAACTGTGCCGTACACGTCGTGTCCTTCACATCGCGGTAGCAGCCAGGTTGGTTCAACTCGTGCGAGGAGAGGCCCGTACCTGCTGCGGGCGAGTAGGGTTGGATAGTGTAACCTTTGTACAAATAGCCCTTCTTGTACAACTCTTTGAGCAGCCACCACAATGTCTCGATAAACTTGTTATCGTAGGTGATATATGGATTATCGAGGTCCACCCAATAGCCCATTTGTTTGGTGAGGTTGGTCCATTCTTGGGTGTATTTCATCACCTCGCGACGGCAGGCAGCGTTGTATTCGTCCACGCTGATTTTCTTGCCGATGTCCTCTTTGGTGATACCGAGCAGTTTCTCCACGCCCAACTCTACAGGCAAACCGTGGGTGTCCCAACCTGCTTTGCGCTTCACTTGATAGCCCTGCATGGTCTTGAAGCGGCAGAATGTATCTTTGATTGTACGAGCCATCACGTGGTGAATACCTGGCATACCGTTTGCCGAAGGAGGACCTTCAAAGAAGAGGAACGAAGGGCATCCTTCGCGTGTTTCAATACTCTGGTGGAACAAATCTTCCTTCTCCCATTGCGCAAGGATTTCCTTGCTCAATTCTGCCAAATTCAGTTGTTTGTACTCGTTAAAATGTTTCATTATTAGTGTATATTGCTGTTAATGTTATTGTATGTTCTGTTTTATGTTTCTAGGTGTGTGTTCCGCGTGTTAGTGCGAGCGTATGCGCAAGCACGCGCACGATAAAAAGCCTGCAAAGGTAGTGATTTTTTTTGAAATAAACAAAAATTATCCACGTTTTCAGTTAAAAAAAAATTTTTTCGCAATTTGTTTTGCACATCTCATAAAAATGTTTTACCTTTGCAATCCCTTTTCAATTACGTAGGATATACGTACCATATACGTAGGATATACGTAACATAATGCTACCTTTAAGCAATCATTAACCTATCAATATTAGAATATTATGGCAAAAGTAACTCCTATTCATCCTATTGCTTCTTTATCTGGAGCAATTGTCAAAAAAGATGGCTCATGTTTTCGTACTCGCAACGGAAAGACCCATGTTTACAAAGTAGTTAACCCATTCAAGGGAGAACCAACTGAAAATCAGAATGCTATGCGCAAGAATTTTGGTGATTGTGTGCGTCAAGCAAGTGTTATTCTCAATTCGCCAGAGTTGCGTGCTGAGTGGCAAGCTCGTTTTGATAGTTATCTCAAAGATGTCAATCGACATCCTCAGTCTTACCCCAATCCATCATCTACTCTGCGCGGATTTATCATCTCGCAATTGCATAAACAATAATACGACTACAGATATTACGAAATATGCGATTTTGTCCGATTTCATCGGTATAATATCTGTGAAATCAAGTGTAAAATAGCGCAATTTATAACGAATATGAAACGTATCTTATTTCCTCTTTTTCTTGTAGCAATCACAGCCACACTATTTGCTCAAGATGATTGGGCGCAACACGAACGCTATGCTGCCCATAACGACACTGTTATGGCTCGAAATAGAATGCCCGAATATGGTTACAACAAGTTGGCAAAGTCCCGCCGTGTGGAAGCTGTACTGATGGGCAACTCTATCACCGACAATTGGGCAAAATTCCACCCAAAGTTCTTTGCGGAAAACAACTTTGTCGGACGCGGAATCAGTGGACAGGTCACCTCGCAAATGCTCTGTCGTTTCCAATCTGACGTGATTGCTCTCCGTCCTAAAATGGTTATCATTATGGCAGGTACCAATGATATAGCTCAAAACAATGGCTACATCTCCCATGAGCATATCCTGCAAAATATCCAATCCATGTGCGAGTTGGCAAAGCAAAACAAGATTCGTCCTGTGCTCTGCTCTTGTCTGCCTGCTGCGGCATTCAAATGGCGTCCCGAAATGAAACCCGCCGAGGATATCAAACGCCTCAACGAGATGATTCAAGAATATGCTAAAGCCAACAAAATCACCTACATCGACTACCATTCGGCGCTCGTAGATGAACACGGTGGACTGCCTGAAAAATACGCTGCCGACGGCGTGCATCCTAACATGGACGGCTATGCTATCATGGAGCAAATTCTTCTTGACAATTTATAAAATGCAAATAAACAAGAAACAATTTATGAAGAAAATACTTTCCTTACTTACGCTAATGACATTTTTTGCAATGTCAATCGTAGCAGAACAACCCAAGCACGAGTTTCGTGCTACGTGGCTAACTACCGCATGGGGCAATGACTGGCCCAAAACAAAAGTGACGAATGATGCTACACGCAAACAACAGCAAGACGAACTGATTGCTATCTTCGACCGACTTCAGGCTGGCAACATGAATGCAGTTTGTTTCCAAGTACGCTCACTCTCTGACGCGATGCATAAATCTTCCTATGAACCATGGTCTAAATATTTAACAGGCACTCGTGGCAAAGATCCAGGCTATGACCCATTAGCTTTTGCTATCGAAGAAGCGCACAAACGTGGCTTGGAGTTGCACGCATGGGTGAATCCATTTCGCGTAACTAGTTCGGGTACTTTGTCTTCTTCTGATATGGTAAAGCAAAATGCAGGTCAATGGATTATCCAATACAACAATGGCTCCTTCGAAGGCGAAATCATTGACCCTGGTTATCCAGAGGCGCGCGAGTATGTGTTGAATGTGTTGATGGAGATAATTAGCAATTACGATATCGACGGTATCGTAATGGACGACTATTTCTATCCATATGGCGGTACTACTACCGAAGATGCTGCATCTAAGGCATTGCATAAACCAGCCAACGTAGTGGACGTCAATCAAGACGGCGATACCGATGACGACTGGCGTCGTAGCAATGTGGACGTGTTCTTGGAAGAGTTGTACAACCAAATTCAAGCAACTAAGCCATGGGTGCGCTTGGGTATGGGTACTTTTGGTATTTGGACTACCCAATCCAAAGTAGCACAGGCATATGGTATCTCTTTGCCAAGTGGTATTTCTGGATTGGATGACTATGATGTGCAAGCTTGCAACCCTATAGAATGGGTGAAAAATGGCTATGTGGACTATATCAACCCACAATTATATTGGCCAACTACTTCTACTGGTCAAAATTATAACAAACTTTGCCAATGGTGGGCAAAAGATGTGTGTGAGCACTTCTCCAACCAGTTGACAAATGGCAAAAAGGTGCATTTCTTCTCAAGCCAAAGTATTAGTAGTAACTCCGCTGTATCTGAAATCCAAGCGCAGATTGATGTCAATCGCAGTCATCTATCATCTGGTTACACAGGCTCTGTTTTCTTTGACACAGATGCGTATCTGACAATGGACGGAGATCTTGCTTCTTCTCATTTCTTAACGCATGCTCTTCCTCCCGCAATGGATTGGAAGTCAAAAACTGCCTTATCTGCTCCTACCAACCTCACAATATCTGGCACCACCCTCACTTGGAAACACGCTACGGCTTCACGCTTCACGCTCTATGTCTATCCTAAAACCATGACCTTAGACGCAGCCAAAGCAAATCCAATATATCTCCAGCGAGTGGTGTATGGCAAGAGTTTTGATATTAGCGGGATAGATACCAATGCCAATCATATTGCCGTATGTGCTTACGACCGTTTTGGTGTAGAGCATGCCGCTGCAATCTATACCGAACAACCCGAGGAGCCTAATCCATCCGACTCTACTGCTACACAAATAACATGGCAACTCAATGGCGGTATCGTTGAAAATATCCCTATGCCAGCTCCTACGCAAGAGCAACTTTGGGCGGAATTTAAAGTAGATGCCAATATCACCATGCTGGATTCGCTCTCTACAATCAAGAAAAATGATAGACCAATGAATGTGATTTGTGGGTCTTTACTCGCAGACAATGTCACAACTGTTTATGTGATATCTAAATGGTCATGGCTCAAATCCTATATTCAAGATGTGCAACATGCTCAAGTGGGTGAAACAATAATAGGTACAGATGGTATAACACGTACAATAGAAGAGTTAAACGATGATATTAGTGCTGCTTCCACTCAATGGCGTTATTCTACCGCAGCTTTCTTTGTACAGATGCAGTATGATAAATATCCAGCTACTGCCGACTTCTCCACAGCAGGACAACCTTCTGTTTGGGGCAAGGTTTACCAGCAAACACACACCACCAATGTGTTGCCCAAATTGGTATATACTACCTACGTATTGCCTACACCTACGCATCCACAGGGATATACTTTCCTGGGCTGGTCCACTAATGCTGAAGGTACCAATTTCGTTACCGAGATCAACGAGACTTTCGAAGGTACTCTTTATGCTATTTGGAAGCAACAGGGTGGCGTAGGCACTTCTGTCGACCAACTGGTGCTGACCCCTGAAAATGCACAGATGTACGATCTATTAGGCCGTCCAGTAGGACAAAATTACAAGGGCATAGTAATCCAAAATGGCAAAAAATACTTGTTAAAGTAAGAAAAATGCCAAAATATTTGGTCAATCCAAAAAAAAGCAGTACCTTTGCACGCTTTTTCGCGCGTTTGCGTACGCATTGTGGTGTGTGAGCGCCGTGAATAAAGTGATAAATAACTAATTATTAACAATTTAATTAACTAATCAAACATTATGTTAAATCATTACGAAGCCGCTTTCGTGTTGACTCCCGTTTTGTCTGAACCACAGATGAAGGAAGCGGTTGACAAATTCGAGAACCTTCTCAAGGAGAATGGCGGTACCGTTCTTAACCGTGAGGAGTGGGGTTTGAAGAAATTGGCTTACCCTATCCAAGGCAAATCAACGGGATTCTACGCCTTGCTGCAATTTGATGTAGAACCTGAGGTGATTGCAAAACTCGAGACAGCATTCCGTCGTGACGAGCGCGTGTTGCGTTTCCTCACTACACGTCTTGACAAGTACGCTTACGAGTACGCACAAAAGCGTCGTAACGCAAATGTTAAACCACAAGAACAAGAGGAGGCATAATCATGGCACAGAATGACGAAATCCGCTATTTGACCCCAAAAACAAATGAGGCAAAGAAGAAAAAGTACTGCCGTTTCAAAAAGTCTGGCATCAAGTACATCGACTACAAAGATCCTGAGTTCCTCAAGAAGTTCCTCAACGAGCAAGGTAAGATCCTCCCTCGCCGTATCACTGGTACAAGCTTGAAGTATCAACGCAAGGTGGCTCAAGCCGTGAAGAAAGCACGTCACTTGGCTTTGCTCCCATACGTAACCGATATGATGAAATAATCCGAGTAATTAACTATTTAATCAGAAAGGAAACATCATGGAAGTAATTTTGATTCAAGACGTAGCTAACTTGGGCTACAAGAACGATATCGTTAAGGTAAAAGATGGTTACGGTCGTAACTACCTCATCCCTAACAAATTGGCTGTGATTGCAAACAATAGCAACCGTAAGCAATTGGCTGAGAACCTCAAACAACAAGCACACAAGATTGCTAAACTTCTTGCTGACGCACAAGCATTGGCAGAGAAATTGGCTAACACCGTTATCACCGTGGCTGTAAAGGCTAACGAGGACGGTAAGATCTTCGGTACTGTGACTACTGCTCAAGTGGCTGAGGCATTGGCTGCTCAAGGTATTGAGATTGACAAGAAAGTGATTACCATCGACGAGGCAGTGAAGGTATTGGGCGAAGCTACTGCTACCGCTAAACTTCACCGCGAGGTAAAAGCTGAAATTAAATTGAACGTTGTTGCTGCTGAATAAGCGCTAAAGAAAGGAAACAAAAGTATGAAAAAAGGAATTCATCCAGAGAACTACCGCGTTGTAGTTTTCAAAGATATGTCCGATGGAACACAGTTCTTCAGTCGCTCTACAGCTAACACGAAGGACACCATTGAGATTGATGGCACTACTTATCCATTGATCAAGTTGGAGATCTCCAACACCAGTCACCCATTCTATACTGGTAAGTCTAAACTTGTGGATACCGCAGGTCGCGTTGATAAGTTTATGTCTCGCTACGGCAACCGCCGCAAGTAATCATACAACAGCGAAAGGCGAGCTTCGGCTCGCCTTTTTTGTCTATTACAATTTAACCTTCGCTATACACTTAACACTACATACCGCGACGCAGTCGCATTTACACCATGAAAAAGACCCTTTGGCAAGATTTTGGAAAGCAGATGTTACTATCAATTGGTATCTTCTCTGTGCTATTCCTTATATTATATATAGTGGAGTGGTTGGTCCCTTCGCTGCAAGGTACGTTGCTTCAATGGCAAAGTCCTGCTTTCATTGTGGGTATTCCTGCCAGTGTGATAGGTGTAGGATATGTACTCACTATTCGCAATCCTCAAAATTATATAGGTTTTGTAGGTGGCATTGCAATGGCATTGCTATTGGCAACTCAATTCTATTTACAAGGTAATCTTGACCTTGTATTTCTGCAACTGGTAGTATTCATCCCATTTATGGTACTATCATTGATTCGTTGGCGACGCCTTACACTATGTCCTCAACATACCGACCAACCATTCGTACCAGAGTGGTTGCCTCGCAAACAACTATATTTGTCATTGATTATATTGCTTGCTATTCTCATTGCTGATTATATACTCGCCACATTGGTGATTCAGCAGGATGCATGGAACGAAAATATACTCATCAAACTAATGGGAGGACTTATGATTGCTTCTTCCACATTAGCCAACTTTATCCTCATCTACCAGAAGATTGATGCTTGGATATGGTGGGCAGTATATGCATTAGCAGGAATAGTATTGTATATTTTGATTGGTAATATCTTTTCTATGGTCTTGTTCCTTGTCTTCCTATTGGTAAATGGTAGTGCAGGCATCGCATGGATTAAACTACGTAAGTTATCGCAAAATGTGTGATTCTTAAAAGCACATCTTCTAGGCACAGCCAATCCACATCCTACCACTAATTATACTCTTGGGCACTCCCGCCGAGTATTCCCCGCCTCTAACCTCTAAACTGCAGTTTCGCGCTTGCCTCTACACCTTACACTATACACCATACACCATAAAAAAGACTCCAAAAAGCAATTTTTCTTGCTCAATCCAAAATAATTCACTACCTTTGCACCGCAAAGCCGAGTAATCGGTTAGGCAGACATATTATAAAAAGCGTTTACTACGGGGTCCCCACAATGTTAAGCAGTGGGGTGTCCTCAGCGCTTGTTTTGGCATATCGAAATCCGGAAAATTTCACTAACCCAAGACAAGAGAGCAGTAAACGCCCGTTGGGATATGTATATCCTGCCGCAGAGCATCCACATGTGGACTGCTCTGTTTGGTGGCATTTCATATTCGGCGTGGGCGTTGCTTGCATATTCTTGTTAGTAGGGTCATTCCGGAACCTCGATATGGAGAATAAGCAAAGGTAAGGTTCCACGCTTTTTTTGTGGTTTATAGACAGGTTCGGAACCAACCGCAGAAAAACAACATGCTATTCAACTCCTTTGAGTTCGCAATCTTTCTTCCAATAGTCTTCCTGCTCTATTGGTTCGTGTTTGACTACGCCATGCGCAAGTGCAAACGCCAATTGCTGTGGCAAAACCTCTTTGTCGTAGTCGCAAGTTATATCTTCTACGGCTGGTGGGATTGGCGATTCTTGATTCTAATTGCTATCACCACACTCCTCTCCTTCCTAAGCGGCATTGGAATCGAATACGCCCCAACACAACGAGGAAAGAAAGCCGTCATGATAGCCAATATCATTGTCAATCTCGGCATCTTGGGCGTATATAAATACTACGACTTCTTCGCCACACAGTTTGCACGACTGTTCGGCATTGAGTTAGACTTCCTGCTGCTACATTTGATTCTGCCAGTAGGTATCAGTTTCTATACCTTTCAAGCCCTCTCATATTCCATTGATGTCTATCGCAAGCAGATACAACCTACCCACGATATTGTGACTTTTACTGCCTTCCTCAGTTTCTTCCCGCAGTTAGTCGCTGGTCCTATTGAGCGAGCAACCAATCTGCTACCTCAATTCCAAAAGAAACGCAGCTTTGACTATGCCACCGCTGTGGATGGTATGCGACAAATCTTGTGGGGATTATTCAAGAAGATTGTTGTAGCAGACAACTGTGCCACATATGTAGATACAGTCTTTGCCGACATCAGCAACCAATCGGGTAGTACATTGGTATTGGCTGCCATACTCTTTACTTTCCAAATCTATGGTGATTTCTCAGGATATTCAGATATAGCAATCGGTACGGCAAAGTTGTTTGGCATTAAACTGATGCGCAACTTCAATGTACCTTACTTCTCTCGCGATATAGCCGAGTTCTGGCGCAGATGGCATATCTCACTCACCACTTGGTTCCGCGATTATGTGTATATTCCGTTGGGCGGTAGCCGCCCTAATATCCCTGAGGCAATAAGGCAAAAAGGCGATAAGGCACTAGAGGCGAGATATACCAAATGGATAGCAGTCCGCAACACTTTTGTAATCTTCCTCTTGTCGGGCTTTTGGCACGGAGCGAACTGGACATTTGTATTGTGGGGAGCATACCATGCATTGCTGTTTGTGCCTTTGCTCTTGCTAAACAAGAATCGCCGCTATCGCGATACGGTTGCGACAATCACTTTGCCTGATGGCACCATCAAAACAAAATGGCTACCCTCACTTAAAGAAGCAGGACAAATGCTCTTGACTTTCGCCTTGGCTGTCTTTGGGTGGATAATTTTCCGCGCCACAGGACTTAAAACTCTTTCCGCTTACATTGCAGGTATATTTGATAGCAGTTTATTTTCCATACCATGGTTGATGAATAGACAATATTATATTCCATTAGTAATATCAATTTTGGTAATGCTGTTGGGAGAGTGGATCAATCGTACAAAAGAGCATGGATTATCATTGAATATAGATAGAAAATATTGTAGATGGATAATTTACCTTGTTATTGGAATATTCATCCTTTTTTATATATGTTGTAATACTGCTCAACAAGAGTTTATTTATTTTCAATTTTAGTTATGAACAAATTTTTCAAAAAAAGTTGTTTATTTATAATTTTATTAGCAATTTGCTTTTCTGCTTTTGTGCTGATCTGCTATCTGTGTGGACGCTACGAAAAGAATTTATCCAGCAATAACATCTATATATGGGGGGATTCGCAAGCATACCAAGGTGTCATTTTATCAGATCTAGCACGCATCACTAATAAGGATGTCTTATCTGCTGCTACACATGGTGCAGGAGTTTATGATTTATTAGTTTTTGCGAATAGAGTCCCTTCTCAAAGTATATGTATTGTATCCTATTCTCAATGTTGTTTATTACGTAGAAAATCAGCAGATTTCAATGGAAGTGGAGTTGATATAGATGCGCTTTATTCTCTATATAATCAACATTATACGATTAAAGAATTATTTCAGATATGTACAAATAATTATTTTTCAAAAAAATGTATTTTTAGAATAGAAGATTCAAATTTGTATGATTATTTACCTTATATTATATATCCAGAACCTTTAAGTGGTTTTGAAAAAATGTATCAGACTATACCCGCATTTTATAATGATAAATATGATTTATTTTGTCAAGCATTACAAATTATGAAAAGCAAGCAATGTCAAATTATTTTAATTGCTTTTCCATATTATGAAACAACCTATGAAGTATATAAACAATCTCCATTTTCTGATATTTTGGACCAAGATATATTGCAAGCGAGCAATATATTAAATATTGATAAGATAGATACATTATATTTTAATGATATGGATTCTTTATGTATGCATGATCTAACTCACCTTAATAATGTTGGAGCACAGAGAACGACAAAGATTATAGGTAATTATGTTAATGAAAAATTACCAATGTCGGAGAATGCATTTTTGATTTTTAATGCATGGAAATGCAGTGCTTTAAATTAATATCAAAACGATATTATTAAGACATTTTCCTTTAAACAACCACCCATTTAACGTCGTAGTAGTAACGAAGTGCTTTCGAAGGGTACACTCAGCCAAATTTCGCCCACAGATAGGGCACAAATAGCCCACAGATGTGCTACAGTGGTCGCGAAGTGGTCACGTAGCCTGCAGAGAACTTGATGCACACGCAAACTTTGAAATTCAGCAAAACACCGTATTCAATTTATAACTGATGGCAGAGAATTTTCATTTTCTTATGTATAAGTTATTGCATATCTCAAAAAAAAATGCTACCTTTGCGCCATGTTTTTGCCAATCAGTAGATTTAAAATGAATAGTAGAGCATAATAGTTACTGAAGAATGGTGAAACTTACTACACGTAAAAAAAACGAATGAAACGTAAACAAGATACATCCTACCGCGTAGAAGAGGTGGCAGAACTCCTGCCTTTCCTGCTCACCAAGATGGGCGGTATGACCCGCACCAGCGTAAAGCAACTATTAGGACAACGCCGCGTAAAGGTCAACAACGCTATCCAAACGCGACACGATACACCCTTGCACAAAGGCGACCTCATCACTATCGAGTCGGGACGTGGCAATGTTGAACTCCGCCATCCTAAACTGCGTATCATCTACGAAGATGACGCGCTCATCGTGGTGGAGAAGAAGAACGGTCTGCTCACCGTGCCCGTCAATCAAAAGAGTAGCGAGACAACCGTCTTCTCTATCCTCAAAGAGTATGTCAAGAAGCAGTCCTATCGCAACACCGTGCATGTAGTACACCGCCTCGACCGCGAGACCAGCGGTTTGTTGGTGTTTGCCAAGTCATCCGAACTGCAAGAGTATATGCGCACCTACTGGCGACAACTAGTCACCAAACGCACATACGTGGCATTGGTAGAGGGCAAACTCGCTCAAAAAGAAGGCAAAATCACCTCTTGGCTCACCGAGAACCCACACACTGCAATGGTGTCCTCCTCACCAGTGAACAACGGCGGACAGTTGGCTATCACCAACTACAAAGTGCTGCAAGAATTGGAGTCGGGAGTCGAGAGCCAAGAATCAGAAATCTCTCTCGTGGAACTGAACCTCGAAACAGGGCGCACCAACCAAATTCGCGTACATATGGCCGGCATGGGACATCCAGTTGTTGGGGATCGCAAGTATGGAAATGGCAACGAATCTTCGCCCATAGATCGACTCTGCCTACATGCCCAGGTGCTGGAGTTCATCCACCCCATGACCGAAAAGAAAGTACGATTTGAATCGGCTATACCTAAAGAATTTACACGTATTGTAAAAAATGTGAACTAATTATATTGTGTCAATAAGCTATTATTACTACAAAGCAACCAGTTTCATCAGCCGATGAAACTGGTTGCTATAATGTGACCCCGCTGGGATTCAAACCCAGGACCTTCAGAACCGGAATCTGACGCTCTATTCAGCTAAGCTACGGAGCCTTAGTCTAGCGACTGCTTTGAATTTGTTTTTAATCCCGCCGCCCAACAAGTAGTAATACGTAATATACCAATGTTCCCAGTGATGAAAGAGCAGCAACAACGTAGGTATATGCTGCACTTCTCAAAGCGGAAGATGCCATAGGCGTAGTCTCTCTATCCGTAATACTTGCTTGCTCAAGCCATGCAACAGCACGTGTGCTAGCATTGATTTCTACAGGCAATGTAATGAACGCAAACAAGGTGGTAAATCCGTACAAAATAACTCCAGCTAATAGTAACTGTGGAAAAATCTCTAAAAGCAAGATACCACCGAGTAATATCCAAGTTAGCCAACGAGAAGCAAAAGTTACGATAGGAACTAACGCAGTTCGTATAGCCAATGGACTATATGCATAAGCATGTTGAATTGCGTGTCCACATTCGTGGGCTGCAACTGCGGCGGCTGCAACGCTATTGGAGCTGTAAACACCTTCGGAGAGGTTGACGGTCTTGTTACGAGGATCGTAATGATCGGTTAGATGTCCCGATGTACAAGTTACAACTACATCAGTTATACCATTATCGCGCAACATTCTCTCTGCCACTTCTTTACCTGTAAGGGGTAGATACACTTGAGAATACTTTTTGAAGCGGTGGTTGAGCAATCCACTAACAGCCCAACTCAAAAGAGCAATCGTAATAAATAAAACAAAATACATAATATCTGACAATTAAGGTTTTCGTTTTTGGCGTCTGCATACTTTGCAATGTCCATGTACGTATAATGTGAAATATTCTGGAACAAAATTGCTAAACTTTTTATCTGCTAGCATGCGAATGATGGTTGAATCTTTTATTTCGCTAACGCGTCCACAGCGTTGGCAAACAATTTTGATGGTTGAACTATGGGGTAAAATCAATTCGTATTGTCCCGCTCGCACACCAAATTCTTTGTCGAGACGGCGTAATACACCTGCTTTTTCTAACAAATTGAGATTATTATATATAGTCGCTCTACTAATATTAATCTCTACCAATGCTTTGCGTAATTCTTCCACCGAAAAGGTTCGTAATTCACATGCGATTTGTAATATGGTCATACGCTCAGTAGTATGATGCAAATGGTGAGCATCCAAATATGCACACATTGTATCATATGCTTTGCGAAATATATCATTATTTCTAGTCACAATCAAATGGCTTTGATATACGCTCTGCGACGTTTGTGGTACTTATGTGGGAATACTTCCCAATGATTGAGATTCTTAAAATTGGTTTCCATAATTGCCGTTGTCTCAATGCAACGGATATTATATTTCACGAAATACGGATGCTGATCAGCAATAATCACAGCATTAAGACCACGATCTTGATAATCAGGACGCACTGCAATAATAAGAAAATCGAAGGTGTCGTAGTGATCTGAATGTAAGGCTTTGAGCATGCGATACCAACCAAATGGGAATAACTTGCCTTTGCACTTACGCAATGCTTTAGAGATGTCAGGCATACCGACACCAACGCCCACAACCTCATCTTTTTCATTGACTACTACCGTGACAAAATCAAAGTTGAGCAATGGGAAATACATGTCGCAATAGTGACGTTTTTGTCTGTCGGTAAGTGGCTGAAAGTTATAGAGTTTCTGGTAGGCTTGATCAATTACATCCATATACGATGTACCATATTTCTGCACCAATTCTTTACAATTTTTCACTTTATCTACTCGTACATGACTACGCTCTTGTACGATTTTAGCCATACGACCAAAACGCTCGGGCAACTCTTGGGGTGGATAGATTTGCATCTCTATCCAATCATTCTCCTTTAGCAATCCATATGCTTCCATGTGTTGCACATAGTAGGGGTAGTTGTACAATGAAGCCATTGGAACAAGATAATCAAACCCTTCTACAATCAAGCCTTGATGATCAAAATCAGTAAAACCTACAGGACCATTCAAGCCATCCATTCCTTTGCTCTTTCCCCATTCCGCCACAGCATCAAGCAATGCCTTGCTAACAGCTAAATCATCAATAAAATCCATCCAACCAAATCGTACATGCTTTACGCCCCATTTACGATTGGCTTCGTGGTTGATGATTCCTGCTATTCGTCCGACCGCTTTACCATCTTTATATGCCATATAGAGTACATGCTCACACACATCAAAAGCAGGATTCTTTTTCGTGTTGAAAGTAGCCATTTCGTCCAAAATCAAAGATGGACAAAAATTTTCACAATTACTGTAAAATTCATTTCCGAATTTCACAAAACGGAGCAAGTCTATTCGATTGGCGATTTTTTTGATTTCTACACTCATATTCTTTAAAAAAACACAAATTTGGGTACAAAAGTACAAATAATTTTCAAAAATACCAAAAATGTCGGGATTTTTTTGTAATTTTGCAGCCGATTTCGTACATAGTGATGTTAATTTCTTAAAATAGTGATAATATGCAACTCCATTCAGTAGCAATTTATTGTGCTAGTTCCAATAAAATTCGACCATCTTACATAGATGCAGCAGAGCGTCTAGGAGCGGAATTTGCTAAACATGGTCTCCGTCTTATCTATGGGGATGGTGGTATTGGATTGATGGCAGCTGCAGCACGCGGTGCGTTGAGTGAAGGTGGTGAGGTCATCGGAGTGATTCCTCAGTTTATGGTGGATCAAGGATGGAATAATCCTAATAGTACACAAACAATTATTACCCAAACAATGCACGAACGAAAAGCAACTATTTGTGATATGGCAGATGCTATGGTGGCTTTGCCAGGAGGAATTGGCACTTTCGAAGAGTTGTTGGAGTGCCTAACTTGGAAGCAGTTGGGATTGCACAATTGCCCTGTGGTAATACTTAATACAGATGGGTACTACGATCGTTTACTCAGTTGTATTGAGTATATGATTGAGGAACAAATGATGCGACCAATACATAGAGATATGTTTACAGTTGTATCTCAACCAGAGGATGTTATTCAAGCGATTCTATCTAGTCCAAAATGGGATCCTAATACACGACGTTTAGCTGCAATATAATTGATAGATTGAATAGTATAGCGCACATATCATCTCCTTCTTCAGAATCTTGGGTATACTGGATTCTATTGTTGTTTTTTATATTGGTTGTGGTCAATCAATATGTACGTGACAGCGTAATTGTTGCTGTGCGCAGTTCGTTTAGTCATTCAGAGCGTATTTATGGTGCCCAATCTCAACATATAATGACGCATATCACCTCTTGGGTATTTCGTATCGGAATTTCAGCTTTGCTTATCTATTTCTTACTAGCAACATCGTGCGGTTTTCAATTTCTGACTTATGTCAAAGTTTTTGGTGTTATAACGTTGGTGGCTATTTTGCGTCAGTTGCTTGTTGTTGTTGTTGGATGGGTATTCCTTTCTCCTAACCAATTTGCCAATGGAATGAGCCAAATCGATCCTATCCGCAATTTGTGTTGCGTGCTATTATTGCCAATCGTACTCTTGCTTATTCATCTTCATAATCCCATTATCTCTTTTATTTTGTTAGGGATTGTGCTTTTAGGATTTACAGTATTTGTTATTGCCAAAGCATTATTGTTGTACTATAAAGGTTTGTTATCAATATTCTATATTCTATTATATTTTACATGTCTTGAAGTCATTCCTGTAATGGGAATGTTGTTATGGACTCAACATATATTACAATGAAGAAAGTACAAAAGATTTTAATTTCTCAGCCTCGTCCACAGTTGGACCGTAATCCATATTCTGATATGGCAAATTCTTATGGTGTGCAATGCGATTTTCATCAATTGATTAAAGTCGAAGGAATAGGCGTAAGAGAGTTTCGCGACCAACACATTTATTTAGAAGATTATACTGCGGTAATTGTTAATTCTCGTCTTGGAATTGATCATTATTTCAGAATGGCAGAAGAGATGCGTTTTTCCGTCCCCGAAACAATGCATTATTATTGCATTTCAGAGGCGGTAGGTAATTATTTGCAAAAGTATATTCAATATCGTAAACGTAAGGTTTTTGCAGCAGAAAATAATCGTTTTGAAGATTTATTGCCTGCTATGCATCGTCGTCCACATGAGAAATACTTGATGGTAATGTCTGATGTGCACAACGAGCAGACCTTAAATATGTTCGCCGAGAACAATATCGTGGTTAAACCTGCTATCATGTATCGCACTGTAGCTACTGAATGGCCAAAAGATAAACCTTTTGACTATGATATGATTGTGCTCTTCACTCCATCAGGTGTTGCTGCTTTGAAGAAAAATTTTCCGAATTGGGAACAAGGAGATACTGTCATTGCTGCTTTTGGCGCAAATACTGTGGCTGCGTTAGAAACCGCTGGTTTTCACGTGGCTATCAAGGCTCCAACATCAAAATATGCAAGTATTACAACCGCAATCAAAGATTTTTTGGACGCGCAAAATGAAGATTAATTTTTCCGCATGAGGACTATATTTCCTAAATCAGAAAAGTTGTGTACACACATTGCTATTGACCAACTGTATAAAGAGGGTAAACGATTTGTAGTTTGGCCAATGCGTGTTACTTGTTTGCCTATAGCCGATATGCCTACACAAGTATTGATTTGGGCACCAAAATCTTTATTCAAGCATGCTGTAGATCGTAATCATTTGCGTCGATTAATGCGCGAAGCATATCGTCTCAATAAGCATATTTTAGAAATGTCAGGTAAGCATTATCAGTTGGCATTCAACTATATTGACAAGCAAAAGCAGGACTTTCATATGATTGAGAAATCCATGAAGAAAGCCTTGCAACGATTAGCTATAGCACCTGAGGAATGAGAAAAATATTACGTCATATTTTTTTGCTACCAGTCTATTTTTATAGGTATTGTATCTCTCCGCTTACTCCGCCAAGTTGTCGTTTCACTCCCACTTGTAGTCAATATATGGTTGAAGCGGTGATGAAATATGGTATATTCAAAGGCGGATGGTTAGGATTAAAACGCATTGCACGTTGCCATCCTTGGGGTGGGAGTGGCTACGATCCAGTTCCATAAACTCTAAACACAAAATACGAATATGCGTATTGATATATTAACAGCTTGTCCTGAATTATTAGAATCGCCTCTCAATCATTCTATTGTTCAGCGCGCCAAGGATAAAGGCCTTGTAGAGATATATGTGCATAATCTTCGCGATTTTACTTTAGACAAACATCGCAAGATTGATGATTATGCATTTGGTTTTGGAGCAGGAATGGTTTTGCAAATCGAGCCCATTGATCGTGCAATTACCTACCTTACTAGCCAACGCGATTATGATGAAATAATTTTCACAGCACCTGATGGCGAACGGTTTACGCAAAAAGAGGCTAATACCTTGTCCTTAAAGGAAAATATCATTATTCTTTGTGGACACTACAAAGGCGTTGACCAGCGCGTGCGCGAGCACCTCATCACTAAGGAATATACGATTGGTGATTTCGTTCTTACAGGCGGTGAGATGCCAGCAGCAATCATGACGGACGCTATTGTTCGCCTGCTGCCAGGAGCTATGGGTGATGAAACGAGTGCATTGAGTGATAGTTTCCAAGATGGATTGCTTGAACCGGGCGTTTATACTCGTCCTGCAGAATACAAAGGTTGGAAAGTGCCAGATATATTGCTCTCTGGACATCAAGCCAAGATTGAGGAATGGCTCTATGATGAGAGTTTGCGCCATACACGCGAACGGAGACCTGACTTGTTGGATGAATAATTTATAAACAAGAATACCATGAAACGATTATCTTTTCTGCTCATTTTTAGTCTGCTCACATTGCTATCTTTTTCGCAGGCTAAGTATATATTCTATTTCATTGGCGATGGAATGGGGCCTAACCAAGTACTCGCTGCTGAAATGTATCAAGCAGCAGTTGATGGAGTAAATGGTTGTACACCATTATGTATGACCCAGTTCCCTTATTCAGGACAAGCTACCACTTTCTCTGCTTCTGATGGTATCACCGATTCTGCTGCTGCTGGCACCTGTCTTGCATCGGGTAAGAAAACCAATAACGGAATGATTGGACAAACACCAGATGGAACCCCTGCATATAGTGTCGCTTCTGATTTGAAAAAGCAAGGGTGGGGTATTGGTATTATGTCCACAGTACCCATTGATCATGCTACTCCTGCTTCGCATTATGCTCATGCAGAGAAGCGTAGCAACTATTACCTAATTGGTACGCAGCTTGCAGAATCAAACTTCGATTTCTATGCAGGTGGAGGGTTTCAGCGTCCAATAAGCAAGGATGATGCATCAGCTCCCAATCTATACGACTTGTGTAAAGCAAATGGCTATACTCTCGTGGGTAGTTATGATGAGGCAAAAAAGCAACTTAATGCATCTAAAATGATTCTTGTCCCACAAAAAGACCTAGACAATCCTTCCAAAGGAGCAGGTGCTTTGCCTTATGCTATAGATCAACAAGACTCGGACCTTTCACTCGCAAAAATAGTAGATGTAGCAATTCAATACCTCTCCAAACACGATCAATTTTTTATGATGGCAGAGGGCGGAAAGATTGATTATGCAGGTCATGGCAACGATGGTGCTACCAATATCCATGAAGTACTTGACTTTGACAAAGCGATACAAGTGGCATATCAATTTTATCTACAGCATCCAGACGAAACGTTAATTGTAGTTACAGCAGACCATGAAACTGGCGGATTGTCCTTAGGTAATGGACATTCCTTCCATTTGGAGCGATTGAGTAGCCAACAATGCTCATCCGATATCCTTTCTGATCGCCTTTCAGCCTTGCATAAGCAACAAGGCAACCATCTCACATGGGAGGAGGTTAAGACATTATTGTCTGAAACAACGGGCTTATATACTGCAGTACAATTGAAACCAGAAGAAGATATTGAATTGCAAACAGCTTTTCAAAATATGATGCGCCAGCAAGAGTCGGTCAAGACGCTTTACAAGGATATTAATGCATTAGCGGCTAAAGCATTAGCGCTACTCAATCATAAAGCGGGATTAGGATGGACTACTCGAGGACACTCTGCTGCTACGGTACCCATTTTTGCAATTGGCGTTGGTGCTGAATATTTTACGGGCTGGCATGATAATAGCGAGATTGCTCCATTGATTTATCAAGCTACCATTCGTTAATTACAAATGCAATAAAAGATTACTAGATTGGCACAGATTTTGCGTTGCATATTTCGGCTATGCAAAAATACACCTTATTATATATATTCGTTCTACTATTCGTCTGTACACCTTTTGTGTATGCAAAGCATACTATTCTTGATTCGCTGCAAGTACTTCATTATGAGGTAAATGGAGTTAGTTTTAGCATGAGGCGTGTAGAAGGTGGCGTATTTCTGATGGGTGGTACGCAAGAACAACATTGCGAGCCAATATCTATTGATTTGCCTGCACATACCATTGCGTTAAGTGCTTATTATATCGCCAATACCGAAGTAACCGAGGCATTGTGGCTGGCAGTAATGCCTGAATGGGAAATAAATGGTTGGAATAGCCCCGATCTACCCGTTACAGACGTGACTTGGTATGATTGTCAGATGTTTGTTCATCGATTGGATAGTATTACTGGCTTACCTTTTCGTCTACCAACAGAGGCAGAATGGGAATATGCTGCACGCGGGGGAAATATGAGTTTTGGCTGTCGCTTTGCAGGTAGCAATATATTGGATAGCGTAGCTTGGAGTCTGAATAATGCTGGTTTTCGCAAACACCGAGTAGCCAGTAGATGGTCTAACGAATTGGGACTATACGACATGACGGGCAACGTGAGCGAATGGTGTAGTGATTGGTATGGGCGCTATCATTTAGGTACAGAGCCGAATCCAAAAGGTCCTGAAAACGGAGAATGGAAAGTAATCAGAGGTGGCAGTTTTGACAACGGTGAAGCAAATCAATATATCTCTCGCCGTGAATATCTTGACCCCAACGAGGCAACTAATTATTGTGGATTGCGATTGGCTTTGACATTACCCGATGAACCGACCTTGCAGGTAGAAGAAGAACCGATAATGGTGAAGAAATTGAGACTAAAAAGCACTCAAGTAAAATTGGTGTATGTAGCCAGCGAAAACCCCTACTATATTTCTCAAGAACCCATTACTTGGCGCGTATGGGATAAGGTGATGCAGGTTGAGAAGATAGAGAAGTGGTCGGAATCAGTCATTGGGAAAACAACCGATGAATGGAATCAATGGCTTGAGAGATGCAGAAAGATATGTAATCAACCTATTGATTTTGCTAGCGCAAAAGAGGTTGCCACAGCTATTGAGCAGGGAGTAACATACGAACCATCAGTCAAGCAACAAAAAAAGAAATATTGGCAGAGAAACACACGTAGCATTCAGCGCCACCGTAAGACAACCAAGAATGCACAAAAATGGGTAGACTTGATTGGCGTAAAACTCAAAGAAACTGATGACCCGACTTTGTTGATTTATACTGACAATGCCAACAAAAGTCACCCCAGATGGATAGTGCTAAGATAAATAGTATAGCAAAACACCAACCATGCGGTTGGTGCTTTACTGACTATAACTCATTGTCTCTCCGAGAGGTACGAGTTTATCGTTTATAATTCTCCCACTTGGTGTTACGCATGTCGCCAGACTTGAGGAACTCCTCGTGCATAGCGAGTGCGCAGCTGAGTGTGTGAGGGGTATGAGCAGTCTTAGACATCTCCAAGTACTCATTCAACATTGGGCGGTATTGTGGATCCACACAGTTGTTGATAATCTCGTGAGCGCGTTGGATAGGGCTCTTACCACGCAAGTCAGCAATACCGTGCTCGGTGATGATGATCTTCACAGAGTGCTCGCTATGGTCGTGGTGGCTAACCATTGGCACGAATGCCGAGATAGCACCGCCCTTAGCAGTCGAAGGAGTGGTATAGATGCTGATATATGCGTTGCGAGTAAAGTCGCCTGAACCACCGATACCGTTCATCATCTTCGTACCGCAAACGTGGGTAGAGTTGATGTTACCAAAGATATCTGCCTCGAGAGCTGTGTTGATGGTGATAAGACCTAAGCGACGAGCCACCTCAGGGTTGTTGCTTATCTCTTGTGGACGCAGAACCAATTTATCACGGAAGAAGTCGAGGTTGTCGAGAATCTCTTGGAGCTTATCTGCACCAATAGTCAATGAGCAACCACTAGCGAACTTCACACGACCCTCTTTCATCAATCCTACCACTGAGTCTTGGATCACCTCGGTGTACATCTCAAAAGCAGGGATGTTCTTGTTCTCGCCAAGAGCACCTAACACAGCGTTAGCGATATTACCCACACCCGATTGGATAGGCAAGAACGATGCAGGGATACGACCCTCTTTCATCTCGTTCTCGAGGAAAGCAGCCACGTTTGCACCAATCTTAGCAGTAGTCTCATCCAGCGGAGTGAAACCACCTACCTCGTTAGGACGGTTGGTCTTCACCACAGCAACGAGTTTCTCAGCAGGGATAGTCACGCAGTCTGCGCCGATGCGGTCAGAAACGGTATATACAGGAATCTCGCGGCGTACAGGTGGGTCAGCTGGCTCATAGATATCGTGCATGCCACGCATAGCAGCAGGCATGGCTTCGTTCAATTCTACAATCACCTTGTCTGCCAAACGGCAGAAAGTAGGTACGTTGCCTACACCCGCAGTGAGTACGATCTCTACTTGGTCACCTTTCTCTACTACCTCGCATGCCTCTACGATAGCGAAGTCTGGCTTTGGCATAAAGCCGTAGCGGAGGTCTTGCGCCAATTCACTAAGGTGCATATCGTAGTAGTGTGCACCTTGAGCGTTAAGCTCGGTGCGGAGGTCTTTGTTACCTTGGTATGGGGTACGGAACTCGATAGCGTGAGCGCGAGCGAGTGCACCGTCACAGCTGTCGCCTGTAGAGGCGCCAGTGTACATACCAATCTTATATGGTTTGCCCTCAGCGTGGAGCGCCTCAGCCATCGCAGCGATAGCAGAAGGCACGTCCTTTGGAGCGCCAGCAGGGGTGAAACCACCCATGCCGCATATTGCTCCATGAGGTACCAATTGCGCAGCCTCAGCGGCTGTCATGAATGGAAGAGCCATGATTACTCAGCTTTACCGTTTGAACCAAGAACGTTGATAATTTTGTGCTTGTAGAGCTCGGTCATGAGGTCACGAGCTGGGCCGCAGTATTTACGTGGGTCAAACTCACCTGGTTTCTCAGCAAACACTTTGCGAACAGCAGCGGTGAAAGCCAAGCGGCTGTCAGAGTCGATGTTAATCTTGCAAACTGCGCTCTCAGATGCCTTGCGGAGTTGCTCCTCTGGAATACCTACTGCGTCTGGCAACTTACCACCATATTGGTTGATGATATCCACATACTCTTGTGGAACTGAAGAAGAACCGTGGAGTACGATTGGGAAGCCTGGCAATTGCTCCATGATAGCGTCGAGGATATCGAATGCCAATGGAGGAGGAACAAGTTTACCAGTTTGTGGGTCAACTGTACATTGCTCGCGGGTGAACTTGTATGCACCGTGGCTAGTACCGATAGAGATAGCCAATGAGTCGCAACCTGTGCGAGTAGCGAAATCTACTACCTCTTCTGGTTTGGTATAGTGGCTCTCAGCAGCAGATACCTCATCTTCTACACCTGCCAATACGCCGAGCTCTGCCTCTACGGTTACATCGTGAGCGTGAGCGTACTCAACAACTTTCTTGGTCAATGCGATGTTCTCCTCGTATGGAAGGTGGCTACCATCGATCATTACGCTAGAGAAACCAAAGTCAACGCAGCTCTTGCAAGTCTCGAAGCTATCTCCGTGGTCGAGGTGCAAGCAGATTTGTGGCTTCTCCCAACCCAACTCTTTTGCGTACTCTACAGCACCTTGTGCCATGTAGCGGAGGAGGGTTTGGTTAGCGTAGTTACGCGCACCTTTAGATACTTGGAGAATCACTGGGCTCTTGGTCTCAGCAGCAGCTTTGATGATAGCTTGGAGTTGCTCCATGTTGTTGAAGTTGAAGGCTGGGATAGCGTATCCGCCTTTGATTGCTTTAGCAAACATCTCTTTGGTGTTCACCAAGCCGAGTTCTTTGTAACTTACCATAGTTGTAATAAATGATTTATTGTTTAAAAAGTTTTAATTGTTTTAACAGTTTTAAAGCTACGAATAGACAACTCTTTTGTTATGTCGTCGCCGAAACGGCGACAAAGGTACTATTTTTTTTTGACATTACAAAATATTTTCGTCTAAACTCCACGAATTGTAAAATATAGGTAGCAAAAAGCCGCAGGGTATACCTGCGGCTGTTGAAAGAAGAGTTTGTTATTTCTGAAACAGCACTTTAGCGCGTGGAACATTGAAACTCTTTTATTGCGCAATAAGCTTATTTGGTTTTCTGGCTAGCGAGAATGAAGTACACAATCAGCGCGATATATGCAGCTACGCCGACAAGGGCGGCGCCGTTGCTTGCAGCCCAAGTGCCTAAATAGCACTCTACGCCGCAGAACTTAATCAATGCACTCACTACACCCATCAAAGCACCACCTGCAATGAAGCCAGAAGCGATAAGGGTACCTTTCTCGTTGCGCGCTTGAGCCAACTCTTCAGCTTTCTCACCGTCCTTCTCGCGCTTGCAGCTAACGAGCCATGCAATAGCACCGCCCACGAGCAATGGAGTGTTGAGTTCCAATGGGATGAACATACCTAAGGCAAATGCCAATACAGGTACACCCATGAAGTTGAGAATCAAAGCAAGGATTGCGCCTGCGAGATAGAGCATCCAAGGTGCACCTTGTCCGCTCATCAATGGTTCGATGACCGCAGCCATTGCGTTGGCCTGAGGTGCTACGAGTGCGTTCTCGCCTACGAAACCATAGGTCTTGTTAAGGATAATCATCACACCACCCACAGTAGCAGCACTAACGAGGGTGCCGAGGAACTTCCAAGTCTCTTGTTTGCGTGGGGTAGTACCAATCCAGTAACCGATCTTGAGGTCGGTGATGAAGCCACCAGCCATGGCGAGTGCGGTACAAACGACACCACCTATAACCATAGCACCGACCATACCGCTGGAGCCCTTCATACCAATAGCCACGAAGACTACGGAAGCGATAATAAGGGTCATGAGGGTCATACCGCTGACAGGGTTGCTACCTACGATAGCGATAGCGTTGGCTGCGACCGTAGTAAAGAGGAAAGCAATGACTGCCACCACGAGGAAAGCGACAAGCGCTTGCCAGAAATTGCCGAGTACGCCGAGCCAGAAGAAGATAAGAGTGATCACGAGCGCTACAGCGATAGCGATAACCACGAACTTCATGCTCAGGTCCTTCTCGGTGCGGAGAGAGGCGGTGATGACTGCTTTACCCTTGCCACCGAGCTCTTTGCCAGCCAGTCCGACTGCGGACTTGATGACGCCCCAACTCTTGACAATACCAATCAGACCAGCCATAGCGATGGCACCGATACCGATATAGCGACCATAGTCCACGAACATGGTTTGTGGGTCCACTTCCGCCATGCCAGGGATACTGCCGAGCAATGGAAGGAGTACCCACCAGATGAAGAATGAGCCCGCGCAGATAACCGCAGCGTACTTCAGACCGATGATATAGCCCAGACCGAGCACTGCTGCACTAGTATTGATAGAGAAGACCAGTTTGAACTTCGCAGCCAATGCTTCGCCCCAACCCATCATGCGGGTAGAGAGCGATTCGGTCCAGAGTCCGAAAGTGGAGACAGCAAAGTCATAGAGACCACCAATACCTGCAGCCCAGATGAGGGGTTTGGCTTGGTTGCCACCTTGTTCGCCCGAAACGAGCACCTGTGTGGTAGCTGTAGCTTCAGGGAAGGGGTATTCGCCGTGCTTCTCTTGCACGAAGTACTTGCGGAAAGGAATAAGGAAGAGGATACCCAAGCAACCGCCGAGCAAGGATGATAGGAAGACTTGCATGAAAGTGACGGTGATATCAGGGTATTTGGCTTGCAAGATATAGAGCGCAGGGAGGGTGAAGATGGCACCTGCTACGATGACACCGCTGGAGGCACCGATGGATTGAATAATCACATTCTCGCCAAGGGCGTTCTTGCGCTTCATAGCCGAAGAGAGTCCGACTGCGATGATAGCGATAGGGATAGCTGCTTCGAAGACTTGACCCACTTTGAGACCAAGATACGCTGCGGCAGCCGAGAAAATAATTGCCATGATAACACCCATGATGACGCTATAAGGCGTGATCTCGGGATACTCTTGGTTGGGTTTGAGAATCGGTTCGTACTTCTCGCCTGGTTTGAGAGGGCGAGAAGCATTTTCGGGGAGTTGAATTTTTTCTTGTTTCATATGTAGAATAGTTATTTATACTAATGTTTTACCAATGGCTTGTGCGATAGGTTGCAACGATGCATACATGTCGGTAAACTGCTGATGGTCTAGTTGTTGAGGAGCGTCGCTTTGTGCGAGAGCAGGGTTGGGATGTGTCTCGATGAGTAAGCCATCGATGCCCATAGCAGTACAAGCTCGTGCTAGGTCGGCGATGCCATAGGCATAGCCCATAGCATGGCTAGGGTCGAGGATGATAGGCAGATTGCAATGTTGTTTGAGCCATGCAACGCCACACAGGTCGAGTGTGAAGCGTGTGTTGGTTTCAAACGAACGGATGCCGCGTTCGCATAGGATGACTTGGTTGTTGCCGCAACTCATGATGAAATCGGCACAATTAACCAATTCTTGGAGTGTAGAACCAAAACCGCGTTTGAGGATTACAGGTTTGCCCGATTTTCCAGCTGCGGTCAGCAGACCATGGTCATACATAGCTTTGGCTCCCACTTGCACAATATCTGCGTATTCCACTACTTTGTCAGCATGGGTGGCATCGCGCATCTCTGTAGCAATCAATAGTCCGTATTTATCGCGCATCTCGGCAAGGAACTTCAGTCCATCTTCGCCCAATCCTCGGAAGGTATATGGCGAGGTGCGAGGTTTGTAGCACCCTGCACGTAGCACGCGAATACCCTGTTGTTTGAGCATTTGGCACGATTGTTCGATTTGTTCGCGACTCTCTACAGCGCATGGACCAGCAATCATAATTTGATTTTTGCCGTCGCCTCCAATATAGGTGTCACCGATAGTAATACAGTGTGTATCAGCGATATATTGGCGTGAGGAGAGTTGCATGTCGGTGTCGAAAGTCCAATGCTGTAGAGCTATGTGCTTGAGCGAATCGGGCAACTGCTTTATGGAGTGGTTGGTGATCAAAACGAAGTGCTCGGACTGCTCCAAGCACAATGCCCCTATGCCATCGGCATACTCTTGTGCGTGAGCGCGCGTCGTATTTTTAGGTAAGTGAATGATCATGTGTGTGGTGTAGCGTAGTTTAGTTGAAATCTATGATGTGGTGGATAGATATGATGCCTATGATGTCGGTAGAGGTTGTCGTTTCGGTTACGGCTAGCGTGGTGATATTATAGGTATCCATAATGGCGAGTGCATCAGTAAGGAGGGCTTCCTTGGCAATACGTTTGTAGGATGGGGTCATGATGTCTGCTGCGGTGATATGTACATCGTTATACTTCTGTATTGCGCGGCGGATGTCTCCGTCGGTGATGATACCTAGGCAGTTGCCTTGTGGCAGGTGGTCATAAACCATAGTCATTCCCAGATGTTTGTCAGACATTTCACAAACCACATTGCGGAAGGATGCATCTGCGGTTACGCGAGGCACATCGGTGGTCATCACTCGATGTACACGGCCGAGCAATTTGCGCCCTAATGCACCACCAGGGTGATATAATGCAAAATCTTCGGCTTTGAATTGGCGCATCTCCATTAGGCACACCATCAGAGCATCACCCATCAGCAGTGTGGCTGTAGTGGATGTGGTAGGAGCGATACCCAGCGGGCACGCTTCTGTATCCACATGAATAGATAGTGCATAATCAGCTCGTTGGGCTAGAGGAGAATCCATGTTGCCCGTCATAGCGATGATGGTGCACCCTAAACGATGAAGTGGGTCAATAATATTCAATATCTCGTTGGTCGAACCACTATTGCTCACTAGTATAGCTACATCGTTAGCATTAATCATACCGAGGTCGCCGTGCACCGCCTCTGCAGCATTTACGAAGATGGATGGTGTGCCAGTGGAAGCAAAGGATGCTGCCATCTTGTGGGCAATGATACCCGTCTTACCAATGCCCATCATCACCACTTTACCTTGGCAATGATATAGTACCTCAACGACTTGGTTGAAGTGGTTATCAATGCTGTTTTTTAATTTCTCTAGTTCGCGAATCTCTTCCTCGAATATTTGTTTTGCTCTTATTGCGTACATTTCAATAAAGAAGTTGAAAAATTCTAATGGTATAATTAAGCGTTTCTAACCAATTGATCAATTGCCAATGCTTGTTTGAGTATTGTCTCTACGTCGCTTAGGCGCACTTGGTTCGCAGCATCAGAGATGGCTTTCTCTGGCTGAGGATGTACTTCAAGGAACAACCCATCTACTCCCACCGCTACTGCAGCACGAATCAGATGTGGCACCATCTCGCGATTGCCCCCCGTAACACCCGCTTGATTGCTAGGTTGTTGTACAGAATGGGTAGCATCAAATACTACAGGATAACCATACTCGCGCATTTTCACGAGCGAGGTCATGTCCACTACAAGGTTGCCATAGCCAAAACTGCTTCCGCGCTCCGTGAGCCAAATCCCTGCCTCGCCTCTCGCCTTATCGCCCTCTCGCCATGTCCCCTCTATCTTGGCTATCGCACCACGCATATCCCATGGAGCCATAAACTGACCTTTCTTCACGTTCACCACTCTGCCTGTCTTTGCTGCAGCTACGAGCAAGTCGGTTTGGCGCGATAAGAATGCAGGAATCTGCAATACATCTGCCACCTCTGCTACGGGTGCGCATTGCCACGACTCGTGCACATCGGTCAGAATAGGCAGTTGGAAAGTAGATTTAACTTCTTGTAAGATTTTCAATCCCTCTTCCATACCCACACCACGCTCCGACATACTCGTGCGGTTGGCTTTATCGTACGATGACTTGAAATATAGCGTGATTCCCAATCGCTCGCATACCTGCTTCAGTGTTTCGGCGGTATGCATTACGATATCACGGCTTTCTATAGCACAAGGTCCTGCAATGAGAAACATAGTTTGTTCACAATTATGGATTCCTGTCTCCGGATTCCTGATTAATTTTGATAAATGCGCATCCAATCAATCTCCATCTTGCCAGTACCCTTCACATTCTCAGGTAAATAACTACGCATCAATACGTGGAGTGATTCACCTGCCAATGGGTTCTTGCTACGCGCAACTTCCATATCATTTACATAGTTCACTACCTCTTTCTCGTTCCAAACAAGGGTATAGATAGCATCTTTCACTTGTTTATCAGCAGGCAATATATGCAATGACTTTTTTGCTCCTGCAGTAGTTAAACAAACCACGTGTTTAGCTTTGCCTGAGAGATGCACCTTCGCTTGCAACACACCTGCCTTTGGCGCAACCGCTTCGGCTGTATGCCACACATCACTTGTATATGCAAATGGGTGCATAATCATACCTTTGGTTGGATGCCAAGCAGGGGCTGTGGTTTTCTCTTTCTTTGTCTGAATACTCAGCACACGGTTAGCAACTTGGGTGTTTCTACCTTGGGTATAAGCTTGCAACTCGTTTACATGCGAGTGATTAGCTTTCAACTCTTTGCTTGGATAGAGGAAACCTGTTTGCCATTCGTCGGACAATGGAGCAGTCTCAAATTCAGCAGCCCACGCCATCTTATAAGCCTCCAAATTAGCAATTTCTTGCTCCGTATGTTGGAAATAGAAAACAATATCCGCACGCTTTACCAATGCATCATATCGTTTCTCTTGTTGGCTTTCAGGGGTAGTAAACCAGCGTTTTTTATTCTTCCAAAACGCATTCGTTTGTTGAAACTCTGGTACTTTCACTTGTTCTGCCAATTCCAAGTACTCTGCCACTTCTGCTTTCTCTTTCCATGCTTCTTTCTTCAGCAGGTTGTAGAGTATTACAGTTGAGTTCCATTTCAACTGTTTATATCTCGCCATCTTTTTACCTTCTTGGGTATCTTCATAACGAGTAGTAGTCAATTCTTTTTTCTTGGCTTGAAAATCAGCCGATTCCACTACTTTCTTCAATGTGTTGTATTCGGCAAGTATCTCGCTTTTCTCCACTTGTCGGTAGCGCACCATCAGTTGTGCTTGCTCTTGCAACCATTGTTCAAATGCTTTGGTATTCATCATTTTCATGTCTATAAACTCTAAACTTTAAACTCTAAACAAGACGCTGCAAAGCGTCTAACAATTCTTCTATTGTATCCACGAATTGCGGTGTATATTGCTCTTGCTGTGGAAGAAATGCCAATTGGCGCATATGCTCAATTTGCAGTTTCAATCCTTCATAGAAGCCCTGGTAGTTTAGTACGAAAATCGGCTTGCGGTGTTCATCCACTGTACCACTTGCCACCACGTCCATCATCTCATCCAGCGTGCCATAACTACCGGGTAGGCAAACGAAACAATCAGCCAATTCTTTCATTTTTTGCTTACGTTCGTTCATGTTTGCCACCGTGTATAGCACATCGCAGTTGTCTGCCATTCGTTTGGCTTGGATGATACGTTGCGGAATCACTCCTTCTACTATACCACCACCTGCTTTCACCGCATTACTCACGCGTGTCATCAGTCCACCTGTAGCACCGCCATACACCAAGGTATGCCCTGCCTCGGCAATCCACTGACCCAGTACATCACCGAGAGCCAAATACTCCTCTGGTATTCTATCTTTTGCACTACAATATACGGCCACCTTCATCTCTAAACACTAAACTCTAAACACTAAACAAAATCACGCATCAATCTTCGCGTAAGTAGCGTTCTTCTCGATGAACTCACGGCGAGGAGCCACATCGTCGCCCATCAACATCGCAATAGTGCGGTCTGCCTCAGCAGCATTCTCGATAGTCACTTTCTTTAGCAAGCGACGAGCAGGGTCCATAGTTGTTTCCCACAATTGCTCATCCGACATCTCACCAAGACCTTTATAACGTTGAGTCTTAATCAGTTTCTCATCGCCATTAGCATGTTTCATGATGAAATCATGACGTTGTTGGTCGTTCCAGCAATACTCTTTGTAGCTACCCTTCGAGCACAAGTAGAGTGGTGCCATCGCGATATACAAGTGCCCTTGCTCAATCACCTCTTTCATGTGGCGGAAGAATAGTGTCATAATCAGCGTAGCGATATGCGCACCATCCACGTCGGCATCGGCCATGATGATTACTTTGTGATAACGAATCTTGCTCAGGTTCAATGCCTTAGGATCTTCTTCTGTACCGAAGGTAATACCCAATGCAGTAAAAATATTTCGTACTTCCTCACTCTCGAATACTTTATGCTCCATCGCTTTTTCCACATTCAAGATCTTACCACGCAATGGCAGGATGGCTTGAATCTTACGGTCGCGACCAGTCTTAGCGGTACCACCTGCAGAATCTCCCTCCACGAGGAACAATTCACACTCAGCAGGGTCTTTGCTCTCGCAGTCAGCCAACTTTCCAGGCAATCCACCACCACCGAGTGGCGACTTTCTGAGTACGCTCTGACGAGCATTACGTGCAGCGATACGTGCTTGGGCTGCCAAGATCACTTTCTCTACAATCTTCTTGGCATCATCTGGGTGCTCCTCTAAGTAGTTGCTCAATGCCTCACTAACCGCAGAAGACACCATACCTGCTACCTCCGAGTTACCCAACTTGGTCTTTGTCTGACCCTCGAATTGTGGCTCTGCTACTTTCACGCTGATGATAGCGGTCAAACCCTCGCGGAAGTCATTAGGATCGATGTTTGCATTACCATCTTTGTCTTTCAGTTTGGCTTTCTCCAGCATCTTGCTCTCCTCAGCGTATTTCTTCATCACGCGAGTGAGTGCCGAGCGGAAACCTGCCACGTGTGTACCACCTTCGATGGTGTTGATATTGTTCACATAGCTGTGTACATTCTCGTTGAAATCGGTGTTGTAGATAATTGCCACCTCTACTGGAGTACCATATTTCTCGGTGTTCAAGTGAATCACCTCTGAGATTAGCGGAGTACGGTTGCCGTCAATGTAACGCACGAACTCACTCAATCCTTCTTCTGAGTAAAATACCTCGCCCTTTGGACTGCCGTCTTCGTTCTTCTCACGCAGGTCGGTCAAACTAATGCGAACACCTGCATTCAGGTATGCCAACTCACGCATACGGTTTGCCAAAATTTCGTAGCGATATACGGTTTCTGTGAAGATGCTACCATCTGGCCAGAATTGTACGCGTGTACCTGTACCTTCGCCTTCTGCGTAGGTGCCAATCACCTCTACTGCGTTCAATGGTTTACCTTTGGAGTAGTCTTGCGCATGAACTTTTCCATCGCGGCGAACTTCTACATGCAACTTGGTTGAGAGTGCGTTCACGCAGCTCACACCCACACCGTGCAAACCACCAGACACCTTGTAACTATCCTTATTGAACTTACCTCCGGCGTGCAACACGGTCATGACTACCTCTAAGGCACTTTTGTGCTCTTTTGGATGCATATCTACAGGAATACCACGACCGTTATCTTGTACTGTGATTGAGTTATCCTCGTTGATTGTCACTTCGATGTGGTTACAGAAACCTGCTAGTGCCTCATCAATAGAGTTGTCCACCACCTCATATACTAAGTGGTGCAAACCTTTCAGCGAAATATCGCCGATATACATCGCAGGACGCTTACGTACTGCCTCTAAACCTTCGAGCACCTGAATGCTCGAACCATCATACTTCTCTTGTTGTTCTACTTGTTGATTCAATTCTTCCATATGTTTAAATTTTTATTATTGTCTTATTTTACTTGTCTTTTTCAAAAGGGTATCTTCTTCTGCATAGTTTATCTATCTCTGCCTATCTCTGCCTATCTCTCTCAATCTCTCTCAATCTCTCTCTGTTTCTTTCTATTTCTTTCTATTTCTGTCTGTGTAAATAGCTCTTAACCTTAATACCATAATTTTATACGCGTACCCGTACTGCGCGCGTGCGCAAAACGACTGCAAAGTTACCACTTTTTTTTTATTTGTGCAATACCTTTCTGCTGATTTATTGCGAAATGCGCTTAAATCGAAGAAAAACGCGCTTTCAGGCAAATGGCTCTTTTCTTTCTTTTTTCGCAAACACTGCTATCGCCTTAAAACGCATTTTTTTATCCTCTTTTTTTCTATATAGATTGCTCTATTTTCTCCTTATACCTCTCTTATACCTCTCTTATTCCTCTCTTATTCCCCTCATATACCCCTCTTCTACCCCTTTTATTCTCCTTTTATTATCCCTTTACTAATCCCTTATCAATTACGTATGATATACGTACCATATACGTAAGATATACGTAGGATATACGTATGATATAGCGGTTAAAAAGCAAGGAAAACCATAGGGATAACCCTACGTTATCTTTTATATGATTAAAAATAAACGAAAAATGTGCTAGGTTTTATGGGGAGTATAACAAAAAAATCAGGCACTTAGGTTAATCCTTGAGTGTCTGACTTTTCTGTTGTAGCGGGACCCAGGATTGAACTGGGGACCTCATGATTATGAATCATGCGCTCTAACCAGCTGAGCTATCCCGCCATGCTCGAAAGATATGTTCTTTTCAAAAGCGACTGCAAAGGTACAATAATTATTTGATTTGACCAAATTTTCAACCATTTTTTTGATATTTTTGTCAAAGATAAGCCCTTTTTTGCAAATTTCTACCCCTTTTTACCACCTTAAAAGCAGAAAAATAGAGTTTTTTGACAAAAGATTTGCTTGATTCAAATAAATGTTGTAACTTTGCACGCTTTTTCGTGAAAAAAGCATACCATTATTATTTTATTATTAACCCGAGCAAGCAACTCGTGCAGTTGTAGCTCACAAATAAACAAAAACAAATGGCAACAAAAATTCGTTTGGCTCGTCATGGTCACAAAGACTACGCTTACTACCACATCGTAGTAGCTGACAGCCGCTCGCCACGTGATGGCAAGTACATTGAGCGTATTGGCTCTTACAACCCAAACAGCAACCCTGCTAAAGTAGATCTCAAATTTGATCGCGCTTTGTATTGGGTAAACGTAGGTGCTCAACCTACTGACACTGTTCGCAACATCCTCTCTGGTGAGGGCGTTATGCTCATGAAGCACTTGAATGGTGGTGTAGCTAAGGGTGCATTCTCTGCTGAAGAGGCTCAAAAGCGTTTCGACGCTTGGAAAGCTCAAAAGGATGCTAAGAATGGTAAGATTAGCCAAGCAGAGGCAGACAAGAAAGCTGCTGCTGCAAAAGCATTGTTCGCTCAAGAGGTAGAGACCAACAAGGCTAAGGCTGCTGAGGTGGCTAAAAAACGCCAAGAGGCTGCTGATGCACTCGCTGCTGCTGCAGTAGAGGCTGCTCAAGAGGCTGCTGCCGCTGAAGCAGAGGCAACTGAGGCTGCTGAGTAATCACAGAAAATAGGTTTTTTCCTATGATTAGAGCTCAAAACACTGTTTTGAGCTCTTTTCTTTTTTATAATGAATAGAAAAAAATAGAGCACCCTGAGGTGCCCTATTTTATATTATGGGAGTGTTGATTTTTGACACTTATTTATTAGTATGCTTGAAACTTAGGGTTACAGTAATATTAATTTCACCTACTTTTGTTTTTTCGACATAACTTGCAGACAGGATCAAATCTTCCAATGTTAGAGAGTCCACGTTGAAATGGTCTGTTTCATAAATCTTAGCATAGGGAGTGGTCAATGTGCTATTGGATAAGGTATAATCATATGTTTTTTCACCGATTGTCAATTTGTTAGCATCATCGAACTTCCATATTTGACCTTTTTCTGATGATTCTTCTCCTCCAGAAGGATCAGTGTCTTGTTTCAAAATTGCACTCACGCATTCCCACGTGCCAACAATAGTTGGTTCTGGAGTTGGTTCTGGAGTTGGTTCGCAAGAAATAAATAACATAGGCATAAAAGCCACCAATAAAATTGTAATTAAAAAATTAAATTTGTTCATAATATTAATGTTTTTTAGTTATTCTATATTAGGATGTAAGGATGTTCTACTCCAACGAGTGGTGCAAAGGTACAATATTTATTTGATTTGACCAAATTTTTGGTGTTTTTTTTATAAATTTATGAAATATTTGTTTTTTTTGTTAGTATCAGAAAAAAATACTATCTTTGCACGCATTTTTGTTTTTTTTGCAAACTATGTTAAATATATCAATTGTATTATACCATCCCGATTGGCAGCAGGTGGCTGAATTGACGCAGGTGTTTTTGCAATCTAAAAAGGTTGAGCATATTTATTGGATCGACAATTCTCCTGTTGCAGAGAATAATCTGCCTATCCAATCTACTAAGATTTCCTATAGTCATAATGCACGCAATATTGGCTATGGTGCTGCTCATAATATCGCTATTCGAGAGTCCATTTATGATGACGTTCCTTATCATTTAGTAATAAATCCAGATATTATCTTGACCAAGGAAACGTTAGAGACGATGTTAAATTTTATGCACCACCACCCTCAAGTGGGAAGTTTAATGCCCAAAGTGATATATCCGAATGGCGAATTGCAACCATTGTGCAAATTATTACCTACTCCAATAGATGTCTTCGGAAGACGCTTTTTGCCTAAGAAATGGATGGCTCAGCGCAATCAAATGTATGAGATGCATGCATCTGGATACGACAAACTCATGAATGTACCCTATCTTAGTGGATGTTGTATGTTGTTGCGCACGAAAGCTGTAGAACAAGCTAGGCTTTTCGATGAACGTTTTTTCATGTATCCAGAAGATGTTGATCTTACTCGTCGAATACATCGAAACTATTTGACAGTCTTCTTCCCTCATGTCACTATTATCCATAATCATGAAAGAGCATCCTATAAGTCATTCAAAATGTTATGGATACATGCTGTAAATATGTGCAAATATTTTAATAAATGGGGATGGTTCTGCGATAAAGAACGTCAACTCTTCAACCAAACTGCTATCAACGAGTACCTCTAAAATTCTTCAAAATGTTACATACACCCAAAATTGAACTCATTTGTTAATGTGTTTTAAAGCAGATGTTTATTCTATTTAAAGGGGAGCTATGTGCACTTATATGGCTGAAAAAATAATTAAAACCACCAAGACATGATAAGCATTTGTTCGCACAAAAGGGGCTACCTTTTATCAGGCAGCCCCACTATATTGTGGTTTGTAAAGTGCGCTTAAAGAGCGTTGGTATGCAAAGCCAAACTTGATTTCAAGTTTGCAGCTTTATTGCGATGGATAATATTGCGTTTAGCTAGTTTATCCAACATTGAACTTACCTTTGGAAGGAGAGCTTCAGCTGCTGCTTTGTCTGTTGTAGCACGCAATACGCGAACAGCGTTGCGAGTAGTCTTTGCATAATAGTGGTTGTGAGCCTTACGAGTAGCCGTTTGGCGAATGCGCTTCAAGGATGATTTATGATTTGCCATCTCTTAAATGTAATGTAATTTAGTTGTTATACTTTATCGTTATTTGTAGTGCCACGGGGAATCGAACCCCGCTTTAGAGAATGAAAATCTCTTGTCCTAACCGATAGACGATGGCACCATTTTCTTCACTATGGGCGAAAATCGACTGCAAAGGTACTATAAAAAATGCAAATACGCAAATTTTTTTAGAAAAAAATGTGTTTTTGTGTGAAAAAATTGCATATTTCAGTAGAATGTAGTACCTTTGTACCCCAAAATAAGCAAAAAATGATGAAAATACGTAAAGTTTATATTTGTTTTATTATGTGTGTGATGGCATCGTTTGCCTTGGCACAAGATGCAAGAAACACTCTACCTGATTTGCAAACGGCTGAAGAGGATTTCTTTGATCCTACTCGAAATGATAAGCCAAAACAAGAATATCAATTTACCACTCCATGGCGTTTTGAGATAGGATATGCCCAGCTAAATCATCGTACGCAAGATACTTCTGCTATCTATCTCCATGGCTTGCGAGTAGGTGCAACCGTAGATTTTGTTTTGCCATATAATTTCAGCATTCAGACAGGTGCATTAGCAACTTTTACTTACGGACAAAATAATCAGCATTGGCCGTCTATGGATGCGGAATCTGCGCAAATCAATATTTTACAGCATAATATTCTTCAGTTGCAATTGACCATTCCTGTGCGCGCGTACTATAATATTACGCTATGGAAGGAATTGCGTATGTTTATTTTTGCAGGTCCACAGCTGCAAGTTGGTTTGACAAATTATGACGTGATAAACAACGAAACTTCAGAATTAACTACGCAATGGATTGAGCAACAGGGTATATCTACACAGTCGGAGGAACGTTACCTTTCCAAAGAACTCTATCGTACTAATATGCAGTTCGGTTTAGGTGGCGGTATAGAGTGGGATCGTTATCGCTTGCAAGCTGGCTACGACTTCGGACTCAACAATATCTTGCGTACGCCTGTATTGCAAAACCAAAAAATCAACGAATGGGGATGGATGTGTACCTTCTCCTATCAACTGTAATGGATTTCCTGCAAGTCCATTCTGACGAAGCATAATACACCCTAAGTACAAGCCGAGTGCTTATGGGATATTAGCTAACTATAGTATTAACCAACAGGGGTGCCTCTCACGGCTGAGATTATACCCTTTGAACCTGGGCAGGTAATGCTGCTAAGGAAGTATGAAAAAATTCTCTTTCTTTCTCTCCGCCACTTTGGCGGCAAGTGTCGTTGCACATGCGCAAACGGACACCATCACCCTCACCCGACAATTGGATGAGGTCATCATCAACGCGCCAGTGGCGCAAGTTACTAACAATCACACGGAGCTTGCCAACGAGCAGCTTAATCAGAGCAACATGGGGCAGAATCTTCCCTTTTTGCTCTCCGCTACGCCTGCTCTCGTGGCTACCAGCGACGACGGACTAGGAGTAGGGTACACCTATTTCCGCATCCGTGGTACCGATCACACGCGTATCAATATGACGCTCAATGATGTCTCGCTCAACGATAGCGAGAGTCAAACTGTCTTCTGGGTCAATATGACCGATATGGCCAGCAGCATGTCCTCGCTGAATGTCCAACGCGGTGTAGGCACCTCCACCAACGGTAGCGCATCGTTTGGTGCGAGCATTAATATGGAGACGGGTAACCAGTGTCGGGAATTGGGAGCCGAGGATACGGTTAGTCATTATACCCTCTCCTTCAACGGCGGTATGTACAACACTTTCCGCGAGATGGTGAATGCCCATATTGTGCTACCTAACCAATGGCGTGCTAATGCTCGATTCTCCAAAGTCAATTCCGATGGCTTCCTCTACCGCACTGCCTCCGACCTCTATTCCTATTACGGCGATCTTGGGTGGTATGGCGCTAAAACAGAAGTCGTTGGTCGTTTCTTTGGCGGAAGCGAGAAGACAGGCATGGGTTGGGATGGCGTGGATTATAACACTGCCTATGGTATCGATGGCGCCGATCGACGCTACAATCCTGCAGGCGAATATACCACTACTGCTGCTGACGGCTCCGATTCTACTGCTTACTATCCCAATCAAACCGACAACTACGCCCAGCAGCATGCACAGTTATCTGTTCTCCATCGCTTCACGCCCCAATGGTCACTCTCTGCCACTGTCCACTACACCCATGGCGCGGGCTACTACGAGCAATACAAACGCAAGAAACTCTCCTATTGGGGCCTTCCTTATTCGCACAAAGCCTACGGCATGTACCGCAAGCAGCTCGACAACCATTTCTTTGGCGGAGTGGTGGCTGCTAAGTATATTTCTGAGCCAGTAGATGTGCAGTTTGGTGGCGCAGCCAACTACTATATGGGCGACCACTTTGGCACATTGCATTACCTCGAAGACTCGCTTATCCTGCCTATCAATTACGAATACTACCGCAACGATGCCAAGAAGACAGATGCGAACGTCTATGCCAAAGCCAACTGGCGCATTATCAATCGCGCACAAGAGCAACTCTCGCTGTATGCCGACCTGCAATACCGCTACGTGCGTTATGAGCGCAATGGTATGAACGATGAGGATATGACCGACTTGCCTCTTGAGGTCAACTTCCATTTCTTCAACCCCAAGGCTGGACTCACGTACCAAAATCGCGGACACTTGCTTGCTGCTTCCTTTGCTATTGCTAACCGCGAACCTAGCCGTAACAACTACAAGGAGAATGTCCTCTACGATGCATCTACGGGCGAATATACGGGTCTGCCTCATGCCGAATGCCTCTATGACTACGAACTGGGCTATACCTACTCGCATCCACGCTTTGCTATTGGGGCGAACCTCTATTTCATGGACTACGACAACCAACTCGTGCTCACAGGCGAGTACAACGATATGGGAGCGTATAAGACCAAGAATGTCAAGGATTCGTATCGTATGGGAGCCGAATTGACCGCAGGGGTCAAGATTCTGGATTGGCTGCGTTGGGACGCTAATATTGTGGCATCGCGTAATAAGATTCTCAACTACCACCAGTATATCGACCTCTATGACGACCAAGACAACTGGAATTGGCTCGGGCAGGATTCTGTGGTAGGCACTACTACCATTGCTTTCTCGCCTACGATTACTGCTTCTTCGCTCTTTACTTTTGATGTAGCGGGCTTTACGGCTACGGTGCAAACCAATGTTGTGAGCAAGCAGTATCTCGACAATACCGAGGACGAGAATGCCATGCTCCGTGCATATTCCACCACCAACCTCAATCTCCAATACCTATTGCCAATAGCCAATAGCCAATGGCCTACTATCCGCCTCTTGTGCCAGATTAACAATATCTTCAATGCCAAGTATGCCAATAATGGTGGTGCGGAGGCCAGTAAGTTTATGGACAGTAGCCGCTGCTGTTGGTACTATGCCCAAGCAGGCATCAATGTCCATGCGGGATTCTCGGTAACGTTTTGATTAAATATGCTTTATATGAATTACAAAATTATTTGTTGGATAAAACGAAAGAAAAAATCGTTTTATATTTTGTGAATTCATAAAAAAATACTATCTTTGTGCGGTTTTTATTGTTATAGCATTATGTTAGTATCATGAAAATGTCTAATAAACATATCAATCAACGATTTTTTCTTTCGTTAATAAGCATTTTTTATTGTGCTTTTGCTTCTGCATCTTGGATACCTATCATCCGTCATTTTACTCCTAAAAACTACGGAGCAGGTACACAAAACTGGGACATGGTAGAGCAAGTCAACGGATGGATGTACGTGGCAAATAATTATGGTTTGCTGGAGACTGATGGCTGCCATTGGAACTTATATGGAATCAGCAACTCAACGGCAGTCCGAGCTATTACAACAGACCGAGATGGCAATATCTATGTGGGTGGAACAGATGAGTTTGGTGTCTTCAGTAGCAACGGGTTAGGCGGGTTGACATATAAACCGCTATCTGTAAACATCCCTGAGCGTTATCGCCAGTTTGGTGAAGTTTGGCGTTTGCAAATAGAAAACAACAAACTATATGTTCAGACACGCCACTATATATTTGTCTATACCGAAGATAATATAGAGGTTCTTGATCCAGGTGCCATTATTTATGAATCCCTTGTTTGGGAAGGAAATTTATATGTAGCTACATCCAGAGATCTATTCGTACAAAGTGGAGGCAGATTGCATACCCTACGTGGTGCAGAAGCGATACAGAACTCTGTGGTTTGTGGTCTCATTCCCTATGGCAAAGAGGGTATGCTAATTGCCACTGATTTTCAGGGTCTTTACATATATGACGGCAAAAGCATCAATCGATTCTATACCGAAGCCGATGATTATATTACAAGAAATCAACTCTATACCATAGCTGTCAGCCACGACAAAATAGCTCTTGGTACAGTTCAAGGCGGTGTAGTTCTAGCCGATTTGAATGGCAAAAATTGCAAATATATTACTCGAGAAGAAGGATTACAAAACAATACCATACTAAGTTTGCTCTTTGATAGTCAACAAAATCTATGGATGGGATTGGACAATGGAATAGACGTGTTAGAAACTACCAATCCTATCTTATTTTACAGAGACCCGAATCTCGATTATGGCTCAGGATATACTAGCTGTGAGCATAAAGGAAAATTGTATTTAGGTACCAATCAGGGCATATATGTACAACCTGCCATCAACGCTTCACTGCAGTTTATTAATGGCAGCAACGGACAAGTTTGGAAATTCAGCAAAGTGGGAGAAACACTATTCTGCTGCCATAATCGAGGTTTGTTCATCATCAACGATACGCATTTATATCCACTGGATTGCAACGATGGTGTGTGGAAAGTGACAGCTCTATCCGACTCTACGGCTATCGTGGGTACGTATGTAGGATTCTACTACCTATATCTTTCCCACGGCAAATGGCAACTGCAATTTCTACAAGGTTTTTCAGAAACAGTACTATATCATGAGATAGATGCACAAGGTAATATATGGCTATTGACATCACGTGGGATAGAACGCTTATCTGTGGATTTAAGTACAAGCAAAGTGCATTCAGAGTTAATTATCGGACAAGTAAATGCTCCACGTATATATTCACTAACAAAGTGGCAAAATAAAGTACTAATAACAAGCGACGACTATTGTGCGGTAGTAGATTCCAACGGAGTATTATCTACCGACTCTTCCATCCTGTCCAACCTAGCAGGTACACAACGCTATCTAAATATAACGGAAGATATTCATAAAAACATATGGTATATATATGACAATCTTATTGCTGTACGCACATATGATTCGCTGTTGCATACCTACCAAAAAGAAAATATAGCGCTATACAATTCCTCCATATTAATTGATGGTTTCTCTAATCTGACACCTTCTATGTATGGAGGTGTCGTGATAGGAGGTGTAGATGGTTTTTATTGGATGAACCCAGCAACCACTCAACATAACAGAGAAGAAAATATTTATATACGACGCGTATCTACTCTGACTGATTCACCACAAATCCTATATGGAGAATCCTATCAACATGATATCAAGTCAATCGTAATCCCTGCTGCATATAGAGCTTTGAGAATACAATTCAGTGGTTCCAATGCTCTAGAAAATGCACCTTTGTTCCGAACACGATTACATCCGCTAGAAGAATCCTTTACGCCTTGGCAACAAGAGTCACACCGAGATTTCATAGGTCTTCCTATTGGTGGAGATTATCAACTGGAAGTAGAAATGCTTTCTACACTCAATGGAGAAATCAGAACTAGAACTATCCCTATCTTATTAGAATATCCATTCTACTTTACTTGGTGGGCAAAAGTGATATATATACTGCTCATTATCAGTATAATGTCATTTGCTAGTTGGAGAATTTATCGAAACGTTCAAAATAGCAAAAAGCGCTTGGCAGAGGAAAAGAATAAGGAAATTAATCAACAGCAAATGCGTATCCTACAACTTGAAAACGAAAAAGCACAATTCGACCTTCGCAACAAGAGCCAAGAACTCAGCAATATGCTTCTCTCTGAGGCCAATCGCAAAGAGTGGAACGAATATGTACTCAATGAAATCAGACGCATTGTTGATTGTCTCAACAATGATCGCATTGCAGAAGCAAAAGGCAAAATGCAACATCTTCAACATCGACTTGCACGCAACGAACAGACGTCCATCAACTGGAAACGCTTTGAAGAAAACTTTGATATCGTCAACAATCAATTCATTGCACGTCTCTCTAAGCACTATCCTTGGATGAGCAAGCAAGAACGAAAATTGTGCGTTTATATTCATATTGGATTGTCTAGCAAGGAAATAGCACCGTTACTCAACATCTCCGTTCGCGCAGTAGAAATGATGCGCTATCGCATACGCAATAAGATGCAAATTGATTCCTCAATCTCTCTAAAACAACATTTCTACGAATTACAATCAAAAGAATAAACACTCTATTCATCCCTACAAGATTACACAAATCAGAAAAATAAATCACTAATAATTGTGAAATAAAATCAAATCATTATATATCTGAATTCCAGCATTATACAATATTTATGTAGTATTAAACAAATAACAGAGAATTCGAAAAACATGTTGTAAAAAATATTCTCGTTTCTTGCACGTATACGCGAAAACTATTATCTTTGCCGCGTTTTTAACAAAACTCTAATGCAATGAAACGAATTAATCTCTTTTTCCTGCTTCTTCTGATGCCTGTCTTATTAATGGCGCAGACACAGATTTCTGGTGTCGTAATGGCAGAAGGTGAACCGGATCCCGTAATCGGTGCAAATGTGATGGTAAAAGGTACTACCAACGGTACGATCACCGACTTTGATGGTAAATTCCTGCTCGATGCGAACGTAGGTGACATCCTTGTATTTTCCTACATGGGCTACCAATCGCAAGAAGTAAAAGCTTCTTCCTCCTTCATGCGTATTACGCTCAAACCTGACAACGTCATGCTTGACGAGGTGGTAGCCATTGGCTATGGTACGATGAAGCGCTCCGACCTCACTGGTGCTATCACTTCTGTGAGTGCAGAAGACCTCAATAAAGCTCCTGTTGCTGGTCTTGACCAAGCATTGCAAGGTCGCGCGGCGGGTGTGACAGTTACCACCAACTCAGGTCAACCTGGCGAAGGCGCTACCATCCGTATTCGCGGTATTGGCTCTGCTATCGGAGGTAATGACCCGCTCTATGTGGTAGATGGTGTCATCACCGGCGATATTCGATTCTTGGCTCCTGCCGACATCCAATCCATGGAGATCCTGAAGGATGCATCTGCAACAGCTATCTACGGTTCTCGTGGTGCCAATGGTGTGATTCTTGTCACTACCAAGTCGGGTGGTCAAGGCAAAGCCAACATCTCATTCGATGCATATTGGGGTATCCAGAACCGTTGGAAGAAACTCGACCTCATGGACTCACGCGCACAGGTGGACACCGAGTTGCGTATTGGTGCCATGCGTAATGGTGCAGAGGAGATTGCCTTCTACAACCAACGCGGCTTCTCCGAATGGCTGAGCATGTATAAGTTGGGCAAATCGCCATATTATCCAATGAACTTCGACTACTCTCATCAGGAAACCGATTGGCAAGACGAGGTATTCAATGCCAATGCCTTTATGCACAACTATACCCTCAGCATAGACGGTGGTAGCGACAAAGGTCACTATGCGTTCTCTTCTTCCTACTTCGGTCAAGAAGGTACAATCATAGGTTCAGATTACAATCGTTTCACCCTTCGCCTCAATACCGACTACAAAGTCCGTGAGTGGTTGACTATTGGCGAGCACCTCTCGTTTGTTTCCACTTCGGGGCGCAACGCGATGCACAACTCTTCTTCGGCAGGTGCTTCGGTTATCTCTGCTGCTATGGCTATGGCACAATGGGATCCTGTCTATTATCCAGAAGGTGCATTAAATACAGATGGCAAAGACCTATCGGGTGATTATTCTGCTGGTTCCAACTTCAAGAATGTTACCAACCCTTACCAAATGGCATTCAACACCGAGCCATCTAGCAAGAGTGAACGTGTGGTAGGCGACTTCTACCTCGAAATCAAACCTATCGAGGGTCTCGTTATCCGCCCAAGTATCTCGTTGGACTACTCGCTCAATCGCAATCGCAACTTCACATATCCTAACACCTATACATCCTACAATTACTCTGAGAAGAACTTCCTCTCCTCCTCTATGGATCGCCATTGCACGCTCCTGGAAGAGGTGACAGCTACCTATGCCAAGAAGATTGGCAAGCACAATTTCTCTATCATGGTGGGTCAGACTTGGGAAGAGTACAACTACTATAGCATCGGCGGTTCAGGTGCACAAATCCTCAATCCAGTGGAGAGCAACTGGATTTTGAAAAATACCACCGAGGATCGCCTGCCTGCTTCCGACGGAGTAGGTCGTAGCCGTCGTTTGGCTTTCTTGGGTCGCGCATTCTATTCGTATGCAGACCGCTATCTGATTACGGCTAACTTCCGTGCAGATGCATCTTCTCGCTTCACCAAAGACCCTTGGGGATTCTTCCCATCTGTGGCTTTGGCATGGCGTATGAGTGAGGAAGCATGGTTGAAAGAGGTACCATGGATTGATAATATGAAATTGCGTGTCGGCTTTGGTCAAGCAGGTAATGATGGTATTCCTTCAGGTTCATTTATTCCTACGATGGGTTCGAGCGAGGATGTATTCTATGGCTATCCATTAGGCGCTAACCCACAAGTGATGACGGGTGGTGCTGCCGTGCTCACTCAAGTCAATACAGCGGGTAAATGGGAGACCAACCAGCAATGGGATGCGGGTATCGACTTCTCCTTCTGGAATGGCAAATTGAGCGGTACGATCGACTACTTCCTGCGCGATACAAAAGATGCACTCCTTTATGTCAACGCTCCAGCCCATGTAGGCAACCGCTATTCACTCATCAAGAATGTGGGTAATATCCGCAATACGGGTGTGGAAATCTCACTGGATCACAAGCATCATATTGGTAAGTTCCACTACAATATCGGTGGTAATGTATCCTTCGTCCACAACGAACTCACCGCGCTCAACGGTGGTTCACCACTATGGGGCGACCGCACCAAGACCGATATTGGCATGGCGCTCAACTCATTCTGAGGATATGAGTACGAAGGTATCTACCAAACCGACGAAGAGGCACTCGCACAACTCTATACCTACACCGCCGAGACCATCGGCGTACACGCGGGTGATGCGCGCTACAAAGACCAAAACGGCGATGGTCTCCTCGATGAAGCTGACAAAAAGTGCATCGGAAATCCGTTCCCAAAACTGACCTATGGTATCAATTTGGGTGCTGATTTCTATGGTGTGGATATCCAACTATTCTTCCAAGGCGTCAGTGGCAACAAGATCTACAACGCCATGCGCGAACGCCTCGAAGGCGATGGTACCAGCAATGCACTTGCTACCTATATGGCAGACGAAGTATGGGTAGGTTATACCGACGTAGTGCGTGATGCGATGCTAGCGAAAGGCGTCAACTGGATGGAACTCGAGAACCGCAACGGTACTATTCCTAACCCACTTGGCTCTCCTACCAACACCGAGAACTCCACTCGTTTCATCGAAGATGGTAGTTATCTCCGCCTCAAGAACCTCCAAATCGGCTACACCTTGCCTAAGAACATCACCGAGAAGTTCCGTTGCTCTCGCTTGCGCTTCTATCTCACAGCCAGCAACCTATTCACCATCACGAAGTATTCTGGATATGATCCAGAGGTCGGTTCGGGTGTAGACTATGGTAACTACCCACAAAGCCGCACATTCACATTTGGTTTGAATGCTACATTCTAAACAATATTGAACCTTTAAAATTTCACAAATATGAAAACGTTGAAATATTATATATTCGCTCTGCTCCTAGTATTTACAGGATGCCGTGATTATCTCACAGAGATTGAGCCAGGAACCACATTGCTGAATGACTTCTTTACCTCGACCGCAGCGGCCAAGCAAAATGTCACAGGTTGCTATGTGCCACTGATGTGGGAATACAACAATACCTACCTCTCAGAATGGTTTATCGGCGATATCGTGAGCGACGATGCACTCAAGGGAGGTGGTAGTACCTCTGATATGGCGGATGCCTATGATATGGAAAACTGGCGCACCACATCGCAAAACACCCTGTTGCTAGATTTCTATCGTGCACAATACCAAGGTATTGCGCGTTGCAACCTGGCCATCAAGTATATCACCAATATGGAGATTGGTACGGACTCCATCTTCACCCCCACTATGAAGAATAACCTTTTGGGTGAAGCACACTACTTGCGCGCATACTACTATTTCCGCCTCGTACGCGTATTTGCAGGAGTACCTATTACGACTGAAGTAATCGATAACTCCGATAACTGGGGTGTTCCACGCGCATCCACAGAGCAAGTCTATAACCTCATCTTGGAAGACCTGACCAAGGCCAACTACATGCTACCAGTCCGCAGCGCTATGAAAGCTGAGGATCTCGGTCGCGCTACCAAGGGTGCTGCACAAGCCATGCTCCTCAAGGTCAATCTCTATATGGCTTCGCCTTATTGGAACAAACAACTCGCCCAAGAACCTGCCACCTATTTCGCAGCGGCTAAGCAATGGGGCGACTCTATCATCGCTTCTGGCGAGTACTCGCTCTGCCCTAACTACGAGGACAACTTCACCCTAGCAGGCGAGAATGGTCCAGAGTCCGTATTCGAAATCCAATACATGGAAGTTCCTTGGGGCGACTATGGAGAGGGCTTTGGCTTCACTGCTGGCTCGTTCACCCAGATACTCACGCGTTCACGCTCATCCCTCATCGGTGGCGGTTGGGGCTTCAACCACCCTACACAAAACCTCTACGATGAGTTCGAGCCATCTGACATCCGTCGCGATGTGGCTATCCTCAACCCTGTAGATTCACTCATTGAGACACCTTCTGTTGAGATCTACCTCGGCTCACGCTACCTCAACAATAAGTACGGCATGTACCGCGACCCAGCAGACCAAGGTGGTGGCTATGGCAAGTGGTCCCTCCACGCTACTCGTGGTCCACTCAACAACCGCCAAATCCGCTATGCCGATGTCCTCCTCATGTATGCCGAGGCAGCTCTTGGCGCAGGCGATGAGGCTACCGCGCGCACGTATATCAATATGGTACGCACACGCGTAGGACTATCCGAGATTACCCTCGCTGACAACGCTTCTCTTCGCCACGAACGTCGCGTAGAGTTGGCTATGGAGGGTCACCGTTGGTTCGACCTCGTGCGTTGGGAAGGTGTGGCAGGCAATGGTCTGAAAGCCCATATGGATGCCTACAAAGCCACCGAGACACAAGAGGCACAATCGCATATTCAGGAGTTTGTGGCTGGCAAACATGAGATTTTCCCAATCCCACAAGAGGAAATCCAGCTCAACCCAACAGAAATGAAACAAGACAATGGTTATTGATCAACCATTCTAATCAACATAATTTACTAACCACTTAATTTTTAAGTATTATGAAAACAAACAAATTTTTCGCTACTGCTCTTGCAGTACTCGCATTGGCTGGTTTCACCGCTTGTGACCAACCTACTCCTACCGAGCCATTGGAGCTCACAGAGACTTCTGTTACCATGAAAGTAGGTGAGACACACCAACTTACTGCTAACGTTGCTGTTGAGTCATGGACATCTTCTAACGAAGCTGTAGCTACTGTGGCTGACGGTCTTGTAACCGCTGTTTCTGCAGGTAATGCTATCATCTCTGCTACTGCAGCAGGTGTTACCAAAACTTGCGTTGTTCTTGTAGAGGCTGACCAAACACAAGGTGGTGGTGCTACGCTCAAGGGCTCACAATTCTGGCCAATCGCTATTGATGGTACTACCGCTGATGCGAATGCTTCAAAAATCGTGGGTGACTTCCGTCCAGACGATGTAGGCAAATTCTTGTATGTATGGGATGCTACCTACGTAGCTAATGAAAACCCTACAGGTCTCAACTTCCACGGCAACACCGATGGTTTCACTGCTCTCACTGTTAGCACTTTAGGTTGGGCTGGTTGTGGCTACTGCCTCACCGAAACAGACGCTAGCAAGGCTTGGGAAGCTGCTGAGGCTCTCCGCGCTGCTATCGTAGCTAGCCCAGACGACTACTACCTCCACATGGCTCTCAAATCTACCGACAAAGCATCACACTGTTTCTATATCTTCGGTTCTGAGGCTACCAAGTTTGTCATTGGTCCTACCGCTGTTTACGATGGTCCTCTCTACGAAGACTTCACACGTAATGGTGAGTGGGCTGAGTTCGACATCCCAATGTCACGCTTCGCTACTGCTCTCGCTATCACCACTTGCGTTGCTGGCGTAAACGTATTCGTAGCACTCACTGAGGGTACTGCTGGTGCACAACTCAATATGGACGCTATTTACTTCTACAAGAAATAAGCGACCCTTAATACATCGCTACTCCTACACTATCTCTCCGCTATCAATTACGTTAGATACACGATAGATATACGTTAGATACACGGTAGATAAACGGTACATTAGTATAGGCATACCGTATCAGTAAGCGATGATTCCCCCGCTTTGAGGAGGCTGATTACCTCCTCTTAGCCCTAAAACAAACAACCAACGAATATGAAACAGACATTACATACTCTTCTTTTCCTCTGCGCTGTGCTGTGTATAGCGTGCGAACCTACAGTGAATTTCTCGCTCAATCCCAACTCTCTGCAAATGAAGGTGGGCGAGATCACCACTATCAACGTCGTTGGCGAAGCTACTAATATCGAGTGGGCTTCCTCCGATGATTCGGTAGCCACCGTTTTCCACGGAGTTGTCACAGCCAATGCCATAGGAATGACTACAATCACAGCCAAATCGGGTTCTACCACTGTCAATGCACAGGTCTTTGTCAGCGGTACTGACGGCTCTACCTTGCGTATATCTCCTGCCTTCGTATCCCTAAAAAAAGGCGATACCTACCAGTTCCAATATGGCAACACCTATGGTCTTGATCTCACATGGACTTCCTCTGCAGAAGACGTCGTGCAGGTGGATCAGCAAGGCACTATCACCGCGCTCAAACCAGGCAATGCTACCATCACTCTTTCCACTCCTGTGGAATCGGTTACAGCCCTCGTGGCTGTCGAGCATAAGTGGGGCGACTATTCGCTCGTGTGGTCCGATGAGTTCGATGGCACAACCCTCGACGAGTCCGTTTGGGGCTATAACCTCGGTGGAGGTGGTTGGGGAAACAACGAGTTGCAATACTACACCCAACGCCCCGAGAACGTGCGTGTCAAAGATGGTTGCCTTGAGATCGAAGCACGCAAAGAGACCTACGAAAACCGCGAATATACTTCTGCACGCCTCCTTTCCAAAGGCAAAAAGTCCTTCCTCTATGGCAAGGTGGAAGCACGTATCAAGTTCCCAGGTGGTATGGGTACATGGCCTGCTTTCTGGATGATGGGCGAGTCGGGCGGATGGCCTGCTTGTGGCGAGATTGACATCATTGAGCATATTGGCTCGCAAGACACACGCGCCTCTTTCGCTGTCCACACCCCAGAGAAAAACGGCACCAACGGCAAGAACTGGCACGCTACTCGTTTCTTCGATGATCCGTTGTCTAACGACTTCCATACCTATGGAGTAGAATGGTGTCAAGAGGAGAAAGATGGCAAAGATTGTATCCGCTTCTTCGTGGACGGAGTAGAGTATGCTACGGTTTGGGAAACGCTTATCGACAATCCTCGTTCATGGCCTTTCACCCAACCGCACTTCATCATTCTCAACTGCGCCATTGGTGGCAACATGGGCGGTAGAGTGGATGACTCCATCTTCAACCAACAACGTATCATGTACGTGGATTGGGTACGCGTGTACCAACGCCAAGAACAACCCTAAGTAATTTTGATAATGTCACTATGAAACAGCTAAGTAGTATAATATTTGTTGTAATAAGTGCTCTCTTCCTAATCTCTTGCGAAGGCAACTCCCCTACGCACGACCAGCCCTCTGCGATGCAGAAGAGTGCCAAACGCGGTGTGTCCTTCAACTTCACCAATATCCAGGATCTCCCATTGCTCTCGCCAGCTATCTCGTGGTCCTATAATTGGGCTAACGACCAAAACAGCACCTCTGCCCTTTGGTTCGACACCAACGAGATGGACTTCTGCCCTATGTGTTGGAATGGCTCCTATAGCGCAGCCAAGATTCGCCAGTACGTGCAGGAGCACCCCAACACCAAATACCTACTGGGCTTCAACGAACCCAACCTTACCGACCAATGCAACATGCTCCCTGCGCAGGCGGCTGAGCAATGGCCACAAGTAGTAGCATTAGCCCGAGAACTGAACCTCAAACTCATCTCCCCTGCCATGAACTATGGCACGCTCGCGGGCTATCACGACCCTATCAAGTGGCTCGATGAGTTCTTTGCACAGCCCAACGTCTCCCTTGACGACATCCACGCTATTGCTATCCACTGCTACATGGCATCGCCTTCCGCAGTCAAAGATTATATCAAGCGTTTTGAGAAATATGGCAAACCCATCTGGATGACTGAGTTCTGTGCCTGGGATCCCGTGCCAAACAATGTGGAGAAGCAAATGGATTATATGTGCGCTGTGCTCAATCACATGGAGCAAAATCCTAATGTGGAACGCTATGCGTGGTTCATGCCTCGCACCAGTGGTAAGGTGGATTCTGCACCTTATATGCAACTCCTCACCCACGGCTCGCCAGTCCTTCTCACGCCACTCGGACAAATCTTCACCCAGTTCTCTTCTTTCGACAAGAACGCCTACCTCTCCCTCGAACAAGGCATAGGTGCACACCAATACATCGCCTTAAAAGAGGAGAATATATCTTTGCGTGTGACAGACGACAACCAACTCTATATCCAATCCTTTATGCAGGGACAATGGATTGATTATCAGGTTAATGCCCAAAGCAAACAACCGCTGCAAATCCAATATGCTTCCATTGTCAATAGCCAAGTATGTATTTCTATTGACGGCGTAGCCCAAGCAATAGTGGACATACCTAAAACCGCTGATATGCAAACGGTTACTACGCTCACCACTACCGTCATCCCACCGCTCGGCAACCACACCCTTCGCATTGAAGCACTAAAAGGAACCTTTAATTGCTACCAACTCCTACACTAAACAATACTACACCACTCTAAACAACTCTACACTATGCTACACCACACCAAACAACTCTACACCATGCTTCTGCTAATGCTTGCCCTGCCTCTGGCAGCGCAGAGCAGTGCAGACGACTACACCCTCGTTTGGAACGAAGACTTCACCGACACTACCCTCGACCGCAATGTCTGGAATATCGAGGTCAATGGCGAAGGCGGTGGTAACAACGAGTTGCAATACTATTGCGAGAAAGGTGTAACCCTTGACGTAGAACCTATCACAGGCAAGCATTGCCTTGTGCTCATCGCCACCAAAGAGGATTACAAGGGCAAAAAATGCACCTCGGGTCGTGTCAATACCAAGAACAATCTCTACTACACCTTCGGCAAGATCGAAGCGCGTATCAAGTTCCCTAACACCGCCAACGGTCTATGGCCTGCGTTCTGGCAGATGGGTAATGACTTCGATCAAGTAGGATGGCCACGCTGCGGAGAGACCGATATCATCGAACTAGGCAATGCCAATGGTATCAACCGTGGTACACAAGACCGCTACTTCAATGGCGCACTCCATCTTGGTTCCAGATGGGATGCCGTGTGGTGCGATGCACAAGACATCACCTATCCCTATTCCGTAGAAGACACCTTCCATATTGTCACCATGATCTGGACACCCACCTCTATTGATATGTATATGGACCGCGATGCCAACCCGGGCGTAAAACCATACTTCCACGCCGACTTAGAGCCCAACGACGATGCCAACTACGACCGTAGTCGCGTCTTTGCTAAGCCCAACTTCCTCATCGCTAACCTCGCTGTAGGTGGCAATTTCCCTCAGATTTGGGACATCAACAAGATTACTGCCCTTGCCAATGGTCCACGCTCCGTCTATATCGATTGGATTCGTATCTACCAACAAGGTACCGACAAAGAGACTTTCACCTCTCCATCGCCTTCCGATGCAATCGAGCCCGACGACGATACAGCAGTAGAAGATATTACTCTATCCCAACCTGCACAAAAGGTCATCATCAACGGACAAATCTTCATCCGCAAAGACGGACAACTATACAATATCGTAGGACAAAAACTTGAATAATATGAAGCAAAATCTATTCATCGCTTTGATAGCCATACTATTTGGCTGCGCAGCATGCAATCAAAACGCTCCAGAGGTAGAAGCGATTACCTTGGACAAAGTGGCAATCCAATTAGCTAACGGACAATCCGACACCATCGTAGCCACCCCCACTCCTGCGGATGCGGTTGTGGCATGGAGTAGTTCCAACCCTGCTGTCGCTGTAGTAGTGAATGGTGTAGTCACAGGCGTTGGCAATGGTACGGCTGTTGTTGTAGCCACTGCAGGCAACCAACTCGCATCTTGCGTCGTTACTGTTGGAGCAGGTAGCAATAATCCAACGGAATCTGGTATTAATTTTACGCAATACCTCGAAGGTTCAGAATACTATATCTTCCTTCTTGATGAAAAAGCTATGAGCCGCATCAAAGGTACGGTGCATGACTATCGTGTCAATGGCGAATATGCTTCTCCAGGTCAACCTGCCGACGGAGTAACAGCTACCATGGATATTTGGAATGGTGATGTCACCGATGCTAACTTCGGTAAATGCAAAGGTGCAACGGCTTTTGGCGATACAGGCGTAGAATGGATGTATTGGAAATCGGGCTCTATGGCATGGAGCAATATGTGCGGCGGTATTCGCCAATGGGGCGAGTGCGACTTCACGAGTGTAACCAATGATTTCAACCTCGTCATCATCTACCGCACACCTCGTATGTTAGCAGGCACCAGTGTTACTGTTAAGTTATATAGCACCTCAGGAGGCGAACACAATGTGGATCGTGGTATGATCTCACAGAGTCGAGGCGAATGGGACGTGGCTGAGTGGTCTATGGCAGATTTATTTGCAGACGGACTGGATTGGAGCAAACCTATTAAAGGCAGTTTATCCGATGTAGTTTATTCGCCTGCGTTGGTGGTAGAAGGAGCCAATCGCGAATTCGAGATTTGTGCTATCTTCTGCTACAAGAAGTAAGTATGAATAGGCATGTAGCGCTATTATTGCTCGTTGTCGCATATGCTCTCACTGCTTGCAGCACATCCCAACCAGAGTTGCTCCAGCTCTCCACACATGTGCTACAGCTCCAAGTGGGAGAAGTGCATATCCTTACCGCAGCTACTTCTGACAAAGTCATTTGGCATTCAGAAGATACCCTCGTAGCACAGGTGTTGCATGGTGTGGTAACGGCAAAGCAAGTAGGCACTACACGCATCATTGCTCAAGCAGGCAAAGCCCAAGCGGTATGCCAAGTGTTTGTTTCTGGAGCAGAAGGTCAAACGCTCGCACTACCTGCCTACCTGCAATTGGAGAGGGATACTACATACCTATTGCAACCTGCATCACTGTATGACATCCCACTTGCTTGGCAGTCTTCGGACACCCTCGTGGCTACGGTCAATGCAGAAGGGTTAATCACTACCCACCAAGCAGGACGCACCACTCTGACCGTTTCCAACGGATTTGAAACTGCTTCCTGCTACCTCGCAGTCAAGCATCGTTGGGGAGAATACCAACTCGTTTGGAGCGATGAGTTCGATGCTGCGACACTCAACACCGACAACTGGAATATCGAGGTCAATGGCAACGGGGGAGGAAACCAAGAGCTGCAATACTATACCGCTCGACCTACCAACCTGCGCGTGGAGAACGGAATACTTATCATTGAGGCGCATAAGGAGAATTATCAAGGCAAACGATACACCTCCGCACGCATCAATACAATGAATAAGCAGACCTTTCTATATGGCAAGATAGAAGCCCGAATAGCATTCCCCAGCGGGGGAGGAACATGGCCAGCGTTTTGGATGATGGGAAACGATTATAGTCGGGTAGGGTGGCCTGCTTGTGGCGAGATAGATATCATAGAGCATGTGGGAAATCAGCCCAATATGATCACCCATGCTTTACATTATCCCTACAAGAGCGGAGGCAATTGCTGGTCAGTACAAAAAACGCAAAACAATATAGAGAATCAATACCACACCTACGCCATCGAATGGCTGCAAGAGGAGGAATATGGTAGAGATGTCATCCGATTCCTATACGACGGACAAGTGCAAGCCGTTCAGTCGGAGACGTTGGAGAATATGGACAACGAGTATTTTTGGCCATTCAACAAACCCAACTTCATCTTGCTCAACATGGCAATTGGAGGCAGTATGGGTGGACAAGTCAACGATCAGATATTCTCTCAACCTATACAGATGAAGGTGGATTGGGTACGAGTATATCAACGAAAAGAAATAGAATAAAGATATGAATAGTTTGAAAGGTATTTTATGTGTTGCTATCGCTTGCGTTACTATCGCTTGCGCACCTAAGCAATCCTATACCCTCGTATGGGAAGATGATTTCAATGCCCCTACGCTGGACACTGCTTATTGGAACGTGGACGATAACGCTCGTGGTGGAGGCAATGCCGAGATGCAGTACTACACCCCCCGCAATGTCACTATCGAGCATCATCCCGTATCGGGCGAGTCATGCCTCGTGCTCAATGCCAAACGCGAGGACTATCGCAACCGCCCTGCCACTTCGGCACGTGTCAATACCCAGGACAAAGTCACTGTTTGCTATGGCAAAATCGAGGCGCGTATCGCTTTCCCTTACACGGGCAATGGTCTATGGCCTGCGTTCTGGATGCTGGGCAACAACCTTGCTACCAACCTTGGCAATGATGATTCCATTGATCAGAAAAAGAAGCAGTTAGAAGCACAAGGGCGCGTGGTATGGCCCAAATGCGGTGAAATCGACATTGTAGAGATGGGTCACAAAGATGGTATCGAGAAAGGAGTATCTGATCGCTACTTCAATGGTGCTGCGCATTGGGGCGAAAGTTTTAACGATGGCAAGTATCCTAACGAAGCAGGCGTATGCGAAGCGGCCTATCCTGTGCAAGGCGACTTCCACCTCTTCACCGTCATCTGGACCGAAGATAGTCTGGCCATGTACCTCGACCAAGACCAATATCCTGAGGTAGCACCTTATTTCGCACTCTCGCTGCGTGATACATCTATCAACGAACCAGGACACTACTTTAATCACCCCTTCTATATCGTGCTCAACTTGGCAGTAGGTGGCTTCTTCCCAGGGCTACCAATGCACGAGAAGTACCCCGAGGTATATACTGCCGACCACGAGAACTTCCAACGTGTCACCGCCCTCCCTGCCGATGGCACCCCTGTTAAAATGTACATCGATTATATACGAATTTATCAACAAAAATAATAACGTGAAACCACTCACGCAAAGCCACTTTACGCGTTAGCCATTTTCGCGAACAAAGTGAGCCATCAACGTGAGCGAAGCGAATAGAAGATTATGAAACTCTCTATCAAAGAAAAACTCGGCTACAGTCTTGGTGATACTGCCTCACACTTTGTGTGGGACATGGTCAATTTCTGGTTAATATTCTACTATACCGACGTACTCGGTATCAGCCCCGCATGGTCCACTGCCATCGCAATCCTCGGCACCATCATGGATGCGGTTATGGATCCTATCGTAGGCATCTGGGCAGACCGCACCAACACCCGTTGGGGTAAGTTCCGTCCGTTCTTGCTCTACGGTTGCATTCCTTTTGCGCTGTTTGTCTTCCTTGCCTTCCTCGGTCCCGACCTGCAAGGCAATGCCCTCATCGCATATATCCTGCCTATGTTTATTGGCTTGCGTATCATTTATGCAGTAGTCAATATCCCTTACTCCTCTTTGGGAGCCGTGATGACCAACGACTCCATCGAGCGCGCAGGACTCAACTCCTATCGCTTTGTAGCAGCTAATATCGGTCAGTTGCTCGTATCGGGCTTTGCACTTTATATCGTGTACTACCTCGGTTCACAAGCTACAGGCATGGACTACTCCATTATGTCCGATGACGGTGCGCGCAAACTCTTCATGGAAAACGGCGCAGGTAATACCGACCTCGTGCGCTCATCTTATATCATCGGTTTCAGATATCTTGTGGCTATCTTCGGTGCAATAGGTGTGATTCTCTTCCTCATCACATTTGCTACTACCAAAGAGCGTATTGCTCCACCTAAACGCCAAGAGACTGACCTCAAACATGACTTCAAGTACCTCTTCAAGAACCGCCCATGGGTGGTATTGATGCTCGTAGGTATTGTTTCCTTTATCATGTTTGCTATCCAAAACATCTCCGCGACTTACTACTTCAAGTATTTCCTCGATGCCGAATCCAAGAGCCAAATCTTCAATATCCTTGGTACGGTTGCACTCATCATCGCTATTCCTACCACCAAACCATTGGTCAAGAAGTTTGGCGCTAAGCAACTATATATCGTCTGCTCATTGCTCTCAGGACTATTCTTCTGTTTGCTCTATTTCGCAGGCACCAATTTCGTACTCATCAATGTCTTCAACTGCTTGGGTAAGATTGCCTATGCACCTGCTATCTCGTTGCTATGGACCATGCTCGCCGATGCAGCAGACTATGGCGAGTGGAAGTTCCAACGCCGCACCACAGGCCTTTGCCTCTCTGCTGCGGTCTTCGCACAGAAGATAGGTTGGTCCATCGGTGCTGCTCTCTTTGGCGCTATCATGACAGCCGTTCATTTTGATGCTACAATGGGCTTGCAACAAATTCAGAACGACCCCACTATCATGACCAGTATCCATTGGCTCTTTGGTATCTTGCCGGGTGTACTCTATGCATCATGCGCTATCCTGCTGGCATTCTACAACCTCGACACCCCAACCCTACAACAAATGAAATCCGACCTCGAACAACGCCAAGATTAATATAATTGGGCCCCCGGACTCCGGGGCCCCGGTTTCCCAAAAAAAGAAAACCATGACCCCTACAGGACACTACATAGATATCCACGGCGAACGCTTCTACTGCATTGAGAACTACAATCACATGCAGCCTTTCTTCATATCGCTCGCCAGCGATACCGACCTATGGATGTACATATCATCCACAGGCGGACTCACATGCGGTCGCCGCAACCCCGAGCAGGTACTCTTCCCTTATTACACCGATGATAAGATCACCGAGAACTACGAGCAGACTGGTCCTAAGACTATCCTCCGCGTGCAAACGGCACAAGGCACCCAACTATGGGAACCTTTCTCTTCGCGTCAGATGGGTATGTACCACATCATTCGCTCCATTGCTAAGTCCGTGACGGGCAACCGCCTCATCTTCATTGAGAAGAATATAGATTTGGGTATCACCTTCTCTTACGAGTGGGCGCCTGCTACGCATCTCGGCTGGGTACGTACCGCACGTCTCTCCAACGAGACCGACGCTCCTATCACCGTAGAAGTGCTGGACGGCTTACAAAATGTCATGCCTTCGGGAGTAGAGCGTGTCACACAAAACACCTTTTCTACGTTGGTGGATGGCTATAAGCGTACCGAACATGTAGGCAATGGTATGGTACTCTTCCGCATGGAAGCTATCCTCGTGGACCGCGCTGAACCCAGCGAATCCCTTCGTTGCAATTCCGTTTATACTTTAGGGCTTCCAGACGCCGGAAGCCGGGCCCCCCAATATCTCTGTTCAAGTGCCCAACTCGATGCTTTCCGCCAAGGTGGTGATATCCAATCCGAACCCGAGTCCAAAGGTGTCCGCGGAGCCATCTTCGCCCATTTTACCACCACATTACCTGGTAAAAACAACTCTACACAACTCTACACCACACCACACAACTCTACACCATGCACTTGGCACTTCATCTGCGACGTCATGCAGGACGCCGTCTCCGTGCGCCGCAACATGGCTTTCATGCAGCAACCCGATGCTATAGAGCTGCTGCAAGCTGCCCTGCAAACCACCACCCGCAACCTGCGCCAGATTGTAGCGCAGAACGATGGTGTACAATCTACTGCCGATGAGGCCAACGATGCTCGCCATTTTGCTAACACGCTCTTCAACACCATGCGTGGAGGTTTCTATTGCGACAATTATCAGATATCTGGTCCCGCTTTCGCAGCGCATGTGGCGCTCTTCAACCGTGCTTTGGCAGACAAACACCATACTTTCCTCAGCGACCTGCCTGATTCTATCTCCTATGCCGAACTCGACCAAGCGGTGCAAGACCGTCAGGACCACCAACTCCATCGCCTCTTCATGGAGTACTTACCACTCACATTCTCACGCCGTCACGGCGACCCAAGTCGTCCTTGGAACCTCTTTGATATCCGCGTGAAGGATGAGCAAGACCGCCATATCATATCCTACCAAGGCAACTGGCGCGACATCTTCCAGAACTGGGAAGCTCTATCGCTCTCCTATCCTGATTATGTGAATAGCATCATCGCTAAGTTCCTCAACGCAACCACAGCCGATGGCTATAATCCATACAAAGTAACCTCCGAAGGTATTGATTGGGAGGTCATCGAACCTGAGAACCCTTGGTCGAACATCGGCTATTGGGGCGACCACCAGATTATTTATCTCTGTCGCTTGCTCGAACTCAGCCACCAGCACAACCCACAGGCGTTGCGCGATATGTTGGGCATGCGCGAGTTTGCTTTCGCGGCAGTGCCGTATCGCTTCCGCTCGTATGCCGACATCGTGCGCGATCCTAAGAACACTATCACGTTCGACCAAGCAGCCCACGACCATATATTCTCGCAGCTATCCACCTACGGACAAGATGCACGCCTCGTGATGGGTACTGACAACCAACCACTCTTGGTTACTTTCACCGAGAAACTGCTCATCACGCTGCTCACCAAACTCAGCAACTTCATTCCTGAGGCGGGTATATGGATGAACACCCTGCGCCCTGAGTGGAACGATGCCAATAATGCGTTGGTAGGCAATGGTGCCTCTATGGTCACGCTCTACTATATGCGCCGCTTCGTGGCATTCCTCATCGACCTATATCAGTCAGAGGAAACCACCTACGCTCTCTCCGAAGAGGTCGTACTCTTCTTGCGCAATATACTGACCGCTATGGTCAATCACTTGCCAGAGCAAGCCGACCAACCAATCTCCTTCACGGACTACACCCGCCGCACATTTACCGACCAAGTGGGGCGCGCAGGCGAGGCTTACCGCAACGCTATCTATGCAGGACACTCTGGCAAGAAAGTGGAGCTGGACGCATCGCTCATCTGCCAGTTCCTCAATATGACGCTTGACTTCATCGACCAGTCTATCGATGTCAATCAGCGCGAAGATGGTCTGTACCATGCCTACAATCTCGTGAAGTTCGACCGCGGCACTATCACTATCAGCCATCTCTATGAGATGCTCGAGGGTCAGGTGGCACTCCTCTCTTCTCGCCGTTTGAATGCTGAGCAAGCAGCCCATCTCTTAGATGCCATGCGCCAGTCTGCGCTTTATCGCGAAGATCAACGCAGCTATATGCTCTACCCCGCACGCAAGCGCGCATCTTTCTTAGATATGAACACTCTGCCAGAGGAGGCATTATCCTTGCCTATCGTGCAACGCCTCTTGGCTCATCATGCTACGGACATCCTCACGCAAGACTGCACTGGTAAGGTACATTTCTCGGCTAACTTCAACAATGCCGACTTCCTCCTGCGCGCTATCCAAATGAGCAGCGAGGACATCACCCCAGAGGAGACAGAGCAACTGCTCGACCTCTACGAACAGCTCTTCAACCACCACGCCTTCACAGGTCGCTCAGGCACCTTCTATAAGTACGAAGGTCTGGGCTGTATCTACTGGCACATGGTCAGCAAACTCCTCCTCGCCGTAGGTGAGTGTATCGGCAACATAGGTATCCTGATGCCGGAAGCCGGACAAACTGCATTGGAGCGCTTGCGCTCTCATTATAAGGCGATCCGCGAAGGCATCGGCTCCCACAAGACCCCTGCCGAGTACGGCTCTTTCCCTTTCGATGCCTACTCGCATACGCCTTCTATGAGCGGAGTGCAACAACCGGGCATGACAGGACAAGTCAAGGAGGACATTATCTCTCGCTTCTTCGAGTTGGGCGTACATGTGCAAGATGGACAAATCACCTTCTGCCCTACCATGCTCACCGATGCTGACTTCCGCGATGGCGAACTGCGCTTCTCGTATTGTGGCACAGAGATTATCTACCGCAAAACGGGCAAAGGCACAGGCAGTGTCACCCTAACCCCAGAACAAAGCCAACACATCTTCGCCCGCGATGGCGAGATTAAACAACTAATAATAGAACTATAAAAAAACAAGTAACCATTTTTGTTTTCGCTCACCAATGCAACTCGTTGCATTCATTTGAGCGAAAAACAAAATACAAACATGAATTGACAATAATTGACACCATAATTGACCCTAATTGTCTTTAAAAAAATATCCATATGAGAAAGTTATTAATCGCATCATCGCTCTTTTTGCTGGCATCATGCACCGCAAAAGTCCCCTCCACCCACGTTTGGCTCACTTCTGCTGCGGGCGACAAATGCACCGAACAAAAGGCAGTCGTTTTCCACGAGGGCACAGCCGACAATGCTATCACCATCCATGTGGATGAGCGAAAGCAGACCATCGACGGCTACGGTGGCTCGCTCACCGAGTCTTCGGCTTTCGTGCTTGCGTGCCTCACACCCGATCAACGCCAGAGCGTACTCCACGAACTCTTCTCTGAGGAGGGTGCCAACTTCTCCGTAGTCCGCACCCAAATCGGCTCATCCGACTTCTCTGTCGAAGGCAAGTACGCTCTCACCGAGGTGGACGGCGATACCGAGATGAAGCACTTCTCGCTCAACCGCGACAAAGAGGGCTTCCCTGCCAGCAAGTACCCACAGGTGAAGGATGAGCAATACGACCTCTACCACCTCATGCTGGACGTCTGGAACATCAAGCAAGGGCAGTCGGACAACACCTATCGCATCATGGCGAACACTTGGACCGCGCCTGCATGGATGAAGGATAACAAGAAGTACTACGAGCGTGAGAACGGCGTAGCCCGTGGTGGCGCATTGCTGCCTGAGTACTATCAGGCGTATGCCAACTATATCGCTGCTTATATCGAGGCATGGAAGGCAGAGGGTGTCAATATCTGGTCTGTGACCCCTGTCAACGAACCTATGGGCAACGATGGCGGTTGGGAGAGCATGGATTTCTCGCCACAAGTGGAGACCGAGTTTATCCGCGACTACCTCGCACCTACGCTCATCAGCCGTGGACACGGCGATGTGGCTATCTTTGGCTTCGACCAAAACATCTTCGAGATGATGCCTTACGCCGATGCGATCTACCAAGACTTGCTCGCTAACCAATACACCACTGGTATGGCTGTCCACTGGTATGGCAGCACGATTGGTTGCTTCCCTGAGACATTGGAGGAGGCACATGCCAAATACCCTAATAAGACTATCTTCCACTCTGAGGGCTGTATCGACAACCTCGGTTGCCCACCATGGGACGGTGTTACTGACCCAGTCGGCTTCCAAGAGTCTGGGTGGTTCAATAACGATGCTTTCTGGTGGGACAAGATTGCCACCGATTGGGCATATTCCACACGTTGGGCAGGTGGCACACACCCTAAGTATTCGCCTGTCTTCCGCTATGCGCAGTATATCATCGATGGCACCAACCACTGGCTCACGGGCTATTGCGATTGGAATATCGTGCTCGACTCCATTGGCGGACCTAACCACGTGAATAATTTCGCAGGTGCGCAGGTGATGGTTGATTATCAGAATGACGTGATTTATTATACACCTTATTATTATGTGCTCAAGCAATTCTCTCGCTCCATGCGCCCAGGCGATGTAGCGTTGCAAGTGGACTACCCTGCTACCATGAAGACGGGTGCCGATTGCGAGACACAGGATATCTTCCTCTGCGCCGTAGAGAAAGCGGATGGCTCCTATGCTATCAATATACTCAACATGGGTCCAGCTACCACGTTGCCTGTGCAATTGGGCAACCACTATGCGAAGGTGAACCTCCCTGCTTCCTCTGTACAAACCATCATTGTAAAATTATAACAATAGTAATTGTAAAACCAAGTAAGAATATGAAACGCCTCATCCCTATAATAGCCCTTTTCGCCCTCGTTTCCTGCCAATCTAAGGATCCTGTTGAGCAACGCATTGACGACCTTCTTGCTCAGATGACGCTCGCGGAGAAGATTGGTCAGATGAACCAACTCGACCCTTCGTGGAGTGCCGAGGAGAAGGAAGCACAAATTCGTGAGGGCTTGGTAGGTTCAATTTTCAATATCGTTGATCCTAAAGAGGTGAATCGCCTGCAACGCATGGCGGTAGAGGAAACGCGTTTAGGTATTCCGTTGCTTGTAGCGCGCGATGTCATTCATGGCTTCCGCACCATCTATCCTATACCATTGGGTCAAGCTGCCACTTTCGACCCTGCTTTGGTGGAGGAGGCTGCGTGCTTGACTGCTGACGAGGCAGTGCAAGCAGGTGTACGTTGGACGTTCTCACCAATGGTGGACGTAGCACGCGACCCTCGTTGGGGACGTGTGGCTGAAGGCTATGGCGAAGACACCTATCTTACTTCCGTCATGGGTGCTGCTGCGGTGCGTGGCTATCAGGGTAGCGACTCCATTGTCCGCCTTGCTGCTTGTGTCAAGCATTTCGCTGGCTATAGCGTATCCGAGGGCGGACGCGACTACAACTCCACTTGGATTCCCGAGGTGCAACTCCGCGAGACGTATCTGCCACCATTCAAAGCGGCTATTGATGCAGGTTCTCTCTCTATCATGTGTGCTTTCAACGACATCAACGGTGTGCCTGCTTCGGGCAATAAGCACCTCAACGTAGATATCCTCCGCCACGAGTGGCAGTTCGATGGCTTGCTCGTGTCCGATTGGGGCTCTATTGGCAATATGGTGGCTCATGGTATCTCTACCGACCTCTGCCAGACGGCAGCCCAGAGTTTGGATGCACAGGTGGATATGGATATGCAGAGCAATGCGTATCTATGGTATCTCGACGACCTCGTTGCGCAAGGCAAAGTCAGCGAGAAGCAATTGGATGCTTGCGTGCGTAATATCTTGCGCATGAAGTTCCGTTTGGGTCTGTTTGATAATCCATATTGCTATATCGAGGACACCCCTACCTATTTCGCTCCCGAGGCTCTTGCAGCAGCTCAACGCGCCGCCGAAGAATCCGCCGTACTTCTCAAGAACAACGGCATCTTGCCTCTAAACACTCAACACTCAACACAAAACACAAAACCTATGGTTTTACTCTGCGGTCCCCTCGCTCACGCCCAACACGACCAGAACGGCACTTGGTGCTTCGACAAGGTGGATTCCATGACTATCACTCCGCTGATGGCGTTCCGTCAGTTGGCTGAGCAGGGTGAGATTCGCCTCATCGAGCAAACGGGCAAGCACTGGTCACGCGAGGTCAGTGCAGCTAATATCGCTTCTCTCACTCGTTTGGCTCGCCAAGCCGATGTGGTGTTGTATTTCGGTGGCGAGGAGAGTATCTTGTCGGGTGAAGCACGCTGCCGTGCGCATCTCAATCTGCCTGGCGACCAATCCGCTCAGCTCCGCGCGCTCAAGGCTACGGGCAAACCTGTGGTGCTTACTGTTATGGCAGGTCGCCCATTATGCATAGGCGATGATATTGCTGCGGTGGATGCATGTTTGTATGCTTTCCACGGTGGCACCATGCAAGGTCCTGCGTTGGCTAATCTCATTATGGGTAAGGTTGCACCTTCGGGTCGCCTGCCTATCACTTTCCCTAATGCAGAAGGTCAGATTCCTTTGTATTATAATAAGAAGAACACAGGTCGTCCTACCGACCACCCTGTGCTGATTGATGATATACCTGTAGGCGCAGGCCAGTTCTCTATTGGCGAATCCAGTTATTGGTTGGAGTACGGTGATCAACCACTCTATCCATTCGGCTACGGCTTGACCTACACCACTTTCGAGTATGGTCCAGTAACCTTGTCGGATACGGTATTATTGACCCCCGACTCCCGACTTCCGATAACGGCTTCCTGCGTAATTACAAATACGGGCAGCACAGCTGCCGTAGCCGTTCCTCAACTCTACATCCGCGATCTTGTGGGCTCGCTCACTCGCCCTGTTCGCGAACTAAAGGGTTTCCAACGCGTGACTATCCCTGCGGGCGAATCACGCATGGTCACTTTCGAATTGACCGCAGAGGATTTGGCATACTGGCATTTGGCGGAAGGTGTCACTTTGGGTGCTGATGGCGCATATGTGCATACTGCCGAGTCGGGCGACTTCCATGTATGGATTGCCCCCAACGCTGCCGAAGGTCAACCCGCTAAATTCACATTGAAATAAACAACTATAAAATATTAACCTTTAAAATGTTATAATTATGAAGAAAAATTTTCTCAAATCGTTCGCACTTATAGCGATGCTATTTAGTGCACTTACACTTTCTGCTGCTTCTGGCGTAGATTGGAGTACAATTGAATTCCTCGGCGATGGCGCAGGTGGAGGTAAATATGCGAATAAGTACAAAGTATCTGAAGCGGAAGGGTTAGCTGTGGTTAATATCCAACATCCAGGTTTTGCATCAGAAGATGGAATTTATGTTCATGTACCAGCAGGTATCACAGCTTGTTCTGTTAAAAGTGATATCCAAGGTGCTGGCGTGCTTTTGCATCTTTCTGCATTTACGGCACAAGAGACAAATGTTACGATTACCTATGGCGCAAATCTAACTTGTACTTTCTGGGTATATTACGTAGATGGTACTACAGACGGCTCTGATACTCCTGATACACCTGATAATCCAGATACACCAGATACTCCTGATACTCCAGAAGATCTTCAAGAAGGTGCATGTTCTGGTACGGCAAAGGGAGTTGATTCGTATTACACCGAAGCAGATCCTGATCATGCTATCACTTCACTTGAACAAGGATTCTATTGGCAAGTTCAAACCACTACTGCTGGTGTGAATATCACGGTACAATTCCTTGACAATCTCCCTGGCATGGCAGCGCCATATCTTTTCCGTTTCGACCAAAATGGTGTGATGATGGGCGGTGATATTCAAATGGCAGGTTGGGATGCTGCCACGCGCACAGCTACCCATACCCTTACTGGTTTAGCTAATGGAGAGCAACTTGTTTTCCTTGTAAAAGTTGCACTTGAAGCTGGTAAAGTTCTCTTTACTGAGCGTGTTTCTTATACTGTTGGTGAAAATTGCGAAACAACCGATATTGATAATGTAGCTACCAATACCGCTGCTAAGAAAGTGATACAAGACGGTCAAATCTACATCATTCACAATGGTATTCGCTACAATGCCTTGGGTATGCAGATTAAATAACCATACCCCTTACAAAGCAAAACTCAAAACAACAAATATTAACCTTATTATTAACTTTTAAATTATTACGGTTATGAAAAAACATTTTCTAAAATCATTCGCACTACTCGCGATGCTGTTTAGTGCGCTAACCATGAGTGCTAAGCAGTACTGCCAAGAGCCATTAACACTCAATGGAGGGGCTACTATCCAATTGTCTTGTGAATTGGTTAGTGCAGGTAATTATCGCATTACTATTGAAGGCGAAAATCTTGCTGGATTAGGTGGTTCATTTTACAATCCAGGAGGAGTAGATTTACGTACTGCAATTACAACTAATACAGCAACAAAGATTGTATGTGATATTGAAGCTGCTTCTGCACCTACACTTTATACTCCTCTATATGTCCTTTGTCCAGGCGAACAAAATATCGACTGGCCAAATGATATTGATTGGACGGGTACTTGTGGCGAAGGTGGCGAAACTCCATCTACTCCAGAACCAGAAGAGCCTGAAGTAACTGACAAATGGGCTAATGTGGATTGGGTTGAAGATTCAGATAATAAGTATAAAGTATCACACGAGTGTTTGTCTAGTGTTGTAAATGTACAACAACCACCTTGGGCTGCAGAAAAAGGTATCTATATAACAGCTCCAGCAGGTATTTCTGATTGTACTGTTAATGGAAAGATTGATGGCGCAGGTATGATTCTTTATCTATCTTCATTTACAGCCAAAGAAACAGAAGTAACTATTACCCATGGATTGGGCTCTTGCACTTTCTGGGTATATTATGCGGATGGAACCGAGGACGGTGGCGAAACTCCATCTACTCCTACGGAAATCTATGATGTGAATTTTGCTCTTGCTTCTAATGGTTCTTCTGCTGAAGCAACATCAGGTGATGCTGCACAAGCGATTGACAATAACGCAGGTACTCGTTGGGAATCAGCACAAGAAGACCCTCAAACTTGGACGTTGGATCTTGGTCAAGCACGTATCTTTAACACTCTTGAGATTGTATGGGAAGGTGCGTATGGAAAAACATTTACCGTTTCTGCAAGTGATGATAAGGAGAATTGGACACCTGTTTGGACTGTAGAAGATCAACAACTGGAAGGATTCCCTTATACCCAAACACAAGTTATCGACAAAACCACTGCTCGCTACATCCAATTCCATGGTACAGCGCGTGGTACAGGATATGGCTACTCATTCTGGGAGTTCCGAGTATATCTCGCAGGTGTAAGTACATTTACTTCATTGGAAGCAAAACCAGCTACTAACCTCACAAAGATAGGCGAAGGTAATGCTATCACTCTTACTGCTAAAGACCAAAATGGTCAATTAATAGCAACTCCTGATGGAGTCACTTATACAATCACCCCAGCAGATGCGGGTACTATTACCAACAATATATATACCCCTGCAAGAATTGGTTTGGCTTCTATTGTTGCTACTATCGGCGAGGTAAGTGCTCCTGCATTTGAAGTATTGGCTTATGATGGAGAAAATGTGGCTTTGAGCCCAGATATCAATGCTAGCAAAATCGTTGCTCAATCTGACTTTGCTCCAAGCGGTACAGATGCATGGCATGCTATTGATGGCAACGAGGGTAGTGTATGGCAAGGTTCTGCTACCAATGGTGGCGCTGGTGATGAAGAATCTCGCACATACGACTCGTGGTTTGTAGTTGACTTCGGTGGTTACTACGATATCAACCTTGTATCTATTAAATTTGAAGGTGCTTGCTCACAAGAATATACAGTGGCATTCTCTGCGGATAATGCTACATGGGCGACAGCTTACGAATATGTAGGTAACGCAGGTGTATATGGTCACACCAAACTCATTTATGGCAATGATCTCCAAAACAATACCAAAGCGCGCTATGCTCGTTTTAAGAGCACCAAAGCAGCAACAGAATGGGGTATGAAGATGTTCGAATTTAAAGCATTTGGTACACCATGGGTGGCTCCTGCGGATGATGTTAAACCTGTAATGGGTACTGCTACACTCGTTTCTAATACACACAATACGGCTGTGATTGCTGTTACTGCCACCGACAACGAAGAAGTTGGTAAATACCATGTTGTATCTGCAACTCCTGCATATGACAAGATGGTAGTTCCTACAGATGGTAAAATTACCGTTACAGATCTTACCCCTTCTACAGAATATGCGCTCACCATTACAGCTGTTGACTTGGCAGGAAATGAATCTGAGAATGCTGCTACAATGGAAGTGACAACTGACAAATATGATGAAGCACCATCAGGCTTGCCAACGGTTCCTACTTATCCTGACAACCAAGTGAAAGCAGTATATTCTGAAACTTATAATGCAGACTGCAACTTTGGAGAGTGGGGATCTGGAACACAATATACTCAAGATACATATGGTAAAAAATATGTAACAACAAATTTAGGATATTTTGGTTTGTTTGAATTTGCCTTAAACTGCTCTAATCTAGAAGCGCTCCACTTGGACGTATGGACTGCTGACGATATGACTTTCCGCGTAGTACCTATTCATGGTGCAGCTGAAGTTGGCGTAACCGTAAGTCTCAAAGGCCAACAATGGAACTCCGTAGAAATTCCTCTTTCTGATTATGTAGGCGTACCAGATTGGACTAATGTTTATCAAATCAAGATTGACAATGCGTCTAATAGAACATTCTGGCTTAACAATATCTATTTCTATACCACTCAGGCACCAGATACTGATAATGAGGCTCCTACCGCAGTTACTGCTACGGCTACTCCTTCCTATTTCTCGGTAACAATCCATGCTAAAGCTACTGATAATTCAGGGGCAGTTATTTATGAAGTAAAGAATGGTGAAGATGTTCTTGCTAGTCGCACAGGTGTATCTGCGGAAAACACAGATATTGTGGTTAGCAATTTGACTCCAAATACAGATTATATTCTCACATTGGTCGCAAAGGATGAGTCTGCTAATGCGGCAGAACCAGTTAATATTGCTGTTAAGACTCTGGAAGCACCTGCTCCTGCTCCAGTTCCTACACATGCGGCTGAGAATGTATATGCTATCTATTCCGATGCATATACTTCTCCTGTTTATTTTGGTATCGGCGGTTGGGGACAAGCTACTGTGGCTACTGAAGGCAACCTTGCTGCGGAAGACAAGGCATACCTATTGCAAAATACCAACTACCTCGGCTGGGAGATTAATAATAACCAACCAATTAATGTCTCTGCTTACAATAAAGTGCACTTAGATGTATATGCATTGGCAGATGGTTCTTTGCAATTCACTCCTATTTCTTTGGCAACTCCTAACAACAAAGAGAACGTTCAAACATTGACGCTCAAAGAAGGTTGGAATCAGTTTGATATAGATTGTGCTACATTCACAGGTGTTGAATTTGATAAGGTGATCCAAATCAAGTTTGCAGAAGGTGGCAATGCTACATACTTTATCGATAATGTATATTTCTACAAACCAGCAGTTGGTTCTGCTGTAGAAAATACACAAGTTGAGGTACAATCTCAAAAACTCATTCGCAATGGCGTATTGTACATCATCCGCAATGGTGTTACATACGACGTTATGGGTCGTGTAGTACGCTAATCCTTTTATTAGGTTAGGGAGGGTGGCTCCCTCCCTAACTTCCTAAACCAAACAATGTTTGGCAATATAATTATTAACCTTTTAAATTATTACACGTATGAAAAAAATCTTTTCTCTTTTCGCTATTGCGTTATTCGCAATTAGCGCGACGGCTGCTACAGAGTTATTCAATCCATCAACAGCCTCCATTTTAGAAACTTATTTTGCACCAAATTGGAATCCTGATGGTGTAAGTACTGCTACATACAATGCTACTACTGGTACTATTTCAGTGGACCTTAAGAGCCAGTTCTACGGTCAATGGCAAGCACAAGTGAAACTCAAACATAATGTTGTTTTTAATCCTGCAAAACAATATGTGTTCTCTGCTAAGTTCCACTCTACCATCGCGCTGGGTGGTGTTACCGTGAAGATGGACGATAATGTAGCACCTGTGTATGACAACCAAATTAACCTTCCTGCTAATTCAGATTATGTATATACTTCTGAAGCGGCTAATGGCATAGAAGGCAACAATCAAATTCTAGTATTCGACTTTGGTTGGGCTACTCCTTGCCAAATCACTATCAGCGAAATCTCTATCAAAGAAGTGGGTGATGCTGTGGCTCCTCCTATAGTTGAGCATCCTGCTGCTGCACCAGTACCTACTCGCGATGCTACCGAAGTGTTCTCTATCTACTCCGACGTTTATACCAGCAACGTTATACGTGTTACTGGTGGATGGAGCCAAACGACTGTTGAACAAGAAGTTCAACTTGCTGAAGGCGATAAGGCGTTTTATTATACGAAGTGCAATTATCTTGGTTGGGAGTTTAATCATAGTTCTACAATTGGCGATATGAATACATATCCAAGATTCCATATGGATATTTATGTGGCTGAGGCAGGAAGTATTCAATTCACACCAATTTGGGGTGCAGATGCACTTAAAACTTATACTCTCCAAGCTGGCTGGAACACCATTGATATTGACCTCGTAACAGAGTTTGTAGGCATCAATTTGGCAAATATCATTCAAATTAAATGGGATAAGATGCCAGCTACATGCTATATTGATAACGTTTATTTCTATAAACCCGTTTCTACTGAAGTAGATAACATTATTATAGAGAATCATGCTACCAAAGTTATTGAAAATGGTCAATTATTCATCATTCGAAATGGTGTAAAATTTGACGCTACAGGTAGTGTTGTACGCTAACTCATTCCCTTGGTTAGGGAGGGTGGCTCCCTCCCTAACTTCCTAAATAATCCAAGACAATATTACACAACTCTAAAATTTTACAATCATGAAACACTTATTTATTTCTTTCATTTTATGCAGTTTGACACTATCTGCTTTCGCTCAAGAAACTGATGTTAACTTTGCTCTCACAGCCAATGGCGCAACAGCAATTGCCACATCGGGTAATCCGCTCCTCGCTATTGATGATAATACGGGTACACGTTGGGAGTCTGAACATGGTGTTGATCCACAAACTCTAACTATTGATTTGGGACAACCTCGTACATTCAACACTATCCAAATTGTGTGGGAAGGTGCTTATGCAAAAGACTTTGCAGTATCTACTAGTTTAGATAATGCAACTTGGACTCCCGTTTTGACGGTAGAAGACCAATATCTGCTCCCTGAAGAACGTACTCAAACGCATTTTATTGATCAAACCACTGCACGCTATATTCAGTTCCACGGTACAGAACGTGCATTGGATTATGGCTATTCATTCTATGAGTTCCGTGTATATCTCACAGGCACGAGCACACTTACCACACTTGAAGCTAAACCAGCGGTTAATCTGACAAAGGTAGGCGAAGGGAATACCATTACCATTATTCAAAAAGACCAAAATGGACTGCCTATGGAGGGTGCAGGCGAGGTGACTTATACGGTTCTTCCAGCAGGTGCAGGTACAGTAACCAACAATATCTACACTCCTGCCAAAGTGGGTTCTGCACTCATCAAGGCAGCGATTGGTGATGTTGAGGCTACTCCATTCGAGGTATTTGCTTACGACGGCGAGAATGTAGCAGCTGGTTCTGACAAAGAGAATAGCAAGGTGATTGCTCAATCCGATATCAATCCCGAACTTGATGCTAATAATGCATACTATGCTGTGGATAACAATGATGCCACTATATGGCAAGGCTGCTACAATGGCGAAGCAGGTGATGGTGATGAAGCAGCTCGTACCTACGATGCGTGGTTTACTGTGGACTTGGGCGCTTATTACGATGTAAATATGGTGTATATCCTATTCGAAGGAGCTAGTTCACAAATGTATCATGTAGATTTCTCTGAAGATAATGCGGCTTGGACTACTACCTACACTTATGAGGGTAATGCAGGTATCAATGCACATACACGAGCAATCTATGGCGATGATCTCAAGAATGCCTCTAAAGTACGTTATGTGCGCTTCTGGAGTACCAAAGCAGCTACACAATGGGGGGTTAAGATGTTCGATTTCAAGGTATTTGGCTTGCCTTTACAAGTAACGGACATTTCTTCTGTTGCTACACCAGAAAATCATATGACAAAGGTAATTGAGAACGGTCAACTCATCATCATCCACAATGGTGTGAAGTATGACGTGAATGGCAGAATGATAAAATAATGTATCGCGTTATTTTTGCGCTTGTAACGCTAAATTGTTTTCAACGCTGCTTATAGCGATTGATTTGGGCATTGGAAACACGTTGCATTTGCTCTAAACGATTGATATCTTTCATCAGCCAGCCAAGTTGATAGGTGTCGGAGAGTGCCTGCTTTTCTTGGTCATTGAGATAATACACCCAATTACGATTAGGTTTATCACCTTTTCCTTCAATACGAATTTTGTGCTGATGATGGGTGCTGATAAAATTGAGTAGGGCAAGTGCATCTTCGTTTTCAATGGTCATAATTTCGTGGTGTGCTCCGTCTTGAAAATGATGATTGCGACCAGCAAATTTAGTATCTTCTCCTTCAGAGTGGAGTAGGATAGACTGCTGGTTTACTTGGATATTTCCGTAGTAATAACTTTTCACGATAGTTTGCCGATTATCCAATACGTATGCTTGCAAAAAATTACGCGAGGTATTGCTGCCTGTATTAAGGAGGCGATGCACATACTTACCATAATCTTCGTAGTCCGCATTCTTTTCGTATTTAAAGCGTTTGATAAGCCGATCTACTTGTTCTAATAATGGAGGCAAGAGGGTGTCGGTGTATGCCAATGTGCGTTGCGCTTCGAGGTACGTGATACTATCTTCAAGTGCCTTAGCAAGACGACGTTGTGCAACTTGTTTAGGATAAGTGACATGCAGAGAATCCAGCACAATACGCGCTTGACGCCATTGCCCACTATCTACGAGTGTTTGTGCATCAGAAACTAGGATTGCTGCACGTTGTTCTTCCGAAGGTTGGCAAGCGACGAGGGTAGTTGCGCAGAGCACGCAAATAAAAATGTGTTGCTTTATCATATTCTATGGTTTGTAATACTATTTATATTTTCGCTGCAAAAGTACAAAAAAAAACGCACTTCTGCAAGAGAAATGCGTTTTTTCTATTGTTTTCACCTTTCCGTTTTCAGTTTTCACTTTTCTGTTTCCTCTTTTTCCTCGTCTAAATCGGACATTTCTTCAATCTGACGGATATATTCGTCCCATTCTGTTGTGCGTTTTTTCCTCCCTATTTTTTTATTCATCCATTCACCTAGTTTCCGTTGCCATTCGGGGAAGAATAAGTTTAATAAAGTTAGCACCAGCAGCAAAACAAAAACTACTTTTTCATGTACATCAAAATCAAACCGACCATTGCTATAGTTGTCCACCAATAATAGAACTATAACCATAATACAAAATACTCCATATACGATTCTATATCTCCTTTCTACCATAGGAGTACTCATTTTACGTATTTGCTCTTTTACCGTTTGCAAGTTTCCAGAGCGAATATCCTTTATGTTTATGATTGAAGTCCCTATAATTAACATCGTTAGCATTATTGCCGTTGCTATAGTTCCCCATATCAGTTGAAAGTCAGTATGCGTTCCTTCAAACCATGCAAAGTTCATTATCCAAAGTGCGACAGTAGGAGTAGCAATAAGTAAGATTCCTATCCACATAAAGATTTTAAAGCGTAACGCCTTCCGAAACATCAATTTTCGCAAGTTCTTTTCATTTATAATCTCCTGCTTATTCAATTTCTCTTTCAGCGCAGCCAATTGCTCGCGCATTTCTTGCAATTCATCCATATTATTTATTCGTTAAAGGTTAATGGTTACTGTTTCTTTAATTGTTCACGGATACGCACCAGTCGTACCGACACATTTTTGGCACTGATACCTACAATTTCCCCGATTTCATCGTAACTCAGGTTCTCCAACCACAGCATAATAATTGCCCTGTCAAACACGCCCAACCGATGGATTCGCTTGTAGAGCATCTGTATTTGGTGCATATCTTTGTCGGTTTCATCGAACAAATCGATATTCACATCCAGCGCGATATGCTCTCCGCGCCTTTTCTCTTTTCGATCCATGGAGATGCAGGTGTTCATTGTTACACGATAAATCCATGTCTCAATCTTACTCTCGTTGCGAAATTTCTCATAGCCCTGCCACAGATGAATCAATGTCTCCTGAAAGAGATCATCTATCTCATCCTTGTCTTTGGAGAACATATAGCAGATACTATATATCGTGCTTTTGTGCTCCTTGACGAGGGCTGCAAATTCTTTTTCTTCCTGTTTCATATCTCTTTTGTTTTATGCTTTTGTCTTTTAGACGTAGCACTTATATTATTTACTACAATATTATTCTAAATTTTTCAAATATTTTGCAAAGATACATTAAAATTTGTGTAATTGCAAAAAATATAGTACCTTTGCATGGTTTTAGATTATTTATTCTGAATTTCTTATGGCTCAAACGCGAAAGATAATCAACGATCCAGTTTTTGGTTTCCTCAGTATTCCAGATGGTGTACTATTTCAGATTTTGCAACATCCTTTTATGCAACGACTCAACCGCATTCGCCAGTTGGGATTGAGTTTCTTTGTCTATCCAGGTGCGATGCATAGCCGCTTCTTACACTCGTTAGGAGCGATGCATCTCATGCACGAGGCCATCACTTCGCTCCGCGAGAAAGGAGTGGAGATTACCGACAATGAAGCCACTGCTTCTATGGCTGCCATCCTTATGCACGATATTGGTCATGGTCCTTTCTCCCATGTGTTTGAGGAGGCAGGCATGTTACCCGAAGGTATGTCGCATGAGGACATTAGTCTGATGATGATGCAGGAGATTAGAAGTGAAATGGGAAAGATGGAAAGTGAAAATTATGAACAAGTTTTGTCTTTGGCAATAGATATTTTCCAAGATAACTACCCTAAGCATTTTCTTCATCAGCTTATTTCTTCGCAGTTGGATGTAGATCGCCTCGATTATCTATGTCGTGATTCTTTTTTCTGCGGAGTGACCGAAGGTAGTGTAGCGAGTGCGCGTATTCTTAAGATGATGAATGTGGTGGACAACCACCTTGTAGTAGAAGCCAAAGGTATTTATTCTGTAGAGAAGTTCCTCGTAGCTCGCCGACTGATGTATTGGCAAGTATATCTGCACCATACCAGCGTGGCAGCCGAACAACTACTTATCAAAATCCTCACTCGCGCTAAGCATCTAATAGCTGCTGGTGTACAACTTTTTGCTTCGCCTGCGTTGCATTATTTTCTGCAATCGAACATACAAAACAGTTCCATTTTACTCGCTCATTACGCCCAATTAGACGACTCTGATCTCCTCTCTGCCATCAAGGTTTGGGCGAATAGCGATGACAAAGTGCTTCGTATCTTGTGCGAATGTTTCACCAATCGCAACCTCTTCAAAGGTAATCTCCTTGAACTACCGCTCACAATAGCCGAACGCGAAGAGTTATGTCATGAATATGCCACTCGTTTTGGCATTAGCCCTGAGGAAGGAGCATACTTCTTTGTGGAGCATATCTCTACATCGAATACCTATAGCGAAAAGGGCGAATCCATCGGTATTCTTCTCAAGGATGGTACGGTTCGCGATATCGCCGAGGCTTCCGATATGCTCAACATGGAAACTCTCACTTACAAACCACAAAAACGCTACTTATTTAGAATGAAATAACAACTTTTCACTTTTCAACTTTCAGTTTTCAGTTTATTATGAAGTTTTCTGCACAACAAATAGCCGCACTGCTTGGCGGTAAGATTACAGGCGATGCCAATCGCCAAGTTTGGGACGTGGGCTCTATCGAAAGTGCCAAAGAGGGCCAACTCACTTTCCTATGCGATGCCAAGTACTTACCTCACTTGCCTCAAACAGGTGCCAGTGTGGTACTTATGACCGATTCCATCGAGTTTTCTGGTTCTACTAATGCCACTCTTATCCGCGTGGAGAATGCTCGTGCAGCGATGGGCCAATTGCTTGCACTCGTGGCAAAAGCCATGAATCCTGCCAAGCAAGGCGTAGAGCAACCATCTTTCATCAGCGAAGGCGTTACTGTGCCCGAAGATGCCTATATCGGAGCATTTGCGTATATCGGCAAGAATGTGCAATTGGGCAAAGGTGTGCAAATCTATCCGCACACCTATATAGGGGATAATGTGCGCATTGGTGATAATACCATCCTTTATTCAGGTGTGAAGGTCTATTACAATTGCGTCGTGGGCAGCGATTGTATCTTGCACGCAGGTGTGGTCATTGGTAGCGATGGTTTTGGTTTTGAGCCCGATGCGAAGGGTGTAAATCAGAAACTCCCACAGATTGGCAATGTGATTATTGAAGACGATGTAGAGATTGGTGCTAATACGACAGTAGATCGCGCAATGATGGGTTCTACTATTGTTCGACGCAATGCTAAGATTGACAACCTTGTGCAAGTGGCACACAATGTGGAAGTAGGCGAGAGCACTTTCCTATGCTCACAAGTAGGCATTGCTGGTTCATCGAAGATAGGTGGTCATTGTATCCTTGCAGGACAAGTAGGTGTGGCGGGGCACCTTGAAATCGCTGATAATTGCATTTTTGGTGCACAATCAGGTATCCCAAGCAATGTCCGCAAAGCGGGCATGTACCAAGGTTCGCCTATCATCGATGCCATGAACTGGCGCCGCAGCATTGTCGGCTTTAAGAACCTTCCAGACATCATGAAACGCCTGCAAGAATTGGAGAAGAAAGCGTAATATACAATATTAGAAAATCCTAAATAAGCACGAGATTTATATCGTGTTGTATGTGATGTTTTGTTTCTAAATTAATTACACGTGCAAAAATAAAATTTGAATATTCTGTACCATAGTACTATCATAAAGACAGACTAATAGGTAAAAGGCTATAATTTGCTCATTGATTTTGACAAAATTCAAAAAATACTGCTTTCAGTTTTGAAAAGTCATAAATTTTCAGTACCTTTGCATCCTAATTTGGTCAAATATACGATACTATCCAACATAGAACAATATTAACAATAAATTATACACGATTATGACAATTAATGATTACAAATTCGCTGGAAAGAAAGCGATTGTTCGCGTGGACTTTAATGTGCCATTGAACGAGAACGGACAAATCACAGACGACACCCGTATCCGTGGTGCGTTGCCAACCCTCAAACACATCCTCGAAGAGGGTGGTGCGCTCATCATCATGAGCCACATGGGTAAACCAAAAGGCAAAGTAGTTGCTAAATATAGCTTGAAGCAAATTGTTGATGCTGTTAGTGCTGCACTCGGTGCTCCTGTACAATTCGCTGAGGACTGCGCTAAAGCCGCTGAGCAAGCTGCTGCACTCAAAGCAGGCGAAGTACTTCTTCTTGAGAACCTCCGCTACTATCCAGAAGAGGAAGGCAAACCAGTAGGTATCGACAAAGAGGATCCTGCATACGAGGAGGCTAAGAAAGCCATGAAGGCAAGCCAAAAAGAGTTCGCTAAGACCCTCGCAAGCTACGCTGACTGCTATGTAAACGATGCTTTCGGTACTGCTCACCGCAAACACGCTTCTACCGCAGTTATCGCTGATTACTTCGATGCGGACAACAAGATGCTCGGTTACCTCATGGAGAAAGAGGTACAAGCTGTGGATAATATCCTCTCTAACATCAAACGTCCTTTCACCGCTATCATGGGTGGCTCTAAGGTATCTACCAAGATTGGTATCATCGAGAACCTTATGGACAAGGTGGACAACCTCATCCTCTGTGGTGGTATGACTTATACTTTCGCTAAAGCCAATGGTGGCGAGATTGGTAACTCTATCTGCGAGAATGATAAATTAGAGCTCGCTCTTGATATCATCGCTCAAGCTAAAGCAAAAGGTGTGAACCTCGTATTGGCTACCGACTGCGTAGCAGCTGATGATTTCTCTAACGATGCTAACACTCAAATCTGCCCAAGCAACGCTATCCCAGAGGGTTGGGAAGGTGTGGACGCTGGTCCAGAGAGCCGCAAAGCATTTGCTGCTGCCATCGAAGGTGCAAAGACTATCCTTTGGAATGGTCCTGCAGGTGTGTTTGAGTTCGACAACTTCGCTGCTGGTTCTAAGGCAATCGCTGAGGCCATTGCTAAAGCAACCGACGAAGGTGCATATAGTTTGATTGGTGGTGGTGATAGCGTAGCTTGTGTCAACAAGTTCGGTATGGCTGACCGCGTAAGTTATATCTCTACTGGTGGTGGCGCATTGCTCGAGGCAATCGAGGGTAAAGTACTCCCAGGTGTAGCAGCAATTAAAGGTTAAGAATATGGAAATTTCAGGTAAGATTATACAAGTATTGCCAGAGCAAGGTGGCGTAAGCAAGACTTCTGGTAAAGAGTGGAAACTCCAAGCATACGTACTTGAGACACAGGAGCAATATCCTCGTAAGGTGCATTTTGAGGTGTTTGGCGAAGATCGTATCAAAGCTAACCCATGCCAATTGGATGATATTGTAACTGTTAGTTTTGATATTGAAAGCCGCGAGTTCAACGGCCGTTGGTACACTTCCATTCGTGCATGGAAAATCCAACAAGGCGTAGTTGACACTGCTGCTCCACAAGTCGTTCCTGTTGCGCAACCAGCGCCTGCTCCACAAGCTAATGTGGAAACTTTTGACGCTGCTGCAGGCGTAGATGAAACTACTGATCTCCCATTCTAATGCGTCGTTGGATAGGATGGATTATCGTGCTTTGCCTTCTGGCAGGTGGCGCTACTACTTGCGCCATCCGCTGGGAGGCGTGGTTTGGTAATCCACCTGAGCCAGAATGGACAGAACCTATCATCACGCATCAGTTTAAGACTTTTAACAATGATAGTGTGTTGCGTGCTTTGCAACGTGACACATTGTCGTTTCTTTTGTTGGGCGATATTCACAATTCGCTCACTAACGACCAAATGGCTGCTCTCTCTGAGCGCCATTCGGATATACAATTCTGGGCACAGACGGGCGATTGGATGGAGAGACCTTATCTTTGCTATGAGCAGATGATGTACCAATCGTTGTTGGGTACACGTCTTGACTCGCTGCCTATTGTAGCCATTCCTGGTAATCACGAATACCTCAAAGGCGTGGTGAAAACTTTGCCTGAACATTGGAAAACCATCTTCCCTAATCCGCAGAATGGTCCTGCCAGGTTCGTAGCTACGACCTACTTTGTGGACTTCCCACACCTACGACTAATAGCTATTGACACGGATGGTCTGCATCGTATGTCCGACTATACACAAGTAGCATTTTGGCTAAAGAAAACCTTGCGTGAGGCAGGTGATAAGTTCACTATAGTGATGATGCACCACCCTGTGTATAGCACCGCCAAAGGCAGACAAAATCCGCTCATGTGGCTAACGTTTTACGGTGCTATGCGCGAAGCAGATGTGGTGTTCTCTGGTCATGACCATAACTACGCTCGTCGTACGGAGTATTATAAGGAGCGTTTTTGGAAGAAAGAAGAACCTACAGTATTCATTGCGACCAACGCCTCGAAAAAGAACTACCCTATCAAAGAAAACACGAGATACGACTATTCATTCTCTGGCGAACCCGTATATGAACACATCTCAATACAACCTAACCTACTGCGTATCTCTACCTATCAACTCTCTTCTGAAAAACTCCTTGATGAGGTGCTTATCCACCGCTTATCCACTCGATAACGTTCATCATCAGCAAACAAATCTCGCATAGTGTAAGGTGGCGAAGATAGTGAATCTTGTTACACTATATAATAACAAAAATCACCTGCGCTATGCGTAGGTGATTTTTGTTAATAGCAATCTATTAGATTAGTAGGATGTGCGTTGGGTAGCAGCGTAGCTGATCTTCAGCGCGTATGCACGGCGAAGCTCTTGCTTAATATCTGCGATAATACCCATCTTAGTCTCCTTGTCTGCTTTGATTGACACTGTCATCAAACCTTGGTCAGACTCTTTCATAGAAGAACGCTCGTTGATGATATAATCACCAATCTCCTTAGCGTCAGCGAAAGCATCGTCCAATTGGATACGTGTCTCTGCACCGTATTGCTTGCGGAACTCAGCAGTAGGAGTACCTACATAGATGTAACGAACCAATGATTTCTTCTCCAACTTAGTCAACTCTGTGGCTTGAGGATTCTGGATTTGAACCTTGTAAGTAACCTCCTTCATAGATGTTACAGACATGAAGAAGAACAAGAGCATGAAGATGATATCTGGCAATGAACTGGTGTTCAGCGCAGGCATCTCACGTTTATCGTTTCTACGAATTTTTGCCATACTTATTTTCCTCCATAATTTTTAGGTTCAGCCTCAGAAATCTTTTGAGGATAAATCTTGGCAATCTTCTTTTGCCACTCCTCATCAAGATCGTTGTAAGACTTGTGGAAATACTGTTGTGCGCACTCTTCGCGCAATTCATTGTAGGCGGCTACGAGTTCGTTTTGCACCTCCAAATATGCTTGATATTGTGTATCAGCGTCGTTTTGAACGGAGATAACGTGATCTTTTGCATATTTAACCATGCCAAATGGAGCACCGAAATCCTCCTCTACCAACTTAGGCATATTGGCATCATCGTTGGGGTTAGCAATAAACTCCTTCGCCTTAGCGCGCAGTTGACGTACATCGAGTTCTTGACCTTGCACAAGGAGTTTGTTCTCCCAGTTGATCTTCACAACAAACAAGTTACGCTTGTTGATATCGGTGTCCTCAATCTTTTGATCGGGTGGAATAGGAGGTGGCAAACGACGTGCCAAACCTTGATTCACATCCATAGAGGTGGTCACCAAGAAGAAGATGAGCAGCAAGAACGAGATGTCGGCCATGGAACTGGCGTTGATCTGCGGGATTTTCTTTGCCATAACTACAATTACTTTTTAACTTTAGTATAAATAACACCCCAAACCAAAGCTGCTACAGTAGAAGCGGTAAGGATGTAAACAAGATACATAATAGCATCGCTCATGCGAGCCATGTTACCTACGTTGTCGGTACCTTCGTAACCAAGGATCTCTACCTTCTCAGGGCTACCCAAGAACCAGCAGAGTGCGCAGAGGGCAACAGCACCTAGCACTACAGCTACAGATACGAGACCGCGCTTAGGATCTACCTTGAAGGTCTCTACAAGCTTAGCCAATACGAAACCGAAAGTAACAAGGATAACAAGTACTACGAGCGCGTAAATCCAATAGAGGAGCACGTTGGTGAACTTAGGAATATCCAAGAAGTCACCAGCTACCTCCAACGAACCTTCAGAGCCTCCAAGGAAGAACAACGCAGTTGCTACGATGCCTACCAACATGAGTACCCAGAGGGTTACTTTTGGGAATAATTTATAATTCTTCATAATAATCTATAATTTTGCAAGTTTAACAATTCACGTTCTGCACAATGCAAAATAGATTATTTCTTTTGTGCTGCGTCGTATTCAACCACGAGGTCGAGGAGGCTGATAGAGCTATCCTCCATCTCGTTAACGAGACCCTCGATCAAGCTAAGAATGTAGTTATAGAATACTTGAAGAATAATAGCGATGATCAAACCGAGGAGGGTTGTCAAAAGAGCGACCTTGATACCACCAGCAACGACAGTTGCAGAGATATCACCTACTTGTTGGATCTTATCGAACGCTTGGATCATACCGATAATGGTACCCAAGAATCCCAAAGATGGAGCGATGGAGATAAAGAGAGAAATCCAAGAGAGGTTCTTCTCGAGGAGACCGAGTTGAACACCACCGTAAGAAGCTACGGTTTTCTCAACAACGTCAACGCCTTCGTTGTAGCGGCTCAAACCTTGATAGAAGATACTTGCTACAGGACCACGAGTGTTGCGGCAAACTTCGAGAGCAGCCTCGATACCACCGTTCTTCAATGCTTTCTCAACCTCAGCCAAGAGCGCCTTGGTGTTAGTTTTGCTCAAGCTCAAATAGATGATACGCTCAATACAGAGTGCCAAACCAAATACCAAGCAGATAAGGGTTGCAGCCATAAAGCCAGCACCACCTTCAATGAACTTAGTTTTGAGAGTCTTGTGGAGAGCTACGATACCGCCTTCCTCAGCCTCTTCTACTACTTCTTCAGCCTCAACTACAGGAGCTTCAACAGCTGCAGAATCTACAGTTACTTCCTCAGCTACAGGAGCAGCCTCAGCTGCGTCTTGAGCCATTACTGCAACGCTTCCGAAAGAAAACATTGCCAACACCGTTAGGGTTGCAAAAATTTTTTTCATACGATTTGTTTTTAGTATTAAATTGTTTATAATTATTTAATTCGCTTTCGCTCATGTTGGTGGCTCGCTGTGCGAGCGTTAATGGCAGCAGAGCTGCGAAATGTGGTTACGCTCACGCTTCACGAAAGTGGTTCACTTCGTTCACGTTACGTGAGGATTCGAGGGCACCGACCTCGCTACGCTCGCCCACTTCGAATACCCACAGTCTGCCACGGGCATCCTTGAGAGAGGGGGATTTCTTATCTCGGCTACGCCTCGAACGATTATTTCTGCGTAATCCTCACAAGCTGTCACAAGAGGGGATTCGAGGGCACCGACCTCGCTACGCTCGCCCACCTCGAATACCCACAGTCTGCCACGGGCATCCTTGAGAGAGGGGGATTGCTGCGTAATCCCCACAGTCTGCCGACGGCATCCTGTGCAAATCTTTTTACTCTCAATCTCACTTGAGCAAGCTCAGATTCGATTGTTCGTAAAAATCTTTGCGGAGAGAGGGGGATTCGAACCCCCGAAACCCTTTTGGAGTTTACACGCTTTCCAGGCGTGCCTCTTCAACCACTCGAGCATCTCTCCTTCGTCGCAACTGGCTTGCAAAAAGAAACTCGCCTGCGAGTTTGGCTTGCCGCCGTTGCTCCTCTTAAATCGAACCCACGAGGTTCGATTTATTTTCTATTCGGTCCATGACCGACACAAGTTTTCAATGAACATTTTTGGCATAGGCGCGGATGCGTTTTCGTTCGCGAAACGACACAATACGCCTAATGACCCGCAAAGGTACAAAAAATATTTGACATATACACAATAATTTGCACTTTTTTTGTTTTTTTTCACAAATTTATAACAAAAAGTGCCTTTGCGTTGGCTGTTGTTACTTCATTCACATGCTCTACAGAGCATTGATACACCTCTGCCAAACGCTCCGCTACATGCCACATCCACTTGCTCTCGTTGCGCTTGCCACGATGAGGGACAGGTGCCATATAAGGTGCATCCGTCTCCAATACCAATCGCTCCAAAGGAATACCTACCAAGTGCTCCGCCAATTTACAATTCTTAAATGTTAGCACGCCACCAATACCCAAATAATACCCCATATCTACCACCTGCTTCGCTACCTCATGACTGCCACTGAAGCAGTGCATCACACCCTTGACAGTAGGGAACTCGCGAAGGATGTTGAGGGTGTCTTCTGTGGCATCGCGGCTATGAATCATCACAGGCAAATCATACTGCTCTGCCCAACGCATCTGCTCACGCAATGCCTCATGCTGCTGCTCCTTGAAGGTGGTATCCCAATGGTAATCTAAGCCTATCTCACCGATGGCGATGAGTTTTTTTTTGGATATTGGACGCTCCGCTATTGGATAAGGGACGCCCTTCGGACTATTGGACATGCGCGTATCGACTGCTGCTTTGAGTACTTGCAGTTGTTCTTGCCAATCTTCTTTCACATTCTCTGGGTGCAAACCCAATGCAGGAAAGAGATATTGGGGGTATTTATCACACACCTCCAATACATCTTTTACCGAAGTCTTATCTACACCAGGCACCAGAATAGCTTCTACTCCATTCGCCTGTTGGTCAGCTAAAAAAGTGGCTAACTCTTCCGCATACTGCGGGTCATCTATGTGGCAGTGGGTGTCGATCATATTGTTGGTTCGCTGCGCTCACGTTGTATGCTTCGCGTTGTTATGTTATTTGTCGCTGTACGACGTTATTTGCTTCGCGTTAGAATGCTGCTGTCACCGTAGCTAAGGAAGCGGAAATCATGCGAGAGGGCATAGTCGTAGATAGTATGCCAATTGCCTCCTACGAACGCACTTACCAACAACAACAGCGTTGATTTGGGTTGGTGGAAATTCGTAATCAACTGATCTACTACGCGGAACTTATATCCTGGTTTAATCATTATCTGCGTTTCGGCATGCAAGACGTTTTGCTCTATACAGTCCAGATAATCCACTATTGCCTGCAATGCCTCGCGTGTAGAAAGTGTATATTCTTTCTCGTATGGCTCAAATTGGGCGACAGTAAGCTGTGGTGTAGCGTTGTGTAGCAGTTGTGTTCCGAGGAAATATAGACTCTCCAAGGTACGCATACTGGTGGTGCCTACCGCCACAATATGTCCGAGGTTACTGATAATCGTTTGAATAGTAGCTTTGGGTACGGCAATAATCTCGGTGTGCATGGTATGTTGGTTAGCATCCGCCACCTTGACTGGCTGGAAGGTTCCTGCGCCGACATGCAACGTCACTTCTGCCGTTTGTATGCCACGCGCGCGCAAACCATTCAACACCTTATCCGTAAAGTGAAGTCCTGCGGTAGGGGCTGCTACCGAACCTTTGATACGTGAATAGACGGTCTGATAGGTAGTTTTGTCGCTCTCTTCGGTCTTGCGATTAAGATATGGAGGGATTGGCAACTCGCCTACGGCGTCGAGGATCTCAGCGAAGCTGATGTTTAGACCGTTGCACTGTTGGACCGCTGCGCTGTTAGACCGCTGCGCTATTGGACTCCATGAGAAGTGTACGGCGAAAGTGTTGCCTGTTTGTTCGCCTTTTTCGGCGAAAAGGGTGATTTCTTCGCCCGAAGGGAGTTGTACGGGCAGGGACAATGCACCTGTTTTCCACTTCTTGGCATTGCCAATCATGCACTTCCATGTACAGCCGTCTGTGCTACCCAAAGCCAACTGATAGTCGTGCGGCTGCAATGGTTCGAGGCAAAAAACCTCTATGCGGGCGCCGAGAGTATTGTGTAGCGGTGGTGTAGATGTGGTGTAGGGTTGTGTAGCGGTAGTTTTATGAAACTCGAGGCGCGCTTGTATTACGCGCGTGTTATTATATATAAGGAGGGAATCGGCAGACAGGTAGTCGCCGATATGGTCAAAACGGTCTTCGCTCACTTGTCCATCACGATAAACGAGCAGTTTGCTTTGGTCACGGTTTGCCAATGGGTATTTGGCGATGCGTTCGTCGGGTAAGGGATAATTATATTCTTCTATAAGGATTTCTTCCATGATTTTCTATCGCCACTAAATAGCACATATTGATTAAACAGACAGTCTAAGTCACCATTGATGAGATGAATGCGCTTGGCGGGACGTAGTCCCACACACTTAAGCGCCTCCTCGTTGCTGGAGATAATCCATGCGGTTGCGCCACAGAATTGGTGCTTCAATGCGGTACCCATATCTTGATAGAGGCGTAGGACATCTTTGTCTTGCGACAGGCGTTCGCCATACGGTGGATTCATCATCACGAGTGCACCTTCCGTGTTTTTATCAGCAAGCCGCAGTTCTTCGATACGGATTTGCTTTACTTCTATGTCACGCTGTAGGTTAGCTGATTGGATGTTCTTTTGGGCAGTTTGTACGGCATAGAAGCCCGCATCTGAACCATAGATCTTGTACTTGAAATCGCGCTCGCGACTATCATCGCTATAGATATCCTCAAAGAGGTCTGCATCGAAGGAAGCCCATTTCTCGAAGGCAAAGCCCTTGCGATAGATGCCTGGTGCGATGTTGCGGGCAATGAGTGCTGCTTCGATAAGAAGCGTACCTGAACCGCACATGGGGTCGTAGAAATCGCTTTGGCCATGCCAACCAGCGAGCAAGAGCATGCCTGCTGCAAGCGCCTCGTTGATAGGAGCTTGTGTGTTGGCTACGCGATAACCGCGCTTATGTAAGCTTTCGCCTGAACTATCCAGCGAAAGGGTAACTGTGTCGCCTGCAATGTGTACGTTGAGGTAGATGTCAGGGTTAGAGAGTTGGACACTGGGTCGCACTCCGCCATGTTCTATCCACCAGTCCACGATAGCGTCTTTGACTCGGTAGGTGATGAATTGTGAATGGCGAAAGAGGTCGGAATAGACAGTAGCGTCAATCTGGAACGTGGTTTTAGCGGTCATGTATTGCGCCCAGTCTAATAGTTTGACTTGTTCGTATATGTCGTCTGTCTTTTTCGCCTTGAATGTAGCGATTGGTACCAATACGCGTGAAGCTGTGCGCAAACAGAAGTTGGCGGTGTAAAGCATACGTTTGTCGCCCGTAAAGGAGACAGCACGGCGTTCTATTTGTACGTTGTTGGCTCCAAGTTCGATGAGTTCTTTCGCGAGTACTTGTTCTAGTCCCTTGAAAGTCTTTGCCAACATTTGAAATTCTTTGGTCATGTTTTCAGCAGAAATATTCGACAAAGGTACGAAATTATTTGCAGGTGTGCAAGAAAATAGCAAATTTTTCGCAAATTTCAGGATAAAGGACGCTACGCTATGGGACGCCCGTTGGGCTATTGGGTAAGGGATAAGGGGTAATGAAAAACCGAGCGGTGATGCCGCTCGGTTTGGAGTTGGTATGTGGTTTTGCAATTATTTGATTTCTGCGCCCATGATGTTGTAGGTTTTGCCGTCGCGAATGATGAGGAGTTGCCCATTGCGCAGGATCTTTTGGGTATTGGTTATTGGCGATGGGGTATTATCTATAGAAGAAAGAATATTGCTCTGGGTAGTAAATTCGCCTGAGTGCGATTGAAGAGTGTTATCTTCTGTATCCTTTGCCGTAATATCGTAGGTATAGTGAGTTCCTTCATTCAACCCAGTGATTGTAAAGCGCAGACCATTAATCGTTTGCGTTGCATATTGGGTGGTACGATTGTTCCCATTGCGACCTGGAGCAAAAGCGATATTGAGTAGCTGACCATCGGCGTTAAAAGTAAGAGTGCAGAATACCTCGTTGCCTTTCTGGATAACGATAGTATAGGTGTCTGCATTCTCAGCAGTTGGCCATGTGATGGTAACATCGTTGGTGCCAGGAGTAACGACAACGTCATCGGTTGGCACATTCTCAGAATCGGCTTCCATGCATTGGATATATTTGAACGAGCCAAAGACCATATCTAATTGATAATCTTGCAAATTGTCACATGGTACATTTAGATATACGTTGTAGTTTGCAAAAGATGTACTTTCTGCCATAGGAGGATTGATAGCATAGCAATTCACGTGAACCAACTTTTTGCAACCTGCAAATGCATAATCGCCAATCGAAGTGACGGTATAAGGAATGGTTATTTCGTTTAGTCCGGTACAATCGCTAAATGCGTCATTTCCAATATGGGTAATACCATTAGGCAATACCACAGTTTGTATTTCGTTTGTAAACAATCCCCAAGGACGGTTATCATACATTCCGCCAAATCCTGATATTGTGAGAGTGTTATTTTGATAACTCCAATACAGATTATCGCCGCATTGCCCAAAGAATGTTTGTGCAAACTCAGCAAAGAAAGTTGTATCTTGAGTGAGAATAAAATGACGTGGATTGTCGGTGTTGCCGTCTGACCATTGCACGAAGTGATAGCCGTAGTTGGCTTCGGCGGTTAATGTGATATTATCTAAATACTCGCCAGAGGAGTAACCATCTACATAACCTTGATTGCTATCATAGTTTTTGGTGATATAATATGTGTTCTTATCAAAATATGCAGTATAGGTCATATCTCTGTAGGGATAAACCGTCACGGTAGCAATACTATCTTTCTCTGGAGTAGGGATAGGCTCGGATTTAACGATGGTATAGGTAGCCTTCTCATCTCCTTCTTGGGTGATTTCAATCCAAATGTTTTCTTCTACGTTAGTGATATCTATAGTTTGGTTCGCATCACCGCTCCAATAGTCACCATTGCGGAAGATTATGTTGAGTGATTCGCCGTATTCAGCGTAGTATGTATATGTGTACCAGTCTCCTTCTTTTGTGGTATAATCAGGGTACATGTCGTTGTCATTCCAAATCCAAACTGTGATTTCATCAGTCCAATGTGCAGGCACTTTGGCTTTAACGGTAATGGGGTAGTTCTTCTCTCGATATTGGTTCCAGTCTTCATCTTGCCAATAAGCTAAGTGGTATCCGTAGTTTGATTTTGCAGATAGGGTAACTGCTTCGCCATAAACAACTGTAGTGTCGCCATAGACAGTACCACGTGGTTCCTCATCCCACTCTTGATAAATAGCAGTGCTAATGGTATAGGCAATGCGAGAGGATATTGTAGTGTCGCTAGTAACAACAATTGTACGCTCTTTATCTGTCACCCCGTCACTCCAACCGAGCCATGTGCCAGATTCGCTTTCATCCCTGAAACTTATAGAACAGCCTTCACGCATGGTAATTTGAAAAGAAGACTCTCCATAGAACTGGGATGTATATTGTTCGCAGTGATATTCTTGGACGTAGTATTCGTACGAACCATACAAATTCAATCCCTTGATATTTACAGTGTAATAACGAGCATTTTCGTATAATGATGTGATGGTTGTATCGCTAGTAACAACAATTGTACGATCTTTATCTGTTACACCATCGCTCCATCCTAGCCAAATAATATCACATCCCCCCTCTTCCCGGAATTGCACTTCTGTTCCTTCAGGAACTTGGAACTGCATTTTTGTTACGTCATGTATTGGCTCATTGTAGTAGGTTGGATCATAACCATCTAGATTGTATCCTTGGATTGTTACGGTGTAAGTTGGATTGAGTTCTTGAGCATTGTCGGTTACCTCAACGGCAGGTTCGCTAGTGCTATTACAATACAAGTCACCAGATTGGAAGTCATATGCCCAGAGGGTGGTGGTGGCGAGGAGGGCGAAGAGGAGCCCACATAATCTCTCTTTTAGAGGGGAGGAAATGATTGTAGAGAAAATCTTTTTCATGTTGATTGAATTTTTAATTGTTAGTATTATTGTTATTTATTGGTATATAGACAGAAAAAGCGTGCGCTTTCGTTCGCTTCAATTTGATTATCTGAGGTCTTCGACTACCTTACTTGTTCAAATCTACGCACGGAAAACTCACGCTGAAAGCATGAGCGTGCATAAACCATACTTGAACAAGTAGTGATTACTGAAGTTGTCGAAGTTTCAGATAATCAAGTCTGGGCTTATAACGCTATATAAAATATGTAGTGATGGGTAACACTTTACCGAATCGGGGACAAAGGTACAACAAAATTTGCAAGTGTGCAAATTTCTGAGGAGAAAAGTGAAAAGTATAGGGTGTAGAGGCGGGGATACTCGGCGAATTAACGCCGAGCACTTGACAGGCGGCGGGTGACAGGTGGTAGTTCGCTTCGCTGTAGATCGGCGCTGTGCGCCTGTAGTTGGTAGGTTGCTGCACTGGAGGTGGAGGATATTAGGGAGTCGAGCGGAGGATAGGTGGCATGGTACGGGGAAAGTATTGGATGGTGATACAGTGGTAACAGAGTGGTATCGGAATAGTAACGAGGTGGTTTCGAGAAAGATAGCGGGAAAGAAGCA
>JAGALP010000011.1 GCA_017625155.1 Paludibacteraceae bacterium
AAGTTCTCATAATGTGAGGTATCACAAGGTTGGAAATTAGGATTTATGCGCTTCAACAACTCGATTGCTGGCTCATCGTTCGGGTCTTGTGGAACCAACTTGCCATGTATTGCCAGATCTAAAACTTTACTCTTTACTTGCTTGATAAATTCTTTTAGATCTTCTTTGTTTGCTTCTAACTCATCAATAAGAGCAAACCACTTTTCAACTTCTGCTACAATGCGTTGTTGTTCTGCAAGCGGAGGAAGTGGAAATATCATTTTTTCCAGGTTATACTTAGGTAATCCTTCACGACCACTACCCGTTATTTTCATCGTTTTAGCAAAAAACGCTGATAAAATAAATGCGTGAATATATTGGGAAAGAACAACAATAGGTCGCAATATACAAACATGTTGGCTAACATTTCCTTGCGTAAAGTTCAGCGGAACAATCGCACATCGTCCTAATGAACCACCTGTGATATTTAGTAATAAGTCATTTGCTTTTACTTCAGTCCCAATCATTGATTGGTGAACTTGTTCAGAAATGTATTTAATATCCTCGAAAACTAAACCATCGTTGTACACATTTTGAGAACGAAAAAAAGGGATTCCAGATTCTGAATAATTACTACCTTTCGGTGTACTTCCAGAGCCTATTTTTGAGCAAACAAAATCCAATGTCACCCACTCCCAACTCTCAGGTATTTCAAAGGGCACATTCTCATAATGTGGCTTATCGGATGCTTTTGTTTTTGATTTTTTGAGTTTACCTTGGGCTATAAGTTGTTCCTTTTCGGCGCGTATGCGTTCGAGAAGTACAGAAGCAGGCTCATCATTTGGGTCTTGCGGTACAAGTTTGCCTCGTATAGCAAGATCGAGGATTTTTTGTTTCAATTGCTTTGTATCCATACTTAGTCCTCCTCGATATTGGCTAAAAGTGCTTGCAGTTGTGCAACCGCAGCAGCGATATTGTCGGACTTGCTTTGGATATTGCTAAGCAATTCAGCAAGCGATAGATCTTCGTTATCCGAACCCGACTTTATCCATGTTATATCAAGACTTGTCTTGTCACGCGCAATAATTTCATCATATGAAAATTTGCGCCACCTTCCTTCAGGATTGCTTTCTGCATTATATGTCTCAATACGTTTACGACGATCTTCTGGTTGATAACAATTTACAAAGTCAACAAGATCATTTTCGGAAAGTGGATTTTGCTTGAGTGTATGCTTTATATTTGTGCGATAATCATAAATCCACACCTCTTTTGTTTGTTTCTGTTCTGAAGCAGGCTTCCTCTCAAAGAAAAGAACATTCGCCTTAACACCTTGCGCATAAAAGATACCTGTAGGCAAACGTAGAATAGTATGCAAATCACAAGTATCAAGCAGATTCTTTCGTATAGTTTCACCAGCACCTCCTTCAAATAAAACATTGTCAGGCAATACTACAGCAGCAGTACCTCCTACTTTGAGTAATGACTTGATGTGCTGTACGAAGTTAAGTTGTTTATTAGTAGTAGTCGCAATAAAATCAGGACGTGAATATACTTCTCGCTCTTTGATTAACTTTATAGTCTTTTCTCCCGTTTCTTTATCTACAATCTCTTTCTCTACAGTGGTAGAAGATTTTTTACCAAAAGGAGGATTAGTCAACACAAAGTCTGTTAACTGTTCTGCTCCTGGAACTGTTGCTAATGAGTCTGCCCAGTTGATAGGAGATTGACCTCCAAATGTTCCTATACCATGCAGGAGAAGATTCATCAAGCACAGACGATATGTACCAGGAACAATTTCTGTTCCATAGAAGGTTCCAAACTGAAGTTTTCTCACCTGCTCGCCCGTGAAAGACCTTTTCTGTTTCTTTGCTTGTTGCTCTATATAATCTTTTGCAGAAAGCAAAAAACCACCAGAACCACAACATGGGTCAGTAATTTTCTTTCCTACCGTAGGATTCACGCACTTAACAATAGTTTTAATGAGTGCACGAGGAGTAAAATATTGTCCAGCTCCAGATTTAGTATCTTGGGCTATTTTCTCCAATAGACTTTCATATACTTCTCCCTTAACATCGGCCTCAAGACTTCCCCAGTTTATGCTATCTATCATCAAAATAACTTTACGCAAGTGTAAAGGTGTTTGAATCTTGTTTTGCGCATTGCGATAGATTTCTCCAATCATACCATGTTGCTTAGAAAGTATAGAAAGCATATTCTCATAATAAGCTCTCAACTCATCGCCTGATAGTGATTTCAAAGTATCCCACTGACAGGTATCAGGGAACTGCAAAGCATTAGTATTTTGCCAACGTACATACTCTGGTACTTTGGAATTTTCATCTACCATCTTCATAAAGAGCAAAAATGTTATTTGCTCTAAATAGTCTTGATTCGAAACACCTGCATCATTCAAAATACCTGCGATGTTCCACACTTTTGTAGAAATTGTTGACTCTGACATATATTACAGTTTCTTTAAGCTACTAATTTACTATTCATTTCTCTTACGATAACTTCGCCCTGCTCGCGAAAAAGCATATAGAATTTTTGACCACCTCCCATATTATTAAACTCGCCGTATTGCAAAGCAGACATTGGGAAAGAAGCATTGACTGAAATATAATCTCTAATCAATTCAAGCCATTGCAGTTGCTCTGCAGTGAATGGCTCCGAACCAGCTCCACGAGCACCCTGCTTATTTTGGTTGCGTTGGAATATCCAATCCTTATAATTCTTACGAACATGCTCTGCAAAAGGATATATTTCAGGAATCATTTTCCATTCATACTTGATAATTTGTATAATATCAATAAGTTGCTGAAGAGTTGAGTTCTTTTTGGTCATATCAGCGTAAGCCGAGAATAGTAATTCTTTGCGAAGATTACTATTATATTCTATCATCTTTTCATATAATTCATTGATATTTTCCTCGGTAATGATACGATTTCGATAGTCTTGATTATAGATAATTTGCAAAGCTGTAATCTCATCACGATATTTCTCGAGAAAGTCACGGAATGTCTTGCGTCGTTTCTCTTTAGATTCTTCTACATCGGAAGCAAATCCTAGACTCAAGATCTTATCTATCGCAGGATCAATAGTTTGGTCATTAGAGTTACTCAACTTAAACAAGAATTCACGCACATCCTTTTTGCAAATAGGTTTAGTGGCAATTCTTGCGCGTTCCTTAATTACTTTTTTACGAACTTTATTTTGTTCGTCTTCTGGTAATTCATCAAAAGTAGGATGTTGGTTGTAAATCTCGGTCAGAACTTCGTCTTCATTATATACACGCTTTAATAGAGCAGCTATGACGCGCAACTCTATACCTTCAGATAACTGTTTAAATTTCTCTCTTTCATTATCTGTCATTACTTTGTGGAGATGCTCTAAACGAGTACCTGCAGTAGAGAGGGTATCATCAGATATATCGCCTTGTGCAATACCATTGATAAGTGCTTTAAATCCTACAGATGGTTTACTATCCCCACCACATTTTTTCTTTCCTTGTGTCTTTTCTGACCTGGTTACACCTACTGCATCCACTATCACATAACCCAACTTTTGCGACGGTGCGGTTGGGCTGCATTGCTTCAATTCCTCTTCGCTCATAGTGCGACGTGCACGACCTAGCATTTGTTCGTAATAGTTCTCACTTCGAATATCACGCATAAAGACTAATATTTCAATAGCCTTTACATCCGTTCCTGTAGCAATCTTATTAACGGTTACTGCTATACGTGGATTGTAATCATTTCGAAATTGATACAACAATCCTTCATCTTCCTCTGTACTCTTGTAGGTGATTTTTTTACAGAAGTCATTACCTTTGCCAAATACATCTTTGACAATAGCAACAATATCATCAGCATGGCTGTCATCTTTGGCAAAAATCAATGTTTTAGGAAGTTCCTCACGCATCTTGAAATGCTCCCACTTTTGCCAATTATCTCTAAAAGCAGTAATAACAGTCCTAATCTGCGACTTATTTATTACTTTCTTATCAAGATCGCTTGCTTTATATTCTAAATCATCCTCAGATGTTTCCCAACGTTGTTTACGAGTTCGCTTGTCACGAATTTCTATTTGACGGTCAAAGTTCGGTTCTACTTTGCCACCATGTGTGGTGATTTCAGTTTCGATATAATATGTACCTAGCGCACCCACATTCACACCATCATCTACGGCCTGTTCGTGTGTATATTCGCTAACTATATTTTGGTTGAAAAATGCGTAAGTATCTTTACTTGGGGTAGCAGTAAGACCAATAAGGAATGCATCAAAATATTCTAGAACTTGTCGCCATACATTATAAATAGAGCGGTGACACTCATCAATAATGATTATATCAAAGAACTCAGGTGGATATTCTGCATTATATTGAACCTCCCTCTTAGGTCTTGTTGTAATATATGAATCATCTTCATCAATATCATCAGGTATATTCTCTATGTCACCAGAAAGCATAGAGTATAAACGTTGAATGGTACTGATACATATTTGTGTCTCAGAAGATATATTAGAGGTTTGAATTCGTGTAATGTTGTATAGTGACGCTAATTTATCTTTCGCATCGTATGGCAGGTAGTTTTTATATTCTGTTTCTGCTTGTTCAGCTAATTGCTTAGTATCTACAAGAAACAGAATGCGTTTTGCTTTCGCATTTTTCAACAAACGATAACAATTGGTAATTGCAGTGTATGTTTTACCTGCTCCTGTTGCCATCTGCACTAATGCACGTTGGTGATTGTAGCCCAATGATTCTTCAAGATTAACTATCGCATTTATTTGACATTCACGAAATCCCTTAATTGGCAACTCTGGGAAGTTTCGTAATCTACCTCTCAAAGTTGTTTCTTCACGATTATATTCATTGATCAAATTTTCTAATGTTTCAGGGCGATGAAACGAGAATATATCACGAGTACAAGGTTCTGGATCTTTTAAGTCAGTAAAACGAGTAAGAATACTAGTGGCCTCGTAGATAAAACGAAGTTCATCTTTTTCATCCTCATAGTTTTTCAAGCCTGTTTTCACATAGCCCATGTTTTGCTCATGAGCATCATTTGTTAAGCCAACACCTTTGTTATCTTCTTTAGCTTCTATGAGTCCCACCGGAGTGCCATCAACAAACAACGCATAATCTACCTCATGTCCATCTGTTGTTTGGAACTCACGAACAGCAACACCCAATGAAGCATGAATGTTAATGTCTGATAAATCTTGAATAACCCAACCTGCGGCTTCAAGTTTTTTGTCGATTTCTAATCTTGCTTTTTCTTCTGGTGACATATTGCTTACTATTTTAGTTCCTTATAATCTATATTATAGGAAGTTAGTGGGGCTTTTTTTGTTTGCTGGTGCAAAGGTAGTGCTTTTTATCAATCTGCGCAAGTCTAAAAACAAATAATCAAGAATATCAAGAAGATAATCAAGAATATCAAGCTCGCAACACAAATACTATGTCGTTTTTAATGTTTTTTTGATAATATCTATAGCATTTGCTATGTTTGCAGATGTCGCCTCTCTAAGGGCTTGGTTAAAAGCGGACGAATTAGGTACTGTTTTTTCGCCAACTAGCATTACAACCCAATCTCGTAATCCTCTGTAATCAGCTCCTTTTGCTGGACTAATATACCCCAATTCTTCTAAAGCTTTAATAAAGCGTGCCCACTCTTTCATATTGATAGCATTAGTTTTGGTCTTGTGACCAGGTAGCTCCAATAAGAGTTTTTCTACAATTGTTTCTTCTTGTTCGGTTAAGTTAATTAATGGGCCGTTATTCTTGACTTGTTCTTTTTTTATTGAGAGTTCGCTGATAGTGTGTTCTAGTTCATTGATACGACACTGATTGATTTTGTCTTTTCTTCTATAATCAATATACTTCATCGCTGCAAAACAAACAAGGGATAGAACCATTAAGCCCTCAGCCATATATGCAAGCATAAATGCAGGCATAAGATACCAATCAGCATCTTCCCATATCTCCAAAACTTTATATGCTATCAGCAGGATAATAGCAGTCACAATGAAAATAATAGCCAATTCTTTGGTCATCTTCCGTATATCTTCTGCTTTTATTTGCGATAGTTTTTTCATCTTAATTTATTAACGATTATTTTTCGTTCTCTTTTCTTATATCATCCAATACTTTGCCTTTGTATGTAAAATACTTAGAACCTTGGTATGCTCCAGATGTATTACGATGCTCTTCTGGCATAAATGTTCCTACAAAAGGAGATAATTTATATATGCGTCCCTCGTATTCAATTGCATCATCAGAAGCAACTTTAACAACAATCTTTGTTGGATTAAAAGTAACTTCTTCACCTATCTTTATACCGCACATAGAAAATTTAAAACGAGCACGCTTGACTTCTCGTTTCTGTACTTCTTCATGCTCAGATGCCACTAAGGGTTTATTATCTTGGTAAAGGATTACTTCTGCATCGTCAATAGTCTGAGCAATATCACGGAAAATATCAAGTGCGATCTGTGGAGCAACATTGAAGAACTCTCGGTTTTGACGAATACGAAGGTCAGTAAGGCGGTCAATAGTCTTGTGTACTAATTTCTCAACCTCATTGAACTTGGATGTTTGCATGGTAGCAAATATCTCAAAAGGCAACGGAACAGCCGTATTATCCAACTCTTTGCTACGCACATCAACAGGACGGCTACTTTTGCCGATTTTTACCCAATCCTCACGAAAAGCAGGATTAGTGAGAATGTAAACATAACCTTTTTCTTTCTGTGCCATGGTGATATATTCTTGGTTTATACTATTGAATTCGCAAAGATATAAAAAATCTGACCTGATGAAACTCTATTTCATTATTTCTGCCATTCGCGGATTAGTTCCCTGATTCTAACTGAAAAAGTTGGTCAAAATCGGATTGATATAAACGGTCTTGAATAACGCGATATTTTTCAAACTCACTTTCTGCAAATGCTTTCGCTACCTCTGCACTTATCCTACCCTTGTCTTGCAATATCGCCTCATCATTAAACTGCAAAAAAGCATCCAACTTCTTTGCCCAATCTTCCATCGTCATAGGTATCTGCTTTTTAGCCTGACGCTCAGCATAATCCAAATACATCGTAACAATCTGATTAAGGTCGTCTAATTCAACCAAAGACAAATAATTCTTAGCCACACTCACATCCGCACGCACAATCTTGCCATTAGGAGCGTTCTTCCATGATGTCAACCCCATGTGCTCCTTCTCCGCATTGGCACGCTGCATAATCACTTCAGCAGCCGTATTACCATGAATAGCAAAGTGCAACTTATTCTGAACCGTTGCAAAAAATTGCTTTGTAATCAATGCTTCTCTATTGTAATCCACCGCAGTAGCATAAATATCCGTTATCTTCTGATAGAATTTGCGTTCGCTGGCACGAATCTCACGAATCTCATCTATCAAATGGTCGAAATATGCTTCGTCAAAGATTTGCCCGTTCTCCAAACGCTGTTTGTCCAATACATACCCTTGAATAGCAAAAGTCTTGAGCACATTAGTCGCCCATTGGCGGAACTGCGTAGCACGAATCGAATTGACTCTATACCCCACAGAAATAATAGCATCCAGATTGTAGAAGCGTTGTTGCCTATTCACTTGGCGAGAACCCTCCTGTTGAACTACCGAGGATTCCTCGGATGTTGCATTTTCATCCAATTCGCCCGAAGCAAAGATATTCTTCAAATGCAGGGCAATATTATCTACCGAACAATCAAAGAGCTGCGCCATCGCCTTTTGCGACAGCCATACATTCTCATCATGCACACGTACTTGTATGGTATCCTCTGCATTCTGCTTGGTAAACACCAAAAAATCGGTCGTGCTATTGCGTATTTGTATAGTCTTGCTCATTAGCAATTTTGATTTTAGTTAAAGATACTCTTTAGGCCGCAAAGATACACTTTTTTTTTGAGATATGCAAGAAAAATCGCTTTTTAGGTGATTTTTTGCTTTAAACAGATAAGTCAACTTTCTCAGGAAGGTAGTCAACCTTTTTAGGAATCGAGTCAAGTATTTTAGGTTATATTAACAAAAAGCACTTTTTGGTGGTTGGGTGGTCTTTGGGTGTTCCTTGGTTCATCCTTGGTTTCTCCTTGGTCTTTTACCCGAGGGAGATGAGAAGGGAACAAAGGAGCAGAATCTTAAAAATCGTGCGATTTTTCCATTTTTGATAAGTCGGTCTTCTCTCGGTGTTCTCTCGGAGTTCTCTCGGTGGAATGCAGCAAGGTATTAGAGAGAGAAAATCTTAAGAAAGAGCATTTTACAGGTAAGCACACCAAACATCACACATTAGGCGGTCATGCCTACCCTGTACGGCACTACCCTGTAGCCATACGGCTGCGTACCCGCAAGGGGTGCGCCATTCTATGTATTGCGCTTAATCCTCAAAGTGGGGACTTTTCGGGCGCAATACTCGGAGTGCGTTCCGTCGCACTCCTTCACGGTGGAATGAGGAAAGGTATAAGAGGGGTAAATATTAAGAATTGATATTGTTTAGTGAACGCCCTATGGGCTACAGTTTAGAGTTTAAAGGCAGGGGGAAAACAATAGAGCATATCGATATCGATATGCTCTATTTGAGAGGTTATGGGACGGCTACCGCCTATTGGACGCCGCGAAGCGGCTATTGGAGATAGGCAGGTTACTTCTTGCGGAAGTATGCCACTGCGTTGTCAAACAGAGGTTGGCACTTGTTGCCAGCGATGTTGGTGAACACGCCATCTTCCCAACGTTCGGTGTGACCCATCTTACCGAGGATCTGACCGTTCTTGGAGATGATACCCTCTATTGCATAATACGAACCATTAGGATTGTGAGGGGCTTCCATCGTTGCCTCGCCCGTCATAGGATCGGCATAGCGGAAGGCTACTTGTCCGTTCTCGAAGAGTTCCTTTGCCAATGCCTCGTTCACCACGAATTTACCTTCGCCGTGGCTGACTGCAATGCTGTGTGTATCACCTACTTGCATACCACGAAGCCATGGACTGGCAGTAGTAGCCACAGTAGTAGTCACCATTTGCGAGATGTGGCGGTTGATATCGTTGCGGAACAGAGTTGGAGAGTCTGGAGTGACCATGCCCAATTTGCCATAAGGCAGCAGACCACTCTTCACCAATGCTTGGAAACCGTTGCAGATACCAAGTATCAAGCCACCGCGCTCGATGAGGGTTGTGATAGCTGCGCCTACCTTCTGGTTGTTGATCACGTTGGCGATGAACTTACCACTGCCGTCTGGTTCGTCACCTGCAGAGAAACCACCTGCAAACATGAGGATATGGCAGCGATTGATATGCTCTACCATCTCATCAATACTGCTGAGGACATCCTCGCCCGTGAGGTTGCGGAAGATAGTGGTCTCGACCTCTGCACCTGCCTTGCGCCATGCCTTAGCGGAGTCGTAGTCGCAGTTGGTACCAGGAAAGACAGGGATGTAAACCAATGGGGTTTCAACGGCGGTGCCGTTGTAGGTGATAGGCGATGAGGCGATAAGGTTATTAGGCAGGGTATCTGCTGGCATCAATGCTTGATGCTGCGCAACTACCGCAGATGGGTATATCTTGTCGAACTGACCACAGCATGCGTGGAGCAATGCCTCGCGCGATACGCGCTCGCCATTGATAACGAGGTGGGTTCCATCGGTGACTTCGCCTAAGGCGATGAGGCTATTAGGCGATAGAGCACCCCAAAAATCGGCAGATTTTTCGGGGACCCCGCTGGCGAGAGGCGAGAGCTCTTCGGTTGCTTCTACGAGGATAGAACCGTAGTTGTAGTCGAAGAGTTCGTTCTCGGCGATTTGGATATCTACCGCCAATTCGTTACCGAAACTCATCTTAGCGATGGCCTCTGCTACACCACCGAAGCCTAGCGCAAAGGTAGCGCAAACCTTGCCAGATTGGATAGCATTGGTGGTATAAGTCCAGTTCGCTTTGAGTTGCTCCACATTAGGCATATAGTTTGCCAATGCGTTATGCTTGATGAGATAGAGTTTGTTGCCCGCTTTCTTGAGATCGGTGGAAACTACTTTATCAGCTGGCACGGTAGTAATACCAAAAGCAATCAAGGTTGGAGGTACGCTGATATGCTCAAATGTACCCGACATAGAGTCTTTACCGCCGATACTTGGCAGACCGAATGCCACTTGCATCTTGAGTGCACCGAGCAATGCGCTGAGTGGTTTGCCATAAGCGTGCTCGCTGCTCATACGCTCAAAGTACTCTTGGTAAGAGAAGCGCATACGGCTATAATCTGCACCTGCTGCTACGACCTTGGTACATGCCTCTACAACCGCATACGCTGCACTGTGGTATGGACTCCAATCGGCAATGAATGGGTTGTAACCAAATGCCATGATAGAGGCAGTATTGGTATAGCCATCGGTAGGAAGTTTCTGCACACTGACTTGTGTCTCAGAGAGTTGTGTTTTACCGCCGAATGGCATGAGTACGGTGCTACGACCGATAGTTGCATCGAAATTCTCAATCAATCCCTTTTGCGAGGTAACATTGGCATCGGACATGACCTTTGCCATTTTCTCCTCGAGGGTGGCACCTTCGATGGTTTGAGCAAATGGATTCTTCTCCTCTACAGGGAGGATAGCGGCTTTAGCAAAGTGCTTGGCACCTGCGCTGTCGATAAACTCGCGGGTGAGGTCGGCGATGAGTTCGCCTTTATAGAACTGACGCATGCGACCGCTGTCGGTGACATCCGCCACATGGGTGTATTCGATATTGTCAAGGTGGCAATAGTGCTCCATCTCCGCACGGTCTTTGGCTTCGATGACTACCGCCATACGCTCTTGTGACTCGCTGATAGCCAGTTCGGTAGGGTTGAGTCCGCTATACTTGGTTGGCACGCGGTCGAGGTAGATATCCAGTCCGTCTGCGAGTTCGCCTATGGCTACACTCACGCCACCTGCACCGAAGTCGTTGGACTTCTTGATGAGGCGAGTAGCTTCAGGGCGACGCATGAGGCGTTGGAGTTTGCGTTCCTCTGGGGCATTACCCTTTTGCACCTCGCTGCCGCAGGACTCGAGCGATGCTTCGGTGTGCTCTTTGGACGAACCAGTAGCACCACCAATACCATCACGACCAGTGCGACCGCCAAGCAAAAGGATGATATCACCAGGAGCAGGGCTCTCACGGCGGATATTCGATGCAGGAGAAGCACCTACGACAGCACCCACCTCCAGACGCTTAGCTACATACGATGGGTGATAAATCTCACGCACATGGGTGGTAGCCAGACCGATTTGGTTGCCATAGCTGGAGTAACCAGCAGCCGCTTTGCGGGAGATGATCTGCTGTGGCAGTTTGCCTGGCATAGTCTCTGCCACGGGCTTATAGATGTCGCCTGCGCCCGTTACGCGCATGGCTTGATAGACATAGGCACGACCAGATAGTGGGTCGCGGATGGCACCACCAAGACAGGTACTTGCGCCACCGAAGGGCTCAATCTCGGTTGGGTGGTTATGGGTCTCGTTCTTGAATTGGAGCAGCCATTTCTCTTGCTTGCCATCCACATCCACATCGATGAAGATAGAGCAAGCATTATTCTCCTCGCTGACCTCCATATCGTCGAGAAGGCCTTTCTTGCGAAGGTAACGCGCGCCAATAGTAGCAAGTTCCATGAGGCAGAGCGGTTTCTCGGTGCGACCGAGCTCTTTGCGTATGTCGTGGAACATGCCGAGGGTGGACTCGATTTCCTCTTTCACGAATGAGTCGTCTATCTTGATTTCTTCTAAGATAGTGGTGAAAGTGGTGTGACGGCAGTGGTCAGACCAGTAGGTGTCGAGGATACGGAGTTCGGTTTCGGTTGGGTTGCGTTGCTCCTTTTGGAAGTAAGTGACTACTTCGTGGAGGTCGTCAGCGTTCATTGCCAAGCCCCATTGCTTGCAGAACGCAGCGTACTCCTCGCGAGGCATATTGATAAAGCCGTCCAACTTAGCCAATGGCTTGATGTCGGCAGTTTGGTTTTGCACCAATTGACTGAGGTCTTTCTCGCGCGACTCCACAGCGTTGATGTAGTAGTGGCGAATCTTCGCCATGTCTGCCGTTGAGGTTGTGTCATCAAAGATGAGCAGACGGCTACTGCGAATCTCTACTTCGGCGTTAGGGTCAATGAGGTGTACACAATCCACCGCCGATGATGCACGTTGGTCGAACTGACCAGGGATATACTCTACAGCGAGGTATTTCTTGCCTGTGAGGTCGCACTCGTCTGATACGGTGTCTGTAACCGTCTCGCCAAAGACGGTGTAGCGGCATTGCTCAAGCAGTTCGGGTGTAAAACCAAAGAGGTCGTACACATTGATATAACGAAGCGATTGCAGGTGGAGTTGGAGGTTCTCGTTGAGCTCGTTTTTGAGACTCTTGGCTTCTACTTGGAAGGCAGGACGCTTTTCTACGTATATTCGAAAATTAGCCATGATTAGATAACTGTATTTACTACTTTCTCGGTTTGTTGTTTGCGGAAGTCCTCGAGTTGTGCGAGCAAGGCGGTATCTTGCAAAGCAAGAATAGCGATAGCAAGCAATGCTGCGTTCTTCGAACCATTGATAGCCACCGTAGCCACAGGAATACCTGCTGGCATTTGCACAATGCTGAGGAGCGAATCCAGTCCGTCCAATGTCTTGCTGCGGATAGGTACACCAATCACAGGGAGTGAGGTCAAACCTGCAATCACGCCTGCGAGGTGCGCTGCGCCACCTGCGCCAGCGATGATAATGCTCAATCCACGCTCACGAGCGGACTCCGCCCACTTCATAAGCTCGTGTGGAGCACGATGCGCACTAATGACGCGTTTATCTACTTCAATTCCAAATTGTTGAAGGGTCTCAATCGCGGGAGTCATTACCTCCAAGTCGCTGGTAGAACCCATTACTACGCCTACTTTCATATATTATAATGTGTATTTTTTATTGAAACTAATAATTGTACCCCTGCAAAGAGCCAACTTTGCAGGGACATGTATGGGATAGGAGTGTTACTCCCACTCAATTGTTGCGGGTGGTTTTGCAGAGATGTCATAGCATACGCGGTTGACACCTTGTACCTTGTTGATAATCTCGTTGGAGCACTTAGCCAAAAACTCGTATGGAATACGTGCCCAGTCGGCTGTCATTGCATCCACGGAGAGTACAGCGCGGAGTGCCACTGGATGTTCGTAAGTACGAGTGTCGCCCTTCATACCAGTACTGCGCACGGTGCTCAAAAGAATAGCACCTGCTTGCCATACCTTGTTGTATAAGCTGACACCGTTCTCATCTTTCCATTCGCGGAGCATGTCCACAAAGATTGCATCTGCCTCTTGAAGGATATGCACTTTCTCTGGGGTGATATCGCCCAAGATACGTACACCAAGACCTGGACCTGGGAATGGATGACGAGTGATAAGGTGCTCAGGTACACCCATATAGCGGCCAATACTACGTACCTCATCTTTGAATAGAAGTTTGAGTGGCTCGCAGAGTTTGAGATTCATTTCTTTAGGCAGACCACCTACGTTGTGGTGGCTCTTGATGACCTTACCTGAGTGGTTGATTGACTCGATGATATCTGGGTAAATAGTACCTTGACCAAGCCACTTTGCATCGGTAATCTTCTTAGCTTCCTCATCGAATACTTGGATGAAGTCACGACCGATAATCTTACGTTTTTGTTCTGGGTCAGTCACACCAGCGAGGTCGCCATAGAAGCGCGCTTTAGCATCTACACCAATCACATTGAGGCCGAGACATTCGTAGTCGCGGAGCACGTTTTCGAACTCGTTTTTGCGGAGCAAACCATGGTCCACAAAGATACAGGTGAGTTGATTACCAATAGCGCGATTAAGCAGAACGGCTGTGATAGAACTATCCACGCCACCAGAGAGGGCAAGGATAACGCGCTCATTACCAATCTGCTCTTTGAGTTGCGCAACGGTAGTCTCTACAAAGTTAGCTGGAGTCCAATCCTGTGCGCTATGGCAGGTGTCAAGGACGAAGGGACGAAGCTCCTCTACTGTAGGTTGCTCGCCTTTAGCAATGTTAAGAACAGGGATACAGCTGCAGAAGCGGCTGAGAGTGTCTTGGAGTGCTTGAGGCTCTTCCACTGAGTCTTTATCTCCAGAAAGGATAAGACCGATGACTTCTTTGTCATCTTCGGGATACTTGTTGTAAGGTAAAACCTCGCAGAAAGTATCTAATTCGCGCACGCGACGTCCAATAAGTTGGGTAGTGTGCGAACCAAGATCAAGAATAATAATTTTCTGCATATATGTATTGTTTAGCGTTGTTTATTGTCCACGAGTGTAGTTTGGAGTTTCACTAGTGATGGTGATGTCGTGTGGGTGGCTCTCGGTCATACCTGCGGCTGTAACACGAACAAATTTGGCCTGTTGCAATTCGGCAATGTTATGAGCTCCGACATAGCCCATACCCGAACGAAGACCGCCCATGAGTTGGTAGATCGTTTCGCTGACATTACCTTTGTATGGTACGCGACCTACGATGCCTTCTGGTACAAGTTTGTTGACATTGGTCTCTTTGCCTTGGAAGTAGCGGTCTGCTGAACCTGCTTTCATGGCATCGATAGAACCCATGCCTCGATATGATTTGAACTTACGACCGTTGTAGATGATGGTATCGCCAGGAGCTTCTTCGGTACCAGCAAACATAGAGCCGCACATCACGCAGTTGCCGCCAGCAGCGAGGGCTTTCACCACATCACCAGAATAGCGCAAGCCACCATCGGCAATCATTGGTACACCTGTACCCTTCAATGCTTCTGCCACTTCGAAGATAGCCGTGAGCTGTGGAACACCTACACCTGCGATGATACGAGTCGTACAGATACTACCAGGACCGATACCTACCTTCACACCGTCAGCACCATTCTCAACGAGGTACTTGGCTGCCTCAGCAGTAGCGATATTACCTACTACCACTTCTAAATCAGGATAAGTGGACTTGATGGTACGGAGTGCATTAACGATATTCTTAGAGTGACCGTGTGCAGAATCAAGAACGATAGCATCTACACCTTCTTTATATAATGCCGCTACGCGGTCCATAAAATCAGGAGTGATTCCCACACCTGCTGCACAGCGAAGACGACCTTTAGCGTCTTTGCATGCGTTAGGGAAATCTTTGAGTTTGGTAATGTCCTTGTAGGTTACGAGACCTACGAGTTTACCATCTTTATCCACTACAGGTAGTTTTTCCACCTTATGTGCTTGAAGCGCAGCCATAATCACTTCATTTTCAGTAGAAGATATGGTGATGAGGTTCTCGCTGGTCATTACTTCGCCGATTTTGCGTGAATAATCGGTTTCGAAGCGGAGGTCACGGTTGGTAACGATACCTACGAGATTGTTCTCAGCATCTACTACAGGAATACCACCGATATGGTTGTCATGCATGAGTTGCTCTGCATCGCCTACGGTTTGCTCTGCGGTGATGGTGATAGGATCAGAAATGAGTCCGTTCTCAGCACGTTTCACACGGCGTACTTCGGCTGCTTGTGCAGCGATAGACATGTTTTTGTGAATAACGCCAATACCTCCTTCACGAGCGATAGCAATAGCCATCTTGGACTCGGTAACGGTGTCCATAGCTGCCGATACCACAGGAATATTCAGATGGATATTTCGGGAAAATTGGCACTTGAGGTCCACTTCACGAGGAAGTACCTCTGAATAGGCAGGGACTAGCAATACATCATCGAATGTGAGTCCCTCTTGCAAAATACGGTCGGTCATATTTATTTACAATTTACTAATTTACAATTTGTGGTCGCAGTAGTAACAGCGGAGGACGCCGTCAGCGTCGGTGTAAGCCTTGCGCTCTACTGGTTCGGTAGTAACGATGCAACGGTCGTTGGAGCATAATCTGTCGGTGAGGACAGTATCCACATGATGCGATTCTTGTTCTTCTTTCCAAGAGAGCAAGGTATAGATAAGTGCCATACGGACATATTTACCATTTTCCACTTGACGGAAGTATGCAGCACGTGGGTCTTTATCCACGTCCACAGTGATTTCATTCACGCGTGGGAGTGGATGAAGAACAATCATAGACTCTTTACCCAATGCCATCTTCTCGGTATCAAGGATAAATGCATCTTTGAGACGTTCATACTCCGCTTGGTCAGCAAAACGCTCTTGTTGTACGCGTGTCATATAAAGGACATCGAGTAGAGGCATAGCTTCTTCGATAGTAGAATATTCGCTGTAATTGTCGCCTAACTCATGCTTCATGTAATCTGGCAAACGAAGCTCTTCTGGAGATATAAGTACGAAATGTACTCCCTCGTAACGCTTCATTGCCTTGATGAGCGAGTGGACAGTACGACCATACTTAAGGTCGCCACAAAGTCCTACTGTCAGATGATCGAAATGCCCTAATTCTCTGCGGATTGTGAGAAGGTCGGTGAGAGTCTGCGTTGGGTGCGAATGGCCACCATCACCCGCGTTGATGATAGGTATTCGGCTATATTCGGATGCTACACGTGGTGCACCCTCTTTATAGTGACGCATGGCAATGATGTCAGCAAAGCTACTTACTACGCGTACGGTGTCAGCCACTGTCTCTCCTTTGCTCACACTACTACTCTTGGCATCAGAGAAACCAAGGACATTGCCACCGAGTTCCATCATTGCTGCTGTGAAACTGAGGCGAGTACGAGTACTTGGCTCGTAGAAAAGTGTAGCCAATTTTTTGCCATGGCATGCCTCGGCATACATCTCCTTGTGGTCAATGATATCCAACGCACGATTGATGATGATATCCACTTCGGCAGTGGTCAAATCAGTAGGATCAATTAAGTGTCTCATTTATTCGGTTTATTTCATCCAACTTTCGTCGGAAGGGTTGTTGCGGAATTGAATTAAGCGCTCTTTGTCTTCTGGAGCGATATATGCTTTCTCTGCCGCTACTTCTACAAGAGTATCGAGGTCGCACAGACTAACGTTCTTCACTTCGGCAGCAGCCAAACGTTCAAGGCCTTTCTTCATACCATAGGTGAAGATACTCACTACGCCAAGAACCTCTGCACCAGCTTCGCGGAGAACATTCACCACCTCAATACAACTACCGCCAGTAGAGATAAGGTCTTCTACCACAACGACTTTCTGACCAGGGAGAAGTTTGCCTTCAATCTGGTTACCACGGCCGTGATCCTTTGCGCCACTGCGTACATAACCCATAGGGAGGTCGAGGATAGTAGCGGTGATAGCTGCGTGAGCGATACCTGCGGTGGAAGTACCCATAAGTACCTCTGCCTCGGGATAATGCTCTTTTATCAATGCTGCGAGACCGTTCTCTACATCGTTGCGCACTTGTGTGTCGCTGAGGGTGAGACGGTTGTCGCAATAGATAGGACTCTTGATACCACTAGCCCATGTGAATGGCTCGTTTGGACGGAGGAAGACGGCTTTAATCTTCAGCAAGTCTTCGGCGATAAGTTGTTTCATATAATTTTGTATTTATTGTTCAAAATGGTTCAAAATGGTTCAAAATGGTTCGATGTGGTTCAACATTGTTACAATACTGAACGCGAAGCGCTGAACAATACTGAACTATGTTGAACTATGAATTTTGCTTATCCGCAAAATTCCTCTACGCAGCGTTGGTAGGCAGCTACAGGGTCTTCGGCAGCGGTAATTGGGCGACCCACAACGATGAAGTCAGAGCCAATTTCGCGTGCTTTGGCTGGAGTGGTGATACGCACTTGGTCGCCCACTACGCCGTCTGCAAAGCGAATACCTGGAGTAACTGTGTAGAAATCAGTACCGCATGCTTCTTTCACCATACCTGCTTCAAGTGGAGAGCAAACCACGCCATCTAGGCCAGCGGCTTGGGCGTTCTTCGCATAGTGTACCACTACATCGCCGATATTGCCTTGGATAAGGAGGTCGTTGTGCATACGCTCCTCGCTAGTAGAGGTGAGTTGGGTGACAGCCAAGAGGATTGGACGAGTGCCGTCCTCGCGAGTAAGACCTTCAACAGCGGCTTTCATCATCTCAATAGTACCTGCAGCGTGGAGGTTACACATATCCACATCCAAGCGAGAGAGTACGGACATGGCTTTCTTGACGGTGTTAGGTATGTCGTGGAGCTTGAGGTCAAGGAAGATCTTGTGTCCACGGCGTTTGAGTTCGCGCACGATAGCAGGACCTTCTGCATAGTAGAGTTCCATACCAATCTTTACGTAGGGTTTTACATCGCCCATCTTGTCAAGGAAGCGATAGGTCTCTTCTGCCGAAGCGAAATCGCATGCAATGATTACATCTTTATTCATGGTTTACTATTCCAATTATATCTATTAGTTTTTCTATTTTCAGTTCATCCATTAGGGTTGGTAGGCGGTCGATGATCTCTTTCGCTACCATGGGGTTGGTGAGGTTGGCTGCACCAATCTCTACGGCTGTTGCGCCTGCCATCATCATCTCTATTACATCTTCTGCGCTGCTCACGCCACCGCAACCGATGATAGGAAGTGAAGTGGCGCGTGCTACTTGGTTCACCATACGTAGGGCGAGCGGGAAGATACCAGAGCCCGAATAGCCACCATAGCGGTTGGCTATCACAGGACGGCGACGGCGGATATCAATGCGCATGCCGAGTACGGTGTTGATGAGGCAAAGTCCGTCTGCTCCTGCTGCTTCGCATGCTTTGGCAATCGCCACGATGTCGGTAACGTTGGGCGATAGCTTCATATAGACGGGTTTGGTAGTTACGGCTTTAACGGCTGCTGTCACTTCGGCTGCTGCTTCGGGGCTGGTGCCAAATGCCATACCACCGTTGTGGACATTGGGGCAGGAGATGTTTACCTCGAGGATGTCGATAGGTTCTTTGTCGAGTAGGGCGCAAGTCTCTACATAGTCTTGCACGGAGAAACCGCTGACGTTCGCCACAATGCAGCCGTTGTAGTGGCTTTTGAGGCGAGGAAGTTCGTGTGCAATCACATGTTCTACGCCTGGGTTTTGGAGTCCCACAGCGTTGATCATACCATAGTTGCCGCACTCGGCGATACGTGGCAACGGATTACCATAGCGTGCTTCGCGGGTAGTGCCTTTGAAGGAGATACCGCCCAGGCAGTTGATATCGTATAACTCAGCAAACTCGTCGCCAAAACCGTAGGTACCCGATGCAGGGATGATGGGGTTGGCGAGGGTGATGCCTGAGAGGGATATTTGTAATCTGTTCATATTCATTTTATTGAGTCGGGATTCGAAAATCGGAAGTCGAGAGTCGGGAATCCTATAATATCAGTTCACTCGCGGGGAAGACGGGGCCTTCTTTGCAGACACGTTTGGGTCCTTGGGTAGTTTGGATAGTGCAGCCCATGCATGCACCAAAGCCACAACCCATTCGCTCTTCCATGCTCACTTCGCCATGGGTGCCAGCGGCTTGCAGGAGCGCTTTGATCATGGGCAATGGTCCGCAGGTGTAATAGTAGGATTGTTGTCCATCTAAGGCGTTGGTGACAAAGCCCTTCACGCCATGGCTGCCGTCCACCGTGGTTACCACCACCTCGCAACCTAACGCACGAAACTCCTCCTCGTAGAAGACTTCGCCTTTGGTGTTGAAACCAAGAATAACGCGCACCGCTTTGCCCATTTCACGAAGTTGGCGGGCAAGCATATACATTGGTGGAACACCAACTCCACCACCGACTAGCAAGGGTGCATCGCCTGCTTTGGTAAGGTCATAGCCGTTGCCTAGAACAGTAAGGACATCTAATTGGGTACCTACTGGCAGGTGGCTCATCGCCTCGGTACCTACGCCCACTACCTTATATATAATGGTGAGGTATGGTTCAACATTGTTCAGCGGTTGTTCAATATTGCAGACAGATATTGGGCGACGAAGGAATTGTCCTTGTACGCGGATATTCACGAACTGCCCAGGGAGAATGCCTGTGGTGTCGCCACAAAGTTGCATACGATAGACGTTCTTGGCTATCTGTTCGTTGGTTTTTATTTCAAAAGTTAGTTGCTTCATTTCTTCTTTGTATTATGGTTGTCTATCGGCGAAGTTCCGATGAGGTCTCGATGAGGTCACGATGAGCTTCCGATGGAGATAGGTGGCAAATAGGGGGCAAACTACTGGTTGGTATTGTTGTAAACTGTTATTCCATTTACAATTGTCTTTACGCATTTGCCATACACTTCCCATCCTTCGAATGGCATAGCTTGACCCATTGAGAGGAAATTGGCTGGATCAATGCGATAGCACGCGTCCAAATCGAAGTAGGCAAAGGAGCCCGAATTGTCCAAACCGATGATGCGGGCTGGGTTGGTGGACATGAGTTCGATAAGGCGTTCGAGGGTGATGATACCCGTTTTAACAAAATGGGTGTACATGAGTGGAAACGCGGTCTCTAAGCCTACAATGCCGAAGGCACTCTTTTCCAATCCTTGGCTTTTCTCCTCTGCGCTATGGGGCGCGTGGTCGGTGGCAATACAATCGATAGTGCCATCTTTGATGCCTTCAATGAGCGCGAGGCGGTCTTCTTCCGCGCGGAGAGGAGGGTTCATCTTCCACTTGCCATCCTCTTGGAGGTCTTTGTCGGTGAGAAGGAGATAGTGGGGCGCAGTTTCGCAAGTTACGGGCAATCCTTTCGCTTTTGCCTCTCGGATAAGCGCCACGCTCTCTTTGGTGGAGATATGGCATATATGAAAACGACACCCAGTCTCTTCTACCAGACGGATGTCGCGTTCTATCTCTTTCCACTCGCTTTCAGACACGATGCCACGGTGATTGTGTTTTGCGGCATACTCCCCCGCGTGGATATAGCCGCCATTGAGGAGGGATTCAACCTCGCAGTGAGCCACCATCACACGATCTACCGCACGAATGCGTTTCATGGCCTTACGCATAAGTTCCTCATCTTGCACGCCTCGTCCGTCATCAGAGAAGCCGCGTACATAGGGCGCAAGGGATTCAAAGTCAACGAGTTCGCCAGCACCTTTCTGCCCTACAGTGATAGAGGCAAAGGGATAAACGCCCGTGTATGTATCGCGACGGATGATGTCCAATTGCTCTTGCAAGTGCTCCACGGTGTCGGGAACTGGATTCAAATTGGGCATAGTAAATACCGCGCTGTAGCCAGATGCAGCAGCAGCCATGCTGCCCGACGCAATAGTCTCTTTATACGAAAAACCCGGCTCACGAAAGTGGACATGAAGGTCCACAAGAGCCGGAATTTGTACTATGTTGCGGTTTGACGCCATGTTTTTTGCAAATTTTTAATTTGCGTGCAAAGGTACTATTTTTTTTTGACATACACAAGTGAAATAGGTGTTTTTTTATGATAAAAAATGAATTGTATTTTCGACTTTACATATTCTTTTCTTGTGATTTTGTCAAAAATACGTCAAAAATACAAAAATATTTGGTTATTTACAAAAAAAGTAGTACTTTTGCGGTTGATTTTTGAAAATAATCTGATTAATTTTTGAAAATATCGTTGTTTTTAGTCTGTTTTTTAAAATATACTAATCATTTATAACCTATGTCGAACATCCGTTTTGAAGCCCTGAAAACTGCATGGGCGCATCAACCGCAACAAACACTTGCTCTGCAACGAGGTAGTGTAATCTTCTCGCAAAACGTTTTTACACGCGATAAGATGAAGGAGTATATAGCCAGCAATATCGTGGAGGAACTCTTTGACTTGATGGACAATGAGAAAACTCTCAGTAGGGATATTGCTAATAGCGTGGCTATTGGTATGAAGAAATGGGCTATGGAACAAGGTGCAACGCACTACACCCACTGGTTTCAGCCACTCACGGGCGGCACGGCAGAGAAGCACGATGCTTTCTTCGATTTCGATGAGAAGGGCGCACCTATGGAGAAGTTCTCGGGCTCGGTGCTTTATCAGCAAGAACCAGATGCTTCCTCCTTTCCCAATGGTGGTATTCGCAACACCTTTGAGGCACGTGGCTATTCGGCATGGGACCCTTCTTCGCCTGCGTTTGTGATAGGTGATCGATTGTGTATTCCGACTATCTTTGTGGCATATACAGGTGAGGCGTTGGATTACAAGACTCCGTTGCTGCGTTCTATTACCGCAGTGGGTAAGGCGGCAACGGCTGTGGCGAACTATTTTGATAAGAACGTAAAGCGCGTATATACGTATCTAGGTACGGAACAAGAGTTCTTTCTTGTGGATGAAGCACTATATAATGCCCGTCCCGACCTGATGATGACGGGGCGTACACTCATGGGGCATTATGCCAGCAAGAGTCAGCAATTAGATGACCACTATTTGGGTACTATTCCAGAGCGCGTCTTGGCATTTATGACGGAATTGGAACAGGAAGCGTTGAAATTGGGTATCCCTGTCAAGACACGCCACAATGAGGTAGCTCCGAATCAGTTTGAGTTGGCACCAATCTACGAAGAAGCTAATCTTGGCAGCGACCACAATCAATTGCTCATGTCACTCATGGAGCAAGTGGCGCATCATCATCAGTTCCGTGTACTCTTTCATGAGAAACCCTTTGGCGGAGTGAATGGTAGCGGCAAACACTGCAACTGGTCATTGGGTACAAATACGGGTGTTAATCTTGTTGCGCCAGGCAAGAACCCGTATCAGAACTTGCAGTTTGTAACTTTCCTTGTGAATGTGCTGAAAGCGGTACACCGTCACAACGGATTATTGAAGGCGACTATTGCTTCTGCCACCAATGCGCATCGTTTGGGCGGTCATGAGGCACCACCTGCTATTATATCCGTTTTCCTTGGTGCACAAATCAACGAGGCACTGAATCAGATTGAGAACGCCGATGTGGATAAGGGTATTATCATCAATGCGAAGAAAGAGATGAAGCTTGGGGTAGGGAATATCCCTGAGATTCTGTTGGATAACACGGACCGCAATCGTACCTCGCCTTTCGCTTTTACGGGTAATCGTTTCGAGTTTCGTGCGGTTGGCTCTTCTGCCAACTGCGGTGCTGCGGTGTTGGCATTGAATGCTGCGGTGGCAGAGCAACTAAATATCTTCCGCGAAGAAGTGGATGCGCTGATTGCAAAGGGCGAAGCAAAAGAGCGTGCGCTATTTACGGTTATTAAACGTTGTTTGAAGGAGTGTCGTGCCATTCGTTTTGATGGCAATGGCTATAGTCAGGAGTGGCAACAAGAGGCAAAAGCGCGTGGCTTAGATACAGAAACGAGTGTACCACTGATGATAGATCAATATCTCAAAAAAGAGAGTGTGCAGATGTTTGGTTCTACGGGCGTACTTAATTTGGCAGAACTGCAAGCGCGCTGTGAAGTGAAGTGGGAGAATTACTCCATGAAACTGCAAATTGAATCGCGTGTGTTGGGCGATTTGGTGATTAATCACGTATTGCCTGCTGCCAAACGCTATCAGAATGTACTGTTGCAGAATGTGTTGAGTGTGAAGCAGGTGTTTAGTGGCACGGAAGCGGCTATGCTCAACGAGCAAGATATATTGCTTATTCGTCGCATTGAGAATCATGCTAGTGCTATTGTGGCGGGTGTAGATAAGATGAATAAGGAACGCGCGCGCGCAAACCATATAGATAATCAGCGCGAACGTGCGATAACGTTCCACGATTATGTAGTGCCATTGATGGAAGATATTCGCCAACATGTGGATGATTTGGAGATGGTGGTGGATGATCAGTTGTGGCCATTGCCCAAATATCGTGAGTTGTTATTTATACATTAACGTGATAGATGCGTGCGTTGTGTATAGTCTGCAACGTGATTTTAAATGTTTATGCGTGGGAGGAATTTATTCTTTATTAGAATATATTGTGATGATCAAAAAAACTATAACTGATAATCAGTGGTTTATGAGGAAAATGATGTTTTTCGACATTTTTTATGCTAAAATATTTGGTCAGTTCATAAAAAAGCAGTACCTTTGCAGCCGTTTTCGCGCTTACTGCAAGTGAGCAGAAAAAATGGAGCGAAAATGCTAAAATATTGTAATGCTGAAAATCAGCCACTTACAAAGAAAGTGCAAAGAATATTGAAAAAAGTTGCTTGAAAATTTGGTCAGTCCGAAAAAAAGCAGTACCTTTGCAGTCGATTTCGCAACAAACGCGAGTGAGCGTTAAAAAACAGCAGAAATCAGTAGTGATCTTTGAAAGTTTGATTAATCAATGATGTAGTACAAGCGAGTAGTGAAATCTACTCGATTGGGAAACAGAAAACGTGTAATACGAAATTTAATATTATACGGTTCCCGTTAATAAAGTACACAATAGATTTAAGGTTATTCTGAGCTA
>JAGALP010000022.1 GCA_017625155.1 Paludibacteraceae bacterium
CCCCCACTTCATCAACATTTATCTCTCTGCCCTGATAAATAGTCTTTAGATTTTTAATCTTGATGAATTTTTCCGAATCGTTGATTCTTACAATGTCTCGAAGTCTCAGACTTCCGTCAATTATTTTTAGAAAACTTCTTTTATGTCCTTTGGGGTCATGCTCTATCTTATAGAGATAAGCTGAAAGTCTGTTTGAGACTGATTCTGGAGGAAGTATAAAAGAAGAGATGGCGTCCAACAACTCATTGATACCGATATTGAACATTGCTGATCCATGTAGTACCGGATAGACTTTGGCTTTTGCCACAAGATCGATTATCGTATTCCAATAATCAGCCGGTGAAATTTCGCTATCCGCCAAATATCGTTCTAATATATTGTCGTCATGGTTGCATACAAATTCTTTGTATTCTTCCTTTATATATGTTTGGGAGCAAATCGGATAAACCAATCCATCGACAACAGTTTGCATAAACAGGACATCTTGAGACAGATTTGTTTTTATATCCAGATACAAACGCTCTAAATTCACACCGTCACGGTCAATTTTATTGATAAATATAATTGTCGGGATTTGCAGTTTTTGTAAAGTATTGAACAGCAACTTTGTTTGCGCTTGTATGCCTTCCTTTGCGGATAAGATGAGGACTGCTCCATCAAGCATTTTGAATGTCCGCTCCACTTCCGCAATAAAATCCATGTGTCCCGGAGTGTCAATGATATTGCATTTCACTCCATTCCAGATAATAGATGTCGTAGAAGCCCGAACAGTAATTCCTCTACGTTTCTCTATATCCATAGAGTCTGTTATGGTGTCACCATTATCCACACGGCCGCACTTTTCCGTTGCTCCACTGGCAAACAGCAGATTCTCGGTTACGGAAGTTTTTCCTGCATCAATGTGAGCAAGAATTCCTAAATTTATAATATTCATTTGGATTAAGCAATAATATACTACAATAGATGCATTGTCGAAACGCACCTTTTAATACCTCCTCGTAGCATGTGAGAACTACAGGATTACTAACTCGTATTAATATGTATATTATTACTGCCGCATAACGATTACAAAATTACACAAAAAAAACGAATGGCACAACTTTCTGGTTGTATTTTTGATATTTAGCATAGAAAAAAACTCCTTTTATATGTGTTTTTGCCTAACAATCCCATTTCTCATAAGTATTTTTTCATCAACAAGAGGGAAAAGAAGTGTTCCAAGCACGAACCTTTATTGTGGCTCGCACATCGAACACTTCTTGTGAAATCAGAAGATGCCGTTAAGCATATTAACCGCATCGACTTTCTTTTCCATCACCACATCGGCATAGATTTCTGTGGTGTGGACGTTTGTATGCCCCAACATCTCACTTGTGGTGTAGATGTCACTTCCTGCTGTCAGAATGAGGGTGGCGAAGGTGTGACGGCTGCAATGGAAGGAAATGGATTTGTCTATTCCTGCTTTAGCTGTCATACGCTTCAAGGCACGGTCGGCATTGCAGAGAAGGGGGATATGTGTGAACACCCTGTCATCAAGTGAGGCTGTGCCACGTTCTGGCATCCATTCCAAAGCCTGCCTCCCCAAAGGGATTACCGCAGATTTCTTTGTCTTCTGCATGGATTGGACATACACTTGTAGCCCATCCTCAGTTTCTCGGATGTCTCGCCAATACAGTTGTAGCAAGTCGCTATGGCGCAAACCTGTAAAGCAGCAGAACATAAATGTCTGCTTCGTAACAGGACTGCCAGTTTCGACTTCCGATATGCGTTTCAACTCTTCTACGGTAAGATAGTCCCTGTCGCTCGGTGTCTTCGCAAAGGTCTCACGCTTTTCCAGTTCATAGAACGGATGCTTCTCTAACACGCCTTGTCCCACCGCATATTTCAGCATAGAGTTGACATCGGTCTGTATCAGCAGCATTGTTTTGGGCGACAATGGCTTCGGGCGGTCGGGAGACTTCATGTTTCGGTACACATCTTTGATATAAGTGAGAAAGTTCTTGTAGAAGGACTTATCTACCTTGTCCATCATGAGACTGGGACGATGGATGTGAGCCAGATACGACTTGACTATGTTGACGATGCTTTGCATATGCTTCTGATATGCAAGCGAGTATCTGTCTCCATTTTGAAGGTGGAGTAGGTATTCATCCATCCATTTTGTAAACTCAGTAGCAGGTGTAGATACATCCTTTTCCTCTGGTTTGCTGCAAATACCCAGTATTCTCTCGGACTTTATCTTCAATGCCTTTTTCAGCGTGGCTTCGTTTACCCTGCGGTCGTTGTCTGTCTTCTCTGGAATAAGGTAAAGGTTCAGCGATTCATACTGACGCTTTCCTCCCTTTTCATAGAACTCCAGATATAGGGTCGTGTTGCCGCTCTTATGCTTGCGGCTGCGTAGTTCTATCTTCATAGTTTTCGGTATTATCATCTTTTGTAAATAGGTCGTTGACGAGGTTCATTGCATCCACTTTCTTCTTGTCCACGATTTTGGCATAGATGGCTGTTGTGGTCACATTGGCATGACCAAGTAGCTTGCTCGTCGTGTATATGTCCACTCCGAGAGTCAGCATCATGGTTGCAAAGGTGTGGCGGCTACAATGGAAAGAGACCTTCTTTTCTATCCCTGCTGCCTTTATCAACTTCTTAACGTGATAGTTGATGGTCGCATCACTGGCTGGTAAGGTAAATATAGGCTCATCCAAATCATCCTTCGCCTGCAAGCAGTTCAGTGCCTCCTGCGACAAGGGAATATTGTTCGGCTTCTGCGTCTTCTGCATGAACACATGGATGTAGAGGGTCTTGCCATCTGGAGTCTTATAGACCTTGCGCCATGTCAGTGTGCGTGCATCACTCAATCGCAAACCTGTGAAGCAGGAGAAGACAAACGCTTTCTTCACCTGCTCATTGGAACACGGCAAAGCCATCAATGAGCGCAGTTCCTCAATGGTCAGAAACTCCCTGTCCTCTGGTGAAGGCTGGAACTTCTCTTTACGGTCAAGGCTCTTCATCGGATTTGCCGTCAACAATCCTTCTCGCACAGCCTTGTTCAATGCTCCATTAAAGACGGCTTGATGATGGTGGGCACATCCTGGAGATATAGTCCTCTCATTGATTGTACAAACGCTGTTCTTTGCTGTTGCAAGGAATTGGAGGAAGCCACGACAGAAGTCAGCATCCACCTCGCTCATGGAAATATAAGGTGTCTTTTGCTGTTCCAGATATTCCTCCACTTTCTTCCGCATATCAACACGACCTTTCAAAGTCGATGGACGGAACCCGAATTTCTCCTGTTCGTACTTGCGCAGCCAGTCGAGCAAAGACATATTCGACTGCTTAATCTTCTCGTACTGTTTGATGCCTCGCTCCTGCAATGCAATGATACGGTCTGCCTTGATTTTCTCTGCCACCTGTCGGGTGTGGATATTCATCTGCTTGTCCAGTGGGGTCTTCTCTGGGATGAGATACAGCCCTAAGGATTCATACTTGCGCATACCTTTTACATAGATGTCGAGATAGAGTCCAAGGTTGCCGTTAGCAAGCTTGCGCTCCCTGAGCCTTATCGGCTCTTTTACTTTTAATGCTTTCTTGGGTCTTCCCATATTTGTCTGTTTTTATTTGTTTTGATTTGCTTTCGGCAATGCCTCATGCATCTGATTTTGACGCAAAGTTATATCAAATTTCTGAGAACACGCAACAAATCTGCAACAAATTTGCACCTAAAACATCAAATATAAGGAAATCAAAGAATAAGAAAGAAATAATCATAACACACTCTATATCAGTTATATTACTTCACTTTTGTTTCTTTTTATTGGATTTGTTATCATTCGTTTTTGCCTATACTTCGTCGG
>JAGALP010000023.1 GCA_017625155.1 Paludibacteraceae bacterium
TGTTGTCCTTCTTGCACGCTACATGCGTGTTCAATGGGATTTTCATACTTCGCCATTAAATCAGTATATACCGTTTGGCGAATAGCGGTGATGCGAACTTTTGCCATAATCTGTGTGATATTTGCTGCAAAGGTACACAAATTTATTGAAACACACAACATGCTTGCTCCTTTTTTTTCGCAGAGGCTTCATTCTTTTAAGAAAAAAGGAGCAAGCTATATATGAACTTTATGGGGAGGGGAGAGGGAAGTGGGTGTGGAACCACTAAGTCTTACATGCTTGTTTGGAAATTCCGAACAACTGCTTTTTGACTTGCTCCTTTTTTTTGTTGAGTTTGCTGCTTTTTCGTAAGAAAAAAGGAGCAAGCTATATATGAGTGTGTGAGGATATGTGTGAGTATATTAAGTATGTGTGAGAATGTGTGGGTGTGTATAAATGTATGGGTATGTATAAATATGTGTGGGTATGTATAAATATGTGTGAGTGTGAATAAATATGTATGAGTGTGTATAAATGTATGGGTATGTATGATTTGTTTCTTTGTGTGGAGATGGAGGGATTATATCATATCAATCAGCAGTTGTCGGAGTTGTTGGCTTGTATCTTGCTAGATGATGAGGTGATGTTTCTTGTCATATTGGAGAGAAAAGTGCAAATTAATTGGTTTTTATGGGGTGGTAGGGGGAATTATGTTAGTTTATGCTCTGTTATCGTTGTAAAGTTCATCAAACATTTCGTCCTGTACTTTTCTGAGTTTTTTATTGTGTGGTTCGTCTTGGCAAGCAACATTGCGTGACCCATAATATGAAATTCGCCTTTTCCATACTCTGCATATGGTGTAAACCAGCGCAGCGCAAAAGATGGTGCTCACAGCTGCTAGTAATATTTTGAACAAGATATTCATTTTACCACATGTATTTGTATGTCGAAGGGGGGATTAGTGTTTTGTCTTCGTGTCTGCTGCTATTGCTTTGATTGTACGCATATACTCCTGTTCTACGGGCGAGAGCGTGTTGGTCTGCCACTTGCGATATTCGGCAGTCGCCTTCTCGATGGCTTGTGCATGGCTCACAGATCCAGCCCCTTCGAGTAGCGGACGCTTGCCAACACTCAATACCGAATCCAACTGCTGAACATAATCGCTCATATACATTGGTTTGTGCTCCATGGCATTAATCTCCGCCAAATCGAAGTATCCTGACACCAAGTTATTCAGAATCTTTAATTCACCTTCGCTAAGGTAGTTCTTCGCCACAGAAATATCTTTCAATGCTGGCAGTTCACCCGAAAAAGTAGTCAAGCCCATAAATGGTTTATCTGCATCGGCACGCTCATAAATAACCTCTGCGGCAGTATGCCCGTGCGCTGCATAGTGCAACTTGTTCTGCACAATCTTGAAGAAACGAATAGACTCCTCGCTCTTAGGGTCGTAATCCACACTCGTAGCATACAAGTCCAACACCTGACGATACAATACCTTCTCTGATGAACGGATGTCACGAATACGGCTGAGCAATTCCTTCCAGTAGTTGCCGCCTGCATTGCCCTTCAATCGCTCATCATCCATCGTAAAGCCCTTGATAATATACTCCTTCAGTCGCTGCGTTGCCCAGATGCGAAACTGTGTACCGCGCAAAGACTTAACTCGATAACCCACGGAGATGATGACATCAAGATTATAGTAGGTCACCTCATATGCCCTATCGCGGGTTTCAGGTACAAATGCAATTTTTGCACTTGTACTTTCGCGCAGCAATTCACCTTCGCTATAGATATTGCCGATATGCCTTGTAATAACAGACTTATCTCGCTGAAACAATTCAGCCATTTGCTCTTGCGAAAGCCATACCGTTTCATCATGAAGCTGAACATCTAGTTTAGTGAGTCCATCTTCTGTTTGGTAGATGATAATATTTCCGTTTTCTGTCATAATTGTTGTGTTGTTTTGGTTGTAGTTGTTGAAATCCGCTTGCAAAGGTACTATATCAAACTGCTATTTCTTGTCAGTATGGAGAGAAAAGTGCAAATTAATTGTATTTTCTGGGGTTTTATATGTGGTGGATGCGGTTTTTATGACGATTTTATTTTGACTTGCTCCTTTTTTTTGTTGAGTTTGCTGCTTTTTCGTGAGAAAAAAGGAGCAAGCTATGTGTGTGAGCAATTGGTGAGGATTGGAGTGTGAAATAGAAGAGGGTGGCAGAGAAGAGGACGGATGCAATGTGCATTTGGTTATTGCATGTTAGTAGTAGTTAACTGAGCCCAGCGTTCTAGACCGTTGGCGGAAAGGCGGTATGCTTGTTCGGGTTTGTTTGGAGAGTCTGGATAAGCCAAAACAACATAACCTTGGGCAATAGCAGGACGAAGATAGTTATCCATGAAGTTACGGCGACTTCTTTGTTTCAGACCCAAATATGCGATGATCTGTCGTCGTGGCATGGTTTGATCGCCAATAGCCAGTATTAGTTTTTGTATACGTCCTTCAGCCTTGTCTGTGGACAGGGCGGGAGGGATTGGTTGTGATGGTTGTTCTACCGTTTGAGTTGATTCTTCTATCGCTTCAATATAGAAACTGAATGGTCTGAATCCATCGTTGCAGCTAATCATGGCGCTCATAGGGTTTTGCATCCATCCGTCGTAGAAATTGCCTTTTCCTTGAGATAGTTGCTCCACAAACTGATGCATAGATTCCCATGCAGCTAAGCATAACCCTTCAGGGCATTTGCCATCTATGGATATCCATTGTTGTCCTTCTTGCACGCTACATGCGTGTTCAATGGGATTTTCATACTTCGCCATTAAATCAGTATATACCGTTTGGCGAATAGCGGTGATGCGAACTTTTGCCATAATCTGTGTGATATTTGCTGCAAAGGTACACAAA
>JAGALP010000024.1 GCA_017625155.1 Paludibacteraceae bacterium
AGTACGAGCATCAAGAGCAATAGCCACTTAGGCATGCGGTGTTTAGGGAACCAGTTTTTATTGGCTGGGCGATTATGGCTAAGTTCTTGCCAATTCTTCTCATAGTTCTCATCATCTGGCACCCAGAGAATCTGCTCGCGCATGCGATTGGTGAGTTCCTCGCGCATCGCAAGAATCAGTTTGGGACGCTCTAAATCAGCATGTTCCGCGATGAACTGCGTCATATTGATAGGTTTGCCGATATTGATAACGAGCGTGTCCCATAGGTGGAACCAGTCGCTATACTCCAGCCCAACAGGTACGATGTAGATTGGCTTCTCATGTCCAAACTTCTCATTGGCACGCAAAGTAATACGGAAGATTCCTTTGCCTAATGGCAGAAGCGAGTGCTTGGTGCGGTGCGTACCCTCTGGGAGAATACAAAATGGCACACCCTCATGAAGGGTATCAATAGCGCGTTCGACCGTTTCATCGTTTTGCAGCACCTCGCTTGCGCCATCACGCATACGGCGGATAGGCATAATCTTGAGCCAACCTAATATCTTGGCAAACAATGGTTTGCGGAAGATGTCGGCGCGAGCGACAAACACTTTTCTCTCGGAATTAATAGAAAGCACCGCCAGCGCATCTTGCAGCGCGTTGGTGTGATTGGGAGCAAAGATGACCGCTCCATCGGTTGGGATATTCTCCTCTCCTACGTATTTAATGTGTCGGTACGAATGTCGGAACATCCAGTTCACCAAAGGGAGGAGAATGCGATAACCACGATTCTCATCATGTATCTGTTTCATGTCTTCTCAGATTTTGATTCAGTGGTGCAAAGGTACGGATTTTTTCTGGAACGAGCAAATAATTCCACCGAAAAAGACATTTATGATAAACAGAACGGCATAATTTTTGCCTATAATATGAAAAATTAAGTTAGTTTTAAGTTTGTTATAGTGAGAAAGCTATACCTTTGCAGCAGATTTAAGAAAACAATACATTTGCTGCGTTATGGAAGGAAAGCACCCCCAAGAAAGAAGCAAAAAGCAAAAGACAGTACGCTTTTTCGTGATTGTATTTATCTGCCACATTATCGGCTTCGCGCTGATATGGTTGGTACAACATTTTATAAACTAAAAACCTAATGCCTTATGACAACTATCTATGATCTCGCGGCACTCACCAATCGCGGTGTAGAAAAGTCGTTTGCAGACTATCGTGGCAAAGTGCTGTTGATAGTCAATACCGCCAGCAAGTGCGGTTTTACCCCTCAGTACAAAGAACTAGAAGCATTGTATCAAAAGTACAAAGATGCTGGTATAGTGGTGATTGGCTTCCCTTGTGACCAGTTTGCGCACCAAGAGCCAGGCACAGATACGGAGATTGAGCAGTTCTGCCAAATCAACTTCGGAGTGACATTCCCGCTGATGAAGAAGATTGATGTGAATGGCGAAAACGAGCATCCGATCTACACTTTCTTGAAAGCACAAGCAGGTGGCTGCTTTGGTAGAAAGATTAAATGGAACTTCACGAAGTTCCTCGTTTCGCGCGACGGTAGTGTGATTAAGCGATATGCTCCCGCCACCAAACCCATGAAGATTGAGAAGGATATTGTGGAGCTGCTGAAGAAGTGAAAACTGAAAGCTGAAAACTATTTTTTTGATGCCATATAATACGAAAAAGGGGCACACTCGTTAGTGAGGTGCCTCTTTTTTATTTTCGGCACAAAAATTGCCTACAAGGTTCGGGATCACCATAGGAGATCTGTGGGATATCTGTGGGCTTTCTGTGGGCTACTATAAGTTCCCTTGTGGACTATGTGTTCACTTCGCAAATATTTCTTGAAAAGAATTATAGTCAACCCTTTCGTTTGTGTTCGTTATAAACCACTTTATGTAATTCGCATCTATTGCTGCCACTTCTTCATATGATAGCCCCTTGTATTTCCCAACTTTAATTATTGAATGAGGAGTTAGTTTTGGGAATACTCGATTGTATTCTTCTGAACAAATTTGTTTAAATTCTTCATCCGTTTTCGCTGCTATACCTATTAATCTTGGTATGTCAACTCTATAGTAAGGATCTTGGTCTAAAAGCCAAAAAATATATTGTGGCTCCGCTTCATATATTTCTTGCAAACTTTTTCCTTTGAATTTGCCAAAAGGCATTATCTCTTCTGGTAGATGTAAGGGAAAAATCTCATTAATATCAACATTTGGAACATCTATCAGCACCCATTCTCCACAACCCGCACATGGAATTTCTACTATTTCTCCTGCTTTGTAGTTAGGGTAATAAAACCTCAAATACTCCTCACTTAGTTTATTGTCTTCCAAACTATATCCATATGCTTTACCATATTTCCCTTTAGGCTCGATTTTTTCAACCATAAAGGTGCGTCCTTTAGTACTAAGTCGATTTTCCCAATTTATGGAACGTTGTAAGCCTACTTCGCATCGTTTAACTTGAAAAGGGAGGCGTTTCCCTATGTTGTAATATATATTGAATATATTGTCGTGTGGATACATACCGTACTATTTAAATCATTCTATTTCCCAATATCCTCTACCACTGTATTCTGTTGACCATTGCACTTGCCATGTTTTACCAGAGATTTTATCCAACAACACAAAGTTATACATATTTTGCGTAGGATACAATTCGAAACGTCCTGATACCTGCAAATCAGAGTCTTCTAATAATGACCAACTATTAAGACGCGTTTTGAATCTGTATTTAGAGCCTTCCACACTATACTGAACTTGCCAAACACGTCCTGTTTGTGTGTCTAATTCCAATAACGTCCAAGTATTCTGAGTTGGATATAGTTTATAACGGTCAATATCAACGACTTGTAACTGCTTAAGAGAATCGTTTACATGGTTAATAGAATCTCTACGTGCTTGCCATTTTACTTCTGCAATCGAATCTTCTCTTTGCTTTGCAATCTGATATTCTTTTATGTTATTTTCGTGATAATATAAACACGCAAATCCATTTGTTCTTTCGCAGACTGCTAATAATATATTTCCATCGAATTTTGTCCATAATTCAGAATTATTACGTTCTGCATAGTCTTCAACGTAGGTAAAGGAATATAATGAACTATCTGCAGGCGAAAGAGAATGATATTTATTTTCTAAACTATCAATAAAAGCCAACCTCATTTCTTCACAATCATTCTCACAATCTAGATACAATATCCAACTACTTAACTTATTATTAGTGAAGCTAAGTCCTATCTCATTCCATTCAATCCCTTCATGATTTATTTTTCCTTCATAATAGTATGTATCTCTATATGGATTACTAAAAATAGAATCGTAAGTCAAGTTCTGCTCAATTAAAATGTTATGGGCATCTTCTTGCATAGTTTCTCCTATTTTTACCCCATACATCTCTTGTGGAATAGATTGCGCAGATGTAAACAACAGTATTGATAATGCGAATGATAAAATTGTTATTTTTTTCATAGCAGTAGTTATTTTAGTTTTTATAGTTTATGTCTTTATATCAGCTTGGATATTAGTCATACTTTTTCGACTGCAAAGGTAGTGAATTATTTTGAATTGAGCAAGAAAAATCATTTTGGGAGCGATTTTTCTAGTGCAAAGAGAATAGAAAGCCCGAATAACATTCGGGAGAATAGACATAGATAAAGCATGGCGTGCTCAAAAATGAGCACGAAGTACACAATTGTTAGTCAATCGTTTTAGGAAATGAGGCAAGCTTTTTAGGAATGTAGTCAACCTTTTTAGGAGGGGAGACAAATTTTTAGGAAAGCGATAACGCACATTTCCTGATTCGGAGTTCTTAGGTCGTTCCTTGGTTCATCCTTGGTTCTTCGTTGGTCTTTTACACGGAGCATATATATAAGGTACAAGGGAACAGAATCTTAACAAAAGTACTAAAAGTAAAAAAGAGGCACCCGATATGAGTGCCACTTTTTTAGGGATATAGGACGCTTCGCTATTGGACGGCGTACCGCCTATAGGACGCGCCATTGCGCTATTGGGATTAAGCGTTTACAGTAGCCATGTGAGCGATGAGGTCGAGAACCTTGTTAGAGTAACCGATCTCGTTGTCGTACCAGCTAACAACCTTAACGAAGGTGTCAGTCAAAGCGATACCTGCCTTAGCATCGAAGATAGATGTGCGGGTGTCACCCAAGAAGTCGCTTGATACAACTGCATCCTCAGTGTAACCAAGTACACCCTTCAACTCGCCTTCAGCAGCCTCTTTCATAGCTGCGCAGATCTCAGCATAAGTAGCTGGCTTAGCCAAGTTAACAGTCAAGTCAACTACAGAAACGTCCAAAGTAGGAACGCGCATAGACATACCAGTGAGTTTGCCGTTGAGTTCAGGAATAACTTTACCTACAGCCTTAGCAGCACCTGTAGAAGAAGGGATGATGTTGCCAGAAGCAGCACGGCCACCACGCCAGTCCTTCAAAGATGGACCGTCAACAGTCTTTTGAGTAGCGGTGGTAGAGTGAACAGTAGTCATCAAACCATCGGTGATACCCCATTTGTCGTTCAATACCTTAGCGATAGGAGCCAAGCAGTTGGTGGTGCAAGAAGCGTTAGATACGAATTGTGTACCCTTAACGTAAGTCTTCTCGTTTACACCGCAAACGAACATTGGAGTGTCGTCTTTAGAAGGAGCAGACATAACAACATATTTAGCACCAGCCTCCAAGTGAGCTTGAGCTTTATCTTTAGAGAGGAACAAACCTGTAGACTCAACTACGTACTCTGCACCTACCTCATCCCATTTCAAATCCGCTGGGTTACGCTCTGCAGTTACGCGGATAACTTTACCGTTAACGATGAGCTTGCTGTTCTCAACATCAGCCTCGATAGTTCCTTCGAACTGACCGTGCATGGTGTCGTACTTAAGCATATAAGCCAAATAATCTACTGGGCAGAGGTCGTTGATACCTACGATCTCGATGTCATTGCGTTTCATAGCTGCACGGAAAACGAAGCGTCCGATACGGCCAAAACCATTAATACCTACTTTTGTCATTGTTGTAAAAGTTTAAAAAAAATTAATATTAATTTTATTTCAAAGTTTCAATGTTTCAAAGTTCCAAAGTTTCAGTTTAATGAAACAAGAGCCGAGGCTCGTGAAACTATGTAACTCTTTAATTGCATAGCCAACTATGCGAAAATCGCTGCAAAATTACAGAAAATTTGTGAAATGTGCAAATTTTTTGTTTACAGAAAGGTATTTAGTGTTTATTTTTTTGCGATTTGTTATTTTTGTTTTACAAAACAATGGTCATATTGACTTTAAATTCGCTCAAGGTAGGCAAGTGGCATCCAACCAATATAGTTGCCAACATGGATACAACACCAGTCACCTATCGTTTCGGTGATCTCTACTTTGGTACCTTCATGGACGGTAAATAAATCGGTTCCAGAGCGGTCGGGAGAGGATTTGGCATTGACAATTCCCTGAATGATGATTGCCTCTGCTTGTTGGGTATCACGCTGATGCAGACTGCCCGCATTCACGCATGCTATTATAGAAATGAGCAATGCCACAAGACTGCAATAGAAAGCCGTCTTACGTATCCATACAGTATGGCTGAAGGCAAAAAGGAAAAATCCGAGCAAGGTAGCAAAAAATAATGCAATGGAGAGGATAATCCATGTCTGCAAGCTGAGCGCATTGCGCAACGCTTTGAGCCAATTGGATAGGAAGAATGATTGAGTATCTTCGATATTATCTACAATACGTGACTGAGCGAACAAGAGGTTGTGCTTGGCATCCTTGTAGGATGGCTCGATACGCAAGGCACGCTCGTAGGCAAGGATGGCTTGCGCTAGTTCGCCCTGCTTGAAGTAGGCATTGCCGAGATTATAGTAGGCTTCGGCAGATGGTTGCTCAGCAATGATTTGCTCGTATTGTGAGGCAGCTTCAGCATAGTTGCCTTCCGCATATTGCGCATTAGCTTGCGAAAGTAGGGTGGTGAGGAATATGATTAGAAGTTTCATAATTTAGCATTCTCTAATTGGTTGATAATCTTAGTAGTGTCGTTGTAGATATCTTGCATTGCATGGTCGGAAACAGGCGCGTAGCGTGCAAATTCAGCCGTGGTGAGTACACGGTGAACTTCGGCGATGACTTCTTGTGCTACTCCCTTGTTGCTAAGAATCTGTGCGATATTTTCCTTGTTGAGTTGTGCCGTAGGAATAGACAAACGATCGCTGAGATAGGTCCAGGCTGCGCGTTCAATCTCTTCATAGAATGCCTCTTTGTTGTTGTCTTTGAGCAGTTTCTCTGCTGCTTTTAGTCGGCGTTGTGCCACCTTGTTGGCTTTCTTGTAGCGTACGCGGGTGATGTCAGCATTCTCCTTGATTTGCTTGCGGAAGATTAAGAACATAATAGCTGCTAATAGTGAAGGAACAGCATACCACGCCCAAAATGCCAAAGAGCCAAAAGTTAGTTTGGATGGTTGCAAGATGAATTTTGGCTGGTCACCAGTGTAGATATAGCGTATATCGCTACCAAATTGCTGAATGTTTTCTTTTTGTACGAAGTTATTGACTACAGCAGCATTGCTCTCTTCGTTGGCAGCTCGCGCAATATTGAGCGTATATTCGGGTGTGGCGAGCGTTTTGTAGGTGTCGGTCTGTGTGTCGTAGTATGAGAATAGGATAGGGGGGATAGTATATACACCACCAGCGCGTGGGATAGCAAGATACTCAATGCTCTTGGTGCCACTGACACCAGAAGTGGTGTTCTTGAAATTGTTGCTTACTTTGGGGTCATATACTTCGAATCCCTCTGGCCAATCAACGGCAGGTATCTTGAGCAGTTTCATATTGCCCACTCCTTGAATTGTGAGAGTCAGTGTGACCGCCTCGTTGGCTTGCAGTTCGGTGTTGGAGATACGGCTGCTGATATTGAATTGACCTACACCTCCGCTGAATCCCGATGGTTTACCCGCAGGTAATTCAGATACATGGATAGTGATGCCCGAAGCGGTGAGTGGCTTGGTGACTGTGGTGTAACTACCAAAGAAATCATCAAAGATACTACGCACTTGTGCGCGATTTTGCACACGGAGTACAGCTTCGAACTGTGCGGGGTCAATCGTGATATCGCCACTGCGCTGCGGGAAGAGTAGGGTACGATAGAGTATAGCCGTCTGATAGTTGCGACCATTATAATGTTCTAACTCAGTTTGTATTTCGCCTACTTCGAGTTCTTGCTTCAAGAATCCCTTGAACTCAGGCAAACGGGTGTTGTTGGTAAATTGTGCTACGTCCACACCTGCAAAATAGAGCTTGTAGCTCAATAGGATAGCCTCTTGTTCGTGCACTTTGGTTTTGCTGACTAAGGTACGAAGGAAGATATTCCCTTCGGTCACATTAGCGGTTTCGCGTTGTTGGCTCGTTACACCCGTATTGTTATCGTTGCTTGGTTGGTTGGCTATGGGTTGGTCGGGTGGTAGCACCGCTATACGAACGCCATTGGATGTGTATTGCTCACCATCCACCTTGATCGTAGCCGCAGGAATGGTGAATGTACCCTCTTTGTTCGGCATAAGGGTATAAGTGTAGGTAAGGGTAAATGACGACGTACGTTTGCCATTTACAAATGATGTGGAGGACGATTGCGAGGTATAGGGCCCTGCAATGTAATCAAAATCCACAAATTCAGGCGCACGCAAATCTTTAGCACGCTGATTTACCGAATAAGTGAGTTGAAAAGGACGCCCCATAATCACTTGTGCGGGGGCAGATGCCTTGAACTCCACTTCTTGCGCAAAGGCGCATACGTTGCCCAAAATAAATAATATCAATAGTATCTTTTTCATAATCTTACCATTCTTTCTCTACACGACGTTTCTTACCTTGTTGGCGTTGTAGTTTCTCTTGTGTTTCTTGTTCATCTTGTTCGAGAGCTTGCAGAATTTGTTCGGCAGTTTCTTTGTCCATTTGCTGCTCGTCAGGTTGTTGTTGCTGATTCTGCTGTTGCTCTTGTTGCTGCTGTTGTTGAGTAGAATCGTTTTGCTGTTGCTGTTCTTGTTGCTGATCTTGGTTCTGCTGCTGATTCTGTTGCTGTTGCAACTGCTGCATGGCTTTCACTAGGTTATAGCGCGTGTCATGATCTTTCGGGTTCAATCGCAATGATTGTTGATATGCTCCCACGGCTTTATCATATTGTTGTTGTGCATAGAGGGCATTGCCCATGTTGTGATAAGTGGCAGCCAATCGACTATCCAACTGCTCTTTGCGTTTGCTTTCGTCGGCCTTCAGCAACTTTTCTGCCTCGGCATATTGCTCCAATGCTTCGGGATATTTCTCTTGACGGAAGAGTGCATCACCCAAATTGAAATGCCCTTCAAATGATTGGTTGTTCTTTTCCAATCCTCGACGATAGTTCACTTCGGCTTCCGTGTAGTTGGAGTCGTTGTATTGTTTGTTGCCTCGACGCACATCGCTACTCTCCTGCTGTGCAAACAGCAGCGAGGCCACGCATAATGATATGATAGTAACTAAAATTCGCATACTTTTTCACTTTTCCATTTTTTACTTTTCAACTTTTTCTTTGAACAAGTCCATTCGACTGAGGCGATGATTCTGTCGCATGAGGATAAAGAAATCAATTACCAGTAACAATAGTGCTATCAGCACGAAGGATTGATATTGTTCGTTGTAGTCGGCATATACGGTCGTTTCAAGGTCGGTGGTAGCAATGCGGTCCAATTCTTGTTGCAATGCACGCATAGCGGTATTGGTATTGTCGCAACGCACATAGATGCCACTACCTGTTTGCGCGATTTGCTGACACATCTCTTCGTTGAGGCGACTTACCACCACCTGTCCGCTACGGTCTTTGATATAGTCGTTGGTGCCTGGCACAGGTATAGGCGAACCTTCGGGCTTACCTATTCCTATCACAAATACTTGTATGCCCAACTCCTGTGCTTGCTTGGCTGCGGCTATAGCATCATCTTCATGGTTCTCGCCATCGGTGATGAGGATGATGGCTCTACCCGCATCGCTCTCTTGGCTGCCGAATGAACGGATAGCTGTTTGCAAAGCTGTGCCAATAGCAGTACCTTGTGTAGGAATCAATTTGGGCGAAATGGTATTGAGGAACATCTTCGCCGATACGTAGTCGCATGTGATAGGCAATTGCGTAAACGCTTCGCCTGCGAACACTATCAATCCCACTTTGTCATCCACCATGTTGTCAATCATCTTGCTCAGCATTTGCTTTGCGCGGTCAAGACGATTAGGGGCTACATCCTCGGCGAGCATGGAATTAGAAATATCCAACGCCACCATCACTTCGATGCCCTGACGTTTCACGGTTTTCTCTTGCTGCCCATATTGTGGACGTGCTGCGGCTATGATGAGTAAACTGAGTGCTACCATCAACAACGCGAATTTCGCGATAGGACGACTCTTAGATGCATCAGGCATCAGTTGTGCCATCAGTTCGGGATCTCCAAACTCACTCAATTGGCGGCGTTTGTGGCGAGTAATCAGAACGTACGCCACTACAAACACAGGTATTGTTAGTAGCCACCAAAGCATTTCTATATCTGCAAATCGAAACATATTCTATGGGGTTGAAAGTTCTAAAAGTATTAAGGGTTCTCAAGGATATTACTCTGATATGGTTCGCAGTACAAAGAAGCGTAGCAGCAATTCCGTCAGCAGGCAGAGCAATGCCGCTAATAGGAATGGCGCAAAATGCTCGGTGCGTTTGGAGTATTCGCGAACACGTATCTTTGTTTTTTCTAATTGGTCGATTTGTTGGTAAATAGCTTTTAGACTATTGTTGTCGGTGGCGCGGAAATACTCGCCGCCTGTCATCTGTGCGATATTGCGCAGCGTGCTCTCATCAAACTCCGAACTCATTGTGCCATATTGTACACCATATGGTGTGTGGATAGGCACTCGCACCTCTTTGCTATAACTACCCACGCCTATCGCATATACGCGTATATTAAAGGTCTTGGCTATCTCAGCTGCAGTCATAGGATCGATATCGCCGCGGTTATTACTTCCGTCGGTCAGCAGGATTACCACTTTGGATTTGGTTTCCGAATCTTTCATGCGGTTCACGGCATTAGCCAATCCTAAACCAATAGCTGTTCCGTCTTCAATCATGCCAAATTTCACCGACTGAAACAAGTTCACCAACACAGCATGGTCGGTAGTCAATGGACATTGCGTAAAACTTTCACCTGCGAACACCACCAATCCAATTTGGTCATTGGGGCGCGATAGTACAAAGTCGGTAGCCACTGCTTTAGCTGCTTCCAAGCGGTTGGGCTTTAGGTCTTCTCCCAGCATTGTGCCAGAGATATCCAACGCCATCATGATATCAATACCTTCGGTGGATTCCGATTGCCAACGGTTGCTCAGTTGTGGGCGTGCCAGTGCCAACGATAGCAGCGTAATCACACCTACACGCAATGCAAACGGCACGTGTATCAGCCATACGCGGACGCTCTTAGGTTGGCGTTGCAAACTGTCGGTAGACGACAATTGCACCGAAGCACGAGCGTGGCGCAGTTTCCATATGTACCAGCCTACTACAGGGATCAGTAGCAGGAGCAGAAATAAATATCCAGGGTTAGCAAATGTCATAGTATTTACAATTGGACAATGTACAATTTAACTTTCCTTTTGTTCTTCTTCGATAGGTGTAGTCTCTTTGACAAAAGCATACGCGCTACGCAGACTCAGTTCGTTCTCATCGGGAGTGGTGGTCCATTTAGCAAACTTCACCAGATCCGCTAGTGTCAGCATCTTACGCAAGTCTTCATACAGTTCTTTCTTATCGCTGAGCAGTCCGCGCATAGCACGCAGTGTCTCGTCGGACGTCTGCTCCGTACTGCTCACCTCAAAGCGACGAGCGATATACTCGCGCACCACATCGGTCAGTTGTGTATGATATTCTTTTACTTGCCCGCTTTGCCATATCTTCTGCTCGCGGATGGCATCCAGTTTCTCTAGTGCCACTTCCTCTGCAGGGCGCAATGGCTCCGTAGGCACATCCGTCGCGGACGCATCGCCAAAACGATTGCGCAGGTAAGTGATGAGGTAGTATCCTCCTACGCCTACACCTGCTATAGCCAATGCCAGCAGCACCCAACGCAGTATGCCCCACCACCAGATAGGCGCTTTGTAAATGCCTTTAATATCGGTGATTGCCATGTCCGTGCTGTCCATCTCGAATGGTTGCACCACATTCAGCATCAGCGATTCGCTCCATACCGTGTCATCGCCACTCACAAAAGCTAATGGCTCGATGTAGAACAGCGAGTCTTGAAACGAGGTCAATGTCAGGTATTGGTTGTATTGCACGCGACCATCTTGCAGCGTGGTGGTATCCACGATGGTGCGATCCACTATCTCTATGCCATCCACCAGTTGCTCTGCCAGCACGGGCATTTGTACTTGCTCGCCTGCTTCGCAGGTAGCGCGCAAGTGCAAATCGGTCTGATCGCCAATGAAAAGGGTGGTACTATCTATTGCGGCACTAACCACCAGTGCCAAAATCGTTGTTAGCATCTGAATAAGTGCATTAGGGCTTTCACATAATCTTCATCGGTGCGCACGCTGATGTGGTTTACACCTGTGCGCGTAAAGAGTTGCTCTAGCGAATCTTGATTTTGTTTCCATGCTTGTGCATAGTCATCGCGAACGGTTGCTAGTGAAGTGTCTATCCATAGGTCTTTGTCCGATTCTGCATCGTGGAACTTCACCAGTCCTATGTTAGGCAGTTCGGCTTCGCGGCGGTCGTATATCTGTATGGCATTCACTTCGTGTCGATTTGAGGCAATCAGCAGTGGTTTATCCACATCCCCTGCTCCGATAAAGTCAGAGATCAGGAATGCCGTGCAATGGCGTTTTTGCGCGTTGGCAAAGTATTGCAGGGCTTGTGCCATGTCCGTACCTTTGGAGTTGGGCTCAAAGCTCAGCAACTCGCGAATGATATGCAGCACGTGGGTCTTGCCTTTTTGTGCGGGGATGTATTTCTCTATTTTATCCGAGAAGAATATCACGCCCACCTTATCGTTGTTCGCAATCGTGGAGAATGCCAATGTCGCTGCCACTTCGGCCATCATGTCGCGCTTCATTTGGCTCAGTGTACCAAAGTTGCGGCTGCCCGACACGTCCACCAGCAGCATTACGGTCAACTCGCGTTCTTCTTCAAACACCTTGATATAGGGTTTGTTGAGTCGTGCGGTTACGTTCCAGTCAATAGAGCGCACATCGTCGCCGGGCTGATACTCACGCACTTCCGAGAACGCCATTCCGCGTCCTTTGAACTGCGAGTGGTATTCGCCTGCGAAGATATTCTTGCTCAACTTACGAGTCTTTATCTCTATCTTCCGTACCCGTTTTAGTAATTCTTCTGAAGTCATAATCTGTCCTATAACCTATAGCGGCATAGCCGCGTCCTATAGCCCAAAGGGCGTCCTATAACCTATAATTATGGCACTTGCACTGCGTTCAGCACCTCTGTAATCACATCTTCGGTGGTCATGTTGTTGGCTTCTGCCTCGTAGGTCAGTCCAATGCGATGACGGAGCACATCGTAGCAAACGGCGCGCACATCCTCTGGAATCACGTAGCCGCGACGATGGATGAATGCATATGCACGCGCTGCCAGAGCCAAGTTGATACTTGCACGTGGTGAACCGCCAAACTGAATCATTGGCTTCAGGTTATCCAATCCGTATGCTTCTGGCTGACGGGTTGCAAACACGATATCCACAATGTATTTCTCAATCTTCTCATCGATATATACTTCACGAACTATCTTTCGTGCTTTGGCTATCTCATCGGTGCTCAGAATTGGCACCACGTTGATTTTCTCGCCTGTAATGTTTTGGCGAATGATTTGCATCTCTTCATCTTTCTTGGGGTAACCAATCACCACTTTGAGCATGAAACGGTCGGTTTGTGCTTCTGGCAATGGGTAGGTACCTTCTTGCTCGATTGGGTTTTGGGTTGCCAGTACCAAGAATGGCTCATCCAACGGATAGGTCTGCTCGCCAATAGTGATTTGACGCTCTTGCATGGCCTCAAGCAATGCTGATTGCACTTTCGCTGGAGCACGGTTAATCTCATCTGCCAACACGAAGTTTGCGAAGATTGGACCTTGTTTCACTTTAAATTCTTCCGTCTTTTGCGAGTAGATTTGTGTACCTACCACGTCGGCTGGAAGCAAGTCAGGAGTAAACTGAATACGACTGAAGTCGGCTCTTACCAACTGAGCCAATGTCTTGATTGCCAATGTCTTTGCCAAACCGGGAACACCTTCCAATAGGATATGTCCGTCAGCCAACAAACCTATCAACAGACTTTCCACCAAGTGCTTTTGACCTACAATCACATGATTCATGCCCATGGTCAGGGCATCAACGAATGAACTCTCGCGCTCGATGCGCTCTTGCAGTTCACGAATATCTACAGTTGTTTGCATATGATAATTTTTTATAATGAACTCTCTTCATGGTAAAAAACACACCCATAGTGTATTCCTGCAAATATGTACAAAAACCGTGCCAAACCTAAAAGAGAACGTCAGGATTCTACCCTGACGCTCTCTTTATGTAGTGCTTCCATCACTTCAACGATGACTTCTTCGCTCAAACCATATTGTTTACCATGCGTTAGACAATGGTCTAACACTTGTTGGTAACGTTGCGCTTGTACCACGAGTTCACCATGTGTACGCTTCCATTCGCCAATCTGGCGAGCCACATCCACACGCTTACCGATAATCTCCCACAACTGCTCATCCAGTTGGTCAATCTCTGCGCGAAGTGATGCTAAGTCTCTCATATTAGTTTATAGTTTAAAGTTTATAGTTTAGAGGCATGTGTATGCGGCAATGCCGCTATTCATACCTTTAACCTCTAACCTTTAACCTCTCAACTGAGCAATCGCCTCTTTGAGCGTAGCGATACGGCTCTCGGCATCGGACTTCTTCTTGCGCTCGAGTTCTACGATCTCTGGTTTTGCATTTTGCACGAAGCGTTCGTTGCTCAGTTTCCCCATCACACCACGGAGGAAGCCCTCTTGGTGCGCCAACTCGGCTTCGAGTTTCTTGAGCTCTTCGTCCACATTGATGAACTTCTCCAATGGCACGCTATACTCAGTTGTGCCCACGATAAACGATGCGCAACCTGCGCTCTTCTCTGCACCTACAGCCAACTCAACGTTCGCCAATTTCACTACCACTGCTGGCAATGCCTCTGGGCAAACGAGGGTCAATACCTCCTTAGGAGAGATATTCTTCTGTGCGCGGATATTGCGGATGGAAGAGATGATCTCGAAGCATTGTGTAGCGTCGTGTAGCAGTTGTGTAGTGTTGTTTAGCGGTTGTGTAGCGTTGAGTGGGGAAACCATCAAACTTTCGCCCTCTTGGCGCTCCTCGATAGCTTGCCACAATTCTTCAGTGATGAATGGCATGAATGGGTGCAAGAGCTTGAGCATCGTATCCATAAATTGGGTAGTCTTCTCATACGTTGCCTTATCAATTGGCTGACCGTATGCAGGTTTGATGATTTCCAAGTACCAACCCGAGAAATCGTCGCAGAAGAGTTTGTAAATAGCCATCAATGCTTCGCTGAGGCGATATTTGCTGAAGAGATCAGCCACCTCTGCTTGTGCTTTAGCAAGTACTGCCTCAAACCACTCAACACCCCACTTATTGGTCTCTGGCATAGCTATGTCAGAGACCTCCCAACCCTTGATGAGACGGAAGCAGTTCCATATCTTGTTGCAGAAGTTGCGTCCTTGCTCGCAGAGGCTATCGTCAAACAAGATATCATTGCCCGCAGGAGCGCAAAGCATCATACCCATACGCACGCCGTCCGCACCAAAACGCTCAATCAAATCCAATGGATCAGGGCTATTACCCAGCGACTTAGACATCTTGCGACCCAATTTATCGCGCACTATACCTGTGAAATAGACATGCTTAAATGGCATCTTGCCGATATACTCATAACCTACCATGATCATACGTGCCACCCAGAAGAAGATAATATCTGGACCCGTCACAAGGTCGGCTGTTGGGTAGTAGTAGTTAATCTCCTCATTGCCAGGGTTGTTGATACCATCGAACAAACTGATTGGCCACAACCACGAACTGAACCATGTGTCCAACGCGCCTTCATCTTGCACCAGTTCCTCGACTTTCAATCCCGACTTCTCGGCAGCCGCCTCAATGCTTGGTGCTACGATAATCTTATCCTCTGGATAGTCCTCAGCACCAGTCTCTTCGAGCAATGCTTTCTCGTAGTACGCAGGGATACGGTGTCCCCACCATAGTTGGCGTGAGATACACCAGTCTTTGATGTTCTCCAGCCAGTTGCGGTAGGTGTTTTTGTATTTCGTTGGATAGAACACAATGTCGTCGTTCATTACTGGTGGCAACGCGATGTCAGCAAAGTGTTGCATGCGAATAAACCATTGCAAACTCAAGCGTGGCTCAATAGGTACATTGGTACGCTCGGAGTAACCCACTTTGTTGGTGTAGTCTTCCACTTTCTCTACCAATCCCTCAGCTTGTAGATCCACTACGATCTGCTTGCGGCAGTCGAAGCGGTCCATGCCTTGGTATGCAGCCACGTTAGGATAGATATCTGCCTCCAATCCTTCTACATTCACGTGCGCATCTGCGGTAAATATATCATAGGTGGTGAGGTCATATTTTTGTCCCAATGCGTAGTCGTTCACATCGTGTGCTGGGGTCACCTTCAAGCAACCTGTACCGAATTCAATCTCCACATAGCGGTCTTCAATCACAGGAATCACGCGACCCACCTTAGGCACAATCACATGCTTGCCTTTCAGCCATTGGTTCTTTGGGTCTTTAGGGTTGATGCACATCGCCACGTCGCCCATGATAGTCTCAGGACGGGTAGTAGCTACTACTGCGTAATAACCTTTCTCATCCTTGTGGACCACATTGCCCTCTACATTTGCCTCATCACCTACTGGCTCTACCACATAGTACTTCATATAGTACAGTTTCGAGTGCTCCTCTTGGTAAATCACCTCCTCATCGGATAGGGCTGTTTGGCGCTCTGGGTCCCAGTTTACCATACGCAGTCCGCGATAAATCAGTCCTTTGTTGTATAGGTCGCAGAACACATCTATCACCGCTTTGGAGCGTGTCTCATCCATCGTAAACGCAGTACGGTCCCAGTCGCATGAGCAGCCGAGTTTGCGCAATTGCTTCAGGATGATACCTCCGTGCTCCTCGGTCCAAGCCCAAGCATGTTTGAGGAACTCCTCACGGGTGAGGTCGCTCTTGTTGATACCTTGCTCTTTAAGGCGTTTGATGACTTTGGCTTCGGTAGCGATACTCGCGTGGTCAGTACCAGGTGCCCAACACGCGTTCTTGCCTTCTAGACGTGCACGACGCACAAGAATATCTTGAATAGTGTTATTGAGCACGTGTCCCATATGCAGTACACCCGTCACGTTTGGTGGAGGAATAACTACGGTGTATGCCTCACGACTATCAGGCGTGCTGTGAAACAACTTTTGGTCAAGCCAATATTGATACCATTTGGCTTCGATGTCTGTTGGATTGTATTTTGCGTCCATGTCTATAAATAGAGTTAAAAAAGTTTCAAAGTCTTAATGAGATTCTTGCGTATAAAACACAAAACGCCAAAAATCGCGCAAAGGTACAAAAAAAAACGCACTAATACAAAAAAACAAGCAAAAAGTTTACTTTTAGGCTCGTTTTTTGTTTTTGGGCTGCGTAGAGTGGCAGTAGCTTCGAGGTGGGCGAGCGTAGCGAGGTGAAGTGCACCCAAAAAGTTAGACACAAAACTAAGTGTCGCTTATGGAGCATTCATTAGAAGAGAAATTAAAGGCAATTAAAATGTATAATCGTGGTGTACCACCCACTAGAATTGCTAAGATTTTAGGATTTTCAAGAA
>JAGALP010000025.1 GCA_017625155.1 Paludibacteraceae bacterium
TAAAGAGGTAGACGGCTGTAATTTGTTTATCAACTGCGGACAGATGAAGGAAAACAGTGTACCTACACCCGATCTTACGACAAACACTTGGAAGTTTAAGTTTGAAAACGAATTCAAGAGCATCACTTTGACCCACACAGGCGATTGTGATGAATGTAAAGCAAATCAATAACCTATAGGGCAGGATGGGCTTGACCGCCCACTTGCTCACTAACCTCCCAAGCCGAGCGGGAGTAAGTGCTCGGCAAGAGTATTAATTTACTCAAAAACACGCCAGCCTCACATCGCAGTGATGCGGTGTGAGGTACAAGCAGCCCGCCATTTTCTGACGGGCTGCTATTAGATAAGAAGAGCTTATGAGCAATAACGAAAACAAAAGCATTACACCTTTGCGCAAATACATCGCCATCGGCTATGCGGTAATCGCTCTGCTGATAGGCGGAATTGTCTTTATCTACCTGCATGAATGGCGAGAGCTTGAACGTATTGAAGCCGAGAGCAAGGAGATGAATATGCTCCGACAAAAGGTACACGATGCGTATGCCCATATGCTTGACCTCACATTATACGGCGAAAAGGTGTTGGAATGGAATGCCGAAGACACTCTTGTCTATCGTGGCAAACGCTTGGCGATGGACAGTATTCTTTGTGAGTTCAAGCAATATTACCGCCCTGAGAGACTTGATAGCCTATGCCGATTACTTTCGGATAAAGAGTTGCAATTATTCAACATCTGGAATTTATACACAAGACAGGAGGCGTTGAATGAACGAATAGCCACAGAAGTACCTATCATTGCCCATAAAAGCACTCAAGATCCACCTAAAAAGAGAGGCGGTTTCTTGGGACTGTTCAAGAAAAAGGAGAAACCCCAGACAACGACATCCACAATGCTATACACGCTTAACCGTGATTTAGTGCGGCAACAGCAAGAGCAAAGTCGTGAATTATCGGAATTTGCAGATAGCCTCGCCAAACAAAACACTCTGCTCAATTTGCGATTACAAGAGATAATCCAAAAATTGGATACACGAGTAAAGGAAGATTTGCAAGCACGGGAATCTGCGATAAGCACAACACGCAAGCAAGGCTATACGCTGATATGTGTTGCCACTGCAATTATGATATTGCTGTTAGCCGGGCTGTATGTAATAATACATAGAGATACCTTAAAGATAAAGAGATACAAAGAAGAATCTGCCAATCTGATACGCAAGCAGAAACTGATGCTTGAAGAAAACGAAGAACTGCTGAATGCCCGTCAAAAGATGATGCACACCATTACGCACGAATTGCGTATTCCGCTTTCTTCCATTATCGGATATGCAGGTTTGCTTGAAGAAGAAACGGACGAGAAGGTACAACAGGAGTATATGGGAAACATCAAACAGGCTGCAGAACGTATGACATCGCAACTTAACAGTCTTTTGAGTTTCTTCCGCTTGGATTGTGGCAAAGAAGAGGTAAACCTCGCACCTTTCCGACTGACTGATATAGCAGAAACACTCGAAGCCGAGTTCCGCACACAGATTGAAGCAAAGGATGTGGGCTTCGTGGTACATAACTGCGAAGATTATGTGGTCATAGGTGATAAGGAACGCATAATACAAATAGGCGACAATCTGTTGTCCAATGCCTTGAAGTTTACCGATAGTGGTGTGATAACATTGGATGCAACCTACAAGAACGGTATCTATAATCTGATTGTCACA
>JAGALP010000014.1 GCA_017625155.1 Paludibacteraceae bacterium
GGCAACCTCAAAGCTGATTGTATGTAACATCGTTTACTGCCTTCGTTGCATACAAAATCAACCTCCAATTGTTTACGCTGGCTCTTGCCCTCCTCATCTTTGGTGTTTACCACTACAACACCCACATCTACCATCAATCCACGAATGCGAAGCTCGTTGTATATGAGATTTTCCATCAAATGTGTTACTTCGTGCTGACGGAAATTTATACGGGCATTACGCAAACCTAAATCGGCAAAGTAATATTTGGCAGGAGTGTCAATGTACTTCTTGCCTTTAATGTCGTATCGTATTGACTTTCCCACCATAAAGACCTCTTGCAGTATTTCAAGGTAGAAACTTATGGTATTTGGAGATATAGAAACATTCTTGACCGACTTGAAGGTGTTTACCAGTTTGTTTGGATTGATAAGCCCTCCGATTGAAGATGCAAGAATATTGATAAGTTCCTCCAACTCCTCTTCGTTCTTGATTTTGTACCTCTCCAATATATCGGTAATGTATGTTTTCTTAAAGAGTGTCTGAAGATACTTCATCTTCTCCTCATTACTCTGCATTGTTGCAATCATCGGGAGTCCGCCAAAAGTCATATACTCTTCCATAGCTTCCTCACGTGAACCCTCAAAGACAGAAAAAAACTCACTGAACGATAAAGGTGCAACTTTTATCTCATCTCCACGGCCACGAAACTCTGTAATAACGTCACTTGATAGGAATTTGGAGTTACTGCCTGTCACATATACATCTACATTGGAAATTTTAAGATAACTATTCAATACATCTTCAAACTCATCCACCCATTGTACTTCATCAAGCATCACATAGTGCATCCCCTCTTTGGCAATACGAGTATCTATGTATTCAAGCAAAGCATCGGGGTTACGGAGGTTCTTGTTACGACGGTCTTCCAAATCAACCTTGATTATGTGCTCATCATCTACTCCCTGAGCTTTCAGATAGTCGCCAAACAAATTGAAAAGCAAATACGACTTACCACAACGGCGGATTCCGGTAACAACTTTTATCATTCCGTTGTGCATACTCCTAATGAGTTTGTTTAGGTACAAATCACGCTTTATTTCCATATAGCACTGAATATTTTTGCGTATGCACGCATTTTTGTTCAGCAAAGGTAGCCATTTATTTTCATTCACCAAGATTATAGAGCAAAAAAATACCCGAACGGTATAAATACGCATTCGGGTATCAAGTGGATTTTGTCATCAATCAGTTATCCTACTTTCTTTCCGCAATTACCGCAGAATGCCATTCCTGCCTTTAACGGTGTGCCGCATTCCGAGCAGAAGCGGGGTCTTACGCTCTCCTCAGCAGGAGCAGGAGTAGGAGCTGATTCACTCTCTGCAACCGGTTCAGATGCAGGCTCTGCTGCCGCTTCCGTTACGGGAGCTGTTACAGGAGTTTCTACCGGAGGTTGTGCCGATGCGTATGGCTGTGGAACTGCCGTTACCGTTCCGGGCGTTACACGGCTCTCATTGAAAAGTCTCTTGAAACTGCTTGAAAGCCCGCTTAATTGGGTATAAAGGTCATAGGTGATAACAGTGGATGGAGCTACCTGCATATAGCCGTGCATCATCTTCACCATCATCCAACTGTCGATAAAGGCAAACTTGATCGTCCACGCCAGCATCACCGCCAAGACGAATGCCACGAAGCCGCTCCAGCCCAACAGTCGGAACGCACCGCCAAAGAGGACGAATGCCACCAGCGTAACCACCAATATCGAAACGATTACCGTCAATGCCGTCATTGCCGCATTTTTCAGCAGGTGTTTCCAATTCTGGGCGTAGATCACCACACCGTCACACGCACTCTTGTAGGCGTTCTGACCTCTGTTGTAGAATGTGTAACTCAAACAACACTCATCAATGTATCCCAACGAGATATTGAGGAAGAAGTTGGTTGCCGACTTCACGCTGTCTGCACCCGGCAGCGAGCCGAGCAGCGAATCGGTGATACGCCCCAATGTGCGTTGCAACTGCTTGACAGCTCCCGACACCAACTTGTCGATGGCAAAGTAGGCATTTGCCGTGCCGAAGCGGTCCTTCACCATCGCCTTGCCCACCGACACGCAGTTGTCGGGAACACGACCATCCTTGAAGGTCTGTGCGATGACCGCCACGTGTCCGGCCTTCACCAGATAGGCGAAATAGTGGTTAATCACAAAGTTCACGATGCCAATCAGCACGAACCATACGATAATCATAACGGCAGCCACTCCCTCGCTGTTGAACAGAAGGGCAATGCCCATCAGTATGGCGAACAGCACCACACAGATGACGATGTTCAGTAAGCCCAACCCCAGTTTCGACCAGCAGAAGGGCAATGTCTTCATAAAAATGTCTTTCGCTGTCATAGTTTCTTCATTTTAATTTTTACTGCGGCTGAATGTTTTTCAGCTCATTGCCAAGTTCCATCAGTTCGTTGATGGAATCACCGAAGAGCATACCGCCCGCCAAGGCGATGATACCGCCGATAACGGCTCCGATAAGCATCCAGAAGAGCATCGCACGCGACAGGTTTACCTTGTTCTTCTTGTTGCTACCGCCACACGCCCACACAATCAGGCAGAGCAGATTCACAATCGGAATCATCAGCAGCAGGAACATCAGCATATAACTTCCCGTAGAGATAGGCTCCTCGGTATATGCCGGCTGTGGGTATGGCTGTCCGTAAGGCGGTTGCTGATACGGTTGCTGGTATTGCTGTTGTTGCGGTTGCTGCGTATAGGTTTGTTGCGGTTGGGGGTGCGGTTGTTGGGGTGCAGCCTGTGGCTGGGGTTGTGGCTGTTGTGCCACACCCACGGGAGTACCGCACGAAGTACAGAACTTCACGCCCTCGGCCACTTGCGTTCCGCATTTGGTACAATATGCCATAGTCAGTTCGTTTTAAGGGTTATTACTTCAATACACGATACTTGCCGATGATGGGCAGATCCTTTGCCCGTCCGTTCAGCACATTGATGATGCCGATAATGGCAAAGATGGTAAAGCC
>JAGALP010000003.1 GCA_017625155.1 Paludibacteraceae bacterium
TACTGACTCTGCTTCGGTATTCTCTATTCTTCGTACCAACAAAATAGGACTTAAGCACAACCTTCGTCCGTTGTTGGAGTTGGAGTCAGGTGCCAACGACCCAATGGCGTATGTGCTTACCACTACTATGATTGGTATTGTGACTGCAACCAGCCATCAAGTAACAGCCCTTTCTGTAATACAGGATATTGTTATTCAGCTGATTATGGGTGCAGTACTTGGTTTTGTATTTGGTAAAGGTATTGTTAGTATCATGCGCAAGGCGGACCTTGGCAACGAGTCGCTGTATCCTCTTATGGTGCTTACAGCATGTATCTTTATCTTTAGTATCACCTATTTCCTAAAGGGTAACACCTATCTGGCAGTGTATATCGGTGGTCTGGTGATTGGTAATAGCAAGTTCACTCGCAAGCGCCAAACACGCAGTTTCTTTGATGGACTGACGTGGCTGAGTCAATTGGTTATTTTCCTTGTCTTGGGTCTAATGGTGCGTCCGCATGAGTTATTCCAATTAGAGGTCTTGCTGCCATGTTTGATAATTAGTATTGTGATGATTTTCATCTCACGCCCTATAGCGGTATTCCTTTGTATGTTGCCATTCAAGCAGTATAAGCGCAACGACAAGATGCTACTCAGTTGGGTAGGATTGAAGGGTGCTGTACCTATTATTTTCGCTATTATGTGCGAGGCGAATAATGTGCCTCATGCAGACCTTATCTTCAATATCGTCTTCCTCTGCACTATCGTTTCGCTCATCGCGCAAGGTACAACCTTGTCGGTGGTAGCAAAGAAACTCAAACTGGCTACTCCGCCTGTGGAACTCAAGAAACTCATCCACTTTGATATTGATTTGCCAGAGGAGGTAGAGTCTTCTGCTACAGAGATTGAGGTGAAAGAGGAAATGCTCGTTCATGGCAATATGCTCAAGAACCTCATTTTCCCAGATAAGACCTTGGTTATCATGGTGCGCCGTGGCGAAGACTTCTTTGTGCCAACGGGCAATTCCGAATTGGAAGTGGGCGACCAGTTGTTGGTTATTACCGACAACGATGCTATGCTTGCAGCTCAGTATATTGAGGAAACAAATGAGGAGGAGAGCAAACATTGGGGCGTACAACTCATCAACAACACGTGGGACTTCGCCAAGCAGAAATGGCAACAACTCGTGGCAGGTAAACACAAACAATAGGCAAAAGCGTTTCTTCAAGTTCTTTTCGAGCTACGCGACCACTTCGCGACCATTGTTGCACATCTGTGGGCTAGTTGTGCCTTATCTATGGGCGACATTTGGCTGGCTTTCAGTTCGCATACCACTTGGCTACCAATCGATTACCACTACGATGTTCATGGGTAGCGGTTTATCAAAATTCAGTTTCCCGTTTTCACCTTTCCGTTTTCTGAAGGGATACCGAACCCTTTGCCGAAGGAGAAATGATAATCGCAGAAAATCAGTTGCACTCATAATCTGCTACCTTGCAGACTTTCTGCGGTTGCATTCTTGACAAAGCATTTGGCAGTTCTCTGCTACGGTGCGACCGCCTTTTGACCATGGTGTAATATGGTCTGCCTCCATAAATTCAATATCAAAATGTTTGCCACAATGCGGACAAATACCTAGTTGCTTTTCATAAATCTCACGGCGGGTATTATCATCAAACGCACGGATATTCAAGTGATGCTCTTTTCTGTCCAATACATATGGATAGATACCGCGTTTGTTGCTCACATCGCTATCTTTCATCAATCGTGCGATTTCCTCCTCCAAAGCAGCAGTATCCCATGCTTGATTGTGGAATTGGTCATACAACGCACCCCAATCTTGCCCTTTCATCTCTTTGCGTTTTTTAGGAAAGACGGTTTGTACCCAGTTGATGACGGTTGTGAAATATAGCCATAGTTCGTTGGCGTTGGGGGCGTTTTGATGTTTACTCATATATTCCTCTATACGCCCTTTGCTAATCCACGAGATGGCTGTTTCCAAATAATCTTGGCGGATACAACTGCCATTGAGATAGTCACTTGCCAGTTTGTATGCCACACAACCGCTTTTGCTGAAACATATTTTTGCACTATTTACCCAACTGCCACAATAAACGGCATTGCGCAATTCTTGGTCGGTCAGTTTCTCGCCTGCGATATTGATAGTCTTGAACCAACCCAGTTTCTCGCTATCTGTACCTGTGCAAATATAAACCATGAGTTTGTAGTCCAAAAACTTCTCTCGTTGATCAGATGGCAGACTATGAAAATAACTGAGGTTATAGCTAAAATCGCCATTCACATATTGGCAAATAGAGATGGTACGTTGCTGACCATCAATCACTTCGTAAGTGCCATCGCCTTTGTCTGCCCAATACATCACATTGAGCGGAAAGCCCTGATTAACGGTGGTTATTACCGCATCACGTTGCTTGTCCTTATATACAAACTCGCGTTGATAAGGTGGACGCACATCCAGTTTGCCACCAAAAGCCACTACACCACCTTCGGCATTGTCTTGATACCCGTTCGCCAACTCACGGATAGTGATTTCATGTAATTCGATTTGCATAGTATTAGTGTTTTATTTTTTTCGACGAATAAGAATGCGAGCGTATGGAACTGTTACAATTCCATTTATCATCATGTATAAATCGCCATCAACTGCACCTCTTTTTTGTACCTCTTTGCGGTATTTTTTGTGCTCTGGCTTATAAGGCCGCACACCACATTCTAAACCAGAATTAGATATGCCTAAACCTATTATTTCGAATTGATCGGGGCTGTATTTATCAATAAATGTTATTGGTACCCCCATCGCACCATCATAGTCTACAGGAATATCTGCTGTTGAATTTACATTTATACCATCAAAGTTTTCGTAATTCGGATATTCTTCAGGTGTGTAATATTTATACAAATTTATTGGTTCATGGCGTTGTGGATAATCCAAGTTTGTAAACCAGCGAATACCAACAACTCTTATATAACGATTCCCCACCTCGTCAATACGAAGAGATTTTGAGCGAACTTCATATGTAGGAGGAATCATAAATTCCCGATCTCCACTATGTATGCTGGCTCCAAGCCACATCTTATTTTCTTTTATTAGAGCAAAACACTCTTTGTAGGAGATAGCATTTTGGTTTCCTATTATGAGGAAGTGTTTTTGAAACTTTACTAATTGTGCTAAATACTCTCTAAACAAAGAGAAAGGGGGATTGGTTACCACAATATCGGCTTGTTTAAGCAATTCGACACACTCCTCGCTACGGAAATCGCCATTACCTTTCAATACAGAAATAACATTTTTGTCATTTTGCATAAGGTGTTGAATATCTGCCAAATTGATTGCACCATCGCCATTAATATCATCTACTTCTGTTATCTCTACTTTATAGGCAATTTTCTTGGGGTCATCTACTGTATCACCAAAATCGAGTAGCAACTCGTTTCCCTAAACAGGTGAACCATTATAACAAGTTGCAATCAAGCGCTTCAATCCTAAACGATTGAAGTTTAGAGCAAAATATTTGAAGAAATTGCTTTCATAGGGGTCATCGCAGTTGCAGAACACAACTTTATCCCGAAAATGTTCGGTATAGTAACGAAGTTCTTTTTCGATGTCGGTCAATTGAGTGTAGAACTCATCTTGTTTTGCGTCTTTCGCTTGGGCAAGGTCTTTGCGTGCCATAGATTGATAGATTTTGCAATGCTATCAATCCACTATGCGATAAGAAAAGTGAGTTCCCTATCACATGTCAAGGCAACCCGGCAAGGAGACCTTTCCTACTCTAAGAAACTCACTAGGTGTGAGCATTGCTTAATATGAGTAGGAAAGACATCGGGGATGCCTATACTGAAGTTATTATTTCTACTTATCTCCAATTAAACTTTGCCGGGTTTTTGGACATGTGAAATAATAGCCAATGCTGTTAATAAAAATATGTTATGTTTGGTAACGCTTTACCAAATCAACGGCAAAGGTACAATAAAATTTGCGGATATGCAAATTTTGCGTGGAAAAAGTGTTAGGAGTATTTAATATTTTGAGGATAATCGGGCGTATAATTATTCGGTAATCCTATAGTGAAAGTTGCTGAATCACCTATAAATCACCTAAGAATCACTAAAGAATAACTAAAGATTTATAGCGGATATATAGTTATTTTGACACTCGTTTTGCGTTCGTGAGTATTTAGAAAATGGATGCCAAAGAGAAGTAAAAGAGATACGAAATATAAAGAAAAATACACTTCATTTTGCATATCTCATAAAAAAACACTATCTTTGCAGCCGCAAAGGTGTGTAAATACACCACAAATCCAAAAAGAACAATGAAAAAAACTATCTTCCTGACTGGTGCTACTGGCACCATGGGCTACGCAGGTATGACAGAGATCCTGCGTTATCCTGAGAAATACAACTTGCGTATCTTAGCACGTCCAAGCGCTAAAAATAAAGAGAAACTTGCTACAATTGCTGACAAAGTAGAAATCATATGGGGCGACCTTACCAACTACGATGATATCCTTCGTGGTGTCACAGGTGCCGATATCGTACTCCATGTCGGCGGTATGGTATCTCCTCAAGCGGACTACCGTCCTAAGGCTACTCTGCGCACCAATATCTCTGCGGCAACTAATATCCGCGATGCGGTGTTAGCGCAGCCCGAAGATAAACAACCCAAAGTGGTGTATATCGGTAGTGTAGCTCAGATGGGTGACCGCCGCGAGCCATTGCATTGGGGACGCGCAGGCGACCCTATCTGTGTGTCGGCATATGATCACTACGGACTGACCAAAGCGCAGGCAGAGCGCATCATTACCAATTCGCCTATCAAACAATGGGTGGCACTCCGCCAATCAGGTATCCTCTATCCTGCTATCTTGAAGAACTACGACCCTATCATGTTCCACGTGCCTATTCGTGGCGTGTTGGAATGGGCGACAGTAGAAGACAGCGGACGACTATTGGAGCGCGTGTGCCGCGATGAGGTGCCAGAGGAGTTCTGGAAAAACTACTACAATATCGGTTCGGGTCAAGAGTACCGCATCAGCAACTACGAGTTTGAGTGCCTCCTCTTGGATGCTATCGGATGCCCTCGCCCAGAGAAGATCTTCAACGCCAACTGGTTCACTACCCGCAATTTCCACGGCATGTGGTATATTGATGGCGACCGCTTGGAGAACTATCTCCACTTCCGTGAGAACATGCCTGTGAAGGATTATTTCAAGAAGATGGCAAAGGCAGACAGTGTGCCATGGGGCATCAAGTTCGCGGCTAAGACTAAGATTGCCAAGCTCTTTCCACGCTGCGTGAAACTGGCGATGTACGCCATGGCGATGTCTAAGGAGCATGGTACGCAATGGTGGATTAAGCACAACAAGACCCAACGCATCAGTGCGTATTATGGCACGTTGGAGGCATACAAAGCTATTCCTGATTGGAAGCATACCGATGTGTCACACAATAGCGAGGAGTATGTATTACTTGACCACGGCTACGATGAGCAAAAGCCCAAAGCATTGTTTACCATTGAGGATATGCAAAAAGCGGCTGCTTTCCGCGGAGGCAAGTGCTTATCCAAAGACATGGTGCAAGGTGATTGGGATACTCCATTGGAGTGGGAGTGTGCAGAGGGGCATAAGTTTACCGCTACGCCACGCTTGGTATTGCTGGGTGGTCACTGGTGTGAGGAGTGTATGCCTTATCCTTACGCGGGCGAGAAGAATGCACGTCCTTGGCAATGGGACAAAGTGGCAAAGAAGAATCCATTCTTCGCCCAATTATGGACTCCGCTTCATGATGCCAACGAGGACAATGTGTACGGCCCTGAAGTGTTTGACGGCTGGGAGAAGTGATATCCTAAATCAACGATTATATATAAAAGCAGTAACCTTGATGGGTTACTGCTTTTATAGTAGAGCCATTCAAATTAGGTCAATTAATCTGATATAGATAGGCGTATTGTTCTATGTTTGTGCTGATTTCTCAGAGTGGGGATTCTTAAGTGCCACGCTCGGAGTGATTTCCATCGTATTTCTTTAAAGCCCCAAGTCTATAGGTGGTTTGTAGTGTAACTAAATAATAGTCAATAGGTTATAAGAAAAATACCGATTAGAATTATTGCGAAGCAAAAAGAAATCGTTAATGATGTCCGTGATGATTGTGGTTACATGCATCATTGTGCTTGTGTTCTGGCTTGTGAATGGTAGCAGGTTTACCAATCTTAGCAAATGCCTTTTGCAACGCAGGCACATCTATTTTGTTAGCATCATAAGTTACGGTTACCGTTTGCTCTTCCATATCAAAAACGATATCCTTTACTCCATTCTTTAATTCCTTATCAAAAGGAATATTTTTCATAATTTTGTCGCAGCAATCTTGGCAATGCAGATATACGTACAACACTACTTTTTGTTTGTTTGGCTTAGCATCTGCAGTAGAGAGCATAAATGCCATTGGCAATATCGCCATTAAAAATAAAATAATTCGTTTCATATTGTTGTTTATTATATTCTCGCCTTTAACTATAGCCGCAGAGCGGCGTTCTATAAACTGCTTGCACGCAAGCACTATTCTTCTCGTTCTAGCGCCCAACGGAATCCCAGATACAGTTTCCATCCGTGAATGGGAGCCCAAATCATGGAAGCGTCGTAGTTTGCTGATTGAGTATCCACAAAATGAGTATCACCAATCTTACTTCCCACAATCGGATTATCCTGCGTGAAGTTAGTTATATTCTCAGCTCCAAGATAGATAGACCAAGTACGGAAAAATTTAGTCACTTGTCCCAATAGTTGTGGGTACCATTTATGGTATATATATCCATTATGCATCCTATACTGCTTACTTCCTTCAGGTATTACGAAACCATCAGGCATACGTCCTTCGCCATTGAATTGCGCCGTCAAGTCAAACTGCCACGTCTTCAACGGTGTTTGGTAACTGGTGGTGATGATACCTTTGAATTTGTTTTGCAATGGTTTGTCGCGCAGTTGCCATTCATTGGCTGCCGTGTTAAACGAAGTTTGTTTCACATCCGTATAGCGGAAGGCTGCCGTCATGGTCCAACCACGTAATATCTCCATGTTGGCTTCCACCTGCCAGTTGTGGGAGAAATATTGCGCATCTGCCACATCGTGCATATTATACAAAGTTACACCATGTAAATCGCGGTCCATATCGGCTATTACACCGTCTAAGAATCTCGTATAGTAGTATTCGCCCGACAATTGCAATTCTTTGTTGCCCATAGGGATATAGAAGACAGTAGAAAGTCCTGTGTTCATCGAGCGTTCTTGAGCTAAATTCACCTCATCAAAATGATATATTCGATTGCTTGACAAATAGGCTGCATTATCGGCAATAGCATTAGGTGAACGATATCCTAAACCCACCGAACCACGTAATGTCCACCACTCAAATGGTGCATAACGCAAGTTCATACGAGGCGTTGTAAAGAAACCATAGCGCGTAGAATAATCCTCGCGTATACCCACAAGTAAGGTTATCTTATCCTTATAAGTATAGGTATATTCTGCAAATATACCAGGTGTCATCTCCCAACGGTTGAGATTATCGACTGGAGAAACCAAAGATAACTCCTCCTGATAGCCATCGTAGTTTACACTTAGACCTGCAGAGAGATTGTGAGAGTGATTATCCCATTGATCAGTGGCTGAATCATCAAACGAGGTTTGGAAAATGGCATTCAGATAGGCATTGGTTTGCGCCGCATTCCATTGGCGTGAACCATAGGAATTTTGTTGGTTATGATACGAAGCCGAAGCAATAATACCAATGGACATACCTGTCTCTTGGTCAAATACATAGCCATTCTTCATAAATCCATCTACTCGCCAAGTATTAAGGTCAATATGATAAGGTGTAGGTGCAACAGTAACTGCCTCCTTGGTTTGTCCACCTATGCGGTGATCATACAGTCCGCGCACGAGGATTTGTCCAGTATAATCACCATCTCTGATATACCATCGATTGAGCAAGTTCACGTTGGTGTTCTTGGGCATATCCAAGAATCCATCGTGGTTATGATCTAATTCGAGCGACATATTTTGTGCGTGGAAAAGCACACCTGTTGATACTTTATCGTTAATATCCCACCCGCCAGTGACATTCACTTCGGCATGTGTTTCGGTACTAATCATCGCGTTGAGTGCGACTGGGTCTTGGGTCTGCGGCTTCAAGTACTCCACATTGATTTGTCCCGCTATAGCCTCATAGCCATTAAGCACCGATGAAGTACCTTTGCTCACTTGTATAGCTTCCATCCAAGGACCAGGAATATATTCCATACCAAATGCCTGTGCTAATCCACGAATATTTGGGGTGTTCTCGGTGAGCATTTGTACATACGTACCGCTCAATCCGAGCAAACGGATTTGCTTTGCCCCTGTGGCAGCATCGGAGTATGCCACGTCCACCGAAGCACTAGTTTCGAAACTCTCACTCAGGTTGCAGCAAGCTGCCATACAAAGAGCTTCACCAGTAAGCGTTTCTGTAGTAAGAGGAGAAATGCGCGAACGAAGCACAGCCATCTTGCGTTCTACAATATCCACCTCTTCAAGCAACAAATCGCTAACCAACACAATCGTTAGTTCGCTATGTGAAGTGACCTCAGTTGTGTCATTGTGAAAGCCCATAAAACTGGTAACCAATAGATTAGTACTCTTTACGGGCTCTAATTGGAATCGACCATCTACATCGGTTGCTACTCCCACTGTGGTACCTGCCCAGTATACATTAGCACCTACCAATGGTTCGCCTTTATCATCTAGCACCGTACCCCACGCATGCGCACTCGCCCATACCCAAGGCTGTACAGCCAAAAATACAACTAATATAATCTTTGTAACTTTCATAATCAAAACAAACTTCCTATTTGATATATCATAAAACTCAGCAGCCACGCTAATACCAGCGATTGTGTTACGCTATACCATGCCCACTTTGCACCAATTTCGCGACGCAATGTAGTTATGGTAGCCACGCAAGGGAAATACAACAATACAAACACCATAAACGCATATGCCGTGACTGGTGTAAACGCCGATAATGCAGATTCCGCAGGATAAAGGATTCCCATCGTGGATACTATCGCCTCCTTGGCTGGTAGTCCTGTGAGCAAGCAGACCGACATCTTCCAATCAAATCCCAGCGGACGCATCACGGGCTCCAGCCAATGTCCAATAGTGGCTAAATAACTCGCCTCCATATTCTCCATACTACCTGTAGGGAAATAGGTCAGTGCCCAAATAATCACGCTTGCCCAAATGATTACAGCTGGTATCTTTTGTAAATAGTCCGCGACTCGCTCCCAGATATGCAAGCCCGTATTGCGCAAGGTCGGACGACGATATGGTGGAAGTTCACTCACATAGTCATGTTTAGGCTGACGAAATGCAGTCATATGTTGCATTATCCAAGCAAATACAATACTCAGTAATATACCTATTATGTATAGGGAGAGCATCACAATCGCTTTTTGCTCGGCAAAAAATGCTCCAACAAACAGCATATACACGGGCAGGCGTGCCGAGCAACTCATAAAAGGCACCATCATCATCGTGATAGCACGGTCTTTCTTATTAGTGATGTCACGAGCAGCCATAATAGCAGGTACATTGCATCCAAATCCCATAAGCATCGGGATAAACGAACTTCCGTGCAAACCAATGCGGTGCATCATTTTATCCATCATATATGCAGCACGTGCCATATAACCCGAGTCTTCCATTATACTGAGGAAGAAAAACATGATAATGATATTAGGCAAAAATGCCAATACCGCACCTATACCCATTACCACCCCATCTATCAGCATGCTACTCCACCACGCCATCGGCATCAACCCACGTAGCCATTCTGCCAATGCCTCTACTCCATTGGCTATCCACTCTTGTGGATAAGCCCCCAAAGTAAAGGTACACTCAAAGACTACATATAGCACCAACATGAGCACTGGCAATCCCAACCATCTGTTGGTCAGCACCTTATCTATTTTATCTGCCAATGAGTGCCCAGTATCATTCTTGGCGTGGGTGAGTGTTTCTTCAAGTGCACCATGCACAAAACCCCGACGCGCTTGTGCTATCACTTCTTTAGCAGACATCCCATATTCCTGCTGCAACACTTCGCGCTCATGGTTGGCTACGCGAATCAATTCTTCGGAATGTGGTAGCAGTGCCAACATCTCATCAGGACGTTCCAACAGGCGAATGGCCATATATCGCTTGGAATATAACTCGCGCACATTGGGCAGTGTAATGATTACATCTATGATATGTGAAATAGCTTCTTCTACATCTTTGCCATATGCAACATGCACATGACGGAAACCCTCTTGCTCGGCTAAGATAGCTGCTTTATCCTCAATGAGTCCGATGTGGACACCAAAAAGTTTGCCCAGTAGGGGATAGTTGAGCCTATGATCGGTTTGCAGAAGGTCTTGATAATGTGTCAAGAGAACAACAAACGGCTGATGGCGATCCATCAGTGCTGCGGTACGCACCAATTGCACCTCCAACTCACGAGCATCTACTTCTTGTATTTGGATGCCGTTCTCAATATATTCCGATGCATTCTGATTCACACTGCAAAGGTACTGCGAATTTATGGGGTGCGCAATACCTAAAAATGGGGATTTAGCAATTCAGAAATTATCTGTTTTTATACATATCATCGTAGTACTTCTCGTACTCACCCGAAGTGATATTATCCATCCACTCTTGGTGCTCGAGATACCAACGAACAGTCTTCTCAATACCCTCTTCAAATTGCAAAGAAGGTTCCCAACCTAATTCTGCTTGCAATTTGCGTGAGTCAATAGCATAACGCATATCATGTCCTGCACGGTCAGTAACATAGGTAATGAGGTTCATATCCTCACCCTCTGCGCGACCTAATAAACGATCCACAGTATTAATCACCACCTTGATGATATCAATATTCTTCCACTCGTTGAAACCGCCAATATTATACGTTTCAGCCACAGTGCCTTGATGGAAAATCAAGTCAATAGCGCGTGCGTGGTCTTCTACATATAACCAATCGCGCACATTCTCTCCTTTACCATAAACTGGCAATGGTTTGCGGTGGCGGATATTGTTGATAAACAGAGGGATAAGTTTCTCAGGGAACTGATATGGTCCGTAGTTGTTGGAGCAGTTGGTGACGATTGTAGGCATACCGTAGGTGTCATGGAAAGCACGCACAAAGTGGTCACTACTAGCTTTGGACGCTGAATATGGGCTATGAGGGTTGTACTTGGTAGTTTCCAAGAAGAAATCTTCGCCGTATGCCTCGTGATGTTCGGAAGAAGCTTGAGTTGAGAATGGTGGCTCAATACCCTCTGGGTGAGTCATTTCGAGTGCACCATATACTTCGTCTGTAGAGATATGGTAGAAGCGTTTGCCGTCGTACTTCTCTGGCAATGCCTCCCAATACAATTTTGCTGCTTGTAAAAGTGATAGTGTACCCATTACATTGGTGCGAGCAAACGTGAAAGGGTCTTTGATGGAGCGATCCACGTGGCTCTCAGCTGCGAGGTGAATAATACCAGTCACTTGCTCCTCTTGCATGAGGGCATAGATGGTGTCGAAGTCGCAGATATCAGCTTTGACAAAGCGGTAGTTAGGTTTATCCTCAATATCCTTGAGGTTAGCCAAATTACCTGCATAGGTGAGTTTGTCCACATTGATGATGCGGTAATTAGGGTACTTGTTTACGAAAAGTCGTACTACGTGACTACCAATAAAACCTGCGCCACCTGTAATGATAATAGATTTCATAATATAATGATTTTTAATTAGTTTCAATGGTTATATCACAAAGCGTATTTGCTTAAAATGGTATGTTTTCTCTTTGTTGTTTTCTTTCCTCAATATCAATTCCCCTTGTTCAGAAATCCCTACTAGTTCAGCCCTAAAAGCGCCAAATGTTCCTTTCTTTGCTATGGATGTTGGCTGCACACTCACTTCCCTTTCCACATAATTGTGCCAGCCCTGTCCTCTGTACATATGTTGCATATACATCGCTTTAATCGCTTCTGTTGTGCGCGTTTCCCACGATTTCATCGAAGAAATCCATTCCTTCATCAGTTCCTCTACATCGTAATTCTTACCTGTTATTTGTTTCATTGATATTGGATTAGGTGCATCGCTCTGCCATTCTGTTTGATTTACATTCACACCTATTCCTGCTATGCTGTACCCCACATATTGTCCCACTAAACTATTCTCAATCAGTATACCCACCAATTTTTTATCTCCAAAATAAATATCATTGGGCCACTTTATACGCAATTGCTCTTGTGGTAAATACTTCGCCAATGTTTCCCAAAGTGCCACTGCTACCAACATGGATAATCGCCATTGTTTTGTTGCAAGTATCCCCTCATAGCGTAGCAACGTAGAAAATAGCAAATTCTTTCCCTTTTCGCTCTCCCAACTATTACCAGCCTGTCCACGCCCTGCCGTCTGATAATCCGTTCGGATGGTGTAGAGATGAGGCAGGGTATCAGAGTATTGCTCACGCAACAACGTTGATGTGCTATGTGTTTCTTTGATATACATCCAACAGATATTGCTCTATCACGCGTTGTATTTTTCTCGTTTTACAATTGGCGCTATTCACCATAACTGCGAACACCCACACCCTACCATCAGGCAAGAAGATATACCCCGCGTAGTTCTTCGTCCCTCCGATAGTACCACTTTTAGCACATACTTTGCCGTGCAAAGGAGTACCACGCAAAAACGAACTCAATGTTCCACTTTCTCCGCTACATGGTAAAGATTCTAAAAATACATCCTTGTTTTTTGAACCATACATATATCGAAGTAATTGCACATACATAGCTGGCGAAATGGTGTTTTGAGGAGCCAACCCACAACCATCCAATATTTTCGCACTTCGAAAACTCACTCCCCTATTATTCCAGTACTCACGCACAAAGTCTGATGCATTGTGTATGGTACATGGAACCGAATATTTCGAACCAAATATGCGGAATAGCATTTCCGCATACAAATTATCTGATTCGTGATTCGTATGACGAATAATCTCCGACAATGGCTCACTTTCATACACTAACAACTCCGTTCTTGCTACGCTATTTTGTGGCTTTTCACTCAGATATGTTGCTTCACCATCCACTTTTACTCCACTACTATTGAGTAGGTTTGTAAAATCCCTCGCCAAAATCAATGGTGGATTAGGCAAATCGCCTTTTACGCCGAAAGTCTGCCTATTCGATGGCACACTTCCTACCAAATACCTGCGATTACTATAGGGTACTCCATGCACAAAAGCCCCATCATAAGAGATATGCGTACAGCGAATATGATTCTCAAATTCCACCTCTGGTACCTGCGGCGTAGTGTTCAACACCGTAGCAATGCTTCCCACAGGCCCACTCTGAAGCACAATATTCATCGTGTTATCCAAATACGACAGCGCAAATATACCTGGCGCATAATAATTACCCGCATCTTCCCACAACCACGATGGATTCAGTGCATTGCCGTCAAAATAACTCGCATCGCCTACCACCGAACCTGTGATATGCTTGATACCCGCATTGCGCACCTCACGCAACCAGCGGTACATAAACGAGTGACTGCCTACATATCTCGAACCAAACGTCGGGTCACCGCGTCCCTCAATATATAGATTCCCATGCAGCGTCCCATCCTGAATATACCCCGAATAGGTTATCGGAGTTTTGATTCGATAATCACCTCCCCACATCTCCACCGCAGTGGCAGTTGTCAGCAATTTCATAGTTGATGCGGAAGGAATCACAGAGTTAGCACGAAAAGCATCTATCGTATCTCCCGAGTGATAATCACAAATCAGCACTCCCATATTGGCATCCCTCGTATCGGGATGAGTAGTGAGTATGGATAGTATGAGCAACAATTTAAACATTCAAACTACAATCAATCTAAAGAATTGATATTCACTAGTTTGTGAACTATTGCATAAATGGTTAATCCCGCCGTAGAATGTATATTCAGCTTGCGAGTGATATTTTTTCTATGGGTAATCACCGTATGCACAGATATGCACAAGGTATCTGCTATCTCTTTATTGCTGAGCCCTTTAACTATCTGTATCAACACATCTTGCTCTCGTTCGCTCAATTCTTCTGTTTCTTGTGTGGGAGCATTAAACACATTCTGCACTTGTACATTCACAAGGGCGGGACGCAAAATCTCATCCTCAATCGCACAATGATCCGCAAAATCCTGCTCTGTATGCCACAGGTCACTCATCACGCTAATCAATGTGTACATCACAGTACCTTCTTTCAAAATACCATTGGATGGATAGTACTTGATTATCAAATTTTTAATTTCACTCAACTTATCCGTTATACGTTGATCATCATGTGCATGCTCCTCGTACAAACCCTCATTCTCATGCTCAATATGTATGCGTATTTCTTCTGCAAATTCATCGTAACAACGCAAGATAAGCATGGGGATTTTTGTGGTAGGATCTGCTGGAATGAGTGCTTCTATCAATGCTCGACGCAAATGAGGCAACCTAAAATCCAAGAAATAAGTGTGCGCATTACGCAGATATTGCTGTAGAGTGGGAATATCAATATCTTCGGGTAATACACGTTGTTTAAACACTTTGTAGTTGATAATGGCTAAAAAAGTCGGGGTGTGTACACCATGTGATTCGCATGCCTGGGCAATAGTTTGTTCGCCAACCCCCATTCCCAGTCCAAAGCGACTAATGATATGTATCGCATCTTCTTCATGCGACATCAAATCACATATTTTATCAGTGGATTTATACATACGCTATTGGTGATTTCAACTGTTGCTAAAAAACGCTGCAAAGTTACTAAAAAATATTCATATAAACAACAAATCTCACGGAAAAATACCTATTTTTGGGGGACTTAGCCATTCCAATACATCTCACTCATATCCCTAAAAATAGGGAAATTAGATGAAATATTTGTTCATATTCGCAAAACGTAGTACCTTTGCACCCGATTTCTTCGGACTTATATTACATGTCAATTCCTTATCAATTACGTAGGATATACGTAACATATACGTAGGATATACGTAGGATAAACGGGTTGTTAACCTAAGAGCATCGAAGGATCACCGTAATAACCCATACATAGTTGTATAAAATAAATCAACAATATGAACAACAAAACACTCATTTTCTTTTCTATCATTGCATGCTTCTTAGTAAGCAATATGCCTATTTTGGCGCAAGATCATCATCATCATCATCACCACCAAGACAAGAAGTCCGATGCCCATATCGCAGGACACGTGTTAGATGCTCATACGGGCGAACATCTCGCTTTTGTCAATGTACAAATCAAGGGCACTTCTCTGGGGTGCCTCACCGATGAATCGGGGCATTTCTACCTCAAAAACCTTCCTGAAGGCGACCTAACAGTAGTATTTTCCATGATGGGATATGAAACTCTGGAAAAGGGGGTTAAACTGAAAAAAAACACGCTCTTTGAGATGAACGTGGAGATAGCCGAAACATCCTTTATGATTGACAACGTGGTCGTTACTGCCAATAAGTACGAAACCAAACAAAAGGAAGTGGCAACCATTGTCAATGTCATCTCGCCCCTTATCATCGAGTCCACTACTTCCAACACGATGGCAGACGTGCTCAATTTCCAAACGGGCTTGCGCGTCGAGGAGACATGCTCTAACTGCGGTGTACCACAAATTCGTATCAATGGTTTGGAGGGACAATACACCCAAATCCTCATGGACTCCCGTCCTATCTTCTCTTCGTTGGCATCGGTCTATGGCTTGGAGCAACTGCCTGCGGGTATGGTGGATCGCATCGAGGTCATTCGTGGTGGCGGTAGCGCGCTCTATGGTGCCAACGCTATCGCGGGCGTAGTGAACATCATCACCAAAGAGCCTTCGCGCAATTTCTTCAATGTCAATCATACCACTGCTTTCACGCAAAGTGGCACCTACGACATCAACACCGCTATGAATGCCAGTGTTGTGTCGGAGAATCAAAAAGCAGGTATCTTCCTCTTTGGCGTACAGCGCAACCGCGAGCAATACGACCGCGACAAAGATGGCTATTCTGACATCCCATTACTCAATACCACCACCGCAGGTTTTTGCTCGTTCTTCAAGACTTCCGACTACTCCAAACTCACCGCCGAGTACCATCATACCACCGAGTATCGCCGTGGCGGATATGGCATTGATAGCGTACAACCACATGAGTCGCCTCTCTGCGAACAACTGCGACACAATATCGATGCCGCTACCCTCAAATGGGATATGTTTACCACTGACAACAAACACTTCTTGAGTGTATATAGCAGTTTCCAGCATATCGGTCGCAATAGTTATTTCGGTACGAACTACAACCCCAATGCCTATGGCAAATCCACGGATATTGTGTCGGTTACGGGCGCGCAATATCGTTTCTCTTATCCGTGTGGTCTGATGAATGCTGACCTCAGCGCGGGTGCCGAGTATTCGTATAACCAACTCCGCGACCAGATTCTTGGTTACGACCGCAACACCCTCCAGCGCGTACATCTCGGAGGAGGATATGTCCAAAACGAATGGAAGAACAAACAATGGTCTATTCTCGTAGGTGGACGTCTGGAGCAGCACTCTTTGCTAGAGAAACCAGTCTTCTCCCCTCGCGCGAATGTGCGCTATACGCCTATCGACCCTATTATCTTGCGCCTGAGCTATGCCAGCGGCTACCGCGCACCACAAATCTACGAAGAGGACTTGCACGTAGGTGCAGTGGGTGGCGAGGTATCGCTCATATCCTTAGACGAAAACCTACGCCCCGAATACAGCCACTCCGTCAGCGGAAGCATCGACATGTACAAACGCTTTGGCAAATGGGATCTCAACCTTACCCTTGAAGGATTTTTCACCCAACTCAACGATGTTTTCACACTCGTAGAGAACGGACATGACGCACAGGGCAACCTACTCTTGACACGTACCAACGCGAGCGGAGCGCGCGTTGCGGGACTGAATGTAGAAGCCAAAGTCGGCTATGGTCACTTGCTCACTTTCCAAGCGGGTTATACCTACAATCATAGCCGTTATATCGAACCCGAACAATGGAGCGAGAATCCCAATATCGCCCCTCAACGCCGTATGTTCCGTACACCAGACCACTATGGTTATTTCCTCTGCAATATCGAGCCGTTCAAGCATTTCCATATTGTCACCAACGGCAAGGTCACTGGCAGTATGCTCGTGCAGCACTTTGCGGGCTACGTACCAGAAGATGAAGAGGAAGAAACACCCGTATTCTTCGAGTGGGACGTGAAACTCTGCTACGATATTCCTCTCTATAAGCACTATACCTTGGAAGTCAACGCTGGCGTAAAGAACCTGCTTGACCATTTCCAACGCGACATCGACCAAGGCATGGACCGCGATGCAGGATACGTGTATGGACCTGCTTCACCAAGAACATTCTTTGCAGGAATAAACTTGAAAATATAACAATAAAAAATAGCACCGTGGTGCTATTTTTTATTCTATTTGAAGTACCAAACCTTTTAGATATTCGCCCTCAGGGTGATAAATATTAATCGGATGGTCAGCAGGTTGGTGCAATTGGTGCAAGATACGCACTTTGCGACCCACCTGTGCTGCGGCAGAAAACACAGCCAAACGGAACATTTCCTTATCAATCGCCTGCGAACAAGAGAAAGTAAATAATATACCACCAGGACGAATACTTTGTATGCCCTTGGCATTCAAGCGTTGATAGCCACGCAGCGCATTCTTAACCGCATCTCTGTGTTTGGCAAAGGCAGGAGGATCCAACACAATCAAATCATATTTACTTTGGTTCTTTGCCATAAACTCGAATGCCTCCTCGGCAAAAGCCTCATGGGGTGCATGCTCGCCAAAGTTGTGCGCCACGTTGCTGCGTACCAAGTCAATGGCTTTTTGGCTCACATCCACCGAGTGCACCAACTTCGCTCCACCACGCAACGCATACACGGAGAATCCGCCCGTATAGCAAAACATATTCAGCACCTCTTTACCTTGTGCATAATGCTCCAGCAAAGCGCGGTTGTCGCGCTGGTCAATAAAGAAGCCTGTCTTTTGTCCACGCAACCAATCGATACGAAAGTCCAACCCGTTCTCTCTTGCCCAAAAATCTCCGTTGAAATCGGCTTTATCTGCACCTATTAGGTAGCCAACACGCTCACCTTGAATAGGGGCTTTGTGAGGCAATGTGTCATCCGACTTGTAATATACCTTATCCACTTGTGCAACGGATTGGATAATTGCCTCTGCTATCTCCTCGCGATGGCAGTGCATGCCGATGGAATGGGCTTGAATCACTGCTGTATCGGCATAAATATCCACAATCAGTCCAGGCAAGAAATCGCCTTCGCCATGTACCAAGCGGTAGGTGTTGTTGTCCGCAGTAATCAATCCCAACGAACAGCGCACTTCGTATGCTGCACGAATACGCTCTTGCCAAAAATCTGCAGGCAGTTCCCCTACTCCAAATGCCAAGATACGTACTGCTATAGAGCCTATCTGATAGTGTCCCACGCCCAATATTTTTCCGTTGGAATCGAGCACCTGTACCACCTCACCCTCTTGTGGCTGAGCATATGGATAATCCGCATCCAACTGAATACTACGGATGGCACCCGAGAATACCCAAGGGTGGAAACGAAGAAGCGATTCTTCTTTATGAGGTTTCAAATATACCGTTGTCATAATCTCTAAACACTAATCACTAAACACTAAACAATACCCGCCTTAGCGGCATCCCCTAAACTCCTTTTCGCCATAGCCTCTTGTTGGCGCTGGATTTGCTTTTCCCTCTCTACGCGCTTAAGGGCTTCCACTGCGCGCTTGGATAGTGGCTGCACTTGTTGCAACGCAAGATAGATACTCAGCGTAGCCCACGCATCGGTGGAGGCGTAGCGCGCTTGTTCGGGCGTGAGATGCGAGTTCTCCCAATTAGTGAGTTGCTGTGATTTGCTAATCTTTTTGCCAAAGATAATTGCAAAGATCTTTTGCAAACCGAGTTCCATAATACCATATTTGCATACCATCGATTGCAAATCTACACAATTGGCAGGCTTGAAGTCGCGTCTTCTGCGAAGACCAGTAATATCATCTTTGAAAGCCAACCCCACTTTACATATGTTAGGATTAGCGAATATTTCTGCGATTTCAACGGGCAAACCTACATGCGTAAGGCGAAATAGGTAACAACGTTCCAAGGTAGCTATTTGCACCAAAGCAGTAGGGTAGTGCACTCCTCTTTTGAAAGAAGGACGAGCCTCTGTATCCACTCCGAGTACGGTGTGCTGGCGCAAGTACGCCGCAGCATCAGCCACCATTTCGGGCTTATCTACCACAATCACTTCGCCTTCGAAAAAGGTAACGGGCAGCGTTTGAATAGCTGCTTTATCAATGTGTTGAGCAAACGTATTAGGCAAGAAACTACTCATCTACAGATAATGATAATACATGTAATGGGCGAAGTACATTCAATAACTTTTGTCCCCAGTGCTGTTCAAATGCTTCCAAGCAACTGACCAACGCATCATTCATCACCGCCTCTTCGCGTGTTTGATAATTGCAAGCCAAATCTTTGACCTCTTGATAGATATCGGCGATATTTTCCGATATAAAGGCTGTGATAGGTTCGTCAGAGTAGCGCATATCTTCCACGAATACTTCCAGATAAGCATCGTCCGAACCGAGCTTTTGAGCGATTGCCTGACGCATGCTTTCGTACTCAGATTCGGTAACGAAGCGTTCTGGATAGCCATCCATCTCTTCGGTAGCTTTGGGTAAAAGACGTGCTTTGAGATACAGCAATGGCAAGAGGCAGAGCATTTTCTCGATGAAATCGGCTCTTTCTTGTTCTTCCGCCTGCTCAAGATATAGGCAGAGCTGCACTGCTACCGTCACAAATTCTATAGCAGGCTCCTGATAAACATAATGTGTAGAGGTCGTGGACATCGTATGATTCTGTATAATTTGTTTGCAAAGGTACGCTTTTTTTTTGATATATGAAAAAAAAATAGTAATTTTGCACGAAATTTTAATACCATATACAGAAATGAAAGTAATTAATCTATCGGAGCAACCTTCGTTGCTAAATCAGTATCTAAAAGAAATGCGCAGTATAGATGTGCAAAAGGATAGCATGCGTTTTCGCCGAAATATCGAACGAATAGGTGAGATAATGGCTGTAGAGATTAGCAAGCATCTGACATATGCTGCGGAACAGGTGCAGACTCCTTTGGCGGTTGCTGAGATGCAAGTGCCTCAGGATAAGGTGGTGTTAGGTACTTTGTTGCGTGCGGGCTTGCCTATGCATCAAGGATTTTTGAATATGTTTGACAAGGCAGAGAATGCCTTTATCAGTGCTTATCGCAAAGAGACAATTGGTCGCCGAGGCGAGATGCAGATAGAGATAGTGTCGGAATATCTAGCAGCTCCGTCTATTGAAGGCAAGACATTGATATTGGTAGATCCAATGCTTGCTACAGGTTTGTCAATGGAGGTGGGGTACAAGGCTTTGTTGAGTCACGGAACGCCTAAGAGTGTACATGTGGCTTGTTTGTTTGGTACGCCTCAAGCGATAGACTATCTGTCTAAGACAATGCCAGAGCATGTTACGCTATGGTGTGCAGTAATCGACCCCGTATTGAACGAGAAGAAGTATATTGTTCCTGGATTGGGTGATGCGGGCGACTTATGCTTTGGCGAAAAATTATAGGATTTTGGAAGAGTATAGCAGTCGCTGGCGTGATTGCGTATGGCTGCCTGCTACGCAAACCATTGTACACACTGCCTCCCATCGAAGGCGGAGATAAGTGGGTGCATTGGTTGGCATTCTTGGTCTTGACTTTAGTGCTACTGTGGGATAGTAAAACCGCAGGGTTAAAGTCGTGGAAGATGTGGCTTGTAGCCGTAGCAATTCCTGTAGTTTATGGCGGAGTCATCGAGCTATTACAGGAGCAATTCTTTTATCCTCGTACAGGTGAATGGATGGATTGGCTGGCAGATGGTGTGGGAGTGTGCATGGGATTGGTATGTTGGTGTATAGGCACGTGGTGGCATGAGAGAAGAGTGGGTAAATAGAATTGCGTTGACTTGGGCAAACAAGACACGCTTGCGTGGTATCCGTCATGCATTGGAGGTGTGCGGTTCGGCTACGGAGGTCATCAAGCAACATGGTGAACTGGTGAGTCACGAAGCGTTGGATTTTGCTCGCAAGGAACTCGAATTCATCGAGAAGCACAATATCCAGATGTATTATTTTAGGGATGAGAACTATCCCTATCGCTTGGCGCATTGTGTGGATGCGCCTTTGTTGTTGTACGCCAAGGGGCATGTAGATGTCAATCCTAAGCATATAGTGAGTGTGGTGGGTACCCGCATGCCAAGTGAACGCGGAAAAGATTGGTGCAGACAGTTGGTATTGGATTTAGCAGCGCAGGTACCCGATTTGACTATTGTGAGTGGATTAGCCTACGGAATAGATGTGGTGGCCCATCGGGCCGCGTTGGAAGCAGGGATTCCTACGATTGTTATCCCTGCTCATGGCTTAGACCGAATCTATCCTGCGGTACATCGCAATGTGGCTGTTCAAGCATTGGACAGGGGTGGGATATTGACGGAATATACGCGTGATACAGAGCCAGAGCGATTTAATTTTGTGGCCCGCAACCGCATTGTGGCTGGTATGGCAGATGCCGTGGTAGTGGTGGAGTCGAAGCAAAAAGGTGGCTCGCTGATAACCGCAGATATGGCAGTGGATTATGGACGCGATGTATTTGCGTTGCCTGGGCGTGTAGGTGATGTATGCAGTGCAGGATGTAATGATTTGATCAAGCGGAATAAGGCGCAACTGATTGAATGTGCGAAGGATTTGATTGCTGCGATGCAATGGGAGGTAACGCCCAATAAGCCTGTGCAAACAAGTATGCTGGAATTGGTGTGTGAGTTGACGGACCAACAATTGCAATTGGTCAATTTGCTGCGTGAGGCAGAAGATGGACTGCATATCAATCAGTTGGTAATGGAAACGCAGTTGGCGTATAATCTGGTATCGTCAGAATTGGTGATGTTGGAGTTGCAAGATGTGGTAAAATCAATGCCAGGAGGTATGTGGCGAGTGAAAAAATGAAATAATGTTTGCATATTTCAAAAAAAAGCAGTACCTTTGTAGCGTTTTCGAAAAAATGGATACTAAAAATCATTAATGATATGGATACTTTATTGAAAAATTTAGGTGCTATTTTAGTCCTTCTTGGTGTTATTTGCTTGGCAGTCTATTATTTTGGTGTTCAAGAAAATGCACTTTTGGTAGTTAGCATGGTATTGGAGGTAGCAGGTTTGTTTGCTCACGTATTCCTTAACAAACGCTATCAATAATCCATCTTTAGATTATTTCCGTCAATTGGGATAATGGCTGATAACAACGACGCAATCAAACAGCATTTGACGGGCATGTACCAAGACTGGTTCTTGGACTATGCTTCGTATGTGATACTCGAGCGTGCTGTCCCCTCTATGGAGGACGGCCTAAAGCCTGTGCAGCGTCGTATTCTGCATGCGATGAAGTGTGTGGATGATGGCAAGTTTAACAAAGTTGCTAATATTGTAGGTCAAACCATGCAGTATCACCCACACGGTGATGCTAGTATTGGTGATGCATTGGTGCAGTTGGGGCAGAAGGATTTGCTGATTGATTGCCAAGGTAACTGGGGAAATATCCTTACAGGCGATGGGGCTGCTGCACCGCGTTATATCGAAGCGCGACTGAGTAAATTTGCGTTGGAAACGGTCTTCAATCCCAAGACAACGCATTGGATGATGTCGTATGACGGTCGTAAGAAAGAGCCTATTCATCTGCCAATCAAGTTCCCATTGCTTTTGGCACAAGGTGTAGAAGGTATTGCGGTGGGCTTGAATTCCAAGATACTTCCTCATAACTTCTGCGAGATTTGTGATGCGGCATTAGCACATCTGCGTGGCGAAACATTCCAGTTGTATCCTGATTTCCCTACAGGCGGTGAAATCGACGTGAGCCGTTATAATGACGGTGAACGAGGTGGTATGATTCGTATACGTGCGAAGATACAAAAGGCGGATGATAATAAGACGCTAATCATTAGCGAGATACCTTATAGTACAACTACTGGTAAGATTATTGAGACGATCTTGCGTGCGAATCAAAAGGGTAAAATCAAGGTGCGTAAGGTGGATGATTTCACGGCAGAGGAAGCTAAGATAGTTGTGCAATTGGCTCCAGGCAGTTCGTCTGATAAGGCGATAGATGCGTTGTATGCATTTACTGATTGCGAGGTGAATGTATCGCCTAACTGCTGTGTGGTACAGGACAAAAAACCGATCTTCACCACAGTGAGCGAGTTGCTGCGTATGTCTGTAGAGCATACGAAGGCATTGCTCAAGTGGGAGTTAGAGATTCAGAAGGCAGAGTTAGAGGAGCAATATTTCTATACTTCTTTGGAGAAAATCTTTATCGAAAATCGTATATATAAGGAAGAAGGATACGAAAATGCTCCCGACAAAGAGAAACTGATTGCTTTTGTTGATCAAGCTCTCGAACCTTGGAAGGCAAAGTTAATTCGTGAAGTTCGTCGCGAGGATATTGAGCGTTTATTTGAGATACGTATGATTCGCATCACGCGTTTCGACTCGAAGAAGGCAGATGAATTGATGCGTGACTTGGATAAGAAGATCAAAGCCACCATCAAGAATCTCAAGAATCTGAATGACTATACCATTGCATGGTTTGAGTCGCTCAAGCAGAAGTATGGAGCGAAATATCCACGTCGTACAGAGGTGCGCAATTTTGCTAATATCAATATCAAGACTGTAGTAGAAGCCAACGAGAAATTATATATCAATCGTGCAGAGGGCTTTATTGGTACGGGCTTGAAGAAAGATGAATTCCTCTTCAACTGTTCGGATATCGACGAGGTGATTATCTTCCATCGCGATGGAAAATACAAGATTGTGAAGGTGGCGGACAAAGTGTTCGTAGGTGCAGATATTATCCATATTGATATTTTCCGCAAGAACGACCATCGTACCATCTACAATGCCATTTACCGCGATGGTAAGAAGGGTATCTGTTTCATGAAGCGCTTTGCTGTGACGGGTGTTGCTCGTGATAAAGAATACGATTTGACTCAAGGTAAAGCGGGTTCGCGCGTGATGTATTTCACAGCCAATCCGAATGGCGAGGCCGAGGTGATTAAGGTGCAGCTCAAACCAGCATTGCATCTCAAGAAGTTGGAAGTGATCAAGGATTTGAGCGAATTGGCAATCAAGAGCCGTACTGCAAGGGGTAATGTGCTAACAAAATACGAAGTCAAAGCGATTACTTTGAAGCAAAAAGGTCGCTCTACATTGGGTGGGCGTAAGGTATGGTTTGATCCAGATATTTTGCGCTTGAACTATGACGGTCAAGGTATCTACTTGGGCGAGTTTGTGGAAGAAGATCGTATCTTGGTCATTACCAAAAATGGAGATTATTATTTGACTACGTTCGAGCTTACGGCCCATTTTGACCAAAACATATTGCGTATAGAGAAGTTTGATAGCGATAAGGTCTGGTCATTGGCGATGTGGAATGCCGATTTGGGATACTACTATGGCAAGCGTTTCCAATTGGATGCTCAACTGAAGTCGCAGAATATGTTGGGCGAGAATAGCGATAGCAAGATAGCCTTGCTTTCTGATCGCGAAGAAGCCATCTTCCGCATCACGTTTGTGGATGAGACCAAGCCAGAAATGGAGGTGCTGATGGCTGAGTTTATCGAGGCTAAGTCACCTAAAGCCAAAGGAAAACGTTTCTCTACGTTGGATGTGGCGAAGATCGAAGACATTACTCCAGAACCAGAAGTGATAGAAGAGGAGAATAGCGAAGAAAGCGACGAAACAAACGGTCAAGAGGGAGAGAGCGATGGTGTGGAGGATAAAGAACAAGAGGTGCAGCCTGTAGTAGATGTGCCATTCACGATTACCAACGAAGTACCTGAAGATAGCAAACCTATAGAAGAACAACTGAGTTTGTTTTAAGGAATATCCTATTGATGATAGTTAATCGTCATTTATGTCCCAAAACATAAATGACGATTTTTGTATGTATATACTTGCAGGTTTCAAAAAAATGTTGTACCTTTGCAACGTGAAGTCGCTTGGAAAAGTGTGAAGATTGCACAAAAAGTCGCTTGGAAAAGTGTGAAAATTGCGCTAAAAGTCATTTGGAAAAGTGTAATTATATGTTGTAAATCGTAAATAATCAATCATTTATGTATAAACGAAAGATTGAATCTGTTTTGTTAGAATGGAAGAACACACCTAATCACAAGCCTTTGGTCATCAAAGGTTGTCGTCAATGTGGTAAGACAAGTTCGGTAGTAGCTTTTGCTAAGAAGCACTATAAGCATGTGATTTATATAGATTTTCACGAGCAAGAACAGTTGTGTGCGCTGTTTGCAGGTTCTCTGTCGGTTGATTATTTGACAATGGCGATTTCTGCATCTGTGCCAGGTGCACAATTTGTACCAAAGCAGACTTGTCTTGTATTAGATGAGATACAAAATTGCCCTCGCGCGCGTTCCTCTTTGAAATTCTTTATGAAAGATGGAAGATACGATGTGATTTGCACTGGTTCATTGTTAGGCGTGAGTGGATATAAGAATGCCGAACAGATTAAGGCAGAAGACCAAGCGACTATTCCCGTAGGAGCAGAGACTATTGTGGAGATGTATCCTATGGATTTTGAAGAGTGGTTATGGGCAAATGGGATTAATGAGCAAGTATTTGATTTCCTGCGCAAATCATTACAATATGAGACTCCTATCCCAGCAGATATCCATCAGCGCTTGCGTCAATTGTTGTTGGAATATGTAGTAGTAGGTGGTATGCCCGAAGCGGTAAAAATCTTCTTTGCTACGCATGATATGAATCAAGTATGTCAAGTGCAAAGGCATATTTTAAATGGCTATCGTGATGACATGATCAAATATGCCCGTACAGAAGATAAACCACGTATTCGCGAGTGCTTCGATTCTATTCCTCGCCAATTGAGTAGAGACAATAAGAAGTTCACCTACTCGGTGGTGCGCAAGGGTGGTCGTAGCAAGGAGTATATCAGTTGTCTGCAATGGATAGAGGATGCTGGTATTGTGCGCCGTTGCTATAATCTTATGTTGCCAGAAATACCTTTGAGCGGCAACTCTATCCAAGATTGTTTTAAGGTGTATATGGCTGATACGGGATTATTGGTCAGCATGTTGGACGATGGAACGCAGGGCGATATCTTGCAAGGTAACTTGTGGACATACAAAGGCGCCGTATATGAAAATCTGGTAGCAGATATCTTGGGTAAGATGGGACGAAAGTTATATTACTACCAAAAAGAAAGCGGTTTAGAGATTGATTTTGTGATGCGTTATAAGGGCGAATGCACACTGCTGGAATGCAAAGCTAATACAGGCAATGCCAAATCAGTAAAAACGATACTCAACCACCCTGATAAATATCACGTAAACGCTGCTATCAAGTTGGGGGATTATAATATAGGTCGGTCCGATCGATTGCTAACTCTTCCTCTCTATATGGCTTTTTTGCTGTCTGACTTGTAATAGAGCAACACATTAGTTTTATTTAGTCGCTATTTATGTCCAAAACATAAATGGCGATTTTTTATGTCGTAGAACATTGAAATGTACTTGTAAATCTTAGGTGATTCATAGGTGATTCATCAACTCTGACTATAGGATCTGCCTATTCAAAAGACCGTTCTCTAAACCAAAAATTGCCCCAAAAAGCAATTTTTCTTGCTCAATTCAAAAAAATGTATTACCTTTGCACCGTGAACCTGCGCTGGGGATGTCTGTACATCGTCAGCGGAGGGTAGCAGACATATTAAAAAGGCGTTTATTAGCGCTCTGTTCTGACGTTATGAAACTTCGCAACTTTCACAATCAGTTTCGGAACTTAGCAACGATAGATGTCCTACGGGATATAGATTATCCCTCTTGTGCCTATTTGGTATGTATTTTGCGTAAATATGTATGCGCACACGCGTACCTTAACCATTGTAGTACGAGAGTATATTTTATATTCGGCGTGGGCTTCGCGTTGTTGTTCTAAACTGATAGGCAATGCGAAGGCCTCATAACGTGGAACGACAGCAGTCGGAATCCACGTTTTTTTGTATGCCTACCGTTATCCATGAGTAACTTCTCCTTTCGTGGACAAGGTATTCTCAGGACCTCAAGGTATGGGGAGAAGTTATTTATGGATTTAATAGCAGATTGCGAAAGAACCAACAAGAACCAATATGTATCTTGCTCATCCTATAGAAAAGCAGTACCTTTGCAAACTCGAATAAAATGAATAAGGAGAAAACCGAAAAGCCTTGATAAAAGTGAGTAGGTATCATTAAAAAAAACAAAAAAAATGAAACGAAAAAAAAATGTTATTGGAACACTTGTGTTCCTGAGTTTGTTACTATTGTCAGCTTGTAGTAACAATGGAAATGGTCCAGCGGAAGAAGTACTTTCAAAAAAAGTCTATTCTCGTGTAGTTAGTACATATGACGGTGTAGGTGATTTTTACAATAGTGTGTCAGTCGTAAGAATTACAGATGAGAAATATGATTCAAAATATGGTGCAATCAACACTAAAGGAGAAGTTGTTATTCCAATTGAATACGATGAAGTCAATAATTGCCATGAAGGAAGGTGTATCGTACGAGTTGGAGGCTTGTTCTCAGGAAAATATGGCGTAGTAGATGCTACGGGAAAAGTAATAGTAGCTCCAACTTCCAACTATAGTAAAATTGAGGATTTTGAAAATGGTTTGGCTGTTGTTAAGGACGCTAAATCAGATTTGTATGGTTATATTAATCTCCATGGAGAAGTGTCTATTCCTTTGACCTATAAGTATGCATATTCTTTTTCGGAGGATCTTGCATGTGTAAAAGTGAAAGCCAACAAATATGGTTACATCAATGAAAAAGGCGATGTCATTATTCCAATGGGATTTGATGATGCTGAATCATTCTCAGAGGGTTTAGCTGTCGTTGAAAAAGCAAACAAAGAAATGGTGATAGATAAAAACGGTGAGATTATATATACTCTACCTAAAAATCAAGCATTCTATAGTACTGAGTATCATAATGGACTGATTTGTGTTGTAAAAGACCGAGATGGTGATTGGTGGAGTGATGAAGATCAAAGATGTGGCTATCTTGATACTAAGGGAGAGGTAGTGATTGATTTTATATATGATGATGCAGACGACTTTGAAGATGGAATCGCGTATGTAGAAAAAAATAACAGGGACTTCTGCATTAATACCAAAGGCGAAGAAGTGGAATGTGAATAATAATCGGATAAAATGTTTAACAACCTAATTAACAAAACAATGAAGAAATTTTTATTAATGATTGCATGTGCTGCTCTTATGTGTGCATGTGGAGGTAAAACCTCGTCTTCCAAACAGCCTACTGATGAGGCGAAATCTTTAGAAGCATCGACTCTTACGTTTCGTGGTAAGCATGCTAATTTGTTCAAAGTATCGGCGGACACTTATAAAGTCATGCTGGTGCAAGCAAATGATGGTTGGCAAGTACGCATTAAAGTTCCTATAACTTTAAAAACAGAGTTTAATCAACTTAAAGATTACAAAAAATACGAACGCGAATTGTCATCAGTTTATGGTAATTTATTAAATGTTAGTGAAGTAGAACTAGAATCTTTGGATTTAGATGAGAGCGAATGGGATGTCCTTTTGCAAGAAGGTGCAGAAACAGAAACCTCTATTACAGGAAAAACATGGAGTTACAAGAGTTATTCTTACGAAGATGCTAAAAGCATATACGATAGAGTAGCTGCGGTTGAACTTATAGGTATTGAGTTGGAAGAGGCTGAAGAAACAACTTCATCTAGTTTGTTTGATGAAGAAACGGAGCAAGCGTTGGATGATGCTATGGAGTTGTTAGAAGCCGAAGCAGAATTACTTAATGCTCTTGGTGGATTGTGATAATTAAAAATAATGAGTAATCTTATAGGCTTACTCTCAAAAAAATATTTATTAACTTTCAAAATTTAAATTTTATGGAAAATCAAAAACAAAATGCACCTTATGCAGTAGCTGCATTGGTACTTGGAATTTGTTCTTTATTGTTCGGCTGTTTCTTTGTTGGACTTGTTTGTGGAGTTGTTGGTCTTGTTTTAGCTAACAAAGGACTTACTGTTTATAATACCAATCCCAATGTTTACAATGGATACGGCATGTTGAAAGCAGGTAAGGTGACTTCAATCCTGGGTGTCATCTTTGGATCAATTTATGTATTGTATTATATCATCGCAGTAGCGATCCTCGGCTCTGTTGGCTTTGCATGGCTTGAGTGGTTGGATTTGTTTTAAATTCAATGGATACTATTTCCCTTTTGCCATGTGCATATAAGCAATTATTTGGAATCAGTTGTCCACTATGCGGTTTCCAAAGGTCAATGCTCTTGTTGCACAAAGGGGAAGTATGGGAAAGCATCTGTCAATTTCCTATTTGGCTTATCATGCTTTTATGGGTAATTTGTTTCATAGCATTTGTTCTTGCTGGTAAAAGGAAATTATTTTTGTCAAATAGCTGGTCATGGACGATACTATTAATTTCATTATTTGCCAATGCTATCTATCAAAATTTATTTTGGTAATGATGTTTTACCCCCTTAATAAAATAACGATTTAAAACTACTTCATTATGAAACTAAAATCAATTATTGTTGTAGCAATGGTAGCCTTTTTGGCTTCATGCACTAACCCTGAATCCCTTCTTAAAAGTTATGAAAAAGCTTGTGAAGCTGGTAATGCAGTAAAAGCAGCACAAGTTTTGGAGGATATGGAAGAGAAATATCCAGAAGATACTGATTGGACTGAAGACCAAATGGAGCGTATTATTGAAGCTACTGCCACTCTTGCGGAAAAGCAAACAGAAGATGCTATGAAGGCTTTGGAGTCTTTGGGTGGGTTAGGATTATAATTCCCCACATAAAAATAAAATAAGAGGGTGTATCCATTGTTGATACCCCTCTTGTTTTTTGCGAATGCTAACTCATATCTTCGCGAACAGACAAGAAAAATTAATGCCACAATTATGATATAAATAGGCAATAGATATGATACAGTGCTCGCCTAATTTGTTCTATGCTTGCGCTGATTCCTCAGAGTGGGGACTCTTCGGGCGCTGCGCTCGGAGTGCGTTCCATCGCACTCCTTCAGGTCGCGTAACCCGCAGTCAACTTGAGAGCGACCTAATACAGCCACAGAAAGCCCAGAGATCTCCCACAGATCTCTTATGGTGGTCCCGAAGCCAGCATAGAATATCTTGCAAGCTACGGGGAAACACCTAGATGCTAACCAAATGGTAATGGATTGATATTGGAGTGGTTTCGAGAACGGATAATACCTGATGTGTAGAAAAAAGAAAAAACAGATGATGATTGATACACAAAAAGTCACCTAACCAAGGTGACTTTTTGTGTGTATAATAGGTGGTGTATTATCCGACTTGACTACCGTTCTTCACAGGAGCAGTCACTATCTTTGTAGAAAAACAATTGAGTTTATTCTAATAAATGATTACTTATAATCCAAAAATAGTTACCTTTGACTCTTTTTGTTTTGTAGATTTAAGTGAAAAATTTGATAAATTCAATATTTTTCTATATCTTTGCAGCAAATTTATAAATATGATACTTATTTGTATTAAAAATAGGAGTATTAACCAAAATATGATCTAACTTCAATGAGTTACCTAAACGAACTTAACCCTTCGCAGCGTGCTGCTGTGGAATACAATGATGGTCCTCAACTGGTGATTGCTGGTGCGGGATCGGGTAAAACGCGCGTATTGACCTACAAGATTGCTTATCTGCTGGAACATGGAGTAAAAGCGGGCAATATCTTGGCACTCACCTTTACCAATAAAGCAGCTCGTGAGATGAAATCGCGTATTGCTGCGTTGGTTGGGGATAGTGTGGCTCGTTATCTGTGGATGGGCACATTCCACTCTATTTGTTCTAAGATTCTACGTCAAGAAGCTGAATTGCTTGGATATACTCGCGATTTTACCATCTATGATACTACAGATTCGAAGTCGGTCATTAAGCATATTGTCAAAGATATGCAATTGGACGAAAAGCAGTACAAGACAAATGTGGTATTATCTCGTATTTCCTTGGCGAAAAACCATCTGCAATCGCCCACTGCTTATAGCTCTAATCGTGAGTTTACTATGCAAGATCGCTTTGAGCGTATTCCAGAAATGTCGCGTATATATATGGAATACAACCGTCGCTTGAAAGCATGCAATGCGATGGACTTTGACGATTTGTTGTTTTATACCAATACCCTCTTTAAGAAACACGAAGATGTGTTACGCAAGTATCAAGATATTTTCCAGTATCTGCTAGTGGACGAATATCAAGACACTAACTATTCGCAATATTTGATTGTCAAACGCTTAGCAGAACCACAGAATAGAATATGTGTTGTAGGCGATGATGCACAGTCTATATATTCTTTTCGAGGTGCCAATATTGAAAATATCTTGACTTTCCAAAAGGGCTATGAGTCAGCACAATTGTTTAAATTAGAGCGAAACTATCGTTCTACTCAGACGATTGTTAATGCAGCCAATTCGTTAATTCGTCATAATCGTGGGCAGATTCCTAAGGCAGTATATTCAGAGTTGACCTTGGGTGAGAAGCTGACGCTATGTACCTATATGTCGGATCGTGATGAGGCGCAAGCTGTGGCTTCGCAAATCAAACTATTGCATCGTCAAGGAACAGATTTTGATCATGTGGCTATCATGTATCGCACGAATGCTCAGTCTCGTGTGATTGAAGATGAACTGCGCCATTTGAGTATTCCATATCGTATTTATGGAGGTACTAGCTTCTACCAACGTAAAGAGATAAAAGATGCGATTGCCTATTTCCGTTTGTCATTAAATTCCCATGATAATGAGGCTTTTGCTCGTATTATCAATTATCCTTTACGTGGTATAGGTGAAACTACCGTGATGAAGATTCGTGAGGCATCTCGCAATGCTGCATGTTCGATGATGGAGGTGGTGAATGATCCTGTCGCCACCAAATTAGACGTTTCTGCCGCCACACAAAAGAAATTGACTGCCTTTGCAGAGTTAATCAGCAGTTTTGCTGTGGTGGCTGACACCTTAGATGCTTATGAGTTTGCAGACCGAGTATTGCGCGAATCGGGTGTGATGCGCGATGCCAAAGCCGATACCTCGCAAGAGGGGGTTGCCCGATTGGAGAACCTTCAAGAGATGTTGTCTGGTATCCATGAGTTTGTGGAGCAACGTATGCGTGAGGATATTGCCTTTACACCTATGGCTGATTTCTTGTCAGAAGTTAGTCTCTTGACTGACCAAGACGAGAACTTAGATGATAAGCAATCGCGTGTTACTTTGTTGACAGTTCATGCTGCCAAGGGATTAGAGTTTGGCACTACATTTATTGTGGGGTTGGAAGAAAACTTATTCCCCTCGCAATTTTGTCAAGCACCCAAGGATATTGAGGAGGAAAGACGCCTATTATATGTGGCTATCACGCGTTCCATGGAACGTTGTTATCTAACGAATGCTCGCCAGCGCTTTAGAAACGGACAGGTGGTATTCTCTGCTCCTTCTCGATTTATCAAAGATATTGACTCGTGCTATATCCAGCAATTACAGTCTATGCAATCCACATCGTTTGCTAGTAAGTCCAATGTCAAGACTACTCCCAAACCAATTTCTTCGTCATCTACGTCTTTAGACAGTAATTCCAAATTGGTAAGCATTTCTCGCAAAGTGGGTACTTCTACCGCCAAAACACGCAAAGAGGTACGCTCTGAATGGAAAAAGAACGACCGTGTTAATCATAAAGTATTTGGTGATGGTTTGGTATTGGATGTCTATCGCGAGAACGATAACGATAAGATTGATATTCAATTTGATAATGCGGGTAAAAAGACACTCCTTCTTACCTATGCAAAACTCTCGCGAATTTAAAGTCTAAGGAGAATATTCCTACTCTTGAAAACCGAGGATTGTGTATATTTGTCCGTGATGGAGAATATACAGATGTCCGTTGCGCAGAATTTTAGTAGGAGTGGATTCGTCTGGAAATAACAATTGAAAATGAGATGTACCTGTTCCACTTCGTTGGATATGTTGCGATGTGCGGGCTGGAACAACTATGGTGTTGCTGTCCGTAGGGGTGGAGTAGATTACAAGGCGCAAGTCATCTTTGCTGCCTCCGAAATTGTTGCCCGAGGTGGTAATGAGGTTACCCGCATAGTCGAAATGTATGCTACCAATAGCACTGAATGTGGTGGTATAGGTAGTGCGCAAAGATAGAGTAGGGGTATCGCCTTGCCATGTAATATCAAATATGAGGATATTTCCGTCTGCATTTACCATTGCCAATTGATTCTCTTCGCGATTGAGTGCAATGCCAGCACCATTGGAACCATTGATGAGTGTGGCATCGGTAGATGCATATTGTCGCTTGCCTTCATGGTCGTAGAACATCAGAGCATAGGTACCCGCTTGGTTAGTAAGCGTATGCTGACAGAGCCAAGCACCATGACTACAAGCTACTATGGCAAAGTTGCCATTGGTATTGTTGTCTTCCACTGCTATAACTTGAGTGGGTGCTGTCTTCCACTGGCGGGAGATAGTGCCATCTTCGTTGCCGATTTGATAGATGACAAAACCTTTTTTAGTGAGTTGGCTATATTCGCCTATATCTTCGTTCATGGCGTAAAGTTTGGTATTTTTACCAGACCCATAGATGGAAACGCCAGAGCAGGATGAGCCCAAATCGGTGTTGGTGACGGAATTGTACCATACGCCATTGTCATCATTCTGTATGCCACTAAAGAATTGTTTCTCGCTATAATCGACGGGATTCATGATGGTGATGCCGCTTTTGAGATCTCCCCAATCGGGCCAATAGATATAGCCTTCGCTGTCAATAGCAGGACGGCCTGTAGAATTGAATGTGATGTAATCGTTGCCTGTTGCGAATGTGGGTTGGTAGGCATAATCAAAGGCATGGATATGGCATAGCCCTACTCCCTTTCGGTTGGCAAGGTAGATATAGCCGAAGTAGTCTGATTCTGGATGATTGTTAATTGCTGCATAAGCGCGAGTGCAAACCTCTCCCTCATAGATAATACCAAACTGTGGATTGCTTGCAGCAGATAGTTGTAAGCTCCAAGCGATGGTAGTGTGGGATGAAGGTAGTGCAGATGCGGGAATAGTAATGGTATTATCGCCAGATTGGATCGGTTGAGGAATCGTATATTCGCCAAGCGATTCGCCACTGATGGTGTGGAAAAGCAGTTTGCCCGAAATAGGTTGGGTGTTGGCAAAGAAAGTGAATGTATAATCATTTCCACTCTGTGCTACACGCAAATCATATGCCATGATATGTGGGACGGTAGTAGCAGATATGGCGATATTACCCCATAGACATGCTACAATGAGGCTGAGTACGAGTCGTTTCATACGTGTGTGTTAGAATTTGAATTTAACACCCGCCAAAAAGTGGATACCTTGTGAATGATAACCGTAGAAGTATTCGCTTCTGCGATGGAGGTAGTCATTGAGTTGCAAGTAAGCAACCAACCAACGATTGACAGCATATTGACCACCAATATTGAGCGATATGATTGGGGCAAGTGTTTGATCGCCTTGGGTGGTATGTGCTAAGCGACTGCCTGCGAAATAATTGTCGGAGTAGATGCTCCATTTAGAGTCGATATGCACGTCCAATCGCGCTTTAATATCCCAATTAGGACGGTCGTAGATAGGCTGTTCCGCAGTCCAGAAATAGTAGTTGCCTGCTACGTTAAGTTCAAGGATATCGCGGTAGTGGTAGTGCATAGAGGCACCCACTTTCCATCGTTGGTAATTAGTAAACCACAGATGGTAGTCTGTGATAACATTCGCATCGTTTAATATGGCCTTCATATTGTATGCGTTCATCATATACGCATACCCGCCGTAGATGTCAATGAGCATAGTGGCGACAGGGCGAATCTTGAAGCCGAGTTGTGCATCTATAGGAGTATAGTTACGCGGATGTTGGAGAGTAAGCCCTTGATGCAGGTTTAGATAGCGGTTGTAACTCGTGAACTCTTGTAGCGAACCATTGCCAAAATAGCCATGAGCATTGGTATAGAGATGGAAGACATTGTCCATCATATGCCATTCGAATTCTACATTTGGTGAAGGTGCGAAACTGATGTCTTCTGCACCGCTGAGCAACTGACCATTGCCCAGATTGATGTCTAAATTGACACCAGCATGTAGGCGAATATTTTTGCTATGGAACTCATAGAATGGCTCAAGATGAATGGCATGGCGAGGAGCGATAGATGCGGTGAAAGTGGTGTCGGTGATGGTGTAGAATGCATTGAGCACCGATGCATTGATACCAGCTTTGTGGTAGTCGGCTTTCCATGCGAAGTCAAGATAGGAGCGTACTTGATGTTCGATGGCGTGGTTGGTAGCGAAGAAAGCATTATAACCTGTTTGTATGCGGTAGAGAATACCATCTTTCTTGGTGGATTGTACACCTATTTTGGCTTGTGCATTCCAGAATGTACGCCAAGGGAAAAATGCCTTGTATGCCGTGCTATCAAGTTGATATGCAAACGCTTCGTTTTGTCCCTCAAGTCCGAAATAGAAGTCTGCGCCCGAGAAGTGGCGTGTAGCCAACATACCTAAGATAGATTGAGCAAGTGCATCTTTTCCCCAATACGCATCGTGGTTGGCATAGAGGTCGAGCGACATCTTCTTTTTGTGGTTGATTTGGTAGGCAAACAGCATGTGCGTATTGCGGTAGCCAAGTGCTCCCTCAATCACGCCGTTGAGTGGAGTGGGTGTGGAGAACTTGGTGGAAGAAGCGGGTAGAGCGTGGAGGTTATAGCCAATAGAGAGTGGGTTAGAGTAGGTGGAATACACTACAGGATTGAGTTGTGGGGTGTATTGGATGAAAGTAGGTGTGGTAGTGATAGCTTGTGTTTGCTCAATCTCAGGCTGATAATCGCGCTCCACAGTGACCACACGATTGAATACTGTGTCTTGTGCTTGAGCGACGCAAGGAATGCTCAATATCAGTACGCACGCAAGGGCTATTGGATATAATCGTATCATAATGTTTCCTCCTCTGTTTCGGTAGTTGGTTGTTCGTTTTGCTGCTCTAATTGTGCAATCGCTTGTAACTTAGTTTCTATAAGCGCAGGGATATCATCTTGCAGTTTGTAGTTGGATTGCAACGCCAATAGGTATTGCTTAGCTTGGAAGATTTCATTGCGTTCCACGTTAATATCCGAGAGTAGAATCAGGCTCTTTGCCAACCAGTATTGGTGTGAGGTCTGGAGTTGGGTAAAGGACATGATCTCGTGTTCTGCCATGTCTATAGCACCAAGGTGGAAGTAGCAATCAGCCAATTGATATTTCGCTTCCGCTCCCCATGCGGTGCGAACCTCTTTAGCCAGTGGTGTGAGGTCCACAACAGCTAGTCCATATTGCTTATCATGTAAGTGACCTTTGGCACGGCAGTAGAGTGCTTCGTTGCGTATGTCAGAGCTCAGGTTGTCTTGTTCAAGTAACTGTGTGGCAGCTTGGATAGTGGCAGTTTGGTCACCGATATGGTGGTTGCAGCGCAAGATACCAATTATGGCAGTGAGGCGATTGGCAGATGATGATGCCACCTCTTGCATACGTTGGAAATAATAGAGAGCGGTGCGGTACTCTTGCTTGTCGTAGCTCAGTTCTGCTACGCGCATGCACGCCTCCTCCATATATGGGTTGCCTTGTATATCAGCCAAGGTGCTGTATTGATCGATAGCTTGGTCGTACTGCTTGAGTTGGTAGTAACTATTGGCTGCATAGTACGTGGCATTGGTGCAATGACGTCCACCTGGACAGAAACGAGTGAGATAGGTGGTAAGTCCAGCAGCAGCTTGCGCATAATTGCCAAGCATGTATTGTAGTTCGGCAGTGACATATACGAGCGAATCTTCGCTGGTAGAAGATTGCATCTTCATGCGATTGAGTGTCTTAGTATAGGCGATATACTCATCAATCTTGTTGGTTTCTACATATACTTGCTCCAGTCCTTCGAGGGCTGCATATGCTTCCTCTGTGCCAGGATAGTGTTCAATCGTGGATTTGAAGGATAGAATAGCTTGGTCATATTGCTTGGTGGTGCGATAGGTCATACCCAATTCAAGTGAAGATTTAGGTGCTTGACTGCTGTTAGGATATTTCTTTAGCAGTTGTTGATAGGTATGAATCGCATCCTCGTTTTTATTTTGTTGCAGTTGTGCACGTGCAATCTCATACATAGCATCATCTGCATAATCCGAACGAGGATATTGTTCGATGAGCGATGTCAGCACTGCTGCTTTCTCGGCGTAATGATGTAGCAGGCCTTGTGCATAGCCTTGCTGCAGGATGGCGTAATCGGCACCATTACTCTTGAGTTCCGCCACTTGGTGGTATACGTCGCTTGCTTGTTGGAAATCGCGTGCTTGGAAGAGGCAATCGCCGATGCGATTCAATGCGTCGGCATACGTAGTATTGGCGGTGTTATCGCCCATTGCTGCTACGTATTGGCGGAAGATAGGTGCTGCTGCGGCAAAGTCTTTTTGATTGAACAAGGCGTATGCATGCAGATAGAGAGCCGTTGTCTTGTTGGTTGATTCCGCGATATTAGGTTGCTGTAGATAGCATTGTAGTTGTGCAATGGCTTGTGGATATTGGTGTATGCGGTAATGCGCTTGCGCAGCGAGGTAATATGCCTCTGTCTTGTAGGTAGATGGTTGAGTGGCGTTCTCAATCACGGCGTTTGCCCATTTGAGTACATCAATCATCTTGCCCTGTACAAATGCATCCACAGCCAATTGATAACGCAGGTGCTGCATGGTTTGCAACATCTGTTCGTTGGGTGTAGAGATGGTTTGCAATGCATCCAATGCCGATTGGTAGTTTTTGCTGGTGAGGTATAAATCTGCCATCAGAGCATACACCTTATTGATATATTGTGAGTTGGGGTACTCACGAATGAAGTCTTGGAATGCCGTCACACTTTCACCCAAAGCGGAGTTTTGGATATAGGTGGCTTGTACGTAGTTGTACATGGCTTCTTCGCGAAGTTTAGGATTGATATTGTAGCGAATGGCAGTAGCGTATGCTAGTTTCGCTTTTTCGATATCTTCTAATCGCAGATAAGCATGACCGAGGTGTAAGCATGTATTTTCGGATATGGAGTCCTCTTGCAGTTTGATGAGTTTGAGATTGTCAACAGCTTCTTGCCAATCTCGATTCATATAGTGTGACATACCGAGCAGGTACATATCGTTGCGTACGATTTCTTTCTTTGCCTCTTGTCGCAAAGTGCGATATGCTTCCAGATGGCGCACGGCATCATCATAGGCAGAGTCTTGGTAGTACATTTCGCCTAACATGCGATGGAGCTCATCATTGTATTGGTTATCGGGGTAGTTCTTCAGCAACTCCTCAGCGCGTTGATAGACTTTGTCATACTCTTGCTGTGCATAGTAGATTTGCACGATGTAATAGGGGGCAATTTGCTTGTAGCCACCAAGCTGCTCAATGGAGAGAAACTCAGCCAATGCTTGTGGGTAATTCTTTTGGCTATAATAAGTATAGCCAGTGTAATAGGTAGCTTGCAATGAATATGCAGATTGTTTGTTCTTTACTCGCAACATACATGGCAGTGCCTTCTCATAATCTTTTTGCTGTAAGTAAGCATAACCCAAGTAAAAATAGTACATGGGTTCTGATCTACGTGAGAGATTTTTAACCTTTACCTTACTGAAGATCTTAATGGCATTTTTATACTTTTCTTTTTCAGTATATAGCACGCCTTGCATTGTTCGAACTTCATCTTCGTAAGTCGTGTAAGGATATTGGTCAAGATACTGTTTGAGGTTGTTTTGCGTATTAGGCATACGTTGTTCAAACTGCTGTTGAACATTCTTGAATGCCTGTTCGTAGTCTTGAGCTATTGTATAGGATATTCCCAAGACCACACTTGCTATGATACAAACAATTCGTTTCATTGGCTATAAAGTAATTATCTTTTTCTACGGTTACGTTTTTTGCGTTGCATGTCGCGTTGGCGTTTGCGATTGATGGCTTGGATAATCACCACCACCATGATGAGCACCAATACAACGATGATGAATATCACCAATCCGCTGCTCAGGTTGTCGCCCTTGACGCGTGACCACATAGCCAACATATCCTCGGTCTTATCACCACAGTCGTGCATGAGTGCGCAACGCTCAATTACTTTGGCATCTGGATAGAAGACGTGATTGGCGTGCACGGAATCTGCGCCTTCGCCAAAGAAATAAGTTAGGTCGGAGGTCGCTTCAATCTCCTCATCGTTTGCCCATGCAAGAATAGTAGAGTCTGCCACCACGCTCACGTAGCCAATCTCCTCCATGTTGAGGATGGCGTTCTCGGGCATACACATGTAATTGATGAAGTAGCTTGCTGCCTTGGTGTTCTTCGCATAGATAGGGATACACCATCCGTCGAACCACACATTGCTACCCTCTTCAGGCACGAAATATTCGAGGTTAACGCCCACTTCGCTTGCCTCATCTATTGCCCATTGTGCATCGCCTGACCAGCTGAGGTTGAGCCATGCTTTGCCTTTGGTCATCTCCTCTTTGCCGAAGTCCACTTCCCAACCTGCGATATTGTCTTTCATGCTGGTGAGGAACTCCTCTACGCGTTGAATACGCTCATCGGTCACGTTTGCCACCAACTCATCGCGTGTCACTTCGCCACGCGCAATCTCGTCGCGATAAGCATAGAGTACTACTACGGAGTAGATATCGCGGAAGGCATCTTTCATAAACACTTTGCCAGCAAACTCAGGGTTCTGCAAACCGCCTAAAGAAAGTATTTCAGATTTGTCCACCAATGCGGTGTTATAGAGAATACCAGTTGTACCCCACATATAGCCCACAGTGTAGTCTGCTACGCATACACTGCTGTCGGGTGCCATCTGTTGGAACTTATCCACCGCGAAAGGAGAAACTAGTTGGGTGTAGTCGGGTGTTTGACCAAAATCCTTATTGATAGGTTGCAGCAGTCCGTTGCGCAACATACGCTCGATGATGTATTCCGATGGACAAATCACGTCATAATCTTCTTGTCCCACCTCAATCTCGGTGAGCATCGACTCGTTGATGTCGAAAGTTTGGTATAGCACTTCTACCTGCTCTCCTGTTTGCTCGTAGTACCAAGCAGGGAAACCGTTGAGCACGTTCATGTCGATATAATCGGCCCAGTTATAAACTTTGAGCGTATGCTCGCGATCAGCAGCAAAAGCGTTAGATACCAATACACAAGGTAGCACCAAAGCGGCTACAGCAAAAAAGAACTTTTTCATTTCGTTTTGTTTTGTTGTTTATGGGTTCGTATATTCATTATTATCAGCAAGACCAAGATGGTCAAGAATATCAGTGAGAATAGGGGTCTGAGTTCAGGTGTCAAACCACCTTTGCGCGCGTCCGCGTAAATGAAAGTGGAGAGGGTTTCCAGTCCGCTACTGCCTTTGGTGAAGTAAGTCACGCCGAAGTCGTCAATACTCAATGTCAAGCTCAAGATAAATCCACTAATCATACCTGGCCATAGTTCGGGCATCATCACTTTGCGCAATGCTTGGAAGGGGGTAGCACCCAAGTCCAATGCGGCTTCGTAGATGTTTGGATTCATTTTCGTGAGGCGGGGCATCACACTCAGCACTACATACGGCGTACAGAACACCACGTGTGCAGCAATCACCGTGCCCAGTCCGCGACTGATACCCAAGAACACGAATAGCAAGAACAAGCTGATACCTGTCAGAATATCGGGGTTAATCATCGGGATGCTATTCATAAAGGTGAGTATCTTCCTATCGCGCGAACGCATGTGGTAGATACCAATCGCCGCTAACGTACCCAACATGGTGGAGATGATTGCCGAAGCGAATGCAATCACCACCGTGAAGAAGATAGCACGGTACAAGTTCGGGTCCACTTTCACTTGCGCCACAGCATCGTAACCCGTGAATAGGTTCTCGTACAACCCTAACGTAAATCCCGTCCAGTTACCAAATACTTTGCTCTGTGTGAACGAGAATATGATAATCAGCAGAATAGGGGCGTACAACACCACCAGCAGCAACCACAAGTATGCTTGTGCTGCTATGCGCGATGTTAAACTGCGCTTTTCCACTTTTGATTTCTTATAATTTTCAAACATGTCTCTAAACTCTAAACACTAAACTCTAAACACTCAACGATTTATATCCTCCTTATCGCCTCCAAAGAAGCTGGTCAATCCTATGATTATCAGCATAATCAGCGACAATGCTGCACCGTAGTTCCACATCGCTATACCGCCTTCGCCGAAGCAGCGTTGGATGAGTGAGCCGAATAAGGTCACCTTGTTATGAGTGAGCAATTCTGCGATGGCGAAGGTCGAAACCGTAGGCATAAACACCATCACGATACCCGAATAGATACCTGGCATGGAGAGTGGCAAAGTCACTTTCAAGAATACTTGATGACGCTTTGCGCCCAAGTCGTGTGCTGCCTCAATCAGACTGGTGTCCATCTTCTGCAAGGTGTTGTAGATAGGGTAAATCATGAAGGGCAGGAAGTCATACACCATACCAAACAGCAACGCCCCTTCGCCCAGTGGCAGACCGAACATGCGGAATAACTCTACTGTCGCAATCGTGCGGAGCAAGAAGTTTATCCACATGGGCAGAATGAATAGCATCGCCATCACTTGTGGTGTCTTGAAGTCTGCCATTGCCATGATATATGCTGCGGGGTAGCCCAATAGCAGGCAGATGATTGTGGTGATTAGTGCGATAGCTAAGGAATAGATAAATGTGTTTATCGCTTCGGACTTCGTGAAGAAACTCACAAAGTTCTGTATCGTAAAGCTTCCGTTCGCATCTGTGAAGGCATACACCGCAATCAGCAATAGCGGCAGTACCACCAAGCACAGCATAAACAGTGCATAGGGCCATGCCCATGTACTCCGCGACTGAAAAACCATTCTTAATTTACTATTTTTCATCTCTAAACTCTAAACAGTAGCCCATAGGGCGTTCACTAAACAAATTAGTCTTGGTTCTTGGTTCCTGACTCTTGACTCTTCTTGTAGAGGCGTATATAACTTGGAGCCACGCGAATACCCACTCGGTCGCCGTCGTCCCACACATCATGGGTGTCCACATACAGGTCGTCGCCGTCATCGGTGCGGACGGTCAGGTGGTAGTGGTCGCCTTTGTACAAGATGAAATATACTTCGCCGCACAGCACGCCATCTTCCTCATCATCCTGCAAGTTTACGCGATTGAAATCCACTTCTACTTCCACTTCTTCGCCCACTTCAAAGCGTTCTGCCACGCGCTCTGGAATATCCCATTCCTCATCTAAGAAACGCACACGATTATCTTCCAGCACTTCACCGTCGAAGGTGTTGCATAGGCGTTCTTTCTTCATTACTTGTATATCTTCTGGCTTGACCAATAGTCCTACATTCGTGCCTGGCTCAAAGGCGTGGTAGTCTTGAATCATGAGTTCATAGCCATTGTCAGTAAGCACAGCCATCTCATAGTGTACGCCTTTGAAGATACAACTCTGCACCTCGCCATGCAATTGCCATGGGCTCTCCTTGCCTTTCGCCTCTTTGCCTTTCGCCTCATCGCCTAATCGCCCGATATAAATATCTTCGGGTCTTATCACTACATCCACTTCTTGGTCTTCGCCAAAGCCTTTGTCCACGCACTCGAAGTCCTTCTCGCAGAAGTTCACTACGCCGTCCTTCACCATAGTAGCGTCTAAGATATTGCTCTCGCCAATGAAGTCGGCTACAAAGCAGTTCTGTGGCTCGTTATACACGTCCGTAGGTGTACCAATCTGCTGAATCTTTCCTTCGCGCATGACCACCACGCGGTCGCTGAGTGTCAGTGCCTCTTCTTGGTCGTGCGTTACGTATATGAAAGTGATGCCGAGTTTCTTGTGCATCTCGCGCAGTTCCATTTGCATGTCTTTGCGCATCTTGAGGTCGAGCGCAGCCAATGGCTCATCCAGCAGCAGCACCTCTGGCTCGTTGATAATCGCACGAGCAATAGCCACACGTTGTTGCTGACCACCCGACAAACTGTCCACGTCGCGGTACTCATAGTCCGTCATGCCGACAGTTTTTAGTGCCTGCTTTACCTTCTTTTCAATGACTTTCTTGTCCATCTTCTTCAGTTTCAGACCGAAAGCCACATTATCAAATACGTTTAAGTGTGGGAAGAGCGCGTATTTCTGAAACACTGTGTTCACATCGCGCAAGTGCGGAGGCATTTGTGTTACGTCCTCGCCATTTAATAGAATGTCCCCTTCTGTGGCTACTTGAAAACCTGCTATACAACGTAGCAGGGTAGTCTTACCGCAACCCGAGGGGCCTAAGATAGTTACGAACTCGCCTTTCTTGATTTGAAGGCTTACATCGTCTAAGGCAAATTTCCCGTCTTCAAACTGCTTGGAAACGTGATTTACCTCAATGATATAATCCGATTTCTGCATTTCTTTTATCTACTATGGTACACTAAATGAATAACGCATAAATTCCTTTTTTGAATTTGGGCTGCAAAGGTACAAAAAAAAATGCACATACACAAGAGTAGGTGCATTTTTTTGTTGTGTCTTGTTTTGCAAGAGGTTGTATCGGCATTGCGAGGTGGTGCGCCTTTGGCGGGTTGTGCGCAGGTGTAAGGTGTTGATGATGGTTCTCTGTGATGAGGGATAAAAGTAGCGCGGGCTTGATGCCCGCGCTTGAACTCTAAATTACAACTCTATTCCCATTATGCTATAGGTTTTGCCATTGTGGAGAATGAGGAATTGTCCTTCTCGTATGATTTTCTGGTACGAGGATTGGGATGTGGAAATGTCCTCTACCGATGTTGGGTCTTGGTTATAGACACAACCGAAGGTTTCGTAGTCGGGGTGGTTGGTGGTGTAGAGGCAACTATCTTCGCGCCAAGCACAGAGCATGACTGAACTTTCTGTTTCGCTGCTGCTGGCACTTCTGCTTGGTGCGGCGTGAGCGTTGCTTGTTCGTTTGGCAGCGTTATGCACAATGCCATCCACAGAGCCGAGACCTGCTAACCAGACTTTTTCTGCGTTTTCGGCAGTCGTGGTTTCTTCTGGGAATACTACCTTCAGGAACATTCTGCAAGCTCCATCTTCAGTGGTGTCTTTATCAACCACCACATGGGTGTAGGTGGTTTCTTGAGGGTAGTTGTTGATACCTGCAAAGATTTCCACAGTGTCGCCTATTTCGGCGGTGAAGTCGTAGAGGACATACTCTACTCCATCGCGGAGGAAGTACACACGGTTGTCTTTATCTTTGCCGAAATGCAGTGCACCGACAAAGGACTTGGTAGTAGCAGTATCTTTGGTAGATTGGCGTGCGAGTTGGAAATAGGTTTTGTTGTTCACCTGTTGCGAGATGTCTTCCAACGTGTAGCTGAAAGTCTCTGCTTGCAGGATAGTGTGGTTGTTATCCATTTGGCGAAGCACAACTTCTAACTGATTCCATTGTGTAGGGGTTGGTCTGCCACCGATCTGTCCATCTTTGGCATTGTCCTTGCGAGGTCCTCTATCGTAGTCGCATAGGCACTCTGCGCCAAGGCGTTCCATTTCGGCATCGTCCATCATGTAGAGGAGTTTGTTGTTCTTGCTTACGCAGACGAGATAAGAACCTAAATAACTCACAGGAACAGGTAAATGATCCGCAATGTGATGGAAGAATGTTTCGCTCATTGAACCGATACCTTCTACATACACCGTACCATCGCTAAATTTCCAGCGTGTATATTCTTTTCCATCCAACAATGTCTCTTTTGATAACTCAGTAACAACCAATGTGTCAATAGGATATGTATAGTCATAATCTGACAGAGGATAGTCCACAATTCCTACAATTCCTTCGTATTCGAGGAATTCAGGAGTTACCAAATTTAAAGTGGTCAATGTATCTCCTAACTCCAATGTGAAATCATACAACACCAAATCTTTTTTCTGTATTTCGCTATAAACGAGGATTTTGTCATTCTCCTCTCGTAAGTACCAACTTCCCCATTGAAGATAAGGTTTGCCATCCATCATTGTTATTTCTTGGCTTGGACCTGTCAGTCCTGATGCCCATTCATCACCTTCTTCGCCATAATAACCACTACAAATAGTCTGCTGCAAGCCCCAGAGTGTTGGGAAGAGGTATTCGGGATTCTCTGCTTCGCATAGGCACTCTGCGCCAAGGCGTTCCATTTCCTCGTCGTCCATTTGGTAGAGGAGTTTGTTGTTCTTGCTTACGCAGACGAGGTGTGTGCCAGTGTGACATGGAACAACGACTTCTCGAATCAATCCGAAGAAATTGCCGTTACGACGACCGCCATACATACCAATACCCTCTACATACTCCATACCATTGTCGAATGTCCATTTCTTGTATTCCTTACCATCAAGAAGAGTTATCGTAGAAATATCTGTAACAATAAATGTGTCGGCAGGCAGAATAGTTCCGTCATTATCTTCATTATAATCCACGACTTCTCCATTGTATGGCAATGGTTGTTCGAACGCATTGTGGCATTGCCAGTCAATATACAACGCTGGCAGCGAATCGCCTACTTCCAACGTGAAGTCATATAACACAAGATCTTTATTAAGTAGTTGGCTGTATATCAATATCTTATTATCTTCTTCGCGCAGGAGATAATCATTGCAAAGGATATAAGGTTTGTCGTTCTCAAAGAATATTTTGTCAAAAGTCTGTTTGTAGGTATTATTGGCAGAATTATCATCCTCGGTTTCTCCACAATACTCATTGCAAACTGTTCGCTGCAAGCCTGCGAGCATAGGGAAAAGATCTTCATCAACGGTTCCATCATTATTATAAACGCATCCCATGTTCTTATAATCCGAGAAGTTAGTGGTATATACACATTCATCTTCGCGATATGCGCAAAGCATAATTATCGCGCCATCACCACCAACTCCTGGATTAGAGGGATTAAAGATAATGCCATACGTAGAACCTAAGCCTTCTATCCATGTGACAGGATGTTTTTCTTCAAAATATTCCCCAGCACCATTATCTATACGGATAACAACATCAGCTTGTATTTGTAACCTACCATCATCTAATGTCTCTTTGTCTGTGATAACATGGGTGTATGTCTTATGATAGTTATAAAATTCTAAACCAGCAAAGAGTTCTAACGTATCTCCTAGTTCTGCACCAAAATCGTAAAGCAGATATTCAGTTTCGTCAAATGCGTAGTAAAAATACACTTGTTTATCTTCTGTAAAGCGTAATTCACCAACAAGATGAGTTGATTCCTCATTAGGCAGACTGGATGAACACATAAGAGGGATATACTCTTGACCATTTCTGTTGACAGTATTATTGCTCAACCAATATATGCTCGTTCTTGCACCCGCTAACGGATCTTGTGGTCCAAGATAACCATGGGAAAGAATATTCCATTGGTTGCACCAATCTACCAAAGGCAACTGTGGGTCATTTGCATTATCACCACAACCGTATTCTTCGTATAAAGGACCTGTATATTTTAACTCATCGCCCTTGTAGGCGCAGAGGAGATATTCTGCGGCGTTTCCTGGTATGTTTATGTAGCCATTTATGCCATTAAGAAATCCGTTTATATCACCGACACCTTCTATCCATTGGGTTTGACGATAGAATTCTCTAAAATCATCAGGGTGATTATGTACTTCTAGAGTGATAGTCGCAGGGCATCCTACACATGCGTATTGCTCAACGCCTGTCACTGTACATTTGTATGTTTTGATTTCAGATGTATAGTTGTTGATGCCAGCAAATACTTCTAACTCATCACCTTCTTGCACGTTGAAATCATATAACAAATATTCGGCATTATCGTAATAGATATATACCTTTCTATCATCAGTAAAACGAACAGCTGCCACATAATGAGGTGCATCAAGAGCATCATTGATTTCTTTTTGCACAACAGCGGTATAGGTGTGTTCACCTATGACGGTATCTTTCGCCAATTGATAACGATATGTTTCTTCATGTGGTGGATATACGCTGCCATTTTCCACAAACACATTCCAAGTATCGCACCATTGGGATTTGTAGTCTGTAGTAGGTTCAATTGGCAATATTGGATTGAAGAACATCCATTGTTCTGCCTTTTTGTATAAATCAATAGATTCTGTAGGTACGTAAAGTGGAATTTTAGCGACATCAACACCGGCAAAGAACCAATCAGAGGGTGAGTCTGAAACTACATCTCCTCTTACGGGTGGAATGGTAGCGTAGCAAGTTACTTCGGTTAAAGAAGTGCAATTAGCAAATGCTTCATCTGCAATTATTTGCACAGAAGAAGGGAGAGTTAGTTTTGTTAAGTTGGTACAACCTATAAAAGCATTTTTTCCTATTAATTTTAATGCATCAGGAAGTTTTATATTGGTTAGCTTTTCGCAATACTGAAATGTATGGTCTTCGATTGCTTCTAACTTACTTGGCAAGACGACTGATTCCAGATTAGGGCAATCACCGAAAGCTTGTATATGGATAGATGTTACACTTTCAGGCAGCACTACTGATTGTATATTGGGTTGATTGGAAAACGTAAAGTCCAGAATAGCTTTTGTCCCATCTTTCACTACAATAGTTCCAGTTGGTGCAGTCCCTTTATAACGATATAGCAAGTTGCCAATATAAATTAGTCCGTCTGGCTGGTTGTTATACCACGCACATTCGTACAATGCTCCTCCCAAAATGTCTTCTATGCTTTCAGGAAAAGATATGTAAACAAGCTTAGTGCAACCAGTGAAAGCATACATACCAATCTTTTTTACAGTATTAGGAATAACCAGAGTGTCTAACATACTACATCCTGAGAAGGCGTAATTAGCGATTTCCGTAACTACATATGTTTCACCATTATAGCCATTCACTTCGCTTGGGATGACTAGTGAATTTGGTAAGTAGTCGTATGGTATACCATATGTTTCACTGGTAACTGCTACTGTTCCATCAGGAAGAATATTGTAAAATAAATATCCAGATTGGAAATCATACGCGAAGGTTGACACACTTGCCATGAGGGCGAGAGTGAGAGCAAAAAGTTTGCTGCGGAAAGAGTTGATTGTTTTCATATCACTATTATTTATAGGTTATACATTTTTGTTGCAACTGAATTTTGCTGCAAAGGTAGTACAATTTTCAAAATGCTGCAATAGGTAAAGGCATTTGTACTGCTAGTAAAAATGTATTATGTTGATTATCTATTATTTGTGGTAAAAATGTACAGTTTTTATTTTTCGCTTTGTAGCATCTCGTGTAGGAAATGATACAGTTCTCGGGTGGGTATGCCTATCTTCTGCGCAATGCGGCGTTTGAAGGTGCTGACGCCTGTGGCGGAGTAGTGCATCCAATCTGCCAATTCCTCCAGCGAGGCATTGGGATAAAGGAGCATATACGTACAAAAAACATTCTCACGGTTGGACAGTTGGTGCGTTTCCAACTCAAATAGCCAGTCGTGGAGTTGGGGAGCTAAGTCCTTCTTTAGTTCGTTGTAGTCGTTCCACTGTTTGCGAGGCTGTGGATAGGTGGCGCGGATGTCGGATAGTTGGGCAGTAATAGACAAGTCATCTATCTGATGATGAGCCACTTGCAAGCGACGGGCAGCATGTCGGCGGTGCAGCAGGATAGCGATGATTAGTAGTAAGCAGGCAGCGAGTAGGCATAGGAGCGTAATCCATGCCCAGCGATAAGGATAAGGGTTAGCCAGATGCCCTCTGAGCAGGGTGAGTGCGCCGTGGTACTTGCCGACTTGTGCGTTAAGCAGGCGGTTGGCATCTTGGCGAGCGTGGGCATATTGGCTCAGTCGCTCAATATCGTTGTTGGCTTTGGCATCCTGCATGAGGCAGTAGTAGGCATTAACCAACTCGTTGGGCGTAGCGGACTGTTCCACGATGATTTGTGCGTAAGGCAAAGCCGATGCTTGGTCGCCCATGTCGAGATAGACTTGCATGAGTTTTTTATAGGTATAAAGGCGGTCTTCTTCGTACTGCCAGAGGTTTAATGCTTGGTGGAAGTGGTGGAGGGCAGAATCATATTGAAGTTGCTCGTAGAAATAGAGGCCTTTGGTTTCGTAGAAGCGGGCGAGGTAGTAGTCGTCTATGTTGTAGGAGGCAGCGATACGGAGTATGCTGTCTGCCTCGGCGAATTGGTGAAGGTAGGTGTGGAACTCGCTGACATCCAGTAGGGTGTGCGCGTAATACCAATCTTTGCCACTTTCGTGGAAGGCGCGGTTGGCGCGAAGGAAGAAGATGAGTGCGAGCGTGTCGCTCTCGTTTTGTTTGGCTATATGCGCCATGCAGGAGTTGATACGCCCGCGATAATAGATAGGGTCATCTATCTGCGCGCGGTCGGCTGCGATATAGTGCGCTGCGGCTTGGGTGATTTGGTTGTTGAGACTGAGATGTCGCCCCATGTAGTAGTGGGCTTTGCCGAGTTGGTTGTGTGCAAAGAGTTTGCCGAAAGGGGTGTCGAGCGCGCGGATGGCTTGCTGAAGCGCTGCGGTGTCATCGAAGAGGACGTGCTCGTTTTGGTCCAGACTATCTGCGATGGCGATGGTGGCATGCGCTTCTTGCCAGCGAGTGGTGTAGTTGCACGAAATGAAGAGCAAGCTGAGGAGCAAATATGTAAGATGACGAACAGGTTGCATAATAAGCGGTATTGATTTGGATTTCGTTTGCAAAGGTAGGGAAAAATTTTTATATGAGCAAGTGTATAGGGCAAATGTACATGTTTTTGTGCGGAATAATGATTGATTATGAGTTATTTGTGGAGATTTTGTACAGGTGTTTTTTTAGCTCTTGAGTGTATATTGTGCGCTCTGTTTGCTGCTGTTTGAGGGGGATTATAGTGGGTGGATAGCGGTGGTCTGTGGAAAAGATTCTTTCCGCTTTATTCAATCGTCTAGATGGGTTCATAATAGTGCGTTTATTGTGCGTTTATTGTGCGTTTATTGTGCGTGAATAGTGCGTAACATATGGTAGTTTTGTGGATACAAAAGTGGCGGTATTTTGGTGTTAGATTGTGAAAAATAAATAACGAAAATATTTAGCTTATTTTGCAAGTTTTGAGTAGGATTTTTGACATTGTTGAAAAGATTTGTAAGTATTTGTTTTATTATGGTGTTATGCGCGAGAGGAAGATGGTAGAAATAGGCGGATTTTTTTTACCGTAAATTGGGTAAATTTTGTAAAGTCGAAGTAGCAAAATGAAAAAAGTAAAGAAAATTTAACGATTTTTGCAGAAAAATGGCACTTTTTCCGTCGAATATTTGGTCAAATCAGAAAAAAGTAGTACCTTTGCATGCTTTTTCGCGGCACGCGAATGCGCACGCACATGATGTGCGAAGCGCGAGAAGGTGAAATGTGAAAACTGAAAAGTGAAAACGGGAAAGAAACTAACAAGTTTAAATTAACAATAATTATTAACCAAAATTAAAAAAGTTACAATGCCTACAATTCAACAATTAGTTAGAAAAGGAAGAGCAGAACTTATCGACAAGAGCAAGAGTCCAGCGTTGGACAGCTGCCCACAACGTCGTGGCGTATGTGTACGCGTTTACACTACAACTCCTAAGAAGCCAAACTCTGCTATGCGTAAAGTAGCACGTGTTCGCTTGACAAACCAAAAGGAGGTGAACGCTTACATCCCAGGTGAGGGTCACAACTTGCAAGAGCACAGCATCGTTATGGTGCGCGGTGGTCGTGTGAAAGACCTTCCAGGTGTACGTTACCACATCGTTCGTGGTACATTGGATACCGCTGGTGTCGCAAATCGCTTGCAACGTCGAAGCAAATATGGCGCTAAGCGTCCTAAAGCTAAGAAGTAATTCCTAACAAAAACTAACTAAAAGTTCCATACGATGGGACAGATTATTAATGGGTTGATCGGTTGAGTAAGTAGATGGAGTAAGGGTGAAAACTGAAATCTGAAAACTGAAAGGTGAAAACTGAAAAGTAAAAACTTGAAACTGAAGGGTGAAAACTGAAGCCTGAAAACTGAAGAAGTCTGCTGAAGTTAAGACAATCAACAAAAAAACAAAAACAAAACAATGAGAAAAGCAAAACCAAAAAAACGAGTAATCCTCCCAGATCCAGTGTTCGGTGAGGTGATGGTGGCAAAATTCGTAAACCACCTTATGCTCGACGGTAAGAAGAATACCGCATACAGCGTATTCTACACCGCTTTGGAGACTGTTGGTAACAAGATGAAGGGTGAGCAAACTCCACTCGAGATCTGGAAACAGGCTCTTAGCAACATCACTCCTTTGGTAGAGGTTAAGTCAAAACGTATCGGTGGTGCAACATTCCAAGTGCCAACAGAGATTCGTGCTGACCGCAAGGAGTCTATTTCAATGAAGAATATGATTCTCTTCGCTCGCAAGCGTGGTGGTCACTCCATGGCTGAGAAACTTGCAGCAGAGATCATGGATGCATTTAACAACCAAGGTGGTGCGTTCAAGCGTAAAGAGGATATGCACCGCATGGCAGAGGCAAACCGTGCATTTGCACACTTCCGTTTTTAATCGCTAATTAGACAAGAAGATGGCTAAACACGATTTGAAATTAAACAGAAATATCGGTATCATGGCTCACATTGATGCTGGTAAAACAACCACCTCTGAGCGTATTTTGTTCTACACCGGTTTGACTCACAAGATTGGTGAGGTGCACGATGGTGCAGCAACTATGGACTGGATGGAGCAAGAGCAAGAGCGTGGTATCACAATTACCTCTGCTGCTACCACTACCTTCTGGAACTACAAGGGTGACAAATACAAAATCAACTTGATTGACACCCCGGGTCACGTGGACTTTACCGTTGAGGTGGAGCGTTCGCTCCGTATCTTGGACGGTGCTGTGGCTGCGTTCTGTGCAGTAGGTGGTGTGCAACCACAATCAGAGACTGTATGGCGTCAAGCTGACAAATACAATGTACCTCGTATTTGCTACGTAAACAAGATGGACCGTAGTGGTGCAAACTTCTTTGACGTAGTAACTCAAATCAAAGAGGTGCTTGGTGCAAACCCATGTCCAATCCAAATTCCTATCGGTGCTGAGGAGACATTCAAGGGCGTTGTTGACCTTGTGACTATGAAGGCATGCATCTGGAATGATGAGACCATGGGTTCTGACTACAGCGTTGAGGAGATTCCTGCAAACCTCGTAGCAGAGGCAGAGGAGTGGCGCGACAAAATGTTGGAGACTATCTCTGAGTTTGATGATGCGTTGATGGAGAAATACTTTGATGATCCTTCAACCATTACCGAGGATGAGATTCGTGCTGCAATCCGCAAAGGTTGCTTGAGCATGCAAATGTTCCCAATGGTTTGTGGTTCTTCATTTAAGAACAAAGGTGTGCAAACTATGTTGGACGCAGTTTGTGCATACTTGCCAAGTCCAATGGATACCCCTATTATAGACGGTACGGACCCACGCACGGGTGACGCGATCACGCGCGAGCCAAAAGAGGATGATGCTCTTTGTGCTTTGGCATTTAAGATCGCTACTGACCCATATGTAGGTCGTTTGTGCTTCTTCCGCGTGTATAGCGGTAAGTTGGATGCAGGTTCATATGTATTCAACCCACGTTCTGGTAAGCGCGAGCGTATCTCTCGTATCTTCCAAATGCACTCTAACCACCAAAACCCAGTAGAGACAATCGCAGCTGGTGATATTGGTGCAGGTGTAGGTTTTAAGGATATTCGTACAGGTGACACATTGTGCTCTGAGGACAAGCCAATCGTATTGGAGTCTATTGAGTTCCCAGCACCTGTGATTGGTATCTCAGTGGAGCCAAAGAGTCAAGCAGACCTCGACAAACTCGGCGTAGGTTTGGCAAAATTGGCTGAGGAGGATCCAACCTTTACCGTTAAGACCGACGAGCAAACAGGTCAAACTGTGATCTCTGGTATGGGTGAGCTTCACCTTGAGATTATTATCGACCGTTTGAAACGTGAGTTTAAGGTAGAGTGTAACCAAGGTCGTCCTCAAGTAGCATATCGCGAGGCAATCTCTGCTCCAGTAGAGTTGCGCGAGACCTACAAGAAGCAATCAGGTGGTCGTGGTAAATATGCGGATATTATAGTTCGCGTTGAGCCAGCAGACGAGGGCTTCGAAGGTGGCTTGCAATTTGTTGACGTGGTTAAGGGTGGTAACGTGCCAAAAGAGTATATCCCAGCAGTAGAGAAAGGTTTCACAACCGCCATGAAGACTGGTATCTTGGCTGGTTATCCATTGGATACCTTGAAGGTTACTTTGGTGGACGGTAGCTTCCACCCAGTTGACTCTGACCAACTTTCATTTGATATCTGCGCACAAATGGCGTTCAAGAGCGCTTGCGCTAAGGCGAAACCAGTATTGATGGAGCCTATCATGAAGGTTGAGGTGGTTACTCCAGAGGAGAGCATGGGTGATGTTATCGGCGACTTGAACAAACGTCGTGGTCAAGTAGAGGGTATGGATACCGCTCGTACTGGTGCGCGTATTATCAAGGCAAAGGTACCATTGAGCGAGATGTTCGGTTATGTAACCGCATTGCGTACCATCACTTCTGGTCGTGCAACCAGCAGCATGGAGTTCTCTCACTATGATGCAGTATCTAGCACTATCGCTAAGACAGTTTTGACTGAGTGCGGTGGTCGTGTAGATCTTGTATAATGAACAATTTGGGTCAAGGACCAATCTTCCAATGTGTTGGTCCTTGGCTTGGATGAAACAATAAAAACCGAGTTCGAAAGTTCGAAAAGGTTGAGCAAAGGGCCGCTCAATACTTCAAACCTCTTCACTCACGCGTGCAAGTGCGCACGCACCCGCGTACTTAATATAATATATACGCTGCGTTGTAAAAAGGTTCCGAGGTTTCAAGGTTCCGAACGTGGCATGTGTAGGGTAGGCGGATAAGATAAGTAAAACCGAGGCGCGAGTCATCTGAGCAAATGACTCTTTGGGTGTGCGAGCGCCAAGGATAACGTAAAACAACATTAAAAAACTAAAGACAATGAGTCAAAAAATTCGTATTAAACTGAAATCGTACGACCACAATTTGGTTGACAAGTCAGCTGAGAAAATTGTGAAGACCGTAAAAGCAACAGGTGCAGTAGTAAGTGGTCCAATTCCATTGCCAACTCACAAGCGCATCTTCACAGTAAACCGCTCAACTTTCGTTAACAAGAAGAGCCGTGAGCAATTTGAGTTGTCAAGCTACAAGCGTTTGATTGACATTTATCAATCTAACCAAAAGACTGTAGAGGCATTGATGAAACTCGAGCTCGCAAGTGGTGTGGAAGTAGAAATCAAGGTTTGATAAACAAAAAGACCACTTCCCGCGGATAGACAAGGTCGCAAGACACGTAATCCCGAGGGCGAGAGTGGAAAAAGTAATAATTAATTAACAATTTTAATCACAGCAAAAAAATGCCAGGATTATTAGGTAAAAAAATCGGAATGACATCCGTTTTCGGTGCTGATGGCAAGAATATCCCATGCACCGTGATTGAGGCTGGTCCTTGCGTTGTTACCCAACTCAAGACAGTTGAGAAGGATGGCTATGCTGCTGTACAAGTTGGTTTCATGCCAAAGAGCGAGAAGCACACCAACAAGGCAGAGGCAGGTCACTTCAAGGCTGCAGGTGTACAACCAATGCGTCACTTAGCCGAGTTCGATGGATTCGAACAAGAAGTCAAACTGGGAGATACCTTGACCGTTGACATGTTTGAAGAGAACACTTATGTTGACGTAGTAGGTACTTCTAAAGGTAAAGGTTTCCAAGGTGTAGTTAAGCGTCACGGCTTTGGTGGTGTAGGTCAATCTACTCACGGTCAAGATGACCGTTTGCGTGCTCCAGGTTCAATTGGTGCATGTGCTTACCCAGCTCGCGTATTCCCAGGTACTCGCATGGCAGGTCACATGGGTACAGACCGCGTAACTGTACAAAACCTTGTAGTATTAAAGGTGATTCCTGAGTACAACTTGATCATGGTCAAGGGTAGTATTCCAGGTGCTAAAAATTCAATCGTTACAATTAACAAATAAGAGGTATGGAACTTAGTATTTTGAACATGGCCGGCAAAGAGACCGGCAAGAAGGTAGTTCTGAATGATGCTATCTTCGGTATCGAGCCTAACGACCACGCCATTTATTTGGATGTAAAGCAATATTTGGCAAACAATCGTCAAGGTACAGCGAAATCAAAAGAGCGTAGCGAGAATGCTCACTCAACCCGTAAGCTCGGTCGCCAAAAAGGTGGTGGCGGTGCTCGTCCAGGTGATTTGAAGTCTCCAGTTCGCGTAGGTGGTGGTACAATCTTTGGTCCCGTTCCACGTGATTATGGTTTCAAATTGAACAAGAAAGTTAAACAATTGGCTCGTCGTAGCGCACTCTCTTTGCGTGCTCAAAACGGTCAAATCGTCGTAGTAGACGCTTTGCAATTTGATGCTCCAAAGACCAAGGCTATGGTAGAGGTAATGAACAACTTGCAAGTAGCTGGTAAGAAGGTATTGTTCGTGTTGCCAGAGAATAACTACAATGTTCTCAAGTCAGCAAGCAATATCGAGCGCACCAACGTGGTGACTGTAAATGAACTGAATACATACGCAATCATGAACTCAAGCGCAGTGGTTCTCGTAGAGGGCGCATTGGCAGCAATTGAGGCAACTTTAGCATAAGGAGGTTACAACTATGGCAATTATTTTAAAACCAATCGTCACTGAGAAGATGACCGCCGCAGGCGAAAAGTTTAACCGTTATGGTTTTCAGGTAGTTCGTACTGCCAACAAGGTAGAAATCAAGAAGGCAGTAGAAGAGTTGTACAATGTACAAGTGCTTGATGTAAACACATTGATCCAAGCTCCAAAGACCAAACAACGCTATACTAAGAGCGGTTTGATTCGCGGTGCTAAGCAAGCTTACAAGAAAGCAATCGTTACATTGAAAGAAGGTGAAACAATTGATTTTTATAGCAATATCTAAAAATGGCTGTACGTAAATTAAAACCCTCTACACCGGGGCAAAGACACAAAGTTATTGGCGCATTTGATACAATTACCGCAAGTGCACCAGAGAAATCTCTTGTGTTCGGTAAAACCAAGACAGGTGGTCGTAACCATCAAGGTAAGATGACCATGCGTTATATTGGTGGTGGACACAAGCAGAAATATCGCGTAATTGACTTCAAACGTAACAAAGATGGTGTACCAGCAGTAGTAAAAACTATTGAGTACGATCCAAACCGTTCGGCTCGTATCGCACTCTTGTTCTACGCTGATGGCGAAAAACGTTACATTCTTGCACCAACCGGTTTGCAAGTAGGTCAAACAGTAATCTCAGGTCCAGATGTGGCACCTGAAGTAGGAAATGCTCTCCCAATGGCTAACATGCCTCTTGGTACGCTGATTCACAACATTGAGTTGCGTCCAGGTCAAGGTGCATGCATGGTTCGTTCGGCAGGTGTGTTTGCACAATTGTCTTCTCGCGAGGATAAGTATGCAATCATCAAGTTGCCTTCAGGCGAATTGCGCAAGGTGCTTGCAGCATGTAAAGCAACCGTTGGTGTGGTTGGCAATAGCGACCACGCATTGGAGAAGAGTGGTAAGGCAGGTCGTAGCCGTTGGTTAGGCCGTCGTCCACGCAACCGTGGTGTGGCAATGAACCCAGTAGATCACCCAATGGGTGGTGGTGAAGGCCGCGCATCTGGTGGACACCCACGTTCACGCAAGGGCTTGTTAGCTAAGGGCTACAAGACACGTGCTCCAAAGAACTTGAGCAATCAATACATTATTGAAAGAAGAAAAAAATAACCTATTAAATTAAGAGAAATTATGAGTCGTTCATTGAAAAAAGGACCATTTATCAACGTTAAGTTGGAGAATAAGGTGTTGGCTATGAATGAGTCTGGCAAGAAAGATGTTGTCAAGACTTGGAGCCGTGCATCTATGATTTCTCCTGATTTCGTAGGTCATACTATTGCAGTTCACAATGGAAATAAGTTCATCCCTGTGTACATCACTGAGAACATGGTAGGTCACAAGCTCGGCGAGTTTGCTCCTACTCGTACATTCCGTGGTCACTCGGGTAATCGTTAATCCATGAATCATTCAAACAACAAATTAAATTTTAGAATTCAAAATGGGTGCTAGAAAACATAATGCAGCTGAAGCAATGAAAGAAGCTCGCAAGAGCCAATACTTTGCAAAGCTTAATAACGTTCCTACATCTCCACGCAAAATGCGCCTTGTTGCCGATATGATTCGTGGAATGGAAGTGAACCGTGCACTGGGTGCGTTGCATTTCTCTACCAAAGAGGCATCGCGTGCCCTCGAGAAACTTTTGAAATCTGCTATCGCTAACTGGGAAGTTAAGACCGGTAAGAAAGCAGACCAAGAGACTCTGTATGTAAGTAATATCATGGTAGATGGCGGTATGATGTTGAAACGTCTGTTGACCGCTCCTCAAGGTCGCGGCTATCGTATCCGCAAACGCTCTAACCATGTTACTATTTTTGTAGATACTAAGAATACTAACGAAGCTAAGTAATTAACAAAATGGGACAGAAAATTAATCCAATTAGTAACCGCCTAGGTATTGTACGTGGTTGGGATTCCAACTGGTTTGGCGGTAAGAACTACGGAGATACAATTCTTGAGGATACCAAGATCCGCAAGTACCTGAATGCCCGTTTGGCTGAGGCTAGTATTTCTCGTATTGTTATCGAGCGTACTCTGAAACTTGTGACTGTAACTGTCTGCACTGCTCGCCCCGGTTTCATCATCGGTAAGGGCGGACAAGAGGTTGACAAATTGAAAGAGGAGTTGAAGAAAATCACCAAGCAAGATGTGCAGATCAACATCTTCGAGGTTAAGCGTCCTGAGCTTGATGCTACTATCGTGGCTAACAAGATCGCTCGCCAACTCGAAGGTAAGATTGCTTACCGTCGTGCTGTGAAGATGGCTATCGCTTCTACCATGCGTATGGGCGCTGAGGGTATCAAAATCCAATTGAGTGGTCGTCTGAACGGTGCAGAAATGGCACGTAGCGAGATGTACAAAGAGGGTCGTACCCCATTGCACACTCTCCGTGCTGACATCGATTATTGCCACGCAGGTGCTCTCACCAAAGTAGGTATGATTGGTGTAAAGGTTTGGATCTGCCGTGGTGAGGTTTATGGCAAGAAGGATCTTGCTCCAAACTTCACACAAAAGCAAGAGGCTGGTCGTGGCGATCGTCGTCGTGATGACCGTCGTGGTGGTTTCCGCAGAAACAAAAAACAATAATGTTTAACCGATTTGTAGATTACAGTTATGTTACAACCAAAGAAAACTAAATTCCGCCGCTGCCAAAAAGGCCGCATCAAAGGCAATGCACAGCGTGGTACTGAGCTCGCATTTGGCTCATTCGGTATCAAGAGTCTTGGTACCATCTGGTTGACAGGTCGTCAAATCGAGGCAGCTCGTATCGCAGTAACTCGTTACATGCAACGTCAAGGACAAGTATGGATCCGCGTTTTCCCAGATAAACCAATCACCAAGAAGCCTTTGGATGTCCGTATGGGTAAAGGTAAAGGTGCTCCAGAGGGATTCGTAGTACCATTGGCTCCAGGACGTATCATCTTTGAGATTGACGGCGTATCATACGAGATTGCTAAAGAGGCACTCCGCCTGGCAGCTCAAAAACTTCCTATTACAACCAAATTTGTCGTAAGACGTGATTACGACCCAACCCAAAATGTATAATTAGGATTATGAAAACAGCTGAAATTAAAGAATTAACAACTGCTGAGATCCAAGAGCGTCTCGCTTCTGAGAAAGAGGCACTCACTCGCATGAAATTGAATCACAGCATTTCTCCGCTTGACAATCCGTTGCAGATTAAGGTGGCTCGTAAGACAATTGCTCGCCTTGCAACCGAACTTCGTCAAAGAGAATTAACAAAGTAAAAAACGAATTGACATGGAAACAAGAAATCTAAGAAAAGAGCGTCAGGGTATTGTCGTTTCCAACAAGATGGACAAGACTATTGTAGTTGCTGTTCACTGGAAAGAGAAACACCCTATTTATGGCAAGTTTGTCAATAAAACTCGCAAGTTCCATGCTCACGACGAGAACAATGAGTGCGGTATCGGTGATACAGTACGCATCATGGAGACTCGTCCATTGAGCAAGACTGTTCGTTGGCGTTTAACTCAAATTGTAGAAAGGGCTAAGTAATATGGTACAACAAGAATCAAGACTAGTAGTTGCGGACAACTCAGGTGCTAAAGAGGCATTGTGCATCCGCGTTCTTGGCGGAACCAAAAAGCGTTACGCCAGTTTGGGTGACACCATCGTAGTAGCAGTAAAAGGTGTAATTCCTTCTTCTGATATCAAGGACGGTACTGTAACACGTGCTATCGTTGTTCGCGTGAAGAAAGAGGTTCGCCGCCCAGATGGTAGCTACATCCGCTTTGATGACAACGCATGCGTACTCGTAAACAACGCAGGTGAGATCCGTGGTTCACGTATCTTCGGCCCTGTGGCTCGCGAGTTGCGTCAAACGAACATGAAAATTATTTCTCTAGCACCTGAAGTGCTCTAATCATCTAAATTCTACAAATATGGCAAAATTACATATTAAGAAAGGTGATACCGTATACGTGAACGCAGGTGCTTCTAAGGGCAAAACCGGCCGTGTGTTGGAGGTGCTCGTAGAGAAACAACGTGCTATCGTAGAAGGTGTTAATATGGTATCTAAGAGTACCAAACCTAATGCAAAAAATCCTCAAGGAGGTATTGTTAAACAGGAGGCTCCTATCCATATCTCTAACCTCAACCCAGTTGAGAACGGAGTACCAGTACGCGTAGGCCGCGTAGTGAAGGATGGTAAGCTTGTCCGCGTAAGTAAAAAATCTGGTAAGGAGATCTAACAATGAATACAGCAAGTTTAAAACAAGATTATCTAGAGCGCATTGTGCCTGCTCTGATGAAGGAGTTTAACTACACTACAGTAATGCAGTGCCCTAAACTCGAGAAGATCGTTCTCAACCAAGGTCTTGGAGATGCTGTGGCTGACAAGAAGCTCATCGATGTAGCTCAACAAGAGATGACACTCATCACTGGTCAGAAAGCCGTTGCTACTCTCTCCAAAAAGGATATCGCAGGTTTCAAGGTTCGTAAGAAAATGCCTATCGGCGTGCGCGTAACTCTCCGTGGTGAGCGTATGTACGAGTTCTTGGAGCGCCTCGTTCGCGTGGCTTTGCCTCGTATCCGTGACTTCAAGGGTATCCACAACAAGATGGATGGCCATGGAAACTATACACTTGGTATCCAAGAGCAAATCATCTTCCCTGAAATCAACATTGATAACATTACCAAACTACTCGGTATGAACATCACTTTCGTAACCACCGCAAACACCGATGAGGAAGGTTTCGCATTGTTGCGTGAGTTTGGATTACCATTCAAAAAGTAATTAGACTATGGCAAAAGAATCAATGAAAGCCCGCGAGGTAAAACGCGCAAAACTCGTAGCTAAATACGCAGCAAAACGCGCTCAACTCCTCAAGGATGGTGACTACGAAGGTCTCCAAGCATTGCCTAAGAACGCTAGCCCAGTTCGTTTGCACAACCGTTGCAAAATCACTGGTCGTCCAAAAGGTTATATGCGTGCATTCGGCTTGAGTCGTATTCAATTCCGTGAGATGGCGTCTGCTGGACTCATCCCAGGAGTGAAGAAAGCAAGCTGGTAAACCACTTTGAAATTCGCCCAGAGGACATAAGTGCCTCTGGGGAATAAATAAAATTAATTTATTAAATATTGTCCCGAAAGGCGGGATTAATTTAACAAAACATTATGACAGATCCAATCGCAGATTATCTGACTCGACTCAGAAATGCAATCAAAGCTGGTCACCGCGTAGTTGAGGTGCCTGCTTCGAATCTGAAGAAAGAGATCACACGCATCTTGTTCGAGAAGGGCTATATCCTTTCTTACAAGTTCGTGGAGGATGGCCCTCAAGGCACTATCAAGATTGCCTTGAAGTATGATCCAGTTAACAAAGTTAACGCCATCAAGAGTTTGAAACGTGTATCAACCCCAGGTCTTCGTCAGTACGTTGGCTATCGCGAGATGCCACGCGTGCTCAATGGTCTCGGTATCGCTATCCTTTCTACTTCTAAGGGTGTGATGACCAACAAAGAGGCTCTTGGTATGAAGCTCGGTGGTGAGGTTATTTGTTACATCTATTAATTAAGGAGGAACTGCTATGTCAAGAATTGGTAAATTGCCTATCGCTATTCCTGCAGGTGTAACTGTAACAGTTAGCCCTGAGAACCTCGTGACCGTTAAGGGTCCTAAAGGTGAACTTCAACAACAAGTTAACCCTAACATCACCGTAACCGTAGAGGATGGTGTACTCACCGTAACTCGTCCAAACGATGAGAAGCAAAACCGCGCTATGCACGGTCTTTATCGCGCGCTCATCAACAATATGGTTGTAGGTGTGAGCGAGGGTTATAAGAAAGTGCTCGAACTCGTCGGTGTAGGTTACCGTGTTGAGATGGCTGCAGCTATGCCAAATACGCTCAACTTTGCACTCGGTTATACCCACCCAATCTATCTCCAACTCCCTAAGGAGGTTAAGGTAGAGACCAAGTCAGAGCGTAACCAAAACCCTCTCGTTATCCTTGAGTCTGCTGACAAGCAACTTATCGGCCAAGTATGCGCTAAGATCCGTTCTTTCCGCAAACCAGAGCCATATAAGGGTAAAGGTATTAAGTTCCAAGGTGAAGTTGTTCGTCGTAAAGCTGGTAAATCGGCTGGTAAATAATTAGAAAGGAATAAGTTATGAATCAGAAAATTGCAAGAAGACTTAAAATTAAAGCATCTATCCGTACACGTGTTTCGGGTACAGCTGAGCGTCCTCGTCTGACAGTATTCCGTAGCAACAGCCAAATCTACGCGCAAGTTATCGACGATTTGCAAGGTAAAACACTTGCAGCTGCATCTTCGCTCGCTATTAAAGATAAAATGACCAAAACAGAGAAGGCTGCTCAAGTAGGCCGCCTCATCGCTGAAGCTGCTAAAGCTGCTGGCGTGGAGGCTGTAGTATTTGATCGCAATGGCTACCTCTATCACGGTCGAGTTAAATCATTGGCAGACGCTGCCCGCGAGGCAGGTCTCAAATTCTAAAACAAAGAGACTGTTATGAATCGAGTAAAATCAACACAAGACTTGGAGCTCAAGGAGCGCCTAGTTGCTGTCAACCGCGTAACCAAAGTTACGAAAGGTGGACGTACTTTCACATTTGCAGCCATCGTTGTTGTAGGAAATGAGGCTGGTATCGTAGGTTGGGGTCTTGGTAAAGCTGGCGAAGTTACCGCAGCTATCTCTAAGGCTACAGAATCTGCAAAGAAGAATCTTATCCAAGTACCAGTACTCAAAGGTACTGTACCTCACGAGCAATATGCTAAGTTCGGTGGCGCTCGCGTTTATCTCCAACCTGCTTCTCACGGTACCGGAGTAAAAGCCGGTGGTGCTATGCGTGCCGTATTGGAGTCTGCTGGTGTAACTGACATCTTAGCTAAATCTAAAGGTTCTTCTAACCCTCACAACCTCGTTAAGGCTACTATCGCGGCTCTCGGCGAAATGCGCGATGCTCGTACTGTAGCTCAAAACCGTGGCGTGAGCTTATCAACAGTGTTTAACGGTTAATAATTTGTGAAAATCATGGCAACAATCAAAGTTCAAAAAGTACGCAGCACAATCGGCTGCCCACAAGTGCAAAAAGATACTATGTTGGCGCTTGGTCTTCGCAAGATGAATGCCGTAGTTGAGCATGAGGCAACTCCTGCTATCCTCGGTATGGTTAACAAAGTAAAACACTTGGTAAAAGTAATTGATTAATTGTAAAAATCGTAGCATTATGGAATTAAATAATTTAACGCCAGCTGCTGGTTCAGTAAAGACCGCTAAGCGTATCGGTCGTGGTCCTGGTTCAGGACTCGGTGGTACCTCTACTCGTGGTCACAAGGGTGCTAAGTCACGCTCTGGTTACTCTAAGAAAATTGGTTTCGAGGGTGGTCAGATGCCTATGCAACGCCGCTTGCCTAAGTTTGGTTTCCAAAACATCAACCGCGTTGAGTACAAAGCTATCAATCTTTCTACTCTTCAAGCACTTGCTGAAGCTAAAAACCTCGAGAAGATCGGCTTGATCGAACTCCACGAGGCTGGCTTCATCAACAAAACTCAATTGGTGAAGATTCTTGGAAACGGTACCCTTACTGCAAAATTGACAGTAGAAGCTAACGCTTTCAGTAAATCTGCTGAAGCTGCTATCACAGCTGCTGGTGGTACTATCAACAAAATCTAATTAGTATGCGTAAGTTTATTCAAACAATCCAAAATATCTGGAAGATCGAAGATCTCCGTAGCCGATTGGGAGTAACACTTTTGTTTGTGCTCATCTATCGTTTCGGTTCTTTCGTAGTACTTCCTGGTATCGACCCAACAGCCCTCACCGCTTTGCAAGCGCAAACAGCGGGAGGTCTGATGGCACTCTTGGATATGTTCTCAGGTGGCGCCTTCTCCAATGCTTCTATTTTTGCATTGGGTATCATGCCTTACATCTCTGCATCTATCGTAATCCAACTGCTCACTATCGCAGTGCCTTACTTCCAAAAGATGCAAAAAGAGGGTGAGTCTGGTCGCCAAAAGATGAACCAAATCACTCGTTACCTCACAGTGGCTATCCTCCTTTTCCAAGGTCCTAGCTACTTGGTTAACCTCTCTGTGCAAATGGCACAAGCTGGTCAAGCCATCTCTGTAGGTTTCAACTGGTTCACCATCTCTTCTACTATCCTCCTCTGCGCGGGCTCTATGTTCGTGATGTGGTTGGGTGAGCGTATTACAGACCGTGGTATTGGTAATGGCATTTCCTTTATCATTCTTATCGGTATTATTGCTCGTTTCCCTGCCGCTATCATCCAAGAGTTCTCTTCACGCTTGAACGAAGGTGGTGGTTTGATGGTCTTCATCCTTGAGATCATTCTCCTCTTGTTCGTGTTTGCATTTGCGATCCTCCTCGTACAAGGTACACGCCGTATCCCTGTACAATATGCTAAACGCATGGTGGGTAACAAGCAATATGGTGGCGTACGTCAGTACATTCCTCTCAAGGTGAATGCTGCTAACGTGATGCCTATCATCTTCGCACAAGCTATCATGTTTATCCCTATCGCACTTGCTGGATTCTCTGCTTCAGAGAGCGCTAGCGCTTTCACTCGTGCTTTCATGGATAACGATGGCTTCTGGTACAACGCTGTATTTGCAATCTTGATCATCGTTTTCACCTATTTCTACACCGCGATTATCATCAACCCTGTACAAATGGCTGAAAACCTTAAGCTCAACAACGGCTTCATCCCTGGCGTTAAACCAGGTAAGAAGACTGCTGAGTATATCGACTCTATCATGACACGCTTGACATTGCCTGGCTCTTGCCTCTTGGCTATCATCGCTATTTTGCCTGCTTTTGCTCGCCTTGCTGGTGTGAGCATGGGATTCGCGCAATTCTTCGGTGGTACATCATTGCTCATCATGGTAGGTGTTGTCTTGGATACGCTACAACAAATCGAGAGCAAACTCCTTGAGCGTCACTATGATGGCTTCTATGAGTCAGGTATGCGCATCAAGGGTCGCTCCGCTATGGCTTATTAAGAAGAATGATATACCTAAAGACTGATGAAGAAGTCGAGCTGATGCGTCGCAGTAATGACCTGCTCGGAAGGACTTTGGCTGAAGTGGCCAAAGTCATCCGACCAGGGGTTACTACTGCGGAACTGGACAAAGTGGCTTATGAGTTTATCTGCGACAACGGAGGTGTTCCTTCTTGCCTCGGATATGAGGGCTATCCTGCCACCTTGTGCACATCGGTCAACGAGCAAGTTGTTCACGGCATCCCTTCCGATAAGGTGGTGCTCAAGGATGGCGATATCGTGTCGGTGGACACAGTGGTTCAACTCAATGGCTTTTGTGCTGACTCAGCATATACTTTCCCTGTGGGCGAAGTGGCTCCTGAGGTGTTGCAATTGATGCGCACAACCAAACAGGCGCTTTATCTCGGCATCGAACAAGCAGTCACAGGACGCCGTCTTGGCGATATTGGTGCTGCCATACAAAATCATTGCGAGAAAGCAGGTTATTCTGTGGTTCGCGAATTTGTTGGACATGGCATCGGGCGTGATATGCACGAGGAACCTGAGGTATGCAACTATGGACGTCGTGGCAATGGTATTGTACTCAAATCGGGTATGACACTGGCCATCGAACCAATGATTTGTCTTGGACGACGCAATGTCATCATCGAAAGTGATGGATGGACAGCGCGTACTGCCGACCGCAAACCTGCGGCTCATTACGAACATAGCGTATGCGTGCGCAACGGCAAGGCAGACATATTGTCCACATTCGACTATATTCAACAAGTATTAGGAGATCGTTTTATTTAATATCAACCAAAGTATTATGGCAAAACAAGATGCAATTGAAGTAGATGGAACCGTAACCGAGGCGTTGTCCAACGCGATGTTCCGTGTACAATTAGAAAGTGGTCATGTCATCATCGCTCACATCTCTGGTAAGATGCGTCAGCATTACATCAAGATTCTTCCTGGTGACCGTGTGAAAGTGGAGATGAGTCCATATGACCTCACTAAAGGACGTATTTCGTTCCGTTATAAATAACAAAACTCTAAAACTCTATTAAAATGAAAGTTAGAGCATCTGTAAAAAAGCGCAATGCGGATTGCAAAATCGTACGCCGCAAAGGTCGCTTGTATGTAATTAACAAAAAAGAACCAAAAATGAAAATGCGTCAAGGATAAGCATTTCATAGAGGTAAACATTTAAAAACAATATCCTTAAGTAATTAATTATGGCTATAAGAATTGTCGGTGTAGATTTACCACAAAACAAGTGTGGCGAAGTCGGTTTGACTTACATCTACGGAATAGGTCGTTCAAGCGCAAAGAAGATCTTGGCAGAGGCAGGCGTTGACCCAAGCATCAAGGTACAAGATTGGACGGATGACCAAGCAGCTAAAATTCGTGAGATTATCGGTGCTAAGTACAAAGTAGAAGGTGATCTCCGTTCAGAAACACAACTTAACATCAAGCGATTGATGGATATCGGTTGCTACCGTGGTGTGCGTCACCGTATTGGTCTTCCATTGCGTGGTCAATCTACCAAAAACAACGCTCGTACGCGTAAAGGTAAAAAGAAAACTGTTGCTAACAAGAAGAAAGCGACTAAGTAATCAACCCTGTAATATCTATCAATTATGGCAAAGAAAACTGTTGCAGCTAAGAAGCGCGTTGTAAAGATTGACGGTGTTGGTCAACTTCACGTAATGTCTTCTTTCAACAATGTGATTGTTACAATCGCTAACGGCGAAGGTCAAGTTATCTCTTGGTCATCTGCTGGTAAAATGGGCTTCCGTGGCTCTAAAAAGAATACTCCATATGCAGCTCAGACTGCTGCTGAGGATTGCGCAAAGGTCGCTTTCGACCTCGGTTTGCGCAAAGTAAAAGCGTATGTTAAAGGTCCTGGACAAGGCCGTGAGAGCGCTATCCGTGCGTGTGCTAACGCTGGTATCGCAGTAACCGAAATCGTTGACGTTACTCCTATGCCTCACAATGGTTGCCGTCCTCCTAAACGTCGTCGTGTATAATTGTTTAACTATTAAAAACGTAAGAAAATGGCAAGATATATTGGACCAAAATCACGTATCGCACGTCGTTTCGGAGAGGCTATCTTCGGCCCAGACAAAGTGCTTGACAAACGTAACTACGCTCCAGGACAACACGGTGTAAACCGTCGCAAAAAAATGTCTGAGTATGGTACTCAGCTCGCTGAAAAGCAAAAAGCTAAATACACCTATGGTGTACTTGAGCGTCAATTCCGTCTCCTTTTTGCTAAGGCATCACGTATCAAAGGTATTACTGGTGAGATCCTTCTCCAACTCTTGGAGTCTCGTTTGGATAACATCGTTTACCGTCTTGGTATCGCTCCTACACGTGCTGCTGCGCGTCAGCTCGTTAGCCACCGCCACATCACTGTAGATGGCAAAGTGGTAAACATCCCTTCATACGAAGTAAAACCAGGTCAAGTCGTAGCTGTTCGTGAGAAAGCTAAATCGCTTGAGGTAATTGCTGCTTCTTTGGATGGTTTCAACCACAGCAAATACAGCTGGCTCGAGTGGAACGAAGCTGAGAAAGCGGGTAAATACCTCAATATCCCACAACGTGAGGATATCCCTGAGAACATCAAGGAGCAATTAATCGTCGAGTTGTACTCTAAATAAAAATTAAATTCATGGCAATATTAGATTTTATTAAACCTGAAAAGGTGATCATGTTGGATGCGAGCAACACACACGGAATTTTTGAGTTCCGTCCGCTCGAGCCGGGTTACGGTATCACAGTTGGTAACGCTATTCGTCGCGTGCTTATCGGTTCGCTCGAGGGCTTTGCTATCTGCTCTATTAAGATCAATGGTATTGATCATGAATTTGCTACTATCCCTGGTGTTATCACCGACGTGACCAATCTTATCCTTAACCTCAAGCAAGTGCGTTTCATCCGCAAAGAAGGATTGGATGCTACCGAAGAGACCATCCGCATGCACGTGAAGGGCAACGACCTTCTCCTTGCTGGCGAGCTCAATAGCTACCTCCAATCGTTCGATGTGCTCAACCCTGAGCTACTCCTCGCAGAGATGGACGAAACGGCTGATTTTGAGATTGAAATTAAAATCAATAAAGGACGTGGTTACGTGTCTGCTGACGAAAATCATGAAGCTAACGATGCTATTGGTGTTTTGGCTATTGATAGCATCTATACTCCAATTCGCAATGTGAAATACAGCATTGACCCTTACCGTGTAGAGCAACGTACTGACTACGAGAAACTTACTCTCGAAATCACTACCGACGGCTCTATCACTCCTCAAAACGCACTCACTGAGGCTGCTAAGCTCCTTATCTATCACTTCATGCTCTTCTCTGAAGAACGTATCGTGATTGAGGATCACAGCAAACCAGTGGACAATGCGCTCAACGAGGAGCACCTCAAGATGCGTCAATTGCTCAACCAACGCCTCATTGATATGGACCTCTCTGTCCGCGCACTCAACTGCTTGAAAGCTGCTGAGGTGGACACTCTCGGTCAATTGGTGAAGTATCATCGTTCTGACCTCCTCAAGTTCCGCAACTTCGGTAAGAAATCACTCACCGAACTCGACGAACTCCTCGAGAAGAACGGTCTTGCGTTTGGCATGGATATTAGCAGATACAAACTTAATGATTAATTAAAAAAGTAAAACAAAAATGAGACATAATAAGAAATTCAATCATCTTGGTCGTAAAGCTGCGCACCGTCATGCAATGCTTTCTAATATGGCTTGCTCACTCATCATGCACAAGCGTATTAAGACCACTTTGGCTAAGGCAAAAGCGCTCCGCATGTATGTAGAGCCACTCCTTACCCATGCAAAAGAGGACACCACAGCTAACCGCCGTCTCGTCTTCGCTAAACTCAAACAAAAAGAGGTTGTTACCGAGCTCTTCCAAAACGTAGCAGAGAAGATCGCTAACCGTCCAGGTGGCTACACACGTATCCTCCGTACTGGTTTCCGTCTTGGTGATGCTGCTGAGATGTGTATCATCGAGCTCGTTGACTACAACGAGAACATGCTCAAGACTCCTAAGGCTGCGGCTAAGAAGACCACACGTCGTGCTGGTAAGAAGGCTGCTCCTAAGGCTGAGGCTCCTGCAGAAGCTCCTGCAGCAGAAGCTCCAGTTGCTGAGGCTGCTGAGTAAATACGGCTTGTCCGACGTGCCTGAGCTTTCCGACACGTCCGACTGCTACCCAAAAATCGCATTCTTCCAAAGAGTGCGATTTTTTATTTCTTAATGATTGTTTTAACTATAAATGTCGAATCTTACTAATTTGTATTTTTTAATATCTAAATAAGAGTACATAAGATATTGATATGTTGTTAAGTTAAAGAAAAAGAATTTCTTTCTTAGGAATTGCATATATTAAAAAAAAGTTGTACCTTTGTAGGCTAATTTGTATAACTATGCGATTTTGTGAAATTGTAGGGCAAGAAGAAGTAAAACGACAGTTGTGTCAAGCAGTACGTGATAGACGTATTGCTCATGCACAATTGTTTACGGGCATATCAGGTGTAGGGAAATTGTCTTTGGCACTTGCGTATGCACAATACTTGGCTTGTCCAAATAAAAGCGAGAGTGATTCATGTGGTGTGTGCCCAAGTTGCTTGCAATATCAGAAATTGCAACATCCTGATTTGCATTTTGCATTTCCGATAGTAAAAGGTGAAGACGGCGACGTGTGTGATGATTTTGTGGATAAGTTTAGGAGCTTGATATTAGAGGAGCATTATTTTGATTTAGATGATTGGTATCGTAGAATGGGTGTGGAAACGAAGCAGGGAATGATATACGAGAAAGAGAGTAGTGAAATTCTGCGTAAGTTGTCGCTCAAGAGTTTTGGTGATGGCTACAAGGTGATGATAATATGGCAGCCAGAGAAAATGAATACCACCTGCGCGAACAAGCTATTGAAACTATTGGAAGAGCCACCAACTAAAACGTTGTTTTTGCTGGTGAGTGAACATCCAGAGCAACTACTGAGTACGGTACTGTCGCGTGTGCAAGAGGTGCGTGTTCCTCGTTTGTCAAAAGATACCATAGCGGTTGCATTGCGTGGGGAATACTCATGGTTGGGAGAAGAGGAGTCGATGAATATAGCACATATGGCGAATGGTAGTTATTTGTCGGCACTACGTGTGATGAGCGAAAATGAAGATAATCAAACTTATTTTGATGACTTTGTGGCATTGATGCGCAACGCGTGGTTGGTGGGACAGAAAAAAGATTATAGTGCCCTATTGAAACTACGCCAATGGAGCATGGAAATGGCAGATAGCAAAGTGGGAAGAGAAAAACAAAAAGCATTTTTGCAATATGCTCAACGGCAACTTCGAGAGAATTATATATACAATTTCGGTTGTAGCGAGATGAATTATCAGACTGAAAAAGAGAAAGGATTCTCTACTCGGTTTGCACCTTTTATCCACGAAGGAAATGTAGAAAAGATGATGGAAGAATTTGGAAAGGCGGAACAACAAATAGGGCAAAATGGCAATGCGAAGATTATATTTTTCGATCTTTGCTTGCAGATGATTGTTTTAGTGAAATAGTTTACTGATTAATGAATATATGAAAGAAGATTTTATTATAGAGAATGGTTCGTGCAGAATCACAAAGAAAGCGGTCAATCATAACCCTAGACATATGTTGCCTGTGGTGGATTGGCTAAGCGATGTGCCTCACACAGGAGATGAAGAGGATCTGGTAGAGGTACAATTTAAAAATACTCGCAAAGCATACTATCATAATTCGAACAAATTACCTTTGGAGAAAGGCGTGTCAGTTGTAGTGGAGGCAAACCCAGGTACAGATTTGGGCGAAGTGACACTGATTGGCAAGTTAGTGCCACTACAAATGAAAAAGAACCGAATCAACACGGAGCGTTATGAAATCCGTAGCGTACTGCGATTGGCTACCACAGAGGATTTGACTCGTGCCGAAGAAGCCCACGCGAAAGAACAAGAGACAATGATTAAGTCGCGTCAGTTGGCTAAGTCGCTTGGGTTGGAAATGAAAATAGGTGATGTGGAATACCAAGGCGATGGTTCGAAAGCGATATTTTATTATATAGCTGATGGCCGTGTGGATTTCCGCCAGTTGATTAAGGTGTATGCTGAAACCTTCCGTATTCGTATTGAAATGAAGCAGATTGGTGCACGTCAAGAGGCAGGTCGTATTGGAGGTACAGGACCTTGTGGTAGAGAACTTTGCTGCTCCACGTGGATGACGCAATTCTCCTCTGTAGGAACCAATGCCGCACGCATACAAAACATCTCGTTGAATCCGCAGAAATTGGCAGGTCAGTGCGCGAAATTGAAGTGTTGCTTAAACTACGAAGTGCCAGTATATGAAGAGGCGATAAAGAAATTACCTTCACGCAATATTCCGTTGGAAACAAAAGATGCGACCTATTACTTCTTCTCTTCTGACCCCCTAAAAGGCGAAGTGACATATTCCACCGATTCGCATCGTCCTGCTAATCTAGAAACAATTACTCCTGCCAAAGCGCATGAGATAATAGAAATGAATCGCAGAGGGGAAAAGCCATTGAATTTAGGGGGCAAGCAGTCGGCAGTAGTGATTATGGAAACAGATTATCAGAATGTGGTTGGACAAGATGATTTAACGCGTTTTGATAAGAAAAAGAATAAAAACAATGGTGGTCATCGTGGAGGAAGAAACAATGATCATCGCAACAATAATCGCAGAAATCATGAAAAAGGTAATTCTTCTCACGCTGATTAGTGGGCTGTTGATAGCTTGTCAGCAAGGGGTTGTTTTCTCCGAATTTCAATCGCTCCCTGCTCAAGGATGGTCTGCAGATTCGGTGATGGTATTCTCTCCGAATATCACAGATACAATGGGAGATTATCAGATGCAAGTTACAGTGCGCCACACAGATAGATATCCTTATCAAAATCTATGGCTATTTGTGAATGTGAAGAAGGATTCTATGGTGTTACGTTGCGATACTATTGAGAGTTTCATGGCAAATGAACGGGGAGAGTGGTATGGCTCAGGAATGAAAATATACGAGTTACCTCTGCTGTATTTAGAGCATATAACGCTATCCGAAGGTGAATATGAAGTGACTATACAACAAGGTATGCGCGAGGATATATTGAGAGGAATAACGGATGTAGGAGTTAGTGTGTTAAGAATTGAGAATTAAATGGGAAAAAATAAACTGAAGAAATTTGCGGAGATGGAGACCTTCCACAATGTGTTTCAATGTGGAGCACGTGAGACATTGGAGGGAAATCCTGTGGTTGCGATGCGTGGCAAATGGCACGAGGAGTATTTTGGTAATGACAATCCGATTGTATTGGAACTCGGTTGTGGACGTGGAGAATACACCGTAGGTTTGGCTGCTCGTTATCCCGATAAGAATTATATCGGAATTGATATTAAAGGTGCTCGCATGTGGGCAGGCGCCAAGCAAGCGGAATTGGCGGGGATGAAGAATGTGGCATTTCTGCGCACGAACATAGAGATGCTGACCCATTTCTTTGCGCCTAACGAGGTGGCTGAGATTTGGATTACTTTCCCTGACCCGCAAATGAAGAAAGCAACTAAACGACTGACTTCGACCTATTTTATGCAACGTTATGCGGAGTTGCTGCAAGAGAATGGTTTAATCCACTTGAAGACAGACAGTCCGTTCCTCTATACCTATACGCAAGCAATGGTGAAGGAGAATAAATATCCGCTACTGGTGGACACGGCAGATTTATATGACGATAGTCAGGAATCGGAAGTCGGGAATCGGGAATCGGGTGTTGAGGAGGCGAAAGCGTTGCAGACGCACTATGAGCATCAGTGGTTGGATCGCGGATTGACAATCAAGTATTTGCGTTGGCAATTACCTGCTAATCCGTCGCTCACGGAGCCAGAAATAGAAATAGAAAAAGATAGTTATCGTTCATACGGAAGAAATTATGTATCCCCAACAAATAATTGATGCATTGCAGCATGTTCGTTACCCTGGCACGGGTAAGAACTTGATAGAGGGCGGAATGCTGGAAGATGATATCCGCATTTCGGGCATGGAGGTATCGTTCTCGTTGATTTTTGAGAAAGACAATGATCCATTTCGCAAGTCGGTAGTGAAGGCAGCAGAGGCGGCTATTCACACGTATGTGGATGAGAATGCGGCGGTGCATATCCATACGAAGTTTGTGAAGCAGAATATGGCACCCAAGTCAGACTCGGTAGAGAATTTGCGTGCTGCACAAGTGATTGCAATCCACTCGGGCAAGGGTGGAGTAGGCAAATCTACAGTGGCTGCCAACTTAGCAATTGCGTTGGCGAAGATGGGCTATAGAGTGGGTTTGCTAGATGCAGATATTCACGGGCCATCAGTGCCTAAGATGTTCCATACTGAGGGTTGTCGCCCTGTTTCGACGCCAGTCAACGGTCGTAATCTGATAGAGCCGATTGAGCAGTACGGTGTGAAGATGTTGTCGATAGGTTTCTTTGTTGATCCGCAGCAAGCAGTGGTATGGCGTGGTGGAATGGCGAGCAATGCTATCAAACAACTGATTCAAGATGCCAATTGGGGCGAATTGGATTACTTCCTCATTGATTTGCCACCAGGAACGAGCGATATCCACTTGACCATGGTACAGCATCTGCATTTGACAGGTGCTATCGTAGTGACCACACCACAACCTGTGGCATTGGTGGATGCACGCAAGGGCGTGGATATGTTTATGAATGAGAAAATCAATGTGCCCGTGTTGGGGTTAATAGAGAATATGGCATGGTTTACGCCTGCGGAATTGCCGAATAATCGCTATTACATCTTTGGCAAAGATGGCGGCAAGCAATTAGCAGAAGAACTGAATATCCCGCTGCTAGGACAGATTCCGCTAGTACAGTCAATCCGTGAAGGCGGTGATGAGGGTATGCCTATCGCATTGCAAGATGGACACCCTGCGGCACAAATGTTTGAAGATATATGTCAGCACCTAAGATAACAGAGTTAGGCACTCAGCCCGTACGCAGTTTGCTCATGAAGTATGCGTTGCCCGGCATCATAGCGATGACGGCGACTTCGCTATACAACATGGTGGACTCTATCTTCATCGGGCATGGCGTGGGAGCGATGGCGTTGTCGGGCTTGACGGTGGCCAAACCCTTTATGGATATCTGCGCTGCTTTCGGCAGTTTGGTAGGCGTGGGCGCCAGTTCGCTAGTAGCCATCAAGTTGGGTGAAAAAGACTACCGCTCTGCCAATGATGTACTGGCGAATGTGATACTGCTGAATGTGCTATTGGGTGCATTGGTGATGGTGGTGGGATTGTATTGGCTCGACCCAATTCTATATGCTTTCGGTGCGAGCGATGTGACCATCTCCTACGCACGCGATTATATGGAAATAATCCTCTGGGCAAATATATTGACGCATATCTATTACGGACTCAACAGCATGCTGCGGTCAATAGGACACCCCAAAGTGGCTATGTTCTCTACGATTGTAGCAGTGGTAGCAAATATCATTCTTGACCCTATTTTCATTTTTGCTTTGGATATGGGTGTACGAGGAGCAGCCCTGGCTACTGTACTCTCGCAAGCGATAGCAGTAGTAGGACAAATGGTTGTCTTCCTCAATCCTAAGGAAGTGATTTATTTCCACCGTGGCATATGGCGATTGAAACGCGACATCACCATGCGTGCGTTGGGGATTGGTACCGCGCCTTTCCTGATGCACTTGGCGGCATGTTTTGTGGTGATTGTGCTCAACAACCAACTGAAGCGTTATGGTGGCGATATGGCGATTGCTACGTTTGGCATAACCAATCGCTTTATGTTCTTCTTCTCGATGATTGTGATGGGACTCAACCAGGGTATGCAACCGATTGTGGGCTACAACTATGGTGCAAAACTCTACGACCGTATGATTCGTGCGCTGAAACTGACAGCCATGTGTGCCACTTGCGTGATGGGCATGTTGTGGTTGTTCGGTTTGATTTGGCCCGAAGGATTCATTCGCTTGTTCACGCATGATGAGGTGTTGGTGGCACAGTCTATTGCGCCAGCCCGAGTGATGCTGTGTACCATGGTGATGGTAGGATTCCCAATGGTGGTGGGCAACTTCTATACCTCTATAGGTATGTCTGGAAAAGCGATTTTCCTCAGTTTGACACGACAGGTACTCTTGCTAATTCCCAGCATATTGCTCTTACCGTTGTTGTTTCAAACTGTAGAGGTTTCGCCTATTTGGGGTGTGTGGTGGAGTCTGCCTATCTGCGATGCCTTGGCGGCGATTATTGCGGCGATTGTACTCAATCGGGATATGAGGAAGTTTAGTGTTTAGAGTTTAGTGATTAAATGCGATGAATATATTGTGTATTGAAACATCTACTTCATGTTGCTCGGCAGCTATCTGCATAGATGGTGTAGCAGTAGCAAGCAAGGAGAACTTAGCAGGAGCAAATCATGCGAGTGAGTTGCCTGTATTTGTAGAGCAATTGTTAGCGGAAGCAAGAACTAATCAATGGCATCTTGATGCAGTGGCTCTGTCGCAGGGACCAGGCAGTTATACGGGCTTACGCATTGGTACGAGTATTGCTAAAGGTCTCTGCTATGGTATAAACATCCCATTGATACCAGTTGATACACTGCAGATTTTATGTAATTCTGTTGATAATCAATATTTGATAGGTGATACAAACACGATGTATTGTCCAATGATAGATGCTCGTCGTATGGAGGTTTACACTGCGCTGTACGACACCAGCACATTGAATCCCCTTGCAAAGGTTACGGCACAAGTAATTGATGAACAATCATTTACTGAAGAATTGAAAGCAAATAAAATCTACTATTTTGGTAATGGTGCAGATAAATGCCAATCGATTATCACATCGCCCAATGCAAAGTTTATTCCTAATATAGTACCTCAAGCATCTTTTATGGGATTATTGGCAGAGAAAGCAGCTACATTAGACGTGAAGCAAATGGCATATTATGAGCCCTTCTACCTCAAGGAGTTTGTACCCGCTCCCAGTCATATTAAAGGATTGAAATAAAGTATGATTATGAACAAATATATATATATTCTTTTGCTGCTTATTGTTGGCAGTATGTGGTCTTGTTCTACGCAGGAAAACACGTGGGGAACTCGTACTTTCCACCAAATGAAAACTAAATACAATATCTACTTTAATGGTCAATTGGCTTTTAATGAAGGAGAAGAAGCAACTCGCGAAGCTAATGAGGATGATTATTCTACGATACTAAATTTATATCCCGTTTCAAACCATGAGGCAGCTACTAGTGCTACATCACATATGGATCGGACTATTGAAAAGTGCCGTAAGTGCATCAAATTACATAGTATCAAAGCGCGTCCAAAGGTTGATCATGATAAAAAACGTAAAGACCCTAAATATGCAGCTTGGTTGGAGCAAGAGGAATTCAACAACCAAATGGGCAATGCGTGGATATTATTAGCGAAAGCTGAGTTCCATAAGGGTGATTTCATTGGTAGTGTCAGTACGTTCAACTATATCATTCGCCATTATAGCCACGATGTGGATATGGTGGCATGTTGCCAATTGTGGATTGCACGAGCATATGCCGAAATGGGATGGCTATACGAAGCGGAAGATATGCTGGAAAAAGTGCAAATAGAAAACCTCAGTCGTAAAAACGCCCCTCTCTATGCTGCTGCAAGTGCAGATATTTTACTTAAAACCAAACAATATAAAGAGGCTATTCCTTTCATCAAGATAGCTCTGCCTAATGAGAAGCGTAAAGAGAATCGTCCTCGTTTTCAATTTGTGTTAGGGCAGTTGTACCAAATGCAAAATGATAAAAAGAATGCCCAATCGGCCTACGAAAAAGTGCTAAAGATGCAGCCATCTAATGAGATGGACTTCAATGCACGTATTCGCCAAGCGCAAATGGAAGACAACCCCAAGGCTGCGGTTAAAGCGTTGGAAAAGATGGCTAAGCAAGATAAAAACAAAGAGAAGCTGGATCAACTCTATGGTGCCATTGGTGATGTTTTTCTTTTGAGACAAGATACTGCAAATGCCCTCAAATACTACGAACTTGGCATCGAAAAAAGTACCGAAAATGGTTTAAGCAAAGCACATATATTGATTACGGCTGCAGATATCTATTATCAGCAACGCAATTATGTTCTTGCAAGTCCCTACTACAAAGAGGCATTGCAAATCATTTCTGCTGAAAGCGAAGATTATACGCGTATCCAACGCCTATCGGAGACGCTTGATGCGCTTGTGGTAGAATATACTGTGGTGCAATTGCAGGATTCATTGCAGCATCTTGCCACTTTATCCGAAGCGGAACAACGCGTAGTAGTAGATTCTATTATAGCCCGACTTATTCGTGCTGAAGAAGAGGAGAAGGAGCGTTTGGCACAAGCCGAGCGCGAGGCAGAGAACAACTCTGGTACACGCAGTGTCAATACGGCCAATATGCTTGGTGGGGCAGGTGCAGGACAATGGTATTTCTACAATCCCCAACTTCTTCGCTCTGGCAAACAGACCTTCCGTACCCAATGGGGTAATCGAACCTTAGAAGACAATTGGCGCCGTATGAGTAAGGCCACTAGTTCGTCCATTTTTGACGATACTTCTGAATGGGATGAAGAATTGGATAGTGATAGTATAGCTTCAGATTCTACTGCTTTAGCAGCCAATGTACCAGTGGAAACCGACAATCACAAGCCCGAGTACTATCTCCAACAAATCCCACGCACGGAAGCGGATATTCAGCAATCTAACCAACTCATTGCTGATGCGTTGTATAATATGGTTTACATCTATCGCGATGAGGTTGGTGATCGTCAGTTGAGTGATGAGACTTTTCAAGATTTCTTGCGTCGTTTCCCAAGTGAGCCCCGTTTGTTGGATCTTTTCTACATGCAATACCTTACAGCCTTGAAGGAAAATCGTACTGCGGATGCTATGCATTACAAGGCAGAGATTCTTGCACGTTTCCCCGATTCCAACGAGGCGTACATCGTAAGTCAGCCTGATTATTTCGACCGTTTACGTCGTATGGCGGTGGAGCAAGATTCACTCTATGAACAAACGTATCGTGCATACACCACCAGCCAGTTCGCTACTGTCAAGGCCAATACTACATATGCCGAAGAGCATTACCCACTTACGCCATTGATGCCACGTTTCCTCTTCCTTAATGCCATAGCAGTGGCTAAGACCGATGGACAAGAGGCATTTATGACTTCGCTTCGTGACATGGTAACACGCTATCCTGATAGCGAGTTATCTGCGATGGGTAAAGATATGTTGGCTTTGATGGGGCAGGGAGCAGAAAGTCAGCAAGATGCTTCTACATCTTCTTTGCAATCGCGTCGCACTACACTTGATGAGTCCGAACAGCAATTGGATACGACCCTACAGTTTAATCCAGAAAGATCTATGCCAGCAATGGTACTGATGATTATTCCTCAAGATGAGAAATTGCTCAACGATTTGCTCTACGAGGTGGCACTATTCAATTTCACGCAGTTCATGATCAAGGACTTCGACCTTAAACAATGCCCTATGTTTACGCAAGAGCAAAGTGCCTTGCAAATCACAGGTTTTATATCCTTGGATGAAGCAGAATGGTACAAGAGTTTGATAGATAAAAATACCGATCTCAAAACTAAACTCCAAGCGTTAGGTGTGCAAATGATTTGTATCACAGAAGCCAATAATGAGTTGCTCAGCAACCCATTTTCAGTAGCAGATTACTTGCTCTTTTTGAAAGAAACCAATTGATAAATCACCACCGAATATCATTGTGGTGTTAACTGTCGCTATCTTTGTGCATCACGCATTGCACGTTGCAATTCGCGTTTGTCATCTGCCGCACGCAGCGACTGACGTTTATCATATGTGTGTTTACCTTGACAAAGTGCAATCTCCAATTTTGCAAAACCTTTATCGTTGATAAATAGACATAGAGGTATGATGGTCTTACCTGTATCTTGTACTTGGCGTTGCAGTTTGCGGAGTTCTTTTTTTGTCATTAGTAATTTGCGATCGCGTTTTGCTTCATGGTTAGCATAACTTCCAAAGCGATATTCTGCAATGTGCATTTGTTTTACCCACAATTCATTATCTACAAATTGGCAATAAGTATCTACCAATGAAGCTTTACTTTCGCGGATAGATTTAATCTCTGTGCCGAACAACTGAATACCAGCTACATAGCGATCCAACACCTCATAATCAAAGGTAGCGCGACGATTTTTAATATGGATATTACTCTTGAGACGCATAAATTTCGCGCAAAGGTACACAAAAATTTGCATATATACAAAAAAAGTTGTAATTTTGCAGCCGATTTAATACTTCTCGGTATTTTACCTACAGTAAGATAATAAGAAAAATACAAGATTATGTTAAGAGATATTTTGTCAATCACTGGTAAGCCAGGTCTTTACAAGTTAGTTAGTCGTGGTAATAACATGCTCATCGTTGAGTCATTGCTTGATGGCAAGCGTGTGCCTACTTACGCACGTGATAAAATCGTTTCATTGGGTGAGATATCAATGTACACCATGGGTGAGGATGTTTCTCTCAGCGAGGTGCTGACTAAGTTGGGTGAGAAAGAGGGCTTGAAGGTTGCTGCTATTGATCCTAAAAAAGCAGACAATGACCAATTGCGCGATTTCTTTGGCGAAGTATTACCAGACTTTGATCGTGACCGCGTTTATCCAAGCGATATTCGCAAACTTATTCAATGGTACAATATCTTAATCAATGCAGGAATTACCGACTTCAGCATCGAAGAGGAGGGCGAAGAAGTTGCCATTGAGGAGAAGAAGCAAGAAACTAAGAAACCTGCTCCTAAAGCACAAGTGAAGACGCAAAAAGCTGCGGCTTCTTCGGCTCGTACTGGAGTGGGCGCTAAAAAAGGTTGATCCTTCAGGATATTATCAATATCATAGAATCTGTAGCTCCCTTGAGTTACCAAGCAACTTGGGATAATTCGGGACTGCAGGTGGGCGACCGCAATGCAGATATACATGCAGCATTGTTGACGGTAGATGTTACAGAGTCTGTCGTCAATGAGGCTATTGCTATGGGGTGTGATTTGATTATTTCTCATCACCCTCTATTGTTTCATGGATTAAAGCATCTAACTGGTGCCACTCCGCAAGAGCGCTGTGTGGAGCAGGCCATCCGTCATCGCATTGCCATCTATTCATCACACACTTCTATGGATAGTTGGTTGAATGGTGTCAGCGGACGCATGGCAGAGAAGATTGGTATACTTGATTATCGTATCCTGCAACCTTCGGCTACGAATCCTTCTGCTGGATTAGGTGTGATAGGTGTTTTGCCTCAATCAATGAATTTTACCGCATTATTGCAACGCGTTGCGGATGCCTTTACTACTGATGGCATAGGTCTGCGATACGTCCCAACAGATCATATGCAAGTTCAAACCATCGCACTTTGTGGAGGTGCTGGAGCCGACTTGATGGAGGATGCCATTGAACAAGGAGCGGATGTTTTCATTTCGGCTGATTTCAAATACCACGAATTGCAGACTGCGCAACATCGCATAGGTATCATTGACCTTGATCATTGGGTGAGCGAGCACTATACGCGCGAATTGTTCGAGCAGTTGCTCTCTCCGCATATCCGCACCTTCGTAGCCAGTCAAGATGCCAGTCCAGTAAAGTATTTTCATAATTCCAAAATAGAATAATCATATTAAAACATACAATTATGGCAAAGAAAGAAGAAGAAAAAATCATGACCGTAGAAGAGAAACTACGTGCATTGTATGAATTGCAAACTGTTGATTCCAAAATCGATGAGTTGCGTATCCTCGCCGGTGAGCTTCCACAAGAAGTAAAGGACATGAGCGATGAGATCGAGGGTCTTAAGACTCGCTTGTCCAATATCGAGAATGGCATCAAAGAGTGTGAAACAGGTATCTCTGACCACCGTGTACGTATCGAGAATGCCAATGCGGCTATCTCTCGCTACAAAGAGCAACAAAACAACGTGCGTAACAACCGTGAGTACGACAACCTTACCAAGGAGATTGAGTACCAAGAGTTGGATATCGAAGCTTCACAACGTAAGATTAGCAAATTCAAAGCCGAGCTCGAGGAGCGTCAAGCTGACAAGGCTAAGACTGTTACTGACATTGAAGATCGTACTGTAGATCTCAACCAAAAGCGCAACGAGTTGGATTCTATTCTCTCTGAGACCAAAGAGCAAACCGAGAAACTGATGCTCCGCGCTGCTGATCTTGAGAAACATATAGAGGACCGTCTTGTTACTGCATTCCACCGTATCCGCAAGAATGCACACAATGGTCTAGCTGTCGTGAAGATTGAGCGTGATAGTTGCGGTGGTTGCCACAGTAAAATTCCTGCACAACGCCAATTGGATATCCGTCTTCGTAAGAAAATTATCGTTTGCGAGCTCTGTGGACGTATCTTAGTAGATACAGAAATCGACGCTAAAAAATAAATTTATCTATGGCAGAACAACTAATCCCTACCTACAACGAGGACAATATCGTCCACCTCGATGACCGCGAACATATCCGCCGTCGTCCAGGTATGTATATCGGCAAACTGGGTGATGGTAATCACTCGGATGATGGTATCTATGTACTCATCAAGGAGACAATCGACAATTCTATTGATGAGTTTCGCATGAGCGAAGGCAAGGTGATTGAGGTGAGTGTTTCTCCTGTTTCTGCCTCAGATACCTCATTGGGCGAGCGCGTTCGCGTTCGTGACTACGGACGCGGTATACCACTCGGTAAAATGGTGGAAGCCGTGTCTATTCTTAATACGGGTGGTAAGTACGACACCAAAGCTTTCAAAAAATCTGTCGGCTTGAATGGTGTGGGTACCAAAGCTGTCAATGCCTTGAGTTTGGAGTTTGTAGTGCAAGTGTGGCGTGAAGACAAGACTCGCCGCATTGCTTTCAAGCAAGGCCATTTGGTGGAAGATAGCGGTATCATTGACTATACGGGCAACGAGAAGCGCGGTACGATGATAGAGTTTGTTCCTGACAACTCCAAGGGATTGTTTGAAAACTATCACTTCCGCAACGATTTCATTGAAACAATGATGCGCAATTACGCGTATCTTAATACGGGTCTAACCCTTGTTTACAATGGTAAGAAATACATGTCGAAGAATGGTCTTTTTGACCTTCTTACCGAGAATATGACCGTCGAACCGCTATACCCAATCATCCACATTACGGGCGAGGATATTGAGATTGCGCTTACCCATACCAACCAATCGGGCGAGGAGTACTACTCCTTTGTCAATGGCCAACATACCATCCAAGGTGGTACCCATCAGGCAGCTTTCCGTGAGGCCATTGGACGTACCATCAAGGAGTTCTTCAACAAGAACCAAGAGCTGAGCGACATTCGCAATGGTGTAGTAGGTGCTATTGCCATTAATGTGTCGGAACCAGTATTTGAAAGTCAAACCAAGGTCAAATTGGGTTCTAAAGACATGTCGCCCGAAGGCGGTTTATCGGTGAATAAATTTGTCAATGATTTCATCAAACAACAGCTCGACAACTACCTTCACAAGACCCCTGCTTCTGCGGAAGTAATGTTGCAGAAGATTCAAGATTCTGAAAAAGAGCGCAAAGCCATTGCTGGTGTTACCAAGGCTGCGCGTGAGCGTGCGAAGAAAAACCTTCTCAACAACCCCAAACTGCGCGACTGTCAAGTGCATTATAACGATGCCAAACCCACCAAATCTGCTAAAGATGCCGATGATGATTTGCGCCAAGAGAGTAGTATATTCATCACTGAGGGTCTCTCTGCTTCGGGTAGTATCACGCTTAGTCGCGATGTACGTACACAAGCCGTATTCTCCTTGCGTGGTAAACCGCTCAACTCCTACGGACTGAGCAAATCAGTCGTTTACGAGAACGAAGAGTTCAATTGTCTGCAATCAGCGTTGAATATCGAAGATGGTTTGGATGAGTTGCGCTATAATAAGGTGATTATTGCTACCGATGCCGATGTGGACGGTATGCACATTCGACTGCTGATGCTTACTTTCTTCCTCCAGTTCTTCCCAGATCTTGTGAAGAAAGGTCACGTCTATATCCTTCAAACGCCACTTTTCCGTGTCAAGAACAAGAAAGAAACACGCTATTGCTACAGCGATGAAGAACGTATTAAGGCGATTGAAGAGCTAAAACCAAACCCAGAGATTACTCGATTCAAAGGTTTGGGAGAGATTAGTCCCGATGAATTCAAAGGATTTATAGGCAAGGGGATTCGTCTTGATCAAGTAACGCTACGCAAAGAGGATGCGGTCAAGGATTTGTTGAGTTTCTATATGGGTAAAAACACCACCGAGCGCCAAAACTTTATCATCAATAACCTCGTTGTAGAAGAAGATGTGGAGTAATATTTTACCTTTGATATTATTTGTTTGCCTCGGCATTGTCGTGCTTGTTGTTTTTGAGGTACGTGCTCGCAAACAGCAACAATCCAATAGAGAGCAAAGCAATCGTTCAACCCCCGATAGCGAGGCATCCAATAGCCGTGAAACGGCGTCTGACCCTGACGACGGCTGTTGCGGCGAGCACCTCGTTTGCGAACGTGAGACGCTCTTGCAAACCAATGCCAAGGTGGAGTATTACGATGATGAAGAATTGGATACTCTCAGCGGTATTCCCGCAGAAGAATATACCCAAGAGCAATATCAAATGATACGTGAAGTGTTTGATACCCTAAGGGCAAAAGATGTTCCTGGATGGGTACGTAGTATTCAACTACGCAACATTCAATTGCCGCTGGATATTCGAGAAGAAGCATTGCTCATCGTGGTCGAACGACGAAAAGCATAAATTCCCACTATCGTTAAAACCATACTGACGACACCCAACCACAGGGTGTCGTTTGTGCCTATAGCATCCACCTGCTCCATATTCCATCCTGCTCGGTATGCCACAAAATATAGCAATACCGCCATAGCATTATTGGTAAAATGCATCAATATGGGTATCCACAAACTGCCTGTCCACACCAATATATAGCCAAACAACGCTCCCATCAACATACGAGGCACAAATCCATAGAACTGCAGATGTATCGCCGAAAACAATATCGCACTACACCATATCGCCAAATGAGTTCTCTTACCTTTCACCTTTAACCTTTCACCTTTAAGCTCAAAAAGGTTCATCAGCACCCCTCTAAATGTCAATTCCTCTGCTACGGCAGGCAATAGCGCTATCAATAGTAGATTGATAATCAATCCACTGAAGGTGGTTACACTGAGAAATTGTTCAGTCAGTACTTTTGCATTCTCTTCCGATGTCTTCATCCATTGTTCCAGTGGCTCCAAAAACGTAGGCAAGGTCATTTGTTGATTCAAATACCCCAATAAATTAATCGCAGGCAACGCCACCAGCATCAGCACCACCGCCCATATCCCCTCGCCTTTAACTTTTAACCTTTCACCTTTCACCCGCAACCACTCCAGCGGTCGCTCGCTCCAAAGATAAGCCATACATAGTGGTGGCAACAAAAATATTGATGTCGTTTGCAAGAACTGTATCCACTTCAACGAAGTTACTGATAGTGGCTGCGGAAATAGAGTCGCACAACCTATTGCAGGTATACTTAGTAGAAACATACATGCAAACCACTGGATAATTTTAGTGAAATTATGCAACTGTTTTAATTTTTCGTGTGATGTCATAGCTAATGATTTTTTATCGACTGCGAAGGTACATTTTTTTATTGATTTATGCAAGTGTTTTGGATTTTTTTTAAAGTAATGTTTTATTCTTGTGTGTTTAAGGTGATAATTTGGACTAAAAATATAAAAATATCACATCATACTTGCTTGAATGATATTTTTTTTGTACCTTTGTGGCGAATTTTGCGAATAATTAAAACTAGTTTTATAAAATTATGATTAACTCTCAAGACGTAAAGAATGGCGTATGCATCCGCATGGACGGCCGTTTGTATTTTGTAATTGACTTCCTGCACGTTAAGCCAGGAAAGGGTAACACCATTATGCGTGTGAAATTCAAAGATGTAGTTGATGGTCGCGTATTGGAGCGTCGCTTCAATATCGGCGAGAAATTGGAGGATGTTCGCGTAGAGCGCCGTCCATACCAATACCTCTACAAAGAAGGTGAGGACTATATTTTCATGAACCAAGAGACTTTTGAGCAAGTGCCTATCGGTCACGACCTTATCACTGGTGTAGATTTCTTGAAAGAGGGTTTTGTTTGCGACGTTGTATCTGACGCTTCTACTGACACTATCCTCTTTGCTGAGTTGCCAACCAAAGTAGAGTTGGTGATCTCTTACACCGAGCCAGGTCTCAAGGGCGATACCGCTACCAACACCCTCAAACCTGCTACTCTCGAGACAGGTGCTGAGATCCGCGTTCCTCTCTTCTGCAACGAAGGTGAGACTATCCGCGTAGATACCCGCGACGGTAGCTACTGCGAGCGCGTTCGCTAAAAACATGGTTCAACAGTTGTTCATGGTGGTTCAGCATGGTTCAATATAGAACAATGATGAACAACTTTGAACGCGAAGCGATGAACAATATTGAACAAAATTAAAAAGTTTCAAAGGTTTCAATTATTCAATACTGAAGCCCTTGAAACTTTTTTCGCCTCTAGCCAATAACCAATAGCCCCGACGGGGCGTCCCATATCCAATATCCGTTATCCAAAGAGATGCTCTCCTCCCACCCTAAAATAGACCTTCCTATCCTTCACCTTGTAGGCGAAGAAGCCGACCGTCTCGGCTTAGAGTGCTATGTCATTGGCGGGTATGTACGTGATATATTCTTGCATCGCGACAGTACCGACATTGATGTAGTTGTCGTCGGGAGTGGCATTGATCTTGCGCAAGCCGTTGCCAAACGCCTCGGCAAGGGCGCGCACCTTAGTGTCTTCAAGACCTACGGCACAGCCCAAGTCAAGCGTGGCAAGATAGAACTAGAGTTCGTAGGGGCACGCCGTGAGAGTTATCAACATGATTCGCGCAACCCTATTGTAGAAGACGGTACATTGGAGGATGACCAGAATCGCCGTGACTTTACTATCAATGCGATGGCTGTGTGTCTTAATAAAGACCGCTATGGCGAACTGCTTGACCCCTTCGGAGGTATACACGATATGAACGAGTGCACTATCCGCACGCCGCTCGACCCTGATATCACCTATAGCGATGACCCGCTGCGCATGATGAGAGCCATCCGTTTTGCTACCCAACTCGGCTTCTACTTAGATAGAGAAACCTTCGATTCCATCGAGAGAAATCGCGAACGAATCAAGATCATCACCAAAGAGCGCATTGTAGAGGAACTCAACAAGATCATGCTCTCGCGCAAGCCATCTGTGGGGTGGATATTGCTCGACAAGACAGGGCTCCTTCCGCTGATTTTCCCCGAACTATCCGCACTCAAAGGCGTAGAGACCAAAGACGGCAAAGGACACAAAGATGTGTTCTTTCATACCCTGCAAGTGTTGGATAATCTTGCGATGAAATCGGACAATTTGTGGCTTCGTTGGGCTGCATTGCTACACGATATAGGCAAACCTAAATCCAAAGCATGGGATGACCATGCGGGCTGGACTTTCCGCAACCATAACTATCTCGGCGCAAAGATGATTCCTCGTATCTTCAAGACCATGAAGATGCCACAGAACGAGAAGATGCAGTATGTTATCAAGATGGTGGACCTGCATATGCGCCCAATCAATCTCATCGAAGATACTGTTACCGATTCCGCTGTTCGCCGTCTATTGTTTGAGGCAGGTGATGATATTGATGATTTGATGCTCCTTTGCGATGCCGACATCACTTCCAAGAATGAAGAGAAGGTGCGTCGCTTCCACAAGAACTACGAACTGGTACGGCAGAAGATGATTGAACTGGAGGAGAAAGACCGTATCCGCAATTTCCAACCGCCTGTGCGTGGCGAAGAGATTATGCAGCTATTGAATCTCGAACCTTGTGCCCGTGTGGGCGAACTCAAAAACGCAATCAAAGACGCCATACTCGACGGCATTATCCCCAACGAGTATGAGGCAGCCAAAGCATATTTAATGAAGATAGCTAACCCAGAGTAGTTATGAAAAAGTATGATTTTCTCATCATCGGTGGCGGTGTAGCGGGCATGAGTTTCGCGCTCAAAGTAGCTCGCACACAGAAGTATCGCATTGCACTCTGTTGCAAGACGACCCTCGAAGAAACCAACACCAGCCGTGCGCAAGGCGGTATCGCCAGTGTGACCAACATGCTCGTAGATGACTTCGAAAAGCACATCCACGACACTATGGTAGCAGGCGACTGGCTCAGCGACCCTGCTGCGGTGGAGCAAGTGGTGCGTCAAGCACCTAAGCAGATAGAGGAACTGGTCAATTGGGGCGTGAACTTCGACAAGAAAGCTGACGGCACGTTTGACCTTCACCGCGAAGGCGGTCACTCCGAGTTCCGTATCCTCCACCATGCCGACGACACGGGTGCAGAGATCCAACGTGGACTCATGGCTGCGGTGCGCGCTAACCCATATATTGACGTATTGGAGAATCACTTTGCTGTAGAGATTATCACCCAACACCATTTGGGTGTACGTGTTACTCGTCGCACACCAGACATTGAATGCTATGGCGCATATATCCTCAATCCCGAGACGGGAAAGATCGATACCTATTTGAGCCGTATCACGTTGATGGCTACAGGTGGAACGGGAGCAGTGTATGCTACGACCACCAATCCGAATGTGGCGACGGGCGACGGCATCGCGATGGTGTATCGTGCCAAAGGTCTGGTCAAAGACATGGAGTTTGTGCAGTTCCACCCAACGGCACTGTATAACCCCACAGAGACGCACCCTGCCTACCTCATCACCGAGGCGATGCGTGGTTATGGTGGTATTCTCCGCCTGCCTAATGGCGAGGAGTTTATGCAGAAATACGATGCACGTCTCTCGCTTGCGCCGCGCGACATCGTGGCACGTGCTATCGACAACGAGATGAAGATTCACGGTCTTGACCATGTCTGCCTCGATGTTACCCACAAAGACCCCGAAGAGACCAAACACCACTTCCCCAATATCTACGCCAAGTGCCTCAGCATAGGCATTGATATCACGAAAGAGTATATTCCAGTAGCTCCATGTGCGCACTATATGTGTGGCGGTATCAAGGTGGACTTGGATGCGCAATCCACTATCCGCCGCTTGTATGCGGTGGGTGAGTGCAGTTGCACGGGCTTGCATGGTGGTAATCGCTTGGCTTCTAACTCCCTCATCGAGGCAGTAGTCTATGCAGATGCGGCAGCCAAACACTCACTCAGTGTGATTGAAACTTACGATTTCAACGAGAATATCCCCGACTGGAACGACGAAGGCACCATGACCAATGAGGAGCATGTGCTTATCTCGCAAGACATGCGCGAGGTCGGTCAAGTCATGTCCACATATGTGGGTATTGTCCGCAGCGACTTGCGCTTGCGTCGTGCATGGGAGCGCCTCGACTTGCTCTATGAGGAGACCGAAGACCTCTTCAAACGCGTCAAAGCTACCAAGGATATCTGCGAACTGCGTAATATGATCAATGTGGGTTATCTGATTACCCGCCAAGCATTGGAGCGCAAAGAATCCCGTGGCTTGCACTACACCATTGACTATCCCAAAAGCCCCGACACCAATAACAACGAAGTGTGGTAAATTTTAATTTTCTAATGCTTGTATTTTTTTACTGACACCTCTTTTTTTACCTCTCACTTTAATTATATCCACGGACGATGCCTCGTGGCGAGCCTTTGACGAAGTCAAGGATAAGGTCGCGTTCGGGGCTTTGTGGCAAGGTGGTCTCAATCTGCTCTACTGCTTGGCTGACGTTCAAGCCAGAGAGATATAGGATGCGATAGGTGTTTTGGATAGCTGTAATCTGCTCTTGGGTGAACGCACGGCGATTGAGTCCTACAGAGTTGATACCGCAATAGGAGATTGGTTCGCGCGCTGCGATGATGAATGGAGGTACGTCCTTATTAATCTTTGAGCCACCTTGAACCATCACATGTGCACCGATATGCGAGAACTGGTGCACTAGACTACCGCCACCGATGATAGCCCAATCCTCTACCACTACCTCGCCTGCGAGTTGGGTAGCATTGGACATGATGATATGGTCGTGCAAGAGGCAATCGTGCGCCACATGGCAATATGCCATGATAAGGCAGTGGTTGCCTACCACCGTTTTGCCTTTAGAGGCAGTACCGCGATGGATAGTCACGAACTCACGGATAGTGGTGTTATCGCCAATGATGGCATATGTCTTTTCGCCTTTGAACTTGAGGTCTTGTGGATCGCCACCAATGACTGCGCCCGAATAGATATGGCAGTTTTTGCCGATACGAGTACCGCTGTAGATGGTGACATTATTGTCAATCACGGTACCTTCGCCAATCTCTACATCCTCGTGGATGCAAGAGAAGTGTCCAACCGTTACAGATGGATGAAGTTTAGCTTCAGGATGAATAAAATTGGTCATTTTATTGTAGTTTTAAAAGTTTCAAAGTTTCAAAAGTTTCAGTTATTGCATTACTAATTGGCGTAGGCGTTTTGCGCATTGGGTGTTGAACGTGTGACCAGGGCGCAAAGCAGCAATCTTACCTTGAATACGGCAGCCTAGCAGCGACATGTCGCCGATGAGGTCTAGCAACTTGTGGCGCGCTGGCTCGTTGGGGTAGTTCAGCGGACTGAGATAACCCAACTTGTTGGCATCTAAGCGTGGCTGCCCCAGTTTGTCGGTCATGTAGTCCAATCCCTCTTGTGACATAGGTGTCTCATAGATGACGAGGGCATTCTGTAGGTCGCCACCTTTGATGAGTCCCATGCGTAGCAATGGTTCGATCTCGCGTACAAAGCAGAATGTGCGTGCTGCGGAGAGTTCGCGTTTGTAATCAGCCAGATCTTTAATCTCTGCACTCTGTTCGCGCAAGATACCGCTTTTATCATAAGCGATTGTTACCCCAGCTTCGTAGTGGTCGCATGGCTGGATTACCATCTTGTTGCCTCGCTCGGAGATATATTCGATAGGCTCGGTAACAACGAATACTTTTTGCTCTGCTTCTTGCTCTTGCAAGCCCACTTTTTCGATGGCTTGGATATAATATTTCGCGCTACCGTCTAAGATAGGCATCTCTGGTGCATCCACCTCAATGAGGCAGTTGTCCACGCCCATAGCATAGAGAGCAGATAGTGCATGTTCTACGGTGGACACTTTCCATGCACCACGCTCTAGCACGGTGCCGCGTTCGGTGGCAGTGACATAGTCAGCAATAGCTTCGTAGGTAGGACGGCCATCAAGGTCAGTACGACAAATGCGCACACCAGTATTCTCCTCTGCAGGGAGGAAGTTAGCATGGATAAATAGTCCGGTATGTAATCCTTTTCCTTCGAAGGAGAAAGGAGCTTTTAATGTATGTTGTTTCATCTTTTTAGTTTTATTTTGCGCATACTATACCAATATAGTATGAATTTCGCTGCAAAGGTACAACAAAAAATGCATATTTGCAAGCAAAATTGCGGAAAGTTCACTTTCGACGCTATTTTAAAGGCAAATGAGCTGCATTATGCGATAGTATCAAGATATTTCATATTTTTGCTCCCTGTTTTGCATACTAGCTGTGGAATTAAGATTTCTGCCCATTAAAGTAAGTAGGTGTAGTATTCGTATATAATTTCTTTTCTTTAATCTCCCTGTAATATTTCCCTTTTAATTACGTACCATATACGTATGATATACGTACTATATACGTAGGATACACGTAAGATAATCGGGTTAAAAAGAAAGGAACACCGAAATATAGCGCACTCAACCAACTACAAGCGCGTAGCGCCAATCTTCAGCGAAGTGATCTACCAACTACCCCCTACACTAGAAAAATCGCACTAAAATGCGATTTTTCTTGCACACCTGCAAATTTTTCTGTACCTTTGCAACCGAATCCTACGCTGGAGGGAAATATGTCCTGCGAAAAGTGTTTCGCAAAGGTTCTTTCTTGGGGTAGGTTTTTGACATGTTTAAATAGCGTTTATTGACGCTTTGCATTTGGCAATCAGAAAACTTCGCAACTTTTCAAACACAGTCAAAATCAAAGTAATCAGTAGATGCCTATGGGTATGATTATATCTATGCTACATTTCTCTCGGGTGTAGTGTGTTTTCATACCAGCGTAGGTTTCCTGTTGTTTTATTTGACTGTGTGGGCAATGCGAAGGCCTCTGATTGTGAATAAGCAACGGAGGTCTGCGCTTTTTTGTATGATGTCATAAACCCTAATAACTCCTATTGGAGTACTCCGACTTATTTGACTAATTCAACTAATTAAACAATAATATTAACTCTTAAAATCAAACAATTATGAGAAAACTTTTATTTCTTTTTGTGGCACTCCTCGCTACAACATGCCTTTGGGCGTATGATTTCCAAGTAGGTAATTTGTATTACTCTGAAACTCCAGAGGTTTCAGCCACAGGGATTAAAGGCTCTAAGTTTTGGCCAATCCAAGTAGATGAAAGTATTGTAACTAAGAATCGGAGAAAAATGGTTGCTGACTTTCGCCCTAATGATGCAGGAAGACGCCTTTACGTATGGGATGGTACATACATAATTAATGAAAACCCTACAGGTTCAAACTTTCATGGTAATGATGAAAGTTATCTTGCTTTGCTAGTAGGTTTTTCGGGCTGGGCTGGTTGTGGCTATTGTCTCACTGCAACCGATCGTAACAGATCTTGGCAGAATGCAGTAACTCTCCTTAATGATATTGTCGCGAATCCAGATGACTACTATCTTCATATGGCAATAAAATCCAACGACAATGCATCACACTGCTTCTATATTTTTGGTTCTGAAGCTACTAAGTTTGTTATTGGTTCTACTCCTGTTTACGATGGCCCTATCTATGCAAATTTCAGACGTAATGGTGACTGGGCTGAGTTCGACATCCCAATGTCACGCTTCGCCACTGCTCTATCTACTATTACTTGTGCTCCTGGCGTAAATATATTCGCAGCATTATCAGAGAATATTGCAGGTGCACAACTAAATTTGGATGCTGTTTATTTTTACAAGAAAACGGACATAGATAATGATACCACACCTAATTACGCCACACTTACAGGTGCAGTTGACAATCTTACTTCCATTACCATCCCCGAAACCATCACCTATGAGGGAACGACCTACAGCGTAACGGGTATTGGAAATTCTGCTTTCTATCAATGCATCTCCCTCACCTCCGTCACTATCCCTAACAGCGTAACAAGCATTGGAGAAAGTGCTTTCGAGAATTGATTCTCCCTTAACTCTATCACTATTTCTAACTCCATAACAAGTATTGAGAGGTTGGTATTCGGAAGTTGCGATTCACTCACTTCCATCACCATCCCTAATAGCGTAACAAGTATTGGAGAGCAGGCTTTTTATGGCTGTAACACCCTTACCTCCATTACCATCCCTAACAGCGTAACGAGTATTGGAGAGCTTGCTTTTGCAGTCTGTCCTACCCTTACTTCCATCACCATCCCCAACAGCGTAACGAGCATTGGAGAGCGTGCGTTATCGGAGTGTTATTTCTTAAAAACAAATTTTATTAATAACAGTTCATTAAATGCAGAAGAAAATAATTATTGGGGTGCAACTTTTGTTGATCAGGATATTGATGGATTGCTCATTCGCAACGATACAGTTATTAAATGTAGGCGATTAGCTTCCTCTATCACTATTCCCAACACTATAACGAGAATTGAGGATGTAGCTTTCGCTTATTGTGGCAATCTCACCTTCATCTCTATCCCCAATAGTGTAAAGAGCATCGGAGATGATGTTTTCTTAGGAGCTCGATCCTTAACATCAATTGTTTGGGATGTAACGGAATGGAGCAATCCAAATTCTAATTCTCCTTTTTCAGATTCTAAGACAAGTATTACTTCTTTTACATTTGGAAATCATGTAAAGCATATTCCTTCCTATATCTGTTATGAGATGGAAAATCTACCTATGGTTAATATCCCCAATGCTACAAAATCAATAGGAGAAAACGCCTTTGCAGGTTGTTCAAAACTGCAAGAAGTATATTGTTATGCGGTAGAACCTCCTACTGTGTATGAATCATCTTTCTCACAATACAATGCATTTTTGTATATCCCTTGTGAAAACAAAAAGGCATATATGTTAGATGAGGTGTTTGGTAATTTCAAATATATAGAATGTATTTCTTCTGACGAAGTTAAAACAAATGATGTAGTCATTACCCCTACAACTAATGATGTCACCATTATATGGCCAACAGAAGGCAATGCGGATAGCTATACTATTGTTATTAAGAAAGACGATGAGGTATTCTGCACCCTTACCTTCAACGCCGATGGTCAGTTGCTCAACATCGCTTTTGCTCCAGGTCGCGATGGTAATCACCCAGTACAATATGCCGAGCAAGCAGGTAATGGTTATCGCTTTACGGTGACAGGATTAGAAGAAGCAACAACTTATACCTATGAGATCATTATCAAAGATGTTGCCAACAAAATCATCAAGTCACATTCAGGTGAGTTTACTACCCAATCCATAACGGCTGTAGATAATATCCAATCGTCAATAGGCAATACCCACAAACTCCTTCGCGATGGTCAACTCATCCTTCTCCGTGATGGAGTAGAGTACACTATCATGGGACAAGAATTGTAATTTGTTACGAGAGTTTATAAGACGGCGCAAGCGCCTACTATTTAGAAGCAAGTGCGGGTAATTTGCCCGCACTTTGTTTTGGAAGTATGTTTGGAGTATTTGCCATCGCTATGAGATAGGCAAGAGTTACCGATCACAGTTTTTGCACATCTCAGGCAATGGAGCGATAGCGTGAAGCACGCGATGGTGCAGAGCATTGGCTCGCTTGGAATGAAAAATATCAGATAGCGATTGGGTTGTGATGTTACCTAAAGAATGGTGGTGATCCTTATCGTAGCAGCAAGGCAGGACATCGCCTGTGGTGGTGATGACACAGCCAGACCATAGGCGATAGCAAGGCGATGATGCAAGATGCGAGATGCGAAATGATTTCTTGTGAATATAGGTGCCGTTGGCCATTTTCTTATAGCGAGAGTAACGCTCGTTGGTGGGCATGAGAGGGTGACCATGCTCAAAATCATAGAGTTGGGCAGTCTTGAAGACAAGGTGAGTGGCTCCAAGTTTCTTATAATGCTTTTTGATCCATTGCCATTCATGCTCGTTGGTACGCAAACGCAAGACCTGCAACTCAATACGGATAGAGGAACCATTTTGCACCTTGGCCTCGTGCAAATGCTGTAACCCTTCTAGTGCACGATGCAGACTGCCTCCTACACGATAAGCGGCATATGACTCCTCAGAGAAACCATCAATAGACACGATAATGCGACTGAGTCCGCTCTTGACAAGCCGTTGTGCCATGAGCGAAGTGAGAGCTTGTGCATTGGTGGAGACGATGGTGTAGAGTCCTGCCTGGTGGGCACGAGCAATCATCTCGGGCAACTGCTTGTTGAGCAATGGTTCGCCTTGAAAATAGAACTGCATCGTGTGTGCTGTCTTTTGTACTTGTTCCAACACTCTTTCAAAGACTTCCATACGCATCGTTCGTTCTATCGGTGTTGCACTAGTCGATGGTGATAAGTCTTGGTTCTTTGCTCTTGAATCTTTGTTCCATCTCCCAACCAGACATTCGGGGCAGTGGAGTTGGCAGAAATTGGCGGGTTCAACGCTTACGAAAGTGGGCAAATGACGCACACGCACTACCCCGAATAAGGATAGCGCATAACTCCACCAACAACGCAGTTGGTTGGAGATTCTACTTGCAAGGAATCTTGTTGACACGACGCTCGTGACGACCACCTTCGAACTCGGTGGTGAGGAAGATTTTAATCAATTCTATAGCCTTCTCTGCAGAGATATAGTTGGCTGGCAGACCGATAATGTTGGCATTGTTGTGTTGGCGTGCCAAACGAGCCAACGGTTCGTCCCAACAGAGAGCAGCACGAATGCCTTGGTGGTGGTTGCAAGTCATGGTGATACCATTGCCTGTAGAGCAGATAGCTATACCCATATCGTTGGTGCCGTTCTCTACAGAAGCCGCCATAGGGTGAGCGAAGTCGGGGTAGTCGCAGCTGTCGGTAGATGGGCAGCCGTAATCAGTAACTTGAATGCCTTGCTCTTGGAGCCAAGCGATAACACTTTGTTTGAGAGCGAAGCCTGCATGATCAGAGGCAATGCCGAGTTTGAGATTATTCATATCTTAATTGTTTATTATGCGGACAAACGTTTTGACATTCTAAGCAGTGGTGTGTGGTATATGCAATACATTCACGTGCATCCCACACGTTATTTCTCAGCGCTCCCGTCGGACAGGCATCTAAGCAGAGATGGCAATCGGTGCATTGTTGTCCAATATCTGATTCTTGACTTTCGATTCCTGATAACCGATTTCCGATAACCGCCTTATTCAGTACAATCTCACCAGGGTGTACCAAACTGCCCAGCGTGGGATGTATCAATTGATGGTTCTTACCTATCCATCCCAAACCTGCTTCTACGCACCAGCGTCGTTCGAGCATTGGAGCTGAGTCGCAAAAGATATGTTGATGTGTTGCTGATACAATATCTTCACCAAATGTCTCTTTTAGTTTTGCCTCCAGTGCGTACAGCATTGATTTTACCTTGCGATGATAATCTCTGCCAGAATGTTCAAAACTCAATAGACATACCACCACTGTTTGTGCGCCTGGTACTAACGCTGTAGGATCATATCGTTTATCGCAGTTGCGTGCCAGGTATTCCATCTCGCCATGCAACCCCTGCGCAATCCAATTATCCATAAACTGCGCATCGTCATCCAACCGACGAACTGGTGCCACACCGCAGGCATCAAAGCCCACTTCTTGGGCAAGCTTACAGATATTTCCTAATGTCAGCTTCAAGTCTTTCGAAATCGGTATATCGACCTTGTACATTACCCTTTCGGTCAAGCAGGAAGAGGGTTGGTAGGGATTGCACATTGTAGCGAGTAAGTATCTCAGTGGCTTTCTCGCCTGCATAGACATTGGTCCATGGAAGGTTGACTACGCCATCTTCCCACAGCAGACGGTTGCGGTCAAGCGATACGGAATAGATTGCCATACCACGTTTGTTGTAGCGGTTGTAGAGCTCGCGAAGTTCGAAGATATATCCCTTGCTTTGCTCCATCTCAATAGCTGAAAAATCAAGCACAATTACTTTGCCACGCAGGTCGGAAAGTGATTGAGTGATGCCATTGTCGTCTTGCAGGGCAATGTCTAAAAAAGCATTTTCAGCATTGTCAATGAGCTGACGTACAGCAGCTTGTTGCTGTATCTCGCGTTCTGCCTTCAGCGCGCTGCTGACCTGTGCATAGAGTGCTTTGCTGCGTTCATAATCGGGCATCCAAGTATGGAAGGATGTAGCTACAGCTTGGTACATACGGCGATCGGCAGGATTGTATAAATCCCAAATATATTCTCCTCCCTGCTTGAGGAATACAGCATAATAAGCAGCGAGTGAACGAGGATTTTGCACGATGGTCAGCTGTGCCTGCTCACGCAGTTGCTCGCGTGTAGCGGTGCGCGCCGTAGTTCGCAACTGTGCGATGGTAAGCGAGGCATTGCTTCCATCAATAGATAAGGTGTATGGCAGACTATCTAGTGAGGTAGAAACAACGATTGCTTCGATGGAATCGACTGCTAATGGCAGTGAACGACTGCCCACGCGCAGGCGATAGAAATCTGGGTAGGTAGGAGCGGGTGCTTTTAGCGAAAAATTGCCATTTTTGTCCAAAACGCACGAATCCATCGGTATTGTATGGGTGAGAGCGGTATGCTCTAAGTATAGCACTTCTCCTACTGCACCATCCAGTGTGCCAGAGACGGAGAACTGCGGTGAGTGTTGACAAGCAACGAAGAGCGTTGCTACTAATGCGAGACAAATATATTGTGATTTCATAAACAGAGATTATCCAAATACCATTGCAAGATTACCAAACATCAACTTACATGCAATCGCCAACACGATGATACCAAAGAACTTGCGAAGGATGTACAATGTAGTCTGCCCCACATATTTGTTGAGCCAATTGGTGCCTCTAAGCACAAGGAATAGTGCAACTGTGTTGAGCGCAACAGAAATAACAAGGTTGATAATATCGTATTCAGCGGTAATAGAGAGTAATGCCGTGAATGCACCAGGACCTGCGTACATGGGGAACGCTAATGGCACGATGCTACCAGAACCCTCAAGACCTTCGTTCTTGAAAATGGTGACATCTAGCACCATCTCCAAAGCCATAAGGAAAATGACAAATCCACCAGCAATGGCGAAATACTCAATCTTCACACCAAATAGTTTGAGCACCCATTCACCAGCGAAAAGAAAGGTGATAAGAATAACGATAGTGGCAATACATACCTTCAAGGGAGAAATCTTAATCCCTTTTTTCACCATATTCAGTGTAATAGGGATATTGCCAAATGGGTCAATGATGGCAAATAGGAAAATGAATGATGACAGCACCTGCCAAATGTCGAATCTACCAAAAAACTCACTCATAAATCAATAAATAAAATAGTATAACATAATGATTCAATTAATCTTGACACAAGGGTACAATAAAATATGTATATATGCAAGAAAAAATGCAAAAACTTTATTTTTATAACTCATCTACAAAAACAACCACCTAAATAGAAGTGGTTGTTTGTACTTTGTCGGGATGACAAGATTTGAACTTGCGACCTCCGGTCCCCCAGACCGTTGCGCTACCGGGCTGCGCCACATCCCGTTGTCGAAAGTGAGTGCAAAGGTACTGCTTTTTTTTTATTCGTGCAAATTATTTTTCTTAATTTTACAAAAATCTGATTGTTTTGCGAGGTAAAGGTAATTCGGTATATAATCTAAAAATTGATACTCATTGTCCCGGACTTCTGCTATAATAGTATCTCTACCATTGCTTAGCATCAAAAATGGTACTTTTATTCGATGGTTGTAAACAGCAGCTTGATCAAATACTTGTTGCGTAAGTGCCACTGTTTCAGCTTTGAACTCAATTAGCATCTGTGGTTGCATCTGCTGATTGTATATAACGGCATCGCAACGCTTTTTCAAACCAGCAACTTCAATAGAGACTTCCACTCCAATCAGTCCATGCGGATAGCCATAATTAGTTTCTAGCACGCGCAAAACACTCTGCCTAACATGCTCCTCTGGCGTGAGGCGGACATATCGCCGCCTCCACGCACAGAGAACATATTGTTTGCCGTTTTGAGTGCGTATATGCATTACTTCTGCCAGTTATCTTTCAGCGAAGCGGTACGGTTGAAGACAAGCTTCTCGGCAGTGGTGTCTGGGTCCACTACGAAATAGCCATGCTTGAGGAACTGGTAGTTGTTGCACTTAGCAATACCGTTCACTACCTCTGGTGCATGCATCTCGGCTTTCATTGCACCCTCAATCTTGCAGGTAGTTACCTTCAAACTATCAGGATTGAGCAAGTCGCGGAAGTCGCCTTCCTCAGCCGATGGGTTCTCGCAAGCAAAGAGGCGGTCGTATAGGCGAACCTCGGCATCAAGGCAAGAGTTGCATTCTACCCAATTGATGGTAGATTTGGTCTTACGGTTACCGCCTTCGGTACCTGACTTAGAGTCTGGGTCGTAGGTTGCATAAACAGTAGTGATATTGCCCTCTGCATCCTTCTCGCAGCCTGTCGCCTGGATGATATATGCCGCTTTGAGGCGTACCTCGCGGCCACCAGGGCTGAGGCGGAAGAACTTCTTATCGCCTTCCTCTTGGAAGTCGCCACGCTCGATGTAGAGCTCCTTAGCAAACTTCATCTCACGGGTACCCAATTCTGGGTGTCCATCGATATTCTCTGCTACAATGGTCTCGCCTTCGCCCTCATAGTTGGTGATTACAAGTTTCACAGGGTCGAAGATAGCGCATACGCGTGGAGCAGTCTCTTTGAGTGTCTCACGCACGGTATGTTCGAGCAAGCCGAGGTCAATCATACCTTCTACTTTGGTGTAACCAATTTTATCGATGAAGGCGCGGATGGCTTCTGGGGTATAACCACGGCGGCGGAGGCCGCAAACGGTAGGCATACGTGGGTCGTCCCAACCGCTGACCAATCCCTCCTTCACGAGTTGGAGCATCTTGCGTTTGGACATCACGGTGTAAGTGATATTCAGGCGGTTGAACTCATATTGGCGTGGGCGGTAGTCGCCTGTAACGAATTGGTCGATATAGTAGTCGTAGAGTGGACGGTGCACCACGAATTCCAGCGTACAGATAGAGTGTGTCACGCCCTCAAAATAGTCGGATTGACCGTGCGCGAAGTCGTACATTGGATATACGTTCCATGTGCGGCCCGTGCGGTGGTGAGGATGCGTGGTGATGATGCGGTACATGATTGGGTCGCGGAAGTGCATGTTAGGATTAGCCATATCAATCTTTGCGCGAAGCACCATCTTGCCATCTTCAATCTCGCCATTTTGCATGGCTTGGAAGAGGCGAAGGTTCTCGTCGATAGGGCGGTCGCGGTATGGCGATGCTACGCCGGGTTCGGTAGGTGTACCCTTCTGCTCAGCGATCTGCTCAGCAGTCTGCTCATCTACGTATGCCTTGCCTTGTTTGATGAACTCGATAGCGAGGTCGTAGAGTTGTTGGAAATAGTCGGAAGCGTAGTAGATATTGCCCCACTTGAATCCCAACCAAGCGATGTCTTGCTGGATAGAGTCCACATATTCCACATCCTCTTTAACGGGGTTGGTGTCATCAAAACGGAGGTTACATACGCCGTTGTATTTCTCGGCGATACCAAAGTCCATGCAGATGGCCTTGACGTGACCGATATGCAGGTAACCATTTGGCTCTGGCGGGAAACGTGTCTGAATTCGTCCGTCGTTCTTACCTTCTTGTAAATCTTTTTCTACGATCTGCTCAATAAAATTGAGGCTTCTTTCTTCTATTTCCATGTATTCCAGTCTTTAAACTTTAAAAATCGCGCAAAGGTAGTAAAAAAATCGTACATACGCAAATCTTTCTACATTTTCTTGCCTAATTAAAAAAAATGTACTACCTTTGCAGGTCTTTTTAATATTTCAATTGGAATTGTTGCATTAATGTTTATAGTCAATCGTTATACAGTCACTCCTGTGCGAAAAGAACCATCCGAAGGAAGCGAGCAACTGACACAATTGCTCTTCGGCGAAGTATGCGAACTCCTTGACCGCCTGCCCCGTTGGACAAAAATACGCTCCATCGTGGACGGACAAGAGGGTTGGGTGGATTTCAAGATGCTTTCTCCTGCTTATGACCTGTCGCCTGTAATCTATAATCTACCAACCACAGTCGTGGCTGTCCCAATGGCGGTAGCCACAGCTATGGAAACGGGCGAGGAACTAATGCTCACACTCGGTACACGCCTCCCAAATTACGTCCACGGTACTTTCGAAGTCCTTGGCAAACAATATTTGATAGACCCAGTTTGTGTGAACAATGCTACACAACTTTTGAACAGCGACCTTAGTCGCGCTGAACTTCTGAACAATGTTAGTGCAATTGCGCAGACATTATTGAACACCCCATACCTTTGGGGCGGTAAGAACGCAATGGGAATGGACTGCTCTGGCTTTACGCAAGTGGTGTACAGCGTGTTCGGAATCAACCTCCTGCGCAATGCGCGTGAACAGATTTCCCAAGGAATAGCAGTGGCATCGTTGGTAGAAGCACAACCAGGCGATTTGGCGTTCTTTGACCACGCCGACCGCGACCCAGAAGCCACCAATATCTCGCATGTAGGATTACTGTTGGATAATAAAACAATCATTCACTGTTCGGGATGCGTGCATGTGGATGATATAGATGCTATGGGTATTCATCTATCCAATGGTGAGTTAACCCATCATTTAGTGCAGATTAAACGTTACCTTCAGTAGCTTAGTCAAACGCTATTATTAGCATATCTAGCGATTTTAGAGTGCGGAAATTTTAGATATGTTCCTTATTGTAGAAATAAACATTCGCGCTATATAAGAGTTGATAGCTGACAACTATATATAGCAACTTATTTTGATTGGGAACATTATTGCAGTGAGTGGTAAATTCCATGATAGGTAGCGGACGCAATACAACTTAATATGTTTAATTGCCATATACTATATCATAGTGCATGCGCCCTTATTAGGAGTGTAGAGATGCGCGATAGTTTCTATGTTGGAATACTTGCTTAGCGGATAATACAATAGCGATTGGCAGAGTTCCCCCTATTTTGAAGTATTTTGACATGATTTGTGGGTAAGTAGTAAAGGTGAAGAGTAGGAGAGGATTTATAGAATAGATAGCTCTCGGAGGGTAGCATAGACACGAGAGATGGGGAAACCCATGACATTGAAATAGGAGCCCTCCATTTTTGTAACTCCCATATAACCTATCCATTCTTGTACGCCATAAGCACCCGCTTTGTCTAGTGGGCGATACTTACTGACATAATAGTCAATTTCCTCCTCAGAAAGGGTCTTGAATGTGACTTTGGTACAATCGACGAAGGAATGGTGTAGCGTGGTATCGGGTTGTGTAGCGTGGTTTAGAGTGGTGTCTAACCAAGTGAAGCAGACTGCGGTATAGACCTCGTGGGTTTGGCCACTCAAGCGAGATAGCATAAGTTTGGCATCCGCTTCATCTTGCGGTTTGCCCAACATCTCGCCATTGAGCCAAACAATCGTATCAGAAGTAATCAAGAGATCGTTCTCCTTGAGCTCACCCGCGTATGCGCGCGCCTTCGCGCGAGATATATACATAGGTATATCCCCTGCCTTGAGATCAGCAGGATACGACTCATCCGCATCAATAGTGACACAAGTGAAAGGGATATCCAGCCCCGCCATCAACTCGCGACGACGAGGGCTCTGAGAGCCAAGGATGATATTAATCGGTTTCAAAAGTTCCATGCGCTAACGCGCTTGTTTTAAAAGTTTAAAGGTTGGTGGCAATGACATAGGAGAAGAGGACGCCCATGAACATCACGAACTTGAGGACTTGTTGCACCGTGCGGAATTCACGAGGGGTCTTAGCAAACCATAGAAGCACCAACACACATACCAATGGCACCAGCAATCCGAACACTAGATAACGGCAAGTGAAGGTGTTCCAAGCAGCAGGGAAAGGCAATACCGCCCAACCAATATAAGCAATCAACGCCATGATACCTACCACCAAAGCAGTGACGATAATCTTGGTCCACTTTTCGCCCCAAACAATAGGCAGCGTGCGACACTCCATCTCACGGTCGCCCTCGATATCCTCGATATCTTTGACCATCTCACGGGCTAAAGTCATCAAGAAAGCAAACACCGCAAAACCACTAAGCCATATATAGAGTTCGCCCACGATAGGAGTGTAAGCAAGCGTTTCGCCATAGAGGTGACGAAGGTGGTCGGCATTCACGATAGCTACCAACAATGGTACGATAGCCGAAGCAAAAGCCACTACCAAGTTGCCGACTAAGAACATACGCTTGTAGCTAGCCGAATAGAACCACAACAGTCCAGGAATGACGATATAGATAAAGAGTAGCGTCCAACTGCGTGCCCACCACGATACGACTCCGCCGCAGACAATGCCTACAGCAGTAAGCACCTGGAACATGAGCATAGCCGCATCGCGAGAGATAACACGAGTGACAATCAAGTCATCGGGACGATTGATACGGTCGATCTTGACATCGAAATAATCGTTGATGACATATCCCCCCGCAGCAATACATACTACGCTGAGAATCAGCAATGTGAGTATCCACCAAGGCATCTGCTCGGAGAATAGCGCACGCTGCAATAGCGGCGTTGCCACCCAATACTCCATCACAAAGAGCAAGATTGCCAAAAAGCCCAGATTGCCCACACGGAGCAACTTGAGATAGGGTTTGATGATTTCTGCTAAGCGTTTCATTTTCTCTCGCCTTTAACCTCTAACCTTTAAACTTGAGTATCACTCCTTTCCAAGCTGGGAGCGACAAGCATACTGGGGTATGCGCATTGAATGGGAAACGATACTCTTCGCCAGTGAGCAGGTCTTTGGCTTTGGCTTCTGCTTGTGCTTCGAGTTGCAAATGCTCGAATGCCTCCTGAGGGATACGCACCTGCATATCCACTTGGCGGTCGTCGAAGTTCAATATTACCAATAGGGTCTGCTTCTTATACTTGCGGATATAGGCAAACTGCTCGTGCTTGTTAAAGCCCTCGGTTTGGGCATAAGTGAGGTCAAACATATCGCCCTGCGTAATTGCTTTTTCGCTGCGAGCTACGCGCAAGAGTTGGCGATAGAACTGGCGCAGATTCTTCTGCTCGTCGTCGAGATGAGCCCCATCGAACTTGCCATGATTAGCCCACGCTTGCAGGGACTTCACGCCCCAATAGTCGAAGATAGTAGTACGACCATCCATACCCGAGAAGCCCTCGGCATCCATACCTTTCTCGCCGAGCTCTTGTCCAGCATACACCATCACTGGGTTAGTACCCAAGGTAGCAGCCACAATCATAGCAGGTTCAGCACACATGCCTCGTCCGCAGAAGAAGCCACTGGCGATGCGCTGCTCGTCGTGGTTCTCCAAGAAATAGAGCATACGGTCACGGATATCGTCCACCTTCTGCCATTGGAGAGTGATACCCTCGGCAGGCCAGTTCTTGCTAGTCACGCCACGCAGGTAGTCGTACATACCGACTTTATCGTAGAGGTAGTCAAATCCTGCTGCGAGGTAATCGCGGTAGAGGGGAGGATTATATACTTCGGCAATGAAAAGGATATTGGGATATTCTTTTTTCACTTGTTCAATCACCCATGTCCAGAACTCCACAGGCACCATCTCTGCCATATCGCAGCGGAAGCCATCGACCTGCTTGCTTGCCCAAAAGAGCAAGATATGCAGCATCTTGTGCCATGTATCAGGAATAGGGTCAAACTGCTTTTCTCCGCCACCTTGGTAGAAGACGCCATAGTTGAGTTTGACAGTCTCGTACCAGTCGTTGACCGATGGGTTAGCCGAGAAGCAATCGTTGCCCGTAGCACGAGCAGGGTACTCCTCGTAGTCCTGGATATCGAACTGAGGTGCGAACTTTTGCCCTGGCATGTAGTAGAAGTTGTTGAGCGGAGAGAATGCCCATTCGGGATTATCGTTTGCGCCCAATGCTTCTACGCCACGAGGTTGAGCGGTGGAATGGTATTCGCGTGCCACATGGTTGGGTACAAAGTCGATGATGACATCCATACCCGCTTTGTGGGTGCGCTCAACCAAGTCAGTAAACTCCTTCATACGACGACGTTTATCCTCGCACAAGTCGGGATGTACATCGTAGTAATCGGTGATGGCATATGGACTACCAGCCAGTCCCTTGACAATACTAGGGGTGTTGTACATGGCAGTAGCGTGACGTATGATACCTGTATACCACACATGGGTGGCACCCAGATCGTGAATGGCGTTCAATGCCTTGGTTGTGATCGCATTCAGCGTACCGCAACCGTTTTCTTGCATGCTACCTCTATGACGACGCGTTTCGTTGTAGTTAGTAAATGTGCGGGGTAGCAACTGATAAATGATAGGTTTCAAGGTTCTTGTTTAATTTTGAATTATGAATGTTAAATTAAGGATTGGGTGTCGGAAGCAATCATCCACTCTTCATCGGTAGGGATGACACAAACGGTCACCTTGCTATTAGGAGCAGACAGGATAGCTTCTTCACCACGCACTGCATTCTTGCTTTCATCAAATTCTATGCCAAGATAGGTCAAGCCCTTGATGATCTCACCACGTATATAAGCATCGTTTTCGCCGATACCGCCTGTAAACACCAACACATCTACGCCATTCATAGCCGCAGCGTAGGCACCGATGTATTTCTTCACGCGGTAGATGAACATACGACGAGCTAAGTCAGCACGTTGGTTACCCTCCTTGACCGCCGCATCAATATCACGTGCATCGCTGGAGATACCACTAACGCCCATTAAGCCAGATTTCTTGTTCATGAGGTTGGAGAACTCGGCAGTAGAGAGGTTTTCCTTCTCCATGATATAGGTAGCAGCACCGAGATCCATATCGCCTGCGCGAGTACCCATCATCAAGCCCTCGAGTGGAGTTAAGCCCATAGAGGTGTCCACAGATTGACCATTCAGCACAGCCGTACAGCTACCACCGTTGCCGATGTGCGCAGTGATGACCTTAGTTTGCTTAGGGTCCACACCTAAATACTCGCATACGCGTGCGGATACATAGCGGTGGGAGGTACCGTGGAAACCATAACGACGAATGGCGTACTTTTCGTACAGTTCGTATGGGATAGCGTACATATATGCCTCGTCTGGCATGGTTTGGTGGAATGCAGTATCAAAGACAGCTACTTGTGGTACACCAGGCAATGCTGTCTCGATAGCTTCAATACCCTTGAGGTTGGCTGGGTTATGCAATGGAGCGAGTTCTACGCACTTGACAATCATCTCCTTTACCTCTGGGGTAATAAGTACAGACTTGTTGAACTTCTCGCCGCCATGCACCACGCGATGACCAACTGCTTGTATCTCTTCCAAAGAAGCGATGCAACCAATCTTCTCATCAACCAGACTATTCAAAATCAATTGAATACCTACAGTATGCTCTGGCATTGGTTGTTCGATTTTCACTTTCTCGCCATTTGCCAATTTGATTTGCAAGAAAGCATCAGGCAAACCGATTTTTTCTACTCCACCCGATACCATAACTGCATGGGTGTCCATATCAAAAAGTTTGTACTTAATACTGCTACTACCGCAGTTTAATACTAAGATTTTCATGTTTACTTATGTGTTTTTAAGGTTAATATTCTCTTTTATTTCGCGCCAATGGCTTGGTTGGCGGTGATGATGACCATTTGCACGATGTCTTGCACTTTGCAGCCACGGCTAAGGTCATTGACTGGTGCAGCAATACCTTGCAAGATTGGTCCTACAGCATCTGCGCCTGAGAAGCGCTCTACCAGTTTGTAACCGATATTGCCTGCTTGCAGGTCAGGGAAAACAAGCACATTGGCTTTGCCTGCTACTGGTGAACCTGGGGCTTTTTGTGCACCTACGCTCTCCACGAGCGCTGCATCCAATTGCAGTTCGCCATCCAACGCCAAGTTAGGTGCCAACTCGTGTGCAATGCGAGTGGCTTCGGTCACTTTGTCCACCAGTTCGTGCTTTGCACTACCCTTGCTGGAGAAGCTGAGCATCGCTACACGTGGCTCAATGCCTCCGAGTGCTTTGGCAGTCTCGGCTGTGGTCACAGCAATCTCAGCCAACTCTTGTGCAGAAGGACATGGGTTCACTGCGCAGTCGGCAAACACGAGGAAACCGTTTTCGCCTAAGTGCTTGGCAGGAGTGAACATCAAGAACGCCCCCGATACAATGTGTACGCCTGGGCGAGTTTTCAAGATTTGGAAAGCTGGGCGGATTGTGTCTGCGGTAGTACCACGAGCACCAGCGAGTTCGCCGTCAGCATCGCCATTCTTAATCATCAAGCAGCCCAAATAGAGAGGGTCTTTTACCTTTTCAGCAGCTTGCTCAAGGGTCATACCTTTGGCTTTGCGAAGCTCAAAGAGCAGATTGGCATACTCTGGCATCTTAGGGTCAGTAAGTGGATCGAGGATAGTTAGGTTTTCGCCTTTTAATACATGCTCGTATCCCTTTTCTTCCGCCATTTGGTTAATGACGGCAGGGTCGCCAATCAAGATGAGATTGGCAATTTTATCACGAAGGATGATATTTGCTGCCTCTAATGTGCGAGGTTCGTCGCCCTCAGGTAGCACGATGCGCTGCGGATTAGCTTGCGCGCGCTCAAGCATATGTTTTAGAATTTCCATAATTAGATATATATCAGTATGTTTTACAGTTTTTAAGCCAAAAATACCCTATTTGAGTTTGCAAAGTTACCAAAATCTTTGCATATTTGCAACAAAAAGCAAAATAAAAGCGTTTTTTTCTTGTTTTTCTTGGTAGAATCAAAAAATAATCGTACCTTTGCAGCCAAATTGTGAAAAATCGACATGAAAACGAGTCCTATGACAACCATATTTCGCACTTTTACGAGTAGAGTAGCCGTATTGGTATGCGGTATGGTTTTGTGTGCAGCTCAAGAGTTACATGCAAACGATACAACCCAAGTGATGTCTGACAAACAGACCAACATTTTTGTACCTACCAAGCCTAATACAGCGCACTGGAGTTTGTTTTTGGATGCTGGTGGAAATTTATTTGACGGAGATTTAGGACGTAATATAAATCCGTTTTTTGCGCCTTCAGTTGGTTTAGGTTTTACATACAACTTTAATACCACTTGGGGACTTGGTATGGAGTATATGTATTCGATGCATCGAGTAAAGCGAGATGATGAAATACTTCTCAAGGGGCAGATGCACCGTGCGCATGCGTTCGTAACATTTGATATTTTCAACGTATGGCGTCCATATAATCCCAGCAAAATTTTCGCGTTGAATCTTATTGCAGGAGGTGGTGCTGGATATAGTTTGATGGATACAACGTACATTGACAACGGCAAAGCTTTTGTGCCATTGGTGGTAGTAGGTGCTGATTTCCAATTTAACGTAAGCAAGAGTGTATCTTTAGGTTTGAAAGGAATGTATTCCTATGCTATAACTGGTGATGCTATAGATGGTCGTGTTAAGGGTACGAGCAATGATGGTATCGTTGATTTAGCCCTATCTGTTCGTTACAAGTTTGATAGCAAAAAGAAACCTCACGTATTGAATGAGGATAGCGAGTTGCAATATATCAATCAGCTGAAAGATAATATCTCAGAAAGTGTAGAGCCTATCGTGCAAGAGGTTCTTGCGAACGAGCCACGCAAGCGCGATACAATCGTAGTATTCGACACTGTGGTGGTGAAGGAGGAAGTGGCAGCTCCTGTTATGAATAACGTATATTATGTTTATTTCGAGCTCAATAAGTCTGTATTGGATGATGATGCTTTGAAAGCCATTCAACAAGCTGCTGCACAGATAGAAGCTAATCAAGATTTATGCTTGGAGGTTGTTGCATACGGAGACAATACAGGATCGGTAGCTTACAACAAAACATTGACCAATGCACGTGTTGATAAGGTGGTGGCTGAGTTGAAAGACGAGTATGGAGTAGCAGCAGAGCGTATAGTCGGACATAGCGGTGGCATCATCAAAGGTAAGCGTAGTACAGGCGCGTATGCTCCTAATCGTCGTGCAGAGATTCGCCTCATTAACAAGGAGGAGTTTGATGCTATTTCGCAAGAATTAGCTACAGAAGAGGAAGCCAAAGCAACAAATTGCAAGGATGAAGCACAAGCAACAGGTAAGACTATTGTTGTAAAAAAAGGTATGACGTTAGGCGGTATCGCAAAGGCACAATATGGCAATGCTGCATGCTGGAAATATATATACAACGCCAACACAAATGTATTGTCGAATCCAGACAAGTTGCAAGAAGGTCAAGTATTGGTTATTCCTGAATTGACCAAAAAGCAACGCGATGCTGTAAAGTTAAAAAAGAAATAGTGAGCGCACTTTACGCGCGGGGTCCTGTAGCTCAGTTGGTTAGTAGCACCTGACTCATAATCAGGGGGTCCTTGGTTCAAGCCCAAGCAGGACCACAAGACAATCACTCACATGAGTGGTTGTCTTTTTTTTGTACGGCCTATTTCTTTTATTCCTTGTCTTATGTATTTCCTTGTTAATTACGTATCATATACGTAGGATATACGTACCATATACGTAGGATACACGTAAGATATAGCGGTTAAAAAGCAAGGAATAACCGAACAGTCGCATAGTATCCCTTACCCTACAGGCGCTTGCACCGTCCTATAGCGCAGAGTCTATATCTCCATAAAAATACCTTTTTTCTACGAAAAAAACAAAAAAATGCAACTTTCATTTGGCAATTTCATTTTTTTTATCTATCTTTACAGGCAATTTAGTCAATTGAAGAAACGATAACTAATATTAACTATCTAATTGTTAATTATACTAAATAACTTACTTTATTAACTTAAAATCATTTCATTATGAGAAAAATCTTTATGTTATTCGCGGCATTGACGATGGTGTTGTCAATGTTTGCGGCGACTGAGACCGTTTACTTTGTAAACGCATCAAGTTGGACGGGCACAATCAATGCCTATGCGTGGACTGACGGAGGTGCTGAAAACCAAAGTTGGCCAGGCATAGCTGCTGCTAAAGAAGCAGAGCAAATTGCGGGTTGTGATGTTTATTCGTACACAGCAGAAGCTGACGCTTATGCTAAAGTAATCTTCAACAATGGATCAGCCCAAACTGCTAATCTTGACTGGACTGCTGGTAAGTATTATTGCAAAGACGGTTGGTACACCAAGGAAGAAGCTGAAGCTAAACTCGCAGCTCCTGCAGAGTATGAGTCTGTTTACTTTGTGGACAACCAAGGTTGGGGCAAAGCTAACATCTACACTTGGACTCCTGAAGTAGGTACATGGCCAGGTGTGGCTATGACCAAAGAGGCTGAACAATTGGCTGGTTATGATGTATATTCTTACACTGTTGAGAAAGGCACATCTTTCGGTGGCGTAATCTTCAACAACGGTAGCAGCCAAACTGCTAACCTCGTTTGGACTGCTGGTAAGTACTACGTGAAAGATGGTTGGTACACCAAAGAGGAAGCTATCGAGAAACTTTCTGCTCCTGTTACTCCTCCTGTAATTACTTACGTTTTGATGGGTGTGGCTGGCGACTGGACTACTGGTATCGCTTTGACTGCTAACCCAGATAATGCTAACGAGTACGTGCTCCTTGATCAAACTATTTCAGAAGGCGATGCTGTGAAGGTTGTAACTCTCACCGATGGTGTAGCTACTGCATGGTGTGGCAATGTGGACGAGTATTCTGTTGAACACTCTGCTGATGATATGGGCAACATCGTTCTCGCTCCTGGTAAATATAACTTCTACTACAAAGTAGCAGAGGATCTTATCTATATCGGCGCTGTAGCACCAGAATTGCCTACATACGACGTTACCGTAGCTGACGCTACAGTTTCTACTATGGGAGAAAATATCGTTCTTTCTGGTAATTGGGAGGAAAAATTATTGACAGTCAGCCTTTGGCAAGGTGGTGCTACCCAAGGATTTGGTACCTATGCTGCTGAAGACTATGCTCCTATTTTCTTGGGTACTGCTGAATTAACTCCAACTTCTGAAGGTGTTTATGCTGATAATGGTGATAACACATTTACGTTCACCGCTACCGCTAATGACGCTGAAGGTGGCATCTATAATATCTCTGTAACTGGTGCAATCCCTGCAGCAGAAATCGAGTGGATTTCAATGCCTCTTGAAATCAGCAACTTGACCACAACGGAGATGCCTGTAGGTGATGTAACCTACTTGCAACTCATGGGTCGCAACGATATGGAAGATGCTGACGTTATGCTCTTCCTCAATGACTACACAGGCGAGGAGAAAGCTTACGAAGTAAACGTTGACAACTCATCCGTAACTTTCGATGGTATGGAATTCACCGTTATGGATGGTTCTATCACCAAGTCTGTTGACCCAGAGAAGGGTGATGTATTTGCAGGTACTGTTCACGCTTTTGTTGTAGATGAGGAAGTGGGTGAAATGTATGTTGAGTTCGCGCTCACTATGTATGCTCTTCCTCCTATCGCAATTGAGTTGGAAGATGTTGAGATTGTTGTTAACGAAGAAAGTGCAATCGCATTCTTCAATGCTACATGGGAAGGTTCTCCACTTCAAGTAGAGGTTTCTGGCTTCGAAGAGGTAGAGTTCAAAGAGTACGAGGAATGCTGGCTCTCTATCGGTGACGATGTTAACTGGGTAGACGCTGCTGCTGGTCCTGCTGCTGTTATTATTGAAGATGGTGTAGCTATGCTCGAAGGTGAGTTTACTAGCTTCGCTACTGGCAAGACATATGAGGTAATGCTTTCTGGTACATTGCCAGTTGAAGAGCCAGAGGTTGTAGAGCCAACTTACACCGAGAACAAACTCAATACTTATGCATTCGGTCTTGAGTCTGAGCTCAACGATACTGCTCTTGTTGTTACCTATCGTTTGAACAACTCTAACGCTACTTCAGTGGATGTTGTTGTTCTCAAGGGCGACAAAGTGGTTGCTACCGTTCCTGGTACTACTACTATCGGTGTGAACACCGTAGCTGTTCCTACTGCTATCCTCCCACAAGGCTTCCAATTGACATGGAAAGTCGTTGTTAAGGGTACTTCTGTAGAAGCTCCTACACAAGAGGCGAAGACTTACGATTTCTACCACCCATCTGGTGTAGATATCGACAACAACCCAGAGAACCCAACCTTTGGTATGCTTCTCGTTAACGAGGGTATGCAAGCTGTACTTGGTGAAATGCAATCTAACGGCGAACCTTATGTAAGTACAGAAATGGGTGCTGGTATCTATGCTTTCACCCCATCTTTCGACCTTATTCCTAATGGTGACCAACCAGGTTACAATGGTGGTATTGAGTTTACTACTGGTCGCGCCGATGGTGCAGGTACTGCATATTCTCCACGTCGTATCCGTATCTCTGAGGACGGTCGTATCTTCGTTACTTCACTCAATACAGATGGTAACTACCTCTGGGAGGTTAACGCTGCTAACATGAACGAGTGGACTCCTGTCTTCCAAGGTACATTGAATGATAACAAAGAGTTGATTACTGCTGATAGCAACTTCGTAGCTGCTCCTAACAACGGTTTCGACGTGAAGGGTGCTGGCGAGAACTTGCAACTCATGATGTATTCTGTTAACTTGCCAGGTATCACAGGTGCTGCAATGAGTGGCTTCCGTTGTGATGAGTACAACCTCGGTACTGCAACTTCTTGGGCTACTGCTCCTTCTAAGAACTGGGTGCTTGGTAGATATGCTATCAACTATACTGGTACTCAAGTTGTTTATGACAACGAAGGTGGTATCTGGATTGCATCTTATCGTGGTACAGCTAATGATGCTAACCCAGGTCTTGTTCACATCAACGCTGATGGTGTAGAAGATGCAAAACTCGTTTGGAGTAACGTACGTCAAGCAGGTATCCGCTTCAACAACGACTTCACCAAGCTTGTTGTAGCTGGTAACAATGGTGCTGCTAAGAAAGCTACTATCTACGCTGTTTCTAAGGACGCTAACGGCGCTCCTGTATTGACAGAGGAAACTGTTATTGATATGGCTTCTGTAGGTAACAACCTCAACGACTTCGCATTCGACTATGCGGGTAACCTCTATGCTTGTGGTAACTCTGCTGAGAAACTTATCGGTTGGGCTATGCCTTACAGCGGTGTTGTTGAGACTCCTGCTGCTTCTAAGTATGCATTCCACCTCGGCAACTTGCTCGAGAAGACTGAGATGACTGGTGTTGTTAAGCGCGCCCTCACTGTAGGCGAAAGCACCGTTGTCCTCACTCACGAGGCTGATGGTACTGCTAACCTCTACAACGTTATCGATGGAGAAGCTTACAAGGTATCTCAAGAAGGCGTTATCGCTGTTGATACAACAAACGCTGGCGACCTCCTCGCAATCTCTGATATCGCTGTTACTGAGGACGGCAAGCTCGTTGCTATCAACTACATGCAAACTCAATCAGGTGACGACTATGTAGACGCAGGTTACAAACGTGGTGAGACTCGCGTTTACCTCTGGAACGACCTCGCAGGTGATCCAGCTATCTTGTTCACCTCTAAGATGTCTTCTAACTGGTTCCGCAGCAAGCAAGGTTTGACCATGGCTGTTAAGGGTACTTCTGACAACATGGAGATCTTCACAACTGGTATCCACGCAACAAAAGCATGGGCACGCACATCTTCTTATCGCGTAATTGATGGCGTTTACACTGAGCCAGATGTTAACAACAACGACTATTATCACTTCTACGACGTTGCTGATGCTGTAGCTCTTGAGACTACCGTTGGCACTCAATATGAGTTGAACGCTTCTCCTCTTGATTCTATGAACTGGATCCTCGATGCTGAGTTGATTAACCCAGTTGAGATTGTAGAGCCAGAGACCAACAATGTTGAGATTTCTACTTGCGTAGCTCTCACACAAGATCTTGGTAAGAAGTTCAATGGTGCAACTATCGTAACCGTAGGCGAGCAACACCTCATGGTTGCTCCTTACGCTGACGCAGAGGGCAAGCTCGCTGGTGTGAAGGTGCTTGACATCACAGCTGGTTTGGATGCTGCTACAGAGGTAGCTACTGCTGATCTTGACGCTGCTGTTGAGGCTACCGCTGCTGCTACCGCAGTTGCTGTTGCTGAGAACACACTCACTATTACTCTCGTTGCTGATGCTACTCTCTACACCTTAGAGGTAGTATTGGAAGAAAAACCTGATTACATGGTTATCGAAGACAATATCACCAACGTGGTAATTGATCTTGAGCAAATGGCTATCATTGGTGGTCCAAGTACAATGTGGCAAGTTGAGGTATTCCTTGGCTTGGGTCAAGACAATGGTGATGGTACAATCACTTTGACTGAGGAAAGTTCTGTAGCTATCATGGGCTTTGATGCTCGCTTCATCGATGGTTATGCATACGATATTGACGTAACCGCTCCTGCAGCTAAGGCTGTATTGCATGTAGAGGATAGCGGTTTCTTCTATGAGATCAAACTCGACATGACATCTGCTGCTCCTGCTGATCCTATCGTTGTCGTAGTAGAAGATGCAACTGTTCAAATTGATACTATTCCTCTCTTCGGTGATGCAGTTGACTACGCATTGAAGATGACTGCTAACTGGACCGACACAACCGACAATACCACATACCCAGTATTGGTTGAGGTACCTGTTTACTACCCAGAGGCAACTGAGCCATTTGAGATGACATGTACTGTGACTATCGGTGGTGAGGGTGATGATGACCCATGGCTTGGCTTCGGTGAAGGTCCTCTAACTATCACAACTGTAGATGGTGTGGTTACAGCTAAGGGTATCATTGCTAATCCATACACTGGTGTTGCATTTGATGTTACCGTTTCTGGTAAATTGCCAAATATGGAAATGGGCATAGATAATATTAATATCAATGCTAAACCTGTGAAGATGATCAAGAACGGTATGCTCATCATCAACAAGGGTGGTCGCGAATTCAATGCTCAAGGTGCAATGATTAAATAATCAAGCAAACCTAAAATAAAAAAATGGGCTTCCTCTTTCGAGGGAGCCTATTTTTTATTCTCGCCACTAAACACTAAACACTAAACAATAGCCCCTCTAGGGCGTCCTCTAAACAAAAAAATCGCTATAATAGCGATTTTTTTGCATATTCTGCAAATTTTTACTACCTTTGTCGCCTAATTTGGAGTATTAGTGTTATTAAGTATGTATATGAAAAAAATCTTTTTGCTTCTCTTCCTGTTGGTTGCGGTATGTGGCAGCACGAGTGTTTATGCTCAAATGGTAGAAGAAATCGAATTTGAAATAACCAACAAAGAAGTGCAAGGTACTGGTCGATATGCTAACCTTGTACTGTATGGTCAGCACGATACATATGGTAAGATTACCATTTATCTCAACGAATACAATGGTAGCTACAAAACATACGAGGTATATTATGCCACCCTCGGCAAACTCAATCTTACTGGCTCTGCCCAATGGAGCAAAGACGGCAATGTGGAGATATTAGATGCCAACCTCTCTACCGCACCATTCGACAAAGAACCTACTGCAGAAGACCAGGTGTTTCACATCATTGGCACCTACACACCACAAGAGATTGTCACACTCAACTTCTCTGGCTTCAGCCAATTTGGCTATGACAGCAATTACAAAGATTGGTTTATGCGCATGGAAGGTACCGACCCTGGTAAACCTGAATATGGCTACAGACTGGAGCTTGCCTACTATGCCCCTGCCTACAATGGATTCGGCACTTTCACCACTGCCAACAATGACATCAACATGGCAGATACACATCTCCAAACACCTTCGGGATATGTAATGTTTGATAGTGTGACGCTCACAGTGGAGCAGAAAAAAGTCAGCGACAACCTTACTCAAACAATTGCTAATGCTACACTCTTAGGTGAAGATGGTGTAACCTATATCGTTACGTGTGTCCACAATAGCATCACACCTACACAGCAAATCACAGCAGTAATTACCAATACCTCCTTATCTCGCAACGAAGACTCCTTCACGCTTGATGGAATGAATGATAACGCCGAAGCTACTATCACTATCAAGAGCAACAAGTTAGTCGGCAAATATGCAATGAAGCAGATTGATTTGCAGCAAAGCTATTTCTTCTATAATGAGGAAAAACTAGATATTCTATCCATTCAAGCAGAAGTGGCCACTGAACTCAAGAATAATAATCTGGCATGTATCGCCAATGTGGCTCTTCTCACGCGCGATACTATATTATATGTCTTCAAAATGACACATACTTTCTCTGCACCCACCGACTCTGTAGAATTTAAGGCCACCAACCTCATTATCAATGATGCGTTGTCAGAGGAATTGGGTGTAGTCAGCTTCGATGCCAAGAACGAGCAATACATCCTTTCTGGTGCGTGGATGGCTACCGAAGCAGAAGAAGGGACCTACTCAAAAGAGGATGTAACCATCGAATTGCAAGATGTACAAAACAATACAACTATCCATTCTTTAGATGCTACGCTGCATGTGAAGATGGATAATTCTTCCCATTGGACCATCACGGGTACAATGCGAGGCGATGATAATGTGGTATATAATCTAGATCTATCGTATGTCGTGCCAACGCCTCAAGATACGGTGATGGTACGCTTCAATCACTCAGCCATTGCCACTTTCACCCCAGATATGAACAATGACCTGTTCTTCGAGAACAAAGATGAGCACTATTATGCTTCTATCAATATTCGCGGTGTGGAGATGGGTAGTGCATTCTCTTTGCAAAATGTGGATAGAGATTATTGTGGTGTGAAGGACTCTATTACAGGTAAATACACCGAACTAGCAGACATCAATGGTCGCATCTTCCAACTTGGTGATACCACCATTATGCAAGCTGAGCTCATCAGCATGGATGCTACGCTCTATGACATAGAGTTGTGGTATGTAGTGCCTACACCTATTGACACGGTTACGCTCTCTTTCCCAGTAGAATTTGGAGACCTGCGAAACGAAGAAGGCTATTACCAACTATATGGCCCATCATTGGATACAACCTATATTGTGGCATTCAGCCCGCTCTCTGATGAAATTGAAGGTACTTTTGTCTATGACGGTATGTTTGGCAAGTTCGGTGCAGAAGGTGGACGTATGGAAATGGAGTACCGCAATACCTATATTGCCAAGATGGAGGGTGACTACGTGACAGCTATTATGCCACTGGAGAAGGGAAAAATGACAGTCACCATGGACGTGGATGGCAATATCACCGCGGTCGCTGAAGCCATTTGTGCAGATAGCGTATATTATCATATCACCATGACCGCTCACTACGAGCGCGAATACCTGCGTGGCGATATGCCTTTCGGCTCAATAGAGCGAACATATACGGCTGCCGATATTTTGTCCACCATGGATAAATCCGAAGAGGAAGGATGGATATACCTTGCTGTCGGAGCAGCCGACCAGTCTGACCTTATGGCGATGCACTTCTTTGTGGACTCTACCGATGCGGATATCCTTATCCCTGAAGGCGAGTACAAAATCAACAAGTCCTTCCGACCAGGAACAGTACTCGGCAATGCAGGACCTAATGACCAAAACCAAATATCTACTCCTTTCTATGCAACTGTTGATAATCTAGGTTATTTGACCAATATCTATATGTGGGTAAAAGGTACGGTGACTGTAGCGAAGAAAGACGGCAAACTCTACCTCGAAGTCAATGCTCTCAACTCCTATGATGTTCCCATACACATTATATATGATGGTTCAATATCAACTTCACTCCCCAATATCCAATATCCAGTATCCAATACCCATAAAATCATCCGTAATGGTCAACTGATTATCCTCAAAGATGGTGCCGAGTACAATGCACAAGGCATGAAATTGCAATAAACGATACAACAAACCATAATTAATTTTTTTAACAATGAAACGTTTTTTCACATTTTTCATGGTGGCTGCCATATCTCTGACAGCAGTTGCACAAGCAACATGGACCACCAAACCACAAGCCCTAAAGTCGCTGATGGCTACAGAGCGCTTGAGCAACACTATCAAGGCGCTCCAACAACCAGAACCTCAGCAGGCTACACTTGCAGATGAACCTACATGGACCCAACATGACACGACTGAAGTCATCTTTAGATCATTCTACGATGATCCTATCTACTATCCTGTTGAAATATTCACAAATAGATATGGTGAATTGGATACTACTGGAGGCGATTGGTATATCACACTTCACAACGACCGCTATCAATTCATCTTTGACATCTATGGTGCATCTCCTGAAACTCCTGCAGGTACTTATACCAAAGAAGACCTCGATGAATGGTACTCTTGGTGTATGTTCCCAGAAGCAAATGGCAAAACCCACTACTACAAAACTTGTGAACTGACAATCCAAGAGGAGAAACTAAGTGAAAGCCTTATTAAATTTACCTTGGATGCCGTTATGCTGGTTACCAAAGGTATTGGTGGCGAAGAGTATGGTTACTTCAAGGTGCACGCAGAGCATACTATCATCCGACCACTAGTCAAATACGATGTGGCTATCTTAAATTGTGTGGTAACTCCAGAAGAAGACCGTGTGCGTATTGCTGGTAAGAACGACACCATGGATGTGGACTTGACCTTCTTCACCGAGACAGGTGTTGTTGGCTATTATAGCCACAAAATCATGGATACCGAAAATGCCAAACTGGTGCATCGCGGTGTATCCTACGAGATTATGGATCTTGAGGGTGTTATCTACAGCTCACCTAATGAGGCGGGGGGTGTTTCCTATGTATTCATGTTCGAGGCGTTGACTACTGACGCTAGCTTCTACAATGTCGCTATGGAGGCACCTATTGTGCCTACAGATACAGTAGAATTTACATGCAACAACATGCTCATTGACGATAGTTATGGCATGTCCGATGCCACTATCCTCATCACTGCTAGCAATGCCAACTATGAGATCATGGCGGGATACAATGCCAACCGAATCACATCTCCTGCTACTTATTCAGGCGACCAAGCATATATGTACCTCACAGATCGTAAAACGGGCAAAGAACTTACCTCTATGATATGTACCATTGAGGTTAGTGGCAACGCACTCAAGGGTTATCAAGTAGAGATTGAAATGCTCGGTACCGATCACAAATACTATATCATGCACCTCATTTATGGTGTAGAAGAAGCAAGATCACTTGACCTCAATTTCACCAATTCGGCTAAGTCCTATTTCTATATTGATCCACTCGGCTCAAAGGAGGTACAACTAGCTAATTACAATGGTGAGTATTCAGTTGCATTTGACATCTTCCAGATCGACCAAGTAATAGAAATGGGTGGCGACTTCGAGCGTATCAATCTGGCTATGGAGCAAACATTCATCACCCACCATACGAAAGATGCGAATGGTTTGCCTGAGGATATCGCTGTAGATTTTGCAGAAGTATCAGGTAATGTTTTCCAACGTAACGACACCACCTTCCTTACCGCTTCCGTACTTGGTTTCGACTCATGCCGATACAATATCTCTATGTTCTACGCCGTACCTACTCCTATCAAGACTGTCACTTGTACCTTTGATGGACTCGCCAACGAAGAAAATGTAGAGTTTATCAACTCCTTGTCTAGTGGCATCTTCATCCTTGATGGTATGAGTGAAGATGGTTTGTTAACGGCAAAAGTCAATGTAGAACGTATCAAAAGTGGTAGCGTCGAAGGTACTTTCTACAACGATGGTAAGTTCGACCACAACGACTTCTATGCCATCGATACATATGTCCGAGAGTGGAATCCAACTACTAATAAAGACGATGAGTTCTCCGTACAAAAGGGTACAATGACCGTCACCGTAGAAAATGGTATCCTCACTGCGGTAGCATCATTTATTTGTGACAATGCAGTGCAATATGACCTGACATTCAAGACTAAATTTGTTCGTGAGCGTATTCAATTTGATACCGAAGAGGGAAAAATGGATTATACCTTCCCTACAGACGCAGAGGTTATTGTGCACGATTTTATAGATGGATATGGTATGATCCAATTGATTATTGCCGATGAATCTTACGCCGTTGACTTCTATTTCAATGCGGATGCTATGGATTCTGTCATCGGTGTACCTGCTGGCGTATATCCTATAGATGGTTCATTTGAGTCAGGTACAGTGCTAGCTTGCAAAGGTATTCTTCCTGATGGTCCTGCACAATCATACTTCTGCGGCTTGGATGCTGAGGGATACCTTGATCCACTGCAATTATATTGCCTCGTAGATGGTACTGTAATAGTTGAGAATATCAATGGCAAACTCAAAGTAGAGGTAGATGCAGTTAACTCATACGATGTACCTGTCGTTCTGCATTACAATGCAGCTGCTACTGCTCTAGAGGATATCACGACCGAACAGGTGGGTACACAAAAGCGTCTCCTCAATGGTCAGCTTTACATCATCCTCAATGGTCAAACATATACTGCCACTGGTAATATCGTAAAATAATTAATTCGATCTAAAAGTTCTAGTTCCTCTAGACTATCTTGACTCCATAAAAATAGCGTGGTTCAAAAGTGAACCACGCTATTTTTATCAACCAATATCCAATAGCATAGCGGGTATCCTATAACCCGTAACCAAGAACGTTATACCATTTGCCATTTTTCTCTATCAACAACTGCCCTTCACGCAGCACCTTTCTCACTCCTGAACTCCTGAACCCCTGAACTCCTAAACTCTCTACATCCTCCACTCCTGTCGCCGCTGGCGAAAAATCATACACCGCCGTCGCGGTTACCGTTGTGCCGTTGTATGTCGTGAAGGTCAGTGATACATTGCCATTCTCATCCAGCACCATCTCACCCTTGCTCATACGCCACATATGTATTGGAGTCACAATACCCTTCTTCAAATCTGTGGATAGCGCATACACCAATCTTGACCCTCCCAAAGTCCCCTCCTCATCCACTCGATAACCTGCTGTGATTGTACCCTCGTGGTTGCCATCTTGAATAGAATAGGTACTAGGCACCAGTATGCTATCCTCTGTATTTACATACACGAAACCTACTTGTTTGCAGACGCCTTTATAACTAGACATTGTTTTATTAGATACCATCTGAACTTCCAATACATCATCCTTCAACTTCGTCACGCATACACTATCAAAACTGATACTTGTGCTAGGACCTTTGGCTTCAGTGATGCCATACGGACCATACTGCTCGCCGCCTTCTGTACCTGCTACCACAGCCACCTGCTCTGCGTTGATAATTGGCTGTTTTTCTAGCGATGTCAGATATGCCACCACACAGCAATTCTCTGCTACCCAATCCTTATCCATCGTGTAAGTTGTCGAATAACTATATGCTTGATTCTCCACCTTTACCGTATCACCAAAAGTGCCATTCACAAAGTCGCGAACCACACGAGGATGCATATATTCTAACCAATTGGCCTTTTTCCATGAGGTAATCTGATCTGCCTGCTTACCCACTAATCGATTCTCCTTAATTAATATAGTGAGCAGATATGCTGTTCTATCTACATTAGCTACCTGTCCACTCACCGTTATAGCCAATTGGCGAGTCTTATTGTTATATGTATGCTCTATCTCTACCGATGCCTCGGCCACTGTATCACCTTCTGCCACTCGTCCTTCAGCTACCCATGTCGCCAAATCTGTTGCTGCACGAACTTCCAACCTTCCACTTTGTTCTGTGCGATTAAATACCACACTTGGTACATTATAAATCCCCATAAAGTTCTTCGCTAGTTCATCGTTTTCAGGGAGTGTATATTCATCTGTGCCATATATAGCATGATAACTTACCCAGATGTAGGGGGTGGTTTGCTGATTCAAATATGCTACTATATTTTGCATACCCATCGGACATTCATAGCAATTAGCACTTGTAAAGTGTTCCATCAAGAACTTACGAGGAAAAGATGTCGGCACTTGTTGTACCGACATTCCCATCGCTGCCAGTAGCAGCAAGTATATCAATATTCTTTTCATTAGCCTTTAACCCATAACCTATAGCCCGCAGGGCGTCCTATAGGTACAATATTGCTGCGGATTGAGGTGCTACGCGCACGGTCTTCTCCGCTATGCGCTCACCATAGTATGGGCACTTACCATCCACGCACGCAAAGCGGAACTCACCTTCTGGCAGTTGACAAGTGGCAGTTGATGATTGACTATTTAGAATCACTACGATAGTTTTCCAACTATCGCCTACAGCTTCGCCGTTGAGCACGTATGCCACCACACCTGCTGGAGCATCCAAGAAATGTACATTCTTGCGCACCAATTCCGCATCTCCCATATGGAACGCAGGGTGTGCTTTGCGCAGGGCAATCAAACCTTGATAGTAACGGAAGAGGTCCATATTCTCTGCCTTCAGCGACCAGTCAATCGCATTAATCTCATCTGGACTGCAATAACTATTGTGCACACCTTTCTTATCGCGCGCAATCTCCTCACCACACCAGAGGAATGGCATACCTTGTGAGGTCAAGACTGCCGTTTGTGCCAATTTGCTGAGTTTTTGCAACTCGCCTGGGTGAAGACGTTTGTTCGCTTTTAGGCGGTCGGTGAGCATCATATCATCGTGGCATGATACGTAACTGATACATTGAGTAGGTTGGCTAGTCCATGCTTTCTTAGAGTAGTTCACTTGCTCCATATTCACCTCAGGATGGTTAATGCAACCCACCAAACCAAACTTAATACTCTCCTCATGTCCCTTCTCGCCAATAAGGAACGCACCCTTGTTGTTATCGGAGAACGGACCACGTAGTGCATCGCGCATATCATCGCAGAAAGCACCAATATTAGGCAACTTCTGCATATTGGCCTTCATACACAGCGAATCGCTGTTGTAAAGTGGCGCACCTGCAGCCCAACCCTCGCCATAGAGCAACAAGCTTGGGTCGATACTATCCATCATCGCGCGTACTTGGTTCATAGTCTCCACATCGTGAATACCCATCAAGTCAAAGCGGAAACCGTCCATATGATACTCTTCAATCCAATAGCGACAAGACTCAATGATAAACTTACGCATCATCGCACGCTCACTGGCAGTCTCATTGCCGCAACCCGATGCATTACCCAGTTCGCCATTCTCCGTCAAGCGGTAGAAGTAATCAGGGCAGGTCTGCGTAAAATTGCTATTCTCCACATTGAACGTATGGTTATACACCACGTCCATAATCACGCGGATACCTGCCTTATGCAATGCTTGAATCATCTGCTTCATTTCGCGAATACGAGTAGCAGGGTCATATGGATTGGTGCTATAGCCACCATCGGGAGCGTTGTAGTTCACTGGGTCATAACCCCAGTTGTATTTATTATCACTCAAACGAGTTTCATCCACTGATCCATAGTCGTATGAAGGGAGAATCTGCACATGAGTGACACCCAATTCCACGAGGTGGTCGATACCTGTAGCCAAACCCTCAGCGGTCTTGGTGCCATGTTCGGTCCAACCGATAAACTTACCTTTGTTCTTTACACCAGAAGTCTCATGGATAGTCATATCGCGGTGGTGCATCTCATAGATAATCGCATCTTTCGCACCGCCAAAAGCAGGACGCACATCTTCAGCCCAACCTTCTGGATTGGTACTAGCGAGGTCTATCACCGCTCCACGACGACCATTCACGCCGACAGCCTTTGCAAAGATACCTGGAGTCTCGTGCAATGTCCAACGCGAACTAGGTTCTACAATTTGGAAGGTATAGAACTGACCATTCAAATCACCCTTCACAGTCTTAGTCCAACTGCCATCTTTCTGACGACACATACGGAGTGTTTGCAATGGGGCTACAGTAGTAGCATCTGCATACAAATTCAGATAAACCGTATCCGCATTAGGGCTCCACACAGAGAATGTGGTTTGCTCTGGCGAATACATCATCTCGTCCAACGAACCTTGTTTCACTGGATACTCATCCACATTTTCATAATGTGGCTTCTTTGCGCAGCAACCTGCTAATGTTGCTACCATAGTCATCATAATCAGTACTTTTTTCATATCATTCAAAAATTCTTAATTCTTCATTCTCAATTGATAGATATCGGCTTTCTCTATTCGTTCTTGTGCATATGCTTTGGTCACTTCAAAACTCTTCTTTCGGCTATTGGATGACGGCAGGTCAAACATCACATCCATCATCACCGTCTCCATCAAGCCGCGCAAACCACGAGCTCCCAGTTTGTTTTCCAAAGCTTTGTCCACCACGTAGTCCAGCATATCATCTGCAAAACTCAATTGATAGCCATCCATCTCAAGCAGTTTCTTGTATTGCTTTACAATGGCATTATTGGGTTCCGTGAGGATATTGCGCAGTGCCTGTTTGTCCAACGGACGCAGGTAGGTCAAGATAGGCAGACGACCGATGATCTCAGGTATCAATCCAAACGACTTCAAGTCCTGTGGGGCTACATATTGCAGCAGGTTGTCTTTGTCAATCTTTTGCGCTTTCTTCTGTGCATCGAAGCCCACCACTTGCGTATTCATGCGTTGTGCGATCTTACGCTCAATACCGTCAAACGCGCCGCCGCAGATGAAGAGGATATTGCGTGTGTCCACATGGATAAACTCTTGTTCAGGGTGCTTGCGTCCGCCTTGTGGGGGTACGTTCACGACCGAACCTTCGAGTAGTTTCAATAAGCCCTGTTGCACACCTTCGCCCGACACATCACGCGTGATACTTGGGTTCTCGCTCTTACGGGCTATCTTGTCTATCTCATCAATAAACACGATTCCGCGTTGCGCTTTCTGCAAGTCATAGTCCGCATCCTGCAGCAGGCGAACCAATAGCGACTCCACATCCTCACCCACATATCCAGCTTCGGTCAGCGCAGTCGCATCCACAATAGCAAATGGCACTTTCAGCAGTTTGGCAATCGTGCGAGCAAGCAATGTCTTGCCCGTACCCGTAGAGCCCACCAACAGAATATTGCTTTTTTCGATCTCAACACCATTATCGTCTTTGGGTTGTAGTACGCGCTTGTAGTGGTTGTAAACAGCTACGGATAGGTAGCGTTTGGCTTCATCCTGACCAATAACGTATTGGTCAAGAAAGGCCTTAATCTCTGCAGGTTTAGGTAGGGTGGATAATTCTAGTCCGTCTATTTCAGGATTCTGTGCTTTCTGCACCTGCATCTCCATAATCATCTTATGTCCTGCCTCGATACACTCGTGGCAGATATACACGCCTGGAATATCTGCGCGAAACAAATCCTTCATCTCGCGCCCGCAGAACGCACACTTCTCTGTCTTCTTATTCGCCATTCTTCTATACTACTTCTTCGAATACACCTTATCTATCATACCATACTCCAATGCCTCGTTAGCGGTCATCCAATAATCGCGGTCGGCATCTTGGCGAATCTTATCCATCGTTTGACCCGAGTGATCGGAGATAATCTGATACAACTCATCTTTCAACTTCAGTATCTCGCGCGCAGTAATCTCAATATCAGATGCTTGACCTTGGATTCCTCCCAGAGGTTGGTGAATCATCACACGGCTATGAGGCAACGCAGCACGCATACCTTTCTCGCCTGCTACCAGCAGTACCGCACCCATGCTGGCTGCCATACCCGTACAGATGGTAGCCACACGCGAGGAGATAAACTGCATCGTGTCATAAATACCCAAACCTGCATAGACGCTGCCACCAGGAGTGTTCAGATAGATACTAATGTCGCGCTCCGAATCCACAGAGTCCAAGTACAATAATTGCGCTTGAATCACATTGGCTGTATAATCATTCACCTCTGTGCCGAGGAAGATAATACGATCCATCATCAGACGGGAAAACACATCCATCTGTGTCACATTCAGTTGGCGTTCCTCCAAGATAGAGGGGCTGATATAACTCGCCGATGCATTCATCGCCTTCTCCACATGCATCGAGTTCATGCCTTTATCTACGGCAAATTTCAAAAAATCATTCATAGCTATATAAATAATTAACCGTTATTACATTAATATTATTATCCTACAGAGCCCTCAAGGCTGACTTGCAGCAGTTTCTGTGCTTCCACTGCAAATTCCATTGGCAGTTTGTCCATCACCTCTTTGGCGTAGCCATTCACTATCAATCCCACGGCATCTTCCACGCCTATGCCACGTTGTTGGCAATAGAACAATTGGTCTTCGCTAATCTTGCTTGTGGTAGCTTCGTGCTCTATAATTGCAGTCGGGTTTTGTATGCGCATAGTTGGGAAAGTATGTGCGCCGCACTTGTCACCCAACAGCAGACTATCACACTGGCTATAGTTACGCACATTCTCCGCATTCGGCATCACGCGCACCAGTCCACGATACGCATTTTGGCTCTTGCCTGCCGATATACCTTTACTTATTATACGCGAGCGCGTGTTCTTGCCGATATGAATCATCTTCGTTCCCGTGTCGGCTTGCTGGTAGTTGTTGGTCACAGCCACCGAATAGAACTCTGCACTCGAGTTGTCGCCTTTCAAAATGCAACTGGGGTATTTCCATGTGATTGCCGAACCCGTCTCCACTTGTGTCCAACTCAGGCGCGCATTCTCGTGTGTGATACCACGCTTCGTTACAAAGTTATATATACCGCCTTTGCCTTCTTTATCGCCAGGATACCAGTTTTGTACAGTGGAGTATTTCACTTCTGCATCCTTATGCACCACAATCTCCACGATAGCAGCGTGTAACTGATTCTCATCGCGCATCGGCGCGGTACAGCCCTCCAAATAACTGAGATACGCCCCCTCATCTGCCACCAATAAAGTACGCTCAAACTGACCCGTATTACCCGCATTGATTCGGAAATACGTGCTCAGCTCCATTGGACAACGTACACCTTTTGGTATATATACAAACGACCCGTCTGAGAACACCGCCGAATTCAATGCAGCATAGAAATTATCGCTCGCTGGCACTACCGAACCCAGGTATTTCTGTACCAGTTCGGGGTATTCTTGCACCGCCTCCGAGATAGAACAGAAGATGATTCCTTTCTCTGCCAACGTTTCGCGGAAGGTCGTTTTCACCGACACGGAGTCCATTACCGCATCCACCGCCATATTGCCTGCCAACGCAGCACGCTCTTCCAACGGAATTCCCAGTTTGTCAAAAGTCTTCATCAGTTCAGGGTCAATCTCTTTCTTTTCATCACCTGTGTGTGTTTTAGGTGCCGCATAGTACGAAATCGCTTGAAAATCTATCTCTGGTATATCCAGGTGCGCCCAATTTGGGTGCTCCATTCTCAGCCACTTGCGGTATGCTTTTAGGCGGAATTCCAGCAGCCATTCGGGTTCATTCTTCTTTGCAGAAATCAACCGAACTACATCTTCGTTCAACCCCACAGGAATCACATCGGTTTCTACGTCCGTTGTGAAACCGTATTTATACTCTTGACTGGTTATTTCTTCTATCTCTTTCACAGCTCTTGCCTTTAAACTCTAAACTGTAGCCCGAAGGGCGTCATCTAAACTAAAAAAGCCGCTCTTTCAAGCGGCTTTTCTCTGAGGTACCTGGCGGATTCGAACCGCCGTCCCCGGTTTTGCAGACCGATCCCTAACCGCTCGGGCAAGGTACCAAACTTGCGATTTGCGGGTGCAAAGGTACTGCTTTTTTTTGGATTGACCAAATATTTTTGCGATTTTAATAAAAAATATGAATTTTTATTGTAAATTTCTTGCGTATATGCAAAAAAAACACTACTTTTGCACCCGATTTTGAGCCGCGATGGTGGAATCGGTAGACACGAAGGACTTAAAATCCTTTGGCCAGTGATGGCTGTGCGGGTTCAAGTCCCGCTCGCGGTACTAAATTAATAGGGCAAAATCACATGAGTTTACTCAAATGTGATTTTGTCTTTTTTATTTGCAAGTGGTGCGCAGGGCTTTACGGTGTCAGGTAGCCGTTGAGGATTCTTCGTAACGCCGACAGGTTATGTTCATCTTTTGGGTGAACGCGGTTGGTGAGCAATACTAAGGCGCGTTTCGCCTCTGGCAGAACGGTCACGCTGGTGCCCGTATAGCCTGTATGACGACAACTGGGGGTAAGCTCGCCTGTGGAAGTGGTCACGCTGTCGGTCCAAAGTCCAGCATTGCAACCATTGGCGCGAGTTTCTGCGGGCAGGTGCATAAACCATATTGCCCATTGTGCTACTTCTTCTGCCGTAGCAAACAGTCCTGCATTACCCGAAATCCCTTGCATCATGATTTGTGCGAGTGGATCATGCACTTTACCGCGGAGGCAACCATCTTCAAGGCACTCGGTTGGTGCGATGCGATAGAGTAGCGAATCGTTTGGTAACCAGCCTATTGTGGGCAGACCGAGCTTCTTGTAATGCGTATTGCGCAGATAGCTATTGATATCTGTTTCCACAATGTTTTCTACTACTCGTTGCAAGGAGATGAAGTTGAGGCACGAATAGCGATATTTCTCTCCTACGGCTGATGGACGTTTGCATCGTGCGATGGTGTCAATCATGAAATCTGAAATCGATATGACGCTATCCAGTTGGCGTTCGTGATAGATTTTTTCAAGTCGTTTGGCAGTCATGTATGCGGGCAACCCTGAATAGTGTGTCATGAGATGGCGAATCTGCACATCGGGATGATAGTTCGGTATATATTGGCAAACGAAGTCATTGACATTTAATTTCCCTTCTGCACAGAGCAGTAGTGTTGCGGTACCTGCTCCAAGGGGTTTGCTCACCGATGCGAGGTCAAAGATGGTGTTGTCGGTCATCGTTTCTTTTTCTGGACAGACAGCGCGATTGCCATAGGCTTTGATATAGGCTATTTCGCCATTTTCTACTACGCATAGCACTGCACCGGGCATGATAGTGTCATTGATAGCGTCCATAATCGCCTGATCTGCACTGTCTTTTGGAAAAACAGGATTAGCAACAATACATGCAGCAGAGCTCCACATGGCCGCAATAAGGATGAGTGATTGGATTGTATTTTTCATATGTTAGATGGTATATTTTTTGCAAAGGTACAATTTTTTTTGCATATCTCAAAATATTTCCTTCAATTGAAGATAATAGACATCAATATTGACAATAATTGTTGTATAATTCTTCCGTCAATGTGTATATAGCTGTGTCAGTATGTATACAGCCTCCTTATTTAATAGATGCATCGAAGAACCTTATCTTTTCCTTTTCTTTCCCTTATCAATTACGTAGGATATACGTAACATATACGTATGATATACGTAAGATATAGCAGTTAAAAAGCAAGGAATACCGAAACTCCTATAGCCCAATTGCTGCCCCATAGTGTAGCCTTTCTTATCCATAGCTGTCTCAATGGCATACAACAGATTCTGCTGTCCCATAGCGCAACAGCCAATATCCCTTTCTAAACTTCCGAACCTCTAATGCTCTAACCTATGGCTCGCATTGCGAGTCTCCTATAGCGCCAAAAACGCGTTCAGTGAACATTATTTTTCGAAATTGTACATCGTAAATTTGGTAAATAGTAAATAATTTTGTACCTTTGCACCATAAATATAATGTCTTAATAGACTTTTGATAATTTTTTTTGTAGTAACAATCGCTTATTTTGCTAATCTATCAGGTTATGAAAAATCATTTAATTTTAATCTTAACATCATTGTTGATGTTTTCTTGTGAGCAGAGCTCAATTGAAAATCCAGAAGAACCCACTAAAATGAGCACAAAATACGAAATAGAAAGTGCTAATTGGTGTACTTATTCACATCCAGATTATCTATCAGCACCGTTGAATATGGTATATAAGACGTTGATAGAGCGAGGAGTGGATGTTAAATATATCAAATCTGAAACTCAATACAGCGGAGATAAAATGATACATAAATCTACTCGTGAAAACATAAACAATATGGATATAAGATGGCAAGAATATCCAGCAGGAAATGAGGCGCGTAGTCGTGATACAATCATCTGGTATGATATTGAAAGAACTAAAGTGTTGGAAGAAAAATCTAAGCAATCAATAAGGTATAATCAGTATGATAACAACCATCGAGAAATTTCATCTAAGATTTATTGGTGGGGAAAATTAACACACGAATACACCTATACATATTCCCACCTCACACGATATGGAGAATACAAAAACTATGCGCAACACAACGATGAATTAATGAGTGTTCAATATGATACTACTGTGTTCGTTGATAACTCATTCTCTCAGCCATTGTCATGGAAATCGAAACAGATTAACTATTTTGATGACACGTACACCTATTATTTCACTTCCGAAAAAAATGAATATGTAGCAGAGGGGATTTCGAGGAAGGACGGCGTAGTTGTATACCAAAATGTGAAAGGTGAAGTGGTAACTAATCGTAGCTATACTGTAGAATATACATGGCAAGATGCACTGAATAACACCTATCGTTCAGAAGACTACCAAAATGGTATATTGGTTAATAAAAGTGAGGGTTATACCAAGTATGTACAATAAAAAATGCATAAAAAACAAACTTTTTTAGAAAATACTTGTGTGTTTGTAAATATTTTTGTACCTTTGCAGCCGATATAGTGTGCTTGTTGCACAGTTTTTGTAGAAGAAGTTACAGAAACGACAAAATTGCACATGAGAGAAACAAACTAATTAAAAAAATAAACAAGTATGAAAAAATCTTTGAAAGTTTTTGCGTCGGTAATGGCGTTTGCTATTCTGACATCTTGCGGAACTGCTGTTCAACCAGAGCAAGTTACCGTAAATCCAAGCCCATTGGCTGTAGTAGGCAACTTGATTGAAGCAGACATTACTGGAACTTTCCCAGTAAAGAAATTTGGTGCTAAAGCTGTCTTAACCGTGACTCCAGTGCTTAAATATGCTGGCGGCGAGGCTGTTGGTACCCCTGTAACTTACGTAGGTGAGAAGGCTAAAGAAACTGGAACCACTATTTCTTACAAAGAAGGTGGTCAATTCGCTTTGAAAGCATCTTTTGAGTATGTTCCTGCAATGGACAAATGCGAATTGTACTTGCGTTTTGCTGCTAAGAATGGTAACAAAGTGGTTGAAATTCCTGATATGAAGGTGGCTGATGGTTTGATGGCTACCGCAAAAATGGCTAAAGCAGAGGATGTAAAACCTCAAGTAACTGCTGACAAGTTCCAACGCATTATCCAAGAGGTACAAGAGGCTGACATCAAGTTCTTGATCCAACAATCTACTCTCCGTAACTCTGAGTTGAAATCTCAAGCATTGAAGGATTTGCACGCAGCTATCAAGGATGCTGATACAACCGCAAACAAGGCTATCAACAAATTGGAGGTTGCTGGTTATGCTTCTCCAGATGGTGAGACTGATTTGAATAGCAAGTTGGCAGATGCTCGTCAAGAGAAATCTCAAAAATACTTGCAAAAACAATTGAAGAAGGCTAATGTGGATGCTACTATCGAGTCAAATGTAACAGCAGAAGACTGGGCTGGTTTCCAAGCTGCTATGGAAGCAAGCAATATCCAAGACAAAGAATTGGTATTGCGCGTACTCAGCATGTACTCTGATCCAGAGGAGCGTGAAGCACAAATCAAGAACTTGAGTGCAGTTTATAAGACTATCGCTGATGAGGTTCTTCCTGCTTTGCGTCGTAGCCGCTTAATCTTGACTACCGATTTGATTGGTAAGTCAGATGAGGAGATTGCTGCTTTGGCAAAGAACGACCCAGCTGCGTTGAACGTAGAGGAATTGCTCTATGCTGCTACTTTGACATGCAACTTGGATGAAAAAGCTGATATCTACAAGAAAGCTGTTGCTCGATTCGGTAGTGACTATCGTTCACACAACAACCTCGGTATGGTTTACTTTGCTCAAGGCAATGTGGCTGAGGCTCGTCGTTGCTACGCTAAGGCTTTGCAAATTGAGCCTAACAATGCTGATGTAAACTACAACGCTGGTTTGGCTGCTATGGCAGAACACGACTTGGCTAAAGCTGAAGAGCATTTGGGTAAAGCAGCTGGTACTCAAGGTGATTTGAAATCTGCAATGGGTACACTCTACACTATGAAGGGTGATTACACTGCTGCTAAAAATGCTTATGGCAACAAGGCAAGCAACAACGCTGCTGTTCAACAAATCTTGAATGAGGAATACGATGCTGCTCGTCAAACATTGGCTAAAGTGGAGCAACCAAATGCAACAACTGCTTATTTGGCAGCTGTGGTAGGTGCTCGTATCAATGATCGTGAGGCTGTATATGCAAACTTGGCTTTGGCTGTTGAGCGTGATGCTAATCTCAAGGCAAAAGCTGCTCAAGATATCGAGTTTGCAAAATACACAGCTGACGAGAAGTTCCAAGCAATCGTTAAATAATGTCGGTATTATTCCCCAAAGTACCAAAACCACGTAAGTGGGATTATCGCCCCATTTACTATGATAAAGAAAAGGAGGCGCGCAAGGATAAACTTGCGCGTCTTCATCGTGGTTCGTTTCGTGAAGCTCACGAAGCGAATACCTATAATCGCAAAGACCAAACCAAGCGCGCTTCGAAACTGCTATTGTGGATAGCGTTGCTCGGACTATTACTATTTGCGTTTTACTATTTGCTATGAGTGATATCATTCATCTTCTGCCTGATAGTGTTGCCAACCAGATTGCGGCTGGCGAGGTAATCCAACGTCCAGCTTCTTGTCTAAAGGAGTTGGTGGAGAACTCGTTGGACGCAGGAGCTACGCATATTCGCGTGATTGTCCGTGATGCAGGACGCACGCTGTTGCAGGTGGTGGATGATGGCAAGGGCATGAGCCCTACCGATGCACGCATGGCATTTGAGCGTCATGCTACTTCAAAGATAAGCCAAGCCAGCGACCTGTTCCAATTGCGCACGATGGGTTTTCGTGGTGAAGCGTTGGCAAGTATCTGTGCAGTAGCACATGTAGAGGTACAAACACGTCGCGCGGAAGATGAAGTCGGTACGCGCATTGAGATTGCAGGCTCTGAGGTGATTTCTCAGGAGATGGTGCAATGTCCTGTGGGCACGAATATGCGCGTGAAAAACTTATTCTACAATGTGCCTGCGCGACGCAAATTCCTCAAAACAGACCAAACAGAATTGCGCAATCTTATCACAGAGTACCAGCGTATTGTATTGGTCAATCCGCACGTACAGTTTACTTTTGTAAGCAATGATGAGATCATCTCCGAACTGCCTCCTTGCACTCAAAAACAACGCATCGAAGCGGTTTTTGGACATTCCTCTAAACCTTATACGAGCCATTTGGTAGAAGTGGCAACCGAGACAGAATTGGTGCATATATCGGGCTTTATTGGCAAGCCTGAAACTGCTGGCAAGAATAGCCAACAGTATATGTTTGTTAATGGTCGCTTTATGCGTCATCCCTATTTCCACAAGGCGTTGATGACTGCTTATTCTGGAATGTTATTGCCCGACCATTCGCCTTCATATTTCTTGTATTTTGATATTCATCCAGATGCAATAGATGTGAATATCCACCCTACCAAAACGGAGATTAAGTTTGCTGATGAGCAAGCGATATTCCAAATTCTATTGGCAGCTGCTAAAGAGGCATTGGGCAAATTCAATGTAGCTCCTTCGCTTGACTTCACTACAGAATCGCATTTAGATATACCGCAGCGTACTTTGGATACCCCAGTGGCAGCTCCGCGCATGCAATTAGATCCGCATTACAACCCGTTCAAGGCACAAAATACACGTACAGCACCTACAGGCTGGGACCAACTCTATGAGCGCCCTAAGAATATAGAAACTGCTGTTGCAGAACCATTATTCGAACCTTCTCTTCTTATAGACAATACGCCATTGATCCAATGGGACAACCGCTATATCTTGGCGACTACTGCTGCTGGATTGCTTCTTATACACCAACATCGCGCACACACGTGCGTATTGTATAAGGTATTGCTTGAGCAACTTAAAAATAAGCAGGCTGCTACTCAACCACTTCTTTTCCCTGAAGTGTTAGAGCTTTCCGCAGATGATTTGAACACCCTAGAGCAACTATTACCTGAGTTGCAAAATGTCGGATTTGAGTTAGAACAATTTTCTCCTATAGCATATGCTATCAATGCGGTACCTGCACTGCTGGGGCAAAAGAATGCTTCGGATGCTATCCTGCAAGTAATTCATAGTGTACAGGATAACGAAGGTTCTGTTACGCAACAATGGCAAGAGATGATTGCCCTTGGATTGGCAGAACAGATGGCTATACCGCAGGGAAAATCACTTACAGAACTGGAGATGCGCGATTTGGTAGAACGACTTCAGCAGTCGTCTTCTGTACGCCATCTACCTAATGGTCAAACTATTAGCATCATATTAACCCATGAAGATGTACAAAAGCGTTTCTAAATTGATTATCGTGTTGTTGTGTTGCGTATCATGCTCACAGCCGAAGTTAGATAGATTGACTATCTTACATACCAATGATACTCACTCGCAAGTAGAGCCTTTGGAAGAAGGTAAACGTGATGCATTGTGCGGCGGCTACGCGCGTCGCATGGGCTTAATTGCGCAGGAGCGTGAACAAGACCCAAACCTCTTGTTATTTGACGCAGGTGACTTTACCCAAGGTACACCATATTTCAATTTCTACCATGGTCGTATTGAAGTAGAAGCAATGAATAGGATGGGGTATGATGCTGTTGGATTGGGTAATCATGAATTTGATTATGGCGTTGATACATTGGCTGTTATATTGAAGAACGCAACATTCCCTGTGCTATGCGCTAATTATGATGTTGCCAATACCCCATTAGAAGGACTGGTAAAGCCATATGTAGTTCTACATCGTGCTAATTTACGCATAGGAGTATTTGGTATTGGGGTGGATCCACAGGGGCTCATATCGGAAAAGAATTTTTCGCCGTTGCAGTATTTAGAACCTATTGCTGTTGCGCAGGAGGTAGTAGATGTGTTGAAAAATAAGGAAAAATGCGATGTCATTGTTTGTTTGAGTCACCAGGGAACTCATCCTTCTTCGGATGAAAAACCATCAGATATGGAATTGGCTCAAGCGACCAGAAATATAGATATTATCATTGGGGCACATACGCATAAAGTACTAACAAATTACTATGTTCCTAACTTGGATGGCGATAGCGTAATGTTGGCTCAAATGGGTAAATCGGGCGCAAGAATTGGTAAAATTCAGGTCGAAATATTGGAATAAATGCACATTTCTTTCGAAAAATTTGCATATTCCAAAAAAAAGTAGTTACTTTGCACCCGATTTCGGTCTTTTAGATTAAAGAAGTAATAAAATAAATACAAAATATTAACTAAAAAATTGTAATTATGTCAGCAATTGAATCAAAAGTAAAAGCAATTATCGTTGATAAATTGGGCGTTGAAGAATCACAAGTTACTCCAGAGGCAAGCTTCACAGCAGACCTCAATGCTGATTCTCTCGACACAGTAGAGTTGATCATGGAGTTTGAGAAAGAGTTTGGTATTTCTATTCCAGACGAGGATACTCAAAAGATCAACACTGTTAAAGACGTTATTGATTACATTGAGAAGCTTCAAGCGTAAGTCTCAAATGTTTTGACTTTTACCATGGACGAGTTTGTGGAATAATCCGCAAACTCGTTGGATGTATATAAGGATATGCAACAAAAGCGTGTAGTAATTACTGGATTAGGATTGGTCACACCATTGGGAAATGATGTGGCAAGCACTTGGCAAAACCTCCTCCAAGGAAAGAGTGGAGCAGCTCCAATCACGCATTTTGATGCCACCAAATTCAAGACACGATTTGCGTGCGAAGTTAAGAATTTGGACGTATCCAATTTATTTGATGCTAAAGAGTTACGTCGATACGATCGTTATATTCACTTTGCAGTAAAATCTGCTGAAGAGGCAATGTTGGATGCGGCTATTCATATGGAGCAGGAAAATCCGCTTCGATGCGGAGTTATATATGGTAGTGGTATGGGGGGCATTAAGACCTTGGATGTCAATATCGGTGGATTTGGAGCTGGTGATGGCACACCAATATACAGCCCTTTCTTCATCCCAATGATTATCACCAATATGGCGGCGGGTATGCTGGCTATTCGCTATGGTTTTAAAGGGGTTAATTTTGCAACTACATCTGCATGTTCTTCTTCAGCGCATGCTATTGCCAATGCTTGTTATCAAATTCGTATGGGCTTGGCGGATATCATATTGACTGGTGGCAGCGAGGCTGCTATTGAATGTTCTGGTATAGGTGGTTTCAATGCCTTGCATGCCCTCTCTACTCGCAACGATTCACCTCAAACGGCTTGCCGTCCTTTCTCCGCTTCGCGCGATGGATTCGTATTGGGTGAGGGAGCAGGTGCTTTGATTCTAGAGGAATACGAACATGCCAAAGCACGCGGGGCACATATCTATGCCGAACTAGTGGGTATTGGACTCACAGCCGATGCATACCATCTTACGGCTTCAGACCCAGAAGGTACAGGAGCAAAAAATGCCATGCAGTTGGCTATCAACGAAGCTAGTATAGCGCTCGAACAAGTGGATTATATCAATACCCACGGCACATCCACGCCGATTGGTGATGTGGCAGAAGTGAAAGCCATCCAAGAAGTGTTTGGCGAACATGCTTATCATATCAGCCTCACATCTTCCAAATCCATGACGGGACATATTCTTGGGGGAACTGGAGCAGTAGAGGCTATTATTTCCATTCTATCCATGCAACATGGCGTAGTCACCCCAACCATCAACCATGAAGCAGGAGATGAAGATCCAAATATTGATTATAAACTCAATTTCACATTCAACCAAGCGCAGCAACGTGAAATCAACTATGCCATAAGCAATAATTTCGGCTTCGGTGGTCATAACGCTTGTTTGCTCTTCAAAAAAGTATAAATCAATGCGGCTTTCCGCACTATATATTAACTGTTTTATTTTTTAAGGTATTATGATTACAACTAAAATTGGTGAGAACGCAGGTTTGATCTGGAATGCATTACAAGGTGGTGCTCTCACACTCAAAGCTTTGAAGAAAGCTACAAAATTGAAAAACGACGACTTAAACCTCGCTTTGGGCTGGTTGGCTCGCGAAGGTAAAGTTGCTTTCGAGGAGGCAGAGGAATTGACAATTACTCTCCTTTAATTACTACGATAAGGCTGTTTACTTTGTTAGACAGCCTTATTTTACTTGTCAATTACGCACAATAACCACACAATTCGACTACTATGAATATAGCTATCGTCGGCGCATCAGGCGCCGTAGGCCAAGAACTACTCCGCATTTTGGCTGAGCGCCAATTCCCTATCACTTCCCTTCGACTTTTCGGCTCCGCACGTTCTGCGGGCTCTACATATACTTTCTGCGGCAAGCAACTGACCGTAGAACTACTCCAACATGGCGACCTATTCAAGGGTATTGATATTGCTTTCGTTTCCGCTGGTGGTTCTGTATCCAAGGAATATGCAGAGGATATCACCCGCTACGGAGCAATCATGATTGATAACTCTTCTGCTTTCCGCATGGATGAGAACGTACCTTTGGTTGTACCTGAACTCAATGCTGGCGATATCAAGCAAGCCCTTCAAGAGGGTGGCAAACGTATCATCGCTAATCCAAACTGTACAACTATTATCATGGCAGTATGCTTGAAGGCAATCGAGGAGCTCTCTCATATCCGCCGTGTACATGTATCTTCTTACCAATCGGCTTCGGGCGCAGGTGCTAGTGCTATGGCAGAACTCGAAGAGCAATACCGCCAAGCCCTCAACGGAGAGGAAGTAAAGCACCAAAAGTTTGCTTACCAACTCGCATACAACCTCATCCCTCAGATTGATGTCTTTGGTGATGATGATTATACGAAAGAGGAGCTAAAAATGTACCACGAGACTCGTAAGATCATGCACTCGGATATTGCAGTGTCGGCTACATGCGTGCGCGTACCTTCGTTACGTGCACACTCAGAGGCTATTTGGGTAGAGACATCCGAACCACTTTCTCCTGCGCAAGTACGCGAAGCCCTCTCCCACGCCGAAGGCGTACAGGTGATGGATAATCCAAACGGAAAAGTGAAATGTGATAACGGAAAGGTGAACACTCAGTTCCCTTACCCTATGCCATTGTATTTGAGTGGAACGGATGATGTATATGTAGGTCGTATTCGCAAGGATTTGGCGAATGAGAATGGTATCACCTTTTGGTGTGTAGGCGACCAAATCCGTAAAGGTGCTGCCCTCAACGCTGTACAAATTGCAGAAAAAATCTTGAAGACAGAAGTATATCAAGGGTAAAAATTGTAGATAATTATAATACAAGCCATCAAATAAAATTTGATGGCTTGTATTATTGTGCAATTAACATTTTATCCTATTTGACTACCGTTCTTCACAGGAGCAGTCACTGTTGTCACAACCAACTTGCCGTCCGCATCCACAGCCGATAGAATCATACCTTGCGACTCTTGTCCCATCATCTTGCGAGGTGGGAAGTTCGCAATATACAACACTTGTTTGCCTATCAACACCGATGGATCAGGGTAACTTTGTGCAATACCTGACAAGATTGTACGACCACCCATACCATCATCCAAACGGAATTGAAGCAGGCGGTCCGACTTCTTAACTGGCTGACAATCAAGCACTGTCGCCACACGAATATCCATCTTAGCAAACTCGTCAATATTCGTATTCTCCTTTATCTCTACTGGCTTCCAACTCTTAAGCGCCTCTTGCTTCTCAGCTTCTTCATTAGCTGCCTTGATTGCTGCTAAGCGATCAAGTTGCGCTTGGATAGTAGCGTCCTCTATTTTCTCAAATAGCAGACTCACCTCGCCTAACTCTTGACCCTCTTTCAGCAGGTTGATATTACCCAACTCCTCCCATTGGAGTTCTTCCATTGACAACATCTTGCGCAGTTTTGCCGAAGAGAATGGCAGGAATGGCTCAAAGGCAACGCTCAGGTTAGCAGCGATTTGCAATGCCAAATGCAGAATTGTCGCCGTGCGATCCATATCAGTTTTTGCCACCTTCCATGGCTCCGTGTCAGCCAAATACTTGTTACCAATACGAGCCAAGTTCATTGCCTCTTTTTGTGCGTCGCGGAAGCGGAAGTCATTGAGCAATTTCTCCACCTCTTCCTTCACGTTTTGGAACTCTGCTATAGTCGCTTGATCATACTCATTGAACGTACCTGCAGCAGGCACTTTTCCATCAAAATACTTCTTCGTAAGCACCAATGCGCGGTTCACAAAGTTGCCGTAGATAGCCACCAACTCATTATTATTGCGCGCTTGGAAGTCTGCCCAAGTAAAGTCATTATCTTTTGTCTCGGGTGCATTGGCAGTCAGAACATAACGCAAAACATCCTGTTTACCTGGGAAATCTACCAGATATTCATTCAACCAAACAGCCCAATTGCGAGAGGTCGAAATTTTATCACCTTCCAAGTTCAAGAACTCATTCGATGGTACGTTATCTGGTACGATATAACTACCCTCTGCTTTCAACATGGTTGGGAACACAATGCAGTGGAACACGATATTATCTTTACCAATAAAGTGAATCAAACGAGTAGAAGGATCTTTCCACCATGTCTCCCAATTGCCAAACTGCTCGGGCTTTGCATCGCAAAGTTCCTTAGTATTCGAGATATAGCCAATTGGCGCATCAAACCACACATACAGCACTTTTCCCTCTGCACCCTCTACTGGCACAGGGATACCCCAATCCAAATCACGAGTCACAGCACGTGGGCGAAGACCACCATCCAACCATGATTTGCATTGTCCATATACGTTTGGACGCCACTCTTTGTGCTCTTGCAAAATCCACTCCTCAAGCCATGCTTGGTATTGGTCTAGAGGCAAATACCAATGCTTGGTCTCTTTTTTGGTGAGTGGGTTGCCATTGATGGCATTATATGGATTGATGAGTTCGTCAGGTGAAAGTGTGGCTCCGCACTTCTCGCATTGGTCGCCATAAGCTCCTGCTGCATGGCAACGTGGACACTCACCGCGGATATTACGATCAGTCAAAAACTCTTGAGTCTCAGGGTCATAGAACTGCTCCGATGTCTGCTCTACAAACTTACCATCATCGTATAGTTTGCGGAAGAAATCCGACGCCAATTGATGATGAATCTTACTCGTAGTGCGAGAATAAACATCAAAAGAAATACCAAATCCCTCAAAAGAATCCTTAATTATCTTGTGGTAGCGATCCACCACTTCTTGAGTAGTAATACCTTCTTTACGTGCGCGAATGGTCACGGGTACACCATGCTCATCACTACCACCTACGAAAAGCACATTTTCGCCTTTCAAACGAAGGTAGCGAACATAAATGTCTGCGGGTACATACACACCCGCCAGGTGTCCGATATGCACAGGACCATTGGCATATGGAAGGGCTGTTGTTACAAGTGTTCGTTGAAATGTCATATTGTCTTTATTTTGTTATTTCTTCTTTATCAATCTTGTTGCCTGCCATCTTATCCTCTGGACTATCTATACCAAAGGCTTGAGTCAGCCATTTCTCTAATTCGCTCTGATTCACAGTCTGTATATGCTCGCCTTGAGCAATAGAAATTTTGCCTGTCTCTTCAGATACTACTATCGCCAATGCGTCTGTTTTCTCTGCCAATCCCAATGCAGCACGGTGACGCAAGCCGTATCGTTTAGGCAAGTCACTACGTTTAGATACGGGCAGAATACACGCTGCTGCCCATATACGTCCATTACGCACTATCAATGCGCCGTCATGCAGAGGAGTATTCTTGAAAAAGATATTCTCTATCAAGCGAGAGGAGAGTGCAGCATCCACCACCTCACCTGTATCCGCTACTGACTTCAATTCCTGTTCTTTAGTTATGACAATCAGCGCGCCTGTCTTACTTGCCGACATATGCAAGCAAGCTGTCATAATGGCATCTACTTGCTTTCGTGAGTTCTGCTTATGCTTAATCTTTGACCAACGATCCTTGATCTGCTCCACATTAAAACGTGACCCCACACGATAGAAGAAGTTGCGTATCTCTTCCTGAAAAATCACAATCAAAGCGATAGCTCCTACACTCACGAACCGATCGAAGATAGCACTCGTCAATTCCAAATGAAAAACATAACTAACCAGCAACCATGTCAGCACAAAAGCTAATATACCCCATATCAGATTACTAGCCCCCGAACGCCTTAAAATTCGATATATCGCAAACAAGATAAAGGCCACAAGCAGAATATCAATTATGTCTTTTATTCCTAATAACATATTCTTTTGATTATATACGAGTTCTACTTAATTTTATGAGCTAATGTATAAACAGCAATTGCCTGTTTGGCAGCTTCTACATCATGCACTCGCAGGATATGTGCCCCACGTTCCAATGCCAACATATTGGCGGCTACCGTAGCAGGCAACACTTCTTCTGGCGTTGCATATAATGGCTTATACAACATCGACTTACGAGATATCCCCACCAATATTGGAGCATGCAATACCGACAATATATCCAGTTGGTCCAATATCCGATAATTCTGCTCTACTGTCTTGCCAAAACCAAATCCAGGATCCACTACCACATCGGCCACTCCCATACGGTGAAGAGCGTCTAACCGAGATTGGAAATAGTCCAATACATGGCTCATCGTATAATCATAATCTTTAACCTCCCCTTGACTTTGTATCTCTTGTGCATAGGTGAGGATATAAGGGACGTTATGCCTAGCAATCACCTTCCACATCTCCTCATCATTGCCCCCACATACATCATTGATAATATCAGCACCCAACCGCAATGCCTGTTCTGCTACCGTAGCACGAAAAGTGTCAACCGATACAATTGCTTTCGGAAAACAACTACGAATCAACTGCAATGCATGCGACAATCGTTGCCATTCTTCTTCTGCAGTAACTGGTGTAGAACCAGGGCGAGTCGAACATGCACCAATATCCAAAATATCAGCGCCTTGATCAATGGCTAGTTGTACGTTCGACAACAAAACTTCATCAGAACATTCACCCCACGAAGTATAAAAACTATCTGGAGTAACATTAACTATTGTCATCACTTTGGGCGATGACAAATCTAACAATCGACTATGTACTTTAATGCTTTGCTGCATTTGACCTGCAAAGTTACAAAAAATATTGTTATTCTACTATATTTTTGTCGAAAAGAGTATAAAAAAAAGCTTGTTTTGAAAAAAAATACCTAATTCTGACGTTTTTTTACAAAAAAGTTAGCATAATTGACATTTTTTTTGTAATTTTGCGGGCTGAAATGGAATAGTATAAAAATAATCCAAGAAAAATTATGAATATCAAATCAAACGTATCAAAAATCCTTGTTATTGTGATGGTGCTTGCTTTGAGTGCATGTCAATCCACTAGCAAGCGTGAGTTAAACACGAAAACTTCGTTTGTGACTGGTTGGAAGACTTTTGATCCAGCCACTACTAATTTTGAAGCATACGAAGGAAATCACTCTATCGTTCCTGTTGGTATGATTCCTATTAAGGGGGGATCGTTCACTGTGGGTCAGCAAGACGAGTTCCTCACAGCTCCTCGTAATAGCAGTCGTCGTTCTTTGACTGTAAGTTCGTTTTATATGGATAAATACGAAGTTACCAATATGGGATGGAAGGAATATGTGGAATGGATGACTTATGTTTTTGGTCGTTATCAGCCCGAATTGGTTGAGGCTACGTTGCCAGATACTACAGTTTGGCGCGATGAGTTGGCATACAACGAACCTTATGTAGAGAATTATTTCCGTCATCCAGCTTATAGTTTCTATCCTGTGGTAGGTGTTACTTGGGATCAAGCCATGGCATTCTGCCAATGGCGTACTGATCGCGTAAATGAGCAAATTCTAGCCTCAAATAAAATTATTGAGCACCCAGATTATCCTCTCTTGAATCCTCATAAATACATGCCTAAGCAAGAGATTGAATCATTCTTGAAGAGTAACCCCGAGCATCCAGAGTATGCTGGGTATGATGCGGTTGAGGTTGAAGTGAAACTATCAATAGCTCAACAATATGGCTATGTAGGTGAAGAGGTTTTAGAAGTGGATGAGAATGGTAGTACTATTGATCCTATGGTAAAGATGTATCAACTCCCTTATGAGTGGGTACGTGACCAATTTGTATTTAATACAGAAAAGTATTTGAATGATGTCAAATATACACCTACTTTCGGCAGCAATACACGCAAGGATAGTTATGGCGAGCCACGTAAGATTACGCGTGCCGATGGCTTACTCTTGATTGGTTACCGTTTGCCTACTGAGATAGAGTGGGAATATGCAGCGTTTGCACCTGTAGCAGGTTCCGATGGTATGCCTATAGAAGGTCGTATTTATCCTTGGTCTGGTTATCATCCTCGTGATGTCAGCCAAGAGAACGTAAGCAAAATGTTGGCAAACTTTGTTCGCGGGCGAGGTGACATGATGGGAGTCGCAGGTGCTGCCAACGATGGTTATGTACTTACCGCTCCTGTAGATGCTTATGCTCCAAACGATTTTGGTTTGTACAATATGGCAGGTAATGTCAATGAGTGGGTGCTTGATGTATATCGTGAAACTAGTTTTGAGGATTTGACCGAGTACAACCCATATCGTGGTAATGTGTACACATCATTGAAGAAGGATAGTTTAGGCAATCTCGTCTATACTCCTACTGGCTGTTTAGCTGTTGAGTGGAAGGCAAGCGATGATAAGCGTAATTATAAAGATGGTGATGTCCACTCTGTTTTTATGACAGATTTTCCATTGGATACCGTCGGCTTGACTGAAGAACAACTTCAAAACGTTAAGATTGACCCTTCTGATGTGCTTGCTCCACGTATCAATGAACGCTCACGTATTTATAAGGGAGGAGCATGGAATGACCGTATCTATTGGTTGAATCCTACCACTCGTAGATACTTGGATCAAAGTAAATCATCTAGCACAATCGGTTTCCGTTGTGCAATGACTATGCTTGGTGAGCAATAAAAGTTGAAGAAGAAAGAGACACCGCAGTGTGTCTCTTCTTTATATTGTACAAAAACTTATTAAACACTCAAATTATTTATGAATACACCATCTAACTTACGTTACACTAAAGAACACGAATGGATTCGCGTTGAAGGTGATGTGGCGTATGTCGGCATTACCGATTATGCGCAATCAGAATTAGGAGAAATCGTATTTTTGGATATTAATACAGAAGGCGAGACTCTAGCTCAAAACGAAGTGTTTGGCTCAGTAGAAGCGGTTAAGACCGTAAGCGATCTCAATATGCCAGTAGCTGGCGAAGTATTAGAGATAAACGAGGCAATCAACGATCAACCAGAGTTGGTAAATAACGATCCTTACGGCGAAGGCTGGATGATCAAAATCAGCGTGGCTAATCCCGACGAATTGGATACCCTTTTAGATGCTGAAGGTTATCAGGCATATGTAGGATAAAATATACTCCTAATTTATACAACAAGCGGCTACCAACTGGTAGTCGCTTGTTGTATAAGGTATATGTATTATTATCTATCTTGTACGATGAAAACCAGAGTACACCATTTCTAAACGAATAGGTTGTAGTGCGTTTTGTGCAGATCGAATACGGGTAGCAGAGATGGTTTGTAATTGTTTGACAGATGTGATAGTACTTGATGATGAAGAATTAGCAGTTGCGACAGCTACAGGCACCAACATGAATGTCAATTCCTCTACTTGTTGACTACTTCGTAATTGTTGGGTAAGTAATTCGGATAAATCATAAGTATAGGTGTATGATACATTATCTAACGAGTCTGTGGTAGCGGTGAGTGCTGCCAGTATAGCAGCAGTATCAGATGGGAGCTCGTTTTTTGCAAAAAAATCATTGAAGTGACTCGCTTTAATCAATAACATATTACTTGCAGGCACATCCCATCGATCTCTTGGACGCTCACTATTCAAGTCAAAATCATATAGTACGTCCAGGGTCAATAATGCTTGATTGACGTATATACGATAGTTGTTAGTGTCTCCTACCTGCTGTTCAATACGTTGATAAATGGAGTCTAACCGCAACGATAATTGTGTATAGATATTTGCAGGTGATACGATATAATTAGTATCCGTATTTTGTGCATACACATCCAGCACTTCTGTTCGATTTGGATAGATAAAGCGATTCACTTTTCTAACCTCACTATTGGCATAGAATGATTTAATATCATGCAATATAGTGTCATTTCCGTTAGCAGTTGGACGACTGAAATGATAATATACTGCCATGTTAATTTCAGTGAGATACAACACATTACTTCCGCCAAAATCTGATGTGATATATAGTCCATTAAATGCTTTACTAAATGCCTCTTGTGAGGAAAAATCTTGAATAGCAAAGAACCGTTTAGCAAATGTATCTGTCAATTTAATACGAATAAATGGTTGATATCTATCGGTAGAAGATTGATAGAATGAATCAGTAGGTTCTGCTGGTATGATGATGCGTGACGCATTTGTAATATGAGTAGAGTCGGCTAAGCTACAATAGTCACTCAACTGCAAGTCGCTTGGATATACACCTGTTTCAGATAGCGGAGCACGATCCATTTCGTATACTGTGATTCCTAATGGCGCCTGACCATCTCCATACCAACTGTTATAATATATAAACAGGCATACTGAATCCACTTCTGCGGTTTCAGGATAAGGATATTCAAAGCCTTCAGGACATGCCAACTGAGTTAAAATATCAGCTTGTATTGTACCATAATGCGTATCGCATTCACCCAATAAGAATGAGTCGGGTGTCAATGTCAAAGCAACGCAAGAATCCAATGCCGATGCTAGCGAGAAGGTATCCGCTTTTACTTGGATATCATCCGACTCCAACAATGTAGATGAACCAGCGTCCATCACATCGTCTTTACAAGCGAGTAGGAGAATTGGGATTAATAGATAAACTATCAGCTTATACAGTTTCATCATCTACTATTAGATTGTTGCAGAATTCTAAATATGCCTCGTTGTTATTTTCTGAATAAGGCAAAATAGGTTTGCCACTATTTTGAGCATAATTCAGTAGACGTTGATTTATATTGGGTGATGATAAAACGATCGCATCCGAGAAATCAATTGCCAAACGCATCAAATCCTCATAACCCACAGGCAGTCCAGCTATACCACGAAGATTATTATTAGTCACACCGTTAACAAGCAATTTCTCTGCTAATTTTGTGCTAAATGGGGTAGAGTATTCTTCATTATCCAAAGACAATATCACTTTTGTTTTTTCAAAGAATGGAGTGTCTGCATACGCTTTCTTTACAAACAACGGAGTCAATGCAGACATCCAACCAGAGCAAAAAACGATATTAGGGGTCCAACGCAGTTTCTTAACTGTTTCCAGTGTGCCTCGAGTAAAGAAGATGCTACGTTCATCATTGTCCTTGTATTCCACACCATCAGCGTCTGCTAATCCCTTACGACGATGGAAGTACACATCGTTATCAATAAAGTAGATTTGGATTCGTGCAGACTGAATGCTCGCCACTTTGATTAGAAGCGGATGATCGGCGCCCGCAATGATAATGTTCATACCAGACAATCGAATCACCTCGTGTAATTGATTACGACGCTCATTAATATCGCCAAATTTAGGCATAAACGTGCGCGTTTCATATCCATGAGATTGAAATAATTCTGGCAACTGACGATTGAGCAATCGAATAGGTGTCTCTTGATCCAAATAAGGGTATATCTCTTGTGAGATAAATAAAATGCGTTTTTGCTCCTTCATACTGTCGACTTTTTTAATAAGGATACTATTTCCCGCTACAAAGGTACAAAAAAAAAATGATATTACATAATTTTTTCGCAAAAAATTTTCTTTTTCCCTATATTTGTTGTACCTTTGCAGGCTTTTTTGAAATTATTATGCAAGTTATTACCACTAAACAAGAACTTACCCGTCAAATCGAAGCTTGTCTCCGACAAGACAAAACTATCGGCTTTGTACCCACGATGGGGGCATTGCATGCTGGACATGCATCTCTGGTACAACATGCCGTAGCTGAAAATGACGTTTGTGTTGTCAGTGTTTTTGTCAACCCAACACAGTTTAACAACCCAGAGGATTTGCTCAAATACCCTCGCACTTTGGAGCAAGATGTAACGCTCTTAACCCAACTTGGCGTACATTTTGTCTTTGCTCCTTCGCCCGAGGAAATGTATTCTCCCGAAGAAATGAATGTGCCATTTTCATTCGATTTTAACGGGCTTGATGAGGTTATGGAAGGCAAGATGCGACCAGGGCATTTCAATGGCGTAGTGCAAGTTGTAAGTCGACTATTTGATTTAGTACAACCTACCCGTGCGTATTTTGGAGAAAAAGACTTCCAGCAACTTGCCATCATTCGCCACATGGTTACCACCTCTACGCTCGCTGCGCAATATCCTAACCTACAAATCATAGGTTGTCCTATCGTGCGAGAAGAGAGTGGATTGGCGCTTAGTAGTCGCAACCAACGCTTATCTAAAGAGGAGAAGAAAATGGCTGTAAATATCTCACAAACACTTTTTTCTTCGTTGGAATGGGCAAAAAACGCTTCCGTTGCCCAAGTGCAACAACGTGTCATTGACACCATCAATGCCATTGACGGATTAGAAGTGGAATACTACGAGATTGTGGATAAAACTACTCTTCAACCTACCAACACATTTGATAATGCTGTTGGGTGTGTAACCGTCTATTGCGGTCCCGTACGTTTGATTGACAATATCCAATATTGATACCTTTTATTTAGTGATCAAGCAAGTAATAATAGATAAAGGCATACCTTTTTTGGAGGGAGTATTTCCTCCTGAGATAAACACCATTTACCTTTCTCCCGAAGAGATTACTGCCGACATTGTACGCGAGGCAGATGCACTCTTCGTTCGCACGCGTACGCGAATAAATGAGGAGTTACTCCGTGAGAGCAAAGTGCGCTTTGTAGCTACTGCTACTATCGGGTATGATCATATTGACCAAGACTATTGCCGCGAGGCGGGCATACATTGGGTTTCGTGCCCTGGCTGCAACGCACAAGCCGTTTGTGATTATGTAGAAGAAGCTGTTTCCTCGATTAAATCGGATGAAAGTGCACTTACAATTGGCATAATTGGTTATGGTCATGTTGGTAAACTCGTAGCACAAATGGCAAATCGTAATGGCTATCGTGTGCTACTATCCGACCCGCCACTGGGTATAGGCATATCTTTGGAGAAGTTGGCTCCACAATGCGATGTGCTCACTTTTCACACGCCTCTCACTCATGAGGGAGAACATGCAACCTACCACCTCTGCAACGCAGATATCTTACGTTTATGCAAGCCTAATGCTGTCATTATCAACGCTGCGAGAGGAGGAGTAGTAGATGAGCAAGCACTGATAGATAAGCTGAAAGGTGGAAACGAAAAAGTGCAAGCGGTAATTGACTGTTGGGAAAATGAGCCACAACTTAATCATGAGTTACTTAAGATGGTGAATTTAGCATCTTTTCACATCGCAGGGTACTCTATTCAAGGCAAAATGCGCGCCAGTGAGATGTGTTTACGGGCTTTTTGCGAATTTTTCTCGCTCCCGATTTTGTCAATCAACAAAAAAGTAGTACCTTTGCAGGGTGATTCGGCACCAGGGTGGCTCTGCCGTATCTCTGACCAACTCAAAGCCCACCCCGAAAACTTCGAACAACTACGTAAACAATATAAATTAAGATAATGGCAAACTTTCAAAAACTCACCCCTCGAGCTACAGATTACTCGAAGTGGTACAATGAACTAGTAGTAAAAGCAGACTTAGCTGAGCAATCGGCTGTGCGCGGATGTATGGTAATCAAACCTTATGGCTATGCCATATGGGAAACGATTCAAGCAGAGCTTGACCGTCGTTTCAAAGAGAAAGGCGTAAAAAATGCGTATTTCCCACTCCTTATCCCTAAATCGTTCCTTAGTCGCGAAGCAGAGCACGTAGAAGGTTTTGCCAAAGAGTGCGCCGTGGTTACCCACCACCGCCTTATGAATGACCCTGAGGGCAAAGGTGTTGTAGTTGACCCTAAAGCGCGCCTCGAAGAGGAGCTAATCATCCGTCCTACTTCCGAGACGATCATCTGGTCCACATACAAGAATTGGATCTCTTCCTACCGCGACCTGCCTATCCTCTGCAACCAATGGTGCAACGTTATGCGTTGGGAGATGCGTACCCGCCTCTTCTTGCGTACTGCCGAGTTCCTTTGGCAAGAGGGTCATACTGCCCACGCTACCAAAGAGGAAGCAGAAAACTACGCAGCCACTATGCTGGATGTATATGCTGACTTCGCAGAGAAAGTGATGGCTATCCCTGTTGTGAAGGGTGTCAAATCGCCAAACGAGCGTTTTGCTGGTGCGCTCAATACCTATTCCATTGAGGCAATGATGCAAGATGGTAAGGCATTGCAAGCAGGTACTAGCCACTTCTTGGGTCAAAATTTCGCCAAGTCATTTGACGTACAATTCCTCACTAACGAGAATAAATACGAGTATGTTTGGGCTACTTCTTGGGGCGTTTCTACCCGCCTTATGGGTGCACTCATCATGACCCACTCGGATGATAACGGTTTGGTTCTTCCTCCAAATCTCGCACCAATTCAAGTGGTTATCGTACCTATCTTTAAGAAACAAGACCAACTTGATGCCCTCATGGAGAAACTCAATCCTTTGGCAGACGAGTTGAAGAAATTGGGCATCCGCGTACAAGTAGATGCCAGCGACAAGGCAACTCCTGGCTTCAAGTTCGCTGAATACGAACTCAAGGGTGTGCCTTTGCGCCTTGCTATGGGTGGTCGTGACCTCGAGAACGGCACTATTGAACTCGCACGCCGCGACACCATGACCAAGGAGACTGTTTCGTTCGATAATATCGTAGAAACCATCCAAAACTTGCTCAAGGAGATTCAAGATAATATCTACCAAAAGGCATTGGATTTCCGTCTTGCCAACACCCGCGAAGTGAATACTTGGGAAGAGTTCAAAGAGGAGATCAAGAAACCAGGCTTCTTGCTCTGCCACTGGGATGGTACTCCTGAAACCGAGGAGAAGATCAAAGCCGAGACCAAAGCCACTATCCGTTGTATTCCTTTCGAGGGCGACAAGACACCGGGTAAATGTATTTATACTGGCAAACCTAGTGCACAGCGCGTGATATTTGCGATTGCATATTAATTTGCATTCCCATTAACAGCCGCGTGTATTATCATAGCGGCTGTTTTTTAATTATAATAGTGATATATGGAATCCATCATCTCTCTCAATGAAGCACTCGACACCGCCACTTTCTATGGCGTGAATAATATCAATATCCTTTGCCTCAAGAACCAGCATCCCGATGTACGCATCGTGGCGCGTGGCTATCAGGTGAAGATTATCGGTGCGCAAGCCGCTATCGCGCGCTTCGAGCAGAATCTGCGCAAGTGTGAGGCGTTTTGCATCAAGAACAACACCCTCAACGAGGAGCAGATTCTCCAGCTCCTTCATGGAGAAGAGCCCACGGAATTCCTTCAAGACAACCTTATCCTACACGGCGTGAATGGTAAGTCCATCGTAGCGCGCAGTGCCAACCAGCAGTTGCTCGTGGATGCTTACGAGGAGAACGACCTGCTCTTTGCTGTAGGTCCTGCGGGTAGTGGTAAGACCTACACCGCCATTGCGCTGGCGGTGCGAGCGCTCAAGAACCGCGAAGTCAAGCGCATCATCCTCTCCCGTCCTGCGGTAGAGGCGGGCGAGAAACTGGGCTTCCTGCCTGGCGACATGAAGGAGAAGATCGACCCATACTTGCAACCCCTCTACGACGCGCTGCAAGATATGATTCCAGGGGCCAAACTCAACGAATATATGGAGCGTGGTGTGATTCAGATTGCGCCATTGGCTTTCATGCGCGGGCGCACACTCGCGGACGCGATCGTTATATTAGATGAGGCGCAGAACACTACTACTGCCCAACTCAAGATGTTCCTCACTCGCCTCGGCGTGCATGGCAAGATGATAATCACAGGCGACCTTACGCAGATTGACCTGCCTGCTAGCCAAAAGTCAGGACTGAAAGACGCCATCGAACGCCTACGCGACATCAAAGGCATCGCTATGGTAGAGTTCAACCAGAAAGACATCGTTCGCCACCATCTTGTCAAACGCATCGTAGATGCCTATGCAGGGAAAAGTGAGTAGTGATGGCTATTCCGTAGCAGTAACCTGCGCGTAGCGCACTAAATTCAACATTCATGAAATCTCTCCCATCTCTATGGCTTTGTTTGCTACTGGACGCAGTAGGTGTTGTATCGTATTTCATCCCAGCATGGGGCGAGTGGATTGATGCGGTATGGGGACCATTATCGGCATTCTTATTTTACTATCTCTTTGGTGGCAAGACGGGCGCCGTAGGTGCAGCCATCAGTTTTGCAGAGGAGTCATTGCCTTTTACGGATATTATACCCATGTTCACTATCGGCTACTTCGTCCGCAAAAGAGAACTTCAAAATTCTTCTACAAAGCCCTCAAAATCAATCTAAACCCCTCTCTATGATAAAGTGGATTTTTTAATCCAACTTAGTCCCAATCCCATTCGGGTACTTTTTTCTAAAAAAGTACTTTTGTTAAGATTCTTTTCCTCTGTACCTTTCCAATCTCCCTCGGGTAAAAGACCAAGGACGAACCAAGGATGAACCAAAGAACTCCGAAAGAACTCCCAAACTCAAAATGTTCGTTTTATTAATATTGCTGTTCTTCATACTTCTCTTATACCTTGCCTAATTTTACCGACCGAACACCGACAGACGACCGAGAGAACTCCCTGCCTACCCAAAGTGCTATTTGTTAATATTGAACTAAAAAAGTTGACTCCATTTCTAAAAGCGTTCTACTATCAACTCATCCTCTAAACTCACCCTATTCCCCTTACAACTTTTAAAATTCCTAAAACTTTTTCCACTCAAAATTTGCAAATCCGCAAATTTTGTTGTACCTTTGCACCGTGAACCTGCGCCGAGGGGTGTCTGACATCATTGGCGGAGGGTAGCAGACATATTAAAAAGGCGTTTATTTGCGCTTCGTTCTGACGTCTTGAAACTTCGCAACTTTCAATAGGTATTCGGAACAAAGCAACGGTAGATGTCCTACGGGATATAGATTATCCCTCTTGTGCCTATTGGTACGCCTTTTGCATATTTGTGCATATGCGCACGCGCGTACCTTAACTATTATGTGGCACGAGAGTATAGTTTTATATTCGGCGTGGGCTTCGCGTTGTTGTTTCAATACCTAAGGCAATGCGAAGGCCTCAAGACGTGGAACGACAGCAGTCGAAATCCACGTTTTTTTGTATGCATTTTTCTAAGATTAGCCCTGTCTTGGAAAAATAAGAAAAATAGGGCATTAATATTATTCTTATTTCTAAAACCGATGAGGCGATGGGATATAACCGCCAAAAAACAAAATGAAAAAATTAATGCTGGTATTGATTGCCGTAATTAGTTTTGTAGCAAGTGCAAACGCATTATCTTTTCGTGCAACCCAATCTTTGTGTTGGCAAACAGAACAAATTATTTTAAGTTCAAATGGAACATTTGTTATTTATGACGACGGTGTAAAAGTTTATTCTGGAAGCTATTCCATTGATAGAAGTACTGGCGGAAATGCAATAGAACTTTATGTCGGAGAACATACACTTCGTTGCACATTTAGTTGGGCAAAAGATAGAATAAATATCTCATCATTAACATTTAGAGGAAATGTATATCGCCCTTGTCGTAGATAAGGTATCTTAACAAATGGAATTTAAGAAGTGTGATGTTATAGTGTTCGTTGTTTCTATTGCACTATTGATGATAGGTACGGGTATATATTTCATATTCCGAACACCCATTCGAGTCTTTGAAATGCTAGGAATAACACAATATCAGATAGTTGTACTAAAAACTCAAAATCCATTTAATTATTTTCTAGTATACTGCTTTTCTGATGCATTATGGTATATGTCATTACTTCTTTTGCAAACATATTTTTTAATAGGAAAGGGATTCTTAAATCGCCTTTTGATTATAATCGCGATTATGCTCCCTTTTCTGTTAGAAGTGTTTCAATATTTTGATATCATGTCAGGTACTTTTGATTGGTACGACATATTAACATATTGTTTAACTTTAATTTTATTCTTATGCTTAAAAAAACTATTTTTACCGTTGTGTTACAAATAGTAATCATCGGAGCATTTGTACTTATCGCTGCGGGTAGTGGTAGCCAACGTTCAGCAGTATCAAGTTCTGCTGCAAGTTCGTTTGTTAGAGGGTTTGGACAGGGATATGCCTGTGGTTCTGCTGGTTTTCAATACATAGGAACCTCTTCTTCTAAAAGTGGTTGTTATTCCATGTGCGAGAAAGCGGGTTACAGTGCTTATTGCTACGGCGATGAGGGAGGATGTTTTTGTAAGTGACAGATATAGTTATGTCTAAAAAAACATTCTACACACTTGTATTACAAGTCATTATTGTAGGAGTATTTATATTCATCGCTGCTGGCAGTGGAACCGCAGGCTATGCAACATATCGCCCCCATCACAAAAGTAGTTCCAATCACTCACACCGCCATGAACCTCCAAAACAAGATTTATGCCAAAAGGATGGATACAGATATATCGGTTCTTATGGGCAATCTGAGTCCAGTTGTCACCATGCATGCAGAGAGCGTGGTTACCGTAAATCTTGTCGCCCTACTAATCCTCCGTCTAACAAGTGTTATTGTATATAAATGTATTACATAATGAGGGTGCATCATATACAGATGCACTCTCATTGTTATTTTTTTTATATTTATGTTACAAATAAAAAATATTCCTGCAGTTATCGTAGGAGTTACATTTCTTTGTTCTGGTCTTGGTAAAATAGGTAATGTTATCTATTTTCAACACCTGATTGTGGAATATGATTTATCATACCTAAATATCTTAGCCCCCTTTATTATCTTAATAGAAATACTAATTGGTATATTTTTAATATTTAAGATACGAACAAGAATTGTAAGCCTTTGCGCAACAGTGATGTTATTTGTATTTACTATAGCATTTACTTATGCGTGGTTATCAAATGGTATTACAGATTGCGGATGTTTTGGTCAGCACATGCCAACAACGTCTTCCCCATGGATTACATACATTCGTAATTTTATACTATTCATATTACTTGGTATATCCTATTTTACCGAAAATGATAATCAAGAAATTGAAAATTGGAAGCGAATCAGTATTTTTACAATTATGTTTGCAGCGACATTTGTTGCAGGCATGACATACAAACCATTTGCTTTTATAGAACACAAACATCCTTTCGACAACCAACCAATTAACCAAACTAAGCTTAAAGAATATTATCAACAGTTGGATAATTCTTCATTGATTATGTTTTTCTCATATTCCTGTCCACATTGCATCAACTCAATGGAGAATTTCAAAGCGTGGCAATCTACAGAAATTGTTGAAAATACTTTGGCATATGTTGTTGTGGATTCTACAAATATCGATACGGATTCATTACGAATAGTTTTTACACAACACTATCCATCATTGGAGATTTATGAAGTGGACAAGGATAATGTTGATTTTGTTGAAGCATTTCCAACTTCCTTTGTAATTCGCAACGATACAATTAAACATGTCATTATTGGAGAGTTACCATCGCCCTATTTATTTGAGAATTAAAATTTCCTAAATCCATAAAAACTTAACCCTCGGCACAACATTCGGCACACGAATTTTTTTTCAAAAAAATACACTCACGCGGGAAGCTTAGTAAATAGTGTGCTTCCCGCGTTCGTATATATCATCTTACTCTCCAAATTCTCCAATCTGCGGCACAAAAACACTAAAACGCTGAGTATTCAGCACCCCTATAATATATAGAAGCACACAAAATCAGCAGCAGAACTAGCGACAAGTGCTAAAAATATTTTTATCAATATTCATCGCACTTCACAAGCCATAAAACACAAATCGGCGGCAACTTTATTTACTTTTGCAGCATTGTTATAGAGGCGTAAATGTTTGAAGCTAAAAGCCACTGATAGGGCACATTTAGGCAATAGATGTGCTACAGTGGTCGCGAAGTGGTCGCGTAGCCCGCAGGGAACTTGAGAGTGATTTAATAGTTACAAAAAGCCCACAGATGTGCTAGAGATCTCCTATGGTGGTCCCGAAACTTGTAAGGAACGTGGCATAACCTTTGGTACAAAACCACCAAACAATTAGTGTCTTTGCTATTTGCCTTTCGCATTTACATAGAAAGGTATCTAACAAGGTCATCCCAACGGCGTGTGGCATCGGATACGCCCAACTGATGAAGTGCTTGCAGACGCGCAACGTCTTTCTCCAAACGACCTACAGAGATATTCTCCGATGGGCGAAGAACAAACACCTTGCCCTCCTGCTCCAACCGACGAATCTGCTGCAAACGGGCATTATACCTATCATTGCGCTGCTCAATGGCGCGTAAAAGCGCTTTGTAGCGAGGATAACACAGGCGACAAACCCATGCGATATGGTCATTGCGCAGCACGCGTCCTTTCTGTTGAGAGAGTAGGTTCACACCAAAGGTGACACCTGCGGAAGTGCCACACACCACATCAGGCATAAACTGATGCTCCATCATCACATCCAGTACGCCTGCTGTATAGAGTCCGCGCATACCACCACCTTCCAAAACAAGTCCTATTTTCATAAATAAAAATCAGTTTCGATGACAAAGGTACAGAATAATTTGCGAATATGCAAGTTTTTCACTACCTTTGCCGTCAAAATAGAATAAACCATGCCAACCGCTATTGTCTTATCATTGACCAAGTACTCCGACACGGGGAGTATAGCGCACCTCTACACTGCCGAGCAGGGGCGTATGCAGTATGCGGTATATGGCAATAAATACAAAGGCATTCTGCGCCCACTATCTATTGTGGAGTTTACCTCTGCTAAACGGCAAAACGCTCCACAGCAGATGGGCAGCATCACCTCCGCCTCATTATCTTACACACCTCAACTACTGGCTACAGATGTACAACGCCAATGCGTGGCGATGTTCATTGCCGAGATACTGAGCACCACACTGCGCCACCCGATGAGCGACCAGCCACTATTTGATTGGCTATGTGAGCTGATAAAACATCTTGACACCGATACGGACATCAGCAACCTGCACCTACATTTTCTAATCGAGTACGCTAGCCATTTGGGCATTGGTATTGATGATATGGAGCACCCCGATTGGTATCAAGCACCTACCTCGCGCCAAGAACGCCAACAACGCCTCCGTGCGCTCTGCCTATACTACAGCGAACACATAGAGGACTTCCGCACGCCGAAGTCGCTAGACGTGCTGATGGAAGTCTTTGACTGATTGGCACAGATTTTAGGTAATTTAGTTTGGTTCTGCAAACATATATTTGAGTGGGCTAGTTTGTAAACGGGGGCTTGAGTTATATAAAGACTAATTATGGGCATAAATGGCTATTTTTTGAAAAAAAAAGGATGAAATTTGCGTATGTGCAAATTTTGTTGTAACTTTGTAGCGAAAAAATATGTATATAGCGATTTCAGGAAATATTGGTGCAGGGAAAACAACATTGACAAAGATGTTGGCGAAGTACTATGGCTGGGAACCAAGATTCGAGTCGGTGAGTTTTAATCCGTATTTGGAAGATTATTACACCGACATCGAACGTTGGTCGTTTGCCGTAGAGACATATTTCTTGAAGGAGCGTTTCAAAGATATGCTCCGTATCAACGAGGTCGGGCACACCATAGTACAAGATAGAAGTATATTTGAAGGAGTGTACGTGTTTGTAACCAATAACTATATGCGGGGCGACTTGTCAGAGCGTGATTATCAAACATATATGGAGCTGTTTGAACATATGAAGCGGATGATGAAGTTGCCCGATTTGATGATTTATCTGCGCAAATCAGTGCCTTCGCTCATCGCGCAAATACAAAAACGTGGACGCGATTATGAAAAGACAATGCAGATAGATTATTTGCGCGACTTGAACGAACGATACGAGGATTTTATCTTCAAACAATACGAAGGCAGAGTGCTGGTGATAGAGAGCGATGGGATGGATTTTGAGGGGAATGCAGAGGATTTTAGGAAGGTGATCAATAAGATAGATGCGGAGCTGTTTGGGCTTTTTAGTGCCGAAAACTTTTAGTTTTGGCGCAAAGCCGTTGTATGTCCTTTGGACGTTATATGCCTTTGGCGTTGTTATGTTATGTGTGCCTTTGGCACGTTGTTCGTTAGAATAACGCAAAGCAGCAAACCAAAACAACTCGGCATAGCCGCAAAGAACGCTTGCAGAGCAAGCTAATAACATTAACGAAGTTAATTTTGAGATTATGCATATAGCAGTAGCAGGAAATATTGGTTGCGGCAAGACGACGCTGACCAACATGCTCGCCAAACATTATGGTTGGGAGCCACGTTTTGAGAGTGTGGAGTTTAATCCTTACTTGGAAGATTTTTATGCGGACATGGGCCGCTGGTCGTTTAACTTGCAAGTCTATTTCTTGAACAAACGCTTCAAGGATGTGGTGGATATTTCGAAAGAAGATAAATATATCATCCAAGACCGCACTATCTACGAAGATGCACGTATCTTTGCGCCCAACTTGCACCGTCAAGGGTATATGTCGGACCGCGACTTCGATAACTATCGCGACCTCTTCGACCTGATGATGTCGCTCGTGAAGATGCCTGACCTGATGATTTATATCCGCTCAACTATTCCTAACTTGGTGGCACAGATTCAGAAACGCGGTCGTGCTTACGAAGCAAGTATGCGTATTGACTATTTGCAGGGATTGAATGAACTCTACGAGAACTGGATTGCTGATTACAAGGGCAAGTTGCTGATTATAGATGGTGATACGATTAAGTTCGGCGATAATCCAGAAGACTTCCGCCATGTTACCGACCGCATTGATGCGGAACTCTTTGGCTTGTTCCCATTTGAGAAAACGGAAGAAAGAGGAAAAGAGGTGAAGTAAACCTCACCTAGCCTTTCCTTTGAGGGGAGGTTTGTGTATATGATTAAGCGATTTTTGGATTATATTGCGATAGAGAAGCGATATTCACCACGGACTGTAAAAGAGTATGGAGATGACTTGCGAGCGTGGTGCGCGTTCTTGGGGTGGGAGATTGAGGATTTTGACCCAAAACAATTAGATGCAGAGGATGTGAAGGCGTGGATGCTGCAGATGTTAGAAGACGGGCAGTCGCCGCGTAGCGTAAAACGCAGACTATCAGCAGTGAAGAGCTTGTATCGATTTTTGCTGGGTTTAGGATTAGTGAAAATCAATATTACGAGCAAGGTGGTGCTTCCGAAAGTAGATAAACCCCTCCCAATATTCTTTCGTGAAAGTGAAATGCAGGCGTTTAAGCAGCAGAATAGGGTGCCGAAATATGACGAGGGGATGGATAAAGAAGACTGGTTGGAGGCGATGCGCAATTATCTGTTGGTAGAGATGTTGTACCAAACAGGAATGCGACGAGCAGAATTGGCAGCATTGGAAGATAAGGATGTGGACGTGCAGGGACGGCAGATTAGGGTGTTCGGAAAGCGAAGAAAAGAGCGAATAGTGCCGATGGGTGAGCAACTGGCGCAAGAAATAGAGGCATATTTGCGGGTAAAACAAGAAATATTGTATGGACATGAAGGGTTTGGCATATTTCTTGTACGAAAAAAGAGAAACGGAGAATGGGTTGCCTTGGGTGCTGCGGGGATATATAATGTGGTACGCGCGCGTATGGGAGAGGTGAGTACGCTGAAGAAACATTCACCACACGTATTGAGACATACGTTCGCAACAACGATGCTCAACAACGGGGCAGATATACGCTCGATACAAACACTACTGGGACATTCGAGTTTGGAAGCGACGCAGGTATATACCCATACGACTTTCGAACAGATGAAAGAGGTATATGAGACGGCGCATCCGCGTTCGTTGACTCGGGAGCCCAAAGTCGGGAATCAAGACGAATAGCCAAGTGTAAGCTTGGGTGAATAATAATAACTTAACCAATAAAAAAAAGGAGGACTTATGAAACTGAACGTAAAAGCTGTGAACTTCGAGATTGCAGATCGCCTCGAGAAACACATTGAGAAGAAAACTAAACGCTATGAGAAGTTGCTCCCAGAGTCCGCAGAGATGGAGATTCAGTTGACGGTCGTAAAACCAGAAACGAATCTTAATAAGGAAACGCACGTGCGCGTAGTGGGTTTTGGCGCAGAGTTATTTGCCCAAAAAGTATGTGATACTTTTGAAGAGGGAATAGATGATTGCCTAGAAGCTATTGAGAAACAATTGGAAAAACGCAAAGATAAGTAAAAAATAGTTTGCATTTGTATGTGTGAGGGGCGAAAAAGCCCCTCTTTTTATGAAAAAATACAGAAAAAATGCATTTTTTTTGGAAAATATTTTGTCAGTTAAAAAAAATGTAGTACCTTTGCACCGCTTTTCCGCCGACGTGTAACAAGGCGTGGCAAAAAGTACGTAAGACCCGCCTCTTTAGCTCAGTTGGCCAGAGCACGTGATTTGTAATCTCGGGGTCGTTGGTTCGAATCCGACAAGAGGCTCCAAAACGAACATTGAAATAGATATTGGGAGTATTCCAGAGCGGCCAAATGGGGCAGACTGTAAATCTGCTGGTTTTCACCTTCGGTGGTTCGAATCCATCTGCTCCCACAACTAAACTAACCGTCGCGGAAGTCGTGGTTAATTCGCGGAAATAGCTCAGTCGATAGAGCACTAGCCTTCCAAGCTGGGGGTCGCGGGTTTGAGCCCCGTTTTCCGCTCAATTTTTATTTATACACTCGTATATTCGAGTAGTGGCGAACGTGGTTCGTGTTGCTGATGTAGCTCAGTGGTAGAGCGCATCCTTGGTAAGGATGAGGTCGCGGGTTCAACTCCCGCCATTAGCTCAAACACATAATACCGTGAGGTACTTCCGCTATATGGGAGTATTGCGGTGTGTAAAGAAAGTAAGTAAAAAATACATTAGTATTAACGTTAATAACTAAAAATTATTCTAGAATTATGGCAAAAGAAAAATTTGACCGTTCGAAACCACACGTGAACATTGGTACAATTGGTCACGTTGATCACGGTAAAACTACTTTGACCGCTGCTATTACAACTGTATTGGCTGCTAAGGGTCTTTCTGAGCTTCGTTCATTCGACTCTATCGACAATGCTCCAGAGGAGAAAGAGCGTGGTATTACTATCAACACTGCACACGTTGAGTATCAAACCGCTAACCGTCACTACGCTCACGTTGACTGCCCTGGTCACGCTGACTACGTAAAGAACATGGTTACTGGTGCTGCTCAAATGGACGGCGCTATCATCGTAGTAGCTGCTACCGATGGTCCTATGCCTCAAACACGTGAGCACATCCTTTTGGCTCGTCAGGTGAACGTTCCTTCATTGGTTGTATTTATGAACAAGTGCGACCTTGTTGACGATGCTGAGATGCTTGACCTCGTTGAGATGGAGATGCGTGAGCTTCTTTCATTCTATGAGTTCGACGGCGACAATACTCCTATCATCCGTGGTTCTGCTCTTGGTGCGTTGAACGCAGTTCCAGAGTGGGAGGATAAGGTTATGGAGTTGATGGATGCTTGCGACACATGGATTCAATTGCCTCCACGTGCTGTTGATAAACCATTCTTGATGCCAGTTGAGGACGTATTCTCAATCACTGGTCGTGGTACTGTAGCTACAGGTCGTATCGAGACAGGTATCGTGAAAGTAGGTGACGAAATCCAATTGATCGGTCTTGGTGCCGAGGGCAAGAAGTCAGTTGTAACAGGTGTTGAGATGTTCCGTAAGTTGCTCGACCAAGGTGAGGCTGGTGATAACGTAGGTTTGTTGCTCCGTGGTATCGACAAAGACGAGGTACGTCGTGGTATGGTAATCACCCACCCAGGTGTAGTTAAACCATATAGCGAGTTCAAGGCTTCTGTTTATATCTTGAAGAAAGAGGAAGGTGGTCGTCACACTCCATTCCACAACCACTATCGTCCACAATTCTACATCCGTACAATGGACGTAACTGGCGAGATTACTTTGCCAGAGGGAACAGAGATGGTAATGCCAGGTGACAACTTGGAGATTCAAGTTAAGTTGATCTACCCAGTTGCTTGCTCTGAGGGTCTTCGTTTCGCTATCCGCGAGGGTGGTCGTACCGTAGGTTCTGGTCAGATTACCAAATTGATTGACTAATATTTAGGTCAATGATAAATGATTGCCGAAGTTTCGGCTTCGGCAATCAATTTACGGAAGTCTTCTAATGGTAAGAAAGCGGTCTCCAAAACCGTCAATGTGGGTTCGATTCCTGCCTTCCGTGCTGTTACATGACATAGCTTCCATCTGACTTCAGCAACTGCTGAGGCCAGATGTTTGGCGCGAAATAAGTACAATAGAAAAAACAACTACTGATATGAAGTTTGTAGAAAACCTAAAAGAGTCTTACACGGAGTTAGTTCACAAGGTGAGTTGGCCTACGCGTAAGGAGTTGTCCAAGAGTGCAGTGCTAGTGTTGATTGCTTCCATAATACTGGCGCTCATTGTATGGCTCATGGATTTTTGCTTTGAGTCAATCATGACCTTTGTTTACGGCTTGTTCTAATTAATTAAAAGGAATTTGAATATGGCTGAGAACAATTACAAGTGGTATGTGCTCCGTGCAATAAGTGGAAAGGAGAACAAGGTGAAAGAGTATATCGAAGGCGCCTTGGTAACTTCTACTTTGTTCAAAGAGTATGTGTCGCAAGTCTTGATTCCTACAGAGAAGGTGGTGGCATTGCGTGGAAACAAACGCGTGATTAAAGAACGCAATATGCTTCCAGGTTATGTGTTGGTGGAGTGTAACTTGACCGACGAGTGCTATCCATTGTTGCGTAACATCCCGAATGTGTTGGGTTTTTTGAGTGACGGTAAGTCGAGCACAAAACCAAAACCTGTTCCACAATCCGAGGTGAATCGCCTTGTTGGTGAAGTGGACGAGGCTGCTATTGAAGCAGTGTTGGATGAGACCTACTTGGTAGGCGAGCATGTTAAGGTAACCGATGGTCCTTTCAATGGTTTTGAAGGTGTCGTTAATGAGGTTGTCCAAGACAAGCGTAAACTCAAAGTGGTTGTTACAATCTTCGATCGTCAAACTCCATTGGAGTTAGGTTACGATCAGGTAGCAAAGGAGTAGGAGGCACTGTTACGGGCCGTTGTACTACTCGATAGTTTCTTATTAACAAAACTATTAACAAAGTAAAACAAACAAAAAATTATGGCTAAAGAAATTGCTGGATTTATTAAACTCCAGATCAAGGGTGGCGCTGCTAATCCATCACCTCCAGTAGGTCCTGCTTTGGGTTCTAAGGGTGTGAACATTATGGAGTTTTGTAAACAATTCAATGCCAGAACGCAGGAAAAAGCAGGTAAAGTGTTGCCTGTTGTAATTACTGTTTACGCTGACAAAACATTCGACTTCGTCGTTAAAACTCCTCCTGTAGCAGTACAGTTGTTGGAGGCTGCTAAGGTTAAGAGTGGTTCAAACCAACCTAACCGTAACAAAGTGGCTACTATCACTGAGGAGCAAGTGGTTGCAATCGCAACCGACAAGATGGTCGATTTGAACTGCTTTACCGTAGAAAGCGCCGTTAAGATGGTGAAAGGTACAGCACGTAGTATGGGTATTACCGTTAAATAATTAAACTTCAATCACTATTATGGCAAAATTGACAAAAAATCAAAAGCTTGCTGCTGAGAAGATTGAAGCAGGTAAGCTCTACACAGTGGCTGAGGCTGCTGCGCTCGTAAAAGAAATTACGACTACAAAGTTCGATGCAAGCGTAGATATCGATGTACGTCTTGGTGTAGACCCACGTAAAGCTAACCAAATGGTTCGTGGCGTGGTGAGTTTGCCAAACGGTACAGGTAAAGAAGTACGCGTTCTTGCATTGTGTACTCCCGACCAAGAGGCAGCTGCAAAAGAGGCAGGTGCTGATTATGTAGGTTTGGATGAGTATATTGAGAAGATCAAAGGCGGTTGGACAGACATTGACGTGATCATCACTCAACCTCAAATCATGGGTAAGATTGGTGCTCTCGGTCGTGTACTTGGTCCTCGTGGCCTTATGCCTAACCCAAAATCAGGTACAGTAACTATGGATGTTGCTAAGGCTGTGAAAGAGGTTAAGCAAGGTAAGATTGACTTCAAGGTGGATAAATTTGGTATTGTACATACCTCTATTGGTAAAGTAAGCTTTACTCCAGAGGCTATCGCACAAAACGCAAACGAGTTTATTCAAACGCTCATTAAGTTGAAACCTGCAGTAAGCAAAGGTACTTATATCAAGAGTATTTATCTTTCCAGTACAATGAGTCAAGGTATTAAGGTTGACCCAAAATCAGCTGAGTAATCAATTTAATTATTAAAGAGAATTATGAAGAAGGAAGATAAAACCGCGATTATTGCCCTCCTTGGTGAGCAACTCGAGCAATACTCTCATTTCTATATCACCAACATCGAAGGTCTGAACGCTGAGAAGACTAGCGCATTGCGTCGTGAATGCTTTAAGCAAGACGTTAAACTGTTGGTGGCTAAGAATACTTTGCTCCAAAAGGCTCTTGAGGCAAAGGGTATCGACGAAGCAATCTTTGCTGCGTTGAAAGGTAACACCGCTTTGATGCTCTCTAACACAGGTAACGCTCCTGCAAAATTGATTAAGGAGTTTACCAAGAAGGAGAAGAATAAAGAAGAGGCTAAGCCACAATTGAAGGCAGCTTATGTAGAAGAAACTGTTTACGTAGGTGCTCAAAACTTGGATTTCCTCTCTACCATCAAGTCAAAGAACGAACTCATTGCAGATTTGGTTGCATTGCTCCAATCTCCTGCAAAGAACGTTGTTTCTGCACTCCAATCAGGAGGTACTACTATCCACGGCGTGTTGAAAACGCTGGGTGAACGTGCTGAATAATCAGCAAACCAAACTAATTAACATTAAAAAAATAACACTTTAAAATTATACAACAATGGCAGATTTGAAAGCTTTTGCTGAACAATTAGTAAACCTTACAGTTAAGGAAGTTAATGAACTCGCTCAAATTTTGAAAGAGGAGTATGGTATTGAACCTGCAGCTGCAGCTGTTGCAGTTGCTGCTGGTCCTGCAGCAGGTGGCGACGCTCCTGCAGCAGAGGAGAAAACATCTTTTGATGTAGTATTGAAATCAGCTGGTGCTAACAAACTTCAAGTAGTTAAAGCAGTTAAAGAGCAAACTGGTCTTGGTTTGAAGGAAGCTAAAGACATCGTAGATGCAGCTCCTGCAAACGTTAAGGAAGGTGTAGACAAAGCTACTGCTGAGGCTCTCAAGAAAGCTCTTGAAGAGGTAGGCGCTGAGGTAGAGTTGAAGTAATAATACCTACTTAATAGTGCTAGGTTTAGACCCTAAAAAGGGGTCTAAACCTTTTTCTCTAAATAGGAAGTAATGTTGAAAAAAAGTTAAAGTCTGATAATTTTTGAGCGGTTATTGTTAAAAGTTTATAAATCACAAAACCATTTATTTAGATTTAAATAGTTTATTATCAGACGATTATAATTTTTGAAACATATTAAAACCATAAAATTAAATGGCAAATCAAAAACAAACCCAGCGAATCAATTTCTCGGCAATGCAAAAGCAGATGCCTTATCCTGATTTTCTGGAAATTCAATTGAAATCCTTCCATGATTTCTTCCAAATGGATTCTACTCCAGAGGTGCGTCATACGGAAGGTTTGTTTAAGGTTTTCTCGGAGAACTTCCCAATTCAAGACACGAGAAACAACTTCACGTTGGAGTTCTTGGATTACCACATTGATCCTCCTCGTTATTCAATCGAGGAGTGCTTGCTCCGTGGATTGACCTATAGTGTGCCTTTGAAGGCAAAATTGTTCTTGACCTGTACTGATCCTGATCACGAGGATTTTGAGCCAGTTCTTCAAGAGGTATTCTTGGGTAATATCCCATACATGACCCCAAAGGGAACTTTCGTGATCAATGGTGCTGAGCGTGTGATTGTTAGTCAGTTGCACCGTTCACCAGGTGTGTTCTTTGGTACATCAATGCACTCTAACGGAACAAAGTTGTACTCTGCTCGTATCATCCCATTCCGTGGTTCATGGATTGAGTTTGCGACTGATATCAACCGCGTGATGTATGCTTACATTGATCGTAAGAAGAAATTACCTGTAACCACTTTGTTGCGTGCAATTGGTTTTGAGAGCGATAAGGATATCTTGGATTGCTTTGGCTTGGCTGAGGAAATCAAGTGTACCAAGGAGAACTTGGATGCCGTAGTTGGTCGCACTTTGGCTGGTAACGTATTGAAGGGTTGGACCGAGGACTTTGTGGATGAAGATACTGGCGAGGTTGTAACCATTGAGCGTAACGAGGTAATCATTGAGCGTGAAACTGTATTGACAGAGGAATTGTGCGAAGACATTCTTGAGTCTGGCACCAAGACCATTTTGCTCCACAAAGAGGAGGCAAACGAGTCTGATTACTCTATCATCTTCAATACTTTGCAAAAAGACCCTTCTCACTCAGAGAAAGAGGCCGTCCTCTACATCTATCGTCAGTTACGTAACGCAGAGCCTGCAGATGATGCTACAGCTCGCGAGGCTATTCACAACCTCTTCTTCTCTGAGAAGCGTTATGACTTGGGTGAGGTAGGTCGCTATCGTATCAACCGCAAGTTGAATATGGATATTCCTATGGAAACCCGTACCTTGACCAAGGAGGATATGATTGAGATTATCAAGTATTTGGTCGAGCTTATCAACTCCAATGCTGAGGTTGATGATATTGACCACTTGAGTAACCGTCGTGTTCGTACCGTGGGCGAGCAATTGTACAATCAATTTGGTATTGGTCTTGCTCGTATGGCTCGCACTATTCGTGAGCGCATGAACGTGCGCGATACTGAGGTGTTCACTCCAACCGATTTGATCAACGCTAAGGCTATTTCTAGTGTAATCAACTCATACTTCGGTACCAATGCACTTTCTCAGTTCATGGATCAACAAAACCCATTGGCTGAGATCACTCACAAACGTCGTATGTCTGCGCTTGGTCCTGGTGGACTTAGCCGTGACCGTGCAGGTTTCGAGGTGCGTGACGTTCACTATACTCACTATGGTCGTCTTTGTCCTATTGAGACTCCTGAGGGTCCAAACATTGGTTTGATTTCTTCTCTTTGCGTTTATGCGAAGATAAATGATCTTGGGTTCATTGAGACTCCATACCGTAAGGTAGAGAATGGAGTGGTTAACCTTAACAACGATGAGGTAGCATATTATACTGCTGAGGATGAGGAGCAAGCTATTGTAGCACAAGGTAATGCTCCATTGGATAAGGATGGTAAGTTTATCCGTACCAAGGTTAAATCTCGTTTCGAGGCTGACTTCCCTGTGGTAGCACCATCAGAGGTAAACTTGATGGACGTTTCTCCATCACAGATTGCTTCTATTGCTGCTTCTTTGATTCCATTCTTGGAACACGATGATGCTAACCGTGCGTTGATGGGTTCGAACATGATGCGTCAGGGTGTGCCATTGCTTCGCAGTGAGGCTCCTATCGTAGGTACTGGTATTGAGGCGCAATTGATTCAAGATTCTCGTACTCAAATTATGGCAGAGGGTGATGGCGTGGTAACGTACGTAGATGCTGACAAAATTGTCATTAATTACACTCGTAGCAAGGAAGAAGAGTTCATCTCTTTTGAAACTTCAGAGAAAGAATACAAATTGCCAAAATTCCAACGTACAAACCAAAATACCACCATTGACCTTCGTCCAATCGTTCGCAAAGGCGATAAGGTAACTAAAGGTCAGATTTTGACTGAAGGTTATGCAACCGAAAACGGTGAATTGGCTTTGGGTAAGAACTTGAAAGTGGCATATATTCCTTGGAAAGGTTACAACTACGAGGATGCTATTGTGTTGAGCGAGCGCATCGTTCGTGAAGATATGTTTACTTCTGTTCATGTGGTAGAACAACTTTTGGAAGTTCGTGAAACGAAACGTGGTGCAGAGGAATTTACAGCTGACATACCAAACGTGAGCGAAGAGGCTACTAAGGACTTAGATGAGAATGGTATCATTCGTATCGGAGCTCATATTAATCCGGGCGATATCATCGTAGGTAAGATTACTCCTAAGGGAGAGTCGGATCCTTCTCCAGAAGAGAAACTTCTTAAAGCAATCTTCGGTGACAAGGCAGGTGATGTGAAAGATGCTTCCCTGAAGGCTACTCCATCACTCAGCGGTGTGGTAATTGGTAAGAACCTTTATAAGAAGGCTATCAAAGATCGCAAACAAAAATTGGAGGATCGTGATACCATGGCTCAATTGGATGCACAAACTCAAGTTAAGGCAGAACAACTTAAACAATTGTTGATTGATAAGTTGGTTGTCTTGCTCAAGAAACGTGTATCTGCTGGTGTAATAGATTATGCCAACACCGAAGTTGTGGCTAAAGGTCTTGAATTTACTGCAGAGCGCTTGAAGAATATTGACTATATGTCGGTGATGTTGGCGAACTGGACTGATGATGAGCACACCAATGATTTGGTATGTCGTTGTATTATGAATTACATCGCAAAATACAAAGAGATGGATGCTCAACTCAAACGCGAAAAATTCAATTTAACTATAGGTGATGAGTTGCCTAACGGTATTTTGGAGATGGCTAAGGTATATATTGCTAAGCGTCGTAAGATTCGCGTAGGTGATAAGATGGCTGGTCGTCACGGTAACAAGGGTATTGTTTCTAAGATTGTTCGTGTAGAGGATATGCCATTCTTGGCTGATGGTACTCCTGTGGATATCGTATTGAACCCACTGGGTGTGCCTTCTCGTATGAACATCGGTCAGATCTTCGAGGCAGTTCTTGGTTGGGCTGGTCACGAGTTGGGCGTTAAGTTTGCTACTCCAATCTTCGATGGCTGTACTTTGGATTCGCTCAATGAATGGACTGACAAAGCAGGTCTCCCACGTGCAGGTAAGACTCAGCTCTACGATGGTGGTACTGGCGAGGCATTCGACCAAATGGCAACCGTGGGTGTGACCTACTTTATGAAGCTTGGTCACATGGTTGATGATAAGATGCACGCTCGTTCTATCGGTCCTTACAGCTTGATTACTCAACAACCATTGGGTGGTAAAGCTCAGTTCGGTGGTCAACGTTTTGGTGAGATGGAGGTTTGGGCGCTTGAGGCACACGGTGCTGCTCATATCCTACAAGAGATCCTCACAGTTAAGTCAGACGACGTAACAGGTCGTGCACGTACATACGAGGCAATCGTTAAGGGCGAAGCAATGCCTACACCAGGTTTGCCAGAGTCACTCAACGTATTGTTGCACGAGTTGCAAGGTCTCGCTCTCTCAATCACAATGGAATAAAATTCAAGAATTATGGCTTTTAAACAAGATAATAAGAAAAACGGTTTCTCCCGCATCTCTATCGGACTCGCTTCTCCAGATGAGATTATGCGCCTTAGCTCGGGAGAGATTCTCAAACCTGAGACCATCAACTATCGTACCTACAAACCTGAGCGTGATGGTTTGTTCTGCGAGCGCATCTTCGGTCCTACCAAGGACTATGAGTGCCACTGCGGTAAGTATAAACGTATCCGTTACAAAGGTATTGTCTGCGAACGTTGTGGTGTAGAAGTAACTGAGAAGAAAGTACGCCGTGAGCGTATGGGACACATCAAGTTGGTGGTTCCTGTTACACATATTTGGTACCTCCGTTCATTGCCATCCAAGATGGCTGCATTGCTCGGTGTGCCTACCAAGAAGCTTGACTCCGTTGTTTACTACGAGAAGTATATCGTTCTCCAAGCTGGTGTGCTCGCTGGTCAAGAGATTGATGACGAAATTGTAGAAAACAAGATGCTCCTCGATGAGGATCAATACATGGAGTTGATGGGTCGTCTTCCACAAGACAACCAATTGCTTGATGACACTGATCCAGATAAGTTCATCGCTAAGATGGGTGCTGAAGCTATCGAAGAGTTGCTGATGGGTCTTGACCTCGACGCGCTCAGCTTCGAGCTTCGCGACCGTGCTAATAGCGACTCTTCTATGCAACGCAAAGCTGAAGCCTTGAAGCGCTTGCAAGTGGTAGAGAACTTCCGCGCCAGCAAGGGTAAGAACCGTCCTGAGTGGATGGTATTACGTGTCATCCCTGTGACTCCTCCTGAGTTGCGTCCGCTCGTTCCACTGGATGGTGGTCGCTTCGCAACCTCTGACCTCAACGACCTCTATCGTCGCGTAATCATTCGTAACAACCGTCTGAAACGCCTCGTAGAGATCAAGGCACCAGATGTGATCTTGCGCAACGAGAAACGTATGCTCCAAGAGGCAGTGGATTCACTCTTCGATAACAGCAAGAAGACTACCGCTATCAAGTCCGATGCTAACCGTCCTTTGAAATCACTCTCTGACTCGCTCAAGGGTAAACAAGGTCGTTTCCGTCAGAACTTGCTCGGTAAACGTGTGGACTACTCTGCTCGTTCGGTAATCGTTGTAGGTCCAGAGTTGAAGATGCACGAGTGCGGTTTGCCAAAAGATATGGCTGCTGAGCTCTACAAACCATTCATCATCCGCAAACTCATTGAGCGCGGCATCGTGAAGACGGTTAAGTCTGCTAAGAAGATCATCGACCGCAAGGAGCCAGTCGTATTCGATATCCTCGAAAACGTAATGAAGGGTCACCCAGTGCTCCTCAACCGTGCTCCTACCTTGCACCGTCATGGTATCTTGGCTTTCCAACCACGTATGATCGAGGGTAAGGCCATCCAATTGCACCCACTGGCTTGTGCCGGCTTCAACGCCGACTTCGACGGTGACCAAATGGCTGTGCACTTGCCACTTAGCAACGAGGCAATCCTTGAGGCACAACTCCTCATGCTTGGTTCACACAACATCCTTGACCCTGCTAACGGTAACCCAATTACCGTACCTTCTCAGGATATGATTCTCGGTCTTTACTATATTTCTAAACCACGCACGGGCGTGAAAGGTGAAGGCCTCACATTCTATTCTCCTGAGGAGTGCGAGATCGCGCTCAATGAAGGCAAAGTGGATATCCACGCCAACGTGAAAGTGCGTATTTTGGACAAACGTACCAACACTACTTCATTGGTAGAGACTACTCCTGGTCGTGTGCTCGTTAACCACTTCGTACCAGAAGAGGTTGGGTATCAAAACGTTACTCTCGGCAAGAAAGCCGTTAAGAATATCATTACTGATGTCATCAAGACTTGTGGTGTAGCTCGTACCGCTCTCTTCTTGGACAACATCAAGGATCTCGGTTACAAGATGGCGTTCAAGGGTGGTCTTAGCTTCAACCTCAACGATATCCTTATCCCAGAGGAGAAGAACGAGTTCGTAGCTAAGGGTAACCAAACCGTAGAAGAGGTGACCGAACTCTATATGGAAGGTCTCATGACCGACAACGAGCGTTACAACAAGGTCGTTGCTGCTTGGGGTGAGGTTGATGCACAAGTGACCAAAGTCCTCATGCAACACATGAAAGAGGCCGACCAAGGTTTCAACTCTGTGTACATGATGATGGATTCTGGTGCCCGTGGTTCACAACAACAGATCAAACAGCTCGCTGGTATGCGTGGTTTGATGGCGAAACCACAAAAGGCAGGTGTAGCTGATAGCCGCCAAACTATTGAGAACCCAATTCTTTCTAACTTTAAGGAGGGTCTGAGCGTGCTTGAGTACTTTATCTCTACCCACGGTGCGCGTAAGGGTCTTGCCGATACCGCGTTGAAGACTGCCGATGCAGGTTACTTGACTCGTCGTCTTGTGGACGTTTCTCACGACGTCATCATCAACGAGGAGGACTGTGGTACATTGCGTGGTTTGACCGCTCGTGCGGTGAAGCAAAACGACGTGGTTGTGGCTTCATTGACCCAACGTATCTTGGGTCGTGTCAGTGTTCACGATATCTATGACCTCGAGGGTAACCTCATTGTGGCTTCTGGCGAAGAGATTCGCGAGGCAGCATGCGAAGCTATCGAGGCTGCTGGTATTGAGGCAGTTGAGATTCGTTCTGTACTCACTTGCGAGGCCAAACATGGTGTCTGCGCTAAGTGCTACGGTCGCAACCTTGCTACCCGTAAGATGGTGCAGAAGGGTGAAGCTGTCGGCGTGATTGCTGCTCAAGCTATTGGTGAGCCAGGTACACAGTTGACATTGCGTACCTTCCACTCTGGTGGTGTCGCAGGTAATGCAGCTACTCAAAACACCTACGCTATCCCTGCTAATGGTCGCATTGAGATCGACGACCTCCGCACTATCACTACCGAAGCAGGTGAAGTGATTGTTGTCAGCCGTCTGAATGAGATGCGTCTTGTGGACGAGAACACAGGTGTTGTATTGACTACTTTCAATATCCCTTATGCTTCCAAACTCTTCATCACTCCAGGTGAGTCTTACGAGAAGGGTACCAAGGTTTGTGAATGGGATCCATATAAGGCAGCGTTGATTATCGAGCAAGCTGGTCGCCTCCAATACGAAGACGTTATTGAGGGTGTAACTGCTAAGACCGAGGTTGATGACCAAACAGGTAAGAAAGAGGTGACTATCACCGAAACTAAGGACAAAACCAAGATGCCATCTGCGCATATCCTTGATGCTGAGGGCAATATCTTGCGTACTTACAACCTCCCAGTGAAGGCATTGCTCGTCAACGAGGATGGCGCTGAGGTGAAGGTCGGTGATGCACTCTTCACACAAACACGTTCGTTCGGTACTGCAGGCGATATCACGGGTGGTCTTCCACGTGTTACCGAGCTCTTCGAGGCACGTAACCCATCCAACCCAGCTATCGTGGCTGAGATCGATGGTGAGGTGACCTTCGGACGTATCAAACGTGGTAACCGTGAGCTCACCATCACCAGCAAATTGGGTGAAGTGAAGTCTTATCTCATTCCACTGGGTAAACAAATCCTCGTTCAAGAGGGCGACTATGTTCGCGCAGGTGTAGCTCTCTCTGACGGTGCTATCACTCCTAACGATATCCTTGCTATCCAAGGTCCTACTGCGGTGCAAGACTATATCGTCAACGAGGCACAATCTGTTTACCGTATGCAAGGTGTGGAGATCAACGACAAGCACTTCGAGATCATCGTTCGCCAAATGATGCGTAAGGTAGAGATCCAAGACGCAGGTGATACACGTTATCTTGAGAAGCAAATCGTAGATAAGATTGACTTCCTTGAGGAGAACGACCGTATCTGGGGCAAGAAAGTGGTAACCGACGCAGGTGAGAGCGAGACTCTCAAAGCTGGTCAAATCGTTACCGCACGCCGTCTCCATGATGAGAACTCTTCACTCCGTCGTAAGGATAAGAAACTCGTGGTTGCTCGTGATGCGATGTGTGCTACCGCCAGCCAAGTGCTCCAAGGTATCACTCGCGCTGCTCTGGCTACCAAGTCCTTCATGTCGGCTGCTTCTTTCCAAGAGACTACCAAGGTGCTCAACGAAGCGGCTATCCAAGGCAAGGTGGACTACCTCGATGGTATGAAGGAGAACGTTATCTGCGGTAACTTGATTCCTGCAGGTACTGGTCTTCGCGAGTTCCAACACATCAGCGTGCACAATGCTGAGGAGTACGCAGCTATCCAAGCTGCACGTGCAGCAGCGGCAGCTGAAGCACAACTCCGCCAAGAGGAACTCAACGAATTCTAATCTTACATTAAGATTATATTCAAAAACCGCCTCCCTGCATCGCAGAGGGGCGGTTTTAATATTTTGCTTGTATGTTTCGGGTGAAGGAGTGCGACGGAACGCACTCCGAGTATTGCGCCCGAAGAGTCCCCACTCTGAGGATGAAGCGCAATACATAGAACAAAACAGGGACATCTCTGGGCTTTCGGTGGTTGTATTAGGTCGCTCTCAAGTTGACTTCGGGCTACGTGACCATTTCGCGACCACTGTAGCACATCTATGGCCTAGTTGTATCATAACGGTGGCTTTTAGTTAATTCATAGCTATTTTATCACATAAGAAATGAATAAATTAGTGATTAAAAATTCAATGCTAATCCTATACCATTACCGCTACTTTTTAGATTCAATGTTAATTGATTATTTTGAATTGAGCAAGAGAGTGTACGAAAAAAATGCCACCTATGCAATAATTAAGGCTCTTGGTATAGTTTTTGTACAACTATTTTTAATATGTTAATTAAACGACGCGCTATATTTATCCTTTGTGTGCTGTTCCCACTTGTGGTCACAGCGCAGCAACCTCGTCTGGCAATCGATTCTATGAATACTGCCATTCGTGACTTTCGGGATTCAGTACGGCAGGACATTCGTGATTATCGAGATTCTATTCGTGATGTAAGACGTCACGCATACGATTCCATCCCCCATGAAATTCGTATTGGGTGGGGCGATCAGATGTTTGAAACATTTATGTGGCGTAATCAGGGGTATATTACGGTAATGCCACCAACCTACCAAGCCACTTATAACGAGCATTTTCGTTATACGCAACACTGGTTTGTGGAGTATCTATATAATGTCAATTATTGGTATAGTTTCGGAGCGCAAATTGACTATAGTGGTGTAATTTGGGATGAGGTTACTCGTAATGGAGAGGGATTAGAAATACAACGTGAAAAGAATCATAGTTTCCACAATATCAGTATTTTACCTACAGTCCGTTTCTCTTATTTCCATCGAGAATATACTTCTCTTTACTCTTCGATAGGAGTGGGAATAAATATCAATACGGGTACTGAACTCGACTATAAATCTCGCCAAACTGCGGTTGCGCCTGCCGTGAATATTGCTTTGTTGGGCTTGCGTGTAGGAAAGGGCAGATTTTATGGTTTAATAGAGATAGGCGGACTATTCTCGCTTGTTACTTCGGATGAAGTATATATGCTTGGTTCCAGAATATTTACCACTTCATTTGGTGTACGATTATGACGATACAATCCAAAATACTATACCAACTTACCGCATGTTTCTTGCTCCTGACATCTTGCCAAGTGGGGGAGTGGCATTATGTAGATTTCACTGATATACCTTCTAAGCCAGGTATGTTCCGTGTGGTATCTCAACGCAATACCGATATGCAACAGCTCACCAGCGATCCTAATCAATTGGCTCTTTGGGGATTCAACGTGTTGGACGACACTACTCGAAATTCACAACCCAATATCCACAATCCACAGCGTGCCTCTTCTGTTACGATGAATCATGTCGTACAGAATCTGTTGGATTTTAGCAATATGACTACCGCAATCGAACTGAGCGGCATATATCCTTCTATTGATATTGATGGTAATCCAATTACGCTTTCTGGCAAAGTTATTCTTCCTTCCAAAGGACCGATCAAGCGATATATCCTCGTGTCACACTACACGATTGCTAGCAATGCGGAAGCGCCAAGCAACATCTTCTCTCTTGAAGGTTTATTGGTTAAGTTAGGCTATGCTCTCATCATTCCCGATTATCTAGGTTATGGTGTTACTGCCGATCATATTCATCCTTATTTAGTAATGGACCTCACTGCTCGCAATGTCTTGGATATGTATCTCGCAGTAGTTCCGTTTCTTGAAGCGGCTGGTTATGCTCCTGAATATGATGATATCTACCTCATGGGGTATTCACAAGGCGGTGCCACCACCATGGCAGTGCAGCATCTTATTGAGCATCACGGCGACTATGACATCAAGATTCGTCGCGTCTTTGCAGGTGGAGGACCATACGATGTGAAAGCCACTTATGATCGTTTTGTCGAAACCAATGTGACGATGTATCCATGTGCAGTACCCATTATGATGCAGGGAATGATTGTTGGCAATAAATTGGATGTGGATATGCAACGAATGATGTTGCCCTATCTCTTCGAAAATCTGGATGAATGGGTCAATAGCAAACGTTATACCACTTCTCAAATCAATGCCTTCATTGGTTCTAACACCACGAGCGATCTTTTAAGTCCGATAGGCATGAATCGAACGAGTAAAGAGGTCTCTGAACTCTATAAAGCTATGACGAATAATTCCATTCTTACCTATTCGTGGATACCCAAAGCCCCAGTGTTTATCATGCACTCCATAGATGATGATGTGGTGCCTTATGAGAATGCAACTCGTGCCAAGAGCAAGTGGCAGGGTGCTAATATTCAGTATAGTTTAGGTCATTTCGGAGGCCATGTAGCTGCTTGTATCCGTTTTATTTACACAGTCCAAACTTTACTTATCAACGAAGAACAAGAAGAAAATGGCAATTATGATTTTTAAAACTATAAATAGGGAGTCAGTCCACAAATTTCATACCTCATATTTGTGGCAGAGCAAGGTGCTGGTTCTTTGCTCTTTGTTCTTGCTTTGCTCGTTGGCTGCTTGTAATCCAGAAGAGATACCTGCTTCCACCAACAATGTGGAGATTTCGATTGACGTGCAAAAAGTGTCTGCGGGATATGCGCATGTCACTTTTTCTACCAACAAACGGGCATTCTATCTCATTGGTATTCAGGCTGCTCAAGCGGATGTAGATCCTCAAAAGGTTGCAAAGCATTTCATGCTCATGGCTTTAGACCGTGCCTATGTGGACTATCTTTATTGGCGCAACCAGCAGTTGCAGCAGCTTACGCCCTTTATTGCCGATTTTGCATCTCACTCGTTGCAGTATGGTACTGTGGACCAGTTCTTCACTTTCTTAGATACCGATCAGGATTATTGGGTATATGCTTTTGTGGTGGATCACACTTCCAACAAACCTGCTGGACGATTGTTTTATCAGACTATCCATACCAATGATTCAAGCCTTATTCCGATTGATTTTCACTATCGCGTAGAGGGAGCATGGGACTATGTTTATCCTATGGATAGCACGGGCGAGATTCATTCGCATATCCCATGGGTGGGCGAGACAATAGATAGTCTAACCCTTCGTCAACAAGGGTGGAATTCTCCGGGTGAGTATTTCTTCCATCGTTTCACTCAACAATACGAGAATCCCGACTCTCCTGTAAACTATGGTATTGCAGCCAAGGAGAACGATGGTGAGGGAGATCACACTTCAAATATCAAGTTTGAAATAGGAAAGACGTATTATACAGGTATGGCTACCTTAGATGCACCATTGGTATATCCTTTGCCAGAACATGTCTATGATATCTATCGCTTTACATGGCAGGGAGATACAACCAATATCTATCTCACTCCTGCGGATACACTCAATGGTTTGTGGTAAATCTACATCGGATCCACGTCGGGCAGGATAATCGTCCCTTTGCAAGCCGATTGTTGTTGCACGAAGCCGATATGTTCACGCACCAACTCTTTGGCACGCACGATATTCGCATTCGCCTCAATCGTCAAACGAATCTGCCGCACATACATATTCTGCGTGCGAGCCACACTTGGCAATATAACTCCCGAAACGCGACTTCCGAACGCCTGCTGCAATCGCTGTTGCAACATGCTGCTTGCTGCGGTCAGTCGTTGCATATCGCGGTGCTTCAGCGTCAGCATAATCATGCGATGATAGGGTGGGAAACCAAACGCCTTTCTTTCGGCTATCTGCTCCGAGTAAAGTCCCTGATAATCATGCGCTATCAAGTGTTGGTACAAACTATTCTTCGGGTCGAAAGTCTGAATCATCACCTCACCCTGACTGCCCGTTCTACCTGCACGACCACTCACCTGTTCCAACATCTGAAACGCATGCTCGTAGCTCCTAAAGTCAGGTTGGTTCAATAGCGAATCTGCTTGCAGTACTGCCACCAGACTCACATCATTAAAGTGCAAACCCTTTGTAACCATCTGAGTACCAATCAGTATATCGACTTCGTGTTTAGCAAACCGATCAATAATCGTTTGGTAGGCATCTTTCTTTCGGGTTGAATCCAAGTCCATACGCAGCACGCGTGCCTCGGGGAATAGCCCTTGTATCTCCTCCTCCAGTCGTTCGGTACCAAATCCCTGCGTGCGGTACTCTGTCTTGCATTTTGGGCAATGACTTGGAGCACTGATGCTGTGTCCACAGCAGTGACAAACCAAGGTGCGATTGGCTTTGTGATAGGTCATACTCACATCGCAGTTCGGACACTTAGGCACTTCGCCACAACTTGGGCACTGCAAGAATGGCGCATACCCTCTGCGGTTCTGAAACAATATAACTTGCTTACCCTTAGCCAGTTCCTCGCGTATCCTATCTACCAATGGATCAGCAAAATGCCCATACATCTCTTTGCGATGATACTGACGTTGCAAGTCTATCATCGTGATTATTGGTAGTTGCAATCCCTGAAAACGCTCTGTCATCTCCACCAAACCATATTTCCCACTCAATGCGTTGTGATAACTCTCAATGGATGGAGTAGCCGTACCCAACAGCACTTTCGCACCATACCACTGCGCCATCATAATGGCTGCGCTTCGCGCATGATAGCGTGGCGCAGGGTCCTGTTGCTTATAACTTGGCTCATGCTCCTCATCCACAATAATCAATCCCAACTCGCTGAATGGCAAGAAGATAGCCGACCGTGCACCCAATATCACCTTGCCCGTCTTGGTTCTTGGTTCCTGGTTCTTGGCTCGAATATGGTTATATATCTCCACCCTTTCCGCATTGCTAAACTTCGAGTGATACACCACCAGTCTATCCCCAAACACGGCCTGAAGTCGGTCGGTCAATTGGGTAGTCAAGGCAATCTCTGGCACCAGATACAGTACCTGTTTGCCTTGTTGCAATACTTCCTCAATCAGGTGGATATATACCTCTGTTTTGCCACTGGAGGTTACGCCATGTAGCAATGTCACATTCTTCTCTTGCCAACTCTTTCGTATCTCCTCTATTGCTCTACTTTGCTGACTATCAAGGGTATGTGGCTTTTGTGTCTCGCCTTTGTATTGGCGCAAACGCGAGATAGGTCGCTCTTCTTCGAGGAATATCCCCTTGTCAATCAATGTCCGCAGAATCGCACCGCTCACTCCAGCTTGCTCTAGCAGCAAACGCCTCTCCACTTGATAATTCTGCGCCAAACGGAGGAAATCTCGCACCAATTGTTCCTGTTTCTTGGCGCGTTTCAGTTCCCTGAACAACTGCTCTTGTGCTTCTTGTGCCAGATAGGCAGGAGAGAGTTGGATATATTGGGTGGTGGCTGCGGAGTAGTTGTCGTCGATGATTTCAGAGGGTAGGGCAGCCGCCATTACCTCGCCCAAGGTACACATGTAATAGCTTGACAACCATTCCCATAACTTTAGTTGCTCTGCCGTAACGATAGGCGCCTCGTCCACTATTTGCAGCACATCGCGCACTTTCACATTGGCTGGCAACTCCCCTTCGTGCTTGCGATAGATGATACCAATGACACTCTTCTTCCCAAGAGGCACCAATACGCGACAACCAATAGGCATAGCCGTCCCATACCCATTAGGCGGAACGCCGTCCCTTAGCGGGGTCCCCGAACAATCTGTTGATTGTTGGGGTGCTCTTAGTGCAGCGTCCACTACCCGATAGGTGTACACATCCGCAATTGCCAACGGCAGAATAATATCGTAAAGTGATTGGTTAGTCATTTCAGCTGCAAAGGTACAAAAAAAAATGTATATGCACAACAAAAACTCGTTTTTGTTGCCATAGGCTACATTTTTTTACTGTAGCTTCGAGGGTAGGGTGTCCTCGAAGTACGACAAAAAATACACATATGCAAGTTTTCGTCTTTCAAAAGACGATTTTAAGTATGTTTTTCATCTTTAGAGAGAAAATTCTTATTATTTATAATTCCTCCCTCATTCTTGCACAGAATTTGAAAAGAACTCTATCTGTCCGCTATCTGTCCGCCGTCAACTACGGTAGATACACGGTAGATATACGGTAGATATACGTTAGATACACGATAGATAAGTATATGTTTACCATAGGAATACTGCCCCATCTCCAATAGGCGGAACGCTGTCCCATAGCCCTCATGGGCGTCCATTGTCCAAAAAATAGCGATTTTTTCGCCATTTTCTTGCACACTTGCAAATTTTATTGTAACTTTGCAGTCGATTAGGTAAAGTGTTACTTATCACACTATGTAAACATATATAGCGTTATAAGCCCAAACTTGATTTTCTGAAACCTCGACACTTTTAGAAATCATTAATCATTCAAGTACGGTTTATGCACGCTCGCGTTTCCAGCGTGAGTTTTCAGTGCGTAGATTTGAATGATTAAGGTAGTCGAGAACCTCAGAAAATCAAATTGAAGCGAACGAAGGCACACGCTTTTATTTTTAGAAACGAAATATAATTAATCATAAAAATCTTTGAGTATGAAAAAACTATTACTCCTTATGTCGGCAGTCATGATCACGCTCTCCTTGTCGGCGATGCAAATCTTCGTTAAGATGCCTGATGGTAGGCACGTTACCTTAGAAGTAGAACCTACAGATCGAATTGAAGACGTAAAGGCTCAGATTCTTGATAAAGAGGGAACCTTGCCTGTGTATTATCAACTCATTTATGCAGGTAAATGTTTGGAAGATGGCAATACCTTGCAGGATTATTCTGTTCAAAAAGATGCCACCTTATATCTTTATAATATAGGTCTTTTCTCCGTCAGTGCGGACAAGCAAGTCGTTTTCTCTCCAGGCAATTTGCAATACCATCCAGCAATGAACGAATGGCGTTTTGCTGAGAATCAAACCGACTATATTGGTGATGCCAATAGAAATATCTCCGCTGATTACGATGGTTGGATAGACCTCTTTGGTTGGGGAACAGGTGATGCGCCAACTAAATCCAGTACTTCATATAGCGACTATTCTACTTTCGTTGATTGGGGTACAAACCAAATCGGTGCTGATGCTCCTAATACATGGCGCACATTGACATCTGACGAATGGGTATATTTGTTTGATACTCGCACAGATGCCAGTTCTTTGTATGGTATTGCTCAAGTTAGTGGAGTGAATGGTTTGGTAGTATTACCTGATGATTGGACAGTTCCTGCGGGAATATCTTTTAAGTCTGGTTTTCATTCTGACTATGTAGGGGATTATTCTGTATATCAATCGTTTACTGATGAAAAGTGGCAAACAATGGAGCAGGCTGGTGCGGTGTTCCTTCCTACGGCTGGTCAACGCCATGGTACGGATGTGTATGATGTTGGCTACAACGGAGACTACTGGTCTGATACAAAGCGCAATGATATTTGCGCATACCGCATGAACTTCTGTTCCCGTTACCTTGATTCGCAAATCGATAACATGTATAACTATGGTTATTCCGTCCGCCTTGTGAAGGACACAGATACTCCATCCACTCCAGAAGAGCCTGAGAATCCTGAAGAACCTGAAACTCCAGTAGATCCAGAAACTCCAAAAGCTAACTACGGGGAGAACTTACTTACAAATCCATCTTGCGATGAATATAATTCCAATGGTTGGAACACAACTGGCAATTGGGCTACTGTAAATGGTTTTTGGCATGGCTCTCATATGAATTGTACTGCAGAACAAACGGTGAATCTATTAGCCAAAGGCTTCACTGCTGACGAGTTGGATGCTCAACCATATTTATACGTTAGTGGACGTACATTCAGTGACCTCGGAGTAGGGCAAGACAGATACGAAACAGGTCATACACGAATGTTTGTATATTGTTATGGTGCTAATGGTGCAGAGTTAAAAAATATTGAATTGCAAGATGTATCTTACACCTCTGATGGTTCTCAAAAATACCATTATGAATGGGACACCTATGCTGCTCAATGTCCACTACCTGTAGGTACACGCAGCGTTAAGTTCTATTTCGAAGGTAAGGATTGCTTGTTCTGGGGAGGTAACTATGGTCCTAAATTTGATGACCTATGGCTCAGCTTAAACAAAGAAAAAGATGAAACACAATACAAACTATCTATCGAAACCAACATTAATGATGCAATCAAGGAGCAAGTTGCTACCTATGCCGTAAGCGATACTGTACGTATATCGGTATCTTTTGACAAACGTTTTACATTGAAGTCTATCTCCGTGAAGAGTGCATTGGGTGTTCCAACTACCATGATCAATGATACCACATTCCTAATGCCATCTCACGACATGGTGGTTACAACTGAATATATTCGCTCTAAAGAAATAGGACGAGTAGAAGGACTATTCTCTATCGGCGAAGGCAAACAGGTCTATTTCTCTCAAGGTAATCTTCGCTACCAACAATCCACCAAGACTTGGTCATTTGCTGAAAAGCAATATGATGTAATTGGTAATGCCAATGTGCAAGATGGAGCATTAGCGGATAATATTGATTTATTTGGCTGGAGTTCCTATTATTATGCTTGTCCTTGGGGTATCGGCACTTCAGAGGATAGATACGATTATGAAGGCGAACTCCGTGATTGGGGACAAAATGCCATATACAATGGTGGAAATATGGCAAATGCATGGCGTACTATGACGCTTGGCGAAGTGGAATATATGCTTCAAACGCGCCCAAATGCAGAGAATAGAAAAGGAGGAGCACGTATTGAAGTATCTTCTGGAGTATATGTAGATGGCGTGGTATTGTTACCTGACAATTGGGAGGAAACATCTGTTTCCTTTACAACAGGTTTTCCCGCAGAAGTGGCTAATGTTTATACAAGTGCAGAATGGAGTGTTCTTGAAGGCAATGGAGCTGTATTTCTACCTGTTGCTGGCATGCGAGTTGGAACTGCAATGTCAGGTGAAGGAGTTTATTGGATAAATACACTTGTATATGCACCAAATGGTAATATCAATGGACGATATTTAGGAGTATCCGCAAATGGTCATTCTATTGGTAATTTCAAACCGTCAAGAGCAATTGCTGTTCGATTAGTAAAGGATTTAGTTCCTGAATATCGCGTATCAGTTGTTGCTAATGATAACACTATGGGTGCAGTTTACGGTAATGAAACATATGACATAAATGACAAAGCAAAAATAGGTGCTAATCCAAATGAATGGTATAAATTTGTTCAGTGGAGCGATGGAAATACAGACAATCCACGCATTGTTACTGTTACAAGTGATGTAACCTATACGGCAGAATTTGCACCAATCCCCACCCAACATGTCTTAGTAGATGGAATCTATTACAATTTCGATGTAGAGAATAAAACTGCTACTGTTACGAATAATGGCTCTGATGAGCCTTGGAATAATCCATCCTATACGGGAGATGTTGTTATTCCTGCTTCCGTAGAGTATGAGGGATATACTTTCAATGTTGTTGCAATCGGAGAGAGCGCGTTTAATATGTGTTGGGAGGTAACATCTGTTATCATTCCTGAAGGTGTGGTACGTATAGAAACAGAAGCTTTTGCAGAGTGTGAATTTAATAGCATTACATTGCCAACTTCCATCCAATCAATAGCTAGTTATGCGTTTAATTATGGCATGATGCCAATAAATAACATCACATTGCTTTCGCCTACTCCTCCTACTATAGGTGATAGGGCATTTGGTTACACCTATTCTGAGTACGATGAAATGACCTGTACAATTCATATCCCATGTGGTACATTGGAAACATATCTTGCAGGAGAGGGGTGGGCACCATTGAGCACACAAGACGGCTTATATATTAAAGAACCAGATCCTGAAAATACATTAACCGTTGCTACCACCAACGAACAGCAAGGTGCAGCACGTATCGTACTAAGCAATGCGTGTGATGACGATAATGCTATCATCGAAGCAGTGGCCAACTATGGCTATCATTTTGTACAATGGAATGATGGCAATACCGATAACCCTCGCAATATCGTAGTGACCGAGGATATTACTTACACCGCAGAGTTCGCTGCTAATACATATACAGTATCTACCAAAGTCAACGATGATGCGATGGGTTATGTGTCAGGTGCTGGTCCATATCTCTACACAGCAGAAGCTACACTTACCGCTACAGCCAATCCATTCTATCGCTTTGTACAATGGTCAGATGGCATTACCGACAACCCTCGCGTAGTTATGGTAGAGAAGGATAGCCTGTTTACTGCTGAGTTCGAGATAGAAACCTTCAATGTGGTTGCTGCTTCTGGCGAACCAGACAGAGGACGTGTGAAAGTCATTCTTGTGGCAGAACCAATCGAAGGATTTGAGTTCTCGCATTGGAGTGATGATAACACTGACAACCCACGTGCTTTCTATCCTGATGGCAATCTTGAAGTATATGCATATTTCAAAATAGCATCTAGCACTCCAACCAATGTGGAGAATACTCAAATCACTTCTGCCAAGGTCTATGGTGCAAATGGCACATTGCACGTAGAAGGTGCAGACACCAATTACTACGTTTTGGATGCTTCTGGTAAATTGATTTACACGGGGCGTCAAGAAATGTTATCATTACCTCAGGGAATGTATCTTGTAACCATAGCAGGAGAAATCCAAAAGGTAGTATTATAATACAAATACAGACCAACTATAAAACCAACTAACAATCCGCATAACCGAACAATCAAGTCGGTTATGCGGATTGTTTGCTTATGTTGAATATCTTGGAAAAACTATGGCACCCTAATTTGCTGTACGCCTATTCCCCAAAAGATATGCTAATACACAAAACCAAACATCCACAAAGGAATAGAGTTTTGGTAAACATATTCAGTGTCATCTTTAATGACATACCCCTGATTGATAGGCAGTGTGGCAAGCTGCTTTTTGGTTTTATTCTTACCTCCTATCTCAAAAGTCAATCCGTCCACTTCAAAATCGGAAATAGGCGAGGAGGAAACAAAATGTCCCACGCGAAGCCATGCAAAGAAGATTGTTTCACGAATAGTGCCAATATCTGGGGTGGTATCTGACAAGACGTATGCCTCATTGGGATTATGCAAATATACCTTTTCTATCTTTTCGAGCAATTTAATGCCTGATGCCTTTTCTCGTAACACACCTATCAATCCCGCCTTCTCTAGAAAGAGCATGTATCTAGGTAGTGTATTTCGAGAGATTTCCAAATCACGCTCTAATTTAGCATAATTAGGTTTAAAAGGCACACTTTGTGCCAATACATAGAGCAATTTCTTCAGTTTCTGTACCGATGCTACTTCCATTTCGGCAAACTTAGGTATATCATCTTCTACCACCTGCTTGATGATACCATTCAAGCGCATTGCGTAGTTATCCTCTTGGAAGAATGGAAAATATCCTTCACGCAAATATTGTGTGAATAATTGCAATGGACGCGCCTTATCGTATGGAAAGTCCACCGAACCAGCCAGAATATCCTCTAATGAATAACGTGGCAAATTCCAACCTTGAGATATATTCAGATATTCACGGAAACTAAGCCCAGGCAATGTATATTCTACCTTTCTTCGGCTCAAATCAGCCCCTCCTTTTTCTAAATCCAAAATAGAAGAACCACTATACACCACTTTCAAGTCTGGCATCATATCATAGATATTCTTTATCTCCGTTGACCAGCCGTGGTATTTGTGTATCTCATCAATATAGAGGTGTTTACCGCCCTGCAACATAAATTGCCGAGCTAAATCCACTAAGCGATGCGTAGTGAAATAAAAATCGTCAGCCATCACATATAGCGTCTGCGGTGTATTGTCATACAGGCGAATGTGCTGCAAAATCATTGTGGTTTTACCAGTACCTCGTGAACCTAATATGGCAACTAAACGACTATTCCAATCTATCTCATCATGTTTGTCACGAACAAAGGCAATACTCACTCTGTTGATTAGTTCTCGGGATGTTGCAAATAAATTTTCCATATCTGTAGTAGTAAAAATCGCTGCAAAGGTACATAAAAAAAATAAATTGCACAATAGGCGATGCACTTTTTTGACAAAAATGCATCATTAACCGTGCATTTTTCTTCTATTAAGTGACTCATTTCGCGGGGGGGGCTACAGCCGTAGCGAATTTTTGTAACAAACTTGCCAATAAAAATAAGCGAGGGATGACCCTCGCTTATTCTATGCTTATAGGTTGCTTATCCTATGCTGATTAGTTATCTGCTTTCTCTGCTGCCAACGCCTTCTCGTAGCAAGCACGGCACAGTGGCTCATAACTCTCTGTCTCACCAAGCAACACGCGCTTGTCGCTGCTGACAGTACGGTGGCTCACATACGCTAAGTCACCACAATGTACGCAGATAGCGTGGGTCTTATAGACATCATCTGCAATAGCCATCAACGCTGGCATTGGTCCAAAAGGCACACCCTTGAAGTCCATATCCAAGCCCGCACATATCACACGAATACCGCGGCGAGCCAACTCGTTGGCTACTTCCACAATACCCATATCAAAGAATTGTGCCTCATCGATACCCACTACATCCACATCGTTCGCCATCAGCAGGATATTCTGGCTGCTATCCACAGGTGTGGACTGAATAGCATTGCGGTCGTGACTGACTACTTCAGCTTCGCTATAGCGCACGTCTATTGCGGGCTTAAAGATTTCTACTTTCAGTTTGGCAAACTGCGCGCGTTTCATACGGCGGATAAGTTCTTCGGTCTTTCCCGAGAACATACTTCCGCAAACTACTTCAATACTGCCTCGACGCAGACGAGGACCTTTGGTATCTAATTCACTAAACATGGTTATTATTTTAATGGCTATCCGATTCAAGTGATGGCACGATATCCTGTACCATCATTTGAATACTCGTATAATGATTAAATGTATTTTCATTCAGTTCATAGCAAATATCCACAGCGTTGCCGTTTTGGATATACTCTGCCATATCGGCGCGCCCGAAGGCGATGCCCGTGATTGCATTCACGCGGTCGGTTACATCTAATCGCAAATGCTCACGCTCTTTGCCCACAGCACGCGTATCGCGGTGGTTAATCAGTCGGCGCGACACGAACAACGGACGCGGATTACCTGGACCAAAGGGCTCTAAGTGACGCAATACATTGTAGAACGATTTGGTAATATCGCCCAGTTGTAACTCTGCCTCAATATCCAATGTCGGTTGCAACTGATTAGGTTGTATATGCGCTGCCACATACGCCTCAAAACGTTCGCGGAACGCAGGCAAGTCGTCTATATGCATACTCAGTCCAGCCGCATATTTATGTCCGCCAAAGTTAGTGAGCAAGTTATGGCACGAATCAATAGCAGCATAGATATCAAACCCACCTACCGAACGCGCCGAGCCCGAAATGATACCATCTTCGCCTGCCGTCAGCACGATAGTCGGACGGTAATACGTTTCCGTCAAACGCGAAGCTACAATGCCCACCACACCTTTATGCCAATGGGGTGCATACACTACTGTCGAACGGCGGTTGGCATAGGTAGGATCATCTTGCAACTGCTGCAATGCCTCTTTCGTTGTCTCCGTATCGCAGTCGCGACGGTCCTCGTTGTGATGATTCACCTCTTCGGCTTGCTCATGAGCAAAATCAGGGTCATTGGTCAGCAGCAATTCCACGGCAGCGCGCCCCGACTTCATACGCCCACACGCATTGATGCGTGGACCAATCTTATATACTAACTCATTGATTGTTATCTTCTTTGCCTCAATACCTGCCACTTGCATGATTGCCGACAAACCTGTGAACGGTTGGGTATTGAGTTGTTTGATACCATAGTGCGCCAATATACGGTTCTCCCCTGTGATAGGCACTATGTCAGATGCTATCGACATCGCCAATAGCTGCATGAGAGGCAGGAGATGGGACGCTGCACTCTTGGATATTGTACCATTATCCATTAGGTGCTCTGCACCGTCCATTAGTTCGCCTTGCGAGCGTCCATTATCCACCAAATACTTTTGCGTGTATGCTTGTGCGAGTTTAAAACCGACACCACAACCTGAGAGATCTTTGTAAGGGTATGGGCAATCGTGGCGTTTCATGTTCAGCACTGCCACTGCATCGGGCAACTCATCGCCAGGAGTATGGTGATCGCAGACAATTACGTCAATGCCTTTGCTCTTAGCGTATGCCACTTTCTCCACCGCCTTGATACCGCAGTCTAGCGTGATAATCAATCCACACCCTTGCTCCGCAGCATAGTCTATACCCTGTGTAGATACACCATAACCCTCAGTATATCTGTCAGGAATGTAATAATCTATATAGGACGCCGTTCCGCCTATTGGGTATTGGACGCCCTCTGGGCTATTGGATATTGGCCCATTATCCATTAGCTCGCTTTGCGAGTGTCCCATAGCGGCTCCGCTGCGTCCTATACCCTCCAAAAATCGATGCATTAGCGCCACGGCAGTCGTGCCATCCACGTCGTAATCGCCATAGATAAGAATCTTCTCGCCTTGGGTGATAGCTTGGTGCAAACGTTCTACGGCTTTGTCCATATCCTTCATGAGGAAAGGGTCATGCAGTTTGTCCAATGACGGACGCACGAACGCACGTGCCTCGTCAGCTGTCTGTATGCCACGCACCACCAACATACGTGCTGCTGCAGAACTGATATTCAGCTCTTTCTCCAACTGCTGTTGCACCTCTTGCTCCACCGCAGTCAAACATCGTATGTTCCAGTTATAATTCATTTTAATTCTTATTTCGCCTAACGACTCAAACGATTATCTCAAAACTATCCACATCCTTCCAAAGTGGTAACACCTCGCGGAAATGGTGTAGCGCGTCAATATCAAAATCAGCAATCTTAGTGCCTTTCTCATTATCAGCGAACGATACAATCGGCTGCAAACGTGTATCATATGCCACCGAATGGCCGTTGTAATTGAGTTCATTGTCGTCTGTACCCACCATGTTCACGGCAGCAATATAGCACTGGTTCTCCGTAGCACGAGCAGCCACCAAAGCATCCCAATACTGCACACGCACCTCTGGCCAGTTTGCCACCACCAGAATCACATCATAATCGCTGCCCGACCGATTACGCGCCCAAGCAGGGAAACGCAAATCGTAGCAAACGAGCAATAGGAATTTCACACCCTTATACTCAAAGATATGCCTTTTCTGAGCAGGTTGGAAGAACAAATCTTCTCCGCCGTGAGCATACAAATGGCGTTTGTCCTGAATCTCTATCTCCGCATGTGGCTTAATCATAAAACCGCGATTGCGGAGCTTCGTTCGGGTATCGGGAATCGGGCATCGGGGATCGGGCAAACAAATAAACGAACTCACAATCGCTACACCACTCTTATCCGCTACTGCTTGCAGGCGGCGGATAATCTCGCCGTCCATCGTTTCTGCCAATTCGGGATGATCCGTGCAAAAGCCCGTAGCAAACATCTCTGGTAATACCGCCACATCGGCTTTGCCAGCCAATGCAGCGATATGTTCTTCCGCCATGCGCAGATTCGTTTCCTTGTCTGCCCAAGCGATGGAGTATTGCAGCAGTGCTACTCTCATTAGGCAATTGGCTATTTCTTCTTGGCTGGCTCGCTAGCAGGCTTACCGATAGCCTCGCGCATAGTAGTATCCGCTTGGATATTTTGCATACGGTAGTAATCCATAATACCCAAATTACCATTGCGGAATGCATCTGCCATGGCTTGTGGTACAAGTGCCTCTGCCTCAATCACTTTCGCACGTGCCTCTTGCGCCTTCGCCTTCATCTCTTGCTCATTAGCAATAGCCATAGCACGACGCTCCTCTGCCTTCGCTTGAGCGATGTTCTTGTCCGCTTGCGCTTGATCCATCTGCAATTGCGCACCGATGTTTTTACCTACATCAATGTCCGCAATATCAATACTCAAAATCTCGAACGCTGTACCTGCGTCCAGACCTTTGCTGAGTACCAACTTGGAGATGCTATCTGGGTTCTCCAGCACGAGTTTGTGGCTCTCAGCCGAACCGATAGAAGATACGATACCTTCGCCTACGCGAGCTAGCACGGTGTCTTCTCCAGCACCACCGACCAATTGCTTGATGTTCGCACGCACGGTCACACGCGCTTTGGCAATCAACTGAATACCGTCTTTCGCCACGGCGGTCACAGGTGGAGTATCTATCACGCGAGGGTTAACCGACATCTGCACAGCCTCGAACACATCACGACCTGCCAAATCAATAGCAGTCGCCATTTGGAAGGAGAGTTGCATATTTGCTTTGCTTGCACTCACCAATGCATGCACCACGCGCTCAATATGTCCGCCCGCGAGGAAGTGCGCTTCTAGTCCGTCGCGCTTCACGTCGGTCAAACCTGCCTTATGTGCTTCAATCAGGCAGTTCACAATACGTGTTGGTGGCACCTTACGGATACGCATCAAGAAGAGTTGCACCAACGATACATGTACGCCACTTACTACTGCATTGATCCACAGCATGAAAGGTACATAGTAGAAGAAAATAATCACGAGGATGGCCATTATTGCCACCAGTACCCATTGTAAAATTCCAAATGTTTCCATATTGTTTTAGTTTAAAGATTATAGTTTAGAGTTTAAAGGCTGGAGTTATTTCTGCAGCTCTTCCATATGCTTGCCGGCGGATGGCATATCCACACCACCTTCGATTTTGGTATCAAGTGCCATCTTATCCATAGCTTTGCTCTTGACAAACACCCACACGGCTATGCCGCAAAGCACCACGCAGCCAGTGTCACATGACCAGCCCACGCCCATAATGCGACTAACTTAACGTAGGCAATCACTACGGCTGCAATCAAACTAGCCAGACCAAAGATACCTGCTACACCAAAACCGGGCAAAAGAAACATCTCTGCCAACAAGAGTCCAACACCAAAGAGGACAAGAATAATCGTCAAAATCAAATATGTCATAGCTTCAAATATTTTATGGCCGCAAAGGTACAAAAAATAATACATATATGCAAAATATACTTAAAAAAAAAGACTTTTGGTGTTGTTTTTTTGTTTATTAGCATTTGTATTATTTTTGCGTTGAAAAATGCAACAGTAGAGTAGAAACTATATCATAGTGCTAATAGTAGTTATGATGGAGCATTCTTTTTAACTGCTCAACTTGGATTTATTTTTGGAACACCCCAAAATAACTCTTTAGTAGGCTAACCTATATCAACCTCATAACGCTATAACAAGGCACGAATATATTCGGAATGGGGCATAGTTGCCCATTGAAATGTGTAGCATTTGGTTAATACAATCTTTCTAAACGTAGATGTCTAGGACAAAATAAGGTGCTTAAGTTATCAGGCGAAGATACTCTGTTGTGGAGTTTGGTATAATACTGAGTAGGGCGGTTCAATGGGGGCAGAATCGTATATTGAAGAGCTTGTCAATATGCCCGCTATGAATCATCTCTGGAGTAGGGAGATGGTGCATGGTGGGCGAGTCGATGAGCGCAATCGTGTCGCATAGCGACTGGGCAATATCCAGTTCGTGGGTGGAGAACATGATGCACTTGTTGTCCTGATGCGCTAAATCAGCCAGCAAATGGCATAGTTCATATCGGTTAGGCATGTCCAAAAACGAAGTGGGTTCATCGAGCAAGATGATAGGCGTCTGTTGAGCCAATGCGCGGGCAATCATCACGCGCTGACACTCGCCATCCGACATCTTATCCATGGTGCGGAAGGCATAAGACGCCATGCCTACTTTCTCAAGCGACTGCATGACAATGGTCTCGTCTTCGGGTTGCATACGACCAATCCAATTGGTGTAGGGTGCCCTGCCAAGAGCTACCACATCCCGGCACGAGAGATTAGCGATGCGGATACGTTCGGTAGTCACGAAAGCCACCTGTTGCGCAAGTTGCTGAGGAGTAATCTGCTGAATGTCAATGCCGTTGATAAGAACAGAACCATGCTTGAGCGGTTCAGAACCAACGATAGCACGCAGCAATGTGGATTTGCCTGTACCATTGCGACCAATGAGCGCAGTCGTTGTACCACAAGTGAAAGTGGTGGATACATTGTCTAATAGCAGGTGCTGGCTATCGTATCCTAATGCTATATTTCTTAATTCAATCATATTCAATTTTATCTCCCTTCCTTTTAGGGAGGGGTAGGCTTATACTATAGATTTATTGCGAATAACGACCCAAATGACGATTGGGATACCGAGTAGGGCGGTGATGGTGTTGATAGGCAGTGTGAGCCATTTGGAGATAATATCGCAGCCGAGCAAGATAACTGCTCCACACAAGGCAGTAGCAGGCAGTAGGATACGATGGTCGGCATTGCAGAAGAGCATGCGAGCAATATGCGGAATAGCCAAGCCCACAAAGCCAATAGGACCGCAAAAAGCAGTCACAGTACCCGCCAACAGGGTGGTGGAGAGGAATATCAGATAGCGCGAACGGCGGACATTCAATCCCATAGTGCGAGCGTATTGTTCGCCGAGAAGGAGCAAGTTCAGTGGTTTGATTACTGCCACTGAAACGACCAAACCAATCAATACCGCAGGCAGTAAGAGCATGAGTTGGCTACTCGTGACATCGCCCAACGAACCCATTGTCCAGATAACAAAGGATTTGAGCGCTTCTTCGTTGCTCAAATATTGTAGAATCTGCACTACTGCACTCACGCCCGAAGAAATCATCATACCTAGAATAAGGATGACCATAATGTCTTTGATTCGGATGCTGACGGAAGCTACAAAAGCGAGAATCAATGCCGCGCCTAACCACGCAGCACCCGCGGTGCCGATAGACGACAAGGTACTATTGGTTGCTACACCCAACAATGGCATACCCAAAATAAAGATAGCCACACCTAGACTGGCACCCGAACTGATACCCAACACATAGGGGCCTGCCAATGGGTTGCGGAAGAGGGTCTGCATCTGCAAACCGCTAACCGATAGTGCTATACCCGCCAATACTGCCACAATGGCTTTGACGAGGCGGATATCGAGCACGATAAGGCGTGTGGAGGCATCCACATCTCCGCCAAATAGTGCACCCAAAATATCGCGAAGCGGGATATGAACAGAGCCGATGAGCAGGTCAAGTATAAACAGAATGACCAGCAGGAGCGATAAGATTACAAATAATATGGTAGAATGACGCTGCATGTTATAAAAGTTTTAAGGGTTGGGGAGTTTTCTATAATAAACGAACTCTTTGTCTGATTCTAATTCAGGATGAAAAATCTTGATTAAATCGCGCAAAATGACATCTGGATGCACTACGCCCGACTCCCAATAGTCGTTGCCTCCACCAGTGACTCTGCGTTTGTCGCAATTGTACACTTCGCCCCGTTGCACGCAAGGCATATGGGCGAACTTAGGGAACTGGCGACACAAATCGTCCACAGAATTGACATTGCCCACATTAATCCATACATCGGCTTGGGTAGTCAGTAATGCCGCCTCCTCCATATCGATTGGCAAAGAGTGGTTAGAGGTGTTTTTCTTATAAATATAATCGCCTCCTGCATCTGCAATCAGTCGTGCTACATAGCTGGTGGCGGAAGCCATAAACCACGAGTCGGCGTATGGTGTGTTGATCATTACTTTGGGAGTGGGAGTTTGGGCTGAAGCGGCTAAAGACTTAAGATGCTCGTAGCGTTTTGGCACTTCAGAAAAATAAGTGATGCCGTGCTTTCGGCAACCAACAATCTCAGCAATGGCAATAAGCCATTCGGTCTTTCCTAAAGGATCTTCTTCTACATACTCGCCAATATACATATACGGAATACCTAATTCATCGAGTTTAGACTCCATGACACATGCACCCGTTACACCAAAGAGAAGTACAATATCAGGTTGTTGCGCCACGAGAAGTTCGAAATTCATATTACCGTCATACCCCACATCGGGGATAGTATGTTGATTAGCCACAATATAGGGGTTGGTGATGAAATCCTTGCCCGACACGCCCACTACGCTCTCTATAGCTCCTATGGCATCAAGCATGGCGATATGGCTGGATGACATGCACACCACTCGCTTAGCATCGCCTTGCAGCACTTGACCACGGAAACCATCGGGCGCTTTCTCGCCTCCACGAGCGATAAAGAGCATTGTCTCTACATCGTTGGCACTTTGCCACGGATTAGTCACTCGGATGATGGTGCTCTGCTTGCCCTCTGCACCGACAATGCGAAAACCTGTGGCGTATGTGGGGGTGTAAACCGCCATGTTGTAGTCTTCTATATTGCTAGATGAAGTACACGAACATGTGCCCCAAAGGATGGCGCAGAGAATCAAAAGATGTGTTAATTGCTTCATCATTAGTATTCTTCAATATTCAAATCGCGCGCATGAGAAACCTCGGTGGAGATCTCGCCTATCCATCCGCATTGTTGTTGTACGCCCGTATAGACACGCACGAAGTCGGCACAGGGCAACTTGGCTGGTTTGCCGTCGGCAGTAACCGCCCAATCTATATCAAACGAACAGCGGCTGACACTGTCGTTGGGATGATTATCGGCATAACCAAAGTCGTATGGCTGGAGTACCCACATATTGCCTTTGCCATTTTTGTCTACAGCGTTATTGGGCAAACGAGTACCCGAGAAAGTGAGCGTAGAGTCGGTGCGCCAAAGCGGGAAGTAGTCTTGCGTATGGAAAGTGTTCTTATACATATACCCCTGCTCGCCTTGATTATTCTTCCATAGTATATATGTGGTGTCAGAGAGCGAGTTTTTTGTGTCTGCTTGTGGTGTATGCTCGGCAGGTGTACGATGGTAGGTAAGAGCATATTGGTGGATTGTAGCAGGATTGGTATATTCGCTGCCTGCGAGTTCATAGAATGGGTCATCGGGCAGGCCGTTCTGGTTAATATCTATACTGACCATCACAATACCTGGTTCGCTACTTCCGTTGCGGTTGCCTGCTGAAGCATAGAACGCGTTGCCTTCTACGGTGAAATCGGGCAAATTAGGAGCATTCACTACAGAGTGGTCGAAAGCAAAAGTTACATATCCGCCCCAACCACCGAGCGAGATTAGACTGCGATTGGTGCCTGCGATGGCATCTTCTGCCTTTCGAAGCATGGCTTGATAAGTGTCGCCATCTTCGTATTCTGGCATGGTGTTGATAAACTGTCCTGGTGCAGGATTATACTCTAACACCTTAGAAATATACGGTGAATAGGCAACTTCTTCGTCGAAGACGACAATGGTAGTATTGTGTAGTATTGTGTAGGATGGTGTAGGATTGTTGATTTCCAATTGTAAATTATACGTGCCTGCCTCTGCTTGACAGAAAATTAGGTCGCGTTCGGTACTAATTACCTTATCCCCCATTCGCCATGCATAGTGCTCACCCTCATACTCAGGATGAAGGATAAGCGTGCGCATACGCTCAATAGTATAGGTGTCATCTATACCAAGGCCGACCATCGGTGTTTCGGGTTGCTCGCAACTAACGATAGATAAAGCACATATGAGCAGGGATATCACCCGTGCGCACAGACCACTTGCGTTTGCCTTCGCGTGAATAGCAATGTAATTGACCACTTGAGACATAGTTTTTAGCATCTGTAATATATATATCGCCATTATAAGGATTGACTTGTATGCCGTATGGAATCTTGATGTTTTTCTCAGTTTTATCGGTGATAAAAGAGCGGATATTGGATGTCGGATATTGGATATTGAGGACACCATACGTGATAGTGTTGGACATTGTCTGCTCGTTCCAATGCGAACCGTAGTAGTACATGCTATCGCCAAAAATCACCATTTCGCTTACTGCTGGAGCATTGGCTATGGGCAATTGGCTATTGGTTGCGGGCGATAAACATATTAGTTGTGGTTGCACCTCTTTGTGGTCACCGCGGGAAGTAATCCAAAGGTGGTTGTACTGGTCTTTGCGCAAGCGATGGGGATTGAGGCATACGGGTATTTTTTGTACTTGACGGAAATCTTTGAGGGAAATGATTGACATGGTAGAATCGTAGTCTGGTGCCCTATAACCACCAGAATTTACCACATAAATATGCTCATTGTTAACGATCAATTCCTCAGGTTGATAACCCACAGTCACTTTGCGAGTGATTTCCAATGTAGCAGTATCCACTTCGAAGACTGCCCCTAATTGGGCGTTGGGGTCGATACTAATAGGACCTACATACGAACTGACATATGCTTTCCCCTCGTGAAAACAGATGTATCGACAATTAGGTATATCCACTTGGCCGATACGGCGACAGGTACGGGCATCCATCACTTCTACTTTGTGCGAGCAGTTGATGACTGCATAAAGTCGGTTGCCATATATCTGAATATCATTGCCTACATCGCCTAATTCCTTTATCACATTCGGATTGCGCTCGCCATAGATATTGCGAATATAACAACCGTTGCAGAAATCAAGGTAATCAATAGTAGCTTTATTGCTACCCATATTCCCCTCGTTGAGTAGGTACATACCAATGGGTTCGTTAGGTGCAAAACTGCTCAATTCTCTCGGTTCCATCGGCAAGACCTCATACTCAGATGGGTAGGTAATTTCATCGCTACGACAGGAGGTCAGCAGCAAAACAGCAGATGCTATCATGCATAGCAACAAACTACGCTTGATACTTTTATCAAGCATATACGCGTTGGCGTACCTACAATCATATGGAAAACTACTTGTCATGTCTAAGCCCTATTCCTCGAGAGCGTTCAACTTCGGGGTCCCCGACGAGCCTCGTGGGCGAGTGGGGATGCCCTTATGCATGCAGCAGGTCTTCTGACTTATTGCTCGTTTGCTTAGCCTTCCCAGCTTGTCAGTTGATAGTTGACAATTGACAGTTAGCCAGTGACTTAGATACGAAGCAAACGATTTTGCAAATCACAGCAGCGGGTCTGTGCAGGAATCTCACCTGCTTCCCTTAAGCGGGGTCCCCGACGAGCCATGTGGGCGAGTGGGGTGCTCTTAACTGAATGCGGGTGCAAAGGTAATCATTTTTTCTTTATTATCCAAATTTATGGTAATATTTTTGGATTGTATCTTCATTTAATACTCATAAGTTACCTGCAAGTTTCGGGACCACCATAGGAGATCTCTAGCACATCTGTGGGCTTTCTGTGGCTTTTGTGATGTGCCTCTATAATAATGCTGCAAAAATCTTCGGCGCGGAAGGGGTTTTGCGCCGAAGATTGGAGAATGCGGAGAGTGAAATGGTACATACAACACACGGAAAGTGTAGTATTTACAAGGCTTCCCGCGTGAGTGTATTTTTTTGAAAAAAGTTTTCGCGCGCCGAAGATTGTGCCGAAAGTTCCTACTAAAATCATATCTGTTCAAATGTTAAAAATGTATAAAATGTATAAAAATGCTGCTATATAGTTATAGGTTTTGCATAGAATTTGTGTGAGAATATAAAGATTTATTAAATATAACTACATGATTTATTAAACATAATTGTATGAAGAAACAATTCATTCTATTTAGTGTATTGGTCTGTAACGCAATATCGTTGTTCGCCTCAAATAACACGGCAGACACATTTGATTGGCGTGGCGCTTCGGTATATTTTGTCATTACTGATCGGTTTTGCAATGGAGATACCACCAATGATATCAACTATGGGCGCATCGTTGATTATGGTACAGAACAATTGAATGCTGCCACCTTTCATGGCGGAGATTTCAAAGGTATGTTGCAAAAAGCCAAAGAGGGGTATTTCACCGATTTAGGAGTGGATGTTGTATGGATGACTGATGTCTATGAACAAATCCATGGTTGGATGTCAGGCAGTGGCTCAATCAACGATTTTCCGCACTATGGCTATCATGGCTATTATCCACTGGATTACACCCAAATAGATAAGAACTATGGAACAGTAGAGGAGTTTCGTGCATTGGTAGATACACTGCATGCACAAGGAATACGCGTGATGCTCGGAGCTAACTTGAATAATCCAGGTTATCCGACTCTATTAGATGCCATACAGTATGGTTTTGCAGAAGTGGGATTGACCCCGCAACAAGCAGCAGAACACATACGTGAGTGGAGTTTTGATGATTTCTTTGCGCAGCGATTGACATGGTCTGGTTGGTATGACCGTCCATGGATTCGTATGCCAGATGAGCATTGGGACGAGAATAATCCGTTAGAGGCAACGGTGTTTGGTATGCCTGACTTCAAAGAGGAAAGTACGGAGATGGTTCGTATCCCTGCGTTTCTCAAACGTAAATGGAAAGCAGAGGGCAAAGCGAATGATGCGTGGGTGAATCCTTCTGCACGAGTGCTACGCAAAGACCGAAAAGCCACTGTACAAAAATATTTAGTAGATTGGATTGCCTCGTGGGTTCGCGAATTTGGTATTGATGGTTTCCGTTGTGATATTGTTGAGAATGTTCATATAGATAGTTGGAAAGCTCTGCATATCGCCTGCAACGAGGCATTGCGAGAGTGGCGTTTGGTTCATCCCAAAGATGCCGCAGCCCAATGGAAAGAGGATTTTTATATGACGGGCGACTTCGATTGCGCATCAATAGATTATAAACCCGAATATGCAAGTGCGGGATTTGGTAGTATGGTCAATTTCTATTTCCCTAAGCACGGCGATTTGGATGGGATAGTATATACTTGGCAAGCGTATGCCGATAGCCTGAATATGTACACGAATTGGCACCCATTTAGCTATCTCAACAACTCGTATCATCGCGATGCAGACATGTCTAATATGATTGATTGCGCTACCACGCTATTGTTGGCTCCAGGTGCAGTGCAAGTGTTTTATGGAGATGAGACTGGTAGAAAATTGAGTGATGCGCGCTTCAATGTAGATAGTGATCAAGCCTTTCGTTCAGATATGGATTGGAGCGATATTAATGAAAATCAGTTGCAACATTTTCAGCGTTTAGGGCAGATACGCAAAACCTATCCCGTGATTGGCACAGGCAAGCAACATACGATAGATGTGCATACTTGTGCACGATACAACGATAATGATACAGTGGTTATTCGTGTTCTACCGATAGCAGGACAAGCGATTTGCCTTGACAACACTTTTGCGGAAGGCGCAGAGGTCGTAGAACTCTACACTGGACAAAAGACGAAGGTGCACAATGGCAAAGTTGTTTTCCCTTATTTTGCAAACAATATTGCGATTATCAAATTAGTTTGCTCAAGACTTTAGCGAGAGTCCCACAAGTTCCCCGCAGGTTTCGGGACCTAAAGGAGTGTGACGGAACGCACTCCGAGCGCAGCGCCCGAAGAGTCCCCACTCTGAGGAATCAGCGCAAGCATAGAACAGAACAAGCATATCTATAGGAGATTTGTGGGCTTTCGGTGGCTTTCTGTTTCTTGTTTGCACGTTTCACTTCCGATTTTTGATGCGCCTCTATAATAATGGTGTAAAAATCTTCGGCGTTGAAGAGGTTTTGCGTCGAAGATTATGTCGAAAGTTAGGCTTATGTAACATTTTGGGTACCTAAAATGTTACATAAGCCAAGAAAACGCCTTTTTTAGGAAAAAAGTACCCGAATACTATTCGGGAGTAATGAACAAAGAAAAGTGAGAAAGCATACAATGAGCGGTCGCGCCTATCAAGTGGCAAACAACTGATTTAATAAGTGATGCTTATGGTGCACTTGTAGTTGCGTTTGGGCATGGGGTAATTGATAATCACATCGTAGTCTTGCGAAAGCAGATTATTTACATCTAGCGCTACACGCAAGATTATAGGAGAGATAGATCGCTTCGCTGTAGATGGTAGATCGGCTACGCCTGTAGATCGCTTCGCTGTAGGATGGATATTCCATTCGCCAAATATGCTCAAATCGTGGGTGTACCAAGGTTGGGTGTAGTTATAAATGATGTTTTCCTGTTGGTTGTAGCGTTCTCCTACATAGATAAAGCTGTAATTTAAGCCATACTGCTGCCAGTCGTTTTGCCAACCGAACATACCCACAGCACTACCCGAATGCCATGGGATATAGGGTATCTGGTCGCCATAATAAGTATCGTTGGGATCGGTGACATCGATAGCCGTTTGGTAGGTATATTGCGCCTTAGCCGTGAGGTAGAAGTCCATCGGCAAGACAAGATGCAGTTGTGCATTGACGTCTAAACCGTTGATTTTGACCAATCCGAGGTTAAGCATCGTCCAACGGAACTGTTGCCCCTTAGGATAGGCGATAATCTTATCGGAAATGCGGTTGTAGTAGTAATCGGCATTGATGCGGAACTCTGAACCGCGCTTCTCAGCTATGCGGAATGGCTGCGTGAAACTCAAACCCACGTTATGTTGCTTTGCCAATTCGGGTTTGAGGTAGGCATTGCCCATGTCGGTATAGTAGAGGTCGTTGAAGGTTGGGTAACGGTAACTTTGTTTGTAGAAGGCGTTGAGACGCAAATCCACCAGTTGCGTAGGGCGGTAGGAGAGGAACAAAGCAGGGGTGAACTTTGTGTTCGCTTTGCTCACGTTGGTGGCTTGCTTGGCAAGCGTTAATGGTTTCACGTTAATGGCTTCGCGTTGATGGGCTTCGCCGTTATTCGGAGTTTTGTCATTGACAAATGTGCCTAATATGCTGGCTTGGAGGCGCAGGTAGTTCTTTATGTTGATAGCAGTGGCTGCGCTGAGCCAATGTGTCCAACGGTGCGCGTCAAGGAACATGCTGAGTTGGTTATATTGCACATCGTATGCTGCACTGACGTCCCACCAATCAAAGATGCGCACCTTGTGCGCCATAGTGAAGTAGAACTCCTGTTGCAAGTATTGGTTCTCCACGCGGATGAGTTTGTCGTCGTTGTTGATATAGCGCGTATAGTCGTTGGCGTACTTCATGTTTGCTCGCACCGACCAACGATTGAACAACTCATCTTGCCAAGTGGCTTGCACAAAGGAGTTACGGTCCCAAAGGCGTTCGCCATTGCGCCATACATTATTCACAATTGCACCCGGCACACCGCGCTCGGAGTTGTAGTGATAGAGTTGCAGTTTCCAGAAGCCCGTGTTGCTATAGTAGTGATTGACTGCCGCTTCCACGCGGATGGCATTGATGTCGCCGTTCTGGCGGATGGCAGTAGTGTCGTATGCCACTTCGCCCGACGGAGTGACACGGCGATAGCGGAAAGGATACTTGCCATCAGAGGAAATGAGTTCGGCATTCGCCGTAATCGACATCGTTTCGCTGAGGCGGATATCGAACAGCAGACTCGGATTGATAAGTGCAAAACTGCCTGCACGCATCTGTGCTTTCACGTTGAAGGCCTTGCCTGCCTCGAAACGCGGACGGCGAGTGGTGAGGTAGATGCTACCCGCAGCACCAAACTCGCGTGCAGACTGCCAGATATCGGACTTCTGACCGTTGTAGAGTTGGATCTCTTCGATATTTTCGAGCGCATATTTGCCGAGGTCGATTTGTCCGTTTTGGGCATTGCCAAGTTGTACGCCATTGTAATACACACCCATATGGTTGGTACCCATGCTGCGGATATTCACGGTTTTGATACCGCCCACGCCACCATAATCTTTGATTTGCACGCCTGAGAAATAGCGGATGGCGTCTGCCACGCTGAGGGCATTCATTTTCTTGAGTTGTACGCCAGAAAGAGTTTGAGGAATAATGATATCCTTCTCTTTGACGCGAGCGGTGATGGTGTATTCCTCTAGGTCGATATAACGGGCGATGAGGCTATCGGGCGATGAGGCTATCAGGCGATGAGGCGATGAGGTGATAAGGCTATCGGCGGCATTGTTTTGAGAGAATGCTGCCAAGCACGAGAGTGCGAAAAGCCATATGAGAAACCGTCTGTTCATGTCTTAAGCCCTATACCACGAGAGCGTTCAACGAATGCATGTAGCAGGTCTTCTGACTTATCGCTCCTTTTGTTCGGCCTTCCCACCTTAGAGGCAGTGACCTAAGAGATAGTGAACATCGGATTGCGAATCACAGCAGCGGGTCTGTGCAAAAATCTCACTTGCTTCCCTAAATCTAAATGCGGTGCAAAGGTAGTGTAAAAAAATGATATACGCAAGAAATTTTGCGAAAAAAGTTATTCTTTTTGAAAGATAATCGGTCTGTAGAAAGTTTATAGAGTGGAAATACGATGCAGTAATTTTTTTACTTAAATAAGTAACTATTTTTTTACAACAAATAAATTTGCACCATTCAAAATTTTGTTGTACCTTTGCCGCCGTTTTGCAAAAAAGAACAAACTACACCTTATATATATGAGCAAAAATTTAATGATAGTTGAGTCCCCAAGCAAAGGAAAAACCATAGCCAAGTATTTGGGTAAGGATTTTCGCTTAATGTCGTCGCAAGGACATATTCGCGACATTGAAGGAGTGGGGAAAAATAGCATGGGCATTGATTTTAACAATGACTATACGCCTAACTATGTGATCGATAAAGATAAACTACACCTTGTTGACGCTCTGCGCAAAGAAGCTTTGAAAGCTGACAAAGTCTGGCTTGCAAGCGACCCTGACCGCGAGGGAGAAGCTATAGCTTGGCATATCCAAGAGGTGTTGCAACTGCCCAAGGATAAAGTTTGCCGTATTACTTTCAACGATACTACCAAAGAATCTATTTTAGAGGCTATTAACCACCCACGCGATATTGACTACAATCTGGTAAATGCCCAACAGGCACGCCGAGTTATGGATCGCATCGTGGGCTTTGAACTCTCGCCCGTGCTTTGGAAAAAGGTTATCACTGGTTTAAGTGCAGGGCGTGTACAGTCTGTTGCGGTACGATTGATTGTAGAGCGCGAACGTGAGATAGAGGAATTTGTACCTACATCGAGTTATCGCGTAGCGGCAGAGTTTGTGGGGGCTGCAATTAATGGAGAAACCACCTCTTTCAAAGCGGAACTCAACCATCGTTTTGCTACCAAAGAAGAGGTGCTTGCTTTCTTAGAAAGTTGCAAAAAATCTGCTTTTACACTCACTTCTGTGATGCACAAACCTGGTCATCGCTCACCAGCGCCACCATTTACTACATCTACGCTTCAGCAAGAAGCAGTGCGGAAATTGCACTTCTCTGTATCAAAGACTATGCGTTTAGCGCAATCGCTCTATGAGGCAGGACATATCACATACATGCGTACCGACTCGGTGAATTTAAGTGCGTTAGCTATCAATACTGCTAAATCAACTATCTTTGCTGAGTACGGAGCAAACTACCATAAGGCTCGTCGATATCAAACTAAGTCTAAAAATGCACAAGAGGCACACGAGGCTATTCGACCAACCTATATGAATGTTCCTGTTGCAGGAAACAACAACGATGAGCGTCGTTTGTACGACTTGATCCGCAAACGCGCATTGGCATCGCAAATGGCTGATGTTGAGGTGGATACTACGCGTGTGGAAGTGGCGATGAACAATTCGCCATACCTATGGACTGCTACGCATGAGGTAATCACTTTCGATGGCTTTATGCGTGTCTATACGCAAGCTGCGGATGAGGAAATTGCTGCCAACAATCAAGCTGCAATCGCATTACTCAAGGAGAATGCTAACTGTCAATTGTCAACTGTCAACTGCCAAGAGACTTTTACCAAAGCACCAGCTCGTTACCACGAAGGTTCGTTGGTTGACAAAATGGATGAATTGGGTATTGGACGCCCATCTACTTATGCTACAGTCATTGAAACTATCCAATCGCGTAAGTATGTGGAGCGTGGTTTGGTGGAGGGAACTAAACGTTCGTACAACATCATCACTCTTTCTAATGGCAAAATCATTGACAAAACCAAATCCGAAATAGTAGGTGCAGATTCAGGAAAGCTTCTCCCTACCGACCTCGGACGTATTACCAATGACTTTCTCGTGGAGCAGTTCCCTGCAATCTTGAGTTATGATTTCACAGCGCAATCCGAAGAAAACTTTGATGCCATTGCTGCGGGAGATGCTAATTGGGTACAGACGGTAGATGAATTCTACCAGACTTTCCATCCACTTATTAAGCAAGTCCCTTCGGGTAAGATGGCAGCTCGATTCATTGGTAATCATCCTCAGACGGGCGAACCTATCTTTGCTCGCATCACCAAAAACGGACCTTGTGTACAATTGGGCGATAGTGATAGCGAAAAACCTAAGTTCGCTTCTATGCAAAAGGGACAAAGTATCTTTACTATTACTTTGGATGAAGCGTTAGCACTTTTTGTAAATGCTTTGCCTCGAACTTTAGGTGTGTATGATGGTCAAGAAGTGGTAATAGGCGAAGGAAAATATGGAGCATACGTACGCTATGCAAACGCATTTACAAGTCTGCCTAAAAACTTAGACCCATACGTGGTCACATTAGAGCAAGCAATTGAGCTACTCGAACAAAAAAAGCAAGCGGATAAGCCTGTCCATGTGTTTGGTGATATCCAAGTTTTGAATGGTCGATATGGAGCCTATATTAAGACACCACAAGGCAATTATCGTCTGCCTAAATCTGCTGATGTAGAAGGACTTACAGAAGAGGCGTGCCGTAAAGTAATCGCTTCGAGTGAGCCAACAGTAGGTAAAAAACGTTTTGTTCGTAAAAAATAATAAGCGCTTTTAGCGCGAGCGAGAAGTAGCGCAGTTGGTAGCGCACCACGTTCGGGACGTGGGGGTCGGGCGTTCGAGTCGCCTCTTCTCGACAAAAAAGGACAGGAATGTCCTTTTTTTGTTATGGTGATGTATGCTGAATCACCTATAAATAACCTAAGAATCACCTAAGATTTATAGCGGAAAGATAGTGAAAGAAAAGGGAATGACTAAACCTAATTAACGTAAACCTAAAAAAAGTGATGAAACGTATTGGGAATGAGATGCTTGAAAAATGAGGTGTTTGGTTGGAAATATTGAAAAAGTACTCTTTTTTCTTGGGGGATTCAAAAAAAAATAGTAACTTTGCAGGTTAATTTGTTTTTACAAAACAAGAAGGCGTGTGTGGCGCGTATAATTGCCCCGATATTTTGTGTCAAAGAAGGGATGTAATATTTGATTTTTAAGGATAAAAGTGACTAATTCGTATTCTCATACAGCCCAAATCATGGATACACCCGGCATGATGCATCATGCCGGGTATGTGTTTAGTGATCCATGTACGGGCTGGAGTTCGTTTACGGCTTCAGGTACGGGCAGTTTTGCTGCTATATCGGCTGAGGTAGGTGGTAGTGTTTGTACGCAGGAGAACTTGTTTGGAGGTCCTGCTAAAGCGAATGGAATGGTATATGCTAGTCGTCCTGATAGACCACCAGTAGGACAGGAGATGCCATTAGAAGGTATGCTGTTGCCAATGTTGGTGATGGTGTGTGCATATATGTTGGTAAAAGTGATAAAACGTAAAAAATCCCAAGCCTTATGAAAAAATTGTTTCTCTTAGTATATGTTTGTCTGAGTTGTCTGATTGCGCAAGCGCAGGCGGTGACTGATGGTGTGTTTGTGAGTGGAGATATCGTATCGTTTAGTTACGATAGCGACCCATGGGTGCAATATGATTTCCGTTTGTATTTGGAGGCGAGTAGTGGTGGTGTGCGTGCTCCACGAGTTATATCGGATGACTGCTTGTGGCGGATGCGTATTGAGCAGGATGGCTCGTCCTACTATTATAGTTTCCAAGATTTGAGTACAGGGCATTGGTTGAGTGTGGATAACTCCAGTCCTCAAGGGGCAGTCAATCAAGGTGCTTTGACATTGGTTGCTGATAGTACTGCTGCTACGGCTTTTCGCTTTGCTAATATGGTGGATTCTCAGAAGGGGTCCTATTGGATGGGTGAGATTTATTACATGGCCACGATGCACTGGGGGGCAATACTTCCGCTGTATGTGACATTGGATTTTACGGTGGCGAACTGGAGTCCTTATACAATTCATGTGGAGAAATGGGAGCAAAAAGGTACTGGTGACGCATGGGCGCACTTCAACCCAGCGAAGATAGAGTTTACCTACGATGATGTATTGGAGCGTAATGTGCGATTTGTGATTGACCACACTACGGAGACGTATTATGAGATAGTAAGACGCCCTAACGAAGAGCCGCTGCTCCGACGTGAATCCAATGTGGTGGATCCTAATCAAGTGAGTGTGGAGCATGTGTATTGGGAGTCAACAGGAGCGAATAAGAGGAAAGAAACATGGCTTGATCCAGCGCACTTCTCGTTTGATTATCCTAACCTCAAATATGAATGCCCAGATACATCGCGTGTGATGATGACGGTAGGTGACGCGCAGGAGATTACAGCAGCTGATGGGCATAAGCAATGGCAGTTCCCTTTGGCGCCAGTAGGCGAGAGTCCGATGGATTTGAAGGGTATTATCTATCCCGAATTAGATAGTCAAGGCAACCAGTTGGGTATCTTGACTTGGATAGACTATTCGGATAATGTGGTGGTGGAGTATAAATACGGTAACCAGAGCTTCAGCAAGAAGATGCGCGTGGTGCGTAAATCCTATCACAAAGAGGAGTTGAATCCAATCTCGGTGTCGATTAATCCTGTAACTTATACCTTCCGCGAGGTGGCAGAGGCCAAGGACTTTGTGGTGAATGTGACTCATCAGCATGGTTCTGTGATTTATAATGTGGATGGTCAGGAGATTGTTCGCGAAGTAGAAGGAGAGTCAGAGATAATCTCTTTGCGTGATGCGCATTGGACATTTACATTTGAAAATGGTTGGACAGGACTGAGTAGTGAAGTGTTGGAAGATGGCAAAACGATTCGAGTAAGCACCCCCGCCAATGAGAACAATAGCAAACGTACTGCGACATTAGTAGGAACATATTCCAATCAATCTGATCCTGAGCATAAACACGCAGGTGAGTTTCGTATTCCGATAGCTCAACGTGTGGAAGCAGGTGGAATACAATTCGAAACGCAAGCTGGTGCTGGACACACAGGAGCATGGACAGAGGGACAAGAGCAGGCTGTTCACACCTCGGAGCGTACTATATATTATTTGCCTAATCAAGAGATAGAACTCCGTTTGGCTGAATCAGGTTACTCGGGCTATATGCGTTGGTACGATTATGAGACCAAGGGTGATCCATATTACAACCATGTAGAGGGCTATTTGTCCACTTCATGGATTCGCTCGCCTCGATCTGCGGATGGTACGCCATTTGCTGCCATCAACACGCCACAAAGTGCTGAGACGATTCTAGATGAGGGTATATCGTATGGTTTGTATTCCTTTAATAGGAATAACGATCGGTATGGTGCTCAGACCGCAGGTACAGATGCTAACTATGGCGGCGTGCTGAACGAAAATAATACGGATAACGTAGCTCCTATATTAAAGGGTTGGAATTATACCTATAATGCGAGTGCGGGCACGGCTGAGGCTAAAGCCGCTTCGGGCTACCATACTATGGCGTGTGATGTGAGTGCATATACCGATTATGAATATACCTTGCAGAATGGTCAGATAACTTCTATTACGGAGCCTACACTGTCTTATCGTCAGATCTTCCATCTCAAACCAGCAGAGGAGATGGCAGATACATTGAGCGCACGTACAGGAAGAGGCGAATATTTGGAAACCTATAAATACCAAGCTCCATCGGGAAAACAAATTCTTTTGTCCACTGAGTATCGTTATGTCAAATACCGTTCACATCCATCAGAGATGTGCTATTTCTATCGCGATGCATCCAATAACGTGCAGCGCATTCCTGCATCTGCATTTTCATGGACAAGAGAGGATTGGGATAATAGTACTCAAACATATCTTCTTGCACAGGAATATACCCCTACCTATACTGCCGAACTTGATTATCTGATTGTTAGAAGTGATGATTATACGATGGACAATCAGCAAGTAAAGCATAGGTATCGCTTGACAGCTGCACCTGAGGACTCAGATTCATTGCTCATTGCCGAGTTTGAGGTGGAATTTGTGGATGTGAAGAAATGTGGTCCGACAACACAAACGATCATTACTCAAGCCCGTATTGAAAATGAATATGAGGTGTTGAGTAGTATTAATTTTGATGACAATAACGATACGCATCTGCCATGGGAGCAGATATCATACGGTTATGTGTATGCTGCGGGTGAATTGGCACAAGATGCCTACTTCCGCCGTGGTGCAACGCAAGGTGCGTTCCCATTCTATGGTGAATACACGATATTGTCTTCTGTGAGCAAGGATTGGGCGAGAGCATCTGCTCATTCGGGTAAGGCGTTGTATGTGGATGGCACTATGGAACCTGGTTTGGTGGCAAGTCTAACTACAGGTAAGCCTATTTGTTCGGGACAAACGATGTATTGCTCGGCATGGTTCTGCAACCCAGCACCCGCTAACTGGTCAGGCGAAGGTAACCCAATATTCCGCTTTAACGTGCAAGGAAAAAATAAGGGAGAAGCGGAATGGCAGAATGTGGGCGTGTATTTTGTGGGTGAGTTGCTCAAGGGTACAGGTTGGCAGCAAATCAACTTCCCGATTGAATCGGCGAGTGGCTATGACTCTACGCGTGTTTCTATTTATAACTTCGCTACGACCAACCAAGGTAATGACTTTATGGTGGACGATATTACGCTATATGTATCGCAATTGCCAATGGCGGCTTACCATGGAAAGATGACGTGTCGCTCAACGAATAATGGTGTTAGCAGCGCAGCAGCGGTATTGCGATTGGATTATAGCAATATGGAGGTGGGTTCGGATGCGTATATCTATTATCAGGTCTATAATGAAACAGCAGACGCAGCATTGAACCCAACTTATCAAGTGGAAGGTGAGACGTTGCCTATCTACTATCATGACTATGATCATGAGCATGGTGATATGGAAACGGATCACGCATATGGTTCGATACATATCCCAGACGCTAGTTATATACCTTCGGAGAGTAGGGGAGATGTTATCTATTACTCGGTAGCCAAGATGCTGGATGAGATGGGTGATGCGGTACATAAGAAGGCCTATGTGAAGACGGTGAATAATGGTGTTGAAAAATGGCTCTTGTATGTAGCACATATCATCGAAAATACCGAAGAGCCTGATGAGGCGTTGAATAAGTTATATGCTGGTGATAGCTATTGGATGCGTATGGCATATTCAGTGGATGAGTTGGACGAGGACAACTGTAATATGCAGACACCATTGCATGCTACGCAACAGACCAAGTTTGATCTCCGCAATTCGGATAAAGACTTGGTGGAGCAGGAGTTTGACTTGGAATCGGCAGGCAATTGCGCCAATGACTTGTATTATCTGACCGTGGCAGTGAAAAATACCTTCGCAGATGAGGTGGGTGGTGCGCTTAAGGATAAGAAGGTGCCTATCTATGCGGATTGGTTGGTAACTGTAGAATCGGATGATGTATATGGTGATAAAGATGCTACATCGGATCAACAATTGGCAGCAGATGAGGCATTTAAGGCATTGTATGGGTACACTCATGGACAAGTGACTGCTGCCATCATGTATGATATGAGACGTCCTTCTACAGCTGATGATCCTAATCCAAACTATTATGCTACTCGCTTTGAGGATTTGCAGGTGGATGCATTTGAGTCAAGACAAAACTATGACATCGTGAAGCATCTCCATGATAATGGTTGGTTGCAAATGTATGATACAACGATTAACTTCTACCTCGGTTCGGATGAAGCAGCTCGCTATTGGTGTTTCCCTATTGAGGGTACTGCTACCATGACGGTGAACTATCAAGGTAAAGACACCCTGGTGGTGCTCAAGGATTGTAATGAGCCGCGTTGGGTGAAAGTGACCTCAGCAGAAGCCAGTCGCTTCTTGAATATCTTACCAATCGCATCTGAACATATAACGGAGCAACAAAAGGCGGAACTTCCTGTTTATAAAATAGTGATAGGTGATACGTCTGCTATTAGAATCCCTGTTACCGATATGGGTGAAGATACCCAAATTGCTAATTGTGAGATAGTAGAAGAAAATGGTAAAAAATACTTTACTCTCAATACAGACGCTATCAGTTTGGTTGACTCGGAAACAGGAGAAGTGTTGCCTATTGATCCAAGCAAAACGATTGAGGCAGGCAGAGAATATATCGTACGTTTGCAATTGACGACGGGAGCTAATGGAGTGGATTATGAGGGATGTAAGGTAGGATATGTTTTCGTCAAGATACAAGTATTGCCACAGACTGTGGTATGGCGTCCAGGTACAAGCACCATCAACGGTTGGGGCTTGAACGAAAACTGGAAGAGTTGGGAGGATACCAATGGCAATAAGCAGGTGGATGATGGAGATACGTTTGGAGTAGGATATGTGCCAATGGCAGGCGTAGATGTGATTATCCCTAAGATGGATGATGAGTTGCGCTATCCATATATTGTGCCCGATAATGAGCATTTGGATGACCCAGAATCGGATCACAAGCACAATCACTACCCAATGACCATCAATCATGATGTGCATAAATGTCGCAATATATACTTTGTTTCGGGAGCACGTATCAATAATCAACACTTATTGGAATATGATAAGGCATATGTGGATATGGCACTTACTTCTACTAAGTGGAATATGATGTCTGCACCGCTACAAGATATGTATGCAGGTGATATGTTTGTTCCTCATGTAGGTGATTATCTATCGGGTTCTGCGTTGGAAAGTGATGATCCGTTTGTGGTGTCATCGTTCAAAGGTACGCGTGCTCAAGATGCTGCATACGCATTCTGGTTGTCGTTCTATAATAAGGATATTATCACTCGTTATGAGGGAGGAAAAGATGTCGCTGAAACAGCTACTGCTGAATTCTGCGAATCGAACTCGTTGATTCAGCCGTTGGAGGTGGGACAAGGTTTCCAACTCTTGGGCTTTGGTCCTGGAGATAATATGGAAGAGATGATTGTTCGTTTGCCTAAGCCCGATAAGCGTTATTCGTATTTCAGTCCTTCGGGTTATGAGACTTCTTCGGTGGCAGTTCCTTCGCGTGAGGAGGCATATCGTTTGGCATTTACTCCAACCGATAACACGATGCAAATTACCTTGACGAATGGGGTGGAGAGTAATGCTTTCATATTTGGTAATCCTACGTTGTCGTATATTGATATGCGTGCGCTATTGGCTGATAATGAGCAGTTTAGTTCAGAGTTCTATTATATGCAGAACGACTCATGGCAGTCGGCTACGGTGGAAGTGGCAGCCACATCTTCGGATCGATACTTGCCTCCGATGCGTTCGGTGATGCTCAAGTTGCGTGATGGAGTAACGGCAACTACTGCTCAAGTAGAGTTAAGTACAGATCATTTGACGCTGAATAACTCGCTGAAGTCAAAGGTGGCACCTGTGATGCGTGCACCTCAGCGCGATGTGATGCAAGAGGCAGAGGTGATGACAATCTATGCTTTTGCCGCGGGAAATTATGCACGCTGTATGTTGGCGACATATGCTGAGGCAAATGATTATTATTTGCAGGGCGAGGATGCTTTGTTCTTGTCGTCGGGTGTGGAAGTGACGGTAAAAGATAATTCGGCAGTATCTCCGCTGAACATCTATACGGTGGCAGAGCAAGTGCCGATGATGACTGATTTGCGTCGGGGTGTTAGCGAGATACCTTTGGCTCTTTTGGCGAGTGAAGACGCTAGGGCTGAAAATGTGCAATTGGCATTCTATCTCTCTGAAAACTGGACCAAAGAGTGCTACCTTTGGGATACTATGACGGGCACAAAATACCGCATTCTTAATGGCTTGATGCTGCAATTACCGATGTCGGAGAACCATGAGCAACGCTATGTGATTGTGGGTCCAGACACCTATGTGGGAGAAGGCAATGATGGTGGTGTGGCGACATCTACTATGAACGTATTGCCAGCAGATGCTCAATTACATGCTTATTCACCTGCTGCGGGGATGTTGACAGTGACTTCTAACCCGTTGATAAAGTCGGTGGTGGTGTATGACATGCTCGGTCGTGTGTTGTTGGAGCACGAGATGAGTCTATGGAATAACGAAGTGATTTTACCAGTACCTTCGGGTATGTGCGTGGTAGAAGCTCATTTGAGCAATCAAACGACACTTCATCAGCAGGCGATGGTAAGGTAATATGGATAAAATGAAATACATTGTTTGCCGAAGAACATTAAAAAAAAATGTTCTTCGGCATGTTTTATACAAAAAGATAAGGAATTTTTGTTAGATTCAATTTTTTTGCGTAACTTTGTCGCTGTTTTGATAAATTAACAGTTATTATTAACCATAAAACACAACAATCATGAAAAAAGTTTATCTTTTTTTAGCGTTGGCTATCCCAATGATGGCAAGCGCACAATTGTTGGAGGTAGGAAGCGTTGAACGCGTAGCGAAAGAGGCTGATGCGAAAGTGGCAGCTTTCAGTCCTACAGGCGACTATCTCCTTTTAACCAACACCAGTAACCAAGGTTTGCAACGTATGGATTTGGCTACCCAAAAGGTAACCAAAATTACGAGTGCTGACGGTGCAGGTTACAATGTAAAGATTGCTCAAGATGGCAAGCAAATCGTTTATCGTGAGGTGAAATTGGATGCAACTAAGAGCCGCGTGAGCAACATTGTTCGCCACGATTTTGTAGCTAACAAGGCACAAGTGATTGCACACAAGCAACAACACTTGGCTGCTATGGTAGCAGACGCTGACCGTCCTTCATTCTCTATCAAGGATCGTCAATTGATGATGACCAAGAATGGCAAGACCATCGTTTTCTCTCCTAATGGTCAACAATACAGCTACCACTGGGCATCGCTTTCTCCTAACGGAAAGAAAGTTTCTTACTACATCAGTTCTGTAGGTTGCTTCGTTTGCGACATCGATGGCAGCAATATCCAATTCATCGGTCACAATATCCTCGCTCCAGTATGGTACAACGACAACATCCTCGTTGGTTGCGATACCAAGGATAATGGCGAAGTGGTACTTGAGTCTGTGATTGTAGCGTATAGCTTGGACGGCAAGAAGCAAGTATTGACCAATGGCGAGCAAATCGCTGTGTTCCCACAAGCAGCCAATGGCAAAATCGCTTACTCTACAAGCGAAGGTGAAATCTATGTAATGAACGTTAAATGATGCATACGACTATGAAAAAGACATTACTTATTATGGCTGCATGCGTAGTTAGCATCGCCATGTTTGCAACTGATTTGACAGGCAAACGTATTTATATCAACCCAGGTCACGGTAGTTGGGGCCCTAATGACCGTCCTAATGCTACTATTCCTTATCCTAACTTGGCATCTACAGGTATGCCTGATACTTGCGGTTTCTATGAGACTAATACTAACCTTTGGAAGTGTCTTGAGCTCCGCGATCGTTTGGAGGCAGCTGGTGCGTTTGTGATGATGTCACACACACAAGGTGGTCCTTGGCCATACGAGAAAGTGGATGGCGAGTATCCAGATTACACCTATGAGCACTACAAGAGCTTGCCAGACTACGAGAAATACAACCGTCCATTGCTCGACATCGCTGATGAGGCAGAAGCAAACAATATGGACTACTTCATCTCTGTTCACTCAAACGCTGCTACCGATGGTAACACCGTGAACTATTTGTCATACTTCTATCGTGGTAATACAGATGGTACACACGTAGTTCCAGGTGCTATTGATATGTGTAAGGCTTCTTGGTATCAAGCTTTCGAGTGCCGCTCTATGGATGGTCTAGAGCCAAACAATTATGACACCCGTGATCCTGAGACCTCTAAACACATCTTGGCAGATATTGATTTCTACGGAAGCAGTTATGATGCTACTCTTCCATCTTCTGGTAAGACCTATACAGGTTACCTCGGCGTACTCCACCACGGTGTTCCTGGTTTCCTCGTAGAGGGATATTTCCATACCTATCAACCTGCTCGCCACCGTGCGCTGAACCCTGACTATTGCAAACAAGAGGGGATCCGCTACTATCGCGGTATCGTGGATTACTTCAAGGCAGAACCAGAGACTAAGGGTTATATCTTGGGTACTGTAAAGGATGAGCACAATGCGTTCACCCACGAACTCTATAAGTATGCTCCTAACACCAATGACCAATATGCTCCATTGAACGGTGCAGTCGTTACATTGAGCACAGAGGCTGGCGAAGTTGTGGCTACCTATCAAGTAGATAGTTGCTACAATGGTTTGTTCTACTTCCCTGACCTTGAGCCAGGTACTTACAAATTGGACGCTGTAGCTGATGGGTATAAGCCACTCCACCGCAAATACCAAACTGTAGTGGTTGAAGCTAATGCTACCAGCTATCCATTCCTCTTCTTGGAGGATACTGCTTATGTAGACCTTTCTGGCATCTATGTAGATTATCCAGATCCTGTTCAACCTGATTATGCTGCATTGCCAGAGCAATTCAATATGAAGCAAAATGACCCTAAAGACAATACTGCTAAGATTAAGGGTACTATCAAACGCACTATCCAACATGCTGACTCTGTATTCTACCTCACCCACGAGGAAGATGGTACTGCGCATATCTATGTACTCAACAATACTACTGGTAAGTTAGATACTATCTCTACCGTAGGTATCGTGCCAGTGGATACTACCAACCCAGGCGATTTCCTCGCACTGTCTGATATTGCTATCACTTGTGATAATAAATTGGTTGGTATCAACTATATCCGTTGTAACTATCAAGATGATGCTGTAGAAAGTGGCTACAAACGCGGTACTACTCGTGTCTATATTTGGGAAGACTTCTTTGCAGATCCTGTAATTTGGTTCACATCGCAATTCTCCAGCAACTCCTTCAAATCAGATCAAGGTTATACTATGGCAGTTTATGGTATGTCTAGCAACTGCACTATCCTTACCACTGGTGTTCACCGCTATGGCAATGGTGCACGCTTCACTACCTACAATGTCGTAAATGACATGCTTGCTAGCGAAACATATTTTGGTTATCAACTCGGCTCTGGTTTAAGTGATGCTACTACTGATGAGACAGCTGTCTTCGACGAGGCTGTTGATGGAGCAGACTTCCGTCTTACCCTCTCTCCACGTGGCGAGAAGAAAGACTTTATTATGGATGCTGAGAAGATGGCTCCAGTAGAGTTCAAGACGGCTGGTCCTAACGAAGATCCTGTAGTTATTGGCGAGTTCCCAGCTGAGCTCATCGGTGTGAAGTTCCAAGGTGCTTCTTACTTCAAGTATGCAGGTCGTGACATGATGGTTACTCCATTCCAAAACGAAGAGGGCTTTGTGGCTGGTCTAAAACTCTTTGACATCACCGAAGGTCTTGACAAAGCAGTAGAGGTGAAATTGGATTACGGTTTCTTCGAGCCTTATGGTGCTCCTACCCAACATGCTAGCGCAGGTGCGTATGTGGATGGCGCAGTGCTCAACCTCTATCTCTATGTAGATGGTCTCGTATGGTCATTCTCTACCGTAGGTGTACAACAACCTGTCGTAGCACGTGTCAGCGCACACAGCCTTAAGGTTAGTAAGACTGATACTGACTATATCTTCTCCTTCGTAGCCAACCAAGATGCTGACGCTGCTATCGTATTCTACAACGAGGGCGCAGAGGTTGGTAATCATGCCGTTGTGGCAGCAAAGGGTATCAACAAGGTAACTGTTCCTATGGCTGATATCCCAGCTGAGGCTACCAACTGGGGTGTAACACTCACAGGCGCTCCAGTTCCAGGTATGGGTCTTGTAGCTGATCATGCAGATTCTACCATGGTGAAACCATACGCTATCGTTAATAGCCATCCTCTCACCGATCAATTCGGTCAACTCTATGTGATGGAAGGTTCAGGCGATAACAAGGGTGTTTCTATCTATGATATTGATATGAACAAGCTCAACACTACTCCTTATGTATCTACCGATGCTGCTTGGAATGCTCCTAAGCGTTTGGCTGTAGCTTCTGATGGTACATTGTTCATCGCTGAGTATAGCGACGATCATAGTGGTGTGTATGTAATGGATCCTGCTCAACCTGAGAATATTACCCAATTCTTCACAGGTACACGCGATGGCAATGGTGTCATCTCTAATGGTGGCGTTAACGTAGGTGCTTCTACCGCAGGTATCTCTATCTACAAAGAGGGTGCTGAGTCTAAACTCATTGTTTACAACGAGGACTTCGGTTCTTCACTCGGTAATATCTTGATTTATAACATCGGCCAAGAGGACGGTTCTATCGTTAAGTCTTGGGATGCTGCTCCATCTGAGGTATATGGCAAGGGTTCTAACCTCGCTGGTTTGGTGAACAAGAACGGTCAACCTATCCTCACCGACTACGGATTCTTCGTTTCTACTCTCCGTTATGCAGGTGGTAACAATAGCTACGCTACTTCTTGCCGCTACTACAACTTTGCTCAAGAGTGCGAGTTCTCTACTCACTACGACGAGTTTGTAGGTTATGTGAACGGTAGCAACGACGGTGCTTTGGCGCTCAGCAACGACCAAAAGTATCTCGTATTGCCAGACGATAACAACCAATTCATAGTATTTGAGTGCGCATGGGATTCTCTGGGTAAACTCAGCGTGAAGTACGTAGAGTCCTTCGTTCACAACCTTGGCCCTGTTTACCAATTGAGCTTCGACTACGCAGGTAACTTGATCGCTTCTGCAGCAGGTCACGTAGCTCGCTACACCATGCCAACAGCAGATAACACCATCGTTATCCCAGCTAAGACTGCTCTTGCAGATGCTCCTGATTACGATCCTACAGCTGTAGAGAATGTGAAACCTGCTACACTCAACCTCAATGCGCCAATGTACGACGTACTTGGTCGTCAAGTGGATAAGACATACCGCGGTATTGTTATCCAAAACGGACAAGCATATCTCGTACGTTGATACTAAATGAGCAAATAGCTCATAGGTTTATAATTACAAGGAACGAGTCATCCTCGTTCCTTGTTTTTTTAGGTTGTTTCCTTGTTAGTTACGTAGGATATACGTAACATATACGTAACATATACGTAGGATAACGCTGTTAATAAGCAAGGAACACCGCATCTCCCATAGCGCAGCGTCCATTATCCAATAGGCGTGATGCGCGCCGTCCAATAGCCCAACGAGCGTCCATTCCCCCAAAAATGCACCTCCTTACTCATTTTTTTTCGAAAACGTTTGCAGGTTTCAAAAAAAAGTTGTACCATTGTCGCCGTGTTATGTAGATAACAAACTGATAACAAACAATAATTATTAACTTTAAATCTTTATTCTTATGAAGAAATTAACTCTTTTTGCCATCGCATTTTTGGCAAGCGTGGTTTCTTTCGCTGCGCAACCTAAGCGAATTTATGCGCATGGACTTTCTGTTACGTTAGCAGAAAATGTGTACACATTCTCGTTCAATGCAAACGAAACTCCAACTGCGGGTAAATTGGTGTTTTATGATGCAACATCAGCTGAAAAGGTAGGTGAGGTTACACTAGAAAATTTAGTAGAAGGTAAGAACGAAGTTGCTGTAGCTGCTTATTCGTTACCAGGTGAAGATGGTCAACAACTTAATTGGTCGGTAGAACTATCGGCTGCTGCGGTGACTGCGTATGAAAAAGTTTTTGCAGATGCTTCGCATAGATATCGTCGTGGTTATTCTAATGTAGATGTAAGTCCCGAGTCTGATTATTTTGGTTCTGTGTATGTGGCAGACCGTACATCTACAAAATCATTAAGCAAATTCTATGTATATAGTCCTTCCTATGTAATATCTAATGAGGCAGGACATGATTTAGGTGCTAATACTTGGGCATTTGGTCGTTTTACTATTGCTCCTGACGGAACTGTTTGGCTTACAGATTATTCAGATGGTCACTCTGGTTTGTTCTTGGTTAATCCTGCTGATTTGACAAAAACCACCCAATTCTTTGAAGGCACAAGAGCTTCAAGCGGTTTAATTAAGAATGGAGATGTCGAAGTAGGATCTTCTTTGTCTTGTGCTTCTTTATATGGAAAAGGTGCAGACACGAAATTAGTGACCGTTGCAGAGGATTATGCTGGAACTTCCTTCCCTGTAGCGGTGTATAATGTAGGGCAATCAGATGGAACATTAGCAACAAAATGGACCACTGCCCCTGATGTTCTTTTTAATACACTGGGTAATGCAGCTCAAATTTTCGACATCAAGGCATGTGAGAAAGGTGTTTGGGTAGCAACAAATAGAGGCACTGGTTCAAACAATTCTGGTGCTACTTCTTTGCGCTTTTACACATGGGATGGAACATGTACTTGGTCGTCTCACGAACACACCGATTTAATAAATGGTAGTTTAGGTGGAAGTCTTGCGATTACTCCTGATGAGAAACAAATCATAATGAAAATACATGATAACACCATTGCTGTTTTTGATGTAACTTGGAGTGAAAATACACCTACTTTAACGTTGCATGCTAGTTTTGATTCTGGATACGCTGCAGTATCTGCGATCAATTTGGACTATGCGGGAAATATCGTAACTATTGCAGGAACTGCATTTAGTGGAACCGATACCCAACGAATGAGTTTAGTTGTTTATTCTAATCCTACCAACAATAATACTTGTGAAGTACCAGCTAAAAAGTCTTCTGTAGTGACCAAAGTGGCAGCATCAGCAACTTTGTACACCGTAGTAACTAATGTAAATGATGTTGTTATGGGAGTGGTAACGGGTAATGCTGGTACATATGAAGAAGGTGCCACTGCAACTCTTACTGCGGAGCCTACAACAGGTTATCAGTTTGTAAATTGGACAGTTGGTGAGGATACATACACTGCAAACCCATTGGAGATTGTTGTTAATAGCAATCTAACAATTACTGCCAACTTCAAGGCCATCTCTTATACCATTACTGCAAATGTAAATAAAGAGCAATATGGCAATGTGACTGGTGGTGGTGCATATGATTATAATACTACTGCTACCTTAACCGCAACTGCTAATGATGGTTATGAATTCGTTAACTGGAGTAATGGTTCTACCGATAATCCTTTGGCATATACGGTTACTAAAGATGAAACTATTACCGCAAACTTCCGTCAAGTTTTGGCATCTTCTATCACATTGAATGCACTTCCTGTACAAGACTATAGTGCAACCATCGTAGGTACTTTGAAACGTGCTCTCCAAAATGGCGAGAACACGGTCGTTCTTACCCACGAAGCAAATGGTACTCCTCACATCTACAACGTAGCACATGCTACTAATACTGTTACCGAAATCTCTCAAGAAGGTGTAGTTGCTGTTGATCCTGATAACGCAGGTGACTACCTTGCAATCTCTGACATTGCTCTCACTGAGGATGGTAAACTTGTGGCTACCAATAAGATTGTTTGTCAATCAGAAGATGGACAAGTTGCTGCTGGTTACAAGCGTGGTGAACTTCGTGCTTACATCTGGAACGACCTCGCAGGTGCTCCATCTCTTTGGTTCACATCCAAACAATCTTCAAATTGGTATCGTTCTATACAAGGTCATACTATTGCTTATAAGGGTACTTCTACCAATGGCACTCTCTTTGCCACGGGTGTTACTGCTAGTGGTGTTAAGTTCCGTTATTCTGTATATAACGTAATTGATGGTGTTCATACCGATCCTGCTAGCAATAATAGTGACTACTACCATTTCACTAAAGGTTCTGCTCAAACAACAGACGCTTTGGGTGCAAACTATCAATTAGTTGCATCTCCATTGGCATCTCCAAATTGGATTCTTGATGGTGAATTGGTAGAGCCATTCGAAATCGTTGATCCATTGACCTATAATACTGAAGTTACTGCTAATCCAACTCTCTCTGTTAATCTTGGTAAGAAATACAATGGTGCTTCTTGTCTCGCTAACTACAACGAACATCACCTTATGGTCGCTCCTTATGCTAATGGAGAGGGTTATTTGGTTGGTGTGAAAGTAGTTGATATTGTGGATGGTTTCGCTGCTGCTACTGAACTTACAACCAATACCGATCTAGCAACTGCGGAGAACGCAACTGCCGCTGCTGCTACTGCAGTCGTAGATGCTGAAGGTAAACTGACTATCCACCTCTTCTCCGATGCTAAGGTTTACACCTTTACTCAGAAAGAGCAAGGACCTGCTACCGCAGTTGACAACACCACCGTTGCTCCTCAAGTACAAAAGATCGTTCGCGATGGTCAAGTGCTCATTATCCGTGATGGCAAGACCTTCAACATGATGGGTCAAGAGGTGAAATAATCATTTCAAATCCATACATTCAAGAGAGTGCCACACGGCACTCTCTTTTTTGTCATTTTGGCAGTTAGGAGCGTATCGGTTCTATCCAACTACCTTTTGCATACTTTTTGTACATCTTATTTTAACATTGAAACTTTGAAACAGCCCATAGGGCGTGAAACTTTCCAACGCGGCTATGCCGCAACTCAGATTGTATATGAAGACAAAAGACCTTATAGCCAAACGAATGCGTCGCGAAAAAGCGATTAAACGTAAGAATAGAAACCAGCAACAGCTCAAGCACCAAGCTGCCGTAGAGACACGCGAAGCGGAATATACGCTACCTGCTAGCTTCTCCGACGAGGTGCTCAACGAAGTGAGCAAACTGCCTTCAGAGACTATCCCTCAAAGCGAACTAATGCGCCGTCGTGATATGCGCGATGTGCTCACCTTTACCATTGATCCAGACGAAGCAAAAGACTTCGACGATGCGCTCTCATTTCAGATACTCGACACGGGCAACTACCAGATTGGTATTCATATTGCCGACGTCACGCACTATGTCCATGAGCAGACGGCGTTGGATGATGAGGCATATCAGCGGGGTACGAGCATCTATCTGGTAGATAAGGTGATTCCTATGTTGCCCGAACGCTTGAGCAACGAGCTTTGCAGTTTGCGCCCCAATGAAGATAAACTCTGTATGTCGGTCATTGTAGAGATGAATCAGCAAGCCAAAGTAATTCGCCATAAAATATGCCGAACCGTTATTCGCTCCAACTACCGCTTGACCTATCGTCAAGCGCAAGAGTTGCTGGAGAATAGTTTACAGTTGAAAGTTGACAGTGGACAGTTGAGAGAGGCATTACAAGTCTTGAATGCCTTGGCTAAAACACTCCGCACCAATCGTTTCCGACAAGGAGCAATCAATTTCGAAACACCTGAAGTGCATTTCCGTTTGGATGAGAACAACGAACCTGTCGAAATATTCTTCCACAACTCGCTTGATACCAACCATTTGATAGAGGAGTTTATGCTACTTGCCAACCGTATCGTGGCGACTGCGATTGGTAAAAGGTCAAAAGAGGAAATTCAAAAGGCGCAAGAGGCGAAGCCCTTTGTCTATCGCGTGCATGACAACCCCGACCCAGAGAAGATAGGCAAACTCAGTACCTTCATCAAGCGTTTTGGATTGAACCTTAAAGTGTCATCCAATAGCAAGACAACTCACAAACATATCAATGCCCTATTGGATGATTGTCAGGGTATGCCTTGCCAAACTCTGGTAGAGACCCTTGCCATTCGCTCAATGGCGAAAGCTGTGTATTCAACGGATAATATTGGGCACTATGGTTTGGCATTCCCCTATTATACGCATTTCACATCCCCTATCCGCCGTTACCCCGACATGATGGTACATCGCTTAGTGTCGCGCTATCTGCTGCAATCCAAAGCGAAATGCCGTACCGATAAAGACGAACTGGAGCAGGCATGTGTACATTGTTCGGAGTGTGAGTTGGCTGCACAAATGGCAGAGCGCGACTCTGTCAAAGAGATGCATGCACGGTGGATTAGTAGCCATATTGACGAGGAGTTTGATGCGATAATCAGCGGAGTGACGGAGTTTGGATTGTTTGTTCAGTTGGCAGATACGCTCACCGAGGGGCTTGTGCCTATACGCACCATTGAACCGCACGACTATATGCAGTTTGACGAAGACAACTATTGCTTGATAGCTGCTCGTAGTGGTAATGTATATACACTATCAGATAAGGTACGCGTGCGCGTGACCAAAGTGGATATCGAGCGCAAACTAATAGACTTTGTCTTAGTATAGTGCGAGCAACTTTGGTGCCTCGTACTACTTTTTCTACTCAAAATTTGCACATACGCAAATTTTGTTGTACCTTTGTACCCAAATCGGGTATTTTGAAATCAATTAAAACGATATTACTGGCTATGCTCTTGCTGCTTTCGCCTATGCTATGGGCGGAAGTGGTAACTTTGCGTACAGGACAAAGTATCAAAGGAGAGATTCTCTTGCAAAACGATGAGGTGGTGATTATTCGTGCTAAGAATGGCACTCGCTACCAATATCCTAAGAGTGAGATCATAGCCATCAAGCACGACGATGCATCTCAAGACGCAACTACAGATACTGCCTCTGTAGTTAAAGCTACTCGTCCTGTCAATTTACGTTTCCAAGCCCATGGAGGTGTAGTGTGTGTACCCACTATGGGAGTGGGCGGACAACTTGGTGCCGACTTTATGGTGGGTTCCTACGCTATTCAGGGAAAGCGTATGTTTGTTGGGGGTGGAGTAGGCTATCGTGCGAAATGGGTAGGAGGTAAGACTTATTCTTTTATCCCTTTGCAAGCAATAGTGGACATACCACTGACAACCACTCAACATGCCCCTATCTTGGGGATGAGTATTGGATATGGTTTCTCTACCAACAAAGCTACGCAAGGTGGTATGTGCGTAGGCGCAAATGTAGGATGGAGTTATTTGTTCAACAAGCAATGCTGTTTGGCCCTCTCGCTATTGGCAGAATGGCAACAAGCGACTACCGACATGATTGATATGGTCCAAGATCCTTTGACTGGTATAGCAACTCAATATACCAATCACAGAGGGTGCAATTTCATTTCCATAGGCATGAAGTTAGCGGTATCCTTTTAATTGTAGCATACGATTCAATGAAAGCAATCAAGAAATATCATACTAAACCAGCGCCTCGCAAACATCGTGTGAGCATCATGCTCAATGATAGCGAGATGCGTGCGCTGGAGCGCTATTGCGATCAATATACGGTGAAGAATCGTTCGCGTTTGATACGTGAAACGCTGATGCGCAATATCCTTAAGCGCTTTGATAAGGACTCTCCTACATTGTTTGATTGACGCCCAACAGACCAATTGCCATCTTACGGGGAAAGTATTGGATAGTAACGGAATGGTAACGAGGTGGTAACGATGTGGTTTCGAGAAAGAAAGCAGGAATAAGCGAATTTTGAATGATGAGTTTTAGCGGATTGCACGGAACAGCAGAGATGTAGAAAAAATGATTATATAACAAAATCGCCACTCAAACGAGTGGCGATTTTGATTACTATTGCATTGCAATGATTATTTCTCAGCTTTCTTTGCTTTGCGACGAGCAATAGCCTCTTGGATATCGTAAGCAAGAGGAGATGCTACGCAGAGTGAAGAATAGGTACCTACTACCACACCGATGAGCAATGCGAATACGAATCCGCGAATGGTCTCACCGCCGAAGCAGAAGATTGCTATCAACACAACGAGAGTTGACATAGAGGTTGAGAATGTACGGCTCAAGGTGTGGTTCAACGCATCGTTCATATTTTGCTTGAGCGCGCGTTTTGGATACAAACCTTTATACTCGCGTACACGGTCGAATACAACCACAGTATCGTTGATAGAGTAACCGATAACGGTCAAGATAGCAGCGATAAATGATTGGTCAATCTCCATAGAGAATGGCATCACCTTCCAGAGGAGTGCGTATGCACCCAACACAATCAAGGTGTTGTGAGCCAAACCAGTCAATGCACCTACAGAGAATGCAAAGTTGCGGAAACGAATCAACACGTACAAGAAGATTGCTACTAATGCAGCCAACACAGCCCATACAGCAGATTGGGTAATATCATCAGCCACAGCAGGACCTACCTTTTGTGATTGCATGATACCAATCTCAGGATTAATCTCTGTGGACTTGAATTGCTCCAAAGTGATGTCCTCTGCCAAGAATGGCTTGCAACCCTCGTAGAGCAATGCTTCGATAGTCTCATCCACGTTGTCAGAGTTGTCGTTAATCATATAGTTGGTAGAGATACGTACTTGATTTGCATCACCGATAGTGATTACGTTCAGCGCGAAAGTCTCTTCGTCTGCCAACTCAGCTTTTGCAGCCATAAATACGTTGTCAAGACTTGCATTCACTTCCTCTGTGCTAACAGGTTGAGCGAAACGAACGATATAGTTGCGACCACCAGAGAAGTCAATACCAAGGTTCAGTTTACCCATGATATGTGGGTTCACACCCAAGATACCTACGAGTACCAATACGCCAGACAAAATGTAAGTCACCTTGCGCGCACCGATAAAGTTGGCAGCGGTATTTTGCAAGAAGTTTTGCATCAACTTGGTAGTGAAGCTAAGTTCCTTAGCATCTTCCTTCTTAGCATATGCCTCGAGCAACAGACGGCAAACGAATACGGCAGTCAAGAACGAGGATACGATACCAATCATATAGGTTACAGCGAAGCCCTTGATAGGACCTGTACCGAAGATAGCCAAGATCGCACCTGTCAAGAATGATGTTACGTTAGAGTCGATAATCGCAGAGATAGCGTTGCCAAAACCGTCTTCGATAGCTTTGCGCAAGCTCTTACCAGCACGACGCTCCTCACGGATACGCTCGTAGATAAGCACGTTAGCATCCACAGCCATACCCATGGTCAACACGATACCGGCGATACCAGGCAATGTCAATACTGCTGAGAATGATGACAAGATACCTGCCAACAAGAATACGTTGCAGAGCAATGCGAAGTCAGCAATCAAACCAGGAATCAAACCATAGTAAATAATCATGTAGAGGAGAATCAAGATGAAACCAATCACGAAGCTCCAAAGACCATCGTGAATAGCCTCTTGACCGAGTGACGGACCTACTACATCCTCTTGGATAATGCGAGCAGGAGCAGGCATCTTACCAGAGTTCAAGGTGTTAGCCAAGTCCTTTGCCTCTTCTACAGTGAAGTTACCAGTGATTTGTGAACTACCACCAGCAATCTCGTTTTGTACGGTTGGGAAACTATATACATAGCCGTCGAGTACAATAGCGATTGATTTACCAATGTTATCACGTGTGATACGTTGCCAATCACGTGCGCCCTCAGCGTTCATGGTCATAGATACATTTGCGTATGCAGATGTTTGACCGAAGTCAGCGCGAGCGTCGGTGATTACGTCACCTTCGAGAGAAGGACGACCATTGGTTTGTGATTTCAATGCTACCAATTGATAGAAGCTCTCTGCCTCATCAATAGCCTTTACAGTCCAGCAAAGTTTCAACTCACGTGGCAATATAGATTTAGCTACTTGAGAGTTCAACATAGCCATTACCTTAGCGGTATCTGTATAGTGTACAGTACCTACTACTGGGCCACGATATGCTTGACCTGATTGGTTTACTGATGGGTTCAATACAGCGAACAATGGGTTATTTTTCTTGTACTCTTCTACAGCCTCTTGTTGCTCTTTCTCGAGTTGAGCCAAGCTATCTGTAGCCAAGTTCTCTACCAATGCCTCTACATCGTCAGCAGCTACTTCTTCCTCCTCTACTACTTCTACTTCCTCTTGAGCAGCTTCGGTGCTTGCGTTAGCTTTGGCAGCTTCAGCATTGATTTGAGCCAATTGTGGAAGAATCTCTGCCAAGTCATAGGTCTCCCAGAACTCGAGGTTAGCCGAACCTTGGAGCAGTTTACGCACGCGCTCTGGCTCCTTGATACCTGGCAACTCAATGAGGATACGACCTGTTTGGCTGAGCTTTTGGATGTTTGGTTGTACCACACCAAAGCGGTCAATACGAGTACGGAGCACGTTGAATGAATTGTTGATTGCGCCTTCCACTTCCTCGCGAACCACCTTCTCAACCTCAGCGTTGGTAGAAGTCAAAGATACCTTATCTTTCAACTCGAAGGTAGAGAATACCGATGCCAATTGAGCATTAGGATCCAATTCGTAGAACGACTCAAAGAACAATGTCAAATAGTCTGCTCCTGATGTTTTTTGTTTTTCGTTAGCGAGTGCAAGTGCTTGGTTGAAGTTCTCAGAAGCGTTGTAACCGCTAAGTGCACGGATAATGTCAGCTACTGACACTTCCATAGTTACGTTCATACCGCCCTTGAGGTCAAGACCCAAGTTCAATTCTTTCTCACGGCACTCTTTCAATGTGTAGCCGAACCACACCTTCTCACCTGCGATAGAGTCCAAATATTGGTACTCTTTCGCATCATCGCCTTGTGCATATTCTGCTGCCTTGTTGTCGTAATAACCTGTCACAAATGAGAATGACAAGTAGAACGCACTTACCAAAGCCAAGCACACTGCCAAGGTGATAACTAGTCCTTTGTTTTGCATAAATGTTAGTTTTATTTTGTTATTATTTATAGTTCTATTGTGCTTCTTGTGCGTGTGCGTGCGCATATTAATACGGCGCACGTACGCAAAATAGCGTACAAAGGTACAACTTTTTTTGCATATGTGCAAATAAAAGTGTAAAAAAGTTGCAAATCTCGATGTTGGTAATCAAAAAGCCTGCTATCCTATAGCTGCTATGCACTCATCTATACCCACCAATTGCTGCTCGCCTGATTGCATATTCTTGAGCATTACTTTGCCTGCTGCCATTTCATCACCACCCACAATAGCCACAAATGGAATGTTCTTGCTATCGGCATAACCCATTTGTTTCTTCATCTTTGTTGGCTCTGGATATACTTCTACGCTCACGCCCTTCTCACGTAATGCTTTTGCCCAACGCAGTGCGTATAGCAATTCCTGTTCGCCGAAGGTCGCAAAGAGTAATTGAGTTGTAGATTGCAAGTTCTCTGGATAAAGATTAAGTTCGGAAAGTACATCATAGATGCGATCCGCGCCAAACGATATACCCACGCCCGATACATTTGGCATACCGAAAATACCAGTGAGGTTGTCATAGCGACCACCACCAGTGATACTGCCCATTTGTACATCCAATGCTTTTACCTCGAAGATGGCACCTGTATAGTAATTTAGACCACGTGCCAAGCAAAGATCCAACTCAATTTGCAAACCACTTGGCTCATAGGTAGCCAAATTACCATCTTGCGTGCTTGCGGCATACAACGCAAAGATGGTGCGCAATTCCTCTATACCTTTCAGACCCACTTCACAACCTGCCAACACTTGCTCCAACTGATCCAATTTCTCGGTATTGGTACCACTCAAATTCAGTATTGGTTGCAGTGCATCCACTGCCTTTTGTGGCAAACCCTTATCAAGCAGTTCCTTATTCACATTATCAATGCCTATCTTATCGAGTTTGTCGATTGCGACGGTGATATCAATAATGCGTTCGGGCTGACCAATCACTTCAGCAATACCAGCGAGAATCTTGCGGTTGTTGATATGCAGACTTACGCGAATACCCAAACGGCGATACACTTCCTCCACGATTTGTATCAGTTCCACCTCGCTGAGTAGTGAGTTAGTACCCACCACATCCACGTCGCATTGATAGAACTCGCGGTAGCGACCTTTCTGTGGACGGTCAGCACGCCATACTGGTTGAATCTGATAGCGCTTGAATGGAAATTGAATATCCTCACGATGTTGTACTACAAAACGCGCAAAAGGTACGGTCAAGTCATAACGCAGACCTTTCTCACTCACTTTATTGGTGAGCGCACCAATGGTGGCATTATCCAATGCCTCATGGGTAACAGCCGCTTTCCAATCGCCAGAGTTGAGAATCTTAAACAGCAGTTTGTCGCCCTCTTCTCCATACTTACCCATCAGCGTAGAGAGATTCTCCATTGCTGGAGTCTCTATCTGCTGAAAACCATACAGCGAGAACACCGACTTAATCGTGTCAAAAATATAATTTCTACGTGCCATCTCCAGTGGAGAGAAATCACGCGTACCTTTTGGAATACTTGGTTTTTGTGCCATATTTATTGTTTTTATTATTCTATTTTTATTTGAGTCGGGAATCAGAAACCCTAAAATATCTCCTGATAAATTTTCTCCGTTGCACCGAGTTCGCTATTCACATAGTCGGCAGCAGCTTGTCCCATTGCTGCTTGTTGCTCAAATGCCTTGTCCAATGCCGCAGCAAATTCGCGATAGTTCTTCACACTCTTCGCTGCCCCTGCGTGTAATAACCCACGAGCTTCACGAAACTTTTGCCACTTCGGTCCAAACACCACAGGCATGCCATATACCGCTGCCTCCAGCGTATTGTGAATACCTGCGCCAAAGCCTCCGCCAATGTATGCCACATGTCCATATCGATAGATTGAAGATAGCAATCCTATCGTATCAACCAGTAGCACACGACACTTATCCACGCTCGCTACAGTTGCCTCGGTATAGCGCACGTAGCGACCTTCAAAATATTGAAATATCTGGTGCAGGTGATCGCCGTGTATTTCGTGCGGTACAAGCACCAATCTCACATCCTCATGTTCTGCCACATAGCGCGCGAACATCTGCTCTTCCTCTGGCCATGTACTACCAGCTACTATCACGCGCTCTGCACCTGCCACAAACCCATCTACTGTAGGCAAGTCCTTTGCCATCTTTCGCACTTCCACCACACGATCAAAACGCGTATCTCCTGCCACCGTCACATCCGCTATACCATGTTGTTGCAGCAAATCAGCAGAAGCCGAATCCTGCACAAAAATATGCTTGAATGTATATAGTAGTTTCAAATAAGCTTTGCCCCATGGCTTGAAAAACAACTGTTTAGGACGAAAGATAGCAGAAATCAGATATGTGGGTATATCATTCTTTTTAAGTGCCTTTAGGTATGCTGGCCAAAACTCATACTTAACAAACACCGCCATCTCTGGCGCAAGCACTTCTAGCCATTTCTTGGCATTGCGGTGCGTGGCGAAAGGCAGATATAGAACTTTGTCCACCAATTGGTAGTTCTTGCGTAGTTCATATCCCGAAGGAGAAAAGAAAGTCAGCAATACTTTGCGAAAGGGCAATTCCCTATGCAGTCGCTCAATGATGGGGCGTGCTTGTTCAAACTCACCCACCGATGCCACATGTATCCACAGTACTGGCATACCACACGTAGTAGCACGCCACTCTTGCAACTCCGTTATAGCTCGCGCCTGCCCAGCTACCAATTGCTTTGCTTTTCGGTGACCGAACAATGCAGCCAAACGCAATATCCAAAAATATAAATTCAAGTCCTAACCTTTAAGTAAAATTATCATAGACTTTCGCCAAAATCCTCTTTGAACTTTGACACTAATTCTTCTTGCCAATGTCCAATCTCTTTCAGGCGACCGAAGAAGAAACGCAACACCTGTGGCTCCTCTACCCACTTCAGTCCGCCTATGATTTGGCGGTTATCCCATAGCCATTTTACGCGATCCGCCACATATTTCACTTGTGACAACGTATATACACGGCGAGGCATAGCCAATCTCATCAACTCCAGTTCTGCAAAGCGCTCTGTGCCATCTGGCTCACGTTGCTCGGACAGTGTACCACGTTCCATACCGCGAATACCACCCGCAATATACAATGCTGTCGCTACCGCAGCAGCAGGGTATTGGTCGTGTGGCATATCAGGCACAAAGCCTTGACAATCAATGTGTGCACCCAATCCACCTGCGGGCTTAATCATAGGCACTCCATAGGCATCCAACTCGTTCACCAAATAATTGATAAACTCGGGTCCGTGGCTCAGATAGTCCATATCAAGCGACTCGTACAACCCCTCCGCCATGGACTCGATAGAGCGCACGTCTATACCTCCGTAGGTCAAAAACCCCTCATACAATGGGATATACTCCATCATGCTCTTGATGAGGTCGGTATTGTGACTGATAATCGCACCACCGCGAGCGAAACCCAACTTGCGCGCTGAGAAGTAGATGATGTCCATCTTGCCTGCCAGCAGGTGGTAGATCTCCTTGGGGGTCATATATTTGCATTGTGCCTCGCGGGTCTTCATAAAGTAGATATTGTCTTGCAGTAGCGAGGCATCCAAGATACTTGGCACACCATATTCATGGCAAACATCTGCCACTGCCAACATATTCTCCAGGCTAACTGGCTGGCCACCAATCAAGTTAGTTCCTGCTTCCACGCGCACATACGCCACCTTTTCTGGTCCATATTTCTTAATCACGCGGCGCAGTTCTTGCAGGTCCATATCGCCTTTGAATGGGTCATCGCTTTGTGGAATCAGTCCTTTCTTGTGCAGCACCTCCACTACCTCGCCGCCGCAACGGGTCACATGGGCTTTGGTGGTGGTGAAGTGGAAGTTCATGATGGCCACTGTGCCTGGCTTCACAAAACGTTCTGCCAAGATGTTCTCGCAAGCACGACCTTGGTGCGCAGGCAACACGTTGTCGGTGCCAAACACCTCTTTCATCGCTGCTTTTAGGCGGTTAAAAGTTTCGCTACCTGCGTACGCATCATCCGCCAAGTGCATGGCAGCCGTCTGACGGTCGGACATAGCATTCACGCCCGAGTCGGTCAGCATATCCAGATAAATGTCTTTATTCTGAAGTAAGAAGGTATTGTTACCTGCCTTCTGAATAGCGCGCAAACGCTCATCTACAGGCAACAGATTCAACTTTTGTACCACGCGAACTTTATGCATCTCCAATGGCACTTGGTTCTCTGATTTGTAAAATTTAACAGACACGATAATTCTATTTATGTTGATGATTTTTAATGGGTATTTTGTGGATACCTATTTTGTTTCACAGAAAAACGTGCAAAGTTACAATCTTTTTTTGACATATACAAATCTTTCATCACTTTTTCTCAATGCTCTACGATGTTCTTTTCCTCATACTTCCTGTATGTCGTTGCCTATTTGCAATGACACGGTGGCTATAAATCTTAGGTTATTCATAGGTGATTCTTAGGTTATTTATAGGTTATTCATAGGTGATTCAGCACACATCACAATTAGATAAAAACGATTTATCTGAAAAAATATTGTTTTTAATTCCGCAACTTTTCTTCGAAAAATTTGTTAATACGTGTATTTTTTTGTACCTTTGCGCGCTAATTTTGTTTTGATATGAAAAAAGACCTACATATTGACACGCTGTGCGTGCAAGCCGGTTACAACCCAGGCAAGGGAGAACCTCGCCAAGTGCCAATCATTCAGAGCACTACATTCAAGTACGAGACCAGCGAACAGATGGGCCGTCTCTTCGACCTTGAAGAGAGTGGCTATTTCTACACCCGTCTGCAAAATCCTACCAACGACACCACCGCAGCGCAAATTGCTGCTATGGAAGGTGGCGTAGCCGCAATGCTGACATCATCTGGTCAAGCAGCGAACTTCTTCGCATGCTTTAATATCTGCCAAGCCGGTGACCACATGATTACCACTACCAGTATATACGGCGGTACATACAACCTCTTTGGTGTGACCTTCCCTAAGATGGGTATGGAAATCACTTTCATCGACCAAGATGCCAGCGACGAGGAGTGGGCAGCAGCGTTCCGTCCGAACACCAAACTCGTGTTTGGCGAGACACTCTCCAACCCCAATGTGCGCATCTTAGACATCGAACGCATTGCAGGTATAGCCCACCAACATGGTGTGCCATTGATAGTAGATAATACCTTCCCTACGCCTGTGAACTGCCGCCCATTTGAGTTCGGCGCAGACATCGTCACCCATTCCACCACCAAGTATATGGACGGACATGGCGTACAAGTAGGTGGTGTGATTGTGGATAGCGGTAACTTCGATTGGGAGGCTCAGCACGATAAGTTCACTTGCCTCACCGAACCCGACGCATCCTACCACGGACTGCGCTACACCGAAGCCTTCGGTAAACTGGCATATATCACCAAAGCAACTGCCCAACTCATGCGCGACTTGGGCTCTATACAGAGTCCACAAAACGCCTTCTATCTCCACCTCGGTTTGCAGACCCTGCATGTGCGTATGCCTCGTCATTGCGAGAGCGCCCACAAGGTGGCTCAGTGGTTGGAGAAGCACCCAGACATAGCATGGGTACGCTATCCCGAACTGGAGAACGACCCTGAGCATGCACGTCAACAGAAGTATATGCCTAACGGCTCATGTGGCGTGATGGCATTTGCTGTGAAAGGCGACCGTGCTTTTGCTAATCGTTTTATGGACAGTCTGCAATTAGTGACCATCGAAACCCACGTAGCCGACTGCCATACTTGTATCCTTCACCCTGCATCCCATACCCACCGCCAACTCAGCAACGAGGCACTTCTTGCTGCGGGTATCGACCCTGACCTGATGCGTCTCAGTATCGGTTTGGAGAATGTAGATGACCTAATAGCTGACATCGAAAATGCACTTACACAAGCTCACAACGCATAATTTCCAATTCGAAGCAGGCGGCACGCTTGACCAATTGGAGATTATCTACCATACGTCGGAGCGTCCTTATAAACAGGGTGACCGCGTAGTATGGCTCTGCCATGCCCTAACCGCCAACTCCGATCCGCTCGATTGGTGGCCAGAGATGGTGGGCGAAGGTTGCTGCGTGAATCCCGACAAAGACTATGTGGTTTGTGTCAACATCTTCGGATCTGCCTATGGCACCACAGGACCAAGAGATTTCGGGAATCGCGACTCGCGAATCCCGAATCAAAAAGGATATCTCGATTTCCCCAAGTTCACGGTGCGCGACACTGCCCGACTATTTACGTTGGTACGCGAACATTTGGGCATCAAGCAAGTGGACTTGCTCATCGGTAGTTCCATTGGCGGTTTCCATGCCCTCGAATGGGCGATTATGGAAGGCAATATCATCCGCCGTGCAGCGTTCATTGCCACCGCCCCACGTGTATCACCATGGCTGAGCGCATGGATGGAAGTGCAACGTATGGCATTAGAGGCTGACCCCACTTTCCGAGCGTGCGAATCGCTTGATGGCGGACGCAAAGGATTAGAAGCAGCACGCGCCATTTCGCTCATCTCATACCGCAGTTTCGATGGCTACAACCTCACACAATATGAGACAGACGACGACTGCCTCTTTGCCAGTCGTGCAGCGAGCTACGAACGCTATCAAGGCGAGAAACTAGTCAAACGTGGCTTCGACGCCTATTCCTATTACTACCTGCTACACTGCGTAGATAGTCAAAACGTGGGTCGCAACCGTGGAGGTGTGGCTACTGCTTTGGCGCAAATCAAAGCACAGACTGTAGTGATAGCCATCACATCTGATGGACTCTTCCCTCCATGCGAAGGAAGAGAATGGGCAAAGCATATCCCTAACGCACAATATTTCGAGATTGAATCACGCTTCGGACATGACGGATTCCTCCTCGAAACCAATCAAATAACAGAGATATTAAAATGAAAGTATTAAAATTCGGTGGAACCTCAGTTGGTTCAGTAGAGAGTATTCGTCATATTCAGCAGATTATCAGTCAGCAGACCGATGACTGCATTGTGGTAGTCAGTGCCTTGGGCGGCATCACCGACCAACTGCTTAAAGCAGCACACACGGCACTTGAGGCTGGCGAAGAGTATATGGAGGTATATCAGCAGATTCGCTGCCGACATATGGATATGGTCAGCAGCTTAATCACCAACCCTACTACACGACAAATGCTCTGCCATGAATTGGAAAGCATACTTGATGAGCTACGTTCTATTCTCTTCGGTGTACACTTAGTAAAGGATTTGAGCGCGAAATCAGAAGCGGTCATCGTGAGTTATGGCGAACAACTCAGCAGCCGTATTGTCACTGCAGCCTTGACAGGTGCTGTCCGCAAGGATTCGTTGCAGTTTATTCGCACAGACCGCAAGCAAGGACAAGTATTGCTCAACACCGAACTGACCGAAGCTTTGGTGCGCAAGACCTTTGCCACAATGCCTCATCTGGCAGTCGTGCCAGGATTCATCTCGCGCGATAGCCAAACCGACGAGATTACCAACCTTGGACGTGGCGGAAGCGACTACACCGCCTCTATTCTTGCTGCTACCTTGGGTGCAGAGGTATTGGAGATTTGGACTGATGTCAATGGTTTTATGACCGCTGACCCCCGTCTTATTCCCAATGCCTATACCATCAAGAGTCTGAGTTATGTAGAAGCATCTGAATTGTGCCACTTCGGTGCTAAAGTGGTGTATCCACCTACTATATATCCTGCGTGCGCGAAGAATATCCCAATTCGTATTCTGAATACTTTCAGTCCTGATAATGCAGGCACGATTATTCAATCCGAACCTGAAGACAGCACCCGCTATGTACGCGGTTTGAGTAGTATTCGCGACGTGGCACTAATCACCGTTTCGGGTCTTTCGATGGTTGGCGTAATTGGTGTCAACCAACGCATCTTCAGCGCATTAGCTCAAGCAGGTGTATCGGTATTCCTCGTTAGTCAAGCATCCTCTGAGAACTCCACCACCTTGGGTGTGCAGGATAAAGACTGCGACACCGCAGTAGAGGTGCTAACCCGTGAGTTTGCCGAAGAAATCAAAGTTGGCTCGATGTACCCAATGCTCGTACAGCAGGGCTTAGCTGCAGTCAGCATCGTAGGCGAGAACATGCACAATATGCCTGGCATTGCAGGCAAACTGTTTGGCACATTAGGTAGAAATGGTATCAGCGTGATTGCCTTTGCGCAAGGTGCCAAAGAAACAAATATATCGTTCGTCATACCCGCTCAGCAACTCAGCAAGACAATGAACGTATTGCACGATTCATTCTTCCTTAGCGAAAACAAAGTGCTCAACGTCTTTGTTTGCGGCGTAGGTACCGTAGGTGCGCAACTGCTAGAGCAAATCCATCAGCAACAGCACATGCTACTTCATGAGCAGCATCTACAGCTCAACGTCGTAGGTATTGCCAATAGCCGAACAGCTATCTTCAATGCCGATGGAATCGACCTTGCCAACTACCGCGACCAACTCAAGTCCGCAAATCCGCTCAGCTTGTCAACTATCCATTGTCAATTGTCAACGCTCTACAACAGCGTATTTGTGGACTGTACAGCCAGTGCCGACGTGGCAGGCATCTACCAAACATTGCTAGACAACAATATCTCGGTAGTCACAGCCAACAAGATTGCTGCATCGTCCGAATATAGCCACTATTTGCGCCTCAAGCAAACGGCTCTTGACCGTGGCGTAAAATTCCTCTTTGAAACCAATGTAGGAGCGGGATTGCCTATTATTGGTACCATCAATGACCTACGCAATTCGGGTGATAAGATTTTGCGTATAGAGGCGGTATTGAGTGGTACGCTCAATTTTATTTTCAACGAGATAGCTGCTGACGTACCATTCTCCGAGACGATCCGTCGTGCTAAAGAACAAGGCTACAGCGAACCTGACCCTCGTATTGACCTCAGTGGTAAAGATGTAATTCGCAAACTCGTCATTTTGGCGCGTGAAGCTGGCTATCAAGTAGAGCAAGAGGATGTGGAGAAACATCTCTTTGTCCCAGAATCATACTTCCAAGGGACAGTCGAGGACTTCTGGAAAACACTTCATGAGTTAGACGCTGATTTCGAAACTCGCCGCAAGGAATTAGAGGCACAGGGACTGCGTTGGCGTTTTGTGGCTAAATTGGTAGAGGGCAAAACCACTGTTAGTCTAGAAACTGTGAACGCTTCGCATCCATTCTACCAACTGGAGGGCTCCAACAATATCATCCTTATCACTACTGAACGCTACCACGACTATCCTATGATGATTCGCGGTTATGGCGCAGGTGCTAGCGTGACTGCAGCAGGCGTCTTCGCCAATATCATGCAAGTGAGTCACTAATCGGCTATCCATTCTAGGATTATTTGAACGATACACATACTAGCCGTCTGCCAAATTGGCAGGCGGTTAGTGTATAAAATGCGGTTTGGTATGGGTTTTGTTTATAACCTAGTAACAACCTTAAAGTCTTTAACGACCTTAAGGACCTTAATGACTAAAAAAACAACAACTATGAATACAATGAACAACAAAACCGAAAACCTACAGAAGTTCGCTATTAACCTTTGCGAACGTGCCCAACAGGGCAAACTGGATCCTGTGATTGGCCGTGACGACGAGATTCGTCGCGTGCTACAAATCCTCTCACGTCGTACAAAAAACAACCCTATCCTCATCGGCGAGCCTGGTGTGGGTAAGACCGCTATTGTGGAGGGATTGGCGCATCGTATCATCCGTGGTGATGTGCCTGAGAACCTCAAAAAGAAACAAATCTACTCCCTTGATATGGGCGCCCTCATCGCTGGTGCGAAGTACCAAGGCGAGTTTGAAGAGCGCCTCAAGGGTGTCATCACGGAAGTGACTAGTGCTGCGGGCGAGATAATCCTTTTTATAGATGAGATACACACGCTCGTGGGCGCAGGTAAGACCTCAGGCGCCATGGATGCGGCTAATATCCTCAAACCAGCTTTGGCACGAGGGGAGTTGCGTGCGGTGGGAGCGACCACCTTGGACGAGTATCAGAAGTATTTTGAGACCGACAAAGCTCTCGAGCGTCGCTTCCAAATGGTGATGGTGGATGAGCCCGACGAGGCAGCCACTATTTCTATCCTGCGTGGATTGAAAGAGCGCTACGAGACTCACCACAAGGTGCGTATCAAGGACGATGCGCTGATTGCTGCGGTGACACTCTCAACTCGCTATATATCAGACCGTTTTCTTCCTGATAAAGCCATTGACTTGGTGGACGAAGCGGCGGCTAAACTACGCTTGGAAGTGGACTCTAAGCCCGAAGAATTGGATAACCTCAACCGCCAAATCATGCAGTTGCAAATCGAGCGCGAGGCGATAAAGAAAGAGCACGACAAAGCTAAATTGGCTACTATTGAGGAGCAACTGAGCAAACTGCAAGCCGAGTCGAAGGAGATGAATGCTCGTTGGGAGCAGGAGAAGGGATATGTGGCGACTATCCAAAACGAGAAAGCACATATCGAACAGATGAAACACGAAGCAGAGGTCGCTGAGCGCGAGGGCAACTATGGCAAGGTGGCAGAGATTCGTTATGGTCGTTTGCAGCAGGCAGAGGCGAACATCAAAGCTGCGCAAGAGGCACTACATGCGATGCAAGGCGAGAGTCTGATTAAGGAGGAGGTTGATGAGGACGATATTGCCGAAGTAGTGGCTCGTTGGACGGGCATCCCTGTAACGAAGATGATGCAATCCGAGCGAGATAAGCTCCTGCATTTGGAGGAAGAGTTGCACAAGCGTGTTGTGGGGCAAGACGAAGCTATTCAGGCAGTTAGCGACGCTATCCGTCGCTCTCGTGCGGGTTTGCAAGACCCTAAACGTCCTATCGGTTCGTTTATATTCCTTGGTACGACGGGCGTGGGTAAGACGGAGTTGGCAAAAGCATTGGCGGAGTATCTCTTCGATGACGAGAATATGATGACGCGTATCGACATGTCGGAGTATCAGGAGAAGTTCGCTGCCACCCGATTGATTGGTGCGCCTCCAGGATATGTGGGGTATGACGAGGGCGGACAATTGACTGAGGCTATCCGTCGCAAGCCTTATAGTGTGGTGCTCTTTGATGAGATTGAGAAAGCGCACCCCGATGTGTTTAATGTGCTGTTGCAAGTGTTGGACGATGGCCGCTTGACCGATAACAAGGGTCGCACGGTGAACTTTAAGAATACCCTGATTATCTTCACTTCTAACCTCGGTAGCCAACTCATCCGCGAGAATGAGGAGCAGGGGATTGACCATGAGAAGACGAGCCAGCAGGTGATGGAGCTGTTAAAGCAGACTATTCGCCCAGAGTTCTTGAACCGTATTGACGAGACGATAATGTTCACTCCGCTCAATGAGAAGCAGATTCGTGATATCGTGGGCTTGCAGATTGAGGGTGTGCATAAGATGTTGATGCAGAGTGGTGTAGATTTGCGTATTACCGATGATGCGATCGATTATATCGCTCGTGAGGGTTATGATCCGCAGTTCGGTGCTCGCCCTGTGAAGCGTGCATTGCAGCGATTGGTGCTCAACGAACTGAGCAAAGCCATCATCGCAGGCAAGGTGGACCACCAAAAGCCCGTGATTGTGGAGCTTCGCGATGGCGAGTTGCAGTTTAAGAACTAGTTTCAAAATCACATGTAGATACAAAAGACTGCCCAAACGAGCAGTCTTTTGTGTAGTATGTAGGATAAAGATTAATCCTCGTCCTTTTGGGTAGCTTCGTACTCTTTGATGAGTTTCTCTTGTACATCAGCAGGTACGAGTTCGTAGCTCTTGAACTTCATAGTGAAGGTAGCACGACCACCTGTGAGCGAAGACAATGTAGTAGAATAAGAAGCCATCTCTTTCAAAGGAACCAAAGCCTTCAAGGTGGTGAAGTTCTTCTCAGTTTCCATACCGAGCACCATACCACGGCGACCGTTGATGTCAGACATCACATCACCCATGATCTCACTTGGAACGAATACCTCCACCTCGTAGATAGGTTCGAGCAACTTAGGATTAGCATTGCGGAATGCCTCTGCAAAAGCGTTACGTCCAGCGAGACGGAAAGAGATTTCGTTGGAATCAACTGGGTGCATCTTACCGTCGTAGATGATTACGCGTACGTCGCGAGCGTAAGAACCAGTCAAAGGACCTTGCTCGATACGGTCCATCAAACCTTTGAGGATTGCAGGGATGAAGCGTGCATCGATAGCACCACCCACGATAGAGTTGATGAGCACGAGTTTGCCACCCCAATCGAGAGGAATCTCTTGGGTGTCACGTACTGTGATACGATATTCTTGATTACCAAACTTGTAAACTTCCTTCACTGGTTCGCCCTCTACGTAAGGCTCTACGATGAGGTGTACCTCACCAAATTGACCAGAACCACCTGATTGCTTCTTGTGGCGGTAGTCAGCGCGAGCAGACTTGGTGATAGTCTCGCGATAAGGAATCTTTGGCTCCTCGAATTGAACCATCATCTTATCGTTGTTCTCCAGACGCCATTTGAGTGTGCGGAGGTGGAACTCACCTTGACCAGAAACGATGACTTGCTTGAGCTCTTTGGATTGTTCTACAACCCAAGTAGCATCCTCTTCGTGCATACGAGTGAGGAGTGCAGAGAGTTTCTCTGAATCGCTCTCGCTAACTGGCTTGATAGCACGGCGGTATTTAGGATCTGGGTAAGAGATAGCAGGATATTGATTCTCGCAGTCTTTTGCGTTGAGGGTGTTGCCAGTACGTGTATCTTTGAGTTTCACAGTAGCAGCGATGTCACCAGCAACCACTTCGTCCACAGGCACGCGGATGCTACCTGCTACCGAATAGAGTTGGCTGATGCGCTCTTTGGTGCCACGGTCCACGTTGAGCACGTCATCGCCTGGGCGGAGAGTACCTTGCATTACCTTGAAATAGTTGACATCGCCAATATGTGGCTCAACAGAAGTCTTGAAGATGAATGCTGAAGCAGGAGCTGCAGGGTCTGGAGCAACCTCTTTAGCGTCCACGGTGAGTGGTTTAGGAGCATCAGCTACAGATGGAGTCATCTCGCCAAGGAAGCCCATGAGGCGGCGGATACCCATATCCTTCAGACCGCTGGTGCAGATAACTGGATACATGCTACCTTCTGCGAATACGGTTTGAAGACCTTGCATGAGTTCTTCATCAGAGAGGGTACCTTGCTCGAAGTACTTGTCCATGATGGTCTCGTCGGACTCAGCAGCCCACTCAAGGAGTTGTGCGCGAATTTCCTCAACAGTAGCTTTCTCGCTTTCTGGGATGTCTTTTGCCTCAGGTGCGCCACCTTCTGCTTTCCAAACGAGCATTTTGCCTTGGAGCACGTCGATAGCAGCGTTGAAGTCCTTACCTGCGTTGACAGGGTATTGGAAGAGGGTACACTTGTTGCCAAATGCCTCTTTGAGTTCGTTGAAAGTACGTTCGAAGTCTGCGTTCTCGTGGTCGCACTTGTTGATAACGAAAGCGATAGGTTTTTTCGCTTTCTCAGCGCGGCGGAAATTGTTTTGTGTGCCCACTTCTACGCCGCCATTCGCGGTGAGGGTGATGATAGCGGTGTCCGCTACGTGAAGTGCTGTGATGGCACCACCGCAGAAGTCGTCGGAACCTGGGCAGTCGATGATATTGAGTTTTTTGTTATTGAACTCGATGTTACAAACTGTGGAAAAAACGGAGTAGCCGTATTCCTTTTCAACTGGGAAATAGTCGCAGACGGTAGATTGTGTTTCTACAGTACCACGACGTTTGATGACCCCGCACTCGAAGAGCATGGATTCCATAAGGGTAGTTTTACCCGAGCCACTGCCACCCATGAGGGCAATGTTCTTAATCTCGTTAGCTTGATAAACTTTAGCCATAATTGTGTTTTATTTAGATATTAAGTATTTTTTCAGATATTGGTTATCGGTTATAGGATAACGGATATCGGTTGCAAAGGTACGGAAAAAAAATTATATATGCAAGTGATTAGGTGAAAAAAGTGTAATTTTTCGAGTAACTATATAAAACTCCTACGCGCTGATTTATATTTAACGACAACATCAACAAGGTTTCGCGACCAATCAACCTCCTGCCGCGCTCAAGGGGACAAATAGCTCCTACCAGAAGTACCCTGTTCAGTTCAATGGTAAGGTTCGCTTTACGATTGAGGTAGCCAAGGACACTCCACGCGAAGAGGTTGAGAAGATGGTTATGGCTCACGAACTGACCGCCAAACAATTGAACGGTGCCACTCCAAAGAAGGTTATCGTCGTTCCAGGCAAGATTGTCAATATCGTGATGTAAGGTTACACCTTAATATATATAATAAGAGAGTGCGTCGATTGACACACTCTCTTATTTTATAGAATAATTCTTATTATAATTCAACACTAGCAAGAGTGTTCACAAACTCTTGGGTTACCTTAGGGGAGAGAGTAATATAACCTGACAAATTTTGTGTATATACACCTGTGTAAAGGCTCATGCGCCATTTTTTCTTAAACTTTGCTACTTGTAATCTAAAAGCTCCTGAACCATATATTCCATTGTCAATTACAAGTCCTTCGTTGCCGCCAGATGCGATACATGTTTGTGTTTTTTGTGCTAAAACTTTTAAGAGACATAATGTTTCGCCACTAATAGTATGTTCGCTTAATGTACTTTCAACTCCCATAAACTTGTAACTAAAAGATATATTATACTGTTTATGAGCTTTTTCTACATCTCCTTGACAATTATAGTATGTAACTATTTGTGGAATTATAGTTACACTATACATTCCTTCTACTGTTTCTAAAATAGGATCTAATTCTTGTATTGCAAAAGCACGAGTGTTGTACTCCACTGTTTGTGCGTTAACAATACTGGCAAATAGAATAACCACTAAACTAAAAATTATTTTTTTCATAATACTAAATATTTACTGCCTACTCTTTGTCGGATTTTCGGCACACTCCGTTGTTAATTATTTGATTTGTGTTTGTTCTGTGGATAAATGATAGACATACAAAAAGCGTGAACTTTCGTTCGCTTCATTTGATTACTTGAGGTCTTCGACTACCTTTATCTATCAAAATCTACACAAAAGCCCACGCCGTAGCGTGAGCGCATAGGCTTGTGCTTGATAGATAAATTACATTGAAGTTGTCGAAGTTTCAAGTAATCAAGTTTGGCTTATAACGCTATATTAAATATGTCTTGGCACCGACGCTTCGATGCCTTTATTGGCGGATTTATCCTTTCCGCTTGCAAAGGTACAGAAAAATTTGCACATACGCAAGAGTATTCGCATTTTTCTTGTTATTCCCACGGATCTCACGGATTAACACGGATAGCATGGTATCAGTGAAAACTGAAAGGTGAAAAGGGTAGGGTGTAGCGTGTAGAGGCGAGGGATACTTGGCGAATTAACGCAAGTGCATCCCATAACACGAGGTCATCGGGGCCCTCGCCGAGCACTAGACTGGGGGAGTACGGGGAAAGTACTGAATAGTAATTGAGTGATAATGAAGTGGTATCGAGATGGTAATGAGGTGGTTTCGAGAAAGAAAGCGGAAAGGTTAGAGGTGGAGGTGGCGGAGGGCGGCTTCCTCTTTGGCGGTCATCTGGGCTTTGGTTTCGGGGGTTTTGTCGGCTTGGCCTGTGAGGTGGAGTAGGCCGTGGATGATGATACGGTGCAACTCGTGGATGAAAGGTGCGCCTACCTGTTCGGCATTGGTTGCAACGGTGTCGAGAGATATGTAAATATCGCCATTCACGCGTGTGCGCGTGGTATAATCAAAGGTGATGACGTCGGTATAGTAGTCGTGCTGGAGAAACTCTTGATTGACGGCGAGAATCTTCTCATCATCGCAGAAGATATAGTTGAGGTCGCCTACGGAGTAGCCGTATTGAGCTGCGGTACTCTTGATCCATTGCTCGACTTTGCGGAAGTCGACAGTTGACAATTGACAGTTGGCAGTTGAGATGTTGTCGAAGTGGAAGGTGATCATATTCGTGTTTAGTGAACGCGGCAAAGCCGCTACTGTTTAGTGTGGTTAGCCGAAGAAGATGTTGGCGACGGTGAAGGCGGCGATGACACCGATGAGGTCGGCGATGAGGCAACAAACGACTGCGTGGCGGGTGTCCTTGATGCCGACGCTACCGAAGTAAACGGCTAAGACATAAAATGTGGTGTCGGTAGTGCCTTGCAGTATGCAGCAGAGGCGACCGACGAGCGAGTCGGCACCGTGGGTGGTCATTGCCTCAATCATCAGTCCGCGTGCGCCACTGCCCGAGAGGGGCTTCATGATGGCAGTAGGTACGGCTGCGGAGAGGTCGGGGTTGATGTCCACGAGAGCGAAGAGTTGCGCGAGCCCTTGTTCGAGCAAGCCCATAGCTCCGCTGGCGCGGAACATACCCACCGCTACGAGGATGGCGATAAGGTAGGGGATAATGCCGATGGCCGTCTTGAAACCGTCTTTAGCTCCGTCGATAAATGCCTCATATACATTGACTTTGCGGATGGATGCTTGGATGATAAACCAGCAGATGACGCCGAGCAGAATGACCGATGCGATGAGGGCAGAGAGTGTGGAGAGTGTTTCTTCGGGCAGGCGTTGTGCGAGGACAAGTAGCAATACCACGAGGGCGGTAAGAGCGAAGAGTACACTCAACACGACTTTGTCCCATATCTTGATTTTTTGCGCTGCACAGCAGGCGAGTAGTCCGCCGAGGGTCGCAAAATAGGTGGCTATGAGGAGTGGAAGAAAGACGTCTGCTGGGTTGGCAGCACCAAGTTGTGCGCGGTATGCCATGATGGTGGTGGGGATGATGGTCAGTCCGCTGGCACCAAGTACGACGAACATAATCATGGCATTGGAAGCCTTGGATTTATCTGTGTTGAGCGTTTGAAGTTCGCCCATGGCTTTGAGCCCCATAGGTGTGGCGGCATTGTCGAGCCCGAGCATGTTGGCGGCGAAATTCATGAACATGGTTCCATAGACGGGGTGGTTGTTGGGTATCTCGGGGAAGATGCGACGGAAGAAAGGTGCGACACCACGTGAGAGGGTGTTGACTACTCCGCCCTGCTGACCGATATTAAGAATGCCCATCCACAGAGCAAGCACGCCCGTAAGTCCTAACGAAATCTCAAAACCGTTCTTGGCAGAAGCGAAAGTGGAGTTGAGTATCTCAGAGAAGATATCCGTTTGCCCAAAGGCAAAAAACTGTACGCAGCCCATGATGACCGCGAGGAGAATAAGCCCTATCCAAATGTAGTTGAGTACCATATTGGGTGCAAAGGTACGGAAAAATTTGCATATATCAAAAAAAAATAGTACTTTTGCACGCCTTATGAAGAAAAATGTGTATTTATATCGCGTGTTATCGTGGTTGAAGCACCGACTGACTGCCCGAAATACGGGTGGGCATGGTGTGCATTCGCCCTATTTGTTTGAGTGGGTGAGAATGGTAATGAGCGATAAGAATGCCTATTACGCGTGGCAGGCGATAGAGGATTTGAGGAGTGAGTTGCTGCATGATACGCGTGAGGTGGAGTTTGTGGATTTTGGTAGCGGGGGAAGGAATGGTAAAGAGGCGAAGAAGCGGCAAGGCTACAAGACAAAGAAGCAAGTGTGTGATATAGCCAATGGAAGTTTGGCGAAGAAGAAATATGCGCAGTTGTTGGCGCGATTGGTGGGCTGGCTGGGAGAAAACGGAGAAAGGAATGGTGAGAGAGGGGGATTGACTGTTGTGGAGCTGGGAACAAGTTTGGGTATCACTACGGCATATATGGCTGCGATGGATAGCAGGAATAGGATTGTGAGTTATGAGGGGTGTCCCGCAGTGGCAGAAATAGCGATGGCGAATTGGGATAAGTTGGGTTTGGAGAATGTGGAATGTCGCGTGGGAGAGTTGACTATTGATAGTTTACAGGGGGCAGTTGACAGTTTGCAGAAGATAGATGTGGCATTTATTGATGCGAATCATACTTATGAGGCGACATTGACCTATTTTAACGCGCTCGCGTCGCGTGTGCATGGTAAAAGTGTGATTGTACTGGATGATATTCATTACAATGAGGAAATGGAGCGCGCATGGAAGGCAATTTGTGCGGATGAACGAGTGACGAGCACGATTGATTTGTATCAAATGGGGATGGTGTTTTTTGACCCGCATTATTGGCATAGAAACTACAAGATGAACATATGAAAATTTACACGAAATCAGGTGATAAAGGAAGGACTTCGCTTGCCACTGGTGAGCGGGTGAGTAAAGCGGATATTCGACTGGATGCCTATGGCACAGCTGATGAGTTGAATAGCTTTGTCGGTTTGTTGCGTAATTCGCTCAAAAACAGTGGAGTAAGTGGCGCTGACAAACTGGATAAGGATTTGTGTTGGGTGCAAAATCGGTTGTTTGATTTGGGTGCGGTATTGGCAGGATCGGACATGGAGTTTAAGGCTGAGAATGTGGGTAGATTGGAGGACTGGATAGATGAGATGGACGCGGAGTTGGAGCCTCTTCGTGCGTTCGTGTTGCCTGGTGGAAATGAGCAGGTGGCATTGTGTCATGTGTGCCGCACAGTAGCGCGCAGATTGGAGCGATTGATGGTGGCAATGGGTGGCGAATGTGATGGAGATGTGAAAATATGCTTTGTGAACAGATTGAGCGATTATTGCTTTGTTTTATCTCGATTTGTGGGCAAAGAAATGTTGATAAAGCCATTAATTTGGGAAAAATAGTGAAAAAAAGTGAAAAAATTTGCATATATGGGATTTTTTTACTACTTTTGCGCCCTATTTTGTAATTTAGTGCATAGTATGCACCTTTGAGTTATGTATTGGACTTTAGAATTAGCTACGAAAATTGAGGATGCTCCTTGGCCAGCAACAAAAGATGAGTTGTTGGATTACGCTATGCGTACAGGTGCTCCATTAGAGGTGATAGAGAACCTACAAGAGATAGAGGATGATGAGGAGATTTATGAGTCGATAGAAGATTTGTGGCCTGATTATCCAACAAAAGAGGACTTCTTTTTTGACGAAGAGGAGTATTGATGCTTTGTTGAAAAGGAAGTAAGGCGATATGTTGAAGCGCTGTATTGTTCTTTGTTTTGGTTGGTTGGTGTGCGTCGGTGTGCTGAAGGCGCAGTTTGATCCGCTGATAGGGCAGTACATGTTTATGCAGGCGACCTACAACCCTGCTGCGGTGGGAGATGGTGAGTTGATGCGGGTTTATGGTAGTCACCGTATGGATTTTACGGGGATAGAAGATGCTCCGATGACGACATATTTTTCGTTTTCTTCGCCATTTACGATTGGGAAAACGATGCATGGCGCAGGTGTGCGCTTTGTGAATGACCGATTTGGTTTGTTCTCGAATCAAAGTTTGTATGCGGGTTATGCTTACAAGTTGCGATTGGGGAAAGGGTATTTGAGCGTGGGTGCTGAGTTCGGTTTTTTGAACTTGAGTTTTGCCGTAGATAGCGTGGATTTGGGCGATGGTAATGATGATTACCATGTGGGGAGTGATGAGGCAGTGCCCAATGCGGCTGGAGGAAATGAGAAAGGGGCTTCGGGAATGGGATTTGATTTAGGAGTAGGCGTTTGCTATTCAGCGACGAGTTGGTGGGCAGGTGCGAGTTATGGTCACGTGACAAACCCAACGCTGGAGTGGTCAGACAAGTCTTCGGTGAGAGTGAGAGGAACGTTGTATGTGGCTGGTGGGTATAATTGGCAGTTGAAGAATAGGGATTGGATGTTGATGCCGAGTGCTATGTTGCAGACGGATTTTAGGGGTTGGGATTTGAATTTGACAATGTTGGCTCAAGTGAAAGAGCGCTTTCGTTTTGGATTGGGCTACAGAATAGCGGGAAGTGTGAATGTGCTGCTGGGAGTGGATATCATCAGTGGATTGCAGTTGGGCTATACCTACGAATTGCCTGCAAATAATTTGTTGAAGGAGAGTTATGGCTCGCATGAGTTGTATTTGGCATACGGATTTAATGTGCTGAAGCCAAAGCGAACGAACAAGTATAAAAGTGTAAGATATTTGTAAAAACATAAAAATAAATCATATATGAAATTGTTGAAATTATTGCCAATTTTAGTTGTAGTATGCTGTATGGTAGGATGTAATCCTCCTGCAGGTGAATTGGTGGGAGCGACAAAGAGTTCTCATTTCCAAGAAGCTCATCCTTACGGCATGGTATTTATGCGTAAGGGCTCGTTTTTGATGGGCTCAAACTCGCAATCTGCGATATTTAGTCAAGACGACAACAATGTGATGGTGACTGTACACGCATTTTGGATGGATGAGAGCGAGATTACAAACAACGAGTATCGCCAGTTCGTGAATTGGGTGCGCGATTCAATAGCATATACTTTGCTCATTGAAGAAGAGGGCGAAGAGAGTGAGTATGCATTGCAAAGCGAATATGAGCAAGAGGAGGAAACTCCTGTGCGCATCAACTGGAAGAAGAAAATTCCATGGGAAAATCGTTTTGTGCCAGAGGATCCTGCAGCAGAGGCTTTGGCTCCTATGTTCTATGACAATGGACGTGGTGCGCTTCGTACAACCATGCTCCGATACAACTACAGTTGGTTGAATATTGATGAGATTAAGAAGAATGCGAATCGTTTTGATGTGACAACAGGAACTTATCCAGAGGGATCTATGGTTCGCGTAGATACTTTTTGGGTGGAGAATGGTGCCATTCAATCGAAGACTATAGAGCGTCCTTTGCGCGAGCCAAAAGATGCGATGACCAATGGAATAATCTGCGTATATCCAGACACGATGGTATGGGCAAGAGATTTTCAAAATTCGTATAATGAGCCATTGTTGCATGGCTATTTCAGTATGCCTGGTTATGCCGAGTATCCTGTTGTGGGTGTGACTTGGGAGCAAGCAAACGCTTTCTGCTATTGGCGTACAAATCTGCTGAAGAACGTGGGTGGTTTGTCAACCAATGCATATCGTTTGCCAACAGAGGCAGAGTGGGAGTATGCCGCTCGTGGTGGTCGTAAGATGGCTATGTATCCATGGGGCGATAAATATGCTCGTGATTCAGAAGGTTGCTTTATGGCAAACTTTAAACCTTATCGTGGTTCTTACTATGATGATTTGGGTGTTTCAACAATGGCGATTAAGCAATTTAGTCCAAATGATTTTGGATTGTATGATATGGCTGGTAATGTGGCAGAATGGACTGCTTCTGCATATTCGAGCGTAGCAAATACAAAAGTACATGATATGAACCCAGAGTACACCTACAATGCACGTAAGGATGATCCTGATATTTTGAAACGCAAGGTAGTCAAAGGTGGTAGTTGGAAAGATGTGAGCTACTATCTGCAATGTGGTGTTCGTACGTATGAATATCAATATGAGAGCCGTTCGTATATAGGTTTCCGCTGTGTTCGTTCGTATATTGGTAATTAATGATTGTATTTAAGTATTAGTTTATATTTTTATAACGAGAAAAGTGTTATGTCAAGTAAGGTGAATGAAACAAATAAAAAAGGGGGCTGGGCTCGCTTTATGGAGTGGTATGGTTCATACCAAGGTAAACGTGTAGTAGGCATGGTGTACTCAATTGGTGCAGCCGTTGTGATTGTGGGAGCGTTGTTTAAGATTATGCACTGGCGAGGAGCAGGTACGGTGTTGGTTGCAGGTATGTGTACAGAGGCGCTGCTGTTTTTGATTGGTTGTTTGGATAAACCACACCCAGAATTCCATTGGCATGAAGTGTTCCCACAACTGTTGGGACATGGTACAGAGCCAGGATTGTTGGCAGAAATGCAAGCACGTCCTAAACCAACCTTGATGGGAGGTGGAGCATCCGAAGGTGGTGCGCCTAAAGCAAATGTGCCTGCGTTGACAGACAAAGAATTAGAGTCTTTGAAGGGTGGTATTGCAGACTTGGCAAAAACAGCTGTTCAGTTGAGCGAGTTGAGTACTGTAGCAACTGCAACTAACAAGCTGACAAGCAAATTGGACGCTGCATCTGATGCCGCAGAGCAATTCGTGAGTGCTGGTAAGGTGATTAGTGAAAAAAGTGATGCACTCGGTTCTGTGTATGCGCAAGTAACTGAAGATATGCAAAATGTAGCAAAGGGCACTAAGGAGTATGAAGCTAAGGTGGCGAGTGTTGCTAAGCAATTGACAAGTCTCAATGCTGTATATGAGCTACAGCTTCAAACCCTGCAAAAGCAAGTAGAAGCATATAAAGCACAAACCGAGAAAGTGGTGGGTGCTACTGCACAAGTAGAGACTTTGACTGCTAGTGTTAAGCAAATGACTGATGCAGCAGGAAATGCTTTGAAGAGTCAAGAAGCATATGTTGCAGGTGCAAAGCAATTGGCTAATCAAGTAGCTGATTTGAACAAAGTATATGGTAATATGTTGAATGCGTTGGCATAAAGTCGCGCGTGTGATACCTTATTTAATATAGTATGGGTGGAGCTACGAACTGTCCGGAAACCCCGAGACAAAAGATGATTGGTATGATGTACCTGGTGTTGACTGCCATGTTGGCACTCAACGTCAGTGCAGCCATATTGAATGGATATATAGCTGTGGACGATAGTTTGCATGCTACTATCAATGCGACGGTAGAAAGTAACGCTGAATCATATGCTCAGTTTGAAGCTGCTCTTAGTCAAAATGCTGAGAAGACACAAGCATGGTATGACAAAGCAATGCAGGTAAAGCAAACTTCGGATGCCTTTTATGAATATGTGCAAAATTTCAAAGATGAAATGGTTGCCATTGCAGATGGTGCTGATGCGAAGAAAAATGCTACGCTTCATGAGATAAAGAAGCAGGATGATACGAATGTTCCTCAGCAATATGCTATTGAAGAGGGAAATGCAGCGAAGCTGAAAGATAAAATACATGCATATCGTGACTTTATGATAGATATCACAGGCGAGAGTCCTGCGTTGGATAAAGAGTTTATGCAAACTTTCCATACTCCTCGTGGAACGAATACAAGTGGAGATTCCATCACTTGGGAGGAAAGTATGTTTCATGAAATGCCAATGTGTGCTTGTATTTCCGTGTTGACAAAGTTGCAAAATGATATTCGTCACAGTGAAGGTCGTGCAGTACGATATTTGCTGACCCAAACTGATGCGGGTGACTTACGTGTGAATAAGTTTAGCGCACACATTATTCCTTCTGCTAAGAATGTGATGAAAGGTCAAAAGTATTCAGCGCAAGTGCTTTTTGCTGCCATTGACTCGACACAAGCACTAGAATATTATGTAAATGGTCAGAAGTTGAATAGCAATGGTGTATATGAGGTGATTGCAAATAATGTAGGTCCGCAAAAGATAAAAGGTCAGATTGGCTATAAGGATCCACAAGGTGTGATGCAATATTTGGCATTTGAGGATGATTATATGGTGACCGAACCTGCTGCTACAATTTCAAATACAGAGTTAAACATCATTTATCGTACCCATCCCAATCCATTCTCTATCTCTGTGCCAGGTGTGAGTTCGGACTTGCTGGAAGTAAAGTGCTCTCACGCTAAGGTGACTAAGCAAGCAGATGGTCAGTGGATTATCAATCCTCCTAAGAATACTCCAGATAGATTGACTATAGAGGTATATGCGAATGTGAATGGTACCATGTTAGCAATGGGAGCGCAAGAATATCGTGTGCGTGATTTGCCAAAACCAAGTGCATATTTTGAAGTAGATGGTGAGCTGATAGATGAAGGAAAAGTATCGTTCGTCAAATTGAGAAATCCAAATAATAAGTTCATTGCTTCTTATGGTGCTGATGGTTTGGTACAAGCTAAATTTGAAATTGTAAGTTTTCAAGTGCGTTTGCCTTCTGGAACTTCTATATCAGTGCAAGGTAATCAGTTCAACAAGCGTGCGTTGGATGCGATTAGCAAATTGCAGTTGGGTAGTACTATCATTATTATGTCCATTAAAGCAAAAGGACAGGATGGTGCAGAACAATCGTTGAAAAGTCTTGTTATAGAGTTATAAAAATATTGTTATGAAAAAATTAGTTTTTATTATCGTTGCACTTTTGGGTGTATCTACTGCCCAAGCTCAACACCAGATTAATTCATTTTTTGATGAAATGGGATTGATGCGTTTGGAAACCCAAGAATTGTCTGAGTCTGCAGATACATTAGTAAGTGTTTTTCATCGCTCCGATGATATTGTTTGGTCTCGAGTGGTATATCGTATTATTGATATGCGTTTTAAACAAAATTATCAATTATATACACCACAAACTAATGATCCAAATTATAATTCGTTGTTGAAGGTGATGTTGCTTGCAATAGCCGATAGTTTACCTGTATATGCGAAGGATGAAAATGGTGATTTAAGACCATTTTACAACGAAGATACCAAGAGAGTGGGAGCTGAAGTGTTTTCGCTGTTGGATGTGTTAAATTTGACAGATTTTGATGCAGATGAGGAGACACGTGCTTATGAGCGCATTCTGCGATTGGATTCTACACAGTCTGTAGAACTTTATGAAGGAGCTTTTCCTCGTTTTGCAAAGAATCAGTTGAAGTATATGATTCAAGAAGTGGTGTTCTTTGACAAACACTATTCTAGGATGTATTCCAAAATCTTGTCGATAGCTCCGATGCATGCTGATAACATTGAAAATGAAAATGTTTCTGTGATGTCTGCATTGTATAAACAAATACTTTTTTGGATTCCGTTTGATTCTTTCCGCCCATACATGGCACAACAATATGTTATGCCTAAGGGGAATGATACTAAACGTGTGACCTTTGATGATTTCTTCACGCAGAAGTTATATACATCGTATGTAGTAGGTACAAACAATATCTATAATCGTTTGATACCTGAGTATGCAACTACTCCTGAAGAAATAAAGAAAGAACAAGAACGTATTGAATGGGAGTTGCTCAGCGCAGAACAAGATCTCTGGGAGTATTAAGAATTATTGTTGGGCAGGTTGATAAACCTGCCCTTTCTGCTATATAATGAAGCGTCGAAGTCTTTTCAATATGTATTTTACCACAACGATTTCTATATCGTTGGTGTTGTTTCTGGTGGGATTGGAGAGCGTGGTACTAATGTCCGCGCATGAATTGGTGCGCCATGTTCGCGAAAGTGTGGTGCTGACGGTAGTTCTCAATGATACTGCATCGCAAGCGGATGTACAACGTTTGGATCGTCTGATGCAGGTCGCGCCATATACTTATACTGCTCGGTATATTTCTCGTGAAGAAGCCTTGCAGGAGCATATTGATAATTTAGGTGAAGATCCTCAAAAGTTTTTGGGATATAATCCTCTAACAGACGCATTTGAGGTAAAATTGCATGCGCAATATGCACAGATTGATAGTATATCTACAATTGAGCAAAATTTGTTGGCATTGCCCTATGTGGATCAGGTGATTTATCAAGCCGATATTGTAAAGAAGTTAGACAATAATCTGCAAGAAGCATCGTTGGTGCTATTAGTGATTGCTTTGGCATTACTTGTGATAGCTCTTGTACTGATTAGTAATACCATACAGTTGCAGGTTTATTCCAAACGTTTCTTGATTAATACGATGCGTTTGGTGGGGGCTACACCGTGGGTAATAAAATGGCCTTTCATTCGCAGAAATATGTTGATGGGGATCGAGGCTGCTTGTATAGCGTTGTTGATGCTGGGAGCAGCATATTATTATTGTGCAGACAGATTAGGTATAAGATTGTTTGCTTTAACAGGACAAAATATTGCAGTTATAGTAGGTGTTGTCGTTTTTGTGGGATGGTTTATCACCTTCTTTGCTTCGTTAGCAGCCACAAACCGATACATACGAATGAAAACAAGTAAGATGTATGAAATTTAATATTCCTAAATTAAATGCTGTTTTAATCGCAATTGCTTTGGTTGTGATTGTTGTTGGATTTGCACTGATGTCAGGAGAGCCAAGTGGTGCTACTGAATACAATCCTGATATTTTTTCTGTTCGTCGAATCACAGTAGGCCCAATGATTTCCTTGTTTGGATTTCTTGTAATGGTAGTAGCAATATTATATAAACCTCGCAGAAAATGAGTTGGTGGGAAGCGTTATTGTTAGGTATTATTCAGGGACTAACTGAATTTTTACCTGTTTCTTCGTCTGGTCATCTTGAGATTGGTCAGGCTTTGTTGGGTACTGCGGGAGAAGAAAATCTTACTTTTGCAATTGTAGTACATACAGCTACCGTATTGTCAACATTAGTTGTCCTCTGGAAAGAGGTTGCTCAATTATTTAAGGGTACATTCACTACTTTCAAGTGGAACGAAGATAAGAATTATGTGGCAATGATTTTTGTGTCAATGATTCCTGTTTTTGTGGTGGGTATGTTTTTTAAGGAGCAAGTAGAAGCGTTTTTTGGTAGTGGTTTGTTGCTGGTAGGAATCTGCTTGTGTGTAACAGCTTGCTTGCTCTATATCAGCGAGTGGCTCAGCAAACGTCGTGCAGGTATGGGGCATGAGGTTGGCTATAAAGATGCGATAATTATCGGATTGGCGCAAGCAGTGGCAGTGTTACCAGGTCTTAGCCGCAGTGGAACAACTATAGCAACAGGATTGCTTTGTGGCGTAAAGAAAGAGAGTGTTACCAAGTTTTCTTTTTTGATGGTGTTGATTCCTATTTTAGGAGAAGCATTTCTGGAGTTGTTGGAGATGTTGAGTGGTGAAGTAGTTAGTTCGTTGGGACTTGTTCCAATGGTAGTAGGTTTCTTGGCTGCATTCATCTCTGGTTGCTTGGCGTGCAAGTTTATGATTGATATAGTGCGTCGTCAGAAATTGATATACTTTGCAATATATTGCCTCTGTGCAGGTATCTTTGCTATTGTGTATGGACTTTGTTGAGGGGGAGATAATAGCTTTTGATAAACCATATCGTTGGACTAGTTTTGATGTGGTTGGGAAAGCCCGTTGGTTGTTGTGTAAAAAACTGGGTGTAAAAAAAATGAAGGTGGGTCATTCTGGTACACTTGACCCTTTGGCTACTGGTGTGGTGGTGGTTTGTACTGGTAAGAAAACTAAATTGATTGATCAACTTCAGGCACATCAAAAAGAATATGTGGCCACTCTTCAACTAGGTGCAACTACTCCGAGTTTTGACTTAGAAAAAGAAATAGACGCTACCTATCCAACCGCTCATATTACACGTGCATTGATAGATGAGGTAATCCCTACTTTCGAGGGGGAGCAATGGCAGGTGCCTCCGATGTTCTCTGCGGTTAAAGTGGATGGCAAACGAGCATATAAATTGGCACGTCAGGGGGAAGCGGTGGAGCTGAAAGCCAAATTATTGGTGATAGATGAGATTGAGATTTTGAACTTTGATCAATCAGCAATGCAATTGGTGTTGCGTATTGTTTGTTCAAAGGGGACGTATATTCGTGCTTTGGCGCGAGATATTGGTCAACGCTTAAATAGTGGCGCACATTTGATTGCGTTGCGCCGAACAAGAGTAGGTGATATTAGCGTGGAGGATTGCATGACATTCGAACAATTTACTAATTTGATAGATAATGAAATTAAGTAACTTCAAATTCAAATTACCAGAGGAGCAGATTGCTCAGTTTCCAAGTCGTTTTCGTGATGAAGCTCGCTTGCTTGTTCTTCATGCAAAAACGGGTCAGATTGAGCATAAAATGATGAACGATTTGGCATCATATTTTGAAGAAGATGATATTCTGATAGCTAACGATACCAAGGTGTTCCCAGCTCGATTATATGCTCAAAAAGAAAAAACACTTGCCAATATTGAAGTGTTTTTGTTGCGAGAATTAAGTCATGAAAATCGCTATTGGGATGTACTTGTTGATCCTGCTCGTAAAATTCGTATTGGCAATAAGTTGTTTTTTGATGAGGATGCCACTATTATTGCAGAAGTAATTGATAATACAACTTCTCGTGGACGAACATTGCGTTTTTTGACTGATTATGAGGGCGATGAGTTTGTGCAACACCTTTACTCTATGGGTAACGCACCGCTGCCTAAGTATATTCGTCGTCCAATGACAGAGGAAACCTTAGAGCAATATGAAGCGGTTTTTGAAGATTTGCCAGTGAATGAAATGGATAACGAGCGCTATCAAACTGTATTTGCTGACAAGATAGGTGCTGTGGCTGCGCCTGCAGCGGGTATGCACTTTTCCAAGAATCTTCTCAAACGTCTTGAAATCCGCGGTGTAGAAACTTATACGCTAACTTCTCATGTAGGTTTGGGTAACTTTAAGTCGGTGGATGTTGAGGATTTATCAAAGCATAAAGTAGATAGTGAACAGATTTCAATACCTCAAAACGTGGTCAATGCGGTAAATAAAGCTCAGCAAAACAATCGTCGGATATGTGCTATCGGCACGGAGGTAATGCGTGCGTTGGAACATGTGGTGGGTACCAATGGACAGATTAAAGCATACGAGGGTTGGACTAATAAGTTTATCTATCCTCCATACGATTTCACGGTGGCGAATGCATTCTTCGTGAATTTCTATATGCCACTTTCTACCCAACTGATTATGGTTGCCACTTTCGGTGGTGTAGATGTGGTGATGAAAGCATATCACGAAGCTGTCAAAACAGGATATCGTTTTGGTGATTATGGTGACGCCATGCTTGTCCTGATGGATTAACTTTGAAAACTCTTACAAACCTTTAGAATTTTTATAATTACTGCGGCATGCCGCATAGCGATATGAACGTGCGTATTGACGAGAGCTGGCGACAAGTCTTACAACCCGAATTTGATAAACCCTACTTCGAGTTGCTGACTGATTTTGTGCGCCATGCTTATCGTACTACGCAATGTTTTCCTCCAGCAGGGCAAATCTTCCGTGCCTTTGACCTTTGTCCCTTTGACAAAGTGCGTGTGGTGATTATTGGTCAAGATCCATACCATGATGTTAATCAAGCGCATGGTTTGTGTTTTTCAGTACAGGATGGAGTGCGTATTCCTCCTTCATTGGAGAATATATATAAGGAACTTAACCGTGATTTAGGTAAGCCTATCCCAACTTCGGGTAATCTTACCCATTGGGCAGAACAAGGGGTGCTGCTGCTGAATGCAACACTGACAGTAGAGGCGCATCGCGCAGGTAGTCACCAAGGTAAAGGGTGGGAAGAACTTACCGATGCTGCGATACAAGCACTGAATAGTCAGCGTGAAAATATCGTTTTTATGCTTTGGGGAAGTTATGCACAGCGTAAAGGACAATTTATAGATCGAAGACGTCACTTGGTGCTAACTGCTGTTCACCCAAGTCCGTTGAGTGCATATCGCGGCTTCATTGGTTGTGGACATTTCTCCCAAGCCAATAATTATCTGCAACAACACGGACAAACGCCAATAAATTGGTAATCATGAAAACTCTCCTTCTCATTGATGCATATGCGATGATATATCGCGCTTATTATGCTTTCATTCGTGCACCGCGTATGAACTCGCGTGGGGAAAATACCTCGGCTATCTTTGGTTTTGTAGTTACTTTTGAAGATTTGCTTAAACGTTTGAAACCTAGCCATATTGCGGTTGCTTTTGATCCTTCTGGTCCAACTTTTCGCCATGAAGCTTTTGAGCAATATAAGGCGCAACGTCAAGAAACGCCAGAAGATATACGTTGGGCTGTTCCTCGAATTAAACAGATTTTGAAGGCAATGAATGTGCCAGTCTTGGAAGTGGCTGGTTATGAGGCGGATGATGTGATAGGTACGATAGCGCACAAGGCTGAAAAAGAGGGATTCGAAGTGTATATGGCTACTCCAGACAAGGACTATGGTCAACTCGTTACTGAACATGTATTCATGTATCGTCCTCGCCATACAGGAGGTTTTGAAAAATTAGGTCCCCAAGAGGTGTGTGAGAAATACGGCTTGCAAAACCAATTGCAAGTTATTGATTTATTGGGCTTAATGGGTGATAGTAGCGATAATATCCCCGGTTGCAAAGGGGTAGGGGAGAAGACCGCTATCCAACTTCTACAGCAATTTGGTTCGATTGATAATCTACTGGCTAGTACGGATCAACTGAAGGGTGCTCTTCAGCGCAAAGTACAAGAACAAGTGGAGGAAATTCGTTTCTCTCGTTTCTTGGCTACTATCAAGACTGATGTGCCCATCGAATTTGATGCACAATCGCTTGTTTATCAAGAGCGTGATTGGGAACAACTTACTCCGCTTTATCGTGAGTTGGAATTCAATTCGCTTCTCAAGCAAGCTCCAACATTGGTGGCAAATAGTCAAGTGTCATCCAAACCCACTAAGAAAGCAAAGCCACAAGAGGCTACATTGGACTTGTTTGCAGCAATCGAACCCGATATAACACCATCGTTACCGCTCCAAAAGGATACTGAAGGGATACAGAAGGTTGATGAAGACCCCCAAGAGTCGTTGGAGGGGCGTTTGGTAAGTTATCTGCTTAATCCCGAAGTGGCATATAATCCGTTGCAACCTATCCAATGGGAAATGCTGAAGGCAGATACTTCTCTCTGGAATCTCTATCAAGAGGTAGAACTCCCGCTTTCGACAATCCTTCGAGAAATGGAGCAGGCAGGTGTACGTATCGATGTTGATATGCTCAAGCAGGCAGAGATTCAACTCAACGATGAGTTGCAGGTGTTGGAGCAACAGATATATACTGCTGCGGAAACGACCTTTAATATCAATTCTCCCAAGCAGGTGGGGGAGGTGCTTTTTGACCAACTGAAATTGGATGCAAAGGCTAAAAAGTCGAAGACAGGTCAGTATTCCACTTCGGAGGAAGTGTTGCTTGCACTCAAGCCCAAGCACCCTGTAGTGGGGATGATTCTTGCCTATCGCGAACTTAAGAAACTGATTTCTACCTATATTTCGGCATTACCCACCTATATCAATCCCGAAACGGGGAAGATTCACACTACCTACAATCAAACGGTTACAGCAACTGGTCGTCTATCTTCCTCTAACCCTAACCTACAAAACTTGCCTATTCGAAGTGAACGTGGACAACTCATCCGTCAGGCGGTTATACCCGATGATGGGTGTATGTTCCTTTCTGCTGATTATTCGCAAATTGAACTCCGATTGATGGCGCATTTCTCGCAAGACCCTCATATGGTGGAGGCATTCCGTTCGGAGCAAGATATTCATGCGGCTACAGCGGCTAAGATATTCAATGTGCCTATTGAGCAGGTGACAAAAGACCAACGTCGTCAAGCTAAGACTGCTAATTTTGGTATCATCTATGGTATTTCTGCCTTTGGTTTGGCGCAGCAATTGGATTGCTCGCGCGCTGAAGCTAAAGCCCTCATTGATGGCTATTTTGCGGCATTCCCGGGCGTGATAGATTATATCGAACGTCAAAAACAACTTGCTCGCGAGCAAGGGTATGCTGTGACACTTTTCGGTCGCAAGCGTTATCTTCCCGATATTTTGTCGCATAATGCAACGGTACGTTCGTTTGCTGAGCGCAACGCTGTTAATTCGCCTATTCAGGGTACAGCTGCGGATATTATTAAAATGGCAATGGTCACTATTCATCACCGTTTGAAGGCAGAGGGACTGAAGGCGCAGATGATTATGCAGGTGCATGATGAGTTGAACTTCAATGTGCCGATGGACGAGGTGGATAGGGTGCGCGAAATTGTGGTTGGCGAAATGCAGAATGTGGTACATTTGACTGTGCCATTGATTGCTGACTGTGGAGTAGGGACTAACTGGTTAGAAGCGCATTAATATTAGATAATAATTATCACGATGGGATACAGACTTTTAACATCCAATGAGATTATATTGTTGCAAAACCAAGGTTGTACGGCAACTGACTGGCAGGTGATTGAGGTAGCAGAGAATTTTGACACACAATATATTCAAGATGCCCATTTCTCAGGACATAATCGCTTGGGACTTTTTATGAGCGAGACTATCTTGCCTGGTGGTTTGAAGGTACATGCAGGTATTTATCATGCCACGCTGCACAACTGTGAGGTCGGCGATGATGTGCGACTATATAATGTGCATAATTACATAGCAAACTATCGTATAGGTCATAATACATGTATAGAAAATGTAAACGCTATTCTCGTAGATGGACGCACCGCTTTTGGCAATGGCGTGCGTGTACCTGTGATGAATGAGGGTGGAGGACGAGAGATTCCTATTTTTGACCACCTATCGGCTAGTCTTGCGTATATTCTAACGTTGTATCGACATCGTCCTATGATGATTCATCAATTGGAGTTGCTGATTGATGCTTATGCGGATAGTCAAACTGCCGAGATGGGCGAGATTGGTAATCATGTTCGCATTATCAATTGCGGTAGTATCAAAAATGTGAAGATCGGTGATTATGCAGAGTTGGTTGGTGTCAGCCGTCTCAAGAATGGTTCTGTCAACTCCAATCTATATGCCCCAGTCCGCTTGGGTAGTGGTGTCAAGTGTTCTGATTTCATCGTTTGCTCAGGTGTTAAAATTGACGATTCTACGTTGGTAGACAAGTGTTTTGTAGGACAGGGCTGTGTATTTGACAAGCATTATTCGGCGAGCGAGTCGTTGTTTTTTAGCAACTGTCAGGGAATGCACGGTGAAGCATGTGCAATCTTCGCAGGGCCATATACGGTTACGCACCACAAGTCAACCTTGCTGATTGCTGGTATGTTTTCGTTTTTAAATGCAGGTTCGGGCAGCAACCAGTCCAACCATATGTATAAACTTGGTCCTATTCACCAAGGTATTGCTGAACGTGGAGCCAAGACAACGAGTGATAGTTACTTGCTATGGCCAAGTAAGATTGGTGCTTTTTCTCTCGTGATGGGTCGTCATACTCACCATGCCGACACTTCGGATCTACCCTTCTCGTATCTCATAGAAAATAATGCAGATAGTTATCTTGTGCCTTGTGCCAACCTCCGTACCGTAGGCACAATTCGTGATGCCCAGAAGTGGCCTAAACGTGATAATCGAAAAGACCCTCACAAGTTGGATCAAATTAATTTTAATCTTCTTAGTCCATATACGGTCCAGAAAATGTGGCGTGGTGCGAAAATTTTAGACGAGTTGTGTGCTATTAGTGGCGAGAGTACAGATGTTTATGGGTATAAAAACTGCAAAATTCGCAATTCTTCGCTAAGACATGGTCGTGAGTTATATCGGATTGGTATTCAGAAGTTCTTGGGTAATAGTCTGATCAGTCGTTTGGAGCACCATACGCTTCGTACGATGGAGGATGTACGTGCCGTATTGCGTCCAGATAGCGAGATTGGATTGGGAGATTGGGTAGATTTGGCAGGTATGATTGCACCTAAGCATGCGGTAACAACACTATTGAATGAGATAGAGCAAGGCAATCATACCATTCAAACCATCGAGTCGCGTTTGAACGACATGCATGCAAACTATTATTCCTACGAATGGACTTGGGCTTTGCAGCGATTAGAGCAAGTATGGGGATGTAGTGTGGAGCAAGTGACGTTACAGCAGATTCGATCGACGATATGCGAGTGGCAGGCTGCTGTTGTTGCTTTGGATAAGATGGTTTACAATGACGCTCGCAAAGAGTTTGATTTGAATAGCCAAACTGGTTTTGGTGTAGATGGCGATCGCAAGCAGATGGAGGCGGATTTTGAGGAAGTTAGGGGTAATTTCGAATCGAATTCTTTTGTCAAAGCCGTCTTGGAGCATATTGCACGTAAAACAGAACTAGGTAATAAGATGCTGAAGATTTTGGATACTATACAATAAGATATTGTCTCTTATCTTTTGCTAAGCACAAAGAAATAGGATATAATCATTGGCATAAGTAATACAATAAAACAAGCACTCGTCTGAGTGCTTGTTTTATTGTATTATTTCTTGAGGAATAGTATACAACCAAGATTTTATAAGTATTCATATACAGAGTTCGTGGTGTTTTAACCATTGCATCATTCGTAATGTTGAAACAAAAAGTCGTTGTATGGATAACGTTGGATATGAATGGCTTTGATGCGGTCGTAGAATAGTGATTTGAGTTCATCAATATTCGTTTTTTGGCGCGCAGAAATGAAAATACAATCATCATGTAGTTTAGCCATCCAAGTGCGTTGAAGTTCCTCAAGTGATATATTTTCTCGTTTAATTGGAGTGAGATCGTCTTCTTCTTTTGGGGTATATGTGAAGGCATCAATCTTGTTGAATACCACAATACGAGGGATTTGTGCGACCGTTTTCTCCATTTTTCGATTGGTCTTTTGCTTCTTAGACCAAGGTTGTGATTCTTGTATTTCAGTCTGTTTTGTTAGTAATTCGTTGATGGTTTGCTCTACGACTTCGTATTGTTCTTCGAAATTAGGATGCGATATGTCCACTACATGGATAAGAAGGTCGGCCTCGCGCACCTCATCTAACGTGGACTTGAAAGATTCTACCAAATGATGGGGTAATTTGCGGATGAATCCTACAGTATCAGAGAGTAGGAATGGAAGATTCTCTATTGTGACTTTGCGGACAGTAGTGTCGAGCGTTGCAAAAAGTTTGTTCTCAGCAAATACTTCGGATTTGCTAATGAGATTCATGATGGTGGATTTTCCCACATTGGTATATCCAACCAGTGCAACGCGTACCATCTTACCGCGATTTTGACGTTGAGTAGCCATTTGGCGGTCAATCTTCTTAAGTTCCTCGCGTAGCAGGGCGATACGTTGTCCGATAATTCGTTTATCTGCTTCTATTTGCGTTTCACCCATACCACGACTGGTTGTGCCACCACCTCTTTGGCGGTCAAGGTGCGACCACATGCGGGTTAGACGGGGCAACATGTACTGTAAGTGTGCCATCTCTACTTGTGTTTTAGCGTAGGATGTTTGAGCGCGATGGAGGAAGATTTCAAGAATGAGAATTGTTCGGTCAATGACGCGAACGGGTTGTTTGTGATTATCTTTAATCTCGTTTTGATTATGCGCATTAAGCGTCTTTTCTATATTACGCAGTTGGCGAGGAGATAACTCATCATCAAAGATGACCATGTCAATGAAATCATCGGTGTCAGCAAATCGTTGGATATATTCGTTGATTTCTTGCAGTTTACCTTCGCCTACATACGTAGAAGTGTTGGGGTAATCAAGGCGTTGTACGAAACGCTTGACGCAGTTGGTGTTGTTGGTATCAGCAAGGAAAGCCAATTCATCTAAGTATTCTTTTGTACGTTCTTCGTTTTGCGTAGGAGTGATGAGTCCTACCAATATAGCATTTAATTTTCCCATATTTAACCGTTTAATGTTTATAGTACCACTTGGCAACCGATATTCAAGTTAAGTTTTTGATTTCCAGCTTGCTCTATAGGAAGGATAAGGTTGTTTTTATTTACTTGGTATGGATTGAGCATTAGGTTGGCAAATGCGGTAAGATTAGGACTAAGTTTGGATGATGTTGAGAAACTCCATGTTTTCCGTAAGTTAAGTCCGATATGACAAATCGCAAAGTTTCCTTGGTAGGCTGTATAAAGGCTCTTGGCAGGAGTCATACCCAATCGGGTAGCTAACAACCAGTTCTTTCCCCAAGTAAAATCATATCCTAGTTCGATATAAGTAGAATAAGCTCGACGTAAGTTGCCTTGTTGGTCAATATATCCATCGCGTCCGAAAGTGCGGGTGGCGAGCAGCATAGAAAGAGGAATCTTGTCGCTTATGCGATAGGCAATTCGCCATTCGCCTGTTGTTCCACCTCCTCCAGGAACGTAGTTGTGCATATCGAAAAAACGAGAGCGTGTACCATCTGCGTAATGATCAAAGTAATACATGTGGATGTAATACACGCTCAATCCCCAACGACTAAAGCCGATGGATAAGTCAACTTCGGGGTTTAGATGTTGGAAAGTCCAATCTGTAGCCCCCACATTCCACCACATATTGGCAAATATGCCAGCATAACTGACGGTGGCATCAGCTTGTAAACTCAATCCTCCGCAGTATAATCCTCGCCAAATATAGTTGCTATTGATTGCAGCAGAAGCCGACCAATCAAAGCGAGAGTCGGTGTTTTGAGCACAAAGCGATATTGCAAATATGAATAGATGTGCGCATAAGAGAATGCGTAAGACAGAGTTGCGCATGTTTAATCGAGGATAACGTCGTTCATTTTATTTTCCCAATCCGTGAGTTGTTTTTGGCAGAAGGCGAGTAGTTGTTTTGCTTCTTTTGCCTTGGCTTGGTAGGAGTCCATGCTGAGTGCTTCAGCTTGCTCTAATTCGGTGACGATCTGTTCGATACGTTTGATTGCCTGATCGTATGTGTTATTTTCCTTTGCCATTGAAGATGACGCCTATAGTGTGAAACATAATTTTGATGTCTAGTCTGATAGACATATTTTCGATATATACGATGTCGTAGTTGAGGCGACGAATCATCTTGTCAAGTGTATCGGTATAACCTACTTTAATAGGTCCCCAACTGGTTAATCCTGGACGGATTTTGTAAATCATACAGTAGTATGGTGCTTTTTCTTCAATCTGATTGATAAAATAGCGACGCTCAGGACGTGGACCAACAATGGACATTTCACCACGCAATATATTCCAGAATTGTGGGAGTTCGTCTAATCGGTATTTGCGCATCCATTTTCCTACTTTGGTAATACGAGGATCATCATCTGCGCTGAGTTGAGGTGTTGCTTCTTCGGCATGTACACACATGGTGCGAAATTTGATGATATTAAAGGGTAATCCGTGTAACCCGATGCGCTCTTGTTTGTAGAAAACGGGTCCCTCGGAGGAATACCAAACCAATAGTGACAGAATAAGATATACTGGCGATAAAAGGATTAACATCGTAGCAGAAACAATCACATCAAAGGCACGCTTAATACATAATCCTGTATCACTCATCTTGTGTTCGGATATGCGAATAAGTGGTTGGTCCGATACATCATCAATCATCGCTGCACCTGTGAGCATGTCATAGAGACTAGGAACCACCGAAATTTCTACATTGCAAGGATAAAGTCGGTTGATGAGCGTGTAAATATCGTTTTCTTTGCTTTTCGATTTGAAATCCAAGATGACTTCATCGTAAGGTTCTAATTGGTGAGCAAGTTCGAATTGCTCTACCTCATTCATTGAGTGTATTGTATAAATACGCGGTTCATCGTGGTCGAACTTGTGAGAGATATAAGTGACCAACAAACGTGGGATATAACTGCCTATGAATTGCAAAACAAACAACACAATAAGAGACGTAATATAGCGTTCGTATTGTGTGACGGGATCATCAATAATAAAGATGAAGAAAGCACCGAATGAAATAATCAGTGCCGAAATGAAAGTTCGGCGTAACTCGCGCAGATATGGTTTGCGCAACGGACGAAGGTAATATCCTGAGAGGTAATAAATAATCAAACAACCTATAGGATATGCTATTAGAGGGGTATAAAAATTGAACATAGGAATGAGTACCGAGTCAACAGAAAATACCCTGCCGTCGTATACTAACCAACGAAAAATCAGGAAACTACCCCAAACCAACAAAGAAGAGAGGATGTCAACAAGTATATATAGTAATTGTTGTTTTTTGCGTCTGTTCCAAAAGGTCATATTATTATTTACGGATAATAGTTATACGTTCTTTTTCATCAATCTTGATGATGGATGAGGGTTGGTGAATGGTAGTGTCGTTTCTGCGAAAATGACATACATAGTCCACAGCATCAATAAGTTCAGGCATAATGTCTTGAAAAGTCCTTGCAGCAGGTTCTCCACTAAAGTTAGCTGATGTAGAGACTACAGGGCGGTGTAGTTGCTCGCAAAGAGCCTTAGTAAATGGTTCGGAAGTGATACGAATGCCTATGCTGCCATCTTCTGCTAATAGATTGCTCGCAAGGTTGCGAGCATTGGGGTAGATGATTGTCATAGGACGTTGTCCTTCTGTCGCTTCAAGGAGCATCCATGCTGTCTCTGGCACTTTTTCCATATATCCTTGCAGTTTACCTGCACCATCCAGAAGTACTAACATAGCCTTGCTGTCTATTCGTTTTTTTATTTCGTAGATACGTGCTACGGCGTCAGCATTTGTAGCATCACAACCGATACCCCATATAGTGTCAGTAGGGTAGAGTATTACTCCACCTTCACGAAGCACCTTTAGAGCGGCTTGCAAATCTGATTTTTCGTAGCGGTCTCCCATTCAAGGGGCAAAGGTAGTGAAAAAATTGCAAACATGCAAATTTTTAGAGGTTAAAGGCGAAAGGTTAAAGTTTAGAGGAAAGAATATATATATATAAAAAGAAGGATTGTCATCCCGACAACCCAATCTTTACTTAACCTTAAATCTAATACCATGAAAAACACGGTGCAAAAGTACTGCTTTTTTACATACCCACCAAATATTTTGACAAAAAAATATGTTTTATAGCATGTTTTTCAAAATTTTGCAAAGTCAATTATGCAAAATATGGGTATTTTGGTAAAAAATTTGGTAATTTCAAAAAATAGCAGTAATTTTGTACCCGATAAAATTTGCGTCAATGGGCAATTGGCACAAAATTTGCAATGAAATAAGTAAAAAAACAACAAAATAATCTTTTTAATTAAACAATGAAACAATTAGATTTGACCCAGTACGGCATCGTAGGTACAACCGAGATCGTACACAATCCTTCTTACGAAGTACTCTTCGCAGAGGAGACAAAAGCAGAATTAACTGGCTTTGACAAGGGCCAAGAGACTGAGCTTGGCGCAGTTAACGTGATGACTGGTGTTTACACTGGCCGTTCTCCAAAAGACAAATTCATCGTTGATGACGCTCAAAGTCACGACAACGTATGGTGGACAAGCGAGGACTACAAGAACGACAACAAACCTATGTCTGAGGCAACTTGGGCTGTGGTTAAAGACATCGCTTTGAAAGAGCTCTCTAACAAACGTTTGTTTGTTGTGGACGCTTTCTGCGGTACCAACCCTGATACTCGTATTGCTGTTCGCTTCATCGTTGAGGTGGCATGGCAAGCACACTTCGTAACCAATATGTTTATCCAACCATCTGCTGAGGAGTTGGAGAACTTCGAGCCTAACTTCGTGATTTACAATGCTTCTAAGGCTAAAGTAGAGAACTACAAAGAGCTCGGCTTGAACTCTGAGACTTGCGTAGCTTTCAATACTACCAGCCGCGAGCAAGTGATTCTCAACACATGGTACGGTGGTGAGATGAAGAAGGGTATGTTCTCTATGATGAACTACTTTTTGCCATTGCAAGGTATCGCTTCTATGCACTGCTCTGCTAACACCGACATGAACGGCGAGAACACCGCAGTATTCTTCGGCCTTTCTGGTACAGGTAAGACCACCCTTTCTACCGATCCTAAGCGTCTTCTCATCGGTGATGACGAGCACGGATGGGATGACAACGGCGTGTTCAACTTCGAGGGCGGTTGCTACGCTAAGGTTATCAATCTCGACAAAGAGTCTGAGCCAGACATCTACGCTGCTATCAAGCGCAACGCTCTCCTCGAGAACGTTACTGTGGACGAGAACGGCAAGATCGACTTCACCGACAAGAGCGTTACTGAGAATACCCGCGTAAGCTACCCAATCAACCACATCGAGAAGATCGTTCGCCCAATCTCTGCTGGTCCTGCAGCTAAGAACGTTATCTTCCTCTCTGCTGATGCATTCGGCGTATTGCCTCCAGTTAGCATCTTGACTCCAGAGCAAACCAAATACTACTTCCTCAGTGGCTTTACTGCTAAACTCGCTGGTACTGAGCGTGGTATCACTGAGCCAACTCCTACTTTCTCTGCTTGCTTCGGCCAAGCGTTCTTGGAGTTGCACCCAACTAAATATGCTGAGGAACTCGTAAAACGCATGGAGAAATCTGGTGCTAAGGCATACCTCGTTAACACTGGCTGGAACGGTACTGGCAAGCGTATCTCTATCAAGGATACACGCGGTATCATCGATGCTATCCTCGGTGGTGACATTTTGAACGCTCCTACCAAGAAGATCCCATTCTTCGATTTCGAGGTTCCAACTGCATTGCCAGGTGTTGATCCTGCAATCCTTGACCCACGCGACACTTATGCTGACGCTGCTCAATGGGAAGAGAAGGCTAAGGACTTGGCAAGCCGTTTCATCAAGAACTTCGCTAAGTACACCACTAACGAGGCTGGTAAGGCACTCGTTGCAGCTGGTCCACAACTCTAATCCTTTAGAGAATAAATATTCCAAGAGGGTGTGTCTACTAGACGCACCTTCTTTTTTATGCTGTCAATTACGCACTATTCACGCACAATAGACGGACAATACACGCACAATAAGCGCACAATTCCTTTCACTTCCTCAGAGGATGAAGATACAATCGCCGCCTTTACACCTTACACTCTACGCCCTACACTATCACTTTTATTAAGATTGCCCTCTCTTATACCTTGCCCTATTCCACCGACCGACAACCGAGAGACGACCGAAGGAACTCCGAAAGAAGACCATATGACTAAAAAAGCACTTTTCTTAAGATTGAGTCCTAAAAAGGTTGACTTGATTCCCGAAAAAGTTGTCTTCATTCCTAAAACAGTTGACTACTTTCCTAAAACCGTTGACTTATCTGTTTAAATAAAAAATCATCTCAAAAGGCGATTCCTCTTGCTCAATTCAACAAAATATCGTAATTTTGCTCCAAGAAATGAACCTTTCCTCTTTTCATGTGTATGCATCTGTGAACAGCAAATGAAAATGATTACTATAACAAACTAATGATTACTTTCTGGCGACCATATAAAAGTATTTCAGATGAGGAACTGATGCGACTTGTGCAATGTCGAGAAGAAAAGGCATTCGATGAACTTTGGCGACGCTATATGCCTGCTATGCAAAACTTCTTTTTCCGCAGAACAGGTGGAAATCAACTACTGACAGAAGACCTTACCCAAGACCTTTTTCTGCAACTTTGGAACGCAAGTGCACAATATCAATCCCCTCAGAAGTTTCGCCCATGGTTATTCACAATCGCATTTAACCTACTGCGCAACACCTACCGAGATATTGATTATCAAGCGCTTTATGCAGCAGAAGTAGTTGCTACAGCAGAAGAAGCCCAAGAAGACGACACCGCATTGCAAATAGACAATGAGCGACTATTTGAGGCACTAACCAAAGAATTGAATCAGCTCTCCGCTCCTGAACAATTGCTATTTGATCTCCGTTTCACGGATGAACTATCCATCAAAGAGATTGCAGCGATATTCAGTATTCCCGATGGAACTGTAAAATCACGCCTTCATACACTAATCCTCAAACTACGAAAAAAATTAGAAGACTATGCGTAATTTTGAATCACAATTATCTGCGTTCGGCAAGCACAGATATGCCGAAACAACTAAACAAACACGACCAATCATCAATCCGAGAAAACGGGAGCGCTCGCTTCTGTGGATTACAACGCCTGCTGCCGCTATGGTTGGTATTCTCATAGGGTTGGGCATACAACTCAACACCAACTTCAATGACCCGATGATGGTACAAACTAAAGAAAACAAAACCAAGACAATCAAACAAGTGGTAGAGTTGCCCGAATTTTGTTACACAGACTTTGGGTCAGCTATCGAACTTCCTGAATTTGAAATAGTTATTAACCAATTAAATACAGAATTATGAAAAAGTTAGCATTATTCTTGATTACAGCCATCGCATGTATGGCTTGTACGAAACAGGCAGAGAAGCAACAAACTACTCCAATAGAGGAAGTTGTCATGGCTGAAGAAACAGACGAAGTCGCTACAGAACCACTTGAAGAAGCATTGCCTGTAGCAGAACAAATGCCAGAATTTCCAGGCGGAATGGGTGAGTTAATGAAATATTTGGGTGAAAACATCCAATATCCCACTAAGGCTCAAGACAATCATTGGGAAGGAGTTGCTGTATGCCAATTTATCGTAGAAAAAGATGGTTCTATTAACGAAGCGAAGATACTACAAAGTAGTGGTTATCAGTTGTTAGATGTAGAAGCACTGCGGGTGGTATTGAATATGCCCAAATGGACTGCGGGTATGCAAAATGGTGATTCTGTCCGCGTACAATTCGCTTTGCCAATTTCGTTTAAGTTGCAATAATAAACCTCTTATCAAGATGTCAATTTGATAAAGTAGGACTTGTTTTTCATCACGAGAGGGTGTGTCATCTAATACACTCTCTTTTGTCATTATGTACCCATAAGAAGCATATTTTCCTCATCCCTCTGTGTACAATCCGCCGTCTAATCCGCTGATTTTCACGCACACTCACCTCTAACGCGTGTACAAATGCACATAAGTCTTGCTTATTTGCCAAAAAAGTACTACCTTTGCAAACGAAATGGAAATGCAAGTGCTTAACATATCAATAGGGGAAATAATAGACTTGCTCATCATGCTATTGGGCGTGGCGATTATCTGTATCGCTGCTTTCTCATATCGCAAACAAAATTTCATTCGTTTGCAGGCTGCCCATCAAAAGATTGATGAACTATCTCAGCGCATGGCTGAGCAAGAAGCTGCACTCCTCAGACAACAACACCTCTACGAAATAGACAAACGCCTAGCGACTATCCGTACACAGCACCCCGCTCCAGAGAAAACTTGGACAAACTATCACTCCATGCTCCAAGACATTGACGCTCAACTCAATAATTGGATAACATCATTCGAAAGTCGTACACAATTGGCAGAACGCGAGGTGCAATTCTGCACCTATCTCCTCGTTTATCCTCACCTAACCTTAGATGAGATAGCACAACATATCTGCTACTCCGAAAAGAGCATCCGCAACTACAAACAGCGAATTGCTCACAAATTAGGTGTATCTTCTGCCGATTTGTACCAACACCTGCAAAACGATGTTATTGCATATTTATACAACGACAATACAAACTCTAAATTATCTGCCTTATGAAAACAACCCATTTCCTTCCTTTATCTCATCCTATTAAGTGGATTACTCTGCTTGCCTTGATAATCATCATAGTTGCAATGATTTATATGGCTTATCAATGGTACACAACCAAGCAAGTGATGCTATTGGTCACCTTCGTAATTGTTGCCATTGCCTTACTGAGTTGCATGGTTATTATTCCACGCAAACTAACGGTAACAACAGAGGAAATCAACATACACCTTCTTGCTTGGAAAATCAACATTCCTGCCGATGAGATCGTGAAGGTTGAGCATTATCCACATGGCATCCAGTCCAGCCGTATTGCAGGAGCAGGTGGCTTCTTCGGCAACCTTGGATTGTTTACTTGCAAAGAATGTGGCAAACATTTGTCTTTAATCACCGACCCTATGGATGTCTGCATCATCACCCGCAAAAGCAAAATGCCCATCGTGGTAAGTATAGAGAATTATAGTGTTTTTAACACTATATTGGAAGTTCAAGAGAAAAATTAAATATTTTTTACTCTTTTATTTGCATAAACCAAAGAAAATCACTACCTTTGCTGTCGAATTCTTAAAAACACGTATTGCCTATGGGATAAAACTTACTACTTTTGCAAACAAACAACAATCCTTTAAAATCATTAAGTTATGAAGAAAATTCATTTTTCATTGCTCATGTTAGCAATCGTAGTAAGTTGCACATCGTGTATTCGCGAACCAGAGTCAGTAGCGTTTATTACCAGTCATGTGAATGTACCAATTACCCTCTACAACGATAGAGATTCTGTACATTTGGTTCCTTTGCAAAGAACATACTTGTGTCATGTTGAAGTTAAAGACGGAAAATTTGTTGGTTGTACGGGTATGAATTGGACATTTAGTTTGTTTGATCCAGTACTTAAAATTGGTCTATTAGACACCATATATACCGTACCAGAACAGTATCAAACGTTCTTGTCGGATGTGGATAATTATATGCACCATTTAGGTTATAGTAGTAGCAGTTCATCTCCTGTTAAATACGAGCATAGCTGTTATGACTATACTTTACTTCCTGATTTTGTTGAAGAAATTCTTAGAGCGTCCGTGGCGAATAAGTAGTTTTAGCAAAAAATGTCAAATAAATACGCCTTGCACTACCTTGTGCAAGGCGTATTTATTTTATGAAAGGTCCTGTTATTTGCTTAAGAAATCTTGTAGCACAAGGGCTGCCATCGCTTCTACCACTGCCACAGCCCGCACAGCGATACACGCATCATGACGACCTATACTCTTGCCTTTCGCCTCATCGCCTTCTCGCCTTATTGCCTCAAATGTCTTGCGATTGGAAGCAGTTGGTTTGAAGACACAACGGAATACCACTGGTGTACCATCGGATATGCCTCCTGCTATTCCGCCTGAGATAAGAGTATGGTTATCTGAGAGATACATCTCACTTCCTTTCAACCCAACGCTCTCAAACCCAGAGCCATACTCAAAGCCTTTGCAGCCATTGATGCTCATCATGGCAAATGCCAAATGACTTTGGAGCTTATCAAAAATCGGCTCGCCAACTCCAATTGGTAAACCCGTAATCACACACTCTACTATTCCACCTATACTATCTCCATCACGCTGAATAACAGCGATATACTCATCAAATCGCTCTGGATTCTTCTCTTCACCCACTTGCACCAACTTAGCCTTTATATCTACCCCCTTCGCTTTCAACAATTGCTGCGCCACGCTACCTGCCACCACTCGTGAAGCAGTCTCTCGTGCCGAAGCTCTACCGCCGCCTCGGTGGTCACGAATACCATATTTCTCTTGGTAGGTACGGTCCGCATGCCCAATGCGATAGGAGTGTTTTAGCCATTCGTAATCTTCTGGACGAGCATCTTTATTGCGAATGATAAACGCGATTGGCGTACCCAATGTCACGCCATCCATCACTCCGCTCAGCCACTCTACTTCATCTCCCTCGCGCAACGCACGAGGAGATACTGCGCCTTTAACCTTCACTCTTCCCGCCCGCTTATCCAGCGCCTCGTGAATCATATCCATGTCAATACGCACACCCGCAGGCACGCCATCCAGCACACCGCCAATCGCCTTGCCGTGTGACTCTCCGAAAGAGGTAAAAGAAAACTTTTCACCAAGAGTATTCATTGATGAATATTGGTAGGATGGTTATTATTGCTTGATAAATCGAACCACTTGTATGCCTATTTGTAGCAAATAAGTACCTGTAGATAAATTAGATACTGTTATTTGCTTCCCTCTCTCCTCCTGTAGCAAACGGCCTTGCAGGTCATATACCCGTAAAGTTTGTTCATCAATGCCTTTCACAAAAAGCACATCTTGTGTGGGATTCGGATATACCATAATAGTATCGCTTTCTATGTTCTCAATCGCAGTCGCTGAGGCAGCAAAAGTAATCGTGCGGATATGCGCTATTTGCTCTGAAGCGAGAAGATTTCCTGACTGATCTAGCAATTGTAACTCTTTATCAGTAAACACCCATTTACCAATAAGAGCGATGTCATGTAGTTGTTGTGCCCCATCTGTGGTCAGAACGACTAGATTGGCTGCCATCATCTGTATAGAGCACAAGAGGGCAAAAATGAGAGTAAATTTATTCTTCATTGTACTATATTTTTTGAGTAAATCACTGGTGTATATGCAATATCATACCTAATTTGCGAGGGCAAAGGTACAACAAAAAATGCACATACGCAAGATGATTTTGATTTTTTTGCGCAAAACCATTCAACTAACTGCTAATTATCTCTAACACATTTACGATATCTCACAATGGGGTAATTCTTCTACAAGTCAAAGAAGGTATAAGGACAGATAAAATCTATCTTTTTAAAAAAAAATGCCTAATTTCTTGCGTATGTGCATTTTTTGTTGTAACTTTGCGCTTTAAATTGTGCTCACTAGGGAGCAAATTGTCGGTTGACAAATAAATCAAGTATATAATTATAAAATCATTTTAGATATGAAGAAAGCAATTTTTACGCTAATGTTTGCGCTATTTGGCAGCATGGCGATTATGGCAGCCCAACCTAAAATTTGGTTGCTCGGTGATGGTACAATGGAAGGCTGGGGAAAAGCCTTTGCAGAACGAGTGGGCAGTGCTTTGGAGGTAAAGAATTTGTCTCAAGCAGGCTTAAGTGTGAAAGTGTTGGATACGATGGGTGGTTTGGATAGTGTGATTGTTGATAAGGCAAAGAAAGACCTTTTGATCGTTCAATTGGGTCAAAACGATTTAAACGAAACAAATGTTGAAGCATACAGTTCATTAGAAGCCTTCACGCAAGATCTTGTAGATTTGATACTTGCTGCTAAGGCAAAGAAAATGATAGTTGTTCTTTGTACACCATTGGCTCATCCTTACTACAAAGAGGGTGTTTTAGTGAATCGTTTAGGAGGTTACGCTGAGGCTGTTCGCCGAGTGGCAGTTAGCCAAGATGTGCCCGTGATTGACTTAGAAGCATTATCACGCACTTGGATAGAAGGTCTAGGCGAAGAAGGCGTGCAAGCACACTACGTTAACTTGAATACCACAGAGCGTCCTGCAGGTGAATACTTGTTAAACGAATCTGGTTGTCAAGAAGTTGCACATATGGCTTATAACGCTCTGCTTACAATTGACAACAAGAAGATCACCAAACTATTCACAAAGTAAACCGAAGGATATCAACTAGTGCGCTCGGTGCTCTTAGACTTTTGGTTGCAACTAAGCAATTGGCAATTAGATAGTTGCTTGCTATTAGCGATGTTGTTGATGGTTGCACATCAACTATATCATTACCTTCGTTATATGGCAGGTGTATTGTGGGAGCAACTCGATACGCGCAAGCAACTCCATAGCAACGAGGCAATCCCTATTCTGCCCACGATAAGCGTAATAGTATGTGCTCGCAATGAGCGGGACAACCTGCGCGATTACCTCCATACATTGCTCAACCAAGATTACCCCTGCTTCGAAGTGATTGTGGTGGATGATGGCTCAGAAGACCAAACAACAATGATTTTAGAGCAATACGCTCGCCAATATACTAATTTTTATCGCACATTTGTTCCTCGCGAGGCACGCGTAATCAGTAGCAAGAAACTTGCATTGACGATAGGTGCAAAGGCGGCACATAATGAATGTTTAGTACTAACAGATGCTGATTGTCGTCCAGAGTCACGTTATTGGTTAAGAGAGATGGCAAGCGGTTTTACTAATGGTAAAACCGAAGTGGTCCTTGGATTTAGTGCTTATTTTGAAAAAGAAGGACTCTTAAATGGTTTGATTTGCTATGATACTCTCTTTACTGGTTTGCAGTATTTAGGTATGGCACGAGCGGGTTATCCGTATATGGGAGTAGGGCGCAATTTAGCATATCGACGCGACACGTTTTTCAATAACAACGGCTTTCAGGGCTTATTAGGAGAGCGAGCTGGTGATGATGATTTGTTTGTAAACAAAGTGGCAAACAAGGATAATACGTCGATTGTTTGTAGCAAAGAAAGTGTCGTTTGGTCGATTCCTAAGACAACATGGAGAGATTGGCTGCATCAAAAACGTCGTCATTTGTCGGTTTCGCCTCATTACAACATCAATAGCAAACTGCGTTTAGTAGTAGAGCCTATGACTAGAGGAATGATGTATCTATTGCTGATTTTGTTGTTAGCATTTGGCGATGGTTTAATGGGATGTGCTGCACTACTATTGTTTGTCATCCGTTTGATTATACAATTGCTGGTGATGAATTTATCGGCAAGGCGATTGGGATTACAGCGTCATGGTTTAGAGATTATATGCTACGATATTGCATTACCAATTATCAACCTATATATGCTTTGTACACAATCCTTTCGCAAACAACCAATATACTGGTAATTCAATATCCAACAGCGTAGCGGTCTAATATCTAACAACAACGTGGTCTAACATCTAAAATATTATAAAACTATGGAAGAACAAAAACTCAACATCAACCTTTCGCCCGAAGTGGCTGAAGGTAATTATTCTAACCTCGCTATCGTAGCACACTCCTCATCGGAGTTTGTAGTGGATTTCGTGCGCATGATGCCTGGTCAGAAGAGCGCAAACGTGCAATCACGCATCATCATGACACCAGAGAATACCAAAAAACTGCTTTTTGCGCTGCAAGAGAACGTAGCTAAATACGAGAAGCAATTTGGTACCATCAAGATCAACGGCACCCCCGCCCCTGGAAGCACTATCCCTATGTCCTTCGGCGGCGGTCAAGCCTAATCATTAACCCGACCGCTCAGCGACCGCTACAGCGCAGCGATCTACAGGGCTCTGCCCGATCTACAAGCTAGCGTAGCGAGCGATCTAAAAACTCCTAAACGCATGAAAAAGACATTTCCTGCTAGCCAACTCATTATCAATGAGGACGGCAGTATATTCCACCTCCACATTCGCCCCGAACATCTGGCGGATAAAGTGATATTAGTCGGCGACCAAGGTCGCGTGAATATGGTGGCTTCCTTCTTCGACGAAGGCAGTATCGAGTGCGATATCCAAAGCCGTGAGTTTCATACCATTACAGGCAAATACCACGGCAAACGCATCTCCTGTATCTCTACGGGTATCGGCACCGACAACTGCGATATTGTGCTCAACGAATTGGACGCTCTCGCCAACATCGACTTCGCCACTCGCACCGAGAAAGACGAGCACCGCACACTTGAGATTGTGCGCATCGGCACGTGCGGAGGTATGCAAGAGGACATCCCTCTCGGTACATTCCTCGTGAGCGAGAAATCCATCGGTTGGGACGGTGTCTTGGCTTTCTACGAAGGCCGTGATGAGATTGCCGACCTCGGTTTTGAGGATGCACTCGTGGACTTCATCCACTATCCTGCCAAAGCGGCTCGCCCATACGTAGTGGCTGCTAATCCTGAATTGGTCAACCGCATCGCAGGCGATGATATGATGCGTGGTTGCACCATCGCTGCCAACGGTTTCTATGGCCCTCAAGGTCGCGTGTTGCGTTGCGACTTGGCAGTGAAGGACATCAACGAACGTATCACCGACTTTCGCTATGAGGGACAACGCATCACCAACTACGAGATGGAAGGCAGTGCTATCGCAGGCCTAAGCTTGCTGATGGGACACAAGGCCATGACCGTCTGCTGCGTCATTGCCCAACGCAAAGTCGAAGCTGCTAACACCGACTACAAACCTCGTATCAAACAGCTCGTACAAACCGTATTAGAGAGAATTTAATTTTGGCTTTAAAATCCCTAACGACTATCAGGTCCTTACTGCCCTAAAGTCATTAACTTCTCAAAATACCACTAAAACGCCATTTGTGTTTCATGCACAAGTGGCGTTTTGTTAAGATTTCCCACCTTTGTACCTTCTCTATTTCCATCGGGTAAAAGACCAAGGAGAAACCAAGGAAGAACCAAGGAACGACCAAAGAACTCCGAAACTGAAAAAAGTGCTTTTTGTTAAGATTGCCCTTCTTTTTCTCTCTTATACTAATCCGAGTCTATCTGAGAAATTCCGCATCATCTCCGAGCACTTCCGTTTAGTGCGCTCCGCCGCGTCCTCTAAACAGAAAATGGCGAAAAAATCGCCATTTTCTTGCATATCTCCTAAAAATTCCGTAACTTTGCGCCAAATATAAAAAAGCATAACATACTATGGCAAACATCAATACTGCGGATATAGGATTTGAGAAAGAGATTTGGAAAGCAGCCGACCTCTTGCGTGGCAATCTGGATGCATCGGAATACAAATCGGTGGTGCTGGGCTTGATTTTCCTCAAGTACCTGTCCGACCGTTTCGAGGCGAAATACAACGAACTGCTTGCTGAAGGCGAGGGTTTTGAAGAGGATAAGGATGAATACACCTCCGAAAACATCTTCTACGTGCCACAAGACGCGCGTTGGTCGGTTATTGCCGAGGCAGCGCACAGCAGCGAGATTGGTATGGTCATCGACAACGCCATGCGCCAAATCGAAAAGGAGAACCTTCGCCTCAAGGGTATCTTGCCCAAGAACTTCGCACGCCCAGAGTTGGACAAACGCCGTTTGGGCGATGTGGTGGACCTCTTCACCAATATCCAAATGCGCGAGCAGGGTGACACCAAAGACATCTTAGGTCGTACCTACGAGTACTGCCTCTCTAAGTTCGCCGAGGCAGAAGGCAAACTCGCGGGCGAGTTCTACACGCCTGCATGTATTGTTCGCACATTGGTAGAGGTGTTGCAGCCCTACCACGGTCGTGTCTATGACCCTGCTTGTGGCTCTGGCGGTATGTTTGTGCAGTCGGCTAAGTTCATCCAACGCCACCAAGGCAATATCAACGATATCTCTGTTTTTGGTCAAGATAGCAACCCTACCACATGGAAGATGGCGCAGATGAACCTCGCTATCCGTGGCATTGAGGCAGACCTCGGTAAGTTCAATGCCGACACTTTCTTCGATGACCAACACCCTACGCTGAAAGCCGACTTTGTAATGGCTAACCCTCCTTTCAACCTCAGCGATTGGGGCGGTAACCGTTTGACAGGCGATGTGCGTTGGAAGTATGGCACGCCCCCTGATGGCAATGCCAACTTCGCATGGATTCAGCATATCATCCACCACCTCGCCCCTTCGGGTCGTGCAGGCGTGGTGCTGGCTAATGGCTCACTCTCCAGCCAGACTGGTGGCGAGGGCGATATACGCCAACGACTGGTAGAAGCCGACTTGGTGGACTGTATCATTGCTATGCCTTCGCAGCTGTTCTATACCACAGGTATTCCTGTGTCAATCTGGTTCTTCAACCGCCACAAACAGCAGCAGGGCAAAACGCTTTTTATTGACGCGCGCGAGATGGGTACTATGGTTACGCGCAAGCTCCGCGAACTGACCGAGGAGGACATCATGCGCATTGCCCAGACCTATCAGTCTTATGCCGCAGGCACGCTTGTGGATGAAAAGGGTTTCTGCGCCGTGAAGAATATCAAGGATATTGCCGAGCAAGATTACATCCTCACGCCAGGTCGCTATGTCGGTATAGCAGAGCAGGAGCAAGATGCCGAACCTTTTGAGGAGAAAATGACTCGCCTCACCACCGAACTCGCCTCCCTCTTCGAGCAATCTCACACCCTCGAAGCAGAAATCAAAAAGCAATTAGAAAGTATTGGGTATAAATTGTAAGATATGAAAGAACTATTAGAAAAATTAATAAAGAAATCGTTAGATGATTTATATCAAAACGATCAGGATTTGCTTAAGCGTAAGGTCGCAGAACGAGATTTAACAGGTCTGTTCGCACACTACTTTAGAAACAACATGAAGGATACTGCCATTGCGGAATACAATGTAGATTGTGAATATAATCGTGATGGTTACGGAATGAAAAACATAGATGGTACTTTAGTTTATCCAGATTTTATTTTACATAAGCGAGGAACTAATGACTCAAACCTTTTGATCATTGAATTTAAAACATGGTGGAACTCAGATAATCGTGAAGATATTGAAAAACTAAAAGCTATGGTGAGTGATTGGTATCGCTATCAATATCAATATGGCTATTCAATCATTCTTAATCAAGAAAGGGATTCTGTAACAGTAACTTGTGTTGAACATTAAGTACTATTCTATGGACGCATCTATATATCTATATATTGCCCAATGGGCAACAATTTTAAGTCCGATTATTGCTGTTGTTATTGCAGTAATTACTACTTATGTCAATGGCAGAGACAATAGACGGGCTATTGAGAGAATTTCCGCAGAAGCACGTCGACAAGCAGCAGAAACTAACCGATTAACAAGAACTTCATTATCATTGGCTATAGAACAATTTCGCTTGGACTTGTATAAATCCAATAGTCGGCTATGTGAAGTCAATCGAAAAATTTATGAAGTTGAGCAAGAAAGGTCAAGTGTTTATCCTTCTTCATATAATTTTGACAACAGAGAGGCAAGATTATCTCCATTAAAAAAAGAACAAAAGTATCTTCAAGAACACCAACAACAATTAAAAAGAGTTATAGCTTCTTGTGAGCATGCTATAAATCAAATCACTATTGAAGGGAAACAATCAGGAATTATTGGTTAAGATGAATAAATGGAAGACATATAGACTTGGAGAGATTTGCGATTTAGTTGCTGGATTTGCATTCAAGAGTAATCATTTTGGCAACTATGCAAATCAAGTGATTAAAATCGCAGACATTCAACCCCCAATTGTAAAAAAAGAATTGATGGGAGTTGATTTATCTACATATGATACTAACAAACTAAAGAAATATATTGTTTCAAAAGGTGATTTTGTTTTAGCCATGACAGGTGCAACTATAGGTAAAATAGGTAGAGTCACTAATGATACAAAGGCATATATAAATCAGCGAGTTTTAACATTTAGACCAAATCCTTTAATTATAGATAAATCCTATTTGTACTATTTGTTGAGTGTTGAAAAATTCAACAAGTATATATTAAATCATATTGATAGCGAAACAGCTCAACCGAATATTAGCGCAAATTCAATTGGCGGTTATGAAATCTCCCTTCCTCCTCTTGCGGAGCAGAAGCGCATAGCGGATATATTGAGTGTGATAGATGATAAAATCGAATTAAATCGCCGTATCAACGCCAACCTCGAACAACAAGCCCAAGCATTGTTTGATGAGATAATGTCTTGTGAGTTAGAATATGACCTAATTGCTAATATACCACATGTAATTGAGACTGGAAAACGACCAAAAGGTGGAGTGGCGTCTATAACAAGTGGGATACCTAGTATTGGTGCAGAGAATATTAAAGGTCTAGGTTATTACGACTATTCTAAAACTAAATATATTACTGAGGAATTTGCAACAACATTGAAAAAAGGATTTGTTAATGGCTATGAACTATTGATATATAAAGATGGAGGAAAACCAGGATACTTTATACCGAATTTTTCTATTTTTGGTAATGGTTTCCCATATAATAAAATGGCATTAAATGAACATGTCTTTTTATTAGACTTTATGAACAAAGGTTATAATTTCTTTGCGTACTTCTATTTTCAACAAGAAAAAATTATGCGGTATCTTAATGCACAAGGAAGTAAAGCTGCTATTCCAGGAATAAATCGCAATGATATTGAGAATATTTCAATTCCAACCATTCAAAATAAAGTAATACAAGATTTTTGTAGACAGACCGAAAATATAATAACTCACATACTAAATAATGCATCTGAGTCGAGAAAACTATCTATTGTTCGAGATGCTTTATTGCCAAAATTAATAAGTGGAAAAATAAAAATATAATATAAACTGATATGGAAACCACATTGTTAACAACCTATTCTTTACTTGGATATCTCAAAGAAAATTCAATATCCGAAGGACCTATTGCAGATTTATTTGTTCCAATAGTCAAAAAGGCATTGTCGGAATATGCAAAAGAACATCACTTGTCAGAATATAAAGGGCGTTCGCTTGCTGAAATTCAGGACAAAATAAGATTAATTTTCTCAATTGAAATTCCTATATCTATTATTAAAGTTATCCTAAGTAATATTCAAAAGCAAATTAATGACGAACATCAATTTGTTTTATATAATGATGGAGCTTTCATAATCAAAAGTTACTCATTTGAGGATATAGACAATATCATAGAAATAGAAGAATACAATATCGCAAAATTACAAGAAAACTATAAACAATATTGTGATGAAAATAATTATATCTGTAATTTTGACGAGTTACAATCTTTTATAATTTCTCAGCAAGTAGAATTATTTTCTAATAAAGAACTTCATTTCTCTGATATCAATCAGCAAATTCCCAAATACATTCAAAAAGTAAAAGATAATTCTGAAATTTTTAATATAATAGCAAATATTTATTTGGGCAGTATTGTTGTATCGTATATGCAATTGAATATTACAAAAAAAGTAACAGATGCAGAATTGTTGATAGATACGAATTTCTTTATTAGCCTTTTAGACTTAAACACAGAGGAGTCATATTATACTTGTAGTCAACTATTCAACTTATGTAAACAAGTAGGGTATAGGTTTACTATGCTATATAGTACTGTCAATCAAATAAAAATCTTATTAGGCAATCGAATTAGTGATTTTAATAACAAAAACTTCATTGGTTCTGTTAGAGGTGCAGATATTTTTAATGCTTGCATTAGGCGAAATTTAGATAAGACAGATTTGGAAAAGATTAGAGATTCTGTCAATAGAGAATTACATCAAAGAGGAATTGTTGTCATTAAAGAAGCACAAATACCAGATATTATTAAACAAGCTAAGTTAACATCTGAATATAAAGACTTGCTTAAAAGACGTAAGAACAACGAAGAAAGTGCATTAAATGATTGTGTTGCAAAATTATATGTACAAAAAAATAGAGGAGCATGTATACAAGAATTTGTAGATGTTAAATGCTGGTTTTTGCACAACTCTCATACAAATTTATACCAAGAAAAGGAAAAAGAAGTTCATAAACGATATTCTATTAGTGCAAATGAGTTATTGGTTTTACTATGGTTAGCATGTCCTGCACAAAGCAAAAATCTGGATGTTAGGAGTATTGGTAAAAGTGGAATCATTTCTTATGTAACAAGATATCGCCGATCAAAAACGCCAAGTATTGATACATTAAAACATATAGCATCTCGCGCAAAGAAAGCACTTGCTTCTGGTATATTAGAAGAAACAGACGTTTTTAATTTATGTGCTCGTATGGGCGAAGGTAGCCTATCTCAAGAAATTGTTGAGCAAGAACTCAATAATAACGCAATTGATGATGTACAATTTGCTGAAAACTTTAGAAAATTAGCATCTGAATATGAAAATGAAAATTTATTATTAAAAAAACAAATAAAGATCCAAAAAGAGCAGTATGATAATCAAATAGAATTGCAAAAAACTGAAATTGAAGAATTAAAAACAGTTGTAAGGCAATTAAAAAATAATGACTATCAGCGTAAAAAAGATGAATATATAACCAAAGGCATTCGCAAGGCTCGTTGGGTTAAAGTTGGCATATGTGGAATAATCTTATTATTAGCGATATTAAATGTAATAAATAAACATTACGACATGTATGTTAGTACTCCTCTTGCCATTATCTCTAGCGTTATTTTATTTGTAGCTCCATTTTTACTTCCGCTATTTATTAGTTCTATTGAATATAGTGACTTATTGTTTTCTTCTAAACGTCTGAAAAAACGTTTAGAGAAAGATTTTGAACAAATGGAACAAATATAGTTTTTATGTGTCAAAAAATACTATACTAAGTATCTACACATTTAGCCCACAGAAAGCCCATAGATGTCCCACAGATGTCCTATCGTGGTCCCGAAGCCAGCAAGTCGCTTTTTCTATACCAAAGGTATATTAAGGATATACAAAAGGCAAGTATATATTGAAAAAACACAAAAAATATTTGTTCATATCAAAATAATTCACTACCTTTGCGCCGATTATGTGATTTTTAGTACACAAAATATATCCGATAATGTGATTTTTGATAATAAAAACGCAGCCGATAATGTGAATTATTATGCTTAAACGAAAGATTGATAAGTATTTAGAAGAATGGAAAGCATCCGTTGACAAAAAGCCACTGATTGTGAAAGGTGCGCGTCAAGTGGGTAAGACTGCTTCTATACGGTATTTTGGAGAAAAATACTACAACAACATCGTGGAAATCAACTTCGCTCTACAACCCAAATACAAGCAGATATTTGCAGACGGATATGAGGTAGATAGTATCATCAAAAACATCACATTGCTAAACCCCACATTGGTCTTCGTGCCTCATGAAACGCTGCTCTTCTTCGATGAGTTGCAAGAATATCCCGATTGCGCCACCAGTCTCAAATCCTTCAAGCAAGACGGACGATACGATGTTATCTGCTCTGGCTCACTTATGGGCTTGTACTATCAGCAGATAGAGTCCAATAGTGTAGGATACAAGACTGACTACGAAATGTATTCGCTGGACTTCGAGGAGTTTTTGTGGGCAAAGGGCTATGATGAGCATTTTATCAATGACCTCTATCAGCATATGGTGGAGCTCAAACCACTCAGCAATATGCAAATGGATGTTCTGGGTGGGCTATTCAGCGATTATATGATCTTGGGCGGTATGCCAGAGGTGGTTAATCGCTATATAGAGAGTGGACAGTTTAGTGGACTGCTACAGTTGCAACGCCAACTATTGCAAGACTATGAAGAGGATATCACGAAATATGCAGCAGGGTTTGACAAAGCCAAAGTCTTGGCGGTATATCGACATATAACTACATTCTTGGCAGCTGAAAACAAACGCTTCCAAGTCACCAAGATTGCTCGCGGTGCGCGCAATAGGGAATATATTGGTGCAGTGGAATGGCTTGCCAATGCAGGAATCAGCAATATCTGCTACTGTTTGCAAACGCCATCGCTGCCACTCAAGGGCAACTACGATGCCAAACTATACAAGGTGTATTACCGAGATACAGGACTATTGATTGCTTCGTTGGATGAAGAAGCGCAGGAAGACTTGCGTGCCAATCGCAACTTTGGCACCTACAAAGGTGCAATCTTCGAGAATATTGTAGCAGACATGTTGGCTAAACAAGGATATGACCTATATTATTATCGTAGCGAATCACCAAGTCTGGAGATGGATTTCTTTGTACGCGATGCCCAATCATTGATTCCAGTAGAAGTAAAAGCCAAAGACAATGCTACAGTATCGCTCAATCGACTGATTAGTAGCGACAAAGAGAAATACGATGACATTCAATATGGCATCAAGTTGTGCAATAAGAACATAGGATTTAATGGCAAGTTTTATACCTTCCCATATTTCCTTACCTTCCTCCTGCGCCGTTTCTTAAAACGTTAATATTGGCATACTATGAGTAAAGATACCTTCAACGAAGCGAACTACGAGCAAGCGATTATTGAGCTCTTTCGTGACCAATTGGGATATGAATATATCTACGGTCCAGATATAGTGCGCGATTATACCGAGCCACTGTTCCTCGACCGTCTGCAGCAGTCGCTATTGGCTATCAATCCTGCTCTGCCTGCTGTGGCTATTCAAGAAGCCATAGATAAGATTCGGCAAATCGACACGGGCTCCCTTGTGCAACGCAATGAGGTATTTACAGATTACCTGCAAAACGGAGTAGATGTCAGTTATTTCGATGGTGAAGAGCAACACTCCGCATGCGTTCGACTCATAGACTACGACCACCCATTGCACAACAATTTTGTAGTGGCAAATCAATGGTCCATAGAAGAACATTCCGTGCGCCGAGCAGATATCATTGTCTTTATCAATGGTCTGCCATTGGTGGTGATGGAACTCAAATCACCCTCACGTACCGAAACCAATGTATCAGAAGCATACGCCCAACTGCGCAACTACATGCAAGAGATACCATCGCTGTTTGTCTATAACGCATTCTGCGTGATGAGCGATCTGGTAACATCCAAAGCAGGTACTATCACTTCGGGCGAAGACCGATTCATGGAATGGAAGACAGTAGATGGACAAACCGAAGACAACCACTTCGCCAATTTCCATGTGCTCTTCTGCGGTATGTTTGAGCAAGAGCGACTAATCGAAATCCTGCGCGACTTCATCTGCTTCTCCAAAGAGGAGAAACAGAGTGCTAAGATACTAGCTGGTTACCACCAGTTCTATGCCGTGCGCAAAGCCATCACTTCCGTCAAAGAAGCCACTACCACCAACGGCAAAGGTGGTGTGTTCTGGCATACACAGGGTAGCGGCAAGTCCCTGTCAATGGTATTCTTTGCCAAATGCCTACAGCGTGCGCTATCTTCGCCTACTATCGTGGTCATTACCGACCGCACGGACCTCGACAACCAACTCTTTGGGCAGTTCAGCAAGTGCGCCGACTTTTTGCGCCAAGTGCCCGTACAAGCCAAAAGCAGAAAACACCTCAGCGAACTGCTGGACGGTATCGAAGCCAATGGTATATTCTTTACCACCATGCAGAAGTTCGAAGAGGGCGAAGAACCGCTATCCCAACGCAGAAACATCATCGTGGTGGCTGATGAAGCCCATCGCAGCCAATATGGACTCACCGAGACCATCGACAAACAGACAGGCAAACTCAAGATTGGCGCAGCGCGTATGGTGCGTAATGCACTGCCAAATGCTACATATATTGGCTTTACAGGCACACCTATCTCCTTCAAAGACCACTCCACACGCGAGGTGTTTGGCGATTATATCGACATCTACGACATGACCCAAGCCGTCAAAGATGGTGCTACTCGTCCCGTCTTCTACGAGAGTCGTGTGGTCAATCTCAAACTCGATGAAGCCACCCTGCAACGCATTGATGCCGAATACGACCAGATGGCAGAAGAAGCCGAAGAGTACGCTATCGAGAAAAGCAAACGCGAACTGGCGCGCATTGATTCGCTGTTGGGTGCAGATGAAACCATCAACTCATTGGTAGATGACATCCTCACCCACTACGAAGATTACCGCCAATACGAGCAGACGGGCAAGGCCATGATTGTGGCATACTCACGCCCAATAGCCATGAAGATCTATCAGCGCATCTTGCAACTGCGCCCACTGTGGACAGAAAAAGTGGCAGTAGTGATGACATCGGGCAACCAAGACCCCGAAGAGTGGCGACCAATCATCGGCAACGATACCCACAAAAAGGAACTGGAGAAACGCTTCAAAGATAATGATAGCCCACTCAAGATAGCCATTGTAGTAGATATGTGGCTAACGGGCTTTGATGTACCATCGCTGTCCACCATGTATGTATTCAAACCCATGGCAGGGCACAACCTCATGCAAGCCATTGCGCGCGTCAATCGCGTGTTCGGCGACAAGCAGGGCGGTTTGGTGGTCGATTATGTAGGTATAGCTGCTGCGCTCAAGCAAGCGATGAAGGAGTACACCATTCGCGACCGCGAGAACTACGGCGATACCGACATATCCAAAACAGCATACCCCGAATTTCAAAAGCGACTCGAAGTCTGCCGCGATCTGCTACACGGTTTCGACTACTCAGCATTCTTCGGCACATCCGACTTGCAACGTGCCAAAGCCATCAGCAGAGGTGTGGACTACTTGCAGGCTGCCGACAAACAAGAAACCAAAAATCAGTTTGTCAAACAGGCACAACTGCTCATTCAAGCACGCTCGCTCTGCCATAGTCTGCTCAGCTACGATGAACGCCTACATTCGGCATACTTCGAGGCAGTGCGCACACTCATCACGCGCGTAGAGGGTAGAGGAAAAATATCCTTACGGGACATCAACGAACGCATCAATGCCCTGCTCAAACAGAGCATCAAGAGCGATAGCGTAATCAATCTCTTTGCTGATGTGCAAGAGGAGTTCTCTATCTTCGATGCGAAGTTCTTGGCAGAGATAGCACGCATGAAAGAGAAGAATATCGCTATTGAGATACTCAAAAACCTCATCAACGAGCGTGTGAAGCATTATCAGCACACCAACTTGATACAAGCCGAGAAATTCTCCGAACTGCTAAATCGCTCACTATCCAACTACCTCAAAGGCATGCTCACCAATGAAGAGGTAATTCAAGAATTACTGCACTTGGCAAATGACATCTCAGAAGCAGAAAAACAAGGCAATGAACTGGGATTGAATAGCGAAGAAAAATCCTTCTACGACGCACTCACCAAACCCGAAGCAGTACAAGATTTCTACACCAACGAAGAACTGGTGGCGATGACCAAAGAACTCACCGACATGCTTCGCAAGAACCGCACCATTGATTGGCAGAAGAAGGAGTCAGCTCGCGCAGGCATGCGCCGACTGGTGAAACGCCTCCTCAAGAAGTATAACTACCCACCAGAGGCCACCGAGAATGCAATGGAGATTGTCATCCGACAATGCGAACAATGGACTGACAACAATAGCGATATACGCCCATCATTGCAGGAGCAAAAAATAGCAAGCGAACAAAATACACCTATTGTAGAACCTGATACACAACCACTTATATTAGAGGAAGTGGATGAGGAGCAAAAATTTATTGCCTATTATCCTGTGTATTCAGTACGAGCTGCTTGTGGCCTTTTCGGTCATTATGAACCAGCAGAGCATATCGGTTGGATGCAAGTGAACGGTTTTGGCAAGAAAGACTGCAATAAGTTTATTATTCAGGCAGTAGGCCATTCTATGGAGCCACGCATCAATGATGGCGATTATTGCCTCTTCCAACGTTATCAAGGTGGCTCACGCGAAGGCAAAATTATTCTTGCAGAGCACCAAGGTAGTGTAGATACGGAGTATGAAGGTAGCTATTCTATTAAGGAATACCATAGCACCAAAAAGTACAACGAGTTTGGTGAATGGGAACATGAGTCCATTGAATTGCACCCTCTGAATCGTTTATACGAGCCAATCATCCTCTCTCCTGATGATATAGAGGAATTCTGCATCATAGGAGAATTCGTAAAGGTGGTATAAGTAATTAGGCTCGTATATTCACCGCTTTTCAAGTAGTCTTCACTGCTTACTTTCGGCACAACCTTCGGCACGCGAAAACTTTTTGCAAAAAAAATACACTCACGCGGGAAACTTAGTAACCACTACACTTCCCGCATGTTGCATATACCATTTTACCCTCCACATTCTCCAATCTTCGGCGCGAAACCCCTTCCGCGCCGAAGATTTTTGCAGCATTATTATAGAACTGCATCGAAAGTGAAAACAGGAAATCTGAAGTCAATTCAAAAAAACTTGCATATTTCAGAAAAAATCACTACCTTTGCAGCGAAATATACAGACAACAAATTTCAAATCATATGAAAAAAACAATCCTATTTGGCATGGCGCTCGTAGCACTCAGCGCATGCTGCAAACAAGAACAAACATTCGACTACACCGTGGACAAGTTTTATGACCTCGAGATTCTGCGCTACCAAGTGCCAGAGTTTGACTCACTGAATCTGCAACAAAAGACCCTCGTTTATCACCTCACCGAAGCAGCTTTGCACGGTCGTGATATCCTTTACGATCAAAATGGTCGCTACAACCTGCGTATCCGTCGCGCACTCGAAGCCCTCTACACCCAATACCAGGGCGATAAGACAAGCGAGGAATTCCTCAACTTCGAGAAATATCTCAAACGCGTATGGTTTGCCAACGGTATTCATCACCACTACGCTTCCGACAAGTTCCAACCCGAGTTCTCTCAAGAGTGGTTTGTTGCTGCATGTGCCGAGGCAGGTGTAACCTACGACGCAGCTATCCTGCCAGTGATGTTCGACCCAACCGTGATGCCTAAGAGTTTGAGTCTTGACGGCGAAGACCTGCTCCTTGCATCTGCCAACAACTACTACGAAGGTGTGACCCAAGCTGAAGCAGAGGCATACTACGAAGCACACAAAGACAACTCCGCAGAGCCATTGTGGATTGGTCTCAACAGCAAGCTCGTGAAGGAGAACGGTAAGGTTGTAGAGCGCGTATATAAGGTAGGTGGCATGTACGGCGAAGCACTTAGCCATGTGGTTGAGCACCTCGAGAAAGCTCTGCCTTTTGCCGAGAACGACCAACAACGCCTCGTTATTGAGAAGATGATTGAGTTCAACAAGACGGGCGACCTCCGTGCTTTCAACGAATACTGCATCGCTTGGGTGAAAGACCTCAACAGCCGTGTGGACTTCGTGAACGGCTTCACCGAGACATATGCTGACCCTCTCGGCATTACAGGTACTTGGGAGTCACTCGTGAACTTCAAAGACATGCGTGCTACCCACCGCTGCCAAACCATCTCCGACAACGCACAATGGTTCGAGGATAACTCCCCAACCGACAAGAAATACAAGAAAGAGGAAGTCAAAGGCGTGAGCGCAAAGGTTATCACCGCAGCTATCTTGGCTGGCGACTGCTATCCAGCTACCCCAATTGGTATCAACCTGCCTAATGCCAACTGGATTCGCAAAGACTATGGTTCTAAGTCTGTCACTATCGACAATATCACCCACGCCTACAACGAAGCAGCCAAAGGCAACGGCTTCAACGAGGAGTTTATGATTAGCCCAGAGGTGATTGCCATGTACGAGAAAGCAGGTGCTTGTGGCGACTTGCATACCGACCTCCACGAGTGCGTAGGTCACGGATCGGGCAAACTCATGCCAGGCGTTACCAAAGATGCGCTCAAGGAGCACGCTTCTACTATCGAGGAGGCACGTGCCGACTTGCTCGGTCTCTACTATATGGCTGATCCTAAGTTGGTAGAACTCGGTTTGTTGGAGGATGAAGAGGCATACAAGGGCTTCTACTACCAACAAATGATGAACGGCCTCATGACCCAACTTGTGCGCATTGAGCCAGGCAAAGATATTGAGGAGTCACACATGCGCAACCGTCAGCTCATCGCCCTTTGGGTGTTCAAAAATGCCAAGAACAACGAGGTAGAGATGATCGAGCGCGATGGTAAGCACTATCTCCAAATCAATGACTACGAGGGCATTCGTCACCTCTATGGCGAGTTGCTCCGGGAGATCCAACGCATCACTTCTGAAGGTGATTACCCTGCAGCTAAAACAATGGTGGAGGAATATGCTGTGAAAGTAGATCAAGACCTGCACAAAGAGATTTTGGAGCGTTACGAGAAACTTAACCTAGCTCCATATAAGGGCTTTGTTAACCCTGTTTATACTGCGCACTACGATGCAGAAGGCAATATTACGGATGTTACTCTTGACTACACAGAGGGTTACATTGAGCAGCACCTCCGCTACTCACGCGACTATTCTTTCTTGCCTGACATCAATTAATGTAGTTTAAAGTTTATGGTTTAAAGTTTAAAGGCAGGAAGTAGCGGCAAGGCCGCATCCCCCAGCCTTTACACCATACACTTTACACCATACACTAAAAAAATCAATGCGCATCGAATTGCCAATATCGAAATCCATTGCAAATCGTCTATTGATATTGCAAGCCATACACGGAGACGAGCTTATGCCCGTCTCCGCTACTTTGCCCGAAGATGTGCAGATTCTCCACCGCGCTTTATGCCTTATCGCCTCATCGCCTCATTGCCTCATTGATGTGGGCAATTGTGGAACCGCCATGCGGTTCTTAACTGCATACGCAGCACAATTGGAAAATAAAGTCACTGTTTTGGACGGCGTGGAACGCATGCGTCACCGCCCTATTGGGCAGTTGGTAGATGCTTTGCGTGAGATAGGCGCAGATATTGAGTATTTGGGCGAAGAGGGCTTCCCGCCTTTGCGCATTAAGGGATGTATATTGGATAAGGATAGGATAATTACTCTTGATAATCCACAATCTACGCAGTTCGTTTCTGCTCTATTGCTCATTGGTGCCAACGTCCAAACCGACAGTACGTCCCCTTATATATATATCACGCAAGAAGTAATAAAGCAATATCAGCTTTCACCTTTCAGTTATCACCTTTCAGTTGAAAAAGATTGGTCCTCCGCCGCCTTCTGGTACGAGTATGTGGCTCTTCACGGTGGTGAGATTACGCTCCCTGGCTTATTCCGCAACTCGTTACAAGGCGACAAAGTCGTTGCAGACATCTTCGCTCACCTCGGCGTACATACTGAATATGCCCCTGAAGGCATCATCCTTTCGCCTATCGCCTATAGCGAAGCGTCCAATAGCCCACATGGTGGGCGTCCAATAGCCGCACAAGCGGCGTCCCATTCCAAAATCCTTACCCAGGATTTTGGAAGCTGCCCCGACCTCTATCCCGCTGTCGCACTCACCTGCGAGCGTTTGGGTATAGAGTTACATGCCACAGGCGTAGAATCTTTGCCTCTGAAAGAATCCGACCGCCTGCGCGCTGTGCGCGAGCACCGCACCGACCACGACCACCGCATGGCAATGGCATTGTTGATTGCTGGCTACGAAGTGGACGACACCGCCTGCATCAGCAAATCCTATCCGCAGTTTATGGAACATTTTCGTCGAATTAACACCTTAAAATTATAATAATATGAGAGGCAATCATGTGTTTATGGCTTTAGTTGCCATGATGTTAGTAATTACAAGTTGCGCTTCCAGCGCGGAGAGACGCACCGACCATGCTATTCAGCAAGTGATGAACGACTACCAAGCAGTAGGTGTCGCTGCTGTTGTTGTCCAAGATGGTAAGATAGTCTATGAAAAAGCCTTTGGCTATGCCAATCTTGATAGTCAAACGCCTTTGACTACTAATCATTTTATGCGTATCGCATCTATCTCCAAGTCCTTCACCGCTACATCCCTGATGCAACTCGTGGAAAAAGGCGTCATCTCTCTCGATGATGATGTGAGTGATCTCATTGGTTTCCAAGTACGCAACCCACATCACCCAGAAGTACCTATTACATTGCGCATGGTGCTCTCGCACACAGCCAGTTTCCGCGACCCAGAGAATTATTCCACACTCGATCATCTCAATCCTGCTGTGAATAGCGATTGCAGTGCCACCTATTACGATTATGCTCCTGGTACGGGCTACAACTACTCAAATCTAGGTCTTAACTTCGCAGGCGCTATCCTCGAGAAAGTGTCTGGTGTGCGTTTCGACCGCTATGTGAAGGATAGCGTGATCACGCCACTTGGATTGCATGCAGGACATAATATTGACGAACTAGACATGAGCAAATGTGCTTCCATATATCACTATAGCGACGGACAATACGTAGAGTCCAATGCCTACGGTAGCGTGGCACATAAACTTAATGATTATATAATGGGCTACTCAGCACCTATGTTCTCGCCTACTGGTGGTGTGAAAATATCAGCGCATGATTTGGCTACCTATATGATGATGCACATGAACTATGGTCAGCTCAATAGTGTGCGTATCATCTCCGAGGAGAGTGCCCAAACCATGCAGACACCCGTATGGATCAAGCTAACAGATGACTACTACGAGGACCAATACGGATTGTGCCTTATGGAGTTTGTAGATTTCCTAGATGATCCTCACTACAACACACCTGGCAACTACCCTGTGGGACATACGGGCGACGCCTACGGATTGCGCAGTATCATGATGTGGAGCCCAGCGGATGGTTGGGGTATCGTAGCCATCACCAATGGATATGTGTACAATCCCGAGAAAGATGTCCTAGAAGCATTGGCCAATGCCATCTATAAGGCGTATTTTGGTATATCTCAGCCGTGCAACAAGACTGCCCAATTGAATTACGAACCATTTACTGGCGAATTGCGCCACGCTTTTGGTATCTCCACCAACACGCGCACTACGACCCCTATCGTGCTCACCCGCATCACGCTGGGCGACCAGACGGGATACGGCGAAGCGGCGTTGCCCCCTTATCTCAAAGAGACACAGGAGTCGGTCTGCGCTTTTCTCCAGTTGGCTCAGCCTGTCATCAATAGCTGCCGTGAGCCGCTGAATGTGGATAGTATCATGCAGGTAGTCAATGCCTTGGCACCAGGCAATCATGCAGCAAAAGCAAGTATAGACATTGCCTTGCACGACCTCTATGGCAAGGTGCACAACCAGCCCCTCTGGCAGATGTGGGACATCGATCCTGCTGCTACCCCTTGCACCAGTTATACGATTGGCTACGATGCCAACGATTCGATAGTGCTGCATAAAGTGCGCGAAGCAGACTGGGCGAAGATTCTCAAAGTCAAACTCGGCCGTGAGGAGGCAGAAGACAAACGTATGATTCGCCTCATCCGTAGTATTAGCAACAAACCTATCTATGTAGATGCCAACCAAGGTTGGCCCACCAAGGAGCACGCGCTGAAGATGTGCCAATGGTTATCTGAGCAGGGGGTGGTACTTATCGAGCAGCCTATGCCTAAGCATATGAACGAGGAACATGCCTGGCTTTGCGAGCGGGTAGAACTGCCTATTATCGCCGACGAGGCATGCCAAACTTATGCCGATGTAGCGGGGCTGCAACCCTACTACGATGGTATCAATATCAAACTGATGAAGTGTGGCGGCGTGGCGGAAGCGCGTAAGATGATTACTTTGGCGCGTGAGTTGGGTATGCAGGTAATGATTGGCTGCATGACGGAAACCAGTGCAGGTATCTCTGCGGCGACAACGCTGAGTCCGTTGGTGGATTATGCCGACTTAGATGGTCATGTACTGCTTGCTAATGATCCATACGATGGTATTCAACTGGTGGATGGCAAACTGACACTAGTCAACAAACCTGGCACTGGTGTCACCCCACTATAACGCTTAACGATTTAAGAATCATGATAAAAGACAATTAACTCGGCACGAGTTTATTTTGGTAGGATGGATGAGTGTCAAGAACATATTACTGTGGTGATTCCACAAAAGGGAATTAACGACGAAGGTAAGGGCAAGAAACATGCCCTTTATCGCCTTATATCTGCTGCGGAAACGGACTATGTATGGATGATGGATGACGATGTATTACCTGCTCCTACAGCCAATAGCTCGTTATGCGAGCGTCCAATAGGTGGAACACCGTCCAATAGCCTCTACGAGGCGTCCGATCTCCTCATCCTGCCTTTGCGTATGGAATCGGAGAGGGAGAAACCATCGCTACTGGAGCGGTTACAAATCGCCGAGTATGCTGCTATTCAGCAACTTACTATAGAAACTGCCAAACGAGGGCACGCTGTCATGTGTAGCGGGGCGAACCTCATTGCCAAACGTGATAGATGGTTGGAGTCCTATCCCGACTTGCACCCCGAAATACCCAGTGGCGATGATATGTTTCTCTTAGAGTCCTTCAAGCGTCGGGGGCTGAAGATTGCGGTGAGTGAGAGCGAGGAATTGACCGCAATCGTTCGTCCTCACACCTCGTGGAGCGAGTTTTGGAAGCAACGCATGCGCTGGGCAGGTAAAGCACCTAAATATACGGACAAAGATATTCTTTGCTGTGGAGCAATCGTATTGATAGCCAATGTGATACAGGTGTTATGTCCTGTGGCTTTGATTGTGAAGTTTCCGATTGAATATCACTTGATTAAGAAACGCGACAAGTCGGTTGGCTTCGGTACAGCGTTGCTGCTGGAGGTGGTATATCCATTCTATATGTTGATTTGTTTGATTGGCGGATTATTTCGCCGCCGTTGGTGATATGTGATGTAAAGGTGATAGGATGAATAAATAAAAGTTTATTTAATTTGCAAATATACATTTTTTTTTGTACCTTTGCAAACGAATTAATGACATGCGGAATATGAGAGTATTGCTTCTTTTCACAGGTGGTACCATTTCGATGGTACGTGATGCAGAAACTGGCGCATTGCATCCCGCTGATATGCAAACATTCAAAGCTTTTGTACCAGAACTGTTTGCTGGAGATGTGCAAGTAGAAATGATTCCATTTGAGCCATTGCTGGATTCTTCGGACTTAAATCCTGATAATTGGCGACAAATGGCGTGTGTGGTACAGGAGAACTATGATGCATATGATGGTTTTGTAATACTTCATGGTACTGATACGATGGCTTATTCAGCATCCGCATTGAGTTTTATGTTCGATAACTTGTGCAAGCCGATTGTTTTTACAGGTAGTCAGTTGCCTGTAGGAGTTTTGCGTTCTGATGCGAAAGAGAATATCTTGACTGCCATTGAGATAGCTGCGGCATACGATACAGATGGCAATGCCATTGTGCCAGAGGTGGCGTTGTATATGGATGGAGAATTATATCGTGGTAATCGTGCTACCAAACGCAATGCTGAGCATTTTTCTGCATTCAACTCCTATAATTATCCCGCGCTCGCGCGTGCGGGCGTACATATTACCTATGACCGCCAACAGATTCGTCCGATAGGCAATATTGCTCGTCCGTTGCATGTGTTCAATCGTTTCGATACACGAGTAGCGATACTCAAACTATTCCCGGGTATTACAGAAGATGTGGTGGCAGCAGTGCTCAATATCCCAGATTTGCGTGGTGTAGTCTTGGAAACCTTTGGTGCGGGAAATGCTCCTTCACATGAGTGGCTATATAAACGTTTGCGTGCTGCGGTAGAGCGTGGCGTGGTGATTGTGAATAAGACCCAATGCAATACGGGATCTGTCAGTATGGGGCAATATGCAGTAAGTCTCAATTTGCTAAAAGCAGGTGTGATTTCGGGATATGATATCACAACAGAGGCTTTGCTAACCAAGATGATGCACGTCTTGGGTGAATATGGTGAAGATTTAGTTAAAGTGAAAAAGATGTTATCGGTATCGCTTTGTGGCGAATTAACCAATGTATAGTATAACCAAAAAATAACAAATCATATGAAGAACTTACAACCTCAAGGTCTTTGGAGTAATTTCTATGACCTTACTCAAATTCCACGTCCATCAGGACAAAAGGAAGCTGTCAGTGCATTCCTCGCTAACTACGGTCGCTCGCTGGGTTTAGAAACTATCGTTGATGGTATTGGCAATGTGATTATCCGTAAACCTGCTAGCCCTGGCTATGAGAACCATCCAGGAGTAATCCTACAAGGGCACATGGATATGGTGCCACAGAAGAACAATGATACCAATTTTGATTTTGCTAAAGACCCAATTGAAGCATATGTTGATGGTGAATGGGTAACAGCTAAAGGTACTACCTTGGGTGCAGATAATGGTATCGGTGTGGCTGCTGCTATGGCAATCTTGGCTGACAAGTCTGTGGTTCATCCACCATTGGAGGTGCTTGTGACCGTGGATGAGGAGACAGGTATGTACGGCGCATTTGCTCTGGAAGGTGGTCTGTTGCAAGGTAAGACCCTGCTTAATCTAGATTCTGAAGCGGAGGGCGAATTGTATGTGGGGTGTGCAGGTGGTGTGGATACTACTGCTAAATTCGCATACACTCCAGTAGAGGTGGAAGAGGGTGATGTGGCAGTAAAGGTAAGTGTGACTGGTTGCAAGGGTGGTCACTCGGGTTGTGATATTCATTTGCAACGTGCGAATGCGAATAAATTGTTGTTCCGTTTCTTGAAGGAGGCTGTGGCGAATTATGAGGCACGCTTAGCAAGTGTAGAGGGTGGTAGCTTACGCAATGCAATCCCACGCGAGGCATCGGCAGTAATCACTATCCCAGCAGAGGGATTGGATGATATTATGGATTTGGTGGCAGAATGTGAAGACCTCTTTATTGCTGAATACGATGGAGTAGAGGATAATATCCACTTCACTGCAGAGCAAGTTGAATGCCCAGTAACAGAGTTGCCCGAAGATGTACAAGATTTCTTGATTCATGCCATCACCGCATGTCCTCATGGTGTATATCGCGTCATCCCAGAGATGCCTGACGTAGTAGAGACTAGCAACAACTTGGCTATGCTCACCACAGAGAATAACTGTGTGACAGTTATGTGCTTGACTCGTTCATCAGTAGAATCACGCAAGGAGGAGTTGCAAGAGATGATTCAATCTGTATTCGCTATGGCTGGTGCAGAAGTAGAGTTCTCTGGTTCGTATCCAGGTTGGAAACCAAATCTTAAAAGCCATATCTTAGAGGTGATGCAGCAAACGTATCAAACCAATTATGGTGTTGATCCGCGTGTAATCATTATCCACGCTGGATTAGAGTGTGGCATCATTGGTCGCAACTATCCAGGTATGGATATGATTTCTTTTGGTCCTACCATCAAGTATCCTCACTCGCCAGATGAGCGTGTAAACATCGCAACAGTGGCCAAGTTCTACGAGTTTTTGCTTGCTACGCTGAAAGCATTGTAATATAATCGTGCATAAATGCAATAGGAGATATCCGCGGATATCTCCTATTTTTCTGGTCGAAATGAGGGTGCTTGTAAAAAAAATGATAGAAAATTGCATTTTTTTTTCAAATTATTTGGTCAGTTCAAAAAAAAGCAGTACCTTTGCACCCGCTTTCGAAAAGGAAGTGTGAAATACATAATTGGTGCGGTAGTTCAGTTGGTTAGAATACATGCCTGTCACGCATGGGGTCGCGAGTTCGAGTCTCGTCCGCACCGCGAAGAAGATGCAAGCGCATCTTCTTTTGTTTTTTCATATCATAAGTTCATAGGCTGAGTATATACACCATGCCACAGATAAACTCTGTTTTCGGGCACTTTTTGCTACATTGACTTTGCAAAAACATGAAAAATATGTTATAAAACATGTTTTTTGAGCGAAATATTTGGTGGATATGTGAAAAAGCACTACCTTTGCATCGTGTTTTTCATGGTATTAGATTTAAGGTTAAGTAAGAGATTGGGTTGTCGAGAGGACAATCCTTCTTTTTTTATATACTTTCGACATCTTTTCTTGCATCGTATTTGCATATATGCATTTTTTTTTGTAATTTTGCACGCTTTTTATGAAACAACGACAATTGTATCAATCTCCTAAATAACTATGAAGTATAATTAATTATGGCAAGACGAATAACAAGACCTACAGTACCCACTAATTCAGGTGCACGACAAAAAAACATTACGGTAGAGAAATCAGGATTCAAAGATTTTGTTTTATCCTCTCGGGATATGGTGATGAGCCAGCGTTTCCGTTTGGCATTAGGAATCCTATTAATAGCCATCACGCTGATGCTGGTGATAGCTTATATTAGTTTTTTCTTTACGGGTGCAAATGATTTTTCGATTATTGAGCAAGCAGACGCACGTCGCGATATGCGCAATGATATTCAAAATGCTTTGGGATTGCCAGGTGCAGTTATCTCACGTTGGCTGATTGATGGCACGTTTGGTTTGGTGTCATTAGCAGCCTTGATAGCACTTGCGTTATATGCTATACGTATGGTGACGGAGTTTTCTCTCAAGCGTCTGCGCCTGTTGTTTATTACCCTTTTTACATTGCTCTGGGGTTCTGTTGTGTTAGGTTTTGCTCAGCAGATGACAGGTATTGGTTCTTTCTTCCGTTGGGGTGGAAAATTCGGCGAAATGGTGGCAGTATGGGCGATGTCGTATGTGCAATGGCTGGGGTTGTTGCTGATATTGATAGCCGTATTGGTAGTGTTCTTGATTGTGGTAGATAAGCACTTTGTGGAGCATTGTCAGCAGTTTGGGCAATGGATTGTAGGTTTGTTCAAGAAATCTGAATCATCTGAATCACCCGACTTGCCTAATGAACCTGAAAGTACGGATAATGTTATTGACATTGTCATTGACCCCCAATCTGAAGAAGAAATCGAAGAGATTGATGATAGTGACATTCCTTCTCTTGACTTCGCTCCTATTGAGATAGAAGAGCCTACTCCAGAAGCAGTTTCCGAAAAGCGAATAGAACCAGAGGAGGAAGTGAATATTTCGGTAGAAGAAGTCAAAGAGGTAGAACTCTCCGAGGATGACCCTGAATACCTGCTCAAAAAACTCGGTCCATACGACCCACGTAAGGATTTGGAACACTACAAGTTCCCATCGCTGTCGTTGCTGAAAGTCTATGACAACGAGACTGCACCCGTCATCAACCAAGAGGAGCAACAAGCCAATGCCAACCGCATTGTAACTACCTTGCGCAATTATGGCATTGAGATTGAGTCGATTAAAGCGACTGTAGGTCCTACCGTAACGCTCTATGAGATTGTGCCTCAGGCAGGTGTGCGTATCTCGAAGATTCAGAACTTGGAGAACGATATTATGCTCTCGCTCTCGGCGATGGGTATTCGTATCATCGCCCCTATTCCAGGCAAAGGTACGATCGGTATTGAGGTGCCCAACGAGAAGCCACAAGTAGTGTCCATGCACTCGGTGATTGCCTCTAAACGCTTCCAAGAGGAGCAAAAAATGAAGTTGCCAATCTCTATCGGACGCACTATCACCAACGAGGTGTTTATGTTCGACTTGGCCAAGACCCCTCACCTCCTTGTGGCAGGTGCTACGGGACAAGGAAAGTCAGTCGCTATCAATGCGATTATCACTTCGCTCCTCTACAAGAAGCACCCAGCAGAATTGAAGTTTGTGATGGTGGACCCAAAGATGGTAGAGTTTGCTCCATACAAACCACTGCTCCGTCACTATCTGGCTGCTACTCCTGACACCGAAGATGAGAATATCGTCATTGTGGATTGCGATAAGGTGGTTAATACCCTCAATTCGCTTGTGATTGAGATGGAGAACCGCTACAAACTGCTGATGGATGCAGGTGTGCGCAATCTAGAAGACTACAACGATAAGTTTGTGTCCCGCCGCTTGAATCCAGAAAAGCTCGTTGCTGAATCACTCCACCACCAGTTCTTGCCATATATCGTGATCATCATCGATGAGTATGGCGACTTTATCATGCAAGCAGGCAAGCAAGTGGAGACACCTATCGCACGTATCACGCAGAAAGCGCGTGCCGTGGGTATGCACATGATTCTCGCTACCCAACGTCCGTCAGTAAATATCGTGACGGGTGTCATCAAAGCGAATATCCCAACGCGTATCGCCTTGCGCACACAATCCGTAGTAGATTCGCGCACCGTGCTTGACACCAAGGGTGCAGACCAACTCATTGGTCGAGGCGACATGCTCTATTCGGGCAATGGCAATATCACCCGTCTGCAATGTGCTTTTGTGGATACGCCAGAGGTGGACGCTATTGTGGAACATATTGAGAAACAGCAACATTACTTCGAGCCATATCAATTGCCAGAGTACATCCCAGAGGGTAGCGAAGGCGAAGCATTGGCACCTGGCGCGGTGGATCTGAAACGCCTTGACCCAATGTTTGCGGACGTGGCGCGCTATGTGGTGACCAAACAAGAGGGTTCTACCTCGCGCCTGCAACGTGCATTTGAGATTGGCTATAACCGCGCAGGCAAACTCTCCGACCAACTCGAAGCTGCAGGCATTGTAGGACCAAACAAAGGTCCAAAGGGGCGCGATGTATTGATTCAAAGTTTGGATGAATTGGATAAGAAATTAGAGGAACTCGGATGTTGAGTAAGAAGATATCTTAGTAGCTGTTGAGTGTCTATAGAATGGCTGTTAGTTACTTGATAACTACGGCAACGACACGGCAACGACACGGCAACGAGATTGGCTTACTCTGAGAGAAAACTACAATATTTATAACGTTATGAAGTTACTACTAATCATACTTACCGTTCTGCAATCGCTTTTGGCGGCATTGGAGCAAAAGACGTTGGTTTCGGATTTTTCAATCAGCATAGCCGAGCAGCAAGCGCAACCCATGACCTACACGGGCGATTTGGTTATGCACGGCAAGCAATTTACACTGAGTATGTTTGCTATGGATGCTGCCTATGATGGTAACACCTTATATATGTATAGCGAAGATACGGAGGAACTAACTCTCTCCACGCCTGCGGAAGAAGAATTGTTGCAAACCAATCCGTTCCTTTATGCACAAACTCTCTTGCCCGTATGCCAATATACAGAGAAACAAGTAGGCGACAAGACACAAATGACTCTAACCCCCAACGACCAATCGGCAGGAATAGCGAAGTTTGTGCTGCGCGTGGAAACAACGACGTTGTTGCCCACTAACGTGGAGATTCACGAAATAGATGGCAAACTCACCACGCTGCGTTTCAACAATGCTCACTACACAGATGAAACACCCACTTTCACTATCGAAAAAGAAGGTGCCTTTATTAACGATTTGAGATAAAACGGGGTGATTGCCGCCCAAAATAATATAAAAAACGCAAAAACGTAAAAAATATTTGGTCAGTTCAAAAAAAAGTAGTACCTTTGCACGCTTTTTCGGCTTTTAGGCTCCTAAGTAGCGCTGCCGAGGGGACGGATGATACTCATTTCGGGTATGCCAACGTCGATGACTCCGCATCTCGCCTGACCGATGTAACTAATTAAAACATTTAAGTAAATGTACGCAATTGTAGAAATGCAAGGCCTCCAATACCGTGTTGAGGCTGGCAAGAAACTCTTTGTTAACCGCATGGCAACTGAGAAGGGTGCTGAGGTAACATTCGAGAAAGTGCTTCTCGTTGACAATGACGGAGAAGTGAAAGTAGGTACTCCTGTTGTAGAGGGTGCAAAAGTGGTTTGCGAAGTACTCGACAATGAGTGCCGTGGCGAGAAAGTTCTCGTTTTCCACAAAAAACGCCGCAAAGGCTATCGTAAATTGAACGGCCATCGTCAAGATTTGACCAATCTCGTTGTTAAGGAGATCGTTTTGGCTTAATTGTTTAACCTTTTTAAAAGCAAAGTTTAAGAGATATGGCACATAAGAAAGGTGTCGGTAGTTCCAAGAACGGCCGTGAATCAGAAAGCAAACGACTTGGTGTAAAAATCTTTGGTGGTCAATTCGCTAAAGCTGGTAACATCATCGTACGTCAACGTGGTACTGTACACAACCCAGGCGAGAACATCGGTATGGGTTCTGACCACACTCTTTTCGCTCTTACAGATGGTATCGTATGCTTCCAAAAGAAGCGTAACAACAAATCTTACGTATCTATCCAACCTATTGCTGAGGCATAATCGGATAGAGAAATAAACTGAAATTTCTCCTACCGATTGCATACGCAATTCGGCAGGAGAAATTTGTTTTATTTACACATTAACGTGAATGAAGTGAGCTACCAACGCGAAGCCATTTTCGCAAAGCCACTAACGTGAACAAAGTGAACAAATAGTATGCTGACTTTAAAACAAATTTACGACAACAAAGCCGCCATCATCGCAGGCTTAGAGAAAAAGCACTTTGCCAATGCAGCAGAAACCATAGAGCAGGTCATTGCCCTTGATACGGAGCGCAAAGCTGCTCAACAAAAGAAAGATGCTGCTTCAGCAGAGATGAATAAGATCTCTAAATCAATCGGCGCACTCATGGCGCAAGGCAAAAAAGAAGAGGCAGAAGCGGCTAAAGCACAAACGGGTGCGCTCAAGCAAGCCATCCCTGGCTTCGAACAAGAGATGGCAAAAGCAGAAGATGCCCTTACTGCTCTCCTGCTCACTATCCCTAACGTGCCATACGACCTCGTACCAGAGGGCGGTAGTGCTGAGGATAACCTCGTCGTGAAAATCGGCAACTGGGCTAACCAACCTATGCTTGACAAACTTGCTGCCGAAGGCACTATCGCAATCCGCGATTGGGATAACGCTACCGACGAACAACTTGCCAACAACGATAAACTTCCTCACTGGGAGTTGGCAAAAAAATACAATCTTATTGACTTTGATTTAGGTGTCAAAATTTCTGGCGCAGGCTTCCCTGTATATATAGGTATGGGCGCGCGCCTGCAACGCGCGTTAATCAACTTCTTCCTCGCGGAAGCAAGTAAAGCGGGCTATACCGAAATTATGCCTCCTACAGTAGTTAATGAAGCCAGTGGTTACGGCACAGGACAACTCCCTGATAAAGAGGGACAAATGTACCACTGCCAACTCGACAACCTCTATCTTATTCCTACAGCCGAGGTACCTGTTACCAATATCTACCGTGACGTCATCATCGAAGAGGCGCAATTGCCTATCAAGAACTGCGCTTACACCCAATGCTTCCGTCGCGAGGCAGGTTCGTATGGTAAGGATGTGCGTGGACTCAACCGCCTCCACGAGTTCAGTAAGGTGGAGATCGTGCGTATAGACACTCCAGAGCATTCCGATGCAAGCCATAAAGAGATGTTAGAGCATGTAGAAGGATTGCTCCAAAAACTCGAACTCCCTTATCGCGTTCTCCGCCTTAGTGGTGGCGATATGTCCTTTACCGCAGCACTCTGCTATGACTTCGAGGTGTATTCCGAGGCACAACACCGTTGGTTGGAGGTGTCTTCTACTTCTAATTTCGACACCTATCAAGCTAATCGCTTGCACTGCCGTTACCGACGATCTGAAGATAAGAAGGTAACGCTCTGCCACACCCTCAACGGTTCGGCATTGGCGTTGCCTCGAATTGTGGCTGCGCTTCTCGAAAACAACCAAACACCAGAGGGCATCCGTATTCCTGCTGCATTGCAACCGTATATGGGCTGTGAGATGATTAAATAGAGTGGAGTATATGTGAGATAGAAGATAATTTATAGCATAGAATTACCAACTCGAATAATTAAAACGTCTGCCCAATCAATGGTTGAGTAGGCGTTTTTTATGTTGTAAAACATATAAAATAACTATCAAATATGTTAAAAAACACATTTTTTTGACAAATAATTTGGTAAATTAAAAAAAAAGCAGTAACTTTGCGCGATTTTTATCGTCTTCGAAAGAGTATGCTCTCGCAGAGGCGGCGAATAATTGTATATACGAATTAGAAATAACAATAAAAACAATAATTATAATGAAACGTATTTACTGTTTGATGATGACCCTAATTTTGGTGGTTGGTGCAATGGCACAAACCAAGGTTACGGGTACAGTGTATGAAGAGGCAGGTATTGGTGCAATTGGTGCCAATGTTGTGGCTGAGGGAACTACAGTTGGTACAGTGACTGACTTTGATGGTTTCTTTGAGTTGACAGTGCCTGCAGGTGTAAAAAATCTGGTTATCTCTTACATGGGTTATAAGACGGTGACTATTCCAGTGAAACCAAACATTACTGTTACTCTTGAGAGCGATACCGAGCAACTGGAAGAGGTGGTTGTGACTGGTATGGTGAAGCAGGATAAGCGTTTGTTCACGGGTGCTGCTACCAAGTTGGAGGCAGATGAAACTATGCTTTCGGGTGTGGCAGATGTGAGCCGCAGTTTGGAAGGTCGTGCCGCTGGTGTGAGCGTGCAAAACGTGAGTGGTACCTTTGGTACAGCTCCTAAAATCCGTGTGCGTGGTGCAACATCTATTTACGGTGCGAGCAAGCCTTTGTGGGTTGTGGATGGCGTCATTTTGGAGGATGCTGTGGAGTTGAGTGCAGATGACTTGTCATCAGGTGATGCTACTACTTTGATTGCGAGTGCGATTTCTGGTATCAACTCGGAGGATATTGAGAGTTTTCAAATTTTGAAAGACGGTTCTGCTACCTCTATATATGGTGCGCGCGCGATGGCGGGTGTGATTGTTGTAACCACCAAGAAAGGTAAAGCTGGTCAATCAAAATTGAACTATACTGGTGAAGTTACCTATCGTATGGTGCCTTCATACGATGACTATAATATCTGTAACTCGCAAGAGCAAATGGGTATTTACCAAGAGTTTGAGCGCAAAGGTTGGCTTGAATATTCTTCGCTCTATGGAGCAAAGAACTCGGGTGTGTATGGTCGTATGTATGCCTTGATTGATGCGGCTAAAGACGGAGGTAATGGCTTGGCAAATACCCCTGAAGCTAAGAATGCCTACTTGCGTGCTGCTGAGTTCCGCAATACCGACTGGTTCGCAGAATTGTTCAACCAAACAGTGATGCACAACCACTCTGTATCTTTCTCTACAGGTAGTGAGCGCGCACGCGTGTATGCTTCATTGTCAGCTATGCAAGATCCAGGATGGTACAAAGCTAGTGAGGTGGCTCGTTTTACGGGAATGATGAATGCAAGTTATGATGTATTACCTGCTACAAGCAAGCAAAAGTTGTCCGTGGGTATTGCTACTATGGGTAGTTACCGTAAGCAACAAGCGCCTGGTACTATCTCTGCAAGCACAGACCCTATCAATGGTACAGTGAGTCGTGAGTTTGATATCAACCCATTCTCTTATGCGATGAATACATCGCGTGCGATGGATCCTGAAGAGACTTATCGTCGTAACTATTGCGATTTCAATATCAACGACGAGTTAGATAATAACTACATTGATATTAAGGTAACTGACCTCAAATTCCAAGGTGATATCAACTGGAAGCCTGTTCGCGGTCTTGAGTTTGCAGCACTAGCAGCTATTCGCTACTATTCAAGTCGTCAAGAGCACAATATTAAAGACGATAGCAACCAAGCGCGTGCATATCGTGCAGGTATTGATCCAGAGAATGCTACTATTCGCGACTCCAACCCATATCTCTATTCAGATCCAGACAATCCATTGGCATTGCCTGAGACCGTATTGCCAAAGGGTGGTATCTATGACTTGACCGAATACTCATTGACTTCTATGGACCTCCGTGCTACAGTTGCTTACAATGCGGACTTGGGTAAAAATGGAGATCATATTCTCAACCTGTTTGCAGGCTCTGAGTTGAACTCTACTGACCGTCAAGCAACATGGTTCCGTGGTTGGGGTTATCAATACAACAATGGTGGTATTCCATATATAGATTATCGCCTCTTCAAGCAAAGTCAAGAGGAGGGTTCAGAATACTATTCTAATAGTTTCCAATACCTGCGCAATCTCGCTTTCTTTGGAATGGCAACCTATTCATACAAAGCACGTTACACCATTAACGGAACGCTTCGTTACGAAGGTTCTAATATGTTAGGTAAGAGCCGCCAAGCGCGCTGGTTGCCTACATGGAACGTATCTGGTTCATGGAATGCACATGAGGAAAATTGGTGGGCACCTACATTTGGCAAGGCTTGGACTTATGCCAGCTTGAAGGCTAGTTACTCATTGACCGCCGACCGTGGTCCTGCTAGTAACTCATTAGCAGTATTCCAGTCATTTACCCCATGGCGTCCAAGTACAGCTGCAAATGAGTCTGCTATTAATCTTGCAGCATTGGAAAACTCTGAGCTGACCTACGAGAAGAAACATGAGCTCAATATTGGTCTTGCTCTTGGTTTTGTAGACAACCGTATCAACGTAGAGTTCGACTGGTATCGCCGTAACAACTTCGACCTCATTGGTTATACGCAAACCATGGGTGTGGGTGGTGTAACCACCAAGTTGGCGAACGATGCTACTATGGAGTCAACAGGTTGTGAGTTCACTATATCTACTGTAAATATTAAGAACAAAGATTTCAAGTGGACTACCGACTGGATCTTCGGTTGGGCAGAGAATACCATCACAAAGTTGGATTCACGTTCACAAGTGTATTCACTCGTAAATGGTGTGGGCCGTACTGAAGGTCGTCCAATTGGTGCTCTCTATAGTATTCCATTTGCTGGATTGACTGAGGAAGGTCTTCCTACCTTCTATATCGATGCAGAGCATACACAAATAGCAGGTCCTGGTAACTATGCAGACATCTACTTCCAAGAATACGAAAATATAGATTATTTGAAATACGAGGGTACTATTGATCCTAAAATTACGGGTTCGTTTGGTAACACATTCTCTTGGAAAGGTTTGAAACTCAACGTGTTCTTTACCTATAGCTTCGGTAACGTACTCCGTTTGGATAACCTCTGCCCAGTATATAGCAGTGACTATAGCGACCTTACAGCGAGCATGAAGGAGATGAAGAATCGTTGGATGGTACCAGGTGATGAGAATATCACAACCATCCCATCAATTCCTACCGTTCGCCAAATGCGTGAGATTGATGCACTCAACAATGCATATTCTGCATACAACTACTCTACCGAGCGTGTAGCAAAAGGTGACTTCATTCGTTTGAAAGAGTTGTCTTTGGCATACGATTTGCCTAAGAAGTATTTAGAGGGACAAAAAGCGGTATCAAGCTTTGGTGTGAAACTGAGTGCAACCAACTTGTGGTTGGCATACGCTGACAAAAAGTTGAACGGACGTGACCCTGAGTATTATAACACAGGTGGTGTGTCTTCTCCTGTTCCACGCCAATTCACATTGACCGTAAAATTAGGATTCTAATCCCACCTAACACTTAATTAAGAAAGGAATATGAAGATGAAAAAGAATATATTTGTTATCATTGCTCTATTAGCATCAGTTACAACGGCTTGTGATTTCTTGGATAAAGAGCCAGATTTGCGTGCTACGATTGACACACCAGAAAAAGTTCGCCTTCTGTTGGTTAGTGCCTATACAGAAGCGAATAGTGCACCTCTTTGCGAGTATTCATCCGACCAAGTGGTTGACAATAACGTGCCAGACCCAAAGACGGGTCAAGCCAATGCGGTTAATCCATTGGATGTAATGTACAACGATATTTTTGCTTGGAGACCAGTTAAGCAATCAAGCAACGACTCCCCAAAACTGATTTGGGATGCTCACTACACCGCAATTGCAACTGCTAACTCGGCGCTTGAGGCCATCAAGAAACTCGAGGAGCAAGGTGTTAATATGAATGCAGAAAAAGGTGAGGCATTGCTCTCTCGTGCTTACCACCACTTCTTGCTGGCTGGTGTATTCTGCCAAGCGTGGAAAAACGTAGAAGATAGCAAGAAGGATCTTGGTCTTACCTATATGATGCAACCAGAGACCAAAGTGGCTCCTAAGTATTCTCGCGGTCCAGAATTAGAGGTAGGTTTGGACCTCAATGGAGATACTGCTTGGGTTGGAGGTTCGTTGTATCATACCTTTATGAATATCCAAAAAGATCTTGAGGCTGGTTTACAATTGGTGTCTGATGAGTACTATAGTGTACCTCGTTATCACTTCAACGTGAAAGCAGCACATGCTTTTGCTGCACGTTTCTATCTCTACAAACGTGAATGGGCAAAGGTGGTTGAGCATGCAGACTACGTATTGACTACTACTGATGAGACCACATTGTCAATGCTCTTTGATGCAGAAACTAACCGTGATCAAAGTAACATTGAATTAGCGTTCAAGCACTATATTGATGTGCAAGCTCCTTCTAACCTCTTGCTAATCGCTACGTACTCATCTTCTGCATATGCGCACTTCCCAACTTATGGTCGCTATCAAGTGAATGGTGAGGCTCAGAACTTCGCTACGCATGGAGCAGGTCCTTGCTGGACTGGACAATTCCCTGGTGTTCGTTTTTGGAGTGCTGATCAGAAATTGGGTGGTTTTATAGCAAAAGATTATTACGACTTTGAATATACCGATAAAGTGGCAGGCTATGGATACGTTCGTATGGTGAGTCGTGCGTTTACTACCAACGAAACACTACTTTGCCGTGCTGAGGCAAAAGCATATCTCAATGACTTTGCAGGTTCAGCCAATGACTTCCGTCTATGGTGTCAAAGCTATAATGTAGGTGGTCGTATGAATATGAATGCTGATAGTACAGTAAAATTGAATGCTGAAATTATTACGAAATTCTATACCGAGAAAGCAGGTACTAAGTTTGCGCCAGTATTGCACAACCAAGATATGGCAGCAGATTGGGTAATTACTCCAGAGCAAATGCCATTTGTGCATTGTGCATTGCATTTCCGCCGTATTGAGGGCATGCATGATGGTCTCCGTTGGCACGATCTTAAACGTTATGGTATTGAAATTGAACACGTTCAAGGCAAAGATGCTCCACGTAAACTCGTGTGGAACGATGATCGCCGTGCTATCCAGTTGCCACAAGAGGTTATCGTTGCAGGTATGACCGCCAACCCACGCGAGGTAATGGGTGATAACTTGGATGGTAGCATGACAATCTCACCATCTCTAGATCCAAGTGATGTATATACCCAATCAACTCCTACTTATGTAAGTGCTGCTTCTTTGCCAAGTAGCAGTAGTTTGAAATTAGTGGAGGATGAAGAGTAAAAGAATGATTAACTACTAAATTTATAATAGTTATGAAAAGTTTATATAAAATTTTAGCAGTTGCTTGTCTTGTAATGGGCTTCGCTGCTTGTGACAATGAGCAATTGACTGGTGAGTCTATTTTCATTGATCCAGTGATTGACACCACTACTTACACCTATCAATTTGATAAGTGGTTGGATAAATACTATACTGAGCCATACAACGTAGAGTTCCTCTATAAGTTGGATGACAATGCTACAGACCCTAACTACAATGTGGTACCAGTAAGTATTGGTATGGCAGATACAATGGCACACTTGGCTCTCTATTTGTGGTACGATGTGTATGACTCGGTTGTAAATCCAGGGTTCTTAAAAACATATGGACCAAAGATGATTCAACTCATAGGTTCATCCATGCTTGATCCTGTGCAAGGTACAGAGAAATTGGGTTATGCAGAAGGCGGTATCAAGATTACTATCTTGAAGGTGAACAAGATGCAGCTCAATAATATAGACAACTTGAATGAGTATATCTTCAAGACCATGCACCACGAGTTTGCGCACATCTTGCACCAACAAAAGAACTATCCTACTGAGTTTGCACAAATCACTCCTGCCAACTACGATCCTATCAAATGGCAAGAGCGTACAAATAAAGAGGCTTGGCAATTGGGATGCGTTACCAACTACGGCAGTAGCGAAGCGCGTGAGGACTTTGTAGAGGTGATTGCTAACTACATCGTGAAGCCAGATGCTTGGTGGGACAATATGCTTAGAGAGGCTGGTGATGAAGGTGCTGCAATTATCCAACAAAAGTGGGAAATTTGCAATACCTGGTTGGAAGAGAAATGGGAGATTGATCTTGATGCTCTTCGTGATGAGGTGCAAAAACGTCAACAAAATCTTGACTGGGAGATGATTATGAACCTTGAGTTCTTGAATGGCAAATAAGTTTTTAACGAATAAATTGATTAAGATATGAAAGCAAAATATTTAGTATTGATTGGATTGTTTGCAGCTACAATGGTTGCATGCAGTCGCGATGAAGAAAGCTTATTTGACAAGCCTGCTGCTCAACGTGCGCAAGAGGCTATCGAAAATGCGTTTGATGTACTGACCTCTAATGAGGCAGGTTGGGAAATGGCATATTTCCCTAACTTGGAGGCAAGCGCAAAGGGTTATAATATGGTATTAAAGTTCAATAAGAATGGTAATGTGAGCGCTACTGCAAAGAATTCATCCACGACCATGAACAAAATCATGACCGATACTGCCAGTACATGGGCAGTAAAGAGCGATTACGGACCAATCTTGACATTTGATACTTACAACGATGTGTTTCACGCATTCTCAGATCCACAAGATAATGGTGCTGGTTTGTTAGGTGACTATGAGTTCTTGATTTTGAAGGCTACTCCAGAGTTGGTACTTTTGAAAGGTAAAAAGCATAGCGCATATAGTGTGATGCGTCCAATGAAGAATACAGATTTAGTTGCTTATTTCTCCGCTTGCGAGAAGATGCAAAGCAATCTCTTTGGTAATAATAACATTGTAACACTTACCCAAGGAGATAACAAAATGTATCTCTATAAAGGTTCTGAAGGTCAGTTCCAAAGTGCTGAATATGGTTCTCCACTTGTAGCTGAGGCTGCAACTTATCACCCATTATGCGCTACCGAGGATGGTATCATCGTTTCTACTGGTTTTGGTGAAGATATACACGATCATGTTTTCTATTATGATAGCGTTAAGGGTGAGCTGAAGAGCGAGAAGGGAGCGCTGATGAATGCAGGTAATCTAAATGTACTTTTTGGTGCTTACTTTACCGATAACGCTTTTGGATGGGCTGTAGATCCTGAAGGTCAAGAGACAGTAGATGCTTTGTTAGAAGCTGTTAATACTGCAATGAATAATACATCTGCTAAGATGAAAGTGATGGGATATGGCTACAAGCAATCATTGAATATGTACGAAGGCGGATATTTCATGCTAGTAAACTTTACTTATAAACAAGGAAAGAAGAATCAAGAGAAGAAATTAGTGTGGACCATTGATTTGACACAAGATGAGAATGGTATCACCGTAGCTAATGCAGTTCCTTATGATAAAAATACGGAAACCTTCCTTGGCCAAATTCCAGCTGCTCAAGCAGTGGCTGATGCCATGTTGGGCTCATTCTCAGCTACTCCTTTAGAAGGCAGTCTCTTTAATGCAGTAGCAGGCATGAAATTGGTTGGCGATAAGGAATTGGTAGTAAGAGGAGCTAATAATATTAAAATGTAATTAGCACATTTTTAATTAGAATAGAAATACAATTAACGAGATAAATCTCATAATGTTTAACAACAAAATTTTAAAGGTATGAAAAAGATTACTCTTTTAAGTGCAGTGCTCGTAGCTGGTATGGCTACCGCACAAGTTCAAGTTCCTATGAACACGGAGATCCGCAAGGCTGAGTTTTCATCTATTGAGATGACCGCTGAGGTAACTATGGAGGAGTGGAATGCTGAGTATGTGGCTAAGCAAAAGGCTGCAGCAGCTGATTACGCAGCACATGACTACTATTATGCTGAAGGTATGATGCATTTCGGTTACACTCCACAATTTCATGGCTTGCTATCATCTTTTATTGCTGTTCCTTATTTGGATAGCGTAGTATGGACTAACTATTATGGTCCTACAAGCTGGTATTCTCAAGCCAATAATTCATTGGTGGCAGAGAATAGCGAGACTTTTGTTACAGCTTATGGTATCGATGGTCAATACTATCTCCCATACACTACAGACCACACTTTGACACAAGGAGATCAAACCTACAAAATCAAGGGTTATAAGTATGCAGCTGGTAATGAGAACGGTGGCTACTTGGCTTCTGCAATTGCTCCTATTATTATCTCTACTGGTGAGATGATTCCTTTGACACTCTGCGGTATGGAAACTGATCCTATGAACAATGAGTCTGGTTCAGATTTTTACCAAATTAGTGCTACTGGACGTGGTGCTTATGTTTATGGTACTAAGTTGGTTGTTGATACAGCAAGTGGTGCAACAGCTGATACACTTCTCTCTACAGTTCGCAATCTTAGCCTAATGCAAATTAGCGCAGTAAACATTCCAGTTTACAATGCAAATGGTACTACAATTTTGCCAGAAGGTGGTCAAGTTAAGATTGAAATTTTTGCTGCAGATTTGACCCAAGGCATTATCTATACCGATTCTGTTCTTGCAACAACTGTAGTTACATCTGAGAACTTCCTTGAACTTAGTGGTACAATGGGTACTATCACAGCTAAGTTCTATGAGGAAGATCCATTTGGTGGTGTAATGGAAGTTAATGTAGCGGTAGCTGGTGACTTCGTTATTCAATTAACTGGCTACAATGAGTCTGGTTGCGACTTTGGTATCTTTGCAGACTATTATACTCCTGGTGGTACAACCTTGTATAAGGTTAATGGTAAATATACTCCTATCTTCGCTGAAAGCTCTAACCTTGCTATCAGCTATGATGCATATTGGCCAGCTATTCAAGGTTATGATGGCAATGTTATGACCGTTGGTGTAGAGGGCGGTGCAGCTGCATATGGTCAGTACCCAATGGCTTTGTTGGAAACCAACACTTATATGACTATGGAAGATACATGGATCGTAGATTATCCAGAGTGGTTGACAGTTGAATATGGCGTAGTAAATGTGGGTACTGAAGAGCAACCATGGTATATGGGTGGTGTTCAAGTAACTGCAGAGCCATTGACTGAAGGTGCAGGTCGTCAAGGTGTGATTACTATTGATGCTGATGGAGTTCTCTATGAATTGCTTGTTAACCAAGGTGATGTAACATCTGGTGTTGAGAACATCGTAACTCCTTCTGTAAACGACAACAAGATCTACAACCTCCTTGGTGTTGAGGTTGACGAGACCTACAAAGGTATCGTTATCAAGAACGGTAAGAAGTATATCCAATAATCTCTCAATGAGGTAAAATAAAAAACGCGACTCCATCGGGGTCGCGTTTTTTGTATTTGCATATATTTTGCATCTATGGGTGTTCTGTATAGGTAACGAATAGTGCGGTTATTGTCCGGTTATTGTGCGGTGCGAGTGGGGAATTTTGTGTATTTAATCGTATAATAGCGTGTAAATCTTTTCGGGGGCGAAGACTTCGTTGGCGACGTCTTGGAGTTGGGTGGGGGTAATGGTCTGTATGCGTTCGAAAGTGTCTTGCCATGCAGGAGCATGGTGGTGATAAAGCATCTGCTTGGCCATAGCGAGGGCATTATTTTCTTGATTCTCCGCAGAAATAGCCATCTGTCCCTCCAACTGGCGCAGGGCGCGTTGGAGTTGGGTAGAGGTGAGTGCAGTGTCGCGCAGTTGCTTGAGTTCCTTGTGGCAGAGCTCAAGGCATTGGTCCTTGTGTTGCGGTTCGCAGGCGAGGTAGATGTTCCAATAGCCCGTGTCGCTCAGAGGCACTGCCTGCGAGTCGATATTATAAACCAGTCCATATTTCTCGCGCAGACTCAAATACAATCGGCTAGACATACTGCCACCGCCAAGGATATTATTGAGCAAGTACATGGTCAGTTGTTTGGGATGACCGATAGGGTAGGCGTGCGAGCCAAGCATGATGTGGGTTTGGTGGGTGTGGCGGCGGTATAGTCGGGTATTGGACGCCGCTGGAGTGACTATAGGATATTGGACGCCCTGTGGGCTATGGGACGCTTCGCTATTGGCTATAGGCGATGAGGCGAGGAGTTCTTTTTCGGCGGCGGAGATGACTTGTTGGGTAGTGACATTGCCGAGGACAAAGAGCACCATGCGCTCAGGGCGGTAGTGCTGCTGCATCCAACGGAGGGCGATGTCAGGGGACTTGGAGATGCGGCGAAGGGTTTTCTTGGTGCCAAGGATAGGCATAGCCAGTGAACTACCCTCAAAAATCATGTTTTCGAAGTCGTCGTAGATGAGTTCGCTGGGCGAATCGTTGTAACTCTCAATCTCGTCGAGGATGACTGTAAGCTCCTTGTCGGTTTCCTTTTTATGAAATGTTGGGCGAAGCACCATATCCGCTAGCAGATGGAGGGTAGTGCGGAAGTGTTGGCGCAGGGTGGCCGCATAGAAGGTGGTTTCCTCCTTGGTGGTATAGGCATTGATTTCGCCACCAATGCCCTCGATGTGATTGATGATTTGGCGGGCAGTGTAGTGCTGCGTACCTTTGAAGACACAATGCTCGATGTAGTGAGCCATGCCGTTTTCGTTGGGTAACTCATTGCGAGTACCTGCTCCGACCATTATGCCGACATAAACGACAGGAGAAGTGGTCTTGCGGTGGACAATTTGCAGCCCATTTGGTAAATTATGATAAAAAGTTTCGTACATATTTGGTTATATCAAAAAAAAGTAGTACTTTTGCAGCCGAATTGGAAATTAATCCTCCGATTTCTGCGGCATTGGCGGAATTGGTAGACGCGCTAGACTTAGGATCTAGTTTCGAGAGGAGTGAAGGTTCGAGTCCTTTATGCCGCACATCGGGTTGAAAGACCCGATTTTTTGTAATTAATAATTAACATTTAATATTATGCGTAAGTTTTATATCTTGTTAGTTCTAGTGGTTGTTGTGGGTGCAATGACCAGTTGTTTGGAGTACAAAGAGCCTCAATATAGTCCTCAGATTTATCGTTCGGAATTTTATGTAAATCCTCAGTTTCAGGGTGATACTGTGGTAGGTGCCAAAGATACATTGGATCTTATCTATGATGCAGATGATGATTCGTATGAATTGGATACTGTGTATTTGGGTGATACTGTGATGTTTGCGAGTACATACTATACTGTGACCAATAATCTTGTGGCTGTGGAAATGAAATGGGATACTACGGAAATGGACTTGTGGTATTTAACAACGGCTGATATTGATAAAGCACTATTGAAAACGGATACTGTAGGAAATCTTACATGTACAATGCGTTTCAATCCAGGTTATAACCGTGTGACCTTCCCTATTTATTTTACCCCTAAGGAGCGAGGCGGTATGAAACTGAAGTTATCGGTTGAGAGTGATTCTGATTTCCCGATTCATTCGGTGCTGATGTATATCCCCGCGGTAGAGGCGCCAGTGGAAACAGAGGAATAGTTATTCCATTGTTTTGGCTTCTTGCCAGAGTGCTTCCATCTGATCTAGGGTCATCTCTTTGAGGGATAGACCCTTTTCTTTTGCCTTTTGCTCAACGTAGTTGAAACGGCGGATGAACTTGGCATTGGTTTTCTCTAGTGCGTTGTCAGGACGAACATTATATAGGCGAGCAGCGTTTACGAGCGCAAAGAACAAGTCGCCCATCTCTTCGGTGGCTTTCTCCTCGTCCATATTCTCGACTTCTGCCTCGAACTCAGCGATTTCCTCTTTGACCTTCGCCCATACGTCTTCGCGCTTCTCCCAATCGAAGCCTACATTGGCAACTTTGTCCTGTATGCGATATGCTTTGACGAGAGCAGGTAGTGCATCAGGGATGCCTGCGAGGACGGTTTTGTTGCCGCCTTTCTCTTTGAGTTTGACTTGTTCCCACATCTCGCACACCTCTTTCGCGTTGTTGGCTGCATATTCGCCATAGACGTGTGGGTGTCGGAAGATAAGTTTATCGCAGATCTTGTTGCAGACATCTGCCATGTCGAATGCCCCCAGCTCGCTGCCAATCTTGGCATAGAAGACCACGTGGAGGAGTACGTCGCCAAGCTCCTTACTGATTTCGTTCATATCGTTTTGGAGCAGGGCAGTTGCCAATTCATAGGTTTCCTCAATAGTGTTCTGACGGAGGGATTCGAAGGTTTGTTTTCTATCCCATGGGCATTTTTCTCGGAGTTCGTCCATGACCGTAAGTAGTCGGTCGAAAGCTGCAAGTTGTTGTTGTCGAGTGTGCATAGTGTTGTGTAGAATTGTTTAGAGTGGTGTAGAGTTGTATAGTGTGGTGTTGCCTTGGTTGTCCATTTGGGCGTAGGTGAATTGTTGCCAGCAGTCGCCGAGTATGATGATGCGACTATCGCGGCTGAGCATTAGGTCGAGTTCGATATGGCGGTGACCAACGATATAGTAGTCGTGGTGATTGCCCTGTTGCTCTTGCTCTTTGGCAAAAAGTACTAATTCCTCTTTGTCCTCACCTTTGTAAGGACAAGGGCGAGCCAACTCCTTCAGACGGCTGTTTTTTGCCCAGTTATAGCCGAAAGCGTTGCCCCAAGCAGGGGGTAGCAAACGGAAAAGCGTTTGTAAGAAGGGACTGTGGAAAATCTTGCGCAGGAAAATGAAGTTGCGAATCTTCTTCTGGATATTCTTAGGTAATTGAGCAAGATAGTTGCTAGGTACGAGCCCGTCGCCATGAGCAAGGAAGAGGCGTTTGCCGTGGATGGTGATGGTTTCGGGTCTGCGGTGTATGATTGCGCCTGTTTGTTTGGCAAGCCAACCGAACGTCCATATGTCGTGGTTGCCAATGAAGAAGTGAAGTTGTATGCCCTTGTTGGTGAGTGACTTAAGTTTGTCGAGGATAGGTCGGTATTGCTCTTTGCTGCGGTCGCGCCAGAAATACTCGCACCAGAAGTCGAAGATATCTCCGAGCAGGTAGATGGTTGTGGCATCCTTCTCCATCTCGTTGAGCATGGAGATGACGGTTTGCTGATGAGCGATAGGGTTGTCAATCGCCCTCGAACCAAGGTGTGCGTCGGAGAGGAAGTAGGTCATGTTTAGTGTTTAGTGAACGCGGCAGAGCCGCTACTGTTTAGTGTTTAGAGTTTAGTGGTTAGAGGAAGCCGAGTTCGAGTTTGGCTTCTTCGGACATCATGTCTTTGTTCCATTCGGGGTCAAAGACAATGTTTACGTTTACTTCGTTGATACCATCTACTGAACCGACTTTCTGCTTGACATCCTCTACGAGGAAGTCTGCAGCAGGGCAGTTAGGTGCGGTGAGGGTCATATCGATATTACAGATACCGTCGCCAGGGAGGTCGATGCGGTAAATAAGACCTAATTCATATATGTTTACAGGTATCTCGGGGTCGTAAACTGTCTTAATCATGCGGAGTACCTGTTCTTCGATTTCTAAAAATTCGTTCATTCAACTAAATGATTCATAAAATAAGCCGCAAAGGTACTACTTTTTTTCGAATTGTGCAAGATAAATTGTAAATCTCGTCAAATTCGTGAGGGACTTTGTGGGCTAATGTCAATAAATATGGGATAAATGCGTATAAAAAAATAAAATATTTGGTTATGTGAAAAAAAAGTATTACCTTTGCGGGCTTAAATTTTTGTAAAATAATAAAACGTGAGATATATGCTTAAGAAAAAAATTTTGTATGTGCTACCTTTGGTTGCACTGATGTGTTCTTGTGTAGCCCGCAAAGAGTTAACTGCTTTTCGCACTGTGACAGCTGAAACTGCAGAAGAGGTGAATAAAACGTTGAAACCTCAGCCAGAGCCTCGTGTGAAGATAAATGATGCGTTGATTATCACCGTGTCGGCTTTAGATCCAGAGGCAGTGGTACCATATAATTTGCCTACAGTTTCTTATGAGTCGCCTGCGAGTAGCACGGTTCCTACGACATCATCGTTTCAATATTATACAGTAGATGAGCAGGGATATATCGATTTTCCTGTTTTAGGAAAGTTGTATGTGGTAGGTTTGCGACAATCAGAGGTAATAAACTTGATAGAAGGTAAGTTGCAAGGACAAGTGGTAGATCCCATAGTAACGATGCGTTTTTTGAATGCTCGTGTGACGGTGCTGGGTGAGGTGAAAAATCCTGGTACTTATACGTTGAATAATGGTCGTATGACATTATTGGAGGCTTTGGGTATAGCTGGAGATTTGACACAATTTGCATCTCGTCGCAATGTGCTAGTGACTCGTGAAAATAATGGTAAAGTGGAGTTCGCTCGTTTGGACTTGCGTTCGGATGAGATATTTACATCACCATATTTTTATCTGCAGCAAAATGATGTGGTCTATGTAGAACCAAACTCAGCAAGAACGACAAGCAATCAGTCGATTAGTTTGTGGTTGAGTATGGTGGGAACGGTAGCGAGTGCAGCGACGGTAGTAGTATCGGTGTTGTCGATTCCTAAGAAATAAAATTTGACAAGTTAATTAAGATAGGATTTAGTTTTGATATTAGTAGAATATATTTAGGATATGGCACAAGAAATTCAAAATCAAGAAATAGATATTCGCGCTTGGGTAATGCGTATTTTGAAAAACTGGTATTGGTTCGCGCTGAGTTGTGTGATATTTGGCGGTTTGGGTGTTTTAACGTATTTGTCGAAGACTTATAAATTTACTGTGGATGCTCAGATTATGTTGAACAGCAATGAGAATGAGAATAGTTTTATGCCTCAGTCCGAGTTGATGGGTATGATGGGTGTGAGTGGCATGAAAAATACAGAAGATGAAATAGAGGTATTGACATCTCGCGATAAAATAGCAGAGATAGTTCGGACATTAGATTTGCAGACAGAGTATCGCAAGAAAGATCAATTGCGTTGGGTGGGACAATATCCGCATCGAGATATATCTATCAATTATGCCCCAATGTTGTTGGATACAACTAGCAGAGCTATTAAGGTGTTTGTGAAAGTTCGTAAGAAAGATTACAGTGTTAAGGTAAAATTTGGAAAGCATCTTAAGAGCAAACATATCGTAACTGATTTGACCGAACCTTTTAACACTTGTATTGGTCCAATGTCGTTTACAATTCATCGTCCAGAAGAGATAGAGATTGGTGACAAATTTGAGATGAGTACGCTGCCCATGTTGTTAAGGGTTAATGAATATAAAAATGCAATAACTGCTGCGTTGATTAAGAAAGAGTCTAACGTGATAAATATTTCTACGGTTACTGATATGCCAGGAAGAGCTAAGGATTTTATTTTGATGGAAATAGATCTTTACAACCAAGATGTAGCTAATGACAAAAACATGATGGCAAGTAGTACGGCCATATTTTTGGATGAACGTATAGCTTTGCTAAAAAAAGATTTGTTGGATGCTGAAACTGAGATTGCACGCTATCAAGAGGAACAAGATATTGTGGATTTTGGTATAGAATCGGAACTTTCTATTCAAGAAGGTACAGAATATCGCAAGCGTTTAGCGGAAGTAGAAACCCAATTGCATTTGGTGCAATTTGTGGAAGAGTTTTTAGCAGATACGTCTAAAACTGCTAGTATTATACCAGCCAATTTAGGATTGTATGATGAGTCACTTGTGAAGACGATAGAGCAGTATAATGCTCTTGTAATGAAAAAATCACGTGTTGTCCGTACTGCAGGAGTAGAAAACCCTATACTGAAACAGATAGATATGCAGCTGGCTATGGTTTGCGGGAATTTGGAAGTTACTTTGAATAATGTTCGCCAAACATTGTCTATCAAGAAGGCTGACTTGCAAGAACGTTATGATATAGCTAAATTAGGACTGGGTAGTACACCAGGAGTGCGAATGAAGTATGTAGAGATGTTGCGTGAGAAACGTATTAAGGAGGAATTGTATCTATTTTTGTCTCGCCAACGTGAAGAAAATGCACTGACATTAGCTTCTGCGGTTGTACCAGTAAAGGTGATTGCAACACCACAAGTTAATCCGACACCTGTTTCTCCAAAGTTGAAAATATATGGTTTGTTTTTCCTTATTTTAGGGCTTGGCTGTCCTTTAGGAATAATGATTCTATATGATGTGATGAATAATCGTATATCGAATGATTATAAAGAACTGGAAAAGAAATTGAAAGTCTCCTTTGGCGGTATGTTGGTTAAGAACCATCGCGGCGAGCACGTTGCAGTACGTGAAGGGGAGAACTCTGTATCTGCCGAGTTATTCCGTACTCTGCGTACGAATATTCGTTTTATGCAGCCAGTATCGGAGGCATGTCCTGTCATGTTGGTGACATCAAGTGTCAACGGAGAAGGTAAATCATATGTGGCAACTAACTTGGCTATATCTATGGCATTGCTTGGAAAAAAAGTGGCTTTGGTGGGATTGGATATTCGTAAACCAATGTTGGCGAATTATTTGAATTTGCCAAGTCAAGGTTGCTTGACGAGTTATTTGTCGGATAAGTCCTATACATTAGAAGATACCATTGTTGCTTCTTCTATACGTAATTTGGATGTTTTACCAGCAGGTGTGATTCCTCCAAACCCAAGTGAGTTGCTACAGAGCGATAGACTGGATTTGCTATTTGCAGAATTGCGTAAACAATATGATTGCGTGGTGATAGACTCTGCTCCTGTGGCATTGGTAAGTGATACCTTCTTACTGAATCGTGTGGCAGATATGACAATCTATGTGACTCGTGCAAATTATACGACATTTGATTTAATTGATTTCTTGAACCAAACGCATGAGCAACAACGCTTGCCAAAGATGATAGCAGTGTTGAACGGTGTAGATGCCAAGAAGATAGGCTATGGCTACGGCTATGGTTATGGTCATGACACTCAAAAGAAAAACTGGTGGCAACGCAAAAAGGCTTAGTGCCATTTTTACGTTGAACCTATAAAACTATAAAATGATTCTCTGTGTTGCAGAAAAGCCGTCCGTAGGACGAGATATAGCGCGCGTGCTGGGAGCTAATACCCAGCACGACGGTTTTATGGAGGGCAATGGCTACTGCGTGACATGGACTTTTGGTCATCTCTGCGCGCTGCTTGACCCACACGAATATAGCGAACAATGGAAGGGGTGGAACCTATCTTCATTGCCGATGGTACCAGCACGCTTTGGAATCAAAGTGACCGACGATAAGGGCGTTCAGAAGCAATTCAATACGATCAAGGATCTCATTGCCAAGGCGGATGAAGTTATTAACTGTGGTGATGCCGGGCAAGAGGGAGAGCTGATACAGCGATGGGTGTATCAGAAAGCTGGTTGCAAAGTGCCTGTAAAGCGATTGTGGATTTCGTCGCTGACGGAAGATGCTATCCGTGAGGGTTTTCAAAAGCTCAAAGACCAAAGCGAATACCAACGCCTCTACGAAGCAGGTATGATGCGCGCTATTGGTGACTGGTTACTAGGCATGAATGCTACACGTGCATACACTTTGCGTTTTGCGAAGGGGGTAGGGAAGGATCGTCAAGTACTGAGTATTGGTCGTGTGCAGACGCCCACATTGGCACTGATAGTCAAGCGACAACACGAGATAGAGAACTTTGTACCTCGCACTTATTGGGAACTCAAAACACTTTACCGCGATACTACTTTCTCTGCACAATTGCCAGTGGAAGAGGATGATTATGCGATTACTTCGCTAGAGAAAGGGCAGGCGTTAGTGGATTCAATCAAGGACCTGCCACTAGAAATCACTTCCGTGGAGAAGAAGAAAGGTACGGAATACGCGCCTCGGTTGTTTGACCTCACTTCGTTGCAGGTAGAGTGCAATAAGAAGTTCAGCCTTTCGGCAGATGATACGCTGAAGATTATCCAAAGCCTCTACGAGAAGCATGTTACTACATATCCGCGTGTGGATACCACCTATCTGAGCGATGATATCTATCCCAAAGTGCCTGCTACATTGCAAGGTATAAAGGATTATTTCCCACAAGTGGCTCCATTGTTGCCACTCAAAGCAGATGGCAAGAAGGGGGCAGGCAGTTTGCCAAAGTCGAAAAAGGTCTTTGATAATAAGAAGGTTACCGACCACCATGCTATTATTCCTACAGGTCAACGACCAGACAACCTCTCGGAATTGGAGCGCAAGGTGTATAATCTGGTAGCGTTGCGATTTATAGCGGCTTTCTATCCCGATTGCGAGGTGTCGAACACGACTGTGCTGGCCAAGGCAGGTGAGATTGATTTCAAAGTGACTGGTCGCCAAATCCTCAAGATGGGGTGGCGTGAGGTCTTTGCCAAGGAGAAGCAAGAGGATGAACCACAAGAAGAGCAGAAGAGTTTGCCTGCGTTTGTAAAAGGTGAGTCTGGCCCTCATGAACCACAACTGCAAGAGAAAACTACCACTCCGCCGAAATATTATACCGAGGCTACTTTGCTGCGTGCGATGGAAACGGCTGGTAAGACAGTGGAGGATGACGAACTGCGTGATGCGATGAAGGAGAACGGTATTGGTCGTCCAAGTACTCGTGCAGCTATCATTGAGAAACTCTTCCAGCGCAAATATATCGTGCGTGAGAAAAAGAATATCCACGCTACGCCGCTAGGTATCAATCTGATACAAACAATCATTTCGCCGCTGCTGAAATCAGCTGAACTGACTGGACTGTGGGAGAAGAAGCTTCGTGCTATTGAGCGTGGTGATTATACGGCACAAAACTTCTTAGATGAACTCAAGCAGATGACTGCTGAGGTTGTGCGCGAAGTGAAGGCAGATAAATCGGGTATGCGTTGTCCTGTCTGTGGACGCGGTACTATCATTCGTGGGCGTACTCGCTATGGCTGTTCTCGTTGGCGCGAGGGCTGTACCTATGCCGAGCAGTTTTAAACTTTCGGAGATCTATATTTTTCCTGCCAATTTCAACAAACTATTATTTTTTTGCAAACGTACGTGTTTTGCACGGATTTTGCTATAGGTATCTACGAACCTAAACACTTGTGAAAATGAATAGTAGGAAAATGACGATGCTAAACATTGGCTTAGGCATTTGTTTGGCAGCGGAAGCAGTTATGTATGAACCCTTTGCAGGCGTGGACAATACGCTGCCTTCCGAAAAGACTTTCGAAGAGAACTTTGGCTACAAAGCAGAGCTTAGTTATCCACAACTAAGTTCTGACCAACGTACCATTGGCGGTGGAGCTGCGTACTACTGCCCTTACTGCGGTGCACCATTAGACCCTCATGACCATACCGAATTGGTCAGACATGGTGGCAACGGTAATGCCTATGACTACACGGGTAGAACGCACCACTGCAACATGCCGTTGCATGGAGAAGAAACGCTGCTCCTGTTTGCTGCTGCGCTACTCTGTACCAAGATTGGTACTTCACTACGTCGCAAGAAAACGGCGAGTTAGTTGTTGCTACAGACTTACAGCCCTTTGAAGAAATCCACCACTAATGCTGCTACCTGCTTGGTCTTGCGGCTGATGCGGTGGTTTTCGTTTTCTACAACGATTAGTTCGGCACGTTCGCCATAGGTGCGTTTGAAGTCTTCGCTGCACCACATGGGTACGAGTGTGTCATCGCTACCGTGAATGATTCTTACGGGGCCATTATAAGCTTCGGCTGTGCCGTAGATGTCCAACTGCTGTGTGCTGAGGATATATTCTCGGCTGACTTTCATCATACCAAAGCACTTGATATACTCGGGTGGGTTCTTTGGGTCGAACGTCGCACCCAACATACTGCCTTGGTTGCAAGCCGTTTTCAGTACTGAAGCAGGAGCAATCAGCACCAATCCGTATGGCTGTTTCTTACTGCCCGAAGCAGCAATCCGCCCTGCGGTCATAGATGCCACTACGCCACCTTGCGAGTGTCCTAATAGTCCTATCTTGCTCACATACGGCAGCGAACAAGCATACTGCCACATGGCTGTGGCTTCGGCAATCTCATTTTCGATAGTCATTTTTACCATCTCGCCTTCGCTGCTCCAGTGTCCTCCGAAGTTGAAGCGAATAGAGGCGATGCCTGCCTGAGCCAGTTGGCGAGCGATAGTGGGCATAGGTGTGATGCGTTGGCTGGCGAAAATACCGTGCATGAGAATCACCATTGGGCAGGTGTCTGTTTCGGGATTAAAGCCCTCTGGCAGTGTAACGGTCATTGCCAGTCCGCCTTGCGGACCATATACTTGAAAGTCTTTTGCGAAAATCGCTGTGGATAGCAGGGCAAGTACTGCTGCGGTGAGAATCTTTTTCATGTGGTTGGTTTTTATGGGTTAGGTGAATGATGTGCTATCATTTGGCTGCACGAACAATATCGTTGATGACCATACTGGCAAGGGTCATACCAAAGACGCCTACTACGGGAGCAATAGTGCCCTGCTCACCTGCAATCTCTTCGGAATAGACGCATTGAATCTTGCTTTTAGGTAGTAGTCCCGTCTTCTTCATTTTGGTGCGCAGTGCTCGTGCTAAGGGGCAACCCTGCACTTTCCAGAACTCGGCTGTGCGGATGTTCTGCGCCTTGAGTTTGCGCCCTGCACCCATACTGGAATAGACTTGGCAACCAGCAGCGGTAGCGTTGTAGAGCAGCAGGGCTTTGCAATCCACCATGTCAATGGCATCAATTACGATGTTGTATTGCGCGAGGTCAAAACTATCGGCTGTTTCGCTGTTGTATTGTCGGTCAATGATTTGTACATCTGCTTCGGGACAGATTTGCAGCAGTCGCTTTTGCATTTCCTGCACTTTGTTCTGCCCGATGTTGGCTGCGGTGGCTACTATTTGGCGATTGAGATTGGTGGTGTCCACTTTGTCGAAATCCACAAGGGTCAGGTGCCCGATGCCCGTGCGGAGTAGAGTTTCTGCGCACCATCCGCCCACGCCTCCTACACCATAGAGAATGACCCGTGCATGCTGCAATGCTGCAAATCCTTCTTCGCCTATGAGTTGTATCGTTCGTGTAAACATGTGGAGTTGTTAATTTGTTCGCAAAGGTAGTATATTTAATGTATATATGCAAAATTTTTTGCCCAAAAATCTCATTTTGCGATTATTGCGTTTTTATTCATTTTTTGAACCCAAAGTTAGGAAATATCCTCATAATATGTAATATCTTGACCAACTAATACTCATATTTTTTAACAAATGGAATTAATGGGCAATCTGCGTATAAAATCCTTCTCAAAATGCCACTCATTATACCTATTTTTTGAATGTCTCTCAAATAGGGAGTAACATTAATGATTATTCAATAACTTGTAGCGTTTAATAAAGAACTATTCTTCAGAAAAGTGCACCAATACGTGGCGGTAGGTGTTGAAAATCTTGGACTTGCTGACAAAGCCAAGATAGCGTTTTTGTTCATCTACAACAGGCAAATTCCAAGCACCAGTATCCTCGAATATCTCCATTACCTTGCCCATAGGCATGGTGTCGGTAAGTATGGCCTGAGGGGAGTTCATGAGTTGCTTCACAGTGAAACGATTGTACAAACGAGGTTGGAACATGATATTGCGTACCTCATCTAAAAGCAAGATACCCAGTAGTTTCCCTTTTGCATCCACTACAGGGAAGATATTTCGATTGCTTTGAGCAATTACTTTGACCAATTCGCCCAAAGTCATCTCTGGATTGAGTGTTCTGAGGTCGGTTTCGAGCACATTCTCCATCTTCATGAGTGTGAGGACAGAGCGGTCTTTGTTGTGGGTGAGCAGTTCACCTTTCTGAGCCAAACGCATGGCGTAGAGGCTATGAGGCTCAAAAATCTTGATGGTCAAAAACGACACGACGGCTACCGCCATCAATGGCATAAAGAGGTGATATCCACCCGTGAGTTCGGCGATGAGGAAGATACCCGTCAATGGTGCGTGCATGACGCCAGCCATCAAGCCCGACATACCAGCCAAGGCGAAGTTTGCCTCGGGAACGCCAATGCCAATGATATTCATCAATCGGGCACAAATAAAGCCCGTGATAGCTCCCATAAAGAGCGAAGGCGCGAAGATTCCACCTACGCCGCCACCACCATTGGTGGCAACTGATGCAAAAATCTTGAATAGTAGGATGGCTGCGAAATAGCCCACTAATACCCAACTGCCTGTACCAAGCGCCTCAAAAGGACTATTGGCAATAGCAGATACAGAGTCGCCATTGATGAGCTGCTTGATCACATCATATCCTTCGCCATAGAGCGGAGGAAAGAGGAAGAGCAATAAACCCAAGGTGGTGCCACCTACGAGGAATTTGACCCAAGTATTTTGTACATGGCGCTTGAATAGTTGCTCTAGACGATTCATACCACGGGTGAAATAGAGTGACACTAATCCGCACATCACACCTAAGATGATATACCAAGGCAGACGTTCTACGAAGAACGGTTCGCTATTGGTGAGTGGGAACATGGCTTCTTGTCCGTTGACTATGAATGATATGGCTGTAGCAGTTACCGATGAGATTAGCAATGGCGCCATACGGGTCATCGTTAGATCCATCATTAGCACTTCGAGCGTGAAGACTAAGCCTGCGATAGGCGCTTGGAAAATGCCACCCACTGCACCTGCGGCACCACAACCAATCATGAGCATCATGGTTTTTTGGTCGAGGCGGAAAAGCTTGGCAAGGTTGCTACCAATAGCAGCACCCGTTAGTACGATAGGAGCCTCCGCTCCGACCGAACCACCGAAACCAATCGTCAGTGCAGAGCCCACAAGTGAACTCCAAGTATTGTGAATCTTGATGATGGATTTGCGTTGCGAGATAGCATATAGAATCTTAGTGATACCATGCGAGATATCGTCCTTGACTACGTACTTAACAAACAATCCCGCCAACGTGATACCAATCATCGGAGTAATGAGATACCACCAGTGGTCTTGTTCTATGAGATGGTGTTGCACCAGATGATGGATACCATGAATCATCATCTTGAGCAATTGTGCTGCACACGATGCCAATGCTCCCACAAAGAAACTCAGGATAAGTACGAGGTTCTTTTGCGGGATATGCTGCTCACGCCAAGCAATAAAACGATCGTATGTTAGATGGTGGTTCAATGTTGTTAACTATTCTTGAGTATCCCAGCCTATGCCACGATATTTGTCGAGGTCCCACTCCTCCTCTACCTCATTGAGGTAAATAGTGCGTGGTTCGTCGTCATCATCTGTATCATCGTCATCTTCGCGCTCAATGAGCTTGACTTCAATTGGTGCGTGCGAAATGTCGATGACTTGATTTTGCTCCTTATTGAGTTCCTCCCAAAGCATGTCTTTGAGTTCGGTGATCCCCATACCGTTGGCGGAGGAGAAAGTAATCACTGGAATATCTAATTCCTTTGCCAACTGTTTGGTCAGTTTCTTTAGGTCAATCTCAGGATCAGCAATATCGCATTTTGAGATAGCTAATATACGCGCTTTGGTCAGCAGTTGAGGATTGTATTTCTCCAATTCGGCGAGCAGAATCTCATATTCGCGTTTAATATCCTCGGTGATAACAGGCACCATAAATAGTAGCACCGCATTGCGCTCGATATGGCGCAAGAAACGCAGTCCCAATCCGCGTCCTTCGGCTGCACCTTCGATGATACCAGGTATATCTGCCATACAAAACGACTGATTATCGCGGTAGGACACAATACCCAATTGCGGTGTCAAAGTGGTGAATGGATAATCCGCTATCTCTGGTTTAGCTGCGCTAACCACAGAAAGCAAGGTGGATTTACCCGCATTTGGGAAACCTACCAGACCTACATCCGCCAGCACCTTGAGTTGCAAAATCACATTGGCTTCCATACAGGGCTCACCCGGTTGTGCATAACGAGGTGCTTGGTTGGTAGCAGTACGGAAATGCCAGTTGCCCAGTCCACCTTTACCGCCACGGAAGAGGATAATCTCCTCTTGATGCTCCTTTACCTCGCACATAAATTCGCCCGTGTCGCCATTGTAAACTACAGTGCCACAAGGAACCTCAATGATTTTATCTTCGCCGTCTTTACCAAACGAGCGAGAAGGACCTCCGCTACCACCATCGGTGGCAAAGATATGTTTCTGATACTTGAGGTGAAGCAAAGTCCAAAGGTTGCGATTACCACGCAGGATAATATGTCCCCCTCGTCCACCATCTCCGCCATCAGGTCCGCCCTTTGGCACATACTTTGCGCGGTGGAAGTGCATACTACCCGCACCACCCTTACCAGAGCGGCAGTATATCTTTACATAATCAATAAACGAGGATGAAGCCATACTGATTTACGATTGGACTGTTTACAATTTACTTCTGAGCCAGTTTTAGGATATTGTCAATTTGGCAGAAAGTATCTTCCATCGAGTAATTGCCATTGATAGCAAAATAGTTGTGGCGATGGAGATAGTAGGAGCAAACTGGCTTAGTCTCTGTTTGATATACTTGCAAACGCTTTTTGATGGTTTCGTAGTTGTCATCCGCACGACCGCTGGTCTTACCGCGGTTCAAAAGACGTTTGATCACTTCATCTTCTTCCACGAATAGGTCGAGTAAAACAGCCTTCATATTGCGACGCTCAAGCAAGAGCTCAAGAGCTTCCGCTTGGGCAACGGTACGTGGGAAACCATCAAAGATGACTCCCTTGCAATCTTCAGGAAGATTGTCCAAATAGCGAGCGATGAGGTGAATCATTTTGTGATCTGGCACAAGATTGCCGCCTGCAATTAGTTCATCTATCTCTTTACCAAGTTCGCTACCTGATTTTATCTCAGCTCGGAGTGCATCACCAGTAGAAAGGTGTTGCAAGCCATATTTCTTTACGATAAGGTCAGATTGTGTGCCTTTTCCACTACCTGGGGCGCCACAGAGTATGATGTTTAGCATAATTTATAATAGATTAATAGGATTCGACAAACGTGCACGTTTAATTATCTATGGTTGTTTTTTGACACAAAACGAGTTGCCCAATAAGAGCAACTCGTTATATGCCTCTATCAAATTAGAGAGCCAAGCCAGCGCCTGCTTTAAATTTAGCAACTTTCTTAGCTGGGATTTGAATCTTAGCACCTGTTGCTGGGTTCACGCCCTCACGAGCAGCTTTCTCTACTACAGAGAAAGTACCGAAACCAACGAGTTGTACTTTGTCACCACCCTTCAATGCACCTGCGATAGCATCAACAGTAGCCTCAACAGCCTTTTGTGCTTGTACTTTTGTCAAGCCTGCTTGAGCTGCAACAGCAGCTACGAGATCAGTTTTGTTCATAACGATTTTAGATTAAATAATTAAACGTTTAATTGCTTCTTCGGCATTTCCGAAAAATCTCGGGCAAAGTTACAACAATTTTTGGAAATATCAAATATTTTGTGTCAAAAAAAACGTTTTTTGTGTGATTTTTCTGCCATTTTGACCATTTTAATGGCTTTTGCATGGTTTTTGTTGGTTATATGATGTGTTTTTAGTACTTTTGCAAAAAAAATATAGTGATATATGTTTAGAAACTTACCACCAATTACAAAAAATCTACTCCTTATCAATTTAATATGTTGGTTAGCTGATTTAGCGTTAGGGCGATATGGCATTGATATGACGCATTGGTTAGGTCTGCACTATGTGACGGCTTCTGATTTTTATCTCTGGCAGCCATTGACCTATATGTTTATGCATGCCAATTTCTCGCATCTCTTTTTCAATATGTTTGCTGTGCTGATGTTTGGTCCAGCATTGGAAGAACGTTGGGGAGGTCGGCGATTCTTGATTTATTATTTGATCACAGGATTAGGTGCTGCAATTGTGCAAGAAACGGTATGGGCATTGCAGTTGCAACCTATTCTGAACACAGTTACTCCGACTATGGCGGCAGCTTTGGCTAATCGTGTGGTAACGATTGGTGCCAGTGGTGCGGTATTCGGAATATTGTTGGCATTTGGCTGGTTGTTTCCTGATGTACGGATGTTTATTCTCTTTATACCTATTCCTATACGTGCGCGCGTGCTTGTGCTGATTTATGCATTGATAGAGTTGTTTGCGGGATTAGCTCCTACTTCAGGCGATAATGTGGCGCATTTTGCGCACTTGGGCGGCATGTTGTTTGGCTGGGTGTTGCTGCTTTGGTGGCGTTATAGAGGCTATCCTGGTTGCGATGCACCAGGGATAGACTGGAGTGGTATAAAGCGTTGGTTTAGTGGCTTATATGACAAGATAAGAGATAAATGGGATGATCGTTTCCCCGATGGCCATTCACGTATAAAGCGTGATGATGATTCGAAGAACTATAGCGACTATCACTACCATAAACCATTATAATGGGCATAAAAAAAAAGAGTCAATCGACTCTTTTTTCTATTGTTATACCAATGTTTTGATGGCTTGTTCTTCATCCAATGGCAAGAAATAGATTGGTGGAATATGAATGGTGGTAAAGGCTCCATATTGCTGCGACGCTTTCATTCGAACTGCTGCTCGCGCGCAAGCAACCATCACTTGAGCCGTAAGAGCAGGATTGTTGATGGTCATTGAGAATGATAATTGCTGATCGGATATACCACTGGCAACTCCTTGGCGCTGAATCAGCACACCGTGACCGTGCGTATCGAATGGCTGAACCGAATCAACAGGAATGACGTTGATAGGGTCATGCGCGAAATAATCATCATTGATTATGCGTTGTCGAACCATTTGCCAATCTTCGCCCTCTTCGAGTTGAACATAAACATCGCGTTGATGCTTGCCTTCTCCGATCGGTATCGTTATAGAAACAGCATCTTTTACACCTTCGATTGCTTTGGCTGCTACTGTATGCCCCATTGAGCGTCCTGGACCGAAATTAGTATAGGTTTGTCCCTCTGGTGTCATAGCGAGCATGATGGCGCGTATGAGTGAGTCCGTACCAGGGTCCCAACCTGCCGAAATGATGCTGACTGCTTGATGCTGCATAGCAATAGGCTTGAGCACCTGCATGTGCGAATAGATTTCAGTGTGGATATCAAACGAATCAATAGTAGATATGCCACGCAGCAGAAGCGATTGGGCAAAATGCTGCACTTCTCGTGTGGGTGTGGAAATCAAGACCACATCTGCTTGTATGGAATCGATAGAATCGTTGTGGTGAAAGATACCAACGAGCTCCATATCAGGTGCTTGCATAATGGCTTGTTCGGCAGCCTTACCGATATTGCCATATCCGAGTATAGCGACTTTAATCATAACGATATTTTTAGCAGTTACTCTTCATAATCCACAGCGCTGCGCGCTGCTTTGCACTTGCCGATGTATTGCGCCACCTTCACATGTTCAGGGTGCGTCGCATACGCATCCAAATCTTCCCATGTCTTGAAGGTGCAAGTCAAGCAAATATCGTGGTCGGTGTTCTTTGCGTTAGGGATATTGATACCCACCGTCTCATCCACCAATACATCAATCTTCTCGCGCAATGCGAGCAAGCCATCACGAATAATCTGGGCATTCTCCAATTTAGTCTTGCCCTCAGCCTCGTCTAACAGACGAAAAAATACTACATGCTTTACCATATTGATACACGTTTTTCTGGTTCAAGATACAATGGTGACTCTGGAGTGACATTCCATGCCTCATACCATGCGCCGATATGTGGCAATGCGCCATTCACGCGCCACATACCAAGTGAGTGAGGGTCACTCTTCGTGCGTTGCAATACTTCCTCTGGACGGATATTACCTGCCCATACATTCGCATACGCCAAGAAGAATCGTTGCTCTTCTGTGAACTGGAGTTCACGTTGTTGGCTTTGCGTTGTTGGCTTCGCGTTGGTGGCTTCGCGTTGTTTCTTTGCGTTTTGGAAGGCTTGGAACGCCACTTGCAAACCACCGTGGTCAGCGATATTCTCGCCCAAAGTGAAAGCACCATTAGCATATACGCCAGGGGCCACCTCAATGGCGTTGAAATACTCCTCCATCACTTTCGTGCGCTCCTCAAAGCGTGCACGATCTTCCTCTGTCCACCAGTTGATCAGGTTACCGTCTTTGTCAAACTGACTACCTTGGTCATCAAAACCGTGGGTCATCTCGTGACCGATCACCACGCCGATTGCGCCATAGTTGAAGGCGTCGTCTGCGTTCATGTCAAAGAATGGGTATTGCAGAATACCTGCAGGGAAACAAATCTCGTTGGTTGCAGGGTTGTAATATGCGTTCACGGTTTGTGGGGTCATAAACCATTTATCCTTGTCCACTGGCTTGCCAAGGAATGACAACGAATAATCTTGCTCAAACTTTGCAGCACGCTGAATATTAGCATAATAGGTCAACTCAGGGTCAATCTCCAAAGCCGTATAATCGCGCCATTTATCTGGATAACCAATCTTCACGGTGAAGGTAGAAAGTTTCTCCATGGCCTTCTCTTTGGTCTCATCCGACATCCACTCCAGGGCTTGAATTCTTTCACCCAATGCCACCTGCAAGTTCTTCACCAAACCTATCATACGCTCTTTGTTCTCCTCTGGGAAGTATTTCTCCACATACATTTGTCCCACAGCTTCGCCGAGTGTACCATTCACCATCGCCACCGCGCGTTTCCAGAGTGGAGTAGGCTCTTGTCTTCCGCTCAAGATGCGACCGTAGAACTCAAAGTTCTGCATAAAAATCTCCTCTGTCAAGAAGTCCGCACTGCCGTCAATCACTTGCCATGTAAACAAAGTCTTCATGTCCTCCAATGACTCCTCTGCCAGCATTTTTCCTGCCTCTTGCAAGTGACGCACTTGACCTACTGACAAACTATCAGGAGCGATGTTCAACCCAGCAAAATATACCTTCCAATCCACTTCAGGAACCAATTTTTGCAACTCCTCTACCGACATCTTGTTGTAGTTTGCCACTGGGTCGCGCAATTCTACATTGCTTAGCGCAGCGTTTGCCAAACGAGTTTCCAAACGAAGCACGGTTTGTGCTTTCTCGGTTGCATTCTCCTGACCAAACAACTCAAACATCTTCTCCACATGCTTCACATACTCCTCGCGGATATGTTTGGTGTGCTCATCTTCATCGATATAATAATCTTTCTGGCTGAGCGCAAAACCAGCTTGGTACTCGTTCAGGATATTCATGCTTGAATTCATAGCATCGGCATCCACATACATAGCCCATAGCCCAAAGTCCATCGCTTTGCCCAATACTTCCGACCATTGCGCCTTATCGGTCACATTCTCAATCTCTTGCAATACGGGTAGTACGGGCGCGATACCCTCTTGATTGCGGCGTGCGGTGTCCATCGACAGGTTATATACGTCACCAATCTTTTGAGGAATACTACCCATCTTATGTGTCCCTGCTGCGATATCAGCAATCAGTCCGTTCACTTGCTCGAGATTGCTCAATCCCAACTTATCAAACGAACCAAAACGGCTGTACTCGTCTGGAATAGGGTTATTCTTCATCCATCCACCGCAAGCGTATTGGTAGAAGTCATTTTGTGCCACTGCGGTCGTATCCAAGTTCTCCAGATGAATACCCGTAGTCTGTTGCTTTGTGCATGCTGTTAGTGCCATAAGCGAAATAAAAAATACTAATGGTTTGTTCATATTTGTAAATTTTTGTTTTGCTTTAATTGTAAATCGGCTGCAAAGGTACAAAAAAAAATGTATATGTGCAAGAAAACTTCGTTTTCCTTGTGTATGTAAGAAAAATTTTGTACCTTTGCGGGCTAAATAAATATTGCGATGCTTAATTGATAAAAATAAAGCAATGAAAACATTGAAACTCATACAATCGGATTCCTACCTTCGTCCGTATGCAAGTGCCATCGAAGGTCGTTACAATTACGCTGTATATCAAGAGAAGAAACTGACTGGTGATCAGAAACTCAGCGAATGGGCAAATGGATATATGTATTTCGGCTTACACAAAGCTAACCAGCAATGGATTTTCCGCGAGTGGGCACCTAACGCCACGGCTATTTATATAATCGGAGACTTCAATGGCTGGCGAAAGAATGAAGCATACCGCCTTCAGCCAGTTGGCAATGGCGTATGGGAGGCTACGTTGCCTGCCGATGCTATGAAGCATGAGCAATTGTACAAACTGCTTGTAGAGTGGCAAGGTGGATGGGGAGAACGCATCCCCAGCTACGCTACTCGCGTGGTGCAAGATGAACAAACCAAACTCTTTTCTGCCCAAGTGTGGGAACCTGTAGAGGTGAAATATGAGAAGTTAAAGGTGAAAGGTGCAAAGCGCCGTAAAGCGGGAGACCCTTTATATATTTACGAGTGCCATATCGGCATGTCGAGCGAGGAGGAAAGGGTGAATTCTTACGATGAGTTCCGTCGCGATGTACTACCACGCATTGCTAAGTTGGGCTATAACTGCCTTCAGATTATGGCTATTCAGGAGCACCCCTACTATGGCAGTTTTGGCTACCATGTGTCGAATTTCTTTGCCGTATCTTCGCGTCAAGGCACCCCTGAGGAGCTCAAACATTTGATTGCTGATGCCCACGCCTATGGTATGGACGTGATTATGGACATTGTTCACTCGCATGCGGTGAAGAACGAATTGGAGGGGTTAGGCAACTTCGATGGTACTCCATACCAATACTTCCACGATGGACCTAAGCGCGAGCACCCTGCATGGGATAGTCTGTGCTTCAACTATGGCAAAGATGAAGTGTTGCATTTTCTCTTGTCCAACTGCAAGTATTGGTTGGATGTATATGATTTTGATGGTTTTCGCTTTGATGGTGTGACCTCTATGATGTACAAGAGCCACGGATTGGGAGAGGACTTTGTGGACTACTCCTGCTACTACAATGGCAACGAAGATGGCGATGCTATTTGCTACTTGACATTGGCGAATAAACTCATTCACGAAGTAAAGAAGAACGCCATTACGATTGCCGAAGATATGTCGGGTATGCCAGGTTTGGCTTGTCCAATCAAAGATGGCGGTATGGGATTCGATTACCGACTGGCAATGGGTATTCCAGATTTCTGGATCAAGTATATCAAAGAGGTTCGCGACGAGGATTGGAAAGCAGGACATATTTTCTATGAGATGACGAATCGCCGCCAAGATGAGAAGACTATCTCCTATGCTGAGAGCCACGACCAAGCATTGGTGGGTGATAAAACGATTATCTTCCGCCTCTGCGATGCGGATATGTATTGGCACTTTGAGCATGGTCATGCCAACTATATGGTGGATCGCGGATTGGCTTTGCACAAGATGATTCGCCTCATCACAGCTTCGACTATCAATGGTGGCTACCTCAACTTTATGGGCAATGAGTTCGGTCACCCTGAGTGGATAGACTTCCCTCGCCAAGGCAATGGCTGGAGCCATAAATACGCTCGCCGCCAATGGAGCTTGGTGGATAATCCACGCTACTATTATAGCAACCTCAATCTTTTTGATGAGAAAATGGTGCATCTGTTGCGTGAACACTTATTGCCAGTGAAGGACAAGAACGGATTGCACTTGCCATGGGTGGACAAACTCTGCGACAACGAAGGCGATCAGGTGGTGGCATACCAACGTGGTGACTTGGTATTTGTGTTCAACTGGAATGGCATCAAATCGTTCTCGGATTACGGCATACCAGTGTTGGCGGGTAAATACAAAGTGGTACTTAATACCGATGCCAAGGAGTTTGCTGGCTTTGGTTTGTCGGATGATACAGTGGAGCATTTCACTCAACCTGATACGGGCTATTTGCCTGCAAATAAGGGTTGGTTGCAAATGTACTTGCCCGCACGTAGTGCAGTCGTGCTCCAGAAAATAGATTGAGTCCTGCCTCGCGACTCCCGAATAGAAAAATAATATCAACAACATAAAACATTTAAAAACCATGAGATTAATCGTTCAACCAAACTATGACCTGCTTTCAGAGTGGGCAGCTAACTATGTAGCAAAACGCATCAACGAGTTCGCTCCAAAAGAGGGTACTCCATTTGTGTTGGGCTTGCCAACAGGTTCTTCACCTCTCGGCATGTATCGCAACCTTATTCGCCTTTACCAAGAGGGTAAAGTGAGCTTCCGTAACGTAGTGACTTTCAATATGGACGAGTATGTAGGTATTCCAGAGGATCACCCAGAGAGCTACCATAGCTTCATGTGGAAAAACTTCTTCTCGCATATTGATATTCGTCCTGAGAATGTGAATATCCTCAACGGTAATGCAGAAGATTTAGTGGCTGAGTGCGCTCGCTACGAGGAGAAGATCAAGAACTACGGTGGCATTATGCTCTTCTTGGGCGGTATCGGTCCTGATGGTCACATCGCATTCAACGAGCCAGGTAGCTCACTCACTTCTCGCACTCGCAAGAAAGAGCTCACAACCGACACCATCATCGCCAACTCGCGTTTCTTTGACAACGACGTGAACAAAGTGCCTAAGACTGCTCTCACCGTAGGTGTAGGTACCATCATGGACGCTAAAGAGGTACTCATCATGGTCAATGGCCACAACAAAGCACGTGCGCTCCAACACGCTATCGAGGAGCCAATCTCTCATATGTGGACCATCTCTGCGCTCCAAATGCACCAACATGGTATCATCGTTGCTGATGAGGCTGCTTGCGCTGAACTCAAAGTCGGCACCTACAACTACTTCAAAGACATTGAGAAAAACAATCTCGATCCAAAATCACTGCTCTAATGCTTCAGATTTATAATACATTATCTCGTCAAAAAGAATACTTCAAACCGTTGCACGAAGGACACGTAGGCATGTATGTCTGCGGTCCTACCGTGTATGGCGATGCACACTTGGGGCACGCGCGTCCCGCTATTACATTCGACTTGCTCTACCGTTACCTCCAGCACCTTGGCTACAAAGTGCGCTATGTGCGTAATATCACCGATGTGGGTCACTTGGAGCACGATGCGGATGAAGGCGAGGATAAGATAGCAAAAAAAGCACGTTTGGAGCAGCTGGAGCCTATGGAGGTCGTGCAGTACTTCACCAATCGCTATCATCGCGATATGGAGTTGCTGAATGTGCTTCCACCTTCTATCGAGCCACATGCCAGCGGACATATCATTGAGCAGATAGCTTTTGTGCAAAAGATTATGGACAAAGGCTATGCCTATGTCAGCAACGGTAGCGTATATATGGATGTCGAGAAATACGCCAAAGATTATCCTTATGGCAAACTTTCGGGCCGTAACCTCGAGGATATCGTCACTGAAACAAGAGAACTCGATGGACAGCAGGAGAAGAAGCACAGCTTCGACTTTGCCCTCTGGAAGAAAGCGGCGCCTGAGCATATCATGCATTGGCCAAGTCCTTGGAGCGAAGGTTTCCCCGGCTGGCATATGGAGTGTTCGGCTATGGGTACGAAGTACCTCGGCGAGCAGTTTGATATCCACGGTGGTGGTATGGACCTGATGTTCCCTCACCACGAAGCAGAGATTGCACAGAGTTGTGCGGCGTTGGGTCATGACAGCGTGCACTACTGGATGCACAACAATATGATTACCATCGCGGGCAAAAAGATGGGTAAGAGCTACAACAACTTCATTACTCTAGAGCAATTCTTTGAGGGTAAGCACGAGTTGCTGGAGCAACCATTCTCGCCAATGACCATCCGTTTCTTCATTCTGCAAGCGCACTATCGTTCTACGGTGGACTTCTCCAACGATGCGCTTGTGGCAGCAGAGAAAGGATTGGCACGTCTCACCGAGGCATATCAACGTCTGATGAAATTGCAGGCATCGGCTACTACTACCGTAGAAATTGGCAACCTGCGTGAGCGTTGCCAAGAAGCCATGGACGATGACCTCAACTCGCCAATCGTGATTTCGCATTTGTTTGATTCCGCGCGCGCTATCAATACCGTATTTGATGGCAAAGGCACTATCAGCGAGGCAGACCTCAACGAACTGCGTTCTGTATGGAAGACCTATGCGATGGATATCCTAGGTTTGCAATTGGATGGAGCACAAGATGCAGGTGCTGGCATGGACGCGTACAAAGGTGCGGTGGATATGCTGCTGAATATGCGTTTGGAGGCTAAGCGCAACAAGGATTGGGGTACCAGCGACAAGATTCGCAACGAACTCACTGCGCTTGGTTTTACCATCAAAGATACCAAAGACGGTTTTGAATGGAGTTTGTAACCATATTAAACAATGTTGAACCATATTGAACAACTTTTGAACATAAGATTAGTCCTGCTTTTGGCAGGACTAATCTTTGTTTTTTCTGCTTGTGGCAATCGCGATGCTCAACACTCAACACTCAACACTCAACTAATAGAGGACACCATGGTGGCATACCCTGGTCGCACCTTCAGTTACAAGGATAAGTTTCGCGATACCCAAGCCAAGCAGGAGCGGGCAGCCAAAGCCATTGGCTTAGCCACTCCTCCGCAGAATCGCCAAGAGGCAGCACGTATGCGCAGCCAGTTGAAACTCATCAAGAGTAACGACAACTATATCGTGGATTCGCTCACGCATTCTATTCCGTATCTGGTGCCTGCTGCGGCAGCAGAGTTAGAGCGTATAGGTGAAGGGTTTGCAGACATCTTGCAACGCAATGGATTACCGCATTATCAGTTTTATGTCACGAGTGTGTTGCGCACCAAAGAGGATATAAAACAACTACAAAAAAGTGGTAATATCAATGCCACCACTAATTCTTGCCACAACTATGGCACCACTTTCGACTTGGCATATTTCCGTTTTAATAAGGTAACGCGCACGCGCGAGTACATGCATCAGGATAATCTGAAACTGGTCTTAGGTCAAGTGCTTCTTAACGAGCAACGCGCAGGTCGTATCTACGTCAAGTACGAATACAAACAGGCCTGCTTCCATATCACTGTGCGAGAGTAGATATTTAGTTAGAGGTTAGAGGTGAAAGGCGTGGATTTTTGAACGGAGTATGAGGTAAACGATGCTTAATGCAATGAGTATCCAAAAAGCAGCGGTACTCCACCTGTGAAACGATGGGATATACTTTCGAGGTGGATGGTCGATAACTTGTACAATACTATCAGTACGCACAATGGTGTCATGTACCATCCGTGTCCGCCAGCGGTCCCGCCATTCCACCCGCGTCAGATACACTGTGTCGCCACGCATTTTCTCGCTCACAAACACACCATCCCGCACCACAACCGTGTCCACACTCCTAAATTTCTGAACCTCAAAACTGTCAACTGTCAACTGTGAACTGTCAATTGTTTTGCAGCTCACGCTCATAAGGCACATCGTACAGAGGATACCAATCAGGTTCAGTAATCTCAATATACATGTCTTCATTTGGGTATTGTTTTTGATAGTTCAATAAATACGCACGCAGCTCATTGAGCGCTTTGCGCGAGGATAACAATCTCGCTTCTTCGCCTGATCGCCCCATCGCCTTATAGCCTATATCGGCAGAACCGACAAGTATGCACCCATGCGAGTCGGCTATCGTGTTACCCGCATGGATGCGGATACCTGTTCGGTGTATGCCGTTATGTGGTTGTTGAGCATAGCCCAAGACACCATCCAGTATGGGCAACACTTCCTTAAACGCGGGAGAGTAGGTTAGTCGCACGCGGTAGAAGCCCGTAGGGATAGCGTATTGTAGATGTTCCAAGGTATCAACTGTTAACTGTCCATTGTCAACTATCAATCGCCCAGTTATCGCATTCCCTTTTGCCTTATTTCGTATCAATTGTATATACATAATTTTACTCTTTATATCTATACTTATAATCAATGCCTATGAGTGAACCTGAGAATGTCAGTATCTCTCCAAATGCTATCAACAGCGAGTGGTGTATCTCGCCCACAGGCGGTGTCACAAACCCCGCCACCAGCATCGTGCAGCCGAAGATGCACAATGCTACGGCGGTTATTAGCTGAATCTTTTTCATATTTCTAAGATCTAACAGCACCGCAGGTGCGGTCTAACTTCTAACAACGCAGTGGTCTAACAGTGCTCAGCACGGTCTAACCTCTAACAGCGCAGCGGTCAGCTTGCTTTGCGAGCTTACTTCCCATTCAGCACTTCCTCTTTGCAGATGTTGAAAACAAATGCGCGGAAAGTCTTATACTTGGATTGCTTAGCATATGCTGCTTGGTCACCGGGTAAGAAATTAGGGTCAACCATACGTTCGCGAGTAGCAGCAGCGATTTGCGCAAACTGTGTACGCCATGTTTGTTCTTTCTCTGTCACTGCGGTGGTGCGTTCGCCTGTCACGCTGCAACCGCGTTGACGTTTACCTGTCAATCGGCGTACTGCCATCCATTTTTGTTTCTTTCCAAAGATCTTGCCCGATGCATTATCCACGGGCGCTAAGTAAAATACACTTCCAGCCATTCGTGTTCGGCAATCGGATCGCATTGACCGACAACCTCGTTGTCGTTAGGGCGTCCGATGCCTCCACTCTATCCTCGAGCTCACGAAGCTCTCGGATGTTTTCGATGGAGGCTCCTCCATGCCGTTGGAGGGGTTAAGGGTTAATGTTTAATAGGTTTAAATGTTTTTAGGGTTTCATCGCAGCTCTACTGCGTGAAACTTTTTCCACTAGCGAAGCTTACTGCTTCGCGAATACTTGCGCCACCACATACCCACGGAGTGTGATGTACTTCTTTTGCGCTTTGAATTTTGCTTCGTAGGTAGCTCGTTGCTCTGGGTCGGCGAGAATGGTTGTCGCTTGCGTTTGTGCTGCTTTGAAAGCGTTACGCACGGCTTGTTGAGCTTCAGAGTTGCCTCCGTCATAAGGGTTCTTCACACGCACACCAATGGTGGCATTGTCTTTCTTGCGGTTACGGAAATGAATCTCATCCGAACCCGAGAACTTCTTCTGAATCGAATCAAAAGGAGTGGAATTTTTGATTAAAGCCATATCGTCGGCATTTGGCTTGCGAGAAAGAAATGCGCACACGCATTTAGCTCGCCGCCATGCCTCCTCTTACCTCGAAGCAAGCTTCTCGGTAGTTTTTTAAGGAGACACCTCTATGCCATAGAGGGGTTAAGGGTTAGGTTTAATGGTTAGTAACTGGGGTTAATTTGTTGCGCGCATTTTATTAGGGTTCCCACGAGCCTTGTGAGCGAGTGGGAAGAGCGGAGGTAGCAGTCGCTCAACGATGCAGGGCATCGGTCATTGCGACCTGCTTACCGAACGCGAGTGCAAAATTACAACAAACCCACACAGCGTTGTGGGCTTGTGTGGGTTTGCGGTGGGATAAAGTAGAATAAAGTAGTTTCGGAGGGGATTCCGATTGAATGATAGAACTACATTATAGTACCACTTGTTGGGTTTCTTCGCCGAGTTGCACCAGATATACTCCATTCGATAAACGCAGTTGCGGTGCTCGACCTTGGTACATTAGTCTGCCTAATACATCATATACCTTATAGTCTTCGGTTGCACCTTCTACATATAAGATACCGTCGTAAGCATAAATATGGGCAGAACTGATGGTAGTATTTTCAACTTCCGTGGTGGCATCCAATTGAATGACATATGGCTGGCTAATACTACCCACAATAGCATCATCCTCGTAAGTGATGGTTTGTTTGATAGTATGTATCTCGTTATCAACCAATACGCGGAAAACAATCTTATCACCAGCACCTTCGCCCGCAATGGTGAGGCATACGAAACCATTTTCGTCACTTGTTGCCACACCGCGACACTCCTCGCCGACAAAAGCAGCCACTTCGGCATTGAATTGAAGGTTATTGCCATCATATACTTTCGCTATCACTGTCATATTGCTTGGGTATTGGCTATGATCCACTGGCGTAAATGTACTAGAGAGTGGTGCTGCTTTGCGCTGTGGCATATGATGCGTAAGTGTCTGTGCGGGGAATTGCAAAATCTTCTGCTGTTTGTCCATTGAATAGTACAGATAGCCTTGCCCTGGTACGAGTGTGGTAAGTGTGCCTATCCATTCATATCCGCTGTAGGTAGCAAAACTAGATTTCGATTTCACAATATCGCCATGTTGTGGATTTATACTTGCGAATGCATCGGTAATGGACATCGTGAAGGATGCTGGATATCCAATCCAAGTCCAGTTAGGCGAGATGGTGTCTTGGTACGTTGTCAAATCTACTGGTGTACCAATAAAGGTATGACGTTTTTTCTCGGACAGCTTAGCACGATATTTCTCGCCTGCCTTGATGATGATATTTTTGCCTACGAAATATTTGCCTTCGAAAATCATGCTTGAAATCTTATTCTTTAAGACAAGCAAGTTGGGGAACAATGATTCAAGCAGACTGCTGGCAATCGTGTCGGTAGGATTGACATAGAGCGAAACCCAGTTCCAGTTGCTATTGAAGTCAATCACTTGTTCGAGATAGTTTTGCGCATCCCATACCAATGGTTGATCCAGCGAACCGACCAAATGATTATTCTTGAAAATGAGTACATCTTTCTGTATGTCTTCTTGAGGCTCTATCAGTTGTACTATAGGATACGTATTGCCTGTGCTTGCATCATATACTTTGAAGATAATAGGTGTCTCTTCAGAGTTGCTGACATTGCTATACACATCCATCATTACGAAATACTTATCATATCGTTGGTTGTATTGAGGTGATGTCACTCCAACGCATTCATCGTTGATAAACGCAGCGATAACATCGTTGTTGTCTTCAGATACCACTCCTTCGATCATAAGCGAACCAATGATGTTCATCGAATATTCATATTTATCGGGATCAACTATCCACATCGGTTGTTTGCCTGTCACGGTGACGCGCACTACAAATGGTTCGTAGATTTCGTTGTTTCCTACGAGGTAGATAGTTTCTTCATAGGTGCCAATAGGCAGTGTTTCGCTCACGGTGAAGGTAAGTGTTTCAGTACTTAACGTGTGCAATTCGCCATATTCTTTATCGGCTTGCAGCCATGTAGGCATGTTTTGTAATTGCCAATATTCTCTTTCCGCACCCCGATTAACGATAGTTACTTCGAATTCTGCCGTTTGATTGGTCTCTGTTGTTACTTCTTGGGATTTCTTGAGCCATTTCAACTGGTTCTGATTAACGACCACAGTCCATTTGACAGGTTCTGCTATATTATTTCCATTCAAATCTTCCACATTTTGCACTGTTAGGAATATAGTCGTTCCCTCAATGCGTTCTGCTTTCTCGTTGAGCGAGATGACGATCTTGCGTTCAGATGCCACGTAGGTATATTTAACATTTTCCAGCAGACTGATTGATTTCAGCGGTGGAGCTTGCTCTGATGCCAGCGCACGACCTGCTGCTACCTGCAACTCTCCCACCTTCTTCTCGCTATGGTCTGCCATGTCAAATTCTACTACGGGTTGTGCAAAATCATCAAGAATAGTCTTTTCAAACGGATAGTATGCCACCAATCCTGCTTCATTGCCGTAGATACGTGTACGATACAACTGACGGATATAATCGGCTGTTAGTGTAGCTTTCCATAGGCGCACCTCATCTACAGCTCCCTTGAAATAGTTGCGATAGCTCCAGCGTGTAGTACTATCATTGTCGCGATAGCGGTCAGCACCTATCACCAAGTGATCGGCGGACAAGTTAGGCATTGACTCATTTGGAACTTGGAATACCTCTTTACCATTGAGATATACCACCGTTGTGCCATTGTGGCGGTGGTTGATAGCTACATGATGCCATACGTTAGGTGTTACGGCATGTGTGAGTGTCTGCTTAGTGGTCTTCAGTGATAAAGCACCTTGCGCGCTGACACCTAATTGGAAACCAAGTCCGTTGGATAGTAATACGGCATCGCTGGTCTGCTCTGCTGGATTGAACCACAATTCCATCAGGTAATCTTCTTGTGGAGTAGGTGATGCTGTGGCTATATCCATCAGCATAGCCGTTGCGCCATCCAATTGCGCTGCGATATTCTCGTTGTCGAAATACCATGCATTCTCGTTAGGCAACTGCATGTGATGTCCTTGGGCGATGTCTTCTGCCATATTGCCGTGTCCTTCGTCCATACGCCAGTATGCAACAAGATGCGTTGTGCTGGCACTTTTGGCAGTGTACATTTCACTCTGCGCTTCCGTGAGGCTGCGTGGGTAGTTCCAAATGGTGAACTCATGAATCATGGCATCCAAGTTGCCGCCTAAAACGAGTTGGCTTGCAACGCTCTTGCATTGGCCAATCACTGCGCCATCGAAGAGGTTGACGACTTCATCATTCAGTATATAGTCAGCAGTGAAGATACCTCCAGCGATGGTGTCGTATGCAATAGAGAGGAAGCACCACTTGTCGCGTGGGACACTATTGGTAGAGGTGATCGTTTGTTGATTGACATTCACCACCATTTGCCCAGTATTGTTGAGCGCAATAACCAGTTTGTTGGTGGCATTACCAAAGGTGATGATATCTCCCTCCTTGGTGTAATTAAACCAGCAGTTGATAGCAAATGGAGTAGATGAGAAGTGCATATCGGTAATGGTTTTTGCACTAGTTCCCTCATGCAGCAGCATCGCCACCTGATGTTCTACCTTATAACCATTGAGGCGACCTTGTACAAGGAAGTTGCGTGTGTCGGTTAGTGACGCTGTCTTAATATCCTCGTTGAAAGTGACAGCTATTTCGCCCTCAGCAGTTAGTATGCCGCTGGATGGTGAAGGTGAACCAAATAGCATCGGACGAGTCATATCTTTGATTACCTCGATGGTTTCACTTTCGTTGTGTATTTCTCCTGTACCATAGTTGCACAAGGTGATAGCGCGGAACTGATAGCTGCCATCAGGCATAAAGGCGTTGTCCGACATATCGAATTGGTAGGTGATTTCTCCTGCATCCAATAGGTGTGCCTTATCGTTGCCATCGGTATTGAGCAGCCACGCGCCTATCATGGTCCAGTCGGTATCATGTGTGCCTTTGTATTGTAGGCGGAATCCTTGGAAGTTGCTATACTGCATATTGTAGCCTTTCACTTTGATTGGCAACACGGCTCCCGTAGAGGTATTCAATATCCTATCATTGATTTCCAATTCGATATTAGAGCATGATGGGGTGAAGCTTGCGGAAATCTCAATGGTGTCGGCAATGATGCCTGAGAATTGCAATCCACCTTGACATTGCGATTTGAGTACCAGCTGAATATTCTCGTAGTTCAATACGCCCAAGTCTGTTTGACGGAGCATGATGGTTTTCTGAATTGGTTCGCCCGACTTAACGCGCACAGGGCGATTGCCAATGATAGGTTCGCCATCCATCGCGATGCGTGCACCATGTGGATTGCTCTCGTCGAGGACGCATAGGTCGAACATCAGGTCGGTATTGGTTTCGGACTGGTTGTTCAGTTCGATTGTAAACTGTGCCGCTTCGCCTGTAGGTACATCCACAGCATATGGATTCACCACACTAAGTTTTGGTTTCTCGATCTGTACGGTCGCTTCTGCGAGTGTGTGTTCACCTGGCTCGTAGAATAGTGTCCTTTCTTCCACAGCACATGGGCAGGATGTCTGACCGCCACGGGTATAGAATATCGCACTACGTCCGCTGGTATTGGATGCTATGACATCCACCGTGTAGGAGTTGTTGAGGTCGTTGTCCGCAAGGGTGAATCCAGTGGCAGTAGTGACACCATCCACATCGGTGTCAGCGCCACCGACACCCGCTGCAGGATTGATATTTAGTCCGATATTCCATTCTTTTTTTCTTAATTTTCCTGTGAACAAGATATTGAATTTATAATTTAATCCAAAGTCGCCTCCATGCGTCCATGAGGTGTCCTTTACATTTTGAATCACCTCTGTGATGGTAGCTCCTGAGTCGAACGAATAATTCTTTTTATTTGCATCGTCGTATGTCATTTGCTCAATAGCATATACTTTTTCTTGCTCATTGGTTTCCAGCCATCTTTGCCAAGTTGCTATTTGGGCATTAATGATAGAAATGGTATCTGCTTTGCCTAATTCGTTGCTAACGCTATCGGGATAAATCACCTTGTAGGTACCTTCCATACCGAAATTAGGGTCGTCCGAAGATAAAGGAGTCACATAGATTGGCTCTGTTTTGTGGGCAGGCATGGTGGCTGTCGTATCTCCAGTGATTAAGAAACTATTTCGAAGGTCACGTAGGTTCGGTATCAGCGAAGAAAGAATATATGCTTGGCTGTATTGGAAGGTGGTGGTAAATTTTTCACCCGCAGTGATTACGTCTTCCACACCAAGATAATATTGTCCTAACGAATCGCGCTTAACCATCACCTCGTGTGCTTCGCCAAACAGCAAGTTGGTGGCACAGCCAATGAACACGTCACCCGCAGCACCTATATAACCTATGGTAGGCGACGTAGTTACGCGTTTATTTAATACAGTGGTGGTGGTATAGGTCCTATTACCTTTGTATTGCACCTCGCCTCCTATGGTATGATCTCGATCATGACCAAGACCCATTTTTGCAGACATTGTTAAGGTCCAGATACCAATTCCTACACCCTCATGGGTACCTCCAACCACTTGATATTCCATTTTTCTTTTTTTAGAAAATGTCAAACCAGCACCTAATTTGACATTCCAATTCACTGCTTGGGATTCCACTGATTTCGTACCCTCTTCAAAATAACTGCTCGAATGTGAACCTGGAGGGTCACGGAGAATCATAGTGACTACATCTGGACCACCCGTAACAAACTGATTGCCACTGGCGATATTACCCAATATGATTGCCTCCAATGGTTTGTCATTCCACAAGTATTCTTTGCCATCAATATTGTATTTAATGTTCAATCCGTAGGTATATGGTGCTGTCAGATTAGGGAAGCCAACCACAAAGGTGTATTCTGCTTGTCCCAGCGAATCCAAATATAGCTGACCTTCTTCTAGTTCTTCCCACAACTTGCCAGTAGCGGTATCCACTGCCTGCTCAATACCAAATTCGTTGGCAATGGTCACCAAGGTGTGCTGCAAAGGCACTTTCGTTGTTTGTGGGTCATCGGCTTGGTCGTAGTTGACATACTCTTCATACCCTTCTAAGTTAAAGGTGTATTCTTCCAATTGCTCAAAGATAGGATAATCAAAGGTGTAGGCGATGCTATCTCCTGTATCGGTGTACAATGGTATTGGCTCTTCTTGCCCTGTGATTTCATCTGTATAAACAGTCTCTGATTCACCAAAGGTGCCATCTACGCGATTCTTTTGCGCAACGATAAACGTTGGTTCGCTGCGGTACAATGGTTTCAACTCATCCACATAGGATATGGTCCGCAATTCAATCAATGCGGAGTCAATGTGATATACCGCCGTATCTATCTGAAGGGAAACGACATTGCGCAAATCAATATCCTCAATCGCTTCCATGTCAAATACGATATTGCTGTTGGATGGGATGCTAATCGACTTCACTTTATATTGCACAGGTGGCAGTTTCGCTGCAAACTCGCCTGTGATAGAGTCGGTGTAGATGGTGATGAGGTTACTTTCCTGATTGCCACCGATATACGCGCGTGAGCGGATATCAGGGTGCACGCTATCGCAATGCAGTGGGTCGCTATTGGTTTCAAACGAAGTAGAAGTTTCGTTGGTCACTCTGCGCGTATTCAGACTGTACAGATCCGATGCCTCTAATACAATCTTGGCTTGCCCCATATTCGCCACACTTTGTCGCACGGCATATGGTTTGTTATATTCGATTTCGCCACCTGCGATACGACCTACCACATTCGCTTTGGTAATATCGGTGAAAATCAAGTTGCTGATAGGCTTTTGGAAATCGTGCAACAGCCCTTGCTCTTGCTCATCTACTGGATAACGCCCCGCATGCTCAAAGATGTGACCATCTTTCACTACAGTAATATAATGCTCACCGATAGGCACATGAATGGTAAATTCTCCTTCGGAGTTGGTCAGAATAGGTTTACCATTGTCGCTACAGGTTACACCATCCACTTGCACCTGACATCCTGCTACGGGATAATCGCTGTTCTCGTAATACACCTTACCACTCACTTCGAACGATGATTTGTCGGTGAAGTCAATCTTGTTGAATACCGTAGATGACGAAGATACATAGATTGGTTGTTTCGATGGCGAGAACTGGTGTACGCCCAGCATAGGCACCACCTCATACTGCTGTCCTTCGGTGGTATAAGGAATGGTATTGATGATATAGTTGCCATCTTCGTCGGTAATTGCCTTGTTGGCCAATTGCTCGGAAGAAGGTATTATCTTATCGCTATGACCTACTGTAGCACTGAGGATGCCATCGCGTTTGTTGAACTGGTCGTTGTTGCCTGAGTAATCAAATACGACATTCACCCCTGGCTCATTGCAACGATAATACGCCCGCAGATCTGCCTCACGTCCTGAGATATAGCGGTTGTAGGTCTTGGAGATATAGGTAGAATCTAGTATGCGATTCCATACACGAATCTCATCCATATTACCCTTGAAGTTTTTCGTCTTGTCGGCATATGCACCTATGATAAATACAGAGTCGCGTGCGGCTTGTAGGGCAGCTATATCCACATTGTTGTGCGATTGTGAGTAGTGCAGTGCACCATTGGAGTAGTAATCTGCTTTCACGCTGTTGGCACTTTTATTGACATGTATCGCCATCGTAATATGGTGCCAGTTATCTACCGATAGGGTATCGATATGTTGACTGGGGAAGATATTATTTATCAGTGCATAATCCTTGCTATCCGCTAATTGCACCAGTGCTAGTTCAAAAACGCCCTTGTGCGTGCAGATATATGCGGTGTCTGTTTTTTGTGCAAGCGGATACAGATACATCTGGAAGGTGATGGCATTATCGTTGCGGAAATCGATTACATTATCGTTCAAATTTAGATAGGTATTATTGCCATTGAACTCTAATGAATAGTTCTCTGTGTAGTCTTCAGCCCCTACTACAGCCACGTCCACACCAGGTACACCTTGATTGCCATTGAAGCATATACGACCTGATACCGATGCGTATGACTGTGCAAAACCGTAGCAAGTGGGGGCTGCTCCATGTACATCAGCCGACTGTTCATCCGCATTAGTACTACAGTCGGTATAACCAATCACCATATATTCATATATCACCCCTGCTTCCACATCCATATCTTCATAGGAATACACGGTGTTGCCTGCATTGAAGCTCAATTCGGCGACACTTACGGCGGTGTTTTCGCTGATAGCACGGCGCGTAATCTCAAAGTGGTTGAAGGTGTTTCCTTTTTCCACATCCCATCTCAGGCGTACCTTATTGGTATAATACCCGCGCGTAGCTTCAAAATTAGCAATCTCGTGCTTACCCGCATCGGGCATAATAAAGGTGGTACTGATGGTATCTGCAAAATTCTCCTCTGTGTTCGTTGCAATGATGCTAACGTGATACTCCGTACATTCGGACAAACCTTGCAGCGTGTAGGTCTCATCGGAGTAATTCAATGCTCTTGACTTGATTTCGCCATCATTGGTATCATAGTATTCCAATGTTAACGTAATATCATCATTCCATATACCGTCCTCTGTTCGTTCCCAAGTCAATTTGGCTTTGCGCTCTGTTGCTTTAGGCTCAACATGTATCGGGGTCGATTCAAACTTTTGATAGTATGGATGATACGTCTCTTCGGTAGGATTGGTACGCATATACTCGTACCAAAATCCGTCCTCAAAGAATGTGTTACGCACACGATAGGTCTTCGTAACGGCTCGACGCTCTTTTTCCAATGGCAGAGGATGGGTGTAGCTATTCTTGTCATTTTTACATTCCATCGAGTGGATGATGGTCCATGTGCCATCCGTTTGCTGTTCTTCGATGACCCAGTTGTTCTGCACACTAGCCCCCGTTGGTTTATGTACCTCCCATGCGAAATACAACTCATTATCTGTTGTGTGGTCTATTGTGAGTTGATTGTTCTGTAGGACTGCTATAGGTGGAGTTTTTTGCATTTCACTTGTGTGAATTTGAACGTAACTGCCACTGCCTGAGCTCGAACCTGAATCGGGATCCGTTTCGGCTATCACACGAAAAGATATGCCTTTTGCAAACTGCTCGTAACCTATAACATCAGATGTGTGTTTGGGATATTTGATGTATTTAGCATCTTCAAAGGTATGCGTAAAGGTCTTTGTGTTGGAAATAGTATGAGTAGCTTGCGTGTACCACTCCTTATTATCTATTGATGTTTGCAACTTGATTTTGGATTGGGTGTAGTTGCTCGCATCACCATTCGTCAAGTCCTTCACGGTCACGGGGAACGTGCCTTTGTCGGTCCAACCATGGAATGTCACTTCTCCTAATTTATAATCCAATGGTGTGGTGGAGAGATACGCCGTATTGTCAAAGTCCACTAAATCATCTTGGCTATCAATCACCGAACCTCGGATGCGCAGTGCTGCGTTCCACTTATTCATATAGTCGCTATTTGGATAGTAGTAGATTGTTGCCCAACCTTCATTATTATCTCCGCTACCAGTCGCTGCCCAAGCTACATCGCCTTCAAACTTGGTGATGTCGCTCCAGCCCATATTGGATGAGTTCTCTACATACACATCACCCGCCGTACAGTTATTTTTTATGTGTAAGGCATGTGTTGTCCAACTCTCGCCATCACGATATCCTGTAGTGGCGCGAAAGATGGTTGCACCTGCATAGGTAATGGTTATACCACCATCTTTGCCATTTTTATTCTTGTTGTGAATATGATCGTCGCGACTTTGTCCATCCCAAAACTTAAATTCTATTTTTAGGCGTGCCTTATTAGCTTCCCATGTATAATTAGCATCATCCCCCCATTTAAGTTTGATGTCCACATCGTTTGCATTGGCTGCCTGTGCGACATTCGGCAATAAGGTGAAAAGAAAAATCACACACGGAAGCATGAAAATCCGTAAAAAATTGTTTAGTTGATGTTGTTTCATTGTTGTGTTTTTTTAGATTGTTTATAATTAGTTTTTCGATATCATCATGTATATAAACCACGCGCCACTCACACTGTCGGTAAGACAGATATGAGTGGCACGATATTTAATATATTTGTACTCAGACTATTGCACGCGGCAACACACAATCCCCCTGTCGGAGGATGACCATGCGAAGTGGTATGTGCATAATATGTATGAGTCATCTATTCAAACAACTACAAAAATCGTGCCAAAACGCAGTGGTCTAACTTCTAACAGCGAAGCGATCTATATCTCTATATCATACTTCTCACACAAGTACTTCACCACCTTAGGCGGAAAGAGTTTAGTGGTGGGGCGGATGCCGTTCGCCTCCAAAAAAGCACGGTCGGTCTTCAGCCAACGGCGAAAGGTCTCTGGACTCACCCCCGCTGCGCGGGAGAGTTCGGCTTTGGTATAGGACTTCATTGCTTCGTTTTTCTATGCTGCTGAATAAATCGTTGTTGATTTTCTTTTTCTGCGGGTGTAGCCACATGCCCCCTGCGATTAGGGCAGCGTTGCAGGATGTACTTGCCGTACATCCTGCGAATATAAAATTTCCCGTTATGTTCTAACTGACCAATTGCTCCCGCTACTGGCGATTGAAAAGAAACTAACATAATACGTATCAAATATGTGTTATTCTGTTTCTTGAAATGCGCTATCTGTTTCACGACCATTTCGCGACCACTATAGCACATCGGTTGCCTTTCGCTATGCCATCACGCAGCCTTATACATCACCTGAAACACATACCCGTACAACGATAGTTCTTCGCCTTCTACGGACAATGGTCGTGGGTACATACGTTCCCATTGCTCCATATACACGCGGGTTAATACTGGGTTTTTCATTACAATCCATGCAGCATGTGCTGCCATCGCAAATCGAATTTGACTCTTGTTCATAGTTGTAAAAATTTAGTTAATTTAAGGGGTATTTTGCGTGTAACGGTGTAACAACTATTTCTTATGTCTCGTCCCCGTACACGCGCGGACGAGAATAGTAAAAGAAGTGTTACACTGTTACACATTCTTTAGCTAAAAGTTTTTTGTTAGCAGCAATTTCTTCTGTATCTCGTTGATATACAATCCATCCGCGCAAACGTGCTTGCCTATTGCCTCGTGTAACAGATCTATATCCCATACTACCCATGAGTACTCCTAAACGACCTAACGCCATCGGCTTCTTGATGTTGCCGTAGCTCACCAACCGCTCACTGATCTGTGCCGTCGTCATAAACTCCCCTCTGCCTTCCGCTGGCACATCAAAGAGTATCGGCAACAACTGCTCCTCGTTGCTCTCATCCCTAAAATGCTGATTATGCTCCTCCAGCACCTCTATCTCGTCCAAGTCGAACCAGTAACTAAACAACGGATCCTGTGCCAATGCCCACGCTTGCGCATACATCCGCTCGTAAGGCAGGAGGGTGTAAAACGGATTTTGTATCTCCTCCACCTCAAACGGCAACCAACGCCTATTGCCCGTGATGTCCGTCAGGAAATCTCGCCTATTGCCACTGGCACAGAAACTCGCCAAGCGCACGCGTCGCTCTTTGGTGTAGGCATACGCAGCGCGCTCGTTCACATCCGTGGCGGTAATGACCGATTTCAGTTGATTGAGCTCACGGTTATTCATCGAGTCAATCTCATCAAGGGAGATAAGCCCAAACTCCGCAATACGCAGCCGTTCATCTTTGTTGAGGTCGTTGCTATTCGCCAACTTGCAGGCGTATGCTCTGAGATGTGGCGGGATGAGATGCTCTAGCCATGTGGTCTTGTAGATGCCTTGGCGCCCGATAAGCACCAGTACTTGATGATTCACTACTTCATCTTTCATCCAACTCGCCACCATCGCCACAAACCATTTTTTGAAGCAGACGCGCCAAAGTCGGTCTGCTTCAGATCGCTCGCTTTGCGAGCTGTGGGTCGCTTCGCTGTAGTTCGTTTCGCTTGCGCTACACTGTAGTTCGCTCGCGTTGCTCGCTGTGGATTCGTTGTGAAATACTACAGGCGCAGCCGATCTACCATCTACAGCCACGAAGTGGCGATCTACAGGTGCTTCGCACCGATCTGTCGCGCTCTCGCGCACACGGACTTGCGAGGCGACAAGGTCTATCCAATCAGGCTGTTCCGCCGTCCATTCTCCACACGACAACACATACTCCCTCAGCGGGTGCACATCGGGTATAAGATCCGATTGCAGGGCAGTCATCACCTCTCTACTCGTTATGTTTGCATCGTACTCCTGCGCACAATGACAAACGATAGAGTTAATGTCGTGTTTAGTCATTTCACGCCACCCCGTTTCATCGCGCACTTGCATTTTATCTGCAATCACATCATGTCGCAGACGGTTGTAATCGAGATAATTCTCCGTAATGTACTTGATTGCAGCTTCTTGTTTGGTCATAGTCGTTTGCTTTTATGCGTTTCATGGTGCAAAATTACTGCTTTTTTTCGACCCTCAAAAGGGCAAAAAAATGACCTTTTTTCATTGCCCGTATTGTAGTAATTTTGTGGAAAAATTCACAAAATTACTATAAAATTATGACCTATTTATCGTATCTGCAAGTGCCAGATAATGTGGCAAAGTTGGAAGAGTTGTATGCTTTTGGTGTGATTAGTAGAGCGCGCTACACGCATTGTCAAGTGCTGTTGGCGTATATGAAGTTGCGCCAGCAGCACGTAGGTATAAGTGACACGGAATGTGCTTATTGTTTATCAGAAAACCCGCAATATGCACTCTCGGAGGATAGCATATTGCGGGTTATCAAATGGGCAAAGCGTAAGGTATAATTTTCCCTCCCCCCTCCCCCATAAAAAACTCACCCCGCAAAGAACTTGCAGGGTGAGATTGCTATTTTTGCAAAATTTTATAGATCCTTGACAAGACGCACGGAATGACCGTAGTAGCGATCGTTGCTGCCCATGTACGCTACGTCCGGGTAGAAGAGGAGGTAGTACGCGAAGTTGCTATCGGGCTCATTGGCAGACCAATAGTCGCCGTAGTGCTGCACGTCGTACACACTGGAGCCGAAGCGGTAGCCCGATGCAGGCAGGAAGACTGCACCTGCGGATTCGAGTTTTGACCACTGCTCGGCAGTGAAGGTTTGGTAAGCTGCATAATAATCAGCACCATAACTGCTATGGAAACCTGACTTGAAGGTAATGCCCTTTGGGCAAACCCAAGTATCGGGCAAGAAAATCAAACCATTCACACCATTGATCTGTGCAACGCCTACTAAATCATCGGCATGAGTACGATTAAATCGGAGATAACTCCACTCTTCAGAAGTCAATGTACGCCATGTATTAGGAGCATCATTACCAATCTTATTCGTACCCCAATCTACAAAAGAACCTAAATAATCATTCTCCCCATCTGTAGAAGTACTTACACCAAAATTAGTGGCACTGGTACTCCAACCAAACAAATCAATCTTATCTGCTAATCCCGTACCTGATTTAGAATCACCATGAGTTGGGTCAGAAGTGACACTACCACCTGTTACGTTATCCGAACCAATTACTTCCCACTGATTCTCAGCCAATGACCATGTATTAGTAGATTGGGTATATTGTAAGTTACCTGGAGAGAAAGTCACTTGCTTGTCTACGGAGACAGAAAATGTGCCTATGCCTGCGGAAGGATTTGTTGGCCCCTCAGGTTCAGTGGGAGTATCAGGTGTATCAGGTGTATCTGGTGTCGCCCCACCTCCTTCAATATCCTTAACAAGACGCACGGATTGACCGCGGTTGCGATAGAGGCTGATCATGTATGCTTCGTCAGAGTAGAAGTTGAGGCAGTACGCGTAGTCGCTATCGTCCTCAGTGGCAGACCAATAGTAGCCGTCGTACTGCACGTGGTACACATCCGAGCCGTCGCGGCGGCTCGAAGCAGGCAGGAAAACTGCACCTGCGGCTTCGAGTTTTGACCATTGGTCGGCAGTGAAGGTTTGATAAGCTGCATAATAATCAACACCATAACTGCTATGGAAACCTGACTTGAAGGTAACACCTGCTGGACATGTCCAATTATCTGGCAAGAAAATCAAACCATTCACACCATTCACCTGAGCTACACCTTTGAGAGAACTTGCATTTGGACGATTGTTTAACAGATATTCCCACTCAATCTCAGTCAACGTACGCCATGTATTAGGAGCATCTGCACCAATCTGATTAGTACCCCAATCTACAAAAGAACCTGAATAATCGTTGTCATCAGTAGAAGTACTTACACCAAAATTAGTAGCACTTGTACTCCAACCGAACAAATCTACCTTATCTGCCAACGCAGTACCTTCTTTGCTATCGCCATAAGTTGGGTCAGATGTAATATCACCACCTGTTACGTTATCCGTACCGATGTAGTCGTATTGATTTTCAGCAAAAGACCATGTATTAGTAGATTGGGTGTATTGCAAATTGCCCTTTGAGAAGGTCACTTTCTTATCTGCGGAGACAGAGAACACACCAATACCTGCAGAAGGAATTTCATCTCCACAATCCGTTTCTACGTACACCGTATCGTGAATATACACGGTATCATGCACCACCTTCACCAATGTGCGAGGCAAGAGCAGGTGCAGCGTATCCACATCCTCCATCTCGTCGTAGGTCAAGCTGTCAATACTCTCAACTGGAGTACCATACAGCAAACGACCATTTGCCCATACCAACTGATTGTCTTGACCCATTGCCAACACGCTCATGGCTACCAGAGCCAACATAAAGAAAAGTTTTTTCATAAGAATATATTTTTTATTGTTTTATTACTTGGAAACTCTCCTTCCCATAGAGTAGCAAGTAGTTACCAGTTGGCAACTCTGCCATATTCACTTGTGCTGAACCATTCTCAACTGCCTGTGTTCCTACCAAACGACCATCCATAGAGTACAAGCGCAATACATCGCCTTGTGCGTTCTCCACCATTAAAATGTCCTGCGTAGGGTTGGGATACACTTTTACCTGCAAGGCATTGTTACCCTGTGTATTCTCCACACTGGTTGGCGTACTGGGTTGCTCATCCGAGAAACGCACATGTTTTACATTCGCCAGCAAATCGCTGAATACCAATGTCTGTGCTTTGTCGTACACATACAGCGAGTCACCAGAATACACCAATTTGCCTACGACACCCAGTGCCGTGATACATTCCGCACCACGCAATGGCTTAACCACCAAACTAGGAACAGCCTGAGCACTACCCACCATAGCAAAAATACCGAGAATAAGTAAAAATCGTTTCATATTATTGATTGTTGTTTTTCATTCACCCCGCAAAGTTACTACATTTTTTTGAATTGACCAAGCGAGAGATGAAAAGTTATAAGTAATTTAGGGGGTTAAGTATTGTTTTTCTTGAATAGTTACGGAGCTACGAGGGAATGCCGTAGGCAGGCAGATGTTCGAAGGTACAACAAAATTTGCGAAAATGCAAATTTTGAGTGAAACGAGTTTTAGAGGCTATTAGGCGATGAGGTGATGAGGTAAGAAGGAAACAGAGCGACACGTTGGTGCCGCTCTGTTGGTTTGATGAGGATGAAAATGTCCTATTGCTTTGTACCAAAGCGCTCTGATAGAAAACTACGGGCAGAGTGGATTGTGTTTGAGAAACTATTCTTTATCAGTTTTTGGAAACCAATCTCCATTGCTATGAAAGTAGCAATATAATATAGTGTTGCCCATAACCATTGTATGCCTGTATAATCATACGCTTGGTTGATTTCCACTAATCCCCATATAGCAAAAGCAGCCATACCCATAGCTGTCCACCAACCTGGACTTAGTCCTCGCAGACGGAAAAGAAAGATACCCATATTGTGTACATATCCCTCAAAGATAGCCAAGATAATCACACCAAATGTGAGCCATAATTGAGCAGGGAATAGCAGTGCCAACGAAAAAATGGTTGTGATATAGATTGCCTGCGACAAGTGCGTTAAGCCTGGCGTGAGCGCTTTGTAGTTGATTTTCATCAATCGTCCTGCCATTAGCTCCAAGAAACGATCTTTGTACCCTTCCTCGTACTCGTGCGCAATAAGGAAGGCATAAATACCTAAAGTTATCTTCTGCGCCAACTCTAAGTTGTTCCAATTACATGCTGCCCATATCAGCCAGCCAAGAAAACAGAATGTCATCCAATGAACATTGTTTTTCAGAAGAAATAATCCAAACTTTTTCATACTGTATATGTTTTTTTGTTTACGGCTGCAAAGGTACTGCTTTTTTTTGCCTCATAAAAGAGCAAAAATAGCGAATAATTGAGCAATATGTATGATTTTATGTAGAAATATTATATTTTTCTTGTGGATATTAGGAAAAATGAGTACTTTTGTGCCATGAAAGTAGGAATTACTATATGCATCTGCGGTACTGCCGAAAAGATATTGAACGGTCGTCGCTACACTATGCAGCGTGGTACGTTGCACATTATTAGTCCGCTAATCCCTTGCGTGGAACTCAGTCAGTCGGAGGATTATGCCGCTTTGTCGCTCATGGATACGCCAGACCAATTGATAGATGTGATGTATCCTTATCTATCACATCTAGCTGAGCGGAATATGCCCCTCTTTCCCGTGATCGAATTGCCCGAAGAACGCTGCTGTTACTATGAGAGCAATATCCGTGATATCCTTTCTCAGCAAGCAGAGGTAAGTGTTATGCCGCAAGGTATCTTGCGCCAAGCTAATGAAAAACTGATTCTTCTGCGTAAACAGACATTGGTTCTAGAGTTATTAACACATGTACTATCACAGCCGACTGCTAGCATCCCCAAGCCATTCACGCATAAGGAGCAGATTGTTATGCAGTTTATTCAGTCACTCGTAAAGAACCATACCACAGAACGGCAGGTGGCTTTCTATGCAGACCAAGCGGGGTTGTCGCAACGGTATTTCTCCTCAATTGTGTCTGAACGGCTAGGCATGACGCCTATTGAGATTATCACCCTTGTGACAATCAATAATGCTAAGCGCCTTTTGCACGAGAAAGGAGTACAAGTTAAGTCTGTAGCAGAACAATTGGGTTTCCCAGAGCAGTTTACCTTCCGCAAGTATTTCAAAACACATACAGGCATGTCGCCAAAAGAGTTCCGCAATCTAGGCACGAGATGTGAAACATGGAATTCTGACCAAAAATAGGGCGCTTTTTCCCTATTAGGACTGCCCAAAGAGGCGATAAGGTGATGAGGCGAGAGGAAAACAGAGCGACACGTTGGTGCCGCTCTGTTTGTTTAGACAGGTGTTCGTTGTGGATAATTCACATCTCCCTGCACTTTTCTTCTACGCAAGCGGAGGAGGCCTGTATTGTTGCGTAGGAAGTTGTGGATAAAGCGATAGGTAGGTTCTATCACTTTCACGGGACGAATACCGCTATAGCGCAGCATCAAGCCAATAAGGCACAAGATAGCCACGAACAATAGCCAGCCATAGATCTCTTTCATAGACTCCAGCAAAGCTTGCACCTGCACCATGCCGTAGAGTTCGCCTATCGGCGTATGCGAAGTGGAGAGCGACAGGTGATCCATGTCTTGGCTCAGTAGCATGGCATTGCGGGTGGTCATGACCTTCAGCAGTCGGCCGATGATGGCAGTACCGATAGGGGCTGCCAAGGCGGCGCTGAACATATTTTGGAAGGACAAACCGTGCAAAAAGATAAATGGAAAAGGTAGTCTGGCATTAGCAGTAAGCATGAGTACTGCCACGATGACATAGCCCGCAGAGCGCACGATGACAGGGAGGTACAGTGCCTCTTTGGGTAGGTTGTAATCGATGCGGAAATAGAAGTACGCCAAGTAGAACGCAAAGCAGGAGAAGGCAATCACCAGCATGCGTTGGTAAGTCCACTTACGGCGAGCAAAAGTCTGCCATGTGAACAAGATACCCAGCACTACGCCAAGGATCGATACCCAGTTGAGAGTGAGGGTGTTGAGGTGGTCGTAGCCCAAGATATGCTCCATCAAAGCATGTTCGAAGATATGCGAAGGTGCGAGTAACAAGTCCATGATAAGGATAATCGACACGCAGATTGGCACGATGGGTATCTTGAAGATTTCCAATGAGATATACGGATGTCGCAAGTAGCGTGTGCGCCAGAGATTGAGTACCAATGAGGCGATGCCTAAGCCAGTCGCCAAACGAATTTGTTCGGATTGCCACCAGTCATAGTGTTCACCATAGACGCAGATAAAGAGGATACTCATGGCCGTCATGCCCCATAGCAGCATACCTATCCAATCGATACCATAGAGCGGGAGGCGTTGCATGATAGAGATACCACGGAAGCAGATGAGCACAATCAGGTAGATTACCAGCAATGCGCCGATAATGAACCAATACATATAGTGCCACGATGCCCAAACGGAGAACGATAGGGCGGCTATGCCCGTGAACTGGATGGTGCTATTGACCATAAGGTAGATATAGCAGAACCATATTGACATGTCTCGTTTGGGTGTAATCCATAGTTGGATAGTGGAGTTGCACTCGTATATTGCCCACATACGGAAGAAACCTGACACCAGACAAACACCCACTAAGACTGGCACCGAACTGGTGTGCATACAAATCAGATTGGCGGCAATCAGTACGAGTGTGCATGAACCGAGAGCCGTCTTAGGACGGACTGCCCACTTAAGGCGGAACATGATAGCAAAGAAGAGCGCCATGCCCACTAGTGAGGCATAACCAGCCATCATGATGTCTTCTTGCAGGAGCTGCGTGCTACCCACCATATCGCTCACAGCTGCCATATACACGCCGCCTGTGCAGTTGAAGATGATGATAAACAAGATCAACAACCACGGTTTGAGCGGTTCGGGTATGAAGCGTATCTGCGGTATGGAGAAGGGTTGATTTGGATCGTGATGATGTCCCATTAGTACAGCACTTTACATTCTACATTCATACCCGCACTCACGCGTTGCAGGGCTTCGGTGTCGTTGTTCTCGGTGAAGTCAATGCGGATAGGTATGCGTTGCTCAATCTTCACGAAGTTACCCGAAGAGTTGTCTTGTGGCAAGAGTGAGAAACTGGCTCCTGTAGCATGAGATACAGAGCGCACTACGCCTTTGAAGATGTAATTGGGCACAGCATCTACTTCTATCTCAACGGCTTGACCCACAGCGATATTGGCAGTTTGTGTCTCTTTGTAGTTGGCGATGATCCATTTGTTTTCTGCATCTACTATATCTACGAGTGTTTGTCCTGGTTGGATGAGTTGTCCCACTTGGATATCCTTGCGACCTGTATAGCCGTCGCAAGGGGCAGTAATGACGGTATAAGAGAGGTTTAGGCGCGCGAGTTCAAGGGCTGCTTCAGCCAACTTGATACCTGCTTCGTTTTGCCCAAGGCGGGTGTTCTGTTCTCGGCTTACGGAACGAACACTCTCCTTTTGATTTTGGAGCATCTCGTAGCGTGCTTTGGCAGCCAAGTAGGCGGTGTGCATGTCGTCGTACTGTTGGCGAGTGACAGCATTCTGTTCGTAGAGTGCACTAAAACGCTGGTAATTGCGTTCGGCGTTCTCTAAGATGATGCGTGCTTCCTCAATGCTGGCATCCGTCACAGAGATATTCGTTTGGGTAGTAGAAATGACATTGTGCATGGCATCTTTTCCCTTGCGAGCATTGTCAAGATTGGCTTGGGCTTGTGCCACATGATAGCGGTACTCGGCATCTTCAATAATGACGAGCGTATCGCCTTTCTGTACTTGTGCATATTCCTCAAAGCGGATCTCTTTGACAAAGCCCTGTACGCGTGAATTGACAGGCACGATATGCTGTTTGATTTGGGCGTTCTCGGTAAATTCCACATTGCCCAAGTGAATAAATTTGGCACAAACCCAAGAGCAGGCACCAAGGGTTAGGATACAAGCAAAAATGTTGTAAATCAGTTTTTTAGTTCTTCTTTTCATATTAGTGATGTTTATAAGTTTCCAGATGTGTTTTTGAGTTTGTAGTAGTTGAATAGCACATTGATTCGTGCGTTGACGAGTTGCAGTTCGGCATCCAGCAGTTGGTTGGAGGCATCGAGCATGTCGGTCACGAGAGCGATATCGTTGCGGTAGCGATTTTCGATGACGCTGTAGTTCTCGTTGGCGAGTTGCACGCTTTTCTCCAATGTTGCGACTTCCTCGAAGGCTTCGATATAGCGGGTATAATCGGCTTGTACGGAAAGGTTGGTTTGCTCTAAGATGTCTTGTTGGCGACGGCGACTGAGGTCGGTGCTGAGTTGAGCTTTCTTGAGCGTGCGACTGGCTTTGTAGAGCGAGGATAGTTTGTAGGAAACGCCTATGCCGACATACCAGTAGTTGAAATTGCTGTTGATCACAGGCACCTCTATCGTGATAGGACCATCCAGATGGTTGCCAGCAAAGAGGGCAATGTTTGGAATCATCTCCGAGCGTGCCAGTTTCTCGCCTCGCTCACCCATTTGTACGGCTAGAGCCGACTGCTTGACGGCATACGCCTCACTTTGCGCCAACTGCTGCCAGTAGGTGAGGTCGTGGATGGATAGTGACTGCTCCAATAGCGTAGTATCAGGCATGATTTGTGTATCAAGCGGCAGTCCAAGAATCGTCACAAGGTCGTAGTTGAGAATTTCCACGGAGTTGGCTACACGGCGGCGTGCCAGTTCGAGGTTCTTGAGTTGCAGTTCGTAGCGAGTGACATCGTTTTGCAACGCCACACCTGCCTCGTTGCGAGCTTTGGTGTCTTGGATGACGATTTGTGCCAGTTCGATGCTGCGGTTGTACACACGGAGTGCGTTTTGCAGCTTGTAGAGGTCGAGATAGAAGCCTGTAAGCATAAAATGAACGCGCGAGCGTGTGGCTTCGCGGTTGATGTTTGCCATCTCCTCCTTGAGTTTTGCCAAGGCAATGCTATTGCTCACAGCACCACCCGCATAAAGCAGTTGAGTAGCTTCTACGGCAAAGTTATTGCCCAAGTGGGGCATGTCGATGGTTTGACCATTCGAGAAGTTGCGATCCATTAGGTAGCCATTGCCTAAGTAACTGGCGGATAGCGAGATGTCAATATCGGGCATTAAGGCATTTTTTGCCACTTTGACATCTTGCTGGGCTTCGAGGACGGCAGCGTTTTCGGTTTGAATGGTTTTGCTATTTTCATCCGCCAAAGCAAATAACTGCTCCAGCGTCAACACAAAGGGTTGTTGGGCATAGCTACCCAAAGCACATAGCGACGCACACAACGCCACTATGAGCATACGAAAGTTGCTCATATACATAAAAAATTAAAAATTAGTAATCAACCTTAGAGGTTAAAATGGTAGGAAAATGAGAGATTACATTAGCTTCAGCTTTCCCAGTTGGTACTGATGTTACGATGATAAGGGATGTAGATGTAAGATGCTGAAATGCAGTAATGTAAGTTAGTTTTCTTGTTCATTTTTATGGAAGAACTATATGCTCTTCAAGGTGCAAAGGTACAACTTTTTTTTGAGATAGGCAAGTTTTTTTTTATGATTTTTTTTTGTACAAAGTGCAGAACGGAAGTCATAAAGTATTAGAAAATATTAAGACGATGATTTCATTTTTCCGATATGTGCAAACAAATTTTTCGACAAAGGAGATTAACATGCTCACTCGCCAAAGTCTTCAAACTATCTACTGCTTAAGACTCTATTCCGTCAACAAACTCGCCCAGTCCATACGGGACTGGGCGAGGAGTTAATAGATATTTCAATTGAGTGAAGCGATTATTTCACTTCTACTCCCATGATATTATAGGTTTTGCCATCGCGGTGGATAAAGATTTGACCGTTTTGGATGAATTTGACAAAACTTTGATTTAGCTGAACAGAAAGGACGTTTGTGGTAGTGTCTGCAACCTCAGTAACACTTTCGTTAGTGACATTAAGATAATAATCGCGTGCCTCATTGATGGTGAAATACAAACGCTTATCACCATCTACACCTTCACCCACATTGTTGTGGATAATCAGATTCAAGTTAGGAGCAGCTTTTTCTACTTGGAATTCATACACACTATATGTCACGCCATTCTTCACTTCGGTAGGTGCTGTTGTTGCGCCTGGCCATCCGCCAAATGCCTCCAAGTTGCCATATGCATAGATATCAAATACATCCCAACCTGTTTGGTTATTGACATATAACTTTTGTGTAGCATATTCTACCGATTCTCCATATGTCATCCAAACTCCCCATGGGTCTTCCCAAGTTGTCATACGGAACATATTCTTATCCGCAGGGATAGCTGTTTGTGCGCGATTCCATTCACCTTCCCAAACGCCAGTGGTAGATCCCTCTGCATTAGGATCTTTACGCACAAAAATAGCTTGAGTTGCGTCATCGCGGATTTCTGCCTTGTAGATAGTCCCCTCCACCAAAGTGAAGTGGTAACCTTGAGCATCTGCATCACCTGTGTTCCATACCCATGCTGCGAAAACAGGATTGGCAGTAGCCCAAATGTTAGCGTCCAAATAGATTGTACGTGTACCTTGTGCACTGACGTTCATCACCATAGCAAATACCATTGCCATCAAAAAAGTAATTTTTTTCATAATCATTAAAATTTTAGTTAATTAGTTAATTGATATATACGATATTCGTATTCGGATAATGTAGTCACACTGCCCAAAGTGCAGGGTTGTTTGCTCAGCAAATCGGTGCCCACTTTGCCTTGATGCTTCATGGACAGTTTGACTTGTTGTTCGCTATTGGACGTGTTGCATATCACCAGCAGGGTGGTATCCCCTGCCACATATTCCAAATAGGGCACATTGCTATTGAGCGTACCCGTAGATTGTTTACCGCCGCGCAAGGTGGCAGTAGTATGATATACACTCATCAAATCGCACAACGCATCGCGCGTGGTGTTTTCCCCTGCAAAATCCAACAGATTATAGTGGAAGAAATTGATGGTATTCATATGCCCCAACTCTTGCGACGAATAGATCATCGGTACACCGCCCATGAAAATGGTCAAACAGAACGCCGACAACTCGCCTTGTGCGTTGCGGAACACCGTAGCAGGAGCCACTTGCGATGTCTCGTCGTGGGTAGTCACATAGCGCATGCGCTCGCAACCTTTAGGTGTGGATTCATACTCCGACTTGCTGGCAGAGAGCAACGAAGCGAAAGTGCCAGTACCCTTGTATAATGCCTCTACGGCATACATATAGTTCCAGCTATAGAGCAGATTAAATCCCGCATTGCATAGGCGCACATCGCTGGTTTCTGCCAACATAATCGCATCGCTCTTACGTTGGAATATCTCCGCATTCACTTTGGTCCAAAAGTCAATAGGTACGCCGTGCGCATAGTCGCAGCGATAGCCGTCGATATTAGCTTCATTGATCCAATAGAGCATGGCATCTTGCATGGCATCACATACCGCAGGATTGTTGTAGTTGAGGAAAGTAACATCCGCCCACTGCTGCTCGTCGCCTGTTTGTGGTCCTGTGTACCAATCGGGGTGAGCTGTTACCCATGCATTATCCCATGCGGTGTGGTTGCCAATCCAGTCGAGGATGACCTTCATGCCATTCTCATGCGCTGTACTTACCAAGGATTGCAAATCCTCCATCGTACCAAAAGCGGGGTCGATACCCTTGAAATCGCGCACGCAGTAGGGCGAACCAATCGACTTGTCGCCTTCGCCACGTGGATGAATGGGCATGAGCCACAATACATTCACGCCCATCTGCTTGAGGGTAGGGATATATGCCTCAATGACTGCCAAAGCATCTTGCTCAGCAAAGAGGCGTTCGTTGCACTCATAAATAACCATCTTGTTTGCCTCAACCAGAGGTGTCTGAGGATTTTCTGGTTTTTCAGTCTGTGTGCCATTGTTGGGCTTGCAGCAGGCAAACATGCCTGCTACAAACACCAATAATAGTGATAATATCCAATTGTTCTTTTTCATCTTCCTTGCATTTGTGCGGCGAGGCTCAGCGGAGTTGCTCCTGCATCACTCACCTTAATATAATACTCGTTGGTCACTGCTTCTGCTTTGATGTCATAGTCTGCCAATTGAGCACCAGCATTGTTGTTGAAGATTAGGTGGTACTCATCGCCCACAAAACCAGTAACTTGCGTATGCGACAATGGCAAGTTGAGCATGGCCACAGAATCCATATCTGCTACCACTGCACCTGGCCATCCGCCAAACACCTCCTTGCTGCCCCAAGCGTAGAGGTACAATGGAGTGAGTGTGTCTGTGGCATTGTAAATCCATATATCAATGGTAGCTTCCTCTTTAGGTTTAGCTTGTGGGTCAAACCACACCACGTCGCCTGGGTTAGCAGGGTCAGCGATGAGTTGTGCACCTTCGCTGGTGAGATAGAGGTAGATGTTCTCTCCAATGGTATAAGCATAATCTGCCAGTTGGCTACTACCATTATTGCTGAAGATAAGGTTTTCGTTGAGACCCGCATTAGCTGCACCCATATCGAAATACATATAGGTATAATCGCCTATCTTCTCGGTACCCGTGACTGTCATACCTGGCCATCCGCCATTAAGGTCGTTCACGTCGCCCCACATGTAGAGGGTGGTGCTTAATCCCCACTCCAAACCGTCTAGCACATACACAGCCGCACCGTCATGCTCGATAGTATTGTCCATCTTGAGTTCTTCGATGGTGCCCTCTGCGGTGATGTGCAAATAGATTGGTTCGCTGCTGGAGAATACCACTGGACCATAGTCTGCCAACTGGTTGCTACCATTGTCGGAGAAGATGAGTGTCTCGCTCAGTCCATCGTTGTCGGCACCTATGTCAAAGTACTTTAGTTCCATGCCGTTGATGGTCTCGGTGCCAGTAACAGCCATACCTGGCCAACCGCCATTCAGGTCATTCACGTCGCCATACATATATAGATTGAGCTGACCAAAACCACTCTCGTCTAGCACATACACCACCGCACCATCGTGTATTACTTGCTCTTCATCGGTGCTAAAATATGATGCCCAGCGGTCTGCCCACACATTATACATCTGACCAACACTGGCTGTTAAGGTGTGCGTAGCGGGTTCGCCCTTGATGGTGTATTCCAAACCCGACTTTTTGCTCATGAAGCTAAAGCCATCAGCCAAGGTCTTACCTTCCACAAAGTCGTTAGGGAAGAGGTAGATACCCCACTTCTTGTCGGAGTTTTCAGCTTTCTCCAACTGCCAAGCCACATTGCCGACAACCGTTTTCTCGTCCATGCCATTGAAGGCACCGATGATATAGATCTCCTCATCCACCGAAGTGCCGATAGGAGCAATCAGTTCGATGAGAATAGCATTGTCCAAGGTAGCAAACTGTTGTTGCTCGTGGTCAAATACTATTTGTTCCTGTTGGCAGCTTGCAAACAACAGTGCCATGCATGCCATCATAGAAATTATATACCTTTTCATAATACAATATTAGTAATTAGGATTTTGTTGTAATTCTGGGTTTACGCTCAATGCACTTGCAGGCAATGGGAACCACTCATATTTGCGGTCACGCTTAGCAGGATAACTGAATCCATCATCTGATGTGCGACCAAAGAACCACCATTGTCCTTGGGTAAACTTGTCAAAGCGACGCAAGTCGGTACGGCGACGACGCCCCTCGCTGAGGAACTCTTGTCCCCATTGGTCGAGCATCCATATCTCGTCTATGGTATTGATACGACCATAGTCCTTGGCATCTGCCTCATTCTTGAAGTAACGTTTGCGCACTTGCAACACTAATTGCTCAGCGGCAGGCGCATCGCCAGCACGGAGTTTACATTCAGCCAACGTGTAATACACCTCTGCCCAACGGAACTCTACGTCGTCGATGTCTTGGAAGTCCTTGCCCTCGCTTTCTGGATAGATAGGATAACGCACGAGGCGCACACCCGAGTTGGTTTGTCCCCAACGAGGTGACATCACAGTCTCCAAATCGCGACCAATAGTTGTTGCGCCAGGGAATTGTCCCACTTGGTCGGCATAATACAGCTCCATACCATCGCGGTCAGCATCTGCCTTCAGCACATCGCCTGTACCCCAAGAGGCACGTTGCAATCCGCGCAAGAAGATACCGTTGTAGTTACCATTATCCCATGTGTAGTTGCCTTTGCGAATATCCTTGTCGCTAAAGCGCTCATACACTGCACCAAGGCGGTCGTTGTATGGAGCATCCAAGAAGCATACTGCACCTTCTGAATAGCCGTGGGTAGGATTCACTGTGCCTGAATTGTCATACGATGGAGCTAGGCAGCAGCAGTTCCATGCCGACTGGGTAGAAGCAAAATTGAAGTACTCCGAATAGGTGTATGCCAAGAATGGCATATCGCGCATCCAGCCAGCGTTCAATTGACCGTTCTCCATGGAGAATGCCATTACCACCTCTGGGCAAGTGTTGTTTTCGATATGATAAATATCGCGATAGTCGCTCGCTAATTGGTAGGTACCATAGTCGCCATCCAAAAGATCTTGCGCCAATACGGCACATTCATCAAAACGAGCGACACCCGTGAACACCTCACTGTTGAGCAGCATACGCATCTTGATCATACGGTTAACTGCTTGGTTCATACGATTGCGGGTAGCGTGGCTACCATCCTCCTTAGGAAGATCTGCATAGCAGGCATCCAGCTCGCTGCAAATGAAATCATACACCTTCTCGCAACCTTTCTGGAAGTCTTTATCCGCTGAACCAGGAATCTCACCCCCTTGCGAGGTGTACAATGGTATAGCACCACCCCAAATCTCAAAGCAGTTGTAGTAAGCCCATGCACGCAAGGTACGAACCTCGGCTATATAAGCGTTCAATTTGTCCTCTGTCATACCCAGAGAGGCTGCCTCTAGACGCTCAAAGTCACCCAATAGTGTGTTGCACAAGCCGATGGTGGACCAAGCGGTCTCCCATGTAGAGCGGATAATCTTGGACTCAGCTGTCCATGTATGGGTAGAGAGCACGGTCTTTTCGCCCTCATCATAGCCCCACAAGCCACCATTCCATACACGCCATACCACTTGGTCGGCAGAAAACTCATTGAGGTACCAGAAGTACTCCAGATAACTCATCGCTGCATTGCCGTAAATGGCAGCTACAGCACCTTTGACCGATGCCTCATTCTGGTAATACACCGTGGCATCTATGCGGTCGAACACTTGCTCATTCATGTCGCATCCTACCAATGCGAAGGCAAAGAATAGGATAATATATGTGATCTTTTTCATAGCATTAATGCAGTTTTAATGTTACACCTAAACAGAATTGGGTGGCGGTTGGATAAGCCGAAGAGGTATCCACACCCGGAGTGATACCATTCACTGCTACGATACTTGGGTCGTTGCCCGAATAGCCAGTGAAGGTAGCCACATTCTTAGCAGTCACGTAGAGACGTAAACCATCAACAACCTTGTTTTGCCATTGCCAGTTGTAGCCCAAGGTGATGTTGTCTAACTTGAAGTATGATCCATCTTCCAAGAAATAGCTGGAGATTACACCTCCGCCAGTTTTTACGTCTTTATCCTTAGTATATGCGGTGCGCAGCACGTTGTCGGTGCCACAACCTTGCAAGCCCATACCGTATTTACGCATATTGAAAATATCATAGTCAAATGCACCTGTGAAGAGAATAGACAAGTCAAATCCCTTCCACGACAAATTGTTGCTCCAACTGAGTGTGTGCTTAGGTGCACCGTTGCCGATATTGCGTTTCCATGTTAGGTCTGCTGAACCCACTGGTTGTTTGTTGCCTTCGTTGTCATAAATCAACATATTGCCATTCTCATCGGTGCCTGCATACTCATAGCCATAGAACTGACCAATCTCGCCACCTTCCTCAACGCGGAAGAAGTACTCCGAAGTACCCACGCCTGGTTTTTGGTACAAGTCCAAATATGCGGCTTGATAAATCTCATTGGACAGTTTGGTCAAATAAGTGCGACCGTATGCGTAGTTCACACCCATGTTCCATTTCACCTCTTTACCATTCAAGATATCGCCATTCAAACTAACCTCTACACCGCGGTTCGTCGTTGTACCCACATTCACCAAAATGGTAGGATGTACATATGGTGGTTGAGGGGCTGTATATTGATACAATAGGTCTGGTGAACGGCGGATATAGTACTCGACGCTACCACGCAGGCGATTCCATAGGTCGAAGTCCACACCAATGTTATAGGACTCTGACTTCTCCCAACTCAGGATAGGGTTGGCGTTAGATGATGGCGCATAACCCACTACCCATTCGCCATCTATGAAGTATTGATGACGAGTAGAATAGGTGGATAGTGACTGATAGGAGTCTGCTGGCTCACGACCTGTCACACCATAAGAGAAACGTGGTTTGAGACTCTTCAAGACACTGGATGCAGGCTCCATAAACGATGCTGACATCATCTCCCAAGCGATACTTGCAGATGGGAAGTTACCCCAACGGCTATCCATACCAAACTTGGTACTTGCCTCGCGACGGATACTTGCGCTAACAAAGAGCATATCCTTCCAATTGTAGTTCACACGGCCAAAGAAACCGAAGAGTGATGCTTGCGATTTGCCTGTCCACATACTAGCCAGACCTTCATTGAGCCAACTACCAGAACCTAATGAGTGCCACAAGGTCTTGTCAAAAGTGAAGTTGCGGTTTTCTGCGCCCACTTGCTCCCATGTGCGTTGCTCCCAAGAGGTACCAGCCACGAAGCGAAGGGTATGGTCGTCCATTTGGAAATCATAATTGATGAGCCAATCCAAGTGGTGTACTTGGTTCTTTTGATAGTTCACATTGGCACGACCTTTATAACCGCCCCAATAACTCTCATTGGATAGAGAAGAAGCATAGGTGTTGGATTTCAAATCATTGTAGTCCAACGAATAGGTCACCGAAGTATTTAAATTGTGGTTTTCATCGCTATAGAGCTTGAGTTTCAATCCCGCATTGGCCATCAAATACATACGCTGACCATTGCTGGTAGTCTCTTTGAGACGAGTAACAGGATTCACTGCGCCAGTTACACCTGTAGGTTGATAGTAGCTACCGTCCTCATTATATACAGGCATCGTTGGGTTCATACCCAAAGCATTGTCCACTTGACCATTGTCGCCCCATGTCTCATCCACACGGCGACCTGCCAAACTTGCAGACAGCGTCAAGTAATCCTTGAGCATCTTTTGCTCCATAGCAAAGCGTCCACCATACTCGCGGCGCTTGCTCACGATGTCCAAGCCATTTGCTTCCTTATAGTTGAGCGAAGCAGTATAACTGCCGCCCTTGCTGGCTGTAGCCACATTCACATATTGATTGATGTCGTATGCTGCGGGACGAGTAATCTCGCTGTACCAGTCGGTTGATGCACCATAGTCCGTACCACGGCGTGAACGACGGAACTCATCTGCAGTCAGCACTTGCATGTGAGGTTTAGCTACGTTGGCACCGAAATACGAATCGTAGGTCACTTGGAAATGTCCTTGCTCGGCACGGCTCTTCTTGGTGGTCACAAGTATCACACCATTCGCGCCACGCGTACCATAGATCGCCGCACTAGCAGCATCTTTCAGCACGGTGATACTCTCAATGTCTTGCGAACTGATATTGCGGATGTCACCACCTGCTATACCGTCAATGACATACAGCGGTTCGTTGCTTCCGCTCAGTGAACCAGCACCACGAATCTGCAACGATGAGTTGGAGTTAGGGTCAGCTGCACTGGTGGTGTTCACCGTCAGACCAGCCACTTTACCAACGAGCATCTCCATAGGGTTGTTCATCGGACCTTTCACGAAATCCTTACTGTCCACTTGCACGATTGAACTGGACACCTCTTTCTTACTCAAGCTGCCATAGCCAATCACCACCACTTCTTCCATGCCGACGCTCATCTCTGCCATTACGACATCAATGGTTCGACGACCTTCCACGGCAATTGTTTGGCTTTCATAGCCTACATACGAAAACTCTAACACAGCATCGGCAGCAATATTGCTTAGCTGATAGTTTCCGTCGAAATCGGTCACTGTACCATTGCTGGTACCTTTTACCACAACCGATGCGCCAATAATGGTCTCACCACTGGTATCGGTTACTGTACCACTCACGTCCTGTGCCAATGTGTGCACCAGTGCGCCACATGCCAGAACCATGATCATGAGAAACTTTTTCATAACATATTATATTTTGGGTTAATTTGTTTTCCTCACTTGCGCAGCCAGACCGCCGCCTGCTGCCATCCAGACTGTCACTTTGTCGCCTTTCTTCACGCTATACTCCTTTATATCGTACGCGTATGGGCGCGTGAGCCAGTCTGCATTCTCCGCATCGCACCACAGGGTCATGGTGTATTCCACACCTTCATCCAGCATGTCCAACGTGAGTTCTGCGGTGCGTGCCTCCTCATCCGTGATACCTCCGATATACCAGGTGTCGCCACCGCGCTCCTGACGCGCATAAATGCAGTAGTCACCTATCTTGCCATCCATGAGCAGCGAACGCTCCCAGTCGCATGGCACTTCTTCCACAAAGCGGAAAGCATCTGGATGTTCCATATAATGCTCTGGCAGGTCGCACACCATCTGCAATGGCGAATAGAAGCACACAAACAAGCCCAACTGATTCATCAGCGTGGAATGTACGCGTGTTGTCGGAATCACAGGGTTCTCAAAGTGGAACACGCCAGGTGTATAGTCCACTGGGCCTGCCAAAATACGTGTATAAGGCAATACTGTCACATGCTCACATGGACTTCCCCCATCTCTACTCCAAGCGTTCCACTCTTGTCCTCGAACACCCTCTTGAGTCATCAAGTTAGGATAAGTACGTTGCAAACCAGTAGGCATTACTGGCTCGTGATTGTCGATAGCTATTTGGTACTTAGCGGCCGTCTCTATCACTTTGCGATAGTGGCGAACGCCTGATTGACCTTTGTTCCATTGCAGACCATCCAAGGTACGAATGATTGGTGCTACATACCCCGTCTTAATAGCATTGATACCATGCTCAGCATGATAAGTATATGCTTCTTCTAACACCGTCTCATAGTCTGCAGCATTACCACCAGTCTCGTTATGACCGATAATCTCCACGCCCAAACTATCTGCCAAACGGCTCAAATATGGCATATCCCAATCGGGATAAGACTCCGTAAAAGAGAAATGACGCCAGTCTTCCCAACCTTTGTTCCAACCTTCAGCCAATACGCCCTCTATATTGTGCTCCTTAGCAAAATGCAAGTACTTCTCCATATTCTCGGTCGTAGCACCGTGCAGCGGTCCCATCTCCCAAGTCATAGTCTTGATGTGCATGCCCCACCAGATGCCAATGAACTTCATGGGTTTGATCCATGATGTATCCTTGATTTTACATGGCTCGTTGAGATTGAGCATGATGCGAGAAGCGGTGAGTTCTTGTAAATCATCCGCAAGGATCAACATACGCCAAGGTGTAGAGAATGGTAAGGATTCATACGCCTTTACCGAGGTGACTTGAGCGTGTTGGTTGAGCCAAGGAGTAAGGTAGAGTTTGAGAGCACCATCTTGCATATATAGATTTTGCGCTGGGTAGTCATATAGCGCTGCCTCATGTACAAACGCATATCCTCCATTGGTTAGTTCCAAAGTGATAGGCGAACACATCGTGTCTTTTTGCGATAGTGGTGCTTTGTCCCAAAGGGCTTCATAATATTCTGTGAGCCAAGGTATGGACCATGCTTGGTGATCAGACACGAATCGGTATTCAGTAATTTCATCCGTAATAGTAAGTAGCTTAGGGGATTGCTTTGGGAAAATATATCGGAAAGCCAATCCATCATTATACATACGGAAAGCAATCTTCATCTTCAGTCCAGATTGATGCTTTAGAGCGATGATGAGTTCATTATGCTGATCACTGATAGTACGTTCCTCTCCCCAAACGGTTTCCCAAGATGTATTTACAGTGTTGGTTGTAGTGTGGGTAATAGTAAATTCATGGGTAAGATCATATTCTTGGCTCACGATACCGAGCTTAGACCAATCAAGGATGAGTTGTCCATCTTTGGTTACATGATATATAGGAGTTCCTTGTTCGTCTAAACGAAAATCTAGACTAATCGTTCCATCAGGAGATTGAAGATGAGCACAATGATGGCAGGAAGCCATGACAAACGCGATAAAGCAAATGATTAAGATCCGTTTCATAATAAAAATTTAAATTTATATGTGCAAAGGTACTGCTTTTTTATGATATATAGAAAAAATCATAATAATATATAGAAAATTTTAAATATATTTTCAGTAATATTTTGTTATTCGAAAACTATTTTGTACTTTTGCAATCAAAATGATTATACCATGAAAATAAGATTGCTATTTACGCTGATTTTTGCGGGTAGTGTATTGTCGCTATTCCCTAGTAATTACTCGATTTCTTCGGATATTTTGCTGTTGGATAAAGCCCTTGAGTTACGTCCTGAATATGAAGGTATAAAACGGGTTCGTATTGATAGTTTGATGCAGGCTTTATACTTATCAGACGATCCATATTATATCTATAAAAATATCTATGAAGAATATAAATCATATAATTATGATACTGCGCTGATTTATGTGCGTCTAATGCAAGAAGAAGCACGTAAAAAAGGAGATGAGAACTTCATGGTGGATGCATGCATTGCCAAGGCTTTTGTCTATCTATCTGGAGGATTGTTTAAAGAGGCGTATGATATATTAGCCCCTATGGAAAGTGTATATACTAACTTGCCCAACCTGTATTATATGACCTACGCACGTCTATTATGGGATATGGCAGATTATGCTGGAGGAGAAAAAACAATAGAATATAATGCACAAGCTAGGCTATATGTCGAACAAATTATCAATCGATCCTCTCCTGCTGATTCTGCCCAGTATTGGTATCCTATGGCAGCCATAGATTTGCGTACTGGTAATTATGTACAGAGTATTGCACGAATGCAAGAAGTGCTTAAAGATACTGGCTGTTCGGATCACGACTATGCGATCTACGAAAGTTCTTTGGCATTTCTATACTATCAGATAGGAGATGTTGATAAAGCGCTACATCATTATATTCGTGCTACGATATACGATATACAAAGTTGCACCAATGAAACGGTGGCACTACGCATGGTGGCAGAGATGTTGTTTCAGCGGGGCGAGGTGGATTTATCGGAACAATATATTCGTATCGCTATGAATGATGCAAAACGCTACCATGCTCGCCATAGACAGGTTAGTATTTCACAAATCTTGCCAATTATAGAGCAACAACAGAATGCCAATTATCAACAACAGCGACGAATAGCTATCATGTTGTTGGTAGTTGCTATCATCTTGTTGATTATGTTCTGCATTGCCATGATAGTTACTATGCATCGCAATAAAACCATCAACGCAGCTCGAGCCACTATTCAGACGATGAATCAAAATCTGATTGTGGCTAATAAACTGAAAGAATCAATGCTTAGTACATTACTCGCAGGCAACTCGCGGTATTTGGCGAGCGTAGAGCAATATCAACAACGTGTGAAGGAATATGCCACTCAGAGGCGGTATTCCGACCTGATGAATGTACCCAAGAATGTAGATGCTCATTTAAGGCGGGTGAATATGAACCATCAATTGGATCAGACTTTGCTAGAGTTATATCCAAATTTTGTGGATGCTTTTAATAAACTATTGCGCCCAGAGGAACGATTTGAATTGAAGAAAAACGAACTGATGAACACGCCTATGCGCATCTTTGCACTGATTCGATTGGGAATAACTCATCATGATACCATTGCAGAGATATTGAATTGTAGTATCAATACGGTTTATACCTACAAAACAAAGACTATTCTGCGCTCGGATTTAAGTGCGGATGAATTTTATGAAGCACTGATGCAAATTTCTGCATTTCATTGATACACGAATAATATGTGCAATACGAACCTGAATTGAATATGATGGGGACTAAGAATGATATCCGATTCTTAATAAAAAGGTGGATTTTTGTACGAAAATCCACCTTTTGTTTTGTTTATTCAAAATATTTTGTGTACCTTTGCAGCATAAATCATTACAACTATGCAAAACGAAATTCCTTTGATTGACTGCCCGATTGATTATATCTTTGGCGAGGCAAGCGGTAAAGTATTGAACGAATACATGCGTTTCCCATGCAAAATCAAGTGTGGTGTATATGCTTTTATGGCAGCTGGTACCGCACGTGCGACAGTGAATATCACTCAGTACGAATTTCAAGAAAACGATGTGCTATATCTTTCTCCTAATAGTTTCTTCCGTGTGCATGAGTTTAGCGAAGATGCGCGTGTGTTGTACATTGTGCTATCATCCTCGTTCTTAGAGAAGAATGCCTATAGTATTCGTCGCCCTCGTTTGACGGGAATAGAAGCGTGTCAGATTGTACATGTCACACCAGAGCAGAAGAATGTTATTTTGCACTTCTCTCAAGTATTAGAAGAGGCGGTGAATTGTACACCAAGCATGATAGATACTGAGCGTATGGTACATGTGTACAACTTGATACACTTGATTTTCCATGATTACTTCGTGGCAAACAGCGATACCAAGTCCCGACCAATGGACCGTAAGTCGGAGATATTTCAGGAGTATAGCGAATTGGTGATGAAGCATTACCAAGAGTGGCATCATGTAGCGGAATATGCTACTGCAATGCATATCACCGTACCGCATTTGTGCTCAACCATCAAACAGGCCAGTTCGCGTACAGCAGGTGATTTGATCATTGAAGCGATTATTACTGATGCCAAGGCACAACTGAAGTTGTCGATTGCTCCAATCAAAGAGATTGGTCTTAGTCTAGGCTTTGATAATGTGGCGTTCTTCAACCGCTTCTTCAAAACCCACACAGGCATTACCCCCAAGAACTACCGAAACGGGGAGGATTAAGGTGGCGGAACAGGTTTGAACTACATACCTAAAGACAGGCGGAAACGCACTGCCCACCATGGCGCACATGAGTCTTGTAGGTTTGTCAGTCGGAATACTCCATACACCTCTCCAATACGCAATATATTGCCAATTCCTACGCCCAGCTCTACGTATGGGATATTGAGGGCATTCATGGTGCAATATCCTGCTTGATTGGTAGGAAAGGCTAATATGCCTTGGTGCTGTTTGCTCAAGCCTCCGTATGCTACTTTTAACTCGAGTAATTCTCTCAAACGCGCATAGCGTATTCCTGGAATAAGATTGAATAACACCCCTTTGCCATTCCAATGAGCATGCAACGCAATATACCTGTCAGCCGCATACTGGTAGTTGTTCATCAGTGAGAATCGATAGGTATCGAAGACGTGTGTTTGGTTGCCAGCAAAATGGTGCAATAGCGGATAAGGTACTTTGCCAAAGACTAATCCTGCTTGTAATAGGTAATCTAACTCTCCGCCTATGCCCAGATCGACGTTGTGGCGCAACATGAGTTGCAAGTTGCCATACATGCGATACGATGGAATGTTATCCAGACGATAACTACCTAATTCAGCACCTACGTATATGACAGGTAGGTTATTATAGATATATCTGCGATGGAAATAGGTATCCACCTTGCGTTCGTTGAAACTTACGCGTGCGGATGCACCCACGGTGGAGTAGAACATGGTAGGTTGGCTATGGTAGTTGCGCGTGGCTTCTCCATATCCTGTTTGTCCTACTTTGATATAGGCTTTTGTTTCAAGATATTTGTTCCAATCATCTGCAAATTGCATGCGCCCTTCTTGGCGACGGGTCATGGTGTTGTAGAAGTGCTTGGAGTTGAATCTTGCTCCACGGAAGATGTCGGTAATCAGGTTGACTTGAGGACTGAAAATTTTGTTTTCGCGTCTATATTCCTCAAAATCATCTACTTCTGAATAGACGTACAGGTCCCTGTACTTGAGCTGAACGGTATGCCTGCGTTCGCTTGGCAAGGCGATGTTGACTTGTCCAAATCCTTTGAACGCTCTATCTCCAGTGCCATAAGCCACCATGGCTTCAAGGCTCACATGCTTCCATAGTGCCTCAGTTGTTCGCAGTGGAATACCCACCCGCAAGCCTTCTTGCTGATTGTATTTGATGAGATGGTGTATCTTACCGACTTCTACATATTTGTTGGTAGGAATATAGCCCGTATTCAATACATACGCTAAGAATTTAGCCGTCTTGAAGAGTGGTGTGTTGTTGAGGCTATCCAATGCGGGCAGGATAACATCTTCCATTTCCTTAGTGGTATCCAACGTGGCGATAGTGGACGTCATGTCGGTGAGGAAGCGGTTGTCGCGATTGAGTAACAGGGTGGGGAAAATATGCACCGAATCGCTCAGCGATGGTGTCTTGATGGCGAAATCCATGAGCAGGCTCATCTGCTCGGATAGCAGTTGGTTGTTCGGTGCAAAGGTCTGATGGATAGTGAGTTCCTTGAGATAGTTGATGCTGGTTTGTACGGGCATCTGGACATCAATCTTGCGCAATGCACAAGTGGCAGAGTCGATGGTCATCTCGCCGTTGAAGGTGGCGTAGAATGGGTTCTTGGTCTTGAAGTGCAGCAAGTAATGTTTCTCATCGCCGACCTGTAGGCTATCTGCCAAGTAGTAGTTGTAATAGGTGTTGCCTGATGCCGCCAGCGGACTCAGCAGCGATGTGCTGAGAAAGGGCAAACTATTGTCGTAGAAATCAAATGCGGTAGGAATTTGTCCCAGTAGCAATTGGTAGTCGGTCAATGTCAGCAGGGTCGCCTCTTCGCGTACGCTATCTGCCACCTGCTGCCGCCAATACAGCGGAATCAGATACGTGCTATCCTCCTGCTGAATCATACCACTTTGCAGGCTCTTCCACAGTGCACGCTTTAGGTGCTTCGACTGGATATCCGATACATATAGCGCCGTTTTACCTGCTTGGCTGGTGGCTACTGCTCGTTTGTTGGCTGCACGTCGTGCCCGTACCTTATCCATCAATGCTAAGGCAGGGTTGTCGCCAGGCACGATAAACACCTCTTGCAAACTGCCCACTTTCTCTCGCAACGCAATATCAATGCCCGATTGGGTATGTGGCTCTATCTTGAATCGTTCGGTATGATAGCCCACTGCGCTGACTACCATTGTACGTGAGCGATCCAAGTCTTCGCGCAGCAAGAATAGTCCTTCAGCATTGGTCGTTGTACCCAACTGTGTCCCTTGGAGATACACATGCACATTCGACAACGGCTCACCCGTGTTGGCGTCATATACTTCACCCACCACAATCGTTTCTTGAGCAAGCAGATGCAAACTCAAGAAGAGCCACAATGATATGAGTACAAGTCGTTTCATCGATTCTCGGGGTGGTATTTCAATACTGCTTCGCGTAGGTCGTGAATATCTACGTGCGTATAAATTTCGGTGGTACTGATGCTCTCGTGCCCCAGTAATTGCTGAATAATGCGCAGGTCGGCTCCGTTTTGCAAGAGATGCGTAGCGAAGGAATGGCGCAAGGTGTGAGGGGAGATGGTTTTCTGTATTCCAGCTTCGCGTGCCAAGGTCTTGATGATGGTGAAGATCATGGCTCGCGTCAGTTGACGTCCGTATCGGTTAAGAAATGCAATGTCGATGGCTTCAGGTTTGATGTCCAATGCGTTGCGGTCTTGTAGCCAATATTCGAACCACTCCACCGCTACGGGCGATACTGGAACCAGGCGTTGTTTGCTGCCTTTGCCCGTGATGCGCATGTATCCCTCTTGGAGGTACATGTCGCTCAATCGCAGATTCACTAACTCGCTCACGCGCAGTCCACTACCATACAGCATCTCGATGATAGCGCGATTGCGATGGCTTTCGCTCTTCGACATGTCAATCTGTGCAATCATCCGATCAATCTCCTCCACCGATAATACATCTGGCAGGTGTAACTCTTTTTTAGGTGTCTCGATGAGTTCCGAAGGGTCTTGCTCAATATAGTTGTGGTAGAGCAAAAAGCGATAGAACGAGTGTAAACCAGCCACCAGTCGCGCTTGTGTGCGCACCGATGCTATATCCTTGAAGGTATCGAATACAAATGCTTGTAAATCATCAAAACTGGCATGTACCACATCTATCCCATGCTTATCGGCATACTCCTTTAGTCGCTGATAATCCATTAGATAAGCATCTACTGAATTGATGCTCAGTCCTTTTTCCAACTTTAGATATGTGCGGTACTCCTTTTCTAACATAGGTACATTATCGATAGATGGCAGGACCTGTGTAGGTGGCGTGATAATGTGTAGAATCCTCATCGTAGAGATTGAAGTCCAGCACCACATCGTCTGCCTCGTATGCAATGGTCATGTTGCCTCCTGTCATTAGCAGGATACGCTGTATTTGATCCTCTGTAATCACTAGCACATAGGTGCCTGTCACATTCCCCTCAAAACTCATGCCACGCAAGAAAGTCATCTCCTGTGCTACACTATCCATCTCGTATCGTCCCGCAGGCAAACGCTCTGTGCTATCTTTTGCCACAAACACATCCGATAGATACAAGTTGCATCCTGTACCAGAGATATGCCATGCTGAGTCGTACTCCAACCCATCGGATAGCAAGTCTATGGCATATACTTGATGACCGCTATTATAAAAGTCTTCGTATGCTCTAAAATCAGCGGTAGTATATACACTATCCACCTGCTGCGCAGCAGGGCGATTAGGGTTGTTGTGCGGCGTACATGCCACCGCCAACACCAATATAATGATATATAAATATGCTTTCATTTCTCAATATTTATCTTTCTCGCTGGTATCCATGAGGAAACAGCTCCTAACACCAATACTACTGCACTGACCAACGCAATGTCCCAACCTTGTACAGCCACTGGATATGCATTTAACACATACTCTGAACCATTGCCCAACTTGAGCAGCCCGAAATGCTCTTGCAGTAGGCACACTCCTAATCCGACTATCAATCCGCCTATAGCGCCTAGCGTATTCACCATCCATCCTTCTAATACGAACACCTTACGAATCATGCCGTCGCTGGCTCCCAAGTGCGATAGGGTGCGTATGTCTTGCTGCTTATCGATGATGAGCATTGATAGCGATCCGATGCCGTTGAAGGTGGCAATCAACAAAATAAATATCAGCAATAGTGCTGTCAATAGTTTCTCCACGCGTAAGATGCGGAAGAAGTCTTCTTGCTGCTCGAAGCGGTCTTGTAGCACATACCCATCGCCCAATACAGATGCTATCTCGCGCTTGGTTTGCTTGATGCTATATGCTTCATTCACACCCACTTGCAGTGCGGTTACCTCCGTGGAGTCGTAGTCCAATAACCTACGTGTAAGACCTATATCCACTAACATCAGATTATCATCGTATTTCTGTTGATTCACAGCAAAAGTGCCTGCAATGAAGCATCTCTCTTGGTTGAAGTTGGCATCAGGACGTAGCATATTCACTTTTCCTTCTCGCTTAGGGGCATATACCTGCAATGCATGGATAAAGCGTGCACCAATGCCTAATTTCCATGCCAGTCCTTGTCCCAATACTGCGCGGTCAAATGCACCATCGTACACCTCATAATGTCCGTCGGTGATGATGTTCTCAATACCAGTTAATGCAGAAAACGAAGTATCTACCCCCATCAACTGAACAGGCATCTGCTTGTCCTCAAAATAGACTAATGCTGTCTCCGAGATACTCTCGCTCAGCAGATCCACGCATGGCAATTCGAGTAATGCGTGTTTCTTTTCTTCGCTAATGCTGAATGATTTGCCTGCTTTGGCAGTAATGCGTAGGTCAGGGTCAAATTGTGAAAACAGTTGCTCTACCATCACGCCAAAACCATTCATCACGCTCAGCACGCAAATCATAGCCGCAGTTACCACTCCCACCGCTGCCGATGAGATGGCTGTGATGATATGGATGGCATTGAATTGCTTTTTAGCAAACAAATACCGCCACGCTATTTTCAGTTCTGTCTTCACCTTATTGTTTTAGCAGTTCGTCAATGCGTGCCATCTTGTCGATGGTTTCGTCCAAGTGGAAGTGCAATTCAGGAATGATACGCAACTGATGGCGTTGCATATGTCCCATCTCCCCGCGTATTTTGGCGGTGTCTTCTTGCACCTTTGCGATGGTGCTTGCCACTTTGTCTTGTGGGAACACACTCAGATAGACGTGGGCGATGCTCAAGTCCGATGATATTCTCACTTCACTCACAGAGATGAGTGTTCCGCGTATCTCGCGCGCGTATTTCAATAAAATATCGCTCAAATCCTTCTGGATTAAGCGTTCAATCTTCTGCTGTCTTGTTGATTCCATATATGTTTTGTTTCTAAACTTCTTAACTCCAGAACCTAATCAACGCAATAAGGGAAAGGAGTCTATACTCTTTTCCCTATGCTGATGCCTTAGGAAAAAGCCCTAAGGTTGTCTAATCGTTGATTAGCGTTTGTGACGACCTTCGTCAGCTACAGTCAATTTCTTGCGACCGTGTGCGCGGCGAGCTGCCAATACGCGACGACCATTTGCAGTAGCCATACGAGCACGGAAACCGTGTTTGTTACGGCGACGACGTTGGCTTGGTTGGAATGTACGTTTCATTGTTCTTATATCATTTTATGCCCCATCTCGTGGGCTGGTTAATAATTTCGTGCGAAAAAGCGTGCAAAGGTACTGCTTTTTTTTGGATTGACCAAATATTTTTACAAAAAACTTTGTTTTTCTATAAATGAATAGTTAATTACCACCCAATAGTTGCCACTACGGGATAGTGATCTGAGTAATGCTTCTTTTCTGTGCGACAAGCCAATGGCACCAGCTCTCGTGAGCAGAAAATATAGTCAATACGTATTCCTATTCCTTTTCGCTGATAAGTGGCACCATAGCGACCAACACTCGTTTCTGCAAAGCAGTCGCGCATGCCCAAATTCATTGTCCAATACACCAATGACAATGGCACAGCATTAAAGTCGCCCACAGCTATCGCAGGATAGGGGGATTGGCGAATCGCACTACGTACTTGTTGTACTTGCTTGCGACGCAGTTGGCTCGTCTTGGTCAGTTTACGATTGAGCGAACTCTCTTTGAAATTTCCAGAGGTCAGCGAGTCGATGTGGAAGTCGGAATCCTCAAGTTTGAAACTCTCTAGATGGTTGACTACCAGTCGTAGCGTGTCTGCACCTACCACTACATCGCATTGGCTGCTGATGTTGCTGGCTGACTCATAGCGAATCGTTTGTTTATGAATAAGTGGGTAGCGCGAAAAGACCACATTGCCAAATTGGCGACGGCTATTGTAGTGTTTGAAGTCGTAATAGGTATAGGGGTATTGGCGCATCGCTTCGCGTAGCATCGGCAGAGTCAAACGTTGTCCACTCTTATAGACCAAGACCTCTTGTAAGCACACAATATCAGCATCCAATCGATTGATATATTGCAGCATAGCCAGCTTGGAGTCGAGGCTCTCGCCAATCATCATGGCGTGGGTGTTGTAGGTCAGTACTTTGAGTTCGTTGGTTGTCTTCTTGCCTTTTTGCCAAGGCATACGATGAGAGAAGAGCGACCATGCACACCAGAATACGAGGAGTGCGATAATAGACCAAAATATGCGACGGATAATGCGAAACATGGTGCGTTATTTTGGTTCGAGGGTGATGAGTGGAATGAGCATCTCCTCCATCGAAATACCACCATGTTGGAAGGTGTTGCGATAGAATTGAGCGTAATGGTTGAAGTTGTTTGGATAGGCAAAAAAGTCGCTATTGGAGCAGAAAATGTAACTGCTGCTCACGTTTGGACATGGCAATCCTACTTGTTTGGGGCGTTTGATTTCGAAGGTGTTCTTGTTGTTGCAATTCAATGCTTTTCCCACTTTGTACCGCAAATTGGTATTGGTATTTTTATCTCCAATAATCTGCACGGCATTATCCACGCGTGTGGTACCATGGTCGGTGGTGAGCACCACCTTATAGCCCAATGCCGCTATGCGACGAAACATCTCAGCCGTTGGCGAATGTTTGAACCAACTCAGCGTCAGGCTGCGGTAGGCAGCATCGTCATTGGCAAGTTCGCGCATCATCTTGCTGTCGGTACGCGAGTGGGATAACATGTCGATAAAATTGATTATCACCACATTGAGCGGTGTCTTTAGGCTCTTGAATTGTTTGGTTATCTTTTCGCAGAAATCGCTCTCATTGACTTTGTAATAGGTGTAATCATAGCGTTTGCGGAAGCGGTCGAGTTGCGTTTGGATCAGAGCCTCTTCGTTGTTGTTTTTGCTCTCTTCTTCGTCTTCGTCAATCCATAGATTTGGATACATCTCTTGTATCTGCAATGGCATCAATCCTGCGAAAATAGCGTTGCGTGCGTATTGCGTAGCTGTGGGCAGAATAGAGGTGTACATCTGCTCTTCCTTTACCGTAAACCACTCCGATAGCAGTGGTTGGATGACCTTCCATTGGTCGTATCGGAAGTTATCAATCACCACGAAGAATACTTTCTCGCCTGCATCCAAAAGCGGAAAAATAGTATTCTTCATCAGGTCGGGTGACATCAGCGGACGTTGCCCATCAGGCGCAAACCACTCCTCGTAGTTTTTGGCGATGAACTTTGCATATTTCGCATTGGCTTGTTCTCGCTGCATGCGAAGCATCTCATGCATGGCTGAGTCCACGTTTTCCAACTCTATCTCCCAGCGTGTGAGCGTGCGCTCTATAGCCATCCATTCCTCTATCGTATTGGCGGTGTCAATCATATAGGTGATGTCTGAGAACTCCTGACGATAAGTCGTATTGGTGTGTTCCTCCACGATCTCGCGCTGGTGGATATGTTTTTTCAGGCAGAGTAGGATTTGACTTGGGTTGACTGGTTTAATCAGGTAATCCGCTATCTTTTGTCCGATAGCTTGTTCCATGATATGCTCCTCTTCCGACTTGGTGATCATCACCACTGGCAGTGTAGGGTGCATCTCTTTAATCTCTTGTAGTGCTTCCAAACCTGATAGACCAGGCATGTTCTCATCAAGGAAGACAATATCAAAGCGTTGTTCTGCGCAGAGGTCAATAGCATCCTGACCATTGTTGGCAGGTGTGACGTCGTATCCTTTTTCTTGCAGGTAAATAATGTAAGGCTTCAGCAGATGTATCTCATCGTCCGCCCAAAGTATTCGGTTCATAGTTTCTCCATTTGTTTATTAGGTTTAACATATCTTCTGCCCAATCGCTGTCGAAAAGCATTCTTTCGCCAGTACGTGGGTGAGTGAAGCCAAGTGTTTTGGCATGCAGCACTTGTCGTGGACATAGTGCAAAGCAGTTCTGTATATATTGTTTATATTTTTGCGTGGGTAGTCCTTTTAGTATCTCCATACCGCCGTATTTCTCATCGGCAAATAGTGGATGCCCAATGCTTTTCATATGCACGCGTATTTGGTGCGTGCGCCCTGTTTCCAACCGACATTCTACGAGTGTCACATACGGGTATCGTTCCAATACGCGCCAATGGGTGATGGCTTCTTTGGCGTTGGGATTCTCTTCCAAATCCCATATCCTATATATTGTTCTATCGCGCGTGTCGCGCGCGAGTGCGCCCTCGATGGTACCGCTATCCTCTGTGAAAGTTCCCCAAACCAGTGCGTTATAGGTGCGTTCGGTCGTGTGTTCAAAAAACTGTTGTCCGAGATTGGTCTTGGCTTCAGGGGTCTTGGCTATCAGTAGTAGTCCACTGGTGTCTTTGTCAATGCGATGTACCAGTCCTATGTTGGGGTCGTTGATATCCAGTTTGTCGCGGAAATAGTATGCCAAGGCGTTCAGTAGCGTATGCTCGTAGTTGCCATGTCCAGGGTGTACCACCATGCCTGCGGGTTTGTTGATTACCAACACGTCATCGTCCTCATACACCACATTCAGTGGGATGTCTTCGGGATGGATAGTGTAGTCATGTGGCTCGTGGTCGAGTAGCACTTGTATGATGTCAAAGGGCTTGACCTTGTAGTTACTACTTACGGGCTTGCCATTGACCCACACATTGCCGGCGTCAGCAGCATTTTGGATACGGTTGCGCGAAGTGCCTGGCATGTGTTCTGCCAGATACTTATCTACGCGCTGCGGTGTTTGACCTTTGTCCACCTCACTCCGCCAACGTTCCCACACTTCTTGCTCCATATCCATTATCCCTTACCCAATAGCCCCAAGGGCGTCCTTTATCCGATTAAAAAAACTCATCCTCGTCCACCTCGTTATCTGCCGTCACTGTCTTTTCAATGTCGGTCGATAGTTTCAAGTGCACACTACTGCCTTCCACAATTATCGTGCCACTTTCTGGTGTTTGGCTATATACCACATATTGCTCTTGCGTCTCTTCGGTAGGTGGTATATCATATTCGATCAATCCAACGCTCAGTTTGTGTCCCAATAACCACGAGCGTGCATCTGCAAGTGATTTGCCCACCACGGCTGGCACTGTCACTTCGGATGTACCTTGTCCTTTACCTACCACCAATATCACGGCACTTCCTTCGGTCAGAGTACTACCTGCAACCAGCGAGGTGTTGTCTTCGCTACGGATGTCCAATATAATGTCCTTGTAGGCAGATGGTTCGTAGTCCATGCGTTTCACGGTCAATCCCATCGTTTGTAGTGTCACGTTGGCTTGCCTTACGCTCATGTCGCGCAGTTCAGGCAATACCACAGGACGGCGAAATTGTGCATTACGAATCACATAGATTGTTCGGTCGTGTTTCACGGCTGAACCTGCAGATGGGTTTTGCTCCACGATTGTTCCGAGTGGAGTTTTTTGCGAATAGGTAGAATCGATTACTTGCATACGCAGTCCTTCGGAAGAAAGGATTATTTCAGCTTCTTCCATGTACAGTCCTGTGATGTCTGGAGTAATCACTTCTTTTCCATGTTGAGTGTACTGACGTAGGCAGATTATTAGTATCACGATACCTACTACTACCACAGCTGCTGCGATAGCCACTTGGATGGCAACAAATCCCCATTTGGTCTGTTTCCAGTTATTTTTTTGTTGCATAGAACGCTACTTTTTATAAAAAAATCACTAATTTGCCTGCAAAATTACAATTTTTTTTGCATATGTGCAATTTTTGCTGTAAATTTGCAGCGATTTTCTAAATCACTTATAAAACTTTTCAACATTGAAACAAGCGCCAACGGCGCCTGAAACATTTAAAACTATTAAAACTTTTAAGTCGTATGAAAAAGATTTTGTTAATCGCTGCTGTAGCATTTTGTGCTATGAGCTGCTGCTGCAAGAAGGCAGACAAGGGCGAGTGCGCTAAGGAGTGCTGCCCAAAGACTGAGTGTGTAGAAAAGAAAGAGTGCTGCAAGGCTGATAGCTGCTGCCAAAAGGTAGATTCTTGCTGCCAAAAAGTGGATAGCTGCTGCGCTGCTAAGGCAGAGTGCCCTGCTCAAGCAGCTGAGTAATTACCGATTTTATCGGATAGTAGATTAAAGGCGTGGCACAACCACGCCTTTAATTGCTCTAAACACTAAACAGTAGCGGCGTAGCCGCGTCCACTAAACACCCTTTGAAACCCCTCTATCTCATACTCGGCGTTCTCTCCGTCGTGCTTGGCACGGTGGGCATTTTTGTTCCTGGTCTGCCGACCACGCCATTGGTGTTGTTGGCATCTTGGTGTTTTTATCGCTCCTCGCCTCGTCTGCAGGCGTGGCTGCTGCAGTCGTTTTTGGGCAAGTATATCCGCGAGTATCGCGATAAGGGTGGTCTTACCCTGCGCAAGCGCATATATATTATTCTCCTGATGGCTACAATGGTGGCTATCTCTACTATTTTCTTTATTTCCTCGATGCCTATCCGTATTGTTGTCTGGTCGGCGGGCTTGATAGGCTGTGTTGTCGTGGGCTTCGTCGTGCCCAAAGCGAGAGAGTAATGGGAATTGAGTATATTTACTGGTGTAATTGCTAGTGTAATTGGTAGGGGAAAGATAAAGGGAATAATAGCAATTATAGAAAAAACGGAAGGTGGAGTGCAACTGCCATTATGGCAGTCTTTTGTGTATGGCACGGAGATTGTAAGTATAGTATTACGAAGTAATAAAATTAGACTATGATGAAGAATAAAAATAAAAAACATGTAGAGCAACCTATTGAAAATCAGGTTGAAAAGGAAACTGTGGAAACGGTAAACAACACTGAGGCGGTGAATGACGGTGAAGCGACTGCTGCTGAGGAAGTGTCAGAGACTGACCCATTGCAAGCCAATGTGGCAGAACTCGAGGCACGTGTGGCAGAGTTGGAAGATTTGAAACTCCGCCAAATGGCAGAATTTGACAACTTCCGTCGCCGTACCAACAAAGAGAAACTGGAATTGATGACTACCGCTGGTGAGCGTATCTTCAAAGATATGCTGCCCCTTGTTGATGACTTTGAACGCGCCAAAGATGCGATGGCAAAGACCGATGATATTGAGGCAGTTCGTCAAGGTATCGAGTTGATTTACAACAAGTTTATCGGTTTCTTGGCGGCAAATGACGTGAAAGTAATTGATACAACCGATGCTGACTTTAATACCGATTTGCACGAGGCAATTACCACTTTTGCAGCAGGCGAAGACAAAAAAGGCAAAGTAATCGATTGTACACAAAAAGGATACACCTTGGGCGAAAAAGTGATTCGCTTTGCGAAAGTAGTCGTAGGAGAATAAGATTATGGCAGAGAAAAGAGATTATTATGAAGTGCTAGGCGTGGAGAAGAACGCCAGTGCGGATGAGATAAAAAAAGCGTACCGCAAGATGGCGGTAAAGTATCACCCTGACAAGAACCCAGGTGACAAAGCAGCTGAGGAGAAATTCAAAGAGGCAGCCGAGGCATATGAGGTGCTTTCTGACCCGCAGAAACGCCAACGCTATGACCAGTTCGGTCATGCAGGTATGGGTGGTGCTGGCTTCAGTGGCGGCGGCATGAACATGGAAGATATCTTCTCGCAATTCGGTGACCTGTTCGAATCATGGGGCATGGGCGGCGGAGGATTCTCCAGTTTCTTCGGCGGCGGTAGTCGCGGCGGCGGTCAGCGTGTGCGTAGAGGTAGTGACTTGCGTGTTCGTGTGAAAGTAACTTTGGAAGAGATTGCCACAGGTGTGGACAAGAAAATCAAGGTGAAGAAAATGGTGAACTGCAAGAGTTGCAATGGCACAGGTAGCGCGGACGGCAACGTGGAGACATGTCCAACTTGTAAGGGTACGGGTCGCGTAGTGAGTGCGCAACGCAGTATCTTCGGTATGATGCAGGTGCAAAATGAGTGTCCTACCTGCCATGGCGAGGGCAAAATCATCAAAAATAAGTGTACACATTGCCAAGGTGAGGGCGTAGTACGTGAGGAGGAAATTATTGAAATTCATATCCCTGCTGGCGTGGCTGGTGGCATGCAGATTCCAGTGCATGGCAAAGGCAATGCGGCTCCTCATGGCGGCGTGAATGGCGATTTGCTGGTACTGATTGAGGAAGAAGAGCACAAAGATTTCTTGCGCGATGGTAGCGACTTGGTGTATAACTTGCTGCTGGATATGCCGACTGCTATCTTAGGCGGACAAGTGCAGATACCAACCTTGCAAGGCGAGGCGAAGATTACCATCACCCCTGGCACGCAACCTGGTAAGGTGCTGAGAATGAGAGGGAAAGGTCTGCCTATGATAGACCAATATGCCCGCCAATACGGTACAGGCGATATGCTGATTAACGTGGGTGTATACATCCCAGAACACCTCAATAAAGAGGAGAAGAAGATGATTGAGCAACTGCAAAAGAGCGAGAATGTTCGTCCTGGTAGCAGCGATAAGAAGAATTTCTTTAAGAATCTGTTTGGATGAGATTTTGCTTGATAAGCATATTATTAATCATTTGTACAAGCGCTTCGGCGCTTGTGCCAATAGATAAGCCCAACTTGCGTGAGGAAACAGGTATTGCGCCTGCGTACTTCGGGCCGAATGCTTTTCCTGTACCAGATATGTTGGATGGCCGTGTGCAAAACCATCTCCGCGTAGAAGTAGCGGGAGATGGTTATTTTGGTTATCAGGGGGATATAACTACGGATGTGTTCGCGCGCGTACACGTTCCTTTGTTTACCGATCGGGTAAACTTGACTATTTGGATGCCTGTGATGGAGTGGTATGATATGACGCCAGAACGTATGACAACATGTCGTATTCCAGACTCGTTGGCAGGACGAGGACATGGAGCAGGCGATGCGTATTTCTCAACCGACATACAAATCTTGCGCGACAGGAAATGGGCACCTGATATCGCATTGCGTGCTGCTTGCAAGAGTGCAAGTGGTGGGCAATACGAATTGGCAAGACATTATGATTGTCCTGGCTACTTTATGGACTTGTCATTGGGTAAGTCATGGTATTTAGGTAATGAGGCGATGAGGCGAAAAGGCGATGAGGCGAGAGGTGTGGAGTTGCGCGTGGCATGTTCGGCAGGATTCTTGTGTTGGCAGACGGATAATGGCAGGCAAAATGATGCGGTGATGTATGGTTTGCAGATGTTGGTGAAGTCGCAGTATGTATCGTTTCGTACCACTTGGAGTGGTTATGTGGGTTGGGAGAATATGGGCGACCGTCCGATGATTATTAAAGGACGCTTGAGCGGACATACCAAAGGATTTGAGCCTTACGTGGAGTATCAATATGGTATTAAGGATTATCCGTTTCATATGGCGCGCGTGGGATTGGCGTATCATATAGATATACTGAAAAAGAAATAAGATGAAACACTATGTTGCAATATTCTTGTTAGCAATAGCAACACCGATACTGTTTGCGCAGAATCCAGTACATACTAAGATGTCTGGGGAGAGTGAAGTTCCTACTGAATTCTTTAGAGAGTGGTATCATCGCAGTGATTTGATATATTATTTGGAAGCTCTATCTGATCATACGATAGCAGAAACGACTACTTATGGTCAGTGGTGGATACCTGAAAGATTAGCTATTGCGGTAGAAGGATTGCCTTCGACTGCTGATCGTTATTATATAGATGGAATGCGAACGGATGATCGTTTTCAAGCTGGTAGTTCGTTGTATGTACCAAATATGCAGCAATATAACTTGTGTATTAATACGCACACTTCGCAGTTGTATTTTTCGTTGGATTCTACAAGCCGCGATTACGTGCAAGCGACCTACAATACAGGGCAATTAGGCAATGGAGAACCTGCATGGGGGACTGCTGCGATATTCAACATCACTCACCGTTCGCCTATGGAGAGTGCAGATACCTACAAGCATATTACTGCTCGTAGGCACTTGACGGGTGCAGGTGCGCTGGATGCGGCATATACGATTAAAGATACGCAAGGGAAAGGATATAGACAACATATTTATGCCGCATACGGACAGCGAAATATTACTCGTGAAAATCATCAAGGCTTGATTTTGGATAATCCGCTGTATCAAGCAGATTATTATAAGGTTCAGGCAGATGGAAAATTACCCATTTGTACTAATTCTGTATTTGACTATTTAGGCTATCGAATGAATATTTCAGGTAGAGAAGATGGTGGAAGCGAGTTGTTGTATAATTATGGAGAGGTGTATGACCATAAAAACTACTCGGGAATGTTGTACGCCAAAGGTAAGCATTTGACAACGGGGCTAAACTGGTCAACAAATATAGTGTCACATGATAATCAAGAGTTTAGTAAGAATATGCTTGATCAAGACGGCGAGAGCTTTGATCCGTGGATTGCGGATGGTAATACTCATGAACTAAGTTGGGCGGTGAAATACGACCAATCTTTGACGGATTGGTTAAGCGTTCATGTGGATGCTTATAACTCAATGATTCATTTTAACCCAAAGAATCAGCACTTTACCAATGTGGTTTACATGCAATCTCCTATTGATGAGCATGCGAAAGACTTGTATCGCTACGAGTGGGAAAGTAATGCATATACAGGTGGACTGTTGGAAAATACTTTTGGGTTGAAAGCCCACTATGATATGAATGAAAAATTGAGTTTGAATGCCCACTTAGATATTACTTTAGATGCCATTTTGCTCCGAAACAAGAGTAAGGTCAACGGCAACATACAAGCAGGCATCAATTTGGATATACACCCATGTAAATGGTTTGAAATGGGCGTTTCATTGTCTCATGAGCGTATGCCATATACGGTGGATCAATTGCGTTATTTCTCGGATGATTATATGAATGCCAATGTGTATTATGCCAGAACGGATGAATTGTATGCAACGACGGGCGGAAAGTACCATCAGTACAAAAAAGGTTTGTTGCAGACTTCATATCTAGAACTAGATATCCCTATTCACCTGCATTTTGGTAAGCATGAGATTGTGCTGCAACAAAGTTACAAAAAGTTCTTTAATGCTTGGCATACCAATTACTTAGGTGCTCCTGAAGACTATGGATACTACCAAGATCATAATGGAGTGGATGTCTTTTATCTAAATGGAGGTATACAGGAATATGAGGTAGGAGTAGCTCCTGTTTTTGGAAATAATTGGTTGATGAACTCGCCTTATTATTTCTCGCAATTGACACGCTATACTTATACAGGAAGAAAGGTGCTAGTAAGTGTGAGTTGGCAATCGATGCAAGCCAGTGGCTATTGTGGGTTGGGCAATGGTTTTCAAACCAACAATCTAGGTGCCTTGTCAGAAACCACAGCTAATCCAAACACTTCGAATGTGATTGATAATCAAGGTGGTGAACATCGCGGAGTAGGCAGATATAATTTGGACAAGGGGTATGTTTGTCGTTTCTATTTGGCATATAATATTTGCGAGTGGTTGCAAGCAGGTATGACTGTGAAATGGACTGATGGTAAACCATTTACAGATTACATGTATTATGCGAACAACAACCAAGTGAGCATACTTCCTAAAGAATCACGTGGTACTAATCCTACGGATGGTAATTTTGGTAAACGGCATTGTGCAAAATATAATATTGATTTGCATATACAGGGAAAATGGCAGGTGCGCGACATACCGATGCGATTAAATATTGAATGCTACAATATGTGGGATTTCTGTCATGATTTGGCGGAAATGTCCTTTGTACAAGATATCCCTTATGCACATCGCGCCTCGATGATTATGGATATTCCTGTTGGTTTATTAGCTACCTATACGATTGAACTTCCATGAAACAACGATTATTTTTATTCCTCAGGTTCTATCTATTTTGGATAGTATTCTTTCAGTTGCAAAAATTAGTTTTTGTGCTCGTTCAATACAAATTGATGGGAGATATTACTTTTGTTGATTGTTTGCAAGTAATGGCACATGCGTTCCCCTTAGATTTGAGTGTGGCATCATATGTGACAGCCGTGTTTGGATTACTGATGCTAATAAGCAACTGGGTGGATATCAAAATAATACGATATATCAGCCATACATTTACAGCAATCATTCTTGGCGTTGCTCTCTTTGTAGTTATTGGAGATAATGGCACTTTTCCTTTCTGGGGATATCATTGGGATAAATCTATCTTTAGCTTCCTGCAATCCCCTCAAGAGGTTTTAGCATGTGCTGTGTGGTGGCAATGGATTTTAGCTACAATACTCTTTTGTTTGCTGTTCATTGCTTGTGGATATATTTATTTGAAATGGTTAAATTGGGATGACCTACAACAAGAGCATAGCCTCGCTACACGTTTCTGGCAATCAGGGGCGTGGCTTCTGATTACTGCACTCTTATTCTTGCCTATACGTGGAAGTGTGACGGTTAGTACGATGAACACAGGACGCGTATATTTTTCTAATAATCAGATGTTAAACCAAGCTGCTATCAATCCGCTATTTAATATCATTGAATCGTTAAGTGAAAACACGTTTAATTTAGAGAAATACACCTATATGTCCACAGAAGAAGCGCAACGATTAACTCAAGAACTGCTTCCGATAGACCGTTGGGATAAAACAGGTGACATAGAAATTCTCTCCACACAACGTCCTAATATCGTGCTAGTTATATTGGAAAGTTTCTCATCCAATGCACTTTTTGCTATGCCCAACCTACAACGTATTGTCAAGGAAGGTATCTATTTTTCCAATGCATATTCTAGCAGTTATCGTACTGATCGAGGAATCGTATCACTCATGAGTGCATATCCTGGACAACCAACTAGTTCACTGATGACTGTACCATCAAAATCAAAAAATCTCCCGCAAATAGGAAAATCATTAAAACAAGAAGGTTATATATCACATTTCTATTATGGAGGTGATGAGGACTTTACCAATATGCGTTCGTATTTGATTGATGGGGGATTTGATAATCGCGTCTCAGATAAAGATTTTTCAGTACAAGAAAAGTGGAGTAAATGGGGGGCACCAGATCATATTGTGTTTGATAAAGCTACTAATGAAATAGTTCGGCGTTATACTTCTCAACAAGACGAACGCTATTTAGATGTCATCCTCACTTTAAGCAGCCATGAGCCGTTTGATATACCAACCACAAATAAATTTGGGCATCTATATTTAAATTCCATATCCTATACAGATAGTTGTCTAGGAATTTTTATAGATTCGCTGAAACAAAGTAATCAATGGGAAAACACCATCGTAATACTGTCTTCAGACCATGGATATCCCTATCCGGAAGGTATTACAAGAGATAATCCGCTACGGTATAAAATACCAATGGCAATTGTAGGTGGGGCGTTGAAGCAAACGAAGGAGGTCACGACACTATGTTCACAAATAGACTTAATCCCTTCCATATTGAATGAAATGGGAATAGATATTTCTTCTTATAAATTCTCCAAAAACATCTTAGATACGACTCATACCGAATTTGCGTTTTATGCCTTCAACGACGGCTTTGCATTGCTAATGCCTCACGACACAGTAGTGATTGATGCCAAGCCAGATTTATTGCTTAGAGGTGCAACTGCTATAACAAACAAACAAGCACATGCCATTATGCAATGTATAATGGAAGATATTGAGAATTTATAGCAAAATGTTCCCCTCTATTGATTAGAGGCAAGCGAGCCATCCTTCAAGTTTTTGGCACGTGCTAGCAGAGACACTATCAACAATATCGCACATGTGATTATTACACCATCAATACGATCTAGCATATTTTCAGTAAGCATATTCAGCCCGAGGATGAGAATGGCTAACGTGGCAAACTCTCTCACTCTACCTTTGTACCAACACGGGTAAAGCAAATACATTAGTAAGAAAAATACAGCCCCAAAAATACCAAAATTGATTAACATACCCAAATATTGGTTATGGGCATTATATTGGCGTTCGTAGAATCGCTGCCAATTTAAGGAGGCGAAGAGTGATTTTAAATATTCTGTGTTGCCTCCCACTCCGACCCCATGCCACCAATAATCCTTTGGTGTTTGCAATGCACTATACCAAATATTAATGCGTGGTTCAACTTCTGTAATAGAGAAACTAGCACGTTCTGTAATATGCTCAAACTGCAATTTTTCAAATCTTGGATGTAGTGTGAATAGCAAGGAGCAAAACATGATAGTCATCACGCAAACCAAAGAAGCCACTAAATAGCGTATTCGTCCTCTAAGTGGAAGGATGATTGCAGCGGCTGAGACAACCAGCAATGTGAGCATGTTTGCTCGCGAACCTGTCCAAATTATACCGATTACTAGAGTTGCTAAAGACAGAATAAATAGCAGTCTTCTCCAAACATTTTTATGATTTGTACGAGGACTATAATGTTTGATTTGTAATAACACTACGATGGCTATATTTAAAATAGTTCCGTAATATAAACGATGTTTGAAATAGGAAATCTGATCACCAAAATAACGCCAAGTGCTGAAATAATCTGGCCAATGTTGGTATTGATCGATATATGACCAATGTTGAAAGACATAGATATAAAGCGAATAGCATAATAAGAACAATATACAGCTTGCGACAAAGCATTTAGCTGCCATAAGCCAGTTATAACGGCTATTTACTCCCCACAATGCAAGTGGCGTAATACCGATAAAGGAGATGTGTCGTATCAACATGTTTGCAGCATCTAGTTTGTTGATAGCCCAAATGTATGATATACATTCCCAGACAACCCATATTACAAACAGGATGACAGGCAGTAGTCCTATATGCCATTTCAAATTTTCTCTGCGAAGAAAGCGCCCCTCAAGCAACCAACTAAAGAGCCATATTACCCACGCATAAAGGGATATGCGTGTAGGAAATGGTAACATACATATTGCAACCACAAATAGGTAGTAGTTCAGAGTTTCTACCAAAGATAAATACTTATTTCGAATCGACTCCATTTAATACCATTTATTTCTTATGTTTTCTCCATCTCATTTTCAGCACTAAACGCACGCATTCCTCTGGATCAAATCCACGTGCTTCAGCGTATGCTTTCGCAATGGTCGAAAGAGCATGCGTATCGGTGTCAATACGCTCGAAGTTTTGGCATCCTTTTTTGCAATTGATGCGTTGACCAAAACGCATTCGGTTGAGGTCAACTAATTGGAATTCTGCTCCTTGCTCTGTTGGCTCAAATAATACATTGCCCATAGAATAGTCGGCATGCAATATACCATGATCATGCAATTGAGCTGTGAAGCATCCAAAAGCAGCAAATATGTCGTCACGATGAGGGAAATTACGATCCTTAATTACTTCCTTTAAGACGTGCGTGCAAGGGGATAAACGGCTGATATAATAACTCTTGTGCAACAATCCTCCTTTATGTGTTTCTACATATGTGACAGGTTTCGGAGTCATATTCCCCAAACGTTGTGCATAGATAAACGATCGTCTTGCTTTGCTTGGAAATATCGTATATATCAGTCGCTTAAAGAATGAGGGAACAGCAAATGACTTTACCACAAACTCCTCTTCTACCACTTTTATCGTATTCCGCTTTTGGTAAAGTATGTCTGTGGACTGCGCAAATAGCTGGGATAAATGTTGAAGCAGTTTGGTTTGTTGTTCTAACTGCTGATTGCTCCATAGATAATCTGTCCAATCATTGCCATTCTCGTGCAAAAACGAACCACACCTATCCTTCTTTGCTTGTTGACGCGTCATGAAACGCTTTTTCATTTGTTGAGGACTGCGATATTGGTAGTGATCTACTGCTATGCATGTTTTTGCAGTTCGCCCTATTGGATGGGGGTAACGCCATTTTTCACACCAGACGAGCCACGGACTATGCCGCATAAAACGGCGTTCTTTACGCTTCTCTGGAAGATAATGCGTGATATGTTGGCGATCAAAAGAGAAATTACCAGTAAAGGTGTAGTTTTCAATATCCTCTTTGGTGAGAACATAATCTGTACTTAACTTTTTGACTGTATTGTACCTCTTTGGAATCTTTGCAAGAAATGCACGAGGGTCTTCACTAAAAAACTCATCAGCATCTAGTCGTACACACCACCAATCATTGCGCGTCATTTCATGTCGGAAGGCCCTGAATATTTTGGCACGCAAACCGATGCGAAAACCGCCAGTATATTGCATAAACGCCACGATATGAGGATCTTGTGCGGCCATTTCTTGCACAATATCCCATGTGCCATCCTTACTGCCATTGTCCATCACAATCACCTTGTCGCTCCATTGCATTGCAGCTAAGAGACACTCGCGGATAATATCCGCTTCGTTCTTGACTAATAGCAAACTATATATCTTAAATGGCTTCATATCTTGTCCAATTGTTGCGTAAATTTACGCCAATAATAGCGTAGAGGATGAGTATATTTTAGTCGCTTCCACGGACGCGAAGCATGTGGGAAATGCACAACGGGATTATTTAACATCAGCAAATTGCGCAAACCAAGACGTAATGACCAATGTGAGATGGTGACATCAAACCAATTCTTTGTTGGGTCAAGCAGTTGAAAATCAGCATTTTGTAGTAGCTCGTTGGTAAGTAAGGTACAGCAGAAAGAGAAGCGTTTCTTGGTTGCTATAGTCTGTTTACGATATAATCGATAACGTAAACGATGCAAATAGTGGTAGGGGAAATTATAGACTCCACTTTCATCTACCGTCACTGCAGCCACCATACCAACACCTTCTTGCACTTCTGATAGCATGCGAGATAAGGTATTACCTTGGATAATTACATCACTTTCTACTATAACTAAGTGCTTGTGTTCTGACAACACTTGTTTTTGTGCCAACTGTAGTACCAATCGGTAATTAGGTGAAGGATGATTGGTTATATCCGATAAATGTATCACTTTAATGCCCAATTCTTTAGCCAGTTCGTCCAGTCGTTGGGCATTTTCGCTCAGCGAATGGTCATCATATACATAAAGCATATGCCCACTATCGATAATAGCGCGAATGGCTCTTTCGGCCATTTCGATAGAGTCTTTCACTGGCATGATGATATGTAGTTGATGATCTTTCATGTTTGTATACCTTTAGTATAGCTTTTCAATATGTAGTGATTAATCCCTTTTTCGCTATTCGGAGATATGCGCCAAAGGAATTTCCATACTGTGTACCAAAGTCTCCAGATAACGCTATGCTGAAATCCATGCCCCAGAGCTTTTTAAAATGCCGATTGATTTCGAGTAGGAAGGATGTATTGTTACTCATAAGTGGTTGCTTATAAGTTCCATAATTGTTGACATGAGATGCTATGAGACGATACTGATATCCGTGAATGTTTCCACCGATTCCTACAAAATGAGCGCGCACGCGGTTGTTGTTAGTTTGAAGATATGGATTGCCGATGATGTTAGAGAAATAAGTCCAACCTTGAGGATATGCTGAGTTGGTATAGTATGAATCCCTCCCCGCAAAAACCAATCCGTCCTTATCGTGAATAGGACCTGATTGACTAGTAGTATTTAGAAATTCGTATGTAAACTCATTGATAAAGGGCCATTGCGTTTGTTGAATATTCAATCCCCATAACCCATCAGCCACATTCATGCCAAAACCAATGAAAGCTGCACTCATATCTTCAAACAACGTTTGCCAATACACTCTTGCTTGCCAATTGTTTCGCTTGTATGTGAGCACCAGTTCTTGAAATCCAATATGATTACCTTGCGCATTCAATTGGTCGCTCAAAGTAATACCACCTGATCGAAAGAGAAATACATTATAAAAGTCAGAGAAGGAATTCCCATAATCTATAGTATCTTTGTATCCTCCCCATTGGGCAGCATGATGCATTTCATAAGCTATGGTAACAGGTAATTTACCACCAAGACGTATTCCTGCAAATTTGTGTTGCAATTTCGTATGCTGTACTATGCTATGATCATCTAGCCAACCATATGTTAATCCACCTTTGATTTCTACATATCCAAATAATCCTGGAAAAGCGATATAGTCATCTATTCCCAATGTGATGCGAGGAATAGGGTGGGCATTACCTGAAAATAATAATCCTCCCATACTCAGTTTGGGGGATTGTGAACCATACACTATAGGACAAATACCTGCTGTAATGTCTACTACATATAGGCGAGTATGTGCATATAATTGTTCAAAATATCCTGTTATGTCATTTGAACCAAAGCGCCCAGTTAGTTGTATACCAAAGTCATAATCCCACCAACGTGTCGGACTTGTCGCCTCTTTGAATATACCTGCACTAATATTGCCACTGTAGGGAGCACGGGATATGTTATTCTGTTGGTTAGCTCGTAATAGGAATGGCGACTCTGTTCCTGATGATGCTAGTGCATCAACATAAGCTTGATATTGTATCGTATCTGCACAATGTGTTGTGTCTTTGATGGTTAACGGCCACCAATTCCATTGTTGTGCGGATAAACTGCTTACCCATATGCAAAACGATACTACTATGTATAGTTTATTGCTCTTCAATTTTGTACCATTTATCTTGTATCACACCATCTCGAGTTTCACCTAAACCGATGAATAACTGTTTTTTTATACCAATTGCCACCATATTTTCTGCTTCGTAAGGCATATTGCCAATGTATTCCCATTGATTCGTAGAGGGGTCATAACGCTGGATACTACTATAAAAAAATCCTGTAGTGAGGGTGTCTCCATAGTGTCGTCCTCCAGCCAAGTATATGTATTCATCTGTGGCACAACATGCTGCAGCATTACGTCCTGTGCCTAAAATATCCTTGCATCGAACCAGTTGTTGTTTTTCAGGAATCCATTCTGCCCAAAAACGTAAACTTCCATGATTGAAACCTGTTCCTAAGAAATGTTTACCTTGACAAGTAGCGCCTACTACATCCATTGCGCGTGGAATTTGCCTTGACACTTCGATGTCTAACTTTTTCCATTCGTTGTCTGGAATGCTATATTGATATATATCTTGCGTGAATTGGCGATAGAATCCGTATGTCGCATAGATATGATCGTTGGTGGCGAAAAGGCAATTTTTGACCGTTGTATTCGCAGGGAAATCTGCTAAGCGTGTCCATTCGTTTGTAATCAGATTTAATTCCCAAAAATCGCGAAGATATGTGTTGTCACGATGGATAGGTCCCGAATATCCAAGACCTATGTATGCACAATCTCCTACTATGCATGCACTTGCAGATACTCTTGCTTTTATTGGCATCTCTCCTAGTGACTGCCATTGATCTGTGCTTGGGGTATACTGCCAATATTCTTTACTATATTTTCCATCTGCTGTACGCCCACCTAACAAGTAAATTTTATTATCGTATGCAAACCAAGTGCCCGATGCTGTAGGTGTAGGCATAGACATACACTCCTCTATATTAATGGGAGCTAGTGTAACATCTTTTTGGCAAGATACAACCGAAAGAATAATCAATACTATGTAATACCATTTACTCTTCAAGGCGACTCTTCTTTTTCAATTCAAAATCACGACCGAGGTAATTCTTTCGTACGATTGGATTCGCAGCTAACTCTTCTGGCGTCCCGTGGAAAAGAATTTTTCCTTCAAACAGCAGATACGCACGATCAGTAATCATTAGTGTCTCATCCACGTTGTGGTCAGTAATCAAGATACCAATATTCTTATCTTTCAGTCGCCATACCACGTCTTGTATCTCTTGTACAGCAATTGGGTCTACTCCTGCAAAAGGTTCGTCCAACATCACAAATTTAGGTTCAATGGCCAAGCAACGTGCAATCTCTGTACGACGACGCTCACCACCTGATAAACGGTCGCCCAAGTTCTTGCGAACATGTCCTAAATTGAACTCCTTGATGAGTTGCTCCAACTTTTCCTTTTGATATTCTTTGGTGAAGTTGGTCATCTCCAATACCGACAAGATATTGTCTTCTACACTCATCTTGCGGAATACACTTGCTTCTTGTGGCAAATAGCCAATACCCAGCTTCGCACGCTGGTACATAGGCATGCTAGTGATATCTAAATCATTGAGGAATATCTTTCCATTATTGGCAGTAACCAGTCCTGTAGTCATGTAAAAGGTGGTCGTTTTACCAGCACCATTAGGACCCAACAAGCCCACAATCTCCCCTTGCTCAAGGTAGATACTCACATCGTTCACCACAGTACGCTTGCCGTACTTCTTATACAAATGTTCTGTTCTCAGTTTATCCATTTCTCTTAACACTAAACACTCAACTCTAAACTAACAGGGCAATGGTCGGAATGTACCACCTCATTTAATATTTTTGTATCTCTCACGCGCTCTCTCAATGGCTTACTAACCCAATGATAATCAATTCTCCATCCTACGTTTCTTGCTCTGGATGCTGCGCGGAAACTCCACCAGCTATACTTCTCTCCGCTCTGGTCAAACATACGGAAGGTGTCCACCATGCCGCTCGCTTCCCATCTATCTAGCCATGCGCGCTCTTCAGGTAGGAATCCACTTACTCCCACTTGCCTCTCTGGATGATTGATATCTATCGGCTTGTGCGCGATGTTATAGTCGCCGCACACCACGATATTTGGACGTTCCTTGCGCAATTCATTAGTCCACACCAAAAAATCCTCTAGAAACTCCATCTTATATTCATATTTTGGGCCTTCTGCTTCCCCCGATGGGATATATACACAAATTACGGTCACATCACCATAGTCTGCACGAATCACACGCCCCTGGCAGTCGTATTTCGGATTACCCATTCCCACCACTACGCGGTCGGGCTGAATACGCGTGAAGATAGCTACACCCGAATAACCTTTCTTTTCTGCCGAGTGGATATAACTCTGATACCCCAACTCTTGCATGGTCATCACATCTATTTGCTCGGGCTGTGCCTTGCTTTCTTGTATGCAAAACACGTCGGGTTGCTCTTCCGCAAGCCAGTCAAACAGCCCTTTGCTTATCGCGCTGCGAATGCCATTTAAATTATAGGAGATAATCTTCATCTTAACGTACAATTTTCTTGCTACCCGATGTGGTCACTACCACATAGGTTCCATGTGGTAAAATGTCCATATCTGTTGTTTCTTGCTTTTGACCCAAAATATTGTAAATAGCAATGACGGTTTCTTGGTGTTGCACTTGCTCTGTAGAAGTTGTTATACCACCTCTATATTTGAAGTATATCACTCCGTCTTGTTCGCTTATTTCTTCAATACTGTGGTCTGCGATTCCTAGATATTCCGTTGCACCTGCAGGGAATAGATCACCAGGTTTTCCGTCATAGCCACTTTGACGTGAGTTAGGTGTTTTTCCATCAGCTTCTATCAAATCCACACCCATGCGATTGGACGTGTTGTTAACTACATTAGTTAGCCAATTATTGTAAGTGTATTGCACTTTGGTTAGCATCAATCCATGCCCAGGCAGATATTCATCCCAACCTACTTGTTGGCGATTCTCTAGTAGATAAAAGGTCGTTGGACTAGGGTCGTTACCTTTCAGATTGTGTTGATCGCTGGTCGAAATCAGCAAGGCACTATTGCTCTCTTGCAACTCTTCCAACTCTACGTTCTCCGCATCTACAATCACTCGTGGTGTCATCCATCCCATCATAAATCGTTCATATGCTGAGTAAGCAGGTGGTGTGTTCATGTCATTGTTGTATGGACCATAGTCCAAAATGTCCCAACTACCCAAAGTTTTATGTGTTTGACCTTCTGTCGTATATAAATCAGGCAATCCTAACACGTGGCTAAATTCGTGGCAGAAAGTACCAATACCGGTGTGTTGATTGCTGAAATAGTCCAACTCATTGCCACAGGCATACAAGTCCACATACTTACCATCCACCTTACAGGTAATTCCTGCCTCCAAGAGCCAATATGAGTGAGGCCAAATGGTATTCTCTTCTCCACCGTCTGCTTCGCCGTAGCCAGCATAAATCACATACACAAAATCCACATAACCATCCTTGTCGTTATCATACAAACTAAAATCCACGCTATCGTTCACTAATTGACATGCCTCTTTCACCATCGTCCATGGGGCATTGTCAAAATCGGTGGATGGATTATTTTTGCCGTAGTATGCCATATTTTTGCTCACCGTCACTGGACCTACCACATCAAATTGTGGACTATACTGTCCATTGGACGAGTCATAAAAATACTTCCATGCAGAGCCTTCTGATGTTACAAAATACTTTCTACCTCCGTAGTTATACGAATAATCTCTTGTATAGTTCTTGCCAATCAGCATACTATCCATTTCTGCCTTATCTGTCGTAAAAGCCACATCGGTAAAATTTACCAATATCACCAATCCGCGAGGAGCTATGTTCAGCGGAGTAGCCACTTTTTGCGCTTGTGCCACACGGCTAGGTGCTGCCATCTGTTTGGTTCTTATCTCTTCTGCACTCAATGCTTCCGTCACTTGGTAAAATCCATTTTCATCCACCTTTAGCCACTCGCCTTTCGCATTGGTCATCCAACGAAAATGCTCATCACCATGTTGATATACAGTGATTTGACTGCCATCTGGTTGTGTCTTTACTATACCACCTCTACGTGCTGGTATTGCCCATGCCGAGCATACCATTAAGCTTAAAATTGCTATTAATCCTATTTTTTTCATATTCATCTTTTCTTTAAACTCTAAACTGTAGGCGTCTAGCGCCGTCCTCTAAACTACAATCGCTTCGATTGTTTCACTTTTCTGCATGTCGCCACAATCCTTCCGTCTTTCTTTTTCTTTGCGTAGCATATATATCCCTTTTTGTTTTCTTTCACGAGTGTCACGCCGTCCTCCAGCGTCATCCAATGTTTGCGTTCATCGCCATGCAAACGCACATACACGGTGTCGCCGTTTGGTTGTACTCGTTCTATCACGCCCTTGTATGCAGGCACTCGTGCTGGCTTCTGCTGCGCCCAAACGCACAATGCACTACCAATCGTCAATATCAATAATAGTCGTTTCATATTCTTGCCTCTAAACTCTAAACTGTAGCCCGAAGGGCGTCCTCTAAACGGAGCGCGCAGCGCTCTTTACCTTCTTAAACAACTCACTCGCAAACACAAAGTCATTCAACGCTTCATTATCTGCCTCAAATATCTCGTGCCTACTTCCCTGCCACTCTTTCACACCATTGCGCAAGAACACAATGTTATCGCCAATCTCCATAATTGAGTTCATGTCGTGGCTATTCACAATGGTACAAATATTATACTCTTGCGTAATGTCTTGTATCAGCTGGTCAATCACCAAACTGGTCTTCGGGTCTAGTCCCGAGTTGGGCTCATCGCAGAACAGATACCGTGGATTCAACGCTATCGCTCTCGCAATCGCCACGCGCTTTTGCATACCGCCACTAATCTCGCTTGGCATCAGTCCAAAAGCTCTCTCTGGCATGTTCACACGTGTCAAGCAGAATCGCGCTCTCTCCACCATCTCTTCTTTGTCCATCTGCGAGAACATCTCCAGTGGAAATAGCACATTCTCCTGCACGGTCATGCTATCAAACAATGCCGCACCTTGAAACAGCATTCCCACTTCCCTGTGCAACATCCTTACCTCTTTTTCCGTCATCCCCGCCAAGTTCTGTTGCCCATTGCGAGTGTCAAATACTATCTCCCCTTCATCTATCTGGTGCAGTCCAATCATCGATTTCATCAGCACAGTCTTTCCGCTTCCCGACTGACCGATAATCATATTCACTTTTCCGTCCTCAAAGTCCGCAGAAATATGGTCCAGCACCACATTCCCGTCAAAACTCTTTACGACATCCTTAACCTGAATCATAATCTCTCGCCTTTAATCACTAAACACTAAACACTAAACTAATTAAGCATCAAATTCGTCAGCACCACATCCATCAGCAGCACCACAATACTACTATTCACCACCGCCTTCGTGCTCGCCTTACCTACTTCCAGCGCACCACCTCTTGCATAGTAACCGTAATATGAAGCCATACTCGCAATGATAAATGCGAAGATCACCGTCTTGATAAACGAGTACCACACATAAAACGGTATAAACGCATACTGAATACCCAGCAGATACTCCGACACAGGCAGCACATTCGTAATCGCACTAATGCCATAACCGCCCAACAAACCCGTGAACATAGACAGTGTCACCAATAATGGCATCATCACCATAAACGCCACTATCTTTGGCAATATCAGGTAGTTAGCCGAGTTTACACCCATGATTTCCATGGCGTCAATCTGCTCTGTGATACGCATCGTACCAATCTCCGAAGCCATGTTACTGCCCACCTTACCTGCGAGCAGCAAGCACAAAATCGTACTCGAGAACTCCAACAAGATACAGTCACGTGTTACTAATCCCGTCGAATACGCTGGCAACAGCGGATTCTCCGTGTTCAACTTCGTCTGCAAGGTCATGATCGCACCCATAAACACGCTCACAATCAGCGTGATCAGTATCGACTCCAATCCTTGCTTTCCCATCTCTTTGCTCATCTGACGCCAAAACATACGCCCTTTGTCGGGCACGCGAAACACCTTGCCCATTAGCAAGCAATACTCACCTATGCTATAAAAAAATCGCTGTATCATGATTCCTTTCCTTTAATCTTTAATCTCTCATCTTTAATCTTTCACCTTTAACCTCTCTCCCACCTTTCAACTTATACTATAGTATAAAAACGCGCAAAGGTACTAATTTTTTTTGATTTATGCAAACAAAATGCAAAATCTTTCAACAAAATATGCAATTTCTCATTGTCTTTAATATAGATACATAACGATCGATGCGCAATCTTTTATTTGTCTTTCCGCAGTCAATTACGTACAATATACGTAGGATATACGTAAGATATACGTAAGATAAACGTATGATATACGTAATATATACCTGTTACTGCCATAAGAGCAACCTGACTTCACCCCGACACTATGCTCACGCGCGCGTACATATTTTTTTACTCCTCTTGTTTTGCCGTATCATTATTATTTACTACCTTTGCATGCAAATTGGTGTAATATGCACTTTTCACATTATTTGTATTAGTCATGGATTGGTTAAACAGTTTATTTTTTGGCACAGGAGTTCCTCACTCCATTTTCATTCTCACGCTGGCAATAGCGTGTGGTATTTCTTTGAGCCACAGATTGAAATTCAAGGGAATCACACTAGGTATCACATGGATACTCTTCTGTGCGATTGCCATGTCGCATTTTGGCATGCATCTCGACCCGATGGTCGAAACATTTGCCAAGGATTTCGGACTGATATTATTCGTCTATTCCATTGGTTTACAGGTGGGTCCAAGTTTCTTCTCGTCCTTCGGAAAAGGTGGTATCAAGCTCAATATGCTAGCCCTATCTATCGTTCTGCTTGGCTGTGTCACAGCCTATGTCATTTCGCTTCTTTCGGGTGTGGATATTGCCACTATGACAGGAGTCCTTTTTGGTGCCGTAACCAACACACCTGGTCTTGGTGCTGCTCAGCAGGCTTTTTCTGATATCACGGGCGCGTCCAACCCCAATATCGCAAGTGGTTATGCCATGGCATATCCTTTGGGTGTGGTTGGTATAATCGCCGTTATACTGGCTATGCGTTGGTTCTTCCGCATCAAATTAGATAAGGAAGAAGCGCGTGTCATGGCTGAGTCTGAAGTACAAAAGGAAGTCGAGTTTATCGATGTTTTGCTCACCAATCCACAAGTCGAAGGTGCCCATATTCGCGAGTTGGGCCAACTCTGCCACATGAATCTTATTGTTTCACGGCTTCTGCGACCTAATGGCGAGGATGAGCTGCCTGACGTAGAAACTGTCTTGCATGTCGGCGACCGTATTCGTGTCGTGGTTGATAAGGAAAACGAAAAGAGTGTCCTGCTCTTGGGTATGGAAACCACCTTGCCTACCGACCACAAAGCGCAAGCCCACTTGGTTTCGCGCCATGTGATTGTCACCAAGCCCGAACTGAATGGCAAGCGTATTGGTGACCTCAATGTGCGTGCCACCTACCATGTTTCTATCACGCGTATTCGCCGTGCGGGGGTGGAGTTGCTGGCAACGCGCGACCTCTACTTGCAATTGGGCGACCGTATCACTGTCGTAGGAGAAGAACGAGCTGTGGACAAGGTGGAAAGCCTCTTTGGCAATTCTACCAAACGACTTGACATCCCTAATCTCGCGTCTATCTTCTTAGGAATTGCCTTGGGTGTGCTCGCTGGAGTGGTGCCTATTATGTTGCCTGGATTAGCACAACCATTCAAGTTGGGTATTGCTGGCGGATCGCTCATCATCGCTATTCTTATGAGTTGCTTCGGACCAAAAATGCACATCATCACCTATACCACCAGTAGTGCCAACCTCATGATTCGCGAGATTGGTATTGCCATGTTCTTGGCGGCTGTCGGTTTTGGCGCAGGCAAAACATTTATTCCTACTTTACTTGATGGAGGTTATGTCTGGATTGGCTATGGCGTAATCATCACTTTGCTGCCGCTTCTTCTTGTGGGCGTTGTTGCGCGCTTATGGTTCAAGTTAGACTATTTCACGCTGATGGGACTATTGGCTGGCAGCACTACCAACCCTCCTGCTTTGGCGTATGCCACCACTGTTTCTTCTGCCAACGACCGTGCAGCGGTAGCATATTCTACGGTTTACCCACTTACCATGTTCCTCCGTGTATTAACAGGACAATTGATGATACTGCTATTCCTATAATATATAGTGATAATGAAACGATTATTCTTGCTCATATTGGCTGCATGTTCGCTCCTTGCTTCGGCAGAAGTGATTACAATGGATTTGACTACGGCTACGGACTTGTTTGCTAATCCTGTCACCTATAGCGCATCGTATGGCGATGGCTATTATGATTGCACCGACGTATGGGACAGCACGTACAATGATAGCGGTTTTTGTCAGTTTATCTATACCAACGATGCACGCTTTATGCTCTCGCATATGCCAAGTATGATGTCGTATGGCGGTATGAGTTGGGAGGGCTTTACGCTATCCAAAGTATCACAAGATACGGCCAATGTCTTTGGTTGTGTAGCCAATGGTGGCTTGGCTGGAGTAGCCACACCTTATGTTATAGGCTACTTCTCCGAATGGGTGACAGAGTCGCAAGGTTTCTCTTCCAACATCATTCTATTTGATCAAGAGTATTATCCTGAGTATGTGTATATTTGCCAAAATAGCAACACGATGGAGGCCATCGCTAACGGCAATGTCTTCAACGCACGTCCATTTGCTGAGAATGACACACTTGCTTTGATTATCAGCGCCTTGAATGGTAGTTTGGAAGAGACACAATCCCTCATCTACTACCTTGCTATAGATGGCAAAAAGAATAATGGATGGGTAAAAGTGCCTTTGACAGCTTTGGGTAAAACATCGGGTTTAAGTTTCCGTATGACGACTACGGATACGGGTGATTTTGGTTCCAACACCCCGCTATACTTCGCCCTCGATGCCCTTACCGTCAATACCGAACAACCAACAGCTGTCGAAAACCTACCAGTACTGCAAGAAGAAGCAACAAAAATCTGGTATCAAGGATATGTGTATATTCTGCGACAAGGCACTATATATAATTTGCAAGGAGATAATTGTAGCATGTTTTAATAGGGGAAGAGGAACAGATATTGTGTTTTAGAACACAAAAGGAAGATTTTATTTGTTTGATTCAAAAACTTTTCGTACCTTTGCATCCGATAAATTATGCCAACTTTAAAAATACATTCAATATGAAAAACGAAGAACTCGAAAAAGTATTGGCTATTGCTGAGCAATGGACCAAAGAGCCTTATGATGCGGACACCCGCGCTGCGGTCAAAGCCATGATTGAGGCAGAAGACAAAACCGAACTCATCGATAGTTTCTATCGCACACTCGAATTTGGTACGGGCGGTCTCCGCGGACTCATGGGTCCTGGTACCAACCGCATGAACCAATATATCGTGGCACAAGCCACCCAAGGCTATGCCAACTACCTGCTCAAAGTGCAACGCGAAGGCGGTTTCACTACCCTCAAGGGCGACACCGTTAGCGTCGTTGTAGGTCACGATTGCCGCAACAACGGCCGCCTCTTTGCCGAAACCGTAGCTGCGGTCTTCGCTGCCAATGGCATCAAGGTATATCTCTTCGAGAGCCTCCGACCAACTCCAGAAGTTAGCTTTGCTATCCGTCACCTCTCTGCGCAAGGTGGTGTCAATGTAACCGCCAGCCACAACCCGAAAGAGTACAACGGCTACAAGGCATACTGGGAGGACGGTAGCCAAGTGCTCCAACCACACGACCAAGGCATCATTGACGAGGTAAACAAAGTGACTCTTGCTGACGTAAAAATGATTGGCAATGAGCACCTTATCGAGATTATCGGCGGCGAGATGGACTACGACTACATGCAAGCTGTGAAGACTGTCATGATTGACCAAGAGGCCATTCTTCGTCAAAAAGACCTCAATATCGTTTATACCCCTCTCCACGGTGCAGGACGCCAAATCATCCCAATGTGCCTTCGCTCTTGGGGCTTCGAGAATATCCACGTCGTACCAGAGCAAATGGTCATCGATGGCAACTTCTCTACCGTGCAAAGTCCTAACCCAGAGAACGCTGAGGCCATGACCATGGGTATGAACCTCGGCACCCAACTCAACGCCGACCTTGTAATCGCTTCTGACCCAGACGCCGACCGTATCGCCATCGTTTGCCGCAACGACAAAGGCGAGTGGACCATCATCAACGGCAACCAAACCTGCATGATGTACTGCTATTACATCATCAACAACATGAAGAAACTCGGCAAACTCCGCCCAGAGCACTACCTCGTTAAGACCATCGTTACCAGCGAGTTAATCCGTAAGATGGCAGACGCACAAGGCGTGACTTTGACCGACGAATATACAGGCTTTAAGTGGATTGCCAACCGTATCCGCGAGTGGGAAGGTACACGCAAATACATCGGTGGTGGCGAAGAGAGCTTCGGCTTCTTGCCATACGATGCTGTCCGCGATAAATGCTCTCCTTCTGCTATTTGCCTCATCTGCGAGATTGCAGCCTATGCGAAGGACAACGGCATGACCCTCTACGATTATCTCCTTAATATGTATATGGAGTACGGCTTCCAACGCGAGACCACTATCAATGTTGTTCGTCCTGGTAAGTCTGGCGCAGAGGAGATTCAAGCCATGATGGTCAATTATCGCCAAAACCCTCCTGTGGAGATTGCTGGCGAGAAAGTGATTAAGTCTAAAGACTTCAAGACCCTCGTTCAACGCGAATTGGTGAATGGCGAGTGGGTAGAGACACCTATCACGATGGCACTCAATGCTACCAGCAATGTGCTCCAATATTTCACCGAAGGCGGTATGAAGATTAGTGTTCGCCCAAGTGGTACAGAACCAAAGATCAAGTTCTACTTCGAGATTCCTGCCGAGATGCCAACTCCAGCCGACTACGACAAAGCCGTAGCCGAAGCCGAATCCAAAGTACCAGCTATCAAAGCAAGTCTAGGTATTTGATGATGTCATAGATTGATTACTAAATATAAACAGAAAAAATATTTTGCCTATGAAACATTAGTGTGTAGTTGATACGCACATCGTGAAATAAAGAAAAAGCGTTTTAGCATTATTCTCATCTCTAACAAAAGTTTGGCGACTGAAAGAAAGAGAACGATAAGAATAATACCTAAAATGTCTGCGTATTGCGTGGACTTTTTGGTATTTTCGTGTTCTCAGGTTACGCCAAACACCTTGTTAGAGCGAGATACTAAAAAAGTACCGCGCTTTTTTATGTGCGTATTTTTCAGCCGTGCTGATAAAAGGTACAACGGAGTAACCGAAAAGCCGAAGAAAGTGAGTAGGGGATAAATGTATAATATAAAATGATTATGAAAAAGATTTTATTAGGATTAATTTTATTGCTTGGAAGCAGTATTATAAATGCTCAACTTAAACCAGAAATGTATTATCACAACGGAAAGGTTTATAATAATGCAGCGCACAAACATCGACACTTGATGTCTTCATTTGAAGTTGCTCAGAACCTATACAACCAATCTGAGTTTTTATGCAAACAATATCAAAAAGGAAAAGATATGAAAGTATCTGGAGGGGTGTTTATAGGAGTAGGTATTCCAGCACTCGCAACAAGTATCATTATGCTACCTATGCTATACCGTGAAGGACAACCTTCTAATAGTATTGTTGGTAGTAATAAAGCCCCTAATCGATGGGACGATACGCACGATGCTGCATGGGCATTATTTGGATTTGGAGTAGGTCTCACGAGTGTTGGTATTCCATTGTATAGTGTAGGTCTGAAAACAATGAAAACAACTCTGTCAGCTTATAATGAAACAAGTGCGACACTTACATTTAAACTGCAAAACAATGGTTTAGGATTAGCATTAAATTTCTAACTTTCTAATATTAACAACTAATTCACAATAAAACAATCGTTCTCATTATGAGAACGATTTTTTTTGTTTATGTATCTGCCAGTGATCCTTCACGGAAGTGAAAGGAATAGTGCGTGTATTGTGCGTCTATTGTCCGTGTATTGTGCGTGAATAGTGCGTAATTACTAAGAGATTTGCAAGAAGGAATTATTGCAACTCAATATGCTCCGCCTCAATCGGTTCGGATAAGAAAAGCGAAGCAGAATCAGAGAACTTATCGGCAGATTCGGTAGTAAGGAAACCCCCTCCCGACCTCCCCTTCAAAGGGGAGGAGATACGTTCGACAATTTCAGGATGGCGGCGCAGATAATCGGCTAAACTCTGCGCGACGATCTCGCCCTGAGATATGAGCCCCCCTCCAACTCCCCCCTGAAGGGTGGAGGGATGGTGTGGAGTATTGATGACAATGTTTGGTGTTGTTTTTAGAAACGCTTCAATCTTGGGTTGGAGTAGGGGATAATGGGTGCAACCCAAAATAATGGTATCAATCAGCGGATCGCGGGTGAGGAGTTCGGTGAGGTATTTCTCTACGAAATAGTCGGCACCTTTGCTCAAATGTTCGCCTGCCTCAATCAACGGCACCCACATAGGGCATGCCTGTTGGGTGACAACGAGGGTAGGGTCTTGCTTGAGCAACTCGATGACGTAACTCTCAGAAGCCACGGTGCCAGGAGTAGCAAGCACACCTATATGTTTTGTGCGCGTACGCGCGGGCACGACTTCCACAGTAGGGCGAATCACACCCAACACGCGAACTTCATCGGGATTAATATCACGCTGCTGAATCGTTCTGAGTGCCTTCGCACTGGCAGTATTACATGCCAAAATAATGAGGTTACAGCCCTGCTCATGAAGGTATTTGACAGCTTGCAGTGTGTACTCGTAAATCACATCAAATGAACGAGTTCCGTAAGGCGCACGAGCATTATCACCCAAGTAAAGATAGTCGTACTCGGGAAGCAATTGGCGAATCTTATTTAAGATCGTCAGACCGCCATAACCGCTGTCAAAAATACCAATCATTTTTTTTGTTTAGTGTTTAGAGTTTCGTGTTTAGGGCACATATTTTGGGTGCAAAGGTAAGAAAAATAAATAATTTATGCAAATTATTTGTATAATTCGTTATTTTTTTGTAACTTTGCCGGCTGAAAAGATTGATAACAAATTAAAATTAAACGAATATGAAATTTAATGTATCCAGCAAGGAATTGTTTGCACAATTGCAAGCTGCAAGTCGCGTGATTGCGGCTAAGAATAGTTTACAGATTTTGGAGTGCGTGTTGTTTGACTTGAAAGGTGATGAGTTGACTTTGACCGCATCTGATGGTGAAACCACTTTGCGTACTACCATGCCAGTAGATGGCGCTCAGGGTGAAGGAAAAGTGGCTGTGGCTGCGAAGATTTTGTTGGAAACCCTCAAGGAGTTCTCAGAGCAACCATTGACATTCCATATTGATGACCAAAACTTTGGCTTGAATATCACCAGTGCGAATGGTACGTATAGCTTTGTTGGCGCGAATGGTAATGAGTACCCAGAGATGCCAGTAGAGGCAGGTGAGAATAGCTTTGAGATTGCTGCCGATGTGCTATTGGATGCTGTGAATAAGACAATCTTCTGTACAGCTGATGACGAGTTGCGTCCTGTGATGAATGGTATTTATTTTGACCTCGCAGAGGACAAGATTACTTTGGTGGCTACGGATGCGCATCGCTTGGTGCGTTACACCAACTCTACCGTTGCAAGTGCACAACCTGTTAGTTTTATCCTGCCAAAGAAACCTGCTCAGTTGCTTCGTCAAGTACTGAAGGGTAATGATACTGTGTCAGTTAACTTTGGTGCGAAGAATGCTACCTTTGCATTTGGTAAGACGGTGGTTGTTTGCCGCCAAATAGAGGGTCGTTTCCCTAACTATAATGCGGTGATTCCACAAAACAATACCAACAAAGTGATTGTGGATCGTCAAACAATCGTGAATGCTTGTAAGCGTGTGGCTGTGTTTGCTAACACAGGTACTAGCTTGATTAAGTTGGCTTTGAGCGAGAACCAAATCAAGATCTCGGCACAAGACATTGACTTCTCTACTTCAGCAGAAGAAACCATCGCATGCGACTATACAGGTATGCCTATGGCTATTGGCTTCAAAGCGCCATTCTTGATAGAGATTCTATCTTCTATCACTTCTCAAGACGTTGTCTTGGCATTGGCCGATCCTGCTCGCGCAGGTTTGATCTTGCCATCTGAGAATGATGAGAATCAAGATTTGCTCATATTGTTGATGCCAATGCTCTTGAACGACTAATTTTGTGTTTCTTTTGGCATCTTGCTGGTTGTTATTCGGTCACAATGTTCCGCATTGCTCCCTCGGTTCGCCCAGCAATCTGCTCAAAACAAACTACAAAATGTGTGATTAAACTATGAGATTGAAACTTACTCGCCCGTTGGTTTTCTTTGATTTGGAGACTACGGGTTTGAATATAGCTCAAGACAGGATTGTAGAGCTGAGTTACTACAAGGTCTTCCCTAACGGCTGTGCCGAGGGGAAGACTTTCCGCGTAAAACCTACACAAACGATGTTGGGGCAAGAGATCCAGATGCATATCTCGGATGAGGCAACCGCAGTACATGGGATTCACGACGAGGACTTGGTAGATTGCCCAACCTTCAAAGAGATTGCACCAGAACTGGTTAAAGTGCTGGAAGGTAGCGACTTAGCGGGTTATAATTCCAACCATTTTGATGTGCCATTATTGGCGGAGGAACTGTTGCGTGTGGGGCAAAATATCGATTTGAAGCGTATGCGAATGGTAGATGTATTTACCATTTTCCAACGCCAAGAACCTCGCAATTTGGTAGCAGCATATAAGTTCTATTGCGGAAAAGACCTGACGGATGCACACTCTGCAGATGCCGACACGATGGCAACCTACGAGGTGCTGAAAGCACAGTTAGAGCGTTATGAGTTACCCGCCACGGTAGAGGAACTGTCCGACTATACAACTGGTAATGTGCGCTTTGCGGATTTTGCAGGACGCATTGCGTATGATGCTGAGGGAAAAGAGATTTTTAACTTTGGCAAATACAAAGGTCAGCGCGTAGCGGATGTTTTTCGTCGTGATCCTGGTTATCATGGTTGGATTCAGCAAGGCGACTTCCCTCAATACACCAAAGCGGTGTTCATGCGCGTGTATCTGAGTCTTCGTGGCTAAACCTTTAGAACGCTTAAAACTTTTAGGACTCTTTTGAATAACGAAGTAACCATATTAGGTTGTGGCAGTGCGATGCCTACATTCCAGAATTCGCCTACAGGGCAGATTGTGGAACTATGCGATAAGTCGTTTCTTGTTGACTGCGGAGAAGGAACTCAACTGAAAATGAGGCAGTTGGGTGTGAAAACTGCGCGGCTATACACGGTGTTGATTTCGCATTTGCATGGTGATCATTGTTTTGGATTGATAGGGTTGATATCCACGTTGGGCATGATGGGACGAACACAACCTTTGCATATTTATGCACATGCCGACTTGGAGAAACTGCTTCGCCCGTTGCTGGATTATCATTGCCAAGACCTACCGTATGAGGTGGAGTTTCGTGCCATCAATCCGCGCAAGAAAGAAGTGATATTTGAAGACCGCACGCTGACGATTGAGACTATCCCACTGAAACATAAGGTACCAACGTGTGGTTTTCTCTTTACAGAACATCATCGCGACAAAGAGCCTCGCAAACGGTATGCGTATTGTTCGGATACGGCGTATCGTGAGCAGATTGTGGAGCAGATTGCAGGAGTAGAAGTGCTATTCCATGAGGCTACGTACACCGAAAAAGATGCAGATAAATGCAAAAAACATACGCATTCTACAGCCAAGCAAGCTGCACAAATTGCTAAGTTAGCAGGTGCAGGGAAGTTGGTAATAGGGCATTTCAGTGCTCGTGAAGATGACCACCAGGTATTCTTGAATGAAGCACGCGAAGTGTTCGAAAACACAGTTTTGGCAGTAGAAAAAGAGACGATAGAGTTATAATGGCAAAGAATACGACGAAATATGTGTGTTCAAATTGTGGTGCTCAATCGCCACAAATGATTGGTCGTTGTCCAGTCTGCGGTGAGTGGGGAACATATGAGGAAGAGGTGAGTACCACTATCTCTTCCAAAAAAGGCGGAACTTCGCTTCGTCGTGGCGCGCAGGCGCAACGTTTACGCGAGGTAGAGGCTCAAGAGGAGATGCGGATTGATATGCAGTCTTCGGAATTGAACCGTGTGTTGGGAGGTGGATTGGTGCCTGGCAGTTTGGTGCTATTGGGTGGTGAACCAGGTATAGGAAAATCTACATTAGCACTGCAAGTACTGATGAAAATGGGGCATCGCAAAACACTTTATGCAAGTGGTGAAGAGAGTGCTAAGCAATTGAAACTCAGAGCAGAGCGTTTATCTGGAAATGCAGAGAATCTATATATCCTGGCAGAGACTTCATTGGAGCGAATATTGGATAATGTAACCGAAATTCAGCCCGAAATAGTAGTTGTAGATAGTATTCAAACGATAGGTACGGAATCGATAGAGGCGAGTATTGGTAGTTTGAGTCAAGTGAAGGAATGTGCAGCACGAATCTTGCAGTATGCGAAAGAAAAAAATGTGCCATTTATCATTGTGGGGCATATCAATAAAGAGGGTTCGCTGGCTGGACCAAAAGTATTGGAGCATATTGTGGATACGGTGTTGCAGTTCGAAGGTGATCAGCATTATGTCTATCGCATCTTGCGAGCACAAAAGAATCGCTTTGGTAGCACTAGCGAGTTGGGCATTTTCGAGATGCAACAAGATGGCTTGCGCGAGGTGTTGAACCCAAGTGAGTTGCTCTTGTCGGGTAATCGCGATGGGTTATCGGGAGTGGCTATTGCTGCTGCGGTGGAAGGTGTACGTCCGCTTTTGATTGAAGTTCAGGCACTTGTGGCAAGTGCTGCATATGGTACACCTCAACGAAGCAGTACGGGCTTTGACGGCAGACGGTTGAATATGTTGCTTGCCGTTTTGGAAAAGAAGGTTGGTTTTAAGCTTTTGCAAAAAGATGTGTTTTTCAACATAGCAGGTGGGTTGCGTATCAATGATCCTGCAATAGATTTACCTGTTCTGGCTGCTGTGCTTTCTTCGAACATGGATATTGCACTGGATGAAAAAATCTGCATGACTGGCGAGGTGGGCTTAGCAGGCGAAATACGCCCAGTTAATCGTATAGACCAACGTATTCGAGAAGCGGAAAAGCTTGGTTTTGAGCGGATTATCATCCCTGCTGGGCAAAAGTACAACGCACACAACTTGCGCATACGCGTGGTAGAGGTAAGTCGCGTAGTAGATGCTTTTCGCATTTTAATCAAGAAATAATTTGCATATTTCAAAAAAAAGTTGTACCTTTGCGGGCTAAATGTGATTTACAAACAAAAGAATTTAGATATTGCGATATGAAAAAAGTATTAAGCGTGTTGATGGTCTTGGTATTGACTACTATGTGTGCATTGGCAAAAGATGAATCTAAATCTACTGTGCAACGCATTAGAGTTAATCATAAAGGAATAACACCCGCTTCGTCATGGGAGAAGCTGGAATTAGGCGTTCAAGTCGGCGTGGGTTTTCATTTGGGCACAAATAGTCCTACAGATGGTTATACACGTGTGTTCCAAAATGCGCTTACACAACAAGAAACTTCAGAGGATATGGTGAGATTGGGAGAGAAAGTGCCTATGATGGAAACTTTTGGATTAGTGGCTCGCTATTCGTTTGACTGCCATTGGGCGATTCTGTTGCAAGGTATGCGTCAGCGCATGTATTTTAGAGATGTTGTAGGTAGTTTTGATGCGCAATATGGTGGCAAATTAGAAAATGTACCATATCCAAGCGGTACGTATTACTACAATGCGATGTGGGATCTTGACTTTACGGCGGAGTATAACATCCTGCCTTATGGTTTGGCAGTGCATCGTCCAAGTGGAATTAAGGGAGCGCAGATGCGCATTTATCCTGCTACTCCATATGTGTTGTTTGGTGTGGGAGTTGCTCTTTCTAACAAAGAAGTACCAGCGCGTCAGTCGGATGAAGGATCGATGTTTCCTATGATTCGTCCTGCCGATGGAAATCTGGCAGCTAATGTATATATTCCTTTGGGTGTTGGTGTTAAATGGCGTATAGATTATAATTGGCAGTTGAAAGCTGCGTGCCAATATCACTTGGGATTTGGGCATGATCCTTCAGGTGCTACTAAGGGGGCTATTGCCTATGAAAACTTAGCTTCAGGAGCTTGGCATAATGTTGTTCTTAATATAGGTGTGGTTTACAACTTCGGAAAACACAAGCGCATGCTTGTGGATTATTAAACGATATAATTGCTAGGGCGGTTGAAGATGATTGTTCGTGCAAATCACGTTTTTCTGCTTTGTTTGCTTTTAGTATTGTGTTCTGTAGCTTGTATGGCAGATAATCGTATGTATCGCCACGAGTTGGGTGTGCAGGCTGGAGCTGGTTATTATGTAGGTGAGTTAGCGCCACATATTTTTCAGAGTACGCGTGAGGTGTATGGTGTGCAATTTAGGTATAAGTTTGATCAACGTTGGGCATTGCAAACGAAACTTCAGCGGCAACGTGTTGCCAACAAGATAGAGGTCAATCAAGAGTTGGGGATAACAAGCAGTGGCTTGTGTCAGAACCCAATGTGGCATTGGGATGTAACGGCAGAGTATAATTTTTTTCGTTTTGGTCATCGAGGATATGATTATCGTGTAAAATCAATCACGCCTTATATCTTCTTGGGAATAGGGGCAAGCCTATATAACTACTATGGCGATCAGTTTGATGAAGTGACTTACCCAAAGTTGGGGGATAATATGAAATGTGGAATATATTTCCCCGTAGGTGTAGGATTGAAATGGAAGTTTGCGGATAGATGGCAGTTACAAGCTGCATGGCAGCATAATGTGTATGTTTATAATGGTGACGCGTTAGAAGGTTTGGATGCATACAATGATATCCATAATCTAAACGGAAGCAATATAATGAACAATGATATAGCCTCTACAATCACGGTGGGTATTGTATTTGAGTTTGGTAAGGGGAAGAAGATATGTGCGTTTTGTAGAGATGAGTAGTTGAACGATGAGTTATAAAGAGCAGATACTACAAGATAGAATACCACGTCATATTGCCATCATTATGGATGGTAATGGTAGGTGGGCGAAGCGTCAAGGCATGGCGCGCATGTTCGGTCATCGTCAAGGTGTAGAAACGGTGCATCGTATCACTGAGGCTGCGGCAGAACTGGGCATTGAATACTTGACGTTGTATGCTTTTTCTACAGAGAATTGGAATCGCCCCAAGGAGGAGGTGGATGCGCTGATGGCTTTGTTGGTGGATACTATCGCCAAAGAAACGCCTACGTTGATGAAGAATAATATCCGTCTTCAAACCATAGGGGATATTGGTCGTTTGCCCCAAGCAACGCATGACAAGTTTGTGGCATGTATCGAACAAACGAACCAAAATACAGGTCTGACATTAGTCATAGCATTGAGTTATAGTGCGCGTTGGGAACTTATCCAGGCAGCCCGTCAGATTGCTCAAGCTGTTCAACATAATAAAATGTTGGTAGAGGATATCAACGAAGAAACTATTTCTGCTCATCTTACTACTCGTGATATGCCCGACCCTGACTTGTTGATTCGTACGAGTGGCGAATTGCGTATTAGTAATTTCTTGTTGTGGCAATTGGCATATGCAGAATTGTATTTTACCGATTGTTTGTGGCCAGAGTTTACAGAGGAGGAATTCTACCATGCAATAGTTGATTATCAACATCGTGAACGCAGATTTGGAAAAACCAGTGAGCAAGTTCGTTAACATATTGTTTATTCTTCTCATGGCCATCCCGATGGCTGCGCAGGTGGATACATCTTCTGTATATACGGATACAGTGGATGCGCTTACAGTTGTCCCTACGATAGAATATACTATGCAACGCAAAACGTATGAGATTGCGGGTATTTCTGTCACTGGTGCTGATAGTTATGAGGATTTTGTGTTGATAGGTTTTTCTGGCTTAGCAGTTGGGGATAAGATAGAGGTGCCTGGTGACCAAATCACAAAGTCTCTCAAGCGTTTTTGGAAGCAGGGTTTGTTCTCTGATGTGAAATTCAAAGCAACAAAGATTGAGGGTGATAAGATTTGGTTGGAAATTGCATTGAAACAACGTCCACGTGTATCCGACATTGCTTACAATGGTTTGCGTAAGAGCGAACAAGAAGACCTTGAGGTAAAGGTTGGTATTCAAAAAGGTGGGCAGATGACCCCCGATTTGGCTGATCGCGCGAAGAAGATAGTCAAAGGGTATTTGGATGAAAAAGGCTTTTATAATGCCGAAATTCAGGTGTTGCAATTCAATGATCAAGACCATCCAGGGTATGTGAAAGTTGCTATCAATATAGATAAAAAGGACAAAATTCGTGTTGGACGTCTTTATATTACTGGTAATGAGGCATTGTCGCATAACAAAATCAACCAAGTAATGAAGAAAACCAATGATAATCACATTATCAATCTCTTTCAAACTAAGAAGTTTGTCGCCAATGAGTTTGAGAATGACAAGAAACTGGTGATAGAGAAATATAATGAAATTGGTTATCGCGATGCTGTCATTCTAGCCGATAGCGTGGTGCCTTCTAAGGAGGATTCTACTCGAGTAGATGTTTATATGACTATAGATGAGGGTAATAAGTATTTCTTCCGTGATATTACATGGGTCGGAAATACCGTCTATCCTTATGAATATCTCAACGCAGTGTTGGGTATCAAGAAAGGAGATACCTACAACCTCAAGGAACTGAACAAACGACTGAACGAGGATGATGATGCTGTGGCTAAGTTATATACTGACCAAGGTTATCTGTTCTTTAGCGTTGACCCTGTGGAAGTGCATATCGATAATGACTCAATTGACTTTGAGATGCGTATGTATGAGGGTAAGCCTGCGACGATTAATGAGATTAATATAGTAGGTAACACGCGCGTGTACGAGCACGTAGTGCGTCGTGAGCTATATACCAAACCCGGCCAACTCTACAGCCAGTCCGATATCATGCGTTCGCTTCGTGAGTTGGCACAGATGGGACACTTCGATCAAGAAAAACTCGTGCCTGATATTCAACCTAATCCAGAAGATGGTACGGTGGATATCACCTATCAATTGGAAACTAAATCCAGCGACCAAATCGAGTTTTCGCTCGGTTGGGGTGCAACGGGTCTTGTTGGCTCTTTAGGTCTGAAGTTCACCAACTTTGCTATCCAAAACCTCTTTAACCCCAAGAGTTATCGTATAGTGCCTCAAGGTGAAGGACAAACTTTCAGTATCAATGCACGCACCAATGGTGTGTACTATACCTCGGCATCCATCAGTTTCTTAGAGCCTTGGCTTGGCGGAAAACGACCTAACTCGTTGAGTGCTAATATCTTCTTTGCCTCGCAAACGGGTTACTCCGACCGCTATTATAAGGCATACGAGAATCTCTATAACAACTACTACTATAACTACAACTACTACGGTCAATCCGATTACTACCAACAATTACAAGAGTCCGAGGCCGATCCCGATAAGTATCTCCGTACATTCGGTGTGAGTATAGGTTATGGTAAGCGACTCAGTTGGCCCGACGATTATTTCTCGTTCTACGGCGAGTTGAGTTATCAGTTGTATATGTTGAAGGATTGGCCATATATGATCCTAACGGATGGAAATAGCCATAATTTTGCATTGAATTTGCAACTCTCACGCTCCAGTATTGATAACCCAATCTATACACGTCGTGGTTCGCAATTTACTATCGGTCTGAAGATTACACCGCCTTATTCACTCATCAAGGGGACAACAGATGCGCAATATGCACAAATGACTACCTCCGAGAAATACAATCTGTTGGAGTATCACAAGTGGCGTTTCTCTGGTAAAGTGTTTACTCCGCTAACTCCAGATTCGAAATTAATCTTGATGACGCGTGCTGAATTTGGCTATCTTGGGCATTACAACAAGAATGCTAAATCCCCATTCGAAACCTTCTATATGGGTGGTGATGGTATGTCTAGTTACTCAAGTTATTCTACGGAATACATCTCCATGCGTGGTTACCAATCGGGGTCGCTCACGCCGTATGATCCTGCGGTGGGACGTAATATGGGATATGTGTACAATAAGTTTACCATGGAGCTTCGTTATCCTATCTCCCTTGAGCAAAATGCTACTATCTGGGCATTGGCATTCGTAGAAGCGGGTAACTGTTTCGCGGATATCAAGGACTATAATCCATTCAATCTCAAGCGTTCTGCTGGTGTAGGTGTACGCCTCTTCTTGCCAATGTTCGGACTTATGGGTATTGACTGGGGTTGGGGATTCGACCCTATCAATGGTTCTAAACAATATGGTGGCTCACAATTCCACTTCGTACTGGGACAAGAACTATAATATATATAAATAAGGTGTAATATGAAACGATATATTTTAATTGCCATTATGGCATTCATCGGGTGGGGGACTACCACTCCTTTGTTCGGACAAAAGTTTTCAGTAGCATATGTTGATATGCAATACATTTTGAAGAATCTGCCTATGTATGAAACTGCTAATGAGCAACTTAATATGATTTCCAAACGTTGGCAAAAGGAGATAGATGCTTTGCAACAAGAACTACAGATCCTGACGACCAACTATCAAACCGAGCAGATTTTCCTCTCCGCTGAGATGAAACAGCGTCGCGAAGACGAAATTCTGCAAAAGGAACAGCAATTACTAGAACTCAAACGCACATATTTTGGACAAGATGGCGAGTGGTATAAAAAACGCGAGTCACTTCTCAAACCTATTCAAGATGAGATATATACTGCTATTCAGGACATTGCAAATGAGAAGCGTTATGACGTAGTCAAAGACCGTTCTGCAGAACCAAGCCTCATCTATATGTCAAGCAAATTGGATATTTCTGACCAAGTGTTGGAGAAATTAGGCGCAAAATAACTGTTCGCACCGCACAATAACCGCACTATTACCGCACAATAACCGCACAATTCGTATGCCCGTGTCATACTCGTAGTATAGAAACAATAACATTAAAAAGATAAAAGAACAATGAAAAAAATCATTTTTATGCTTGCTTTGGCATTGCCTATCCTTGCAAGCGCACAAAAAATTGGACACGTTAACTCACAAGAGATTATGGCTTTGATGCCTGAAACCAAACAAGCAGGTGCCAAATTAGACTCTTTGCAATCTTCTTATGAACTTCAACTTGCAAATATGCAAGAAGAGTTGAGCAAAAAAGTGGCTGAGTTCCAGCAACAACAAGCTACTATGACTGCTGGTGTTCGTGAGTTCCGTCAACAAGAGTTGGCTGAAATGGAGCAACGTATGCAAATGTTCTATCAAACCATTCAACAAGATTTGCAAGCTAAGCAAGTTGAGTATCTACAACCTGTTCGTGCTAAATTATTGGAGGCAATCAACAAAGTGGGTGCCGCTCAAAGTTGCACTTACGTGATGGATCAAGCTGCGATGCTATACATTGCTCCTGATGCACTTGACTTGACATCTGCTGTCAAAGCAGAATTAGGCATCAAGTAATGGCTGACGGCTATTTGGAATCACACTATGCTGAATACGAACAACGTAAAGCAGCATGGCTCAAAAAAAAGAAAAAAAACAGGCCTCGTCCCTTGGTTGAAAAACCAGAGGACGAAGCCTTGTAAATACTCATAATTCTTAATTCAAAATTCATAATTATGACAAAAGCTTTGCAATCTACTCTCCGCGACTCCGCCATTGCACGTTGGACGGTGCTTATTCTGGTGGCATCGATGATGTTCTTTGCGTACATGTTCGTGGATATTCTTTCTCCATTGGCATCTGTTCTCAACGACACACTCGGTTGGGACCAAGGCGTCTTTGGTACATATGCTTCTGCGGAGTATATTCTCTGTGTCTTTGGATTCCTCATTTTTGCAGGAATCATCCTCGATAAGATGGGCGTTCGCTTCACGGGCTTGCTTTCTGCGGGCTTGATGGTGCTCGGTGCGTCTATCAAATATATCGGTATCTCCGACTGGTTTGATGCCAACAATATCGTATGGCTCAACTCTTGGTGGACAGCTATGCCAGGTTCTGCTAAGATGGCAGCTTTCGGATTTATGATCTTCGGCTGCGGCTGCGAGATGGCGGGTACTACGGTTAGTAAGATTCTCGCTAAATGGTTCAAAGGCAAAGAGATGGCACTTGCTATGGGTCTTGAGATGGCTATCGCTCGTATTGGTGTCTTCGCTGCAATGGCGTTCTCTCCAGCTATCAGCGAGCATTTTGCTGTCAATGGTCAACCATCTGTAGTGGCTTCATTGCTTTTCGCAGCCCTCTTGCTCGTGATTGGCTTGCTCAACTTCTTCGTGTTCACTATCATGGACACCAAGTTCGACAAACAACTCGTGGCTATCGGCGAGGCGACAGATATGCACGACCCTGAGGATGAGTTCCACGTGTCTGACCTAGGTAAGATCTTCTCTAGCAAAATGTTCTGGATTATCGCGCTCCTGTGCGTATTGTATTATTCAGCTATCTTCCCATTCCAACGCTTTGCAACCAACTTCCTCGAGGAGACATTGATGATCAGCAACGCCGAGGCATCTGGCTTGTTCAAATGGTTCCCAATCTTGGCAATGGTGCTGACTCCATTCCTCGGTATGTTCATCGACTACAAGGGTAAAGGCGCTTCGATGATGATGGTAGGTGCAATTATCATGGTTATTTGCCATAGTATTTTCGCTTTTGTCTTGCCACTTTATCCAAGCAAAACTTTGGCACTCTGCACTATTCTTGTGTTGGGTGTTAGTTTCTCTTTGGTGCCAGCATCTATGTGGCCATCTGTGCCAAAGATTATCGATGAGAAGATTTTGGGTTCTGCTTATTGCCTCATTTTCTGGGTACAGAATATCGGCTTGTGCTTGGTGCCAATGTTGATTGGTACGCTCCGCGTTTCTACCAACGGCTATGTAGTGCCAATGATTGTCTTCGCTTCGTTTGGTGTCTTGGCATTCTTGCTCAGTCTTGCTCTGAAGGTAGAGGACAAGAAAAAGGGATACGGCTTGGAGCTGCCAAATAAGAAGTAAACAATAAAAAGAAAATTGTGCACTAACTTGGTGCATAATCAGAAATTACCTATCAATCGCCATTTATGTTTTCGGACATAAGTGGCGATTCTGTTATGCAGTATTAGTAAACAAAATATCGTAATTTTGCTCCAAGAAATGAACCTTTCCTCTTTTCGTGTGTATGCATCTGTGAACAGCAAATGAAAATGATTACTATAACAAACTAATGATTACTTTTTGGCGACCATATAAAAGTATTTCGGATGAGGAACTGATGCGACTTGTGCAATGTAGAGAAGAAAAGGCATTCAATGAACTTTGGCAACGCTATATGCCTGCTATGCAAAACTTCTTCTTCCGCCGAACAGGTGGAAATCAACTGCTAACAGAAGACCTCACCCAAGACCTTTTCTTGCAACTTTGGAACGCAAGTGCACAATATCAACTTCCTCAGAAGTTTCGCCCATGGCTATTCACAATTGCATTCAACCTGTTGCGCAATACCTATCGAGATATTGATTATCAAGCACTTTATACAGCAGATGTGATAGCTACTGCAGAAGAAGCCCAAGAAGACGACACTGCATTGCAAATAGACAACGAGCGACTATTTGAGGCACTGACTCACGAACTCAACCAACTCTCCGCTCCAGAACAATTGCTATTTGATCTCCGTTTCACGGATGAACTATCCATCAAAGATATTGCAGCGATATTCAGTATTCCCGACGGAACTGTGAAATCGCGCCTTCATACACTAATCCTCAAACTACGAAAAAAATTAGAAGACTATGCGTAATTTTGAATCACAACTATCTGCGTTCGGTAAGCACCGATATGCACAAACCAACAAGCACTTACGCCCTGCTGTCAATCCACGCAGACGCGATCGATCACTACTTTGGGTCACAACGCCTGCTGCGGCTTTGGCAGGAATCATCATTGGCTTGAGCATACAAGTAAATACTGATTTCAAAGAGCAAGTAACTGCGCACTTTGAAGATACCGCAACAAAAACAATCAAACAAGTGGTAAAACTGCCAGAGTATTGTTGCTATGATCAGCAACAAGCAATCGAATTGCCAGAGTTCGAATATATTGTTAAACAACTATAAATATTACAATTATGAAAAAATTAGCATTAATCCTTATGGCAGCCATCACATGCGTGGCGTGTACAAAAAAGGCAGACAATCAAGGTGCTTTAGAAGAAACACCTGTGGAGCAGACTAATATCTCCAACGACACCACAGAGCAAATTTATACGGTGGTTGAGCAAATGCCAGAGTTCCCAGGTGGTATGGGTGAGTTGATGACATATCTTGGAGAGAACATCAAGTACCCCTCTAAAGCAAAAGAAAATCAATGGGAAGGACGCACTATTTGCCAGTTTGTAGTTGAAAAAGATGGTTCCATAATCAATGCTGAGATTGTAAAAAGTAGCGGTTATCAGTTATTAGATGTAGAGGCAATGCGAGTAGTATTGAACATGCCTAATTGGAGTGCAGGAATACAAAATGGTGGTGATTCTGTGCGTGTAAAATTCACAATACCCGTAACTTTTAAATTACGCAAAAGCGATAAGAAACCTGTTGTCAAAATTGGACAGCAAGACTTTTTTTCATAACGAGAGGGTGTGTCAACCGACACACCCTCGTTATTTATATACACATAGAAAATTTTATATACCCCAAAATTTGTACATCTCGGAAAAAAATAGTAACTTTGCACCGCGAAATAATATAACGAAATGAATTGGGATTTTCTAATAAAAGATAAAGATTCGCTTTGCGTGAGTACAGACACACGCCATCTGCCCGCAGGTTGCGTGTTCTTTGCGTTGCATGGCGAGCGTTTTGATGGTAATAAGTTTGCCAAACAAGCCCTCGAAAGCGGTGCCTCGTTGGCTGTCATCGACAAGCCAGAATACGCCCTGCCAGAGGGTACGTTATTGGTTCCTAAAACCTTACTCGCTCTGCAAGACCTCGCACGCGAATGGCGACGTGAACTCGCATTGCCTATCATTGGCATCACTGGTACTAACGGTAAGACAACCACCAAAGAGCTGTTGGCGACTGTTCTTTCTACAAAATACAACCTTCATTACACGCAAGGTAATCTCAACAATCAGATTGGTGTACCTCTCACTTTATTACAAATCACGCGCGCACATGAGATGGCAATTGTGGAGATGGGCGCATCACATCCTGGGGATATAAAAGAGTTGGTGGACATTGCCGAACCTAACTGCGGACTAATCACCAACGTTGGCCGTGCGCACTTGGAGGGCTTTGGTTCGTTTGAGGGCGTACAACAGACCAAGAAAGAGTTGTATGATTATCTGCGTGAGCATCAGGGATTTATTTTCCGCAACACGGATAATCCATACCTTGCACAGATGGCAGGCGACTTAAAGACAGTGGCATATACAACGGGCACCATGCCCTCTGGCACAAATCTTGTGGGAGAATATAATGCAGAGAATGTGTCGGCAGCAATATGTGTAGGAGAGTATTTTGGCATCTCTCGCGAACAGGCATTGGAGGCAATTCGCCAATATGTACCAACCAACAACCGCTCGCAAGCCATGCAAACGGCTAACAACCATCTGATTGTGGATGCATACAATGCTAATCCAACCTCTATGCAGGCGGCTATCAACGCTTTCAAAGGGGATACGTATATTTTGGGCGCAATGCGTGAGCTGGGTGAATATTCCCATTTGGAGCACCAGAATATCGTGAATATGTTGGCAGAGCGCAAGGCAGAATATGTATTCCTAGTGGGTGAAGAATATATGCGAACCACTTCGCCATACCCAGTCTTTGAAAACGTAGAACAATTGCATAAATATCTGGAAACGAATCCTTTGCGTGATAAAAACATCCTCCTCAAGGGATCACGTTCAACCCAAATGGAAAAATTATTAGACGTATTATGAGTAAGAATAAATATATTGCTTTAATTATAGGACTTGTTGTCTTGGCACTGTGCGTATGTGCGCTCGTATGGATGAATCTCCAACAAAAGAACGAGATGAAGGAGATGGTCGAACTCATGGAGTTTGAGAAGGAGCAGTTGGAAGATGAGTACGAAGAGTTGGCTATCCAGTTCGATGGCTACCAAACGCCAGATATCCACAATGACTCGTTAGTGGAGCTCCTGTCGCAGGAGAAACAGCGTGTCCAAGACCTCTTGGAGGAGTTGCGTATCACTAAGGTGACCAATGCCCGCCGCATTGCTGAACTCAAAAAGGAGTTGGCTACCGTGCGCCAAGTGATGGTTAGTTATGTCCATCAAATCGACTCACTTGACCGTACCAACAAACGATTGGTTGCAGAAAATCAGCAAGTTAAACAGCAATATCAGGAGGTAGCTCGCCAAGCACAACAACTCGAAGAGGAGCGCACACAGCTGGCTGAGGTGGTATCGCGTGCTTCTATGTTAGAGATTAGCCATTTCCATATGACTCCGCTCAACAAACGTGATCGCAAAACTACCATCTACAATCAGATTCAAAAACTTCAATTTGATTATACCATTGCTCGCAATATCACCAACAAACCTGGTTTGAAAACGCTCTATATGCGTATCACTCGCCCCGATGGTGAAATCATGCAAAAGAATCCAAGCCATGTGTTCAAATTCGAAAATAGCGAAATAGCCTATTCTATATACAAGGATTTTGAGTACGAAGGCGAAGAAACATCGGGCTCGCTTTATTGGTTAGTCGAAGAAATTCTGCAAATAGGTATCTACAATGCTGACTTTTTTGTTGATGGTGAACTGATAGGCAGTTTCCCATTCGAGATAAAGAAATAATTTCTTTTAATCCATGATGACACTATCGCCTCTCTTAATACTAACCATTGTTATTGGCATTATTTGGTTTGTGCCAATAGTCTGCCGTAAGATTCACGTGCCAAGCATCGTAGGATTTATATTGGCAGGTATTGTGATTGGTCCATCTGTATTGAATATGGTAGGCGAAAATTCAACAATCAAGATTCTCGGCTCGTTAGGCATGCTCTATATCATGTTTCAGTCGGGTAGTGAGATTGATATCAACGATTTTAAGCAATACAAATACCGTTCTCTTTTTTTTGGATTATGCACCTTCTTTATCCCATTGGGATTAGGTGTTCTAACTAGTCGCTATCTATTGGATTTCAACTGGACATCCAGTTTGCTGCTTGGTGCCATGTATGGTAGCCATACGTTGATGACATACCCTATAGTCAGTCGTTATGGCGTACAAAAGAATGTGGCGGTTAATATCACCGTAGGGGCAACTATGTGGGCTATCATATTATCGCTCATCGTTTTAGCGGTGGTGGAGCAGTGGAACAATACAGCCAAAACAACCTTGGATTATATCATTCAATTAGCCATATTTACGCTCTTCCTATTGAGCGTATTATGGCTATTCCCTAGTTTCGCACGTATGTTCTTCAAGCGCTATCGCGAACCGATTTCGGAGTTCATGGTGGTAATGTTGATGTTAGTAGGTAGTGCTCTGCTGGCGGATTGGGCAGGATTGGAAGGTATCTTAGGTGCCTTCCTATGTGGCGTTTCGCTCAATCGGCTGTTGCCCAACCGATCGCCGTTGATGGGCAGAATCAATTTTATGGGTAATAGCGTCTTCGTGCCGCTATTCTTGATAAGTGTTGGTCTGATGATTAATATTGAGGCCTTTTGGAGCAGTTGGACAACCATTATAATCGCTGCAGTAATGATCCTAACCAAGTTAGTCGGTAAGAGTTTGGCAGCATGGATAGCTCAAGGTGTGTTCCGTTTCTCTAAGCACGAACGCCAACTGGTTTTTGGGCTCTCACATGCTACAGCTGCGGGTACCTTGGCGATTGTGACAATTGCCTATCAGATGGGTATTGTATCTTCAGAAGTGCTGAATGCTGCGGTGTTGATGATCTTGGTACTCTGCACTACGGCAAGTTTTATCACCGAACATGCTGCCAAGGAGTTAGCTTTACAGGAAAGTGCTCAGTTGGAGGCATACCATGAAGACGACTATTGGCTTTTGACATCGGTGGGCGATGATTTACGTCCTGCTATGCGCGAAATTGGCGAGATGGCATCGCTTGATAATATTGAGATTAAGCAGTCGGCCGACTGGAAGGATGTCTCGGATATGGTAGAACACACGAGCAAGTCGGTGATTGTCTATCACGAGGCGCAACCTATCAATACCATCAATCGCCTCGTAGTGGCTGTCCCACGCTATGCTGAGAAGGAGCGCGACTTTATCACATGTTTCGGTCTTGTACGTCGTTTGGCAGGTGAACTAGGTGCTAAAGTGGTATTCTATGCGCATCCTGATACGCAAGTGGCTCTGCAAGCCATGTGTCGTCGTCCAGGTAAGTACTTGCGAGCTGCGTTCCGCAATATGGATGGTTGGGAAGAAGTGGGAATTATCTCTCAAACTATCGTGGACAATGATATGTTGGTGCTCTTATCTTCGCGTAAATCGACGGCCAGTTATAACCCTCTTTTTGAGCAGATTCCTGCTATGCTTACGCAGCATTTCACCACTTTCAGCTCGATGGTGGTTTATCCAGAACAGCTGACGGGGGGACCTGATGTAGATACGTTGCTCATGGAGATTCCTCCTGCAAGTAAGACATGGTCAATTATCTCGCGTGTGAAGCGATTAGTGAGAAGATTTATTCTAAGAAAAAATGAGGAGTAAACTCCACGCCATAGCGAGAACATTCGTAGAGCAAGTCGGCGATGATTTGCAGTCTTATACTTTTGTCTTCCCCAATCATCGTGCGGGTTTATTCTTCCGTAAGTACCTCTCGCAATATGTGACTAAGCCTATGTTTGCACCTCGTGTGATGACTATCAACGAGTGTTTTGCTGAATTGTCAGATTTGCAGGTGGCGGACCAACTGACGCTCCTATTGCATTTGTACGCCGAATATCAACGTGTGTATCCCGATGCTGAAGCGTTAGATCAGTTTATCTACTGGGGCAAGATGATGTTAGCTGATTTCTCAGAGATTGATAATCACCTTATTCCGCATGTGGAGGCTCTGTTTGCTTCTATCAGCGATTGGCATTCTATTGACCAACGATTTGATTATCTCACTGATAACCAACGCAAGGCACTCTCGCGCTTTTGGCGCGAGTACCATGAGTCGGATATGCGGCATCCTAATGCAGATTTGCACAAGCGTTTCCAACATACTTGGGAAATGCTCTATCCGCTTTACACGGCATTGCGTGAGGCCTTGCTCCGAGATGGCTTGGCTTACGAGGGTATGCTGCATCGCGAGGTCTTAGAGCATTGGGATAAGATTTCTTACGAGCGTTTTCATGAACAATATGTGTTCTTAGGTTTTAATGCTCTTACTGCTTCCGAGCGCGAATTGATGCTTCATTTACAAGGGATGGACAAAGCCGATTTTTATTTCGACTACGATAGCCCATACCTAAGCGATCCACAAAATAAAGCATCGCTTTTTATGGAAGAAAACCTTCGCTTGTTCCAATCGCGATTTCCAATTCCTAGCTCAGGATCCTCTACTCAGGAAACCCAATACCCAATGCCCGATATCACCCTCGTTTCCGTCCCTTCTACAGTAAGCGAAGTTCACGAGGTAAATCGTATATTATCGGATATCATATCTCCTGATTGCGCCGACTTGACGCGTACTGCAGTTGTCTTGCCCGATGAGCAGTTGTTGATACCATTGCTCAATGCTTTTCCTGATGCGGTAAACAAAATCAATGTCACGATGGGATATCCTTTGCGTGCAACATCGCTCTATATGCCTGTGGCGTATCCCGAACAGTACCTCATACCTATGCCCGAAACTGCAGAGGTGTTTATCGCACAGATGCGTGAGTGCTTACTTTCTCAGCGCAACGAAGATAATTCCGAGGGAGTTTATCAACTCACGAAAGTGCTTGATCGGCTTCTGACGGCTATAAGTAACTATCCGCAGATTGCTTTTACCGTAGCTGACATGCAGCAACTATTGAAAATGCTCACCCTCGAAACCACTATACCTTATGTGGGTGAACCTTTAGACGGACTGCAGGTGATGGGTGTTTTGGAAACGCGAGCATTGGAGTTTGATAATGTTATCATCACTGGCTTCAATGATGACCTCTATCCTGGTCGTACAACGGGTAATAGCTTTGTGCCTTATACCTTACGTTGCGGATTTGGTCTCCCAACGCCAGACCGACAAAATGCTATCTTTGCATATAACTTCTATCGAATGTTGGCATATGCTAAACGAATATGGCTGATTACCAACTCCACGAGCGATGACCAACATTCAGGCGAAGTGTCGCGCTTTTTCTATCAGCTCAAGTGGCAGTATGGTATAGATATTCAGCAAATAGTGGTCACTAACCAACTCGTCGCAGCGCAAACAAAAAACGTAGAGCCAATAGCCAAAGATAAACGCTTGCAAACACTTCGTTCGCTCTCTGCAACAGCATTGACTACCTATTTGCGTTGCCCAAAGCAGTTCCACTACAAGTATATCGAACGCCTTCAAGAGCCCGCGCCAGATGAAAGCATTTCTGCTAGCGAATTGACGATTGGTAATGCCCTACACGCTATTATGGAGCAGCTCTATGCACCTTTCGTGGGAAGTAATGTGACAGCTTCTCAGGTGGAGCAACTCATAGCTAATGTTAATGATGATGCCTATTGGAATACGCTCCAGCCCTTACAACTGCTTAATGGCGATGTCTTGGCTAATCGTGTAGTAAGGACGTATGTGAATAATATCCTCATCAATGACCACTATCATGCGCCCTTCCAGTATATTGCCTCTGAAATGCGTTTAACAGCCAATCTTAATGGTATACGTCTATATGGCATAGCCGATCGGATTGATGTGAAAGCCAATATATTGCGTGTAATTGACTACAAGACTGGCAAAACGGATTTGGCGTATGACACCATGTCCAAAGTATTTGGCGTGGTAGAGCCTACTGAAGATGGAACGTTACCTGTACGTACCAAGGGGCAACGACAGATTCTGCAAACTCTCCTTTATTGCTGGATGTTCACTGCCAACTCTCAACTATCCATTGTCAACTGCCAACAGCCATATATCTATTCTGCTCGCAATATATCGCCAGAAGATATACCTGTGGTGCATCATAATGGTATGCCACTCTCTTTCAGTCAGGATATTCAGCAGGAGTTTGTGACTCACCTGCAGTCGCTCATCAACGAGATTTTAGATACAAGCCAACCTTTTGCTCCTACTAATGACACGCATACCTGTGAAAGTTGTGCTTTCTTCTCGCTTTGTCATGCTACTATTTAGCAAAAATACGCATTAACTCATTTCCTCTAAAAATCTCAAATTACCGAACTGAAACGTTCTCTATGGCTTTTTTCGGTGTTCTATATAGCCTCGAATTGTTTGGTTATAGTATGGTTATAATGTGGTGTAAGCAAGGTAGATAGATAAAATCTATCTTTTTTGAAAAATATTGTGAACTAAACTTGCATATTCACTTTTTTTTATGTACCTTTGTCGCGTAATTTGGGTAGTATGGATTTTTTATAACTACTCTTAAAACTGCTAAAACTTTTAAAACTTTCTAAATATACAACGATTATGACAATGACTAAAAGCCCATTGCAAATTGCTCGTGCTGCGTATCAACCTAAGATGCCAGTGGCTTTGCAAGGAAATGTAAGCCTCAAAGAAGGCGCAAAAACGCAATCTGTAGCTGATCAAGAGGAGATTCAAAAGCTCTTCCCTAATACCTACGGAATGCCTGTAATTGAGTTTGAACCTGCTGCTGAGGCTGCTGCTGTAGAAGCATTCAATGTAGGTGTGATTCTATCTGGTGGTCAAGCACCTGGTGGTCACAATGTGATCTGTGGTCTCTTCGACGCGTTGAAACGTATCAATCCTGCTAACAAACTCTATGGCTTCCTCGGTGGTCCTAGCGGTTTGGTAGATGGTAAATATGCAGAACTCACTGCTCCTGTGATTGATGAGTATCGCAATACGGGTGGGTTTGATATTATCGGTTCTGGTCGTACCAAACTGGAAGAAACATGGCAGTTTGATAATGGTATCAAGGTGTGCCAAGAGCTTGGTATCAAGGCTATTGTGATTATCGGTGGTGATGACTCTAACACCAACGCATGCGTACTCGCTGAGTACTACCTGCAAAAGAACTGTGGCATTCAAGTGATTGGTTGCCCTAAAACTATCGACGGTGACCTCAAGAACGAGATGATTGAGACCTCTTTCGGTTTCGACACCGCATGCAAGACTTTTGCTGAATTGATTGGTAACATCCAACGCGACGCTAACTCTGCTAAGAAGTACTGGCACTTCATCCGCCTCATGGGTCGTAGTGCAAGCCATATCGCACTGGAGTGCGCATTGCAAGCACAACCAAACGTGTGCCTTATCTCTGAGGAAGTAGAGGCGAAGGCGATGACTCTCAATGATGTAGTAGAGCAAATCGTAGAGGTGATTGTAGAGCGTGCTAATGCAGGACTCAACTTCGGTACTATCCTTATCCCAGAGGGATTGATTGAGTTTATCCCAGCAATGCGTGTACTCATCCAAGAGCTCAACGATATGTTGGCTGAGAATGAGGAGTTTGCTGCTCTCGAGGGCGACGACGCTAAGCGCGAGTATGTGAAGTCAATGCTCACTCCTGCTTCATGCGAACTCTATCGCAGTCTGCCAAAGGGTATTGCTAAGCAACTTACCCTCGATCGTGATCCTCACGGCAATGTGATGGTTAGCCAAATCGAGACCGAGAAGCTGCTCATTGAGATGGTACAAAAACGTTTGGCTCAACTCAAAGCTGCGGGTACCTACAAGGGCAAATTCTCTGCGCTCAACCACTTCTTCGGTTACGAAGGTCGTTGTGCTATTCCTTCCAACTTCGATGCAGACTACTGCTATAGTTTAGGTAACACAGCTGCTCACCTCATCGCAGCTGGCAAGACGGGCTATATGGCACTCGTGAAGAACCTCACCAAACCTGCAAGTGAGTGGGTGGCTGGTGGTGTACCTGTGACCATGATGATGAATATGGAGCGTCGCCACGGAAAGATGAAACCAGTGATCCAAAAGGCATTGGTTGACCTCAACGGTGCGCCATTCAAGTACTTGGCTGCTCACCGTGCTGATTGGGCAGATCCACAACTCAGCTACATTTATCCAGGTCCAATCCAATACTACGGACCAAGTGAAGTGTGCGACCAACCAACCCGCACATTGATGCTGGAGCAAGCGTGAAAAAACTAGCATTACTAATACTATTGATGGTTTCGGGTATGTGCCGAGCGCAGTACTCGAACCATCAGTTGTATCAGGCGTATCTGAATCAGGATGTGAGTTTATGGGGGGAGTATATTGCTTCGGCTCAGTGGGACAGTATGTCGGTGGAGGAGCAAAAGCAATTGCTCAACTACGAATATGGCTACACGGCTGTGGCATTAGGGCAAGACACGGTAGATGCCACAGCGATGCTGGCGCGCTATGAGCAACATCTGGAGGCACTAAAATCCAACTTGTCAGTAGCAAGGTATAATGCCTATTTGACCAGTGTTTATACCTATAAAATGGCATTAGATAAGGTGCATTTCATGAGCTACGCGAAGCAACTTTTTGCTAGTATCAAGCGGGCTGCGGACTTGGATAACGAAGATGCCTTTGTCATGGCGATGATGGGGAATGTGGAGTTTTATAATCCCTTTGGCAGCAAGAAGAAGGCATTGGAATATTTGGAAAAAGCAGATAGTTTGTACACTCTTTCTGCTGCGGAATATGAGCAGTGGAATCATCACGCGGTTAGAATGACGATAGAACAATGTAAGAAGAAATTGAATAAGTAATTATGAGACTGATAAAGAATCCGTGGATAGGAGCAGAGGGTTATCATTGTTTTGGTTGTTGTCCAGATAATCCTTTTGGTTTGCAGATGAAGTTTTACGAGGAGGGGGATGATGTGGTATGCTTGTGGCATCCATCTGCACGCTATCAATCGTGGGATAACACTTTGCACGGAGGTGTACAGTCTGTGCTGCTGGATGAGGTATGCGGTTGGGTGGTCTTTCATAAGTTGCAGGCATCGGGCGTGACGGCTAAGATGGAGACACGTTTTCGCAAACCAGTAGTGATACGCCAGAAGTTTATTGAATTGCGTGCGCGCTTGCGTGAGATGCGTCGCAATATAGCCATCGTGGATGGCGAGATTAGGAGTGCAGAGGGGGAGATTTTGGTGGAATGTACCTGTACATATTTTACTTTTGATGCGGCACACGCACCTGAGGGGGTGCCTTACCGCCCGACAGAACTAATTGGGGAAGAAGTGACGAGGGAGGAAGTAGCTTCGCAAGCTACGCTGAAGAGTTAGCCCTTCGGGCTGAAATTCACGAAGCAACCATTCATTCGCAAGGCGAATAACCCTTCACGAAGTAACTATTCATTCGCAAAGCGAATTAAAAAACAAGAATTATGAAACACCATTTTTTACACTATATGGATCAGGTGATCCATAATCGTTGGCGAGATGTCGCCTTCGTAGATTACGGAGAGAAAACACAATACACCCACGGCGAAGTGGCACAACAAGTGCGTCGTTTGCACAAACTCTTTCGCCTGCTGGGTATTCAACCCGGAGATAAGATAGCTATAGCCAGTCGCAACTGCTCCAATTGGGTGGTTTCCTACATGGCAATCATGTCCTACAAAGCGGTGGCAGTTACCCTTTTGCAAGACTTCAAAGCAGAAGATTTGGCACGCCTCCTAGAACACTCTGATTCGAAGATGCTCATCGTGGGACCTTATGTGTGGCGCGACTTGCAACACCAGCAGTTGCCTGAACTACAAGCCATCATGTCAATGGATGACTTCTCCTTTATTCACCTCGCAGAGGAGTACAAGGGGAATGTGGAGCATATCATGACCGAACCATCTACCCTCACTGAGAATACATTCTTCTCGCTCGTGCAAGATGGTGAAATAGACCTTGATTCACTAGCACTCATCAACTATACTTCGGGCTCAACGGGCTCACCCAAGGGCGTGATGATTAGCCACCGTTCGCTGAGTAACAATACTGAGAACGGTCAGCATATCCTACCTGTAGAGCCAGGTCAACGCGTTGTTAGTATGTTGCCTTTGGCGCATATGTTCGGTCAATTAGCAGACTTCCTTTATCCATTCAGTGCAGGTGCAACTATCTATTACCTTACCAAAGCACCTACTCCAAGTCTATTGCTCAAAGCAATGGCGGATGTTAATCCATATTTGGTCGCTACGGTACCATTGGTGATAGAGAAAATCTATAAGAAAAAACTCGATCCACTATTGAGCAAACTATCCTTTAAGTTCTGCTGGTACACTCCCGGAATCATGAATATCGTGCGTGCGGTGGTAAAGAAGTCGCTTGTAAAGGCATTTGGCGGTCAAGTGCGTTATTTCCTTTGCGGTGGCGCAGCTATGAACCCTATTGTTGAGAAGTGTCTCATGGATGTCAATTTCCCATTGTCAATTGGATTTGGTATGACAGAGTGCGGACCACTCGTCAGTGGTTTGCCACCTAAATACTTCAAACGTCGTAGCTGCGGTGCGCCTGTGCCAGGTATGGAGGCAAAAATTGACAACCCTAACGAGAAAGGCGAGGGTGAGATTCTGGTTCGTGGAGAGAACGTGATGATGGGCTACTACAAGAACGACGAAGCCACTAAGGCGGCTTTCACCGAAGATGGTTGGCTCAGAACAGGCGACTTGGGTTATATGGATAAGAAGCAGAATATCTTTATCCGTGGTCGTATCAAGTCGATGTTCCTCGGTGCGAGTGGACAGAATATCTACCCTGAGGAGATAGAGGACAAACTCAATAACCAACAAGGCGTAGCGGAGTCGGTAGTGGTAGAGCGTGAAGGCAAACTCATAGGATTAGTATTCCCAGATGAAGAAACTACAAAAGGTTTCTCTCTTGCAGAAGTAGAGCGAATGATGAAAGATAATCTGAAGAAGCTCAATGATTTGCTCCCCTCCTATTCGCGTGTACACGATATAGAAGTGAAGCAAGAACCATTTGAGAAAACACCCAAAAAGAGTATTAAACGATTCCTATATAAGTAAACAATATGGAAAAAAAGGTAGCGGAAAACCCTTTCAAAAACCGCGGCTTAGAGCCGAATAATAATACTTCGTTTATTGTAGTAACTGCATTGTTTGTGACGCTGTATGTGGTGTCCAATATTATGGCAGTGAAAGTAATTGGTCTTTGGGATCTGTTTTATTTTGATGCGGGAACGATTACTTTCCCGTTTGCATACATGTTAGGCGATGTACTGACCGAGATTTGGGGATACAAGACCGCTCGCAAAGTCATCTTTACTACATTTCTATGCAATATCGTTGTAGTAATCTGCACGCAGATTGGTGTATGGCTGCCATCGCCTGATTATCTGGATGTTACAGCACAAGCGTATGATACGATGTTTAGTTATGTCCCTCGTATCGTGTTAGCATCATTGACGGGATTCCTCTTAGGTGAATTGTCCAATGCATGGCTAATGGAGAAGATTAAGAAATGGACAGCAAGCAAACGCTTGTGGGTGCGCACAATAGGTAGTTCGGCAGTAGCGTATGTGTTTGATTCTCTACCATTTGTACTGATTGCTTTTGCGGGAACCGTCTCTGCACGCGATTTAATGTTGATGATAGCATTCCAGTATGTATCGAAGTTGCTGATAGAGGCAGTGTTTGGTACTCCGATGGCGTATGCGGTGATTTCCGTGATACGGAAAACACAGCGTTTAGAGAACGGGCAGAGCCCTACAGTTTAGTGTTTAGAGCTAATGGAATGGAACGCTATTCGTTGATACATAGTGTGTTACCTCGGGAGTTTGTGCTATTGCAAGGAACGGGATGCAGGTGGAAGATGTGTACTTTCTGCGACTATCATGAGGATGTGAGTGATAATCCCTTTGCGATAAATAGAGAGGTATTGGCACAAGTGCAGGGTGTATATGGGGTGTTGGATGTGATCAACTCAGGCTCGGCAATGGAGTTGGATGAGCGGACGTTGGGAATGATTAAGGAAGTGGTGAAAGAGAAGAATATTCATACGCTCTGGTTTGAAGCGCACTATATGTATCGCCACAAGTTGGCGAAGTTTGCAGAGCAATTTGATGGGGTAGAGGTGAAGTTTCGCTGTGGGGTAGAGAGTTTTGATGCTAACTTACGCAGGAAATGGAAAAAGGGAATAAGTGAAGATGTTACGCCTACGGACATGGCAAAATACTTTCATGGTGTGTGTTTGCTATGTTGCACGAAAGGCGATACCAAAGAACGGATATTGAGGGACATCGCATTGGCAGAGCAGTACTTTGAATATGCGAGTGTGAATGTGTTCTGCGAGAATAGTACCTCAGTCAAGCGGGATGATGGATTGGCGAAATGGTTTGTAGAGGAAGTGTATCCGACATTGAAACAATCAAAGAAGATAGAGATATTAATTAACAATACAGATTTAGGAGTAGGATGAAGTACGAAGAAGTGATGATTGGTTTGAAGCAGGGCAAGTATGCACCCGCATATATGCTTTGTGGAAAAGAACCTTATTATATCGACTTGGCAGCCAATTACATAGAAAACAATGTGTTGGATGAGATGGCGCGTGAGTTTGATCAAACAATCATCTATGGCAAGGATTTGAGCGGTGGCGATGTGTCGCCCGTGATTGGTGCGGCACGCGGTTTTGCTATGATGGGTGGATACAAAGTAATCATTGTGAAAGAGGCACAGAATATCAAGAAATGGGAGGCATTGGCTATGTATATGGATAATCCACAGCCCTCGACCATCTTGGTTTTCTGCTATAAATACGGTTCGCCAGACAAACGTTTGAACCTATTTAAGAACTGGGAGAAGAAGGGTGGCGTGCTGATGGAGTCGGACCCATTGCGAGATTATCAAGTGGAGAAATGGATACGCGATTATGTGGCACAACGCAATGCAGAACTAAAAGCCAATGGTGATGAGGTGCGGATTGATGAGAAGGTGACAAAGATTCTTGCAGATAGTATTGGCACGGATTTGACACAGATTGTGGGTGCCTTGCAGAAACTAATTGATGGTCGTCCAGAGGGGGTGAAAGTGATAGATGCTGCTTTGGTGGAACGCAATATCGGTATTTCAAAAGATTTTAATATTTTTGAACTGCAAAGTGCATTGATTGCAGGTGATGTGATGAAAGCCAATCGTATTACGCAGTATTTTGCATCCTCTAAAGATCATCCAATGGTTAAGGAATTAGGCATATTATATGGCTTCTTTGCCAACTTAATGATTTATCACTACCTTCCAGATAAGAGTGAAAGAGCAGCAGCTGCTGCTTTGGGTATTTCACCATATGCAGCAAGAGATTTTGCACCTGCGGCGAAACGTTTTTCGGCAGGAAAGACGTTTGCAATAATAGGATATTTCCGCGAGATAGACGCCAGATTGAAAGGAATTAATAACCCAAGTGCCAAAGATTCTGACCTCTGGAAAGAATTGATATATAAGATTATGCATTAAATAAATAAGCCTCCATTTGGAGGCTTATTTTATTGTTTAGAAGAGGTAACCCATCTTGATGTAGAAGTTAGCCCACTTGGCGTTGTCTTGTTTGTCGAACGCCATCGCCCAATCCACAGAAAGAACAAAGTTCTCGTTCATAGCTGCCTTCAAGCCCA
>JAGALP010000026.1 GCA_017625155.1 Paludibacteraceae bacterium
ATAGGAAGGACTTTTATCTCTCCGGGACAAAATGAACGCATGGACCAGGTAAGAATTAAGCTAAGTCCGGTGAAGAATGTGATAGAGGGAAAGAGGGTTGTATTAATAGATGATTCTATTGTCAGAGGAACAACCAGTAAGCGTATTGTGAAACTTTTGCGTGAAGCAGGAGCGAAGGAGATACACATGAGAATTTCAGCACCACCGTTTTTGCATCCTTGCTATTACGGTACGGATATTGATTCGGAGGAAAATTTGATTGCCTGTCACCATAGCATGGAAGAAATTGCAGAAATAATCGGAGTGGATTCTCTGGGATACTTACCGCTTGAGAAACTGAATCAGCTTGTAGAGAGTGAAGACTATTGTGCTGCTTGTTTTAATGGAGTGTATCCAACAACCATTCCTACGGATCTTCGTAAGGACCGGTTTGAAAGAAAACTTTCTGAAAGAATGGGAGCTGCAAAGTAACAGCATACGGAAGTATAAGAGGTGACTTATTATGCAAAAATTTGATAGAAAACTGATTCTGGAAGATGGTAGTGAATACTATGGATACGGATTCGGTTGTATGGAAGAGCGAATAACGGAAATTGTCTTTAATACATCTCCGGTAGGATATCAGGAGATTGTTTCGGATCCATCCTATACTTATCAGACCGTTGTGATGGCTTATCCATTGATTGGTAATTATGGAATTGCAGAGGATGATTTTGAAACCGAAGTACCGACAATTGGAGGGCTTGTAGTAAGGGACTATAATGATACTCCTTCTAATTTCCGTAGCAAATATACATTGTCTGAATTGATGAAGAAATATCACATTCCGGGTATATACGGAGTAGATACCAGAAAGTTGGTTCGTTCCATTAGAGATTTAGGAAGCCGAAAAGCCTTAATTACAGATATTGAAACTTCATTACAGGAAGGAATTGCCAGAATTAATAGATGTGTAATTCCAAGGGACGCAGTTGCGGTTGTAAGCAGAAAAGAGAGCAGACAGTATTTTGTTCAAAATGCGAAATATCATGTAGTGGCAATAGACTGTGGCATGAAGAAGAATATTGTGCGTAGTCTAAACAAGAAGCACTGTAATGTGACGGTTTTGCCGTGGAATGTATCTTTGCAGGAGGTTGAAAAGTTAAAGCCGGATGGAATTTTTCTGTCAAATGGACCGGGAGATCCCACAGATGTGGAGCCTGTGATACAGCTTGTCAGAGGCTTACGAGGCAAATATCCCATGTTTGGTATTTGTCTTGGACACCAGATTATTTCTCTGGCATATGGCGCGAAGACCTATAAATTAAAGTTTGGTCATAGAGGTGGAAACCATCCTGTAAAAAATCTTTTAACAGGAAAGATTGAGATTACTTCTCAAAACCATTCTTATGCTGTAGATGCTGATAGTATTGCAAATACGGAACTGGAGGTAACACATTTAAACTTGCTTGATCAGACAGTGGAAGGTGTAGCCTGCAAGGAAGACAGGGTTTTTAGTGTGCAATATCATCCGGAAAGTGCACCGGGACCTCAGGATAGTGCGTATTTGTTTGACCAATTTATAGAAATGATGGAGGGAGCGAAAGATGGCGAAAAGAACTGATTTAAAGAAAATACTTGTCATTGGTTCCGGACCGATTGTGATTGGTCAGGCAGCGGAATTTGATTATGCCGGTACGCAGGCCTGTCTTGCTTTAAAGGAGGAAGGTTACGAGGTCATTCTATGCAATTCCAATCCTGCAACAATTATGACAGATACAACCATTGCAGATAAGGTATATATGGAGCCGTTGACATTAGAATATGTGGCAAAAATTGTGCGTCATGAACGTCCCGATGCTATTGTTCCCGGAATAGGTGGACAGACCGGTCTCAATTTGGCAATGCAGCTGGAGAAAAAAGGCATTTTAAAGGAATGTCAGGTGGAACTGCTTGGAACCGGCAGTGAAAGCATTGAACGTGCGGAAGACCGTGAGCTGTTTAAGGAACTTTGTGAGGAATTAGGAGAGCCGGTTTTGCCTTCTGCTATTGCGAATACTGTAGAGGAGGCAGTAAGGGTTGCGGAGGAGATTGGATATCCTGTAGTGCTAAGGCCTGCATTTACTCTGGGAGGAACAGGAGGCGGTTTTGCAGATGATGAGCAGGAATTTATGAGACTCATAAAAAATGCGTTGGCTTTATCTCCTGTTCATCAGGTATTGATTGAGAAAAGTATTAAGGGATTTAAAGAAATTGAATATGAAGTAATTAGGGATGCAAATGACACGGCGATTACCGTATGTAATATGGAAAACTTGGATCCTGTAGGTATCCATACG
>JAGALP010000015.1 GCA_017625155.1 Paludibacteraceae bacterium
AATCCTGTTTCACAACAGAACGGGGCAAAGGTCAAATATATGTATTATGCTGCCACCTCTGTGACAGTCTTGTTTTCTGCCTGTTTCAGTGCTTCGTCAATGCGTTTTTGTAATGCTTCACACTCACACTTCAAGGTCTCCAATTCTTCGGATTTATTCCACTTGCGTTCAATAATCTGTTGTAAGGTCGGTATTTCAGATTCCAATCTGAAAAGGTTCTCTTTTTGTCTGTCAATGAGTTTTCCGACACCTTCAAGTGCTGCTTGCGGATATTCTGCTGCCGCTTTGAATCCCAAAGGCAATGCGCCGGATGCACCACATCTGTATTTTAATCCGCTGACACCTTCAACAAAGAATGTGTTACGGTCAAATATTCCCGAAAAGTTCCATTCGCTCTTTACAAGCAGATTCAAACCCATGTAAGAGCCTATGACTTTGTAGTCACTACCTCTGTACCTCTTGGAAATTCGATGTAGCTCCCTGCCTGTCTCTTCCATTGTAGCCTCTTGTAGTCCATTCAGTAGAACATGACTTTCATTCTTATGGTCATTATAGTAGTCCAAATCTTCACACATGCGTTTGATATTAGCGTCATATTGAATGATATCCTGGCGGTTCTGTTCAATCTTACGTTCTGCCCTGTACCGTTCTTTATTGAACAAGGTCTGTTCCTTGGTTAGTTGCATTATCTTGTTATCCAACTTGGCTTTATCCAATAAGTCTGTGTTTCCGGAAAGGATGGCCACGAACTCGGCAAAGTTCATGCCGTTGTTCTCGTCCATGCTGTCCTCGTCAATCCTACGCACAGAAATAGTTCCGTTATTGATTTGGTTGATAAACATCTGTTTGTTCTTCAACAAATTGAACTTGTAGGCATCCAATGTTTTTTCCGTACCATAGATATACACGTCCACTTTATTGTTTCCCCACAGCTTCACACCGTTTCCTTTGCGGACAGCTCTACCGTTGCGCTGTTCAAGGTCGGCAGGTCGCCAAGGAATATCAAGATGATGAACCGCAACAGCTCTCTGCTGAGCATTGACACCTGTACCTAACATGGATGTAGAACCGAAAAGGACTCTGATAGTACCTTCGTTCATCTCCTCAATCATCCGTTTTCTTGCTCTCTCCGTCTTGAACGTATGGACGAACTGGATTTCATTGGCAGGAATACCCAAAGCGACCAATTTGTCTTTTATGTCCTGATATATGTTCCATTCATGGGGCTTGTAAGTGCTGAGGTCACTGAAAACAAACTGTGTACCCTTGTTCTCTGCGGTACGGATATAATTCTCATAGATGACTTGTGCACATCGGGAAGCCTTGTTTTCCCGGTCATCACTGAATTTTTCACCCAAAAGGCGCATATCCAAAGCCATCTTCCTTGCAATGTCAGTCGCAATCAGCATCTTTGCCTTTTCCAAATTGTCGGGTGGCAATGTATCAAGCCCCAAATCATCCCATTCTCCGCTGTTGGCAAAGGCTACAAGGTGCATTATCATGTCTTCCTGTTCAATGGTCGGTTTGTTTGAAAGGAACTGTACATTCTTGTCGGGAACATCCAACTGCATCATTTCTGCTGTACGATAGTCTGTTATCTCTCTAAGGAATGCAGATAGTTCGGGAACCTTGATATAGGTGCGGAATCGTTCTTTACGCTTAATTGAGCCTGTAACACTTAACTCGTAGTCTGTTGACTTCTTGGTAAAGATAGCAGCCCATGCATCAAAACAGCTTACCTTTTGCTTGGCAAGTTCCTTTGGTCTCAAATACTTGAAAAGCACATACAGTTCTGTCAGTGCATTGACAACAACCGTTCCGGAAAGGAATGTAGCCCCCAAATCCTTGCCTGTCCGTTTCTGAATGTCACGGATAGCGACAAGCAGATTCAAGGCACGTTGTGAACCTTTGGTATTGCCGATTCCTGCCACTCTTGTATGTCTTGTCTGAAACATCAGATTCTTGAACATGTGGCATTCATCAACAAAAATGTGGTCAATCCCCATCGAATGAAAGTCAATGCTGTCATCCTTGTGTTTCTCTATGCTTGCTTCCAAGCGGTTCAACTCGACTGTCAGATTTTCCTGTCTCTTTTCAAGTCCCTGCTGCATCTTGCCACTGCGCCAACGCATGGTGCTTTCCTCCAAAGCTCTAAGACAGCGTTCCACATCCATCAGTTCCTGCTCCATAATGTCACGTCTGGTCTCGTCTGATTGGGGAATCTTGGCAAACTGGTCATGTGTCAGAATGATGCAATCCCAATTGTTATTCTTAATCTTTGAAAAGAGTTCCAATCTGTTGGCAGGTGTGAAATCCTCTTTGCCCGGATAAAGCAATTTGGCTGTCGGGTATGCCTTTCTGAAACAGTCGGCTATCTCGTGTACATTTGCTTTCAATCCGATAATCAGAGGCTTCTGTACCAATCCTAAACGTTTCATTTCATAAGCAGCCACACACATTATCATGGTCTTTCCTGCTCCAACCTCATGCCAACACACACCGCCACCGTTCTGTTTGAGCATCCAAATGGCATCTTTCTGTGACGGATAGAGTTCTTTATATGGGAATTGTTCAAATGACAGATTGGGGAATGTCTGTGCCGAACCGTCATAGGTTGGTCTCACATAGCAGTTGAACCGTTCATTATAGAGCCGTACAAGTTCGTCACGCATGGCAATGGGTTGACCGTCAAGCCATTCATTGAATTTTGTGCGGATTTCCTGTATCTTAGTCCCTGCTTCCTGTATGGCTTCTTCATCGGGTACTCTCACTTTGTCACCATCCTTGTATATTTCTTTGGTTATTTCGGGAACGGTATCATGTAAGGCATGTACAAACAAATCCTCTCCGTTGTAGCCTCTTACGGAATATACTTGGTAGGCTACAGGAGAATAGCCGTCCAATGATACTATATAGGTATCGTTAACGTCAAAGTACATCACTTTCACATTTGTTTGGAACAGATATTTGGCAAAGTCTTCATAGATAGTGACAGGAATCCATCTTTCGCCCAAATTGAAATCCAGTTCTTCATAGGGTATCTGTTCGGGAATGGCTTTTTCCAATGCACATACGGATTTTTCCGTCCATCCTTTTGACGTGTCTGTCAATCCGTCCAATATGATTTGCAGTTCCTTACATTTGCTTACCACATCACCGGCAAGGAATCTGCCTTTTTCTTCCCAACTTTCCGTTTGCGGATTGTAGAACATTTCACCGTCCAAAGCCTCTATTACTTGTGTTTCTGACTTGCCTGTTGTTTGCGTAAGATAGTCCATTCTTACCCTGCCGTAA
>JAGALP010000027.1 GCA_017625155.1 Paludibacteraceae bacterium
AAGTCAAAGGCATTGCTGATGTCTAAAAAAGAGAAGGGATTGACCCTTGAAACCATTGCCGAAATGTGTGGATTCAACTCTCGCATCACCTTTAACAATGCCTTCAAAAAGGTTATCGGAGTAACCACTACCGAGTGGTTGCGATTGAACCGCGACAAGAAATAAAACCACCGTTCCGATACCCGAACTTATACCATTCCGCTCTTCAAAAGAGTGGTGTTTCGTTCATCCAAAATGTAAAGATTCGCACTCCAAATGTAAAAATGGCTCCTTTTCATCGATTATTTTGTAAAAATGGTACCCATCTTTACAAAACATTTTCCCAATTATTTGCCCCTCTGATTCATTCCCAATAATTTCGCTAACGAGAAATTAAAAAAACAGACAGCGTATGTTTAGTAAATGGATTGATGAATCGGAATTTGACGGCAAGAATGACTTCTTCGACAACTCGGTGATGAGTGTGCGTCAATGGTTGGCGGTAATGTCGGTGATGATTATTCCGGTGGTGAATGTCGTGATGATTTTCTGGTGGGCTTTTGCCGAGAAGGAACTCACCAACTCCAACAAGGTGAACTGGGCACGGGCCTCGGTCATCCTGCTTACGGCATTCGTCATAGCCGTAGCCCTGCTGGGCGGAATCCTGTTGTTCGGGTGGTATATACAGAATCATTAACTATAAAAATTTGGACGAATATGAAAAGACTCGTTATGATGGTGTTGGTACTCGTCGCAATCGGCGGGACAACGGAAGTGAACGCCCAGAGCTTCCTCAAGAAATTGGGCAAGAAGGTAGAGAATGCGGCAAAGAATGCCATAGAGCGTAATGCCGAACGCAAGACCGAAGAAGCCGTAGATAAGGTATTCAATGGCGAAATCGGCAAGGGCAAGAAAGACAAGAACAACAACGGCAACAACAATGCCGACGCGGTCTATGACAATGGGGATGGTGCCGCACAAGTCCAACCGCAGAAAGGTCAGTCGCTCGAAACGACATACGCCAAGAGCGATTTCGTGCCGGGCGATGAAATTTTCTTTGAAGACAATCTTGTCAACGAACAAATGGGCGAGTTTCCAAGCCAATGGGATTTGTTGAATGGTAATGCAGAAGTGGCAAGTATGGCAGGCGTGCAAGCCATTAACTTGGAAGCAGGAGGCTCATCTACAATTGCTCCTTTGATGAAAGAAAAGCATTATCTGCCCGATGTGTTTACCCTTGAATTCGATTATTGGGTGAATAGTTATACAGAAACAAATCAAGCACCAAGTCAAAATTATCGATTGCAGTTCTATGATGCTTCGGGAGAAGAAGTGATGCATCTGACATTTGCGGAAGGTTATGTTGACTGGGAATATATATCTACTTCCGGCGATAGACGAACCGGACGGGTAGGTGAATATAAAGAAGTGATTGATGCTTGGAGTCACTTGTCTGTATCGTTCAACAAGCGTGCATTCAAGGCTTATATCAATGGTTCGCGAGTAACGAATATCCCGAATATGGCGGCACCTGCTTACTTCACCATTCGTAATACGGGTTGGAATGACCACCGTACATTGGTAACTAACTTCCGTCTTGCCAAGGGAGCCGTACCTCTCTACGACCGTATGATGTCGGATGGCAAGTTCATCACCTACGGCATCACGTTTGATGTGGGCAAGGCCACCATCAAGCCCGAATCGATGGGTGAAATCAACCGCATCGTGACGCTGATGAACGAAAACCCCGACTTGAAGTTCTCGGTAGAAGGTCACACCGACTCTACGGGTAATGCCGCCAGCAACCAGACCCTCAGCGAGCAGCGTTCGCAGGCTATCGTCGCCAAGTTGGTGGAACTCGGCATCGCCCAAGACCGCCTCACCGCCGTAGGCAAGGGTCAGAACAGCCCTATCGCCGACAACAATACCGATGAAGGCCGTGCGAAGAACCGCCGTGTGGAGTTTGTAAAGATGTAATTCTCGTCCGCAATTACCAGATACAGAGAAAGCTGCAACTATGGGTACTCTTCGGAGTACCTTTAGTGGCAGTGATTAACCAACCAATTAAAAAACTTACGGAGATGAAGAAAATAATGATATTCCTAATATGTATTTGCCAAATAATTATTGTGCAAGCACAAGAGTGGATGGCAATGCAACGACCTTTGACAGAAGCAAAAAAGAGTGAGGAATTTATATTGATACCAAATACGGTTGCTTCTTCTCCTGAGTTTTTAGGACTCGTGCAAGAGATGAACAACACCTATTCTACAGAATTACGTAAATCGCCATCAGAGAGAAACTTGTCAGTGGTTGATAGAATTTGGCAACGCATCGTAGGCAAAAGCATAGGTGGAATGTCGTTCAGTAAAGTGTTCGCATTTGATAATGGGCGTGCAATGGTTCGTAGAACGGATGCGAGCAAAAAGAATTATTTTGGATTCGTTGATGGGCAAGGGAATGTAGTTGTTTCGTTGGAATATACCTCACTTCGAAATGACGGCCGCGAATCAGTTTACTCCAAAATTTCGGGAAGATTCAGCAAGCAGGGATATATCAAAGCACAAAAGAGTGTGAACGGAAAATCACTGTATGGCATTATTGACAGAAACGGGAATGTGGTGATTGATTTCGCCTACACCAAGATGAAGTACGAACATAATCAGGGGGATTTTGCTCTTGTCTGTAAGAATAATCTATGGGGAGCTATAAAAATGAATGGTACATCTTTGGCGGAGTGTAAGTACAAGGATATTTGGTTTTATACGCTTTCTACCGACAACAATATCCGTTACATTGCTTGCGAAATGCCCGATGGCAAATACGGTATCATCAATATGGAAGGTAAGACAGTTGTACCGTTTCAGTACCTCGGTTTGAGTGAAGAAAAAGGAATGATAGTTTTGGGTCATTGGGTAAATGGGATTAAGTACTATGCAACCTATAATCCCAAAACATGGGCATTGGTTTCTGATGAACCTGCAAAATAATGAAATAACTTAATTAAAACAGGCAGAAATGAAGAAGATATTAATATCACTATTGCTACCACTATCCATGACAGCAATGGCACAAGTTGTAGAGGTGAATGTGTCGGCTCTCTCCGAAGAGGGCAGCAATGAGCGTGTGGGCGTGGTGTTGAAGAAAGATGCCGAGACGGAGGCTTTCTACAATCTAATGGCAGAACTGAAGAACCATTCCGACAAGGTGGGTGCAACCAAGAATCAAGCCGACCGCAAGAAGAGTGAAGCCGAATCAGGTACGGTGAGTGATGTGTTAAACGATGCGTTAGCCCAATTGGACGATCTCAAAAAGAAGGGGCTACTCAGTGAAGCCGACTATCAGAAGATGAAAGCCCAGATGAGTGCTCAGGTAAGTGCAGATATGAAGAAGGATGCTGCCGCACAGGCCCAAATAGCGGACATGGCAGCACAACGGGGAAGTTCCAATCCTTCGGCACTGAAAGAGCGTATCCGCAGTTATTGCGTGGGCAAGCGATTTTTCTACTCGGCACTCAACGAGGTGGACGGTATGGTCAGGGTGGAAACCCGGACAGCCGATGGCAAACGTCGCATGGGATATATCGATGTAACAATCGGACGGGTGGTCATCGAACCCAATCGTTACAGCACCTTCAATCACGGAACAACCAAAGGGTTTACTAAAGATGGTTATATCATCGGTCATTCGAGTGTTAGTACCGATATGCTTGACCGATCGGGACGAGTAGTATTGACAGGATATAAGAATCTATATTTCTATAACGATTGCAGAATACTTAAAGCCGTAAATTCCGAAAGTAAAGTAGGTATCATCGACTATCAGGGCAATGTGTTGGAGCCGTTTGTTCACAGCTCAGTTGAATCCGAGAGCCTTGCAAAAGCCGCCAATCGCATCTTCAAGGAAAAAGGCGGTGAGAAAGTAGAAATTTGGTAACTTAAAACGAATAGATATGAAAAAGACGATTATTTTATTGTTTGCCTTATTGCCGATGCTGGCGATGGCACAGATGACTCCCGAAGCGATTATTGCTAATGCTCCGGCATTGCCGACAGCCGAAGAATGGGGAGCGAAAGGAGAACATAGTGATGCGTTCAAGGCAAAGATGAAAGACCTGAATGCCAAACTGAGCAAGGTGATTTCGACCCCTGCAAAGAATATCACCGCACAAGATTTTGAACAGCTACAAGCTCAACAGAGGAAGCAGTATGAAGAGCACCCAAAGCGTATGGAGCAGGCTGCCAAAGGAATGGAGGTTTTAGGTATGATGATGCAGAAATTAGGCCTTACGGAGGCTGATATGAAGAAACTCTCCAAGATGAGTGATAAGGAAGCCGAAGCATTTATGATGAAACGAATGCAGGAAAAAGGTGTAAACCCGAACGACTTGGCGGCTATGGCAGGTGATATGGGCATTGAACCTGCGGATGCCGATATGCCACAGATAGATGGCAATGCGATAAAAGCGTCACAAGAGGCTGATATGGCGTATATGGAGCAATCGCGACTGTATGATAAGAAGGCTCGCGAGTGGGAAGCCGATGCAAAGAGACGAATCAAAGCGGAAGACGAAAAGTATATGAGAAGCCTACCCCCAATCGAAAAACGATATAGCCTTGAAGATATTGTTCATGGTAATTGTACCAGAGAGCAATATGATTCTCAGCAGCGACAGTTACAGAATATGTTAAATGATCACCGTGCAGCATGTTACCGCATTTGGACGGAAGTGATTCATAATTGTCAGGGTGAACTTAAATATCTGATGCAGTTTGCCGTAGCAGCGGACAAAGCCAAGGAAAAAATGCCGAGCATGACAGGCAATGCCGCATTCGACCAGTTGCAGCAAGCATCGGGCTATGCAGTAGCGGTAGCAGGTCTGTATTTGGATATTACGGAAAGTGAACCGAAATTTTAATGCTCGATGAAGAATGGAATTATAATATTGGTGTTGGCATGGTTTGGGCTTGCATCCGTTCAAGCCCAGACTGTGAGTTACCCTCACGAGTTGTTCGATCCCCTCGGCATTCCGCAGGTGGAGGGAGCTAAGTTGTTGTTTGCCGACAAGGGCTCGGCTAAAACCTATCCGATAGCGATTTATCAGGCCACACCGCAACAGGTGTCGGACTGGGTTGCGGATATGGACCGTCTCGGATTCTTGCACAGAAACCGCCACAACGAATCCAAGAAGAGGATTCTTCGCAAACCCGCTTTCAAGGGGCCTTCGACCATCGAATATTATTTCCCTGTGGGAACGGACGGCGACAGGCAGTCCAAGTTCGTAAAGATGCAATTCCGGTTTGACCAAGACCTCGGATTCCAGAAAGGGCTGAAAGTGCCCGGTGCAACAATGGTCGTTGAACTCACGTCGTTCACCCACAACAAGATGGAATTGGACTACAAGAAAGGTGTCTTAACCCCGATAGGCATCACCGACGAGAGCGGATTCATCCCCAAGCATACACGGGAAATCGATGTAAAACTGACGCTTTCCAACAAGTCCCTCATCCCTCAGTGGCCGGAAGGCACGCCTTGGTACGCCGAGGTCAGGGCGAAATTCGTGGAAGGTTATATCCCGACCGTTGCCGATGCAAGGGTGTGGGCGGACAAGCTCTACAAGGCTTGTGCGGAAAACGCTTCGAGCATCGACCGGATGCAAGGGAGAGATATTCCGGGGAGCACACCCAACTTGCCGATAATCACGGGCAGCACCACGCATTGGTGGACTTACACCCATCGGGGGATAAAGTATGAGTGCTACGTGAATGCCGAACTCGATTTGTTCGGGCAGTTTTGGTTCACGGTTATGAATAATCCGTAAACCTGTTCTTGGCTTAGCCCGAGAACACATCATCGGCTCAATCGTTCTTTGGTCGCGTCCAAAGTGGTTTGCAAGCGTTTTATATATTATATAAACAATAAGGATTATGAAGAGACTGATATTATCATTATTCGTGGTGTTGCTGGGAGTAACATCGGCGATGGGGCAAGGCTACACTGCTGATTGGGTAGTCAAGTCGAGTAATGAATTGCTCTATAAAGTCAGCGAACGTGGCAATGTTATTCGTATGGAGTTACCTAAGAAAGATGGTGGAGTGATGCCGATGTTGATGTTCGGCAAAGATTCTCTCTGCCTGCTGATGCCTGAAACAAAGTCTTACGCTGTGTTCACAGGTGAGAAGATGCGAGGAAAAACAAAAGAGTTGCTTGGTTTTGAACTTGAAAGCATTTCGAATACAACCGAAAAAACATTCAGAGGTGAAGAAGTGATTTCGGGCGTAAGTTGCCAACATTATTTCGTTGTAAAGAAGGATGCTTCGAAGATAACCGCAGCAGGTACGACCAGCTTGGGTGACGGCGGATATAGTTATGATGTTTGGGAATCAGAGAAGATGCGTCATCCGGTGCAGAAGTACAACCATGTAGATGCACGGATGGAAGTAATGACCGGAGTTAGATTCACACCTATGTCAGCCGAAAACTTCATTGTTCCCAAAGGATGGAGTCGTACTTCAATGGACGCAATGATGGATGTTATCAATGGACTGATGAAAAGCTCAATGGAAGGTGATGCTGATGCTTTGAATAAATTGGGAGACTTTATGAAGGAGGCAAAATCTGCCCGTGATGGCAAAGGTAATACCGGCAATCAAGCAAAAGATTTGAATTCATTGCTCGAAATGATGGGCGGAGGAAAGAAGAAATAATAACCTTAAAATTTACATATATGAAGAAAGTATTTTTATCAATGGTATGTATGGCAAGCCTCGTGATTATGACGGCTTGCGGTGGTGGTAATGCCAAGAAGGACGGTTCGGAAGGAACAGCCGAAGTGAAAAAAGAAGCGAAGACAACCAAGTCATCGAATCTTAGCGTAGGAGAAAGATACGCTTTTGCAGGGTTGACATCTGCTGACATCGTACCAAATTTCGGAAGAGAGATTACAGATTCAAACGATACCGACGCTAATGGAGTTACAAAAGCCACTACATTCTTCGGATATGGCGATGATAGAGAGCCTTTCAGCGATAAGGTTTATGATGAATATTGCCGTAAACTTTTTGCCAAGTTGAAATCGCTTTCGGAAGATGGTAAACTGTACAAAGTGAACACACTTGATTATAAGGTTCGTGATGAAGTCTCAGAATTGGACGAAATGAAGAAGTGGGGAAAAGACGGTGCTACATTCTGCTTTGCATACCCTTACAATGGTCAGTGGGTTTTAGCTAATGTAAAGTACAGGAAGAGTTTCTCTGGCAAGACCGAAGGGACTTACGGACTTGATATACATGTTCAAACATTCCATAAACAATAAATTCTACTACTATGGCATATTGCGGAAAATGTGGAACCCAGATTGAAGAGGGTGTAAAGTTCTGCCCTGCTTGCGGAGCGGCTTTACAAGTGGCTCAACCCGAAACGGTTCAGCCCGAACCTCAGCAGCCCGTGCAACCCGAACCCACAGCGGAAGAGAAGTTGCAACAGGCTACACAGACCATCGACTCGGTGGCTCAGAAGTTAGGTAATACAGCCGACCACTCGGCTGAGTATGACAAGACAGATGCGGAGGCAAACAAGGTGATGGCATTGCTCTCATACTTCGGCATTCTGGTGTTGGTACCGATATTTGCAGCCAAGCACTCGCCGTTCGTTCGCTATCACGCC
>JAGALP010000028.1 GCA_017625155.1 Paludibacteraceae bacterium
AAACACAGGTATCTTCATATTTTGGGGAGCCGTCAGGATTGTTTACGAATGTCACAAACTCTTTGAAACATCCTTCGCGGCGCATACCAAGACGTTCGCATAAGCGTTTGGAGCGGATATTGTCATCTTCCACAAATCCATAGATACGCCGTGCGCCCGCCTCTCGGAAAAGATAATCCAACAATCCGGCTGCCGCTTCACAAGCGAATCCTTTGCCTTCAAAACGTTTGTTGAAATGCCACCCCACATTATAAGTGTCCTCATTCTCACGCAAAGCGAACACGTCACCGATAATAAAGTCATCTTTTTTCAGACTCACCGCATAGCGCAGCATGTCTTTCGGGGAATACTGCATATATGCCCATGCCGCCTCTCTGGAACAAAGGCGGTCTCCGGCAAAGCAATTCACACGCGGATGGGAAAGATACTCCAACAACCCTTCGGCATCCTTCTGTTTGAAATTTCGAATGATAATTCGTTCGGTTTCGATATATATTTCCTTGTAATAATAAAATGGTATGAGTACGCCCAAAGTAGCGAAGGCAAGCATGGCATAGAGATACTGGTGGAACCAGATGAAGGTCATCCCGTAGAACAGGAAGGCAATGCTGCACAGCCCAGAGGCCAGTCCGTCGATGCCGTCGATGAGGTTGATGGCATTGATGATGAAAACCGTAACGAAAACGGTGAGAGGGATGCTAATCCACGACGGCATGGAATGGATGAACAGCATTCCGTGAAGGTCGGACAGTTCCACTCCGCCAGCCACCAGCATGATGCCGCAGACTATCTGGATAAAGAACTTGGCACGGTAGCGCACACCGATAAGGTCATCGGCAATGCCGACAAGGTACAACATGATGATGGCGCAGAAGGCGTATGCCAATGGCAACGCTTCTGCGCCTATTTCCTTAAGCAGCTCATCATGTCCGGTTGAGACATTGACCGCCAAAAGCAGGACAAAGGAGAAGAACACTACGGGCTTGAAGGCCATACCGCCAAGGCGAGGCACTACACACTGATGTATCTTCCGCTCGTCCGGCTCGTCGAACAGTCGCCTGCGGAAGGCGATGAGCAGAATCTGCGGTATCACGATTCCTGCGAAAAACACGCACAGGAAGAATACCGACAGGATGTTGACAATCCAAATTAAACTCATTCTCTATCTAACTTTAATAGGCCGTTTGTGTCGGTCTGTCCTGTACTAATCCCTCTGTATCAATCAATTCGGGGGGGGTAATTCGTGTTTCCATAATCTCAGTCTATGATTTGAATATATTCCGGCTTCACCTCAGCTGAAACCGCCAGTAGGTCGGGAATAATGACGACAAGCTGCCGACCTCTCTTTTTTGCCACTTTTATGAAGTAGCCCTCCACCTGGTCGAACGGTCCGCCATGTACCCTTACTCTTTTACCTTTTTCAATGTTGATTTTATCTTTTTCCTTGTTGATTTCGCTGATTTTGTAGAAGTGTACCTCTTCATCTGCCTGCTTGCACACCTTGATGAAGTTGGTCATGTCTTCATCAGGTACAGTCAGATAGACAAGTTCTCCGCCACTTTTCCATGTGACAAACTGTAGGTCGTAATAATAATTGTGTTTGAAATCAACAATCTTCTGATGACTTGCATGCACAAACACCAGACTATGGATGACGGGTACCATGAAAAAGACTTTCTTGCCCTTGACAGTGCGAAGGACTTTCTGCTTGGGTATGAAATACTCTAAGCCATACGTTTCATTAGAGAGCCGATCTTCGGCAGTATTCTCGTTCTTGTAGACCCGCATGACATACCACAGTATCTTATCCTTGTCCAATACATTCACCATACTGTTTTGACATGTGTTTTTTGAGAAAAGAACGTACTCATGGTTCATCCCGATATGCGTATCGGTCTGTATATCAGCAACTTTCTATGTGTTTCAACTACAATAGTCATCTATTCTCATCTTTCTGAGTCCACCCCCTGCAAAGCCCCTCTTTACGACATAAAAATTCGGTCGGAAAAGGTATGCAAAAGATGTTTCTCTCTTTAAGAGAAATATCGTTTTGCTAAACAGTTGATATTGAGGTATCATTTTATCGTAAAAGACATATTTGCTCAACAATTGCTTGACGGAAATCAACAAATTTTAGCATTTTTGTAAAAAAGTCGCTATATAATTTGGTGAATTGGAGTTATTTTCATATTTTTGCATCCCGAAGAGTTTCTCTTAAAGAGAGAAACACCTTTTTGCTCAACAATCCCCGACTTTTTTATTATAGTTGCGGTATCACACCGCAATACAATAGTTATAAATATTGAAATAAAGGTGCAGTGAGACGCTGCACCTCCTAAAGAGAATTGATGATGAGATTGTTGGCGTTGTCAACGACAGAGGTGTCCAATGAGGAGAGGTATATCTGTGTGGTTTTCTCGGAGTCATGCCCCAATGCCTCGCTGATAGTAGATACGGGCACGTTCTTGCTCTTGGCTATGCTTGCCCAGGAGTGGCGGGCTACGTAGGTGGTCAGGGGTACGGACAGGCCTATCATTTCTCCGATTTTCTTCAACTGCTTGGTGATACGGCTATAGGCATTCTTGTACTGTCTCCAGAATATGGCTCCCTCTCCTTTTGCTATAGGGAGCAGGTAGGGAGAATCATCTGTTTTGTACTTCGCCACTATCTCCTGCATGGCAGGTTCCCATTTGATGTGCAACTGTTGTGAGGTCTTCTGACGGCGGTAAATGAGCGTACTGCCATGCAGATTGCTTGGTGTAAGTTGTGCCATATCGATGAACGACATCCCACGGGTATAGAAACTGAACAGGAACATATCCCTTGCAAGCTCCAAACGGGGGTTCAGACTCAAGTCCAGCTCTTTCAGTTGCTTGATGATTTCCAAGGGGAGTGCCCGCTTGACGGTCTTGTCGATGCCGGTATATACATGCTTGAACGGTGAGGAAGAGATGACCAGTCCGTCATCTACGGCATGATTGTAGATGGTGCGCAGGTTGCGGATGTAGAAAGAGGTGGTGTTGCGGCACAGTCCGCTGTCTTTCAGCCACTGTTCATAGCCTTGTATCGTTGTCCCATCGACTTCCTCCAATGGCACATCGCCTCCTTTCAGGTAACGCTGGAGGCTGTTGAGGGTGGTTTTGTACCTTGCTACCATCCGCTTCTTGCCGATGCGTCTCAGTTTTTCGTTCAACTCCAGCGTATAGCCGATAATGCCATGTAATTCTTTTCCCTCATGGAAGTTGTCAACGACGGTGTCTGCTGTATATGACTGCCCTTCCTTGTCCAACCGTGCAATGACCAACAGCAGTTTCTTCCTGTCAGCATCCAATGTATCTTTCAAGGAAAGAAGATAGGCTTGACGTTGTGGAGTGACGGAAGTTGGCAAAATGATGTTTGAATGGTCCGCATCCCACTCTGAGGAATAGATTCTGTACTCTGTATGGATCTGACGTGCCACACGATTGTGTATCACCTGATAATACAGGCGACCCTCTTTCTCTTGAACAGATGATGTTCTGAACTTTAATTTGATGGATGCCATAATGCTCTGACTTTAACATTGAAATTGCAATTATTACCTTTATATATAATATAAGTGACAGACAAACAGGTATAGGAGGGATGGTGCCTCACCGCTCGGCATACAACAGCTGATATTCCACCCACCTCCGTTTCCTAATGGATGCCACTGCTTTTCCCCTCCATTTGCAATAGCTCAGATAGAGTGGCAGGATGTCCCTGTCGCCACGTTCCAATCGGGTGAGCAGGGACGCTTTCGGGTATCGTCCATTGCCTAACAACTTGGCTGGTCCAATCTGGTACGAGAGGGTGGCAAGCAGATAAGCATCCCTGCCATAACGGGCATATAGGCGCAGGTGCCGGAGGAGGTCTGTCCGTAACAGCAAATCTGCACGCTGACGTGTCAGTGTTTTCGGGAAACGCTCTCCCTTCTGTAGCTGGTGACCATAGCCCACATAGCCCGGTGTGGTCTTTGGGTCGTGCCAACCCTCGAAGTGTTTGGTAATGGCTACCATCCGTTCAAACAGTGCCCTGTCAATGGTTTGGCTTTGACAGGGCACGCTACAGATGGCCAACATGCTCAATAGTACGATGATGTATCTTCTCATTACATTATTTTATATAGGAGGTGCGATGTCTCACCGCACTCTAATCAATATCACTACATCATAGTGCGGAACTGCTGAATCTCTTTAATCATGGCTTTCACGTCCTCCCCAACCTGAACGAAGTTCTTGTAGAGGATGCGCTCTCGCTCTTCTTTCGACTTGAACTTATAGAACTTAGGGAGAGGGACATACTCCGATTCCTCCTTCTTTATTTCCGTCATATCGAAGTCGGTCTTGCAGTAGAACTTGGATGTCTTGAACTCCTCGCTCTCCTGGATGTTCATGCTTCCGTTCATCCCGGTCTTGGTGACTACGAAGTCACGGGCGGTCTGTCCACATATCCAACCTGTGGGCATATCGGAGATTTTGCTTGCAGGCACCAGGCTGTCCATATTCTCATTGAGGTTGATGGAGGTCTTGTCACGGTCGATGGTCACGCCCTTTTTGAGTTGCACTACTTTACCGAAGATGTCACTCGACAGCCATTCGAGGGTTTCCTTGGCTCTTGCCGAACCGCTCACCACATTGCCCACGGTGGTGATGATTTTCTGCATACCCACCTTGCCATAATCGGCTTCCAACTGCGGAAGTTCCTGAAAGCCAAGTGCCACGCTCACCTTGTTGCTTCGGGCTGTGCCTATCAGTCGGTCTATCTTGTGGAAATACAAGGTCGGCAACTCATCGACGATGATGCTGACAGGAACGTTCTTGCCCTGTCCTGTATTCACCCTCGTTACAAGGCGGTTGAGAATCAAGGCATTCAGTGCACCGATGATGCTCTCCATCTCGGGGTCGTTGGCAATGAGCAGATAACTTGGATTCTTCGGGTCACTGACCTTCAGGTCGAAGTCATCGCCGTCCTTGTGGAATATCCAGTAAGATTCCTTGGTGGCGAGACGGGAGGTATAGACACGTAGCGTGCCAATCATACCTTCCAACTGCTCCATGGCTTTGTTGGCAAAGGCAGTCTGGAACGGGCCAAGCAAGGGGGCTACCTCGTTGTCGGTCTGAAGTACCTCGAAGATGGTCTGATAACTCTCATTGAGGAACGATAGGATATGTGGCATGTCGCTGTACTTGCCCAACCAATAAGCGGGCTGCACCTCCGCGCCCGAATGGTCGAACACCCGTCCTGTGGGTATCAGCCTTTTCGTCTTTGGGTCTTCACGCCGCTCGGCAATCAGCATCTTTCCGTCCTTGTCGTAGGGCTCCTTGCCGTAGTTGCAGAAGAAATAGATGCAGGCGGCAAGGAAGTTGACGGCAGAGGTCTGGAAGAACTGGTCGCTGCCACCGCCGCCTTCCTTCTTGCCTTTTTGCAGGGATTCAAGCAGGGTCTCGGCGGTCTCGCTCGCTGCGGCAAGGTTGTTGATGTACTTCAACTGGATGGGGTTCACACGGCGCGAATACTCCACATCCACAAAGTTGATGATGTTGAACTTCATGCCATGGGGCATCTTGCTGTCCTTGGCATTCTTGTTCTTCAAGTAATGATAGTAGAGTTTGGTGGCGAGAGTGGGAAACTTATAGTCGTACACCACCATGGCAAAGCCCTTCTCGCTGTGCTGCCTGATAAACGGCTCGATGATGGAGAAGGTCTTACCAGAACCAGGAGTACCCACAACCCATGTGCCACGGAACGGATTGACGATGTTCACCCATCCCTTGCGGAACTTGCCCTTGTAATAATAGCGCATAGGGATGTTCACGCTGTACTTGTTCTCCTGCAACTCCCTGCATTGCTCAAAGCTCTCATTCTCGAAGTTGAAGCGGTCTTTCAGCAGCCCTTCCTTCAGGAACTTAGAGATATTGTCGAGGGCGATATGCACCAATACGACACCGACGATGGAAGTGAGCATATAGAGCCAAGTGTTCAAACGGAGGGTATAGAAACAGGGCATTATCGAATGACCGAACAGCCATACGGACTGCACAATCAGCAGCACTCCCGACAGCAGCGGATAGAGCACCTGCCTGCGAGCGTCAAACTCCAGATGCTTCTTGTTGCGCGTTCCCACACAGGTGATACATATCAGCAGGAACGTAGCCACCTTGCTATACACGAGGTTGCCGTCATGGTAAATCATCCACCGCTTGATGCGAGTGTGGATATCCGTCACTACGCCGCCCAAGAAGTCCAACTGCTCCGGCTCCAGTGCGTAGGCGAAGAACTCCATCAGGATGGAGACATAAATCACCGCCCTGAATATCTTGTAAAAACCCTGTAACTCTTTGCTTTCTTCCATTTACTTTACGATGATGTTGGGTGATAATGAGAAAAGATGAAGGATGCCACGGTGGACACCCTCCAATCCTCTTATGAGTTTTATTCGTAGCCGTTGATGGTCTTCTCAGACTCTACTGTCCACGGAGAAATAGTTGCAGATATGACCTCCAAGGTGTTGCGTACAGGCTTCAATGAATAGCTGTAGGAATGACCCGCTTTCCACGTGTCGTTTGTGAGGAATACGAAGTTCTCCCCATTGCTGAGTTGCAATGTCATGTCTGGCATAACCTGTGCAGGAACATAAAGCGTATATTCCATGTGGTCACTTTGTGGGTCGCCGAAATAATAGGTCGTCACCGACTCGTCACTGCATTCTACCTTTCCGGTCTTGATGTTGAAAGTACCGCTGTCAAAATAACCGACGAACGTGAGTAGGCTTCCTGCAAAATCATTGGTGGTGAAACCGTATTCTGGTGAGGTATAGACCTTGATGATGACACGCACCATCTGATGGGTGAAGTTCAATGTAAGGCTCGGATTGGCGTATGATGCCGCTCCACTGGCAAACAGAAAATCATTGACCTTCTGCTCACTCTGTACAGCTGCCTCCGGCACTTGGAACTCTATGAGGTCGTTGGTAGGATTTGCCGTATAGGGATAGTAGGCATTGAAGGTGTGAGTGTCTGTGTCCGTGAAAAACACCTTGTTGGCTGACACAAACTGATTCGTGCCGCCGCTTCGGGTGAACTTCATATTGTTGATCATCCCTGTGGAAGAGATGCCAATCATATCATTGAGTTCCCACTGGTTGTCAACGGCTCGTGTGGAAACGGCAGGTTGCAGCATCTCCAGATTGGTGAATACCTGAAGCTGCTTGGTTGATGTGCTGTCGGTCACGACCACAGAACCTCCGCCACCGGGCAGGTAAATCTCATTGACGATGTCTTGGTCACAGGACGTGAGGAGCATGGCTCCAAGTCCCAACATTAGAAACAAATTCTTTTTCATGCTTTTTCTTTTTTAATTGTTGTACTTTGATGATGATACGGGTGATACTCGATGTCTGTATATGGGCTAATCCATAATCGTGATGATGGGTCTCGCCTTATGCGGCTGCCACTTGGGAGTCTCCTGTATGGCACCGCTTCCCAGTGAGTAAAGCCATGCCTTGGCGGTCGCTTGTCCTTCTACCTCCGTTGAAGTCCAATACCAACAGTCATCATCCTCATCGGGGATAGGTGTGCCGCCGCATTTCAGGATGTATGGGTTGATGATGTCCTTGGCATGATAGAGCAGACGCATCTGTGCCACACTGGGGATATAGGCACTTTGCCCGTAACGCCACATGTCGAAGACACGCTCAGCCAAAGGCGACTTCACATCGGTCGTGCCATAAAGGGCAAAAGTGTTCTTGTTGCCGTCGTAGGCGGTGAGGTCACAGGATGTGTCCTGTTCCACACCGATACTGTCAGCAAAGGCTTCGGGAGCGATGTCCCACAGATAGACGGCATATCCGTTTCCCTCCATTTCTTCCCTCTGATTGACGTTGAACACCACTGCAATGGCTTGCTTGCACGATTGCTCGTAGGTTTCGTAGGGCATCACCTTGCCGTCAGTGGTCAAGATATGGGTGACCTTCATGGCTGTGTCGGGAAAGTCCTGATGCTCGTCACAGGCAGTCAGCAACACCGTTGCCGCAACTGCCAAGATTGAAAACAGTTTCTTCATACGCATAGTCATTTTACAGGAAGTTTCACACCCAGGACAATACCCGTTCTGAACAGGTCTTCACCCTTGATCATCACATCGGTCTTCACCTGCCAGAAGAGCTTCCAGCCGTGTCTGAGTGTATAGTTTTGCTCATAGCCGAGGTGGATGCCACCCAAGAACCTGTCAGTATCGCTACCTGCCGATGCTCCTATGCGCATGTTGCCATGGTGGTTGCGTCCTCTTGCCACACAGGGCTTATAGGCAAAGCCGAAACCATAACTGCGGTAGTTGTTCCAAAAACTCTCAGGACAGACATGACCGCACGATGCGCACTCGTTCCACTTGATATATCCGTTTGCAAAATACTCCCACGCATTGTGGTACTTCGTCTCATACTCGTAGGACAGCGTCACGTCCAGTCCTCGCTCATACAGGCATCCGAACCCCAAGGATATGCGGTCGCTATTCTGCTGCGCCATTGCCGGAGTCATGCTTGCCATAAAACAGATGACAACGAGTAAGGTATGCACAAGCCAATTCCTCACTCCTAATTCCTCATTCCTAATTCTCATTATTCCTCCTCCAACAGTATATGGTTAAACGAATCGGCAGACAGCACATCCTCATAGTCGATGCTGAGCGAGATGGTGCGTCCACTTATCTGTTTTTCCGACAGCTCGATGGTCAGCACCTTGTCGTTGGGGAAGGTCATCTTCTTCACCACAATCACGTTGCGATAGCCATACTTGAAGGTCTTCGCATCGTCCAACACAAGAGATGGGGTCAGTTCCACTATCTGCGCATTGGTAGCCTTGCTCTGCTTCTTGTCCGATAGTTTGATGCGCATCTCGTCGATGTCGAAGCGGATGTTGGTCTTGTTCTCCACGGAGAAGTCGATGAAGAAATATTCGCCCACGCTGTAGATGTTGTTCAGGCGCATTACCATGCGGTGCATCTTCGTCGCCACGTTGCGGTATTTGGCAGACGATGACCATATCTGACGTGCATACTTGGTCATGTCGGCAGTGGACAGGCTTACAGCGGGATTGTTGTAGGCATTGCGCTCCGAGCATTCTATTTCCTTATCGGTTACTGCCTCCTGCATCCTCGTGGTATAGAGCAGTGCATACTGCGTGCGGTAGCGTTCCGTCACGATTGTCACTATCGCCAACACCTCACCGTCGGCATACACGTTGTCCTTCGGCTTCAGGCGGATGGTGTTGTTGATGGGTTGGTCGCCCACCACCTTGTCTGTGGATATATCGACAAAGCGGATGGGTTCGGAGGCGGTGATGACGGTGGTCACTTGGTCGTTGACCGTCAGCTGCTCCATCTCCATGTAGGTGGTCTGCGCCTTGGCTGAAAGCACGCTCAGCGAAAGCAATGCACAGACATTCATTTTCTGAAAACAATTCATATTAGTTGATTTTTTGATGTTTATACTCTATGAGCCACCGTTCCCGACAATTCCGTTGTCGGGCAGTGTCTATTTCCTTTTCTCTTTCCCATTTACAAGGTAAACAAACGTCCCATACTTCAGCTTCACTTTGTTCTTCTTGATAGCCTTGCTGATGGCATTGCTTGTCTTCTGGTAGGCATTGGTCACGGCTTGCATTCCCCATTGCGAGAAACTGTTGTTCGCTCCACTCTGGTCGATGTTCATGTTGCTCTGCATAGCACCGCTCGCCACATCTTTCGTGGTCTCACGGAACTGGCTGCCGGGGACATACAGTCCCTCCAGTCCGTCCGTGTCATAAAGCGAAAGCGAAACCTTTATCAGCTCGTCATCCACAAGGATGGAGTTGATGCTACCCTTCACTCGCTGCGAACCGAAACCGCTCATGGTGGCATAGAGGTACGACCCTTTCTTCACCACGGTCTCACCAATCTCAATATCGTCCAACAGTCTCAGCCGCACCCTCGACCCGTCCGTAGCCTTCACGTCCTCGTCAATGATGGCCTTGATGAGCTTTGGCTCATGCTCGTTCTGCGTCAGGGTGTTGAAATAGTCCGAAGTCACCTTCACCTTCTTCACCACCTCCTGTGCCTTGTCCTCCTCGTCCAGTGCCTTCACCGCCTTGCTGTCCTCGGCAATCTGACCTTTCACCTCAATCTGCTCCTTGGGAGGCCCAGCCTGTGTGGTATCCTGGGCCACGGGGGCAACTGCCGCCTGTCCTCTCAGCCTCGCTTCGGCGAGTGCCTTGTTGAGTGCTTCGAGTGCTTCCGCTTCTCGCGCCTTGGCATCGGCCACTTCGGCTGCATCGTCCTTCTCTTCTGCCTGACGGACGAGTTCCGCAAGGTCTTCTTCTGTGTACTTGGATTCATACGCTTCTTTCTCTTCTTCGTTGTCACGCTCAATGTTATCAACAGCCGAATAGTCTGCTATGCGACCATACGACTTCGCCATGTTCTCATACTTGCCACCGATGCCGTCACCATTCTTAATCTGCGCTCCGGGCAGGTTGGGGTTCAGAAACTCGGTGGTCTGCAGGTTCTTGTCCTGCGTTTCCGCCACCTCCGTATTGAACATGTCAAAGACAAAATAGCCTGTGGCAATCAACGGGATGTACACGATGGCTGGCAGCATGTACTTCGGCTGACGGAAGTTTATCTTATCTGTTATTCTCATCGCTGTCTGATTTTGATGTTACTGACTTGTCTCGATTCTCCTCGTTGGTTCGATGCGTCACGGGAGGAGTGATGCAATGGGCTGCATTCATCATCTGCTTCATGCGCCCTTCCTGCCGCTCGATGGCACTTGCAGCCTCCGTCCGATGACCGTAATACCGCACCATCCTGTAGATGTTGATGCCGAAGCACGTGGCGACAAAGCCGAAGACGATGACGAGAAACAGCGTCTTGTGGGCATTGGCAAAGCCTTGCACCTTAGCCGCCGCACGGTCTATCCTCGCGGTCTTGGCAAACTTGCGCCCTGCCGCCACCTCCTTCTCATACCGCTTCTTGTACTTGGGGTCGTTCTTGTCGGGCATATCCTCGCCCACAAGCATCCGTCTGATTCCTTTTACACTCATACCGCTAGGATATTAGAAGTTTGACTTCGACTTCTGCTCAATATCCTTGTTGAGCAAGGTTCTCCAGTTCGTGATGAGCAGTCCATGAGGATTGTTCTCCGTCCTCGGCACGCGCTTCACCTGTCCCGCCGTCACCAATTCACGCATCAGAATATTGCTCCTTCGCTCTATCCTTTGCCTACCGTAGTAGGTGAACTCCATCTTCTCCTTGTTGAACTTGATGCTGTCGCAAAAGATGCTGAACACGGCACTCGTACCCATGATATTGTTGTAAAAGCCCTTTTCCTTCAGCGTATTGTACTGCGCCAAACCAGTTTCATCGACCAAATACATCGCCTTCTCCATCGAATAGCGGATGTACTTGTCATCGGGAGCAAGCGTAAAGAAGTAATGGTGGAACATCTCGATATGGCTCTTTGCCTCCACATCCAGCGTTTCCTCCATCGTGGTGCGGTTCACCAGTATGGGCACGTTGCCGTCCAATACATACACCTTTTGCTGCGCGTCCGTCACCATGCAGCGCGCCGTCCAGATGCTCGACACCGAGATGATGATGCAGCCCATGAGGAACGCAGAGCAGATGATGCCCACCAGCTTGATTTTGTTTTCTAAGTTCTTGATTACCATACGTTACTGCTTGTTTGAGGTCTGATTTCTCTTCATTCTCACATATTCACGGTGCAGGATGGTGTATATGTCCTTCTCAACTTCTTCCACCAGTTTGGCGTAATACTTGATGCAAGCCTCTACGTAGATGCCTTCGTATTTCAGTTGGATCCACACCCACCAGATGTCACGTTCACGTCTCCGTCGATTTCTGTAGATTTTGGCACGATGCAAGCGATAACTCAGGTAATCTACCATAGGCACTACATACTCGTCGTTATCCTCAAAGCCTTCTGCCATCTCCTCATACTGTGGGTCGATGTAGTTGTTTTCGGAATTGAAAAACTCTTCCTTTGCACGCTTGTTGGCAAACGCCATGAATTTCTCATCTTTGAGCCAACGCTCAATTTCATTTTTTGCTTTCATTTTTCTTGATGGTTACTTTTATTTGTTTCAATAGGAGGTGCGGTGACTCACCGCACACTCACATGTTATCTCATCACGGTCGCCATGGTTCCCGTAGCCGTCATCTTGGCTTGTTGTGCCACGCCCTCGCCGAAGTTTCGGGTTGAGAAGGCGGTGTCGCCCTCTGGTATCATCCATGCCGCAAGGTCGGGCACGAGGTTCAGGCATTTCAACGCCACGATGCTCGCTGCCATCAGATAGCCTGCCGAGAAGAACGAGTTTTGCAGATAGGCTGCCATCGTCTGCTCACTGGCGGTGATGGCCGTCAGGTTCTCTACCTGTATGCAGAGCACAATATCAAACAGCAACAGGACGTAGAAACCGACGAAGTA
>JAGALP010000029.1 GCA_017625155.1 Paludibacteraceae bacterium
CCCAAAGTGCTTGGACGATTGAAGATTTCAGAGTCTTCTTTGGAGCAACATCTTCAACTCCTGAGGTAAACACGGCATATGCCGCCACTTTCCGCGCCCGTCCCGCCGCCGCCGCCCGCTCGCTCGCCAGCCGCGCCCCCCAACTTATAATGTTAAAAAAACGAAAAGAATTGTTAAAAGTGCCACTTGCGCCCTTTTAACACAAAATTAACATTTCGACCACCGAAATGTTAAATTTCGGCAGTCTTTCGGGCATCGTTCGGGCATCCTTCGGGCATCCTTCGGCAAAATTCCGAGAATTTCTTCTTATCTTTGTCGTGGCGATTTTGCCAAAAAAACTTAAAACCAAATTTCTATGGGTACAATTTATCATGGCGCGATAGGTCGCGTGAGGGGTAGCATTGGAAATACTACCTATCGCCGTATATACGGCAAATCAAACGAATCGGCAGTCTATGACAAGGTCCTGGAAGTTGCCAACCCGAAGACTGCCAATCAGATTTTGCAGCGTGCAAAAATGGCACCCGCGCAAAAATTCTACGAGGCGTTTAAGACGGTTCTTGACCACTCTCGGCAGGGTTTGCAGGCAGGAGAAATCACTCGTCGTGCTTTCATGAGTGAAGTCATGAAGAAAGAGTTCCGCCGTTGGGTGTATGTGCCGAAAGGTTTCGAAGGTGTTATTCCTTCTGCCTATCCAATTTCAAAAGGTAGTCTTCCTTCTATCGGTGATGCATCTTTCGAAGAAAAAATCGAATGGGCAAAAATGAATGCTGCATCTTTTCAGGGATTGTGTGCGACTACCATATCAGAAGAAGGAATTGAGGATTTCGACGTGGCGGCAGAAATCCTTCTTCAGAACAACTCGAACCGCTTAATGGCAGGAGATGAGTTGACCTTCCTATTCGTTGTTTCTCCTGCTGATTTTTCGTCGAATAAGAATGTATGCATGAGTGTATCACTCATTCTCGATACGGATAACCCAGGCAGTGGACCTCTGAAATTCGGTAAGAATAAAAACGGCGACCTCGTTGTCTATCCTATTTCTGTCTATGGTGAAGATACAACCGTAGTGGCTGCTGCTTGTATCCATTCGCGCAAAATCGGCACCTCTTGGCAGTACTCAACAGAAAGTATGACGATAGAAGGTGATTACTTGACCTCTTGGTCTGATTCTCGCGCGTATCGTGAAATGATGGCCTCTTATGGAGCAGCCGGCTACAACGATGCGAACTCTCGTCGTCAGTTACAGCAAGCAACCAACCAACAGTTCAATGGTAACATTGGCACAGGCAAATGGTATGCAAAATGGAGCGATGAGCCTATTACTTACCTCATCTCCACGACGCAGATCGTTAGCGGTGGAAAGCAGTCTCAGCCTGTTATTTCAGTGTTCACCGAAGGAGATTTCTTGATCGGTAAGGACGGAAACAAAATTGCAAAGCCAGAAGGTCAAGCAGGACAGTACGTGACAGTACAAGATATCGGCTGGGCAGGTCCGAAGATTGCCTGGTACGATGCTTACTTGGAACAAGTTCCTTCTGGTATCTGATTGCTTGCTGAATGATTTACTGCG
>JAGALP010000004.1 GCA_017625155.1 Paludibacteraceae bacterium
ATCTCATCGCTTCTGCCGTACAAGCGGATTACCAACGTTGGCCCGATTATGGCAACAATGATTTCAGCAATCGTGTGACAAAGGTAACTAATCGTCTGCGCAGTTATGCTCAATGGCTAAATGAAAATAATTGGGCAATCCCAGAGGATAATACTGGGGGCGACGATGATGAGGAAGATAATACGAATGATAATCCTGAGATAGAGGATGATGACTTGATGCTCACCGATATGCTCGTATGGAGAAACGGGAAAAGCGTGGTCTATAGTGTAGCTGATGTGGATAGTATCACGTTTGTTCAAAAGCAGGGTATTGTTGTGAAAGCTAAAGTACCAGATACTTGGAAGGAAACAATCTACGTATGGATTTGGGGCGATGGCATAGAGGACTACGAACATGTGGCAAAAAAACAAGGCGATTGGTATGTCTTTGCTTATGAGGGCAAGGAATTGAATATCATTTTCAAAAACGGTGAAGGGTGGACAGGGCATCCTAATCAAACGGAGGATATTTATACCACTCGCAGTGCATGCTATATCCTCACCCAAGAGGGCGAAGAAAAAGCCGTAGCTACACAGGTAGATTGCTATTAGTGATATTTTAAACTAAAAAATACGCAATTTATATGTTTTAAAACATATATGCTTGTGTGTATGAAAAAAAAGTAGTATCTTTGCCACCATAAAAAATGTTAAAACCAATAAATTAACTTAAATATTCACTTTAAATTGACAAATCGTATGAAACAGAAATTTGTTTATTTATTCATCGCAGCCCTATTTATTGGGTTGGTTGGATGCGAACGCGAACAGTCCGAATTAGATTTCGGTAGTTTGCAAGAGAAAGCTTTGGTTACAGGTCGCGTGACTTATAGCCTTGGTCAAGACACTTTATCTGATGACTATGTAGCAGAGCGAATCTTGCCTGCTGTAGGTCGCAAGATTTACGTAGAGATTCCTATGTCAAGTTATCAAGCAGGTGCGCAAGGTAACAAGATCTTTACTGGTGTAGTTGACTCATTAGGTAACTTCTCCATCGAAGTTCCTGTAAAGTCAGAGGGTATTTCTGGCGCAACATTGCGCTATGAGGAGTTTACAGCAGAGCGTGCTACATACCTCAAAATGGAGAACGGTAAGCCTGTATTTGAGGTACGTATGTGCAAATTTGAAACTCCTGCTGCGATTGCTTCACTTCCTACATTGATGCCTGGTAGCAATCATATCGGTGAGGAAGCTGACTTGCGCTATGACTATACTATCATTGACATGAAAGATTATTCAGAAACAGCTGTATTCACTGGTAAACTCTTATTGCCTTACGAGGTAAGTTATCATACTGGTGCATACAAACCTGCTGCTGATTGTACTATCGAAATCACAATCAAAGATGGCGAAGATGTAGAAGAGCAAGGTTATTCTAACGCTTCATCTTTCACTTATGGTTGCACTACCGATAAGAACGGTATCTTCACTTTGAATTTGCCTATCAAGAATTTGCGCAAAGGTTTCTGTATCGAAGACGCTACAGTTGTTCCTTCTGCTGATGCTGCATTTGTTCATTATACCGACGTTACTGGTAAATCTGTAAAAGTGGCTGGTGCATATAAGTTGCGTACAGATTGGGTTGCAGGTGCTAATATCTATGATGTTGCTGAAGTAATAGAAGGCGTAGAATGCTCAATCGGTGAATGCCCATTGAAATTTGTTCCTGGCTACAACAATGGTATCGTTGATGAAGTGCTTCCTCCAGCATGGAATGATGATTTGGCAGGTTGGGTATTTGGCGAACAAGCATTTGCTGATATGACCGCTACCATCAAATTGACTGGTTCTGTCAAATTAGCGCAAGAGGATGCTTATGCTGTGGGTTCGTATACTACATCTGCTCAAAGCGTTCTTGTTAGTGGAGATGTTTATCCTTATAATAAAGCCTTTGCTGTATTGACACAAGCAGATGGTACATTCGAATTGGAGATTCCTATAGAGCAAGAAGGTGTTAAACCTGACGCAAGTTGGACTGTGGAATTGATTCAACCAGCAGCTATTGCATTCACACACTACGAGTCTGTTGCAAAATCAATCGTAATCAAAGAAGGTTCTTATAACCTCAAAGAGAAATTACGTGCTTCAGATGCGGAGTGGAATCAATTAGGTGATTTCTATTTCACTTTCACTCCTGCTTCTACTCCTGATACTTGGTCATCAGACCTTGCAGGTTGGGTTCTAAAAGAAGATTACAATGCAACTGTAACTTTAACTGCAAAGATTTACCTCGCTAAAGAGAGTGCATTGGCTGTTGGTGAGTACAAGGGTGCAGAAGGTCATCGTGCTATTGCATATGTCAACTATCCTGATGGTGATAATAAAGCATTCGTTGTGCCTGTTAAAGCAGATGGTACAGTATCTGTAGCTATCCCTGCTAAAGAGGCTAAGAGCAAATACGAATCTTATTCAATAGAATTGTTGGATACAGAAGTTGAATATTTCCAACACTATACTAAGAAAGGTGTAGAAGAAATTGCTGGTAAATATTATATGTATGAGGATGTTGAAGATAAGGATGCAGAATGGAACAACAAGTGGGCTTACTACTATAAGTTCAATCCTAACACAACTCCTACACCATGGTACGAGAACCTCGCAGCTTGGGTTGTAGTAGAAGAATATAAGTATTCTGCTACAGCAACTGGTAAAGCAATGTTCGCAAAAGAGGATTCGTATGCGAAAGGTAGTTACAAAGCTGCAACTAATGAGGTTGTAACTGTTACTGCTGTTGAATTACCTGGCTTAGAGTTCCAAGTTCCAGTTAAGAATGATGGCTCATTCTCTGTAAAATTGCCTTTGAAAGACGCACAAGATGAGTATAAATTAGCGGTTTCTGCTGATAATGTAACTGTTGATGATTTCGTACACTATCGTGATCATGGTAAAACCAAAACATTGGAAGGTACATACGTAGCACAAGATCCTATCAAAGCTGCTGATGCTGCTTGGAATGATTTGGGAACTTACTACTTTAAGTTTGATCCAAAGGGTACTGATCCTGATACATATACGGACAAACTCTTAGGCTGGCAACAATTCGATGCAAAGTATTCCAACAAAGATAAATCAGTAACAGGTACGATTATGCTTGCTGAGGAAACTGGATTCTGGAAAGGAGCATATGCACCTTATGCGAACGAAAAAATCGAAGTAAGATATACATTACCAGGTGCTTCTGAGCCATTTGAGATGGTGTTGCTTACAGACGCTGATGGAGCATATGATTGCGTAGTATATCGTGAGTTTGGTGATCAAGAGCCTAACATTATTGTTACTCCTCTGTTACTCAATGTGGATGATTTCGTTCACTACTATCACGTCACTTCTCCTACTCCAATGAAGATTGCTGGTGAATACTCCCATTATGTAACTCTCAACGACAATGCTTGGAATAATAAAGGTACAGCTTACTATAAATTTAATCCAGATGGAGCACCAGCAGAGTGGCCAAGCCATAACTTGTTGGGTTGGTACAAACAAAAAGATGCTGAGGGAAAAGCTACATTTAAATTGTATGCTCAAAAAGCAATTGAAACTACTACATCTGGTAGCCACGAAGCTGATTGGACTGCTGCTGGCAATGGTGTAATGGCAACTGTTACATTGGCACGTGGATACGAAACTAAAACATTTGATATCTTGGTGTCTGGACAAGCTATTACACTCTCAAATGTGCCATTTGCTCAAAAGGTAGAAGATGGTGATAATTTCACAGTATCAATCAGCTTGAAGCACCCAAGTACACTTGATGGTTATCCTGAAGTAAATGACTTTAAACACTATCCAGACCCAGCAGAAAATACGGTTAAGACTATTTCAGGTAAATACACTGGTGTTGCATTCAATGAGGCTGAAACAGCTACTAGTGGTGCTGTGGAAATTAAGAAAACAGCTAAGTTGTTGTTTAATCCAAATTCTCCTACACCAGATGGTTGGGGCAACTATGATTGGTATTCAATTCTTGACCATACAATTGATGACTAATTTGAAGTTAATAGAGGTATAACAATTATAATATTTGTATCGCTATGAAATTCAACAAGATATTCACGTTGGCTCTGTCGCTCTTGGTAGCGACAGCAGCCTTCGCTGACGGGGCTAATAAGCCTTCGCCAGAAGAGCGAGCTAACAAGGATTATTCTTCTTGGTTGCCTGCTCAAGGAGATATGTCTATCGGATTTTCTTTAGATCCTATTGCTACATTCGTAGGCAATATGTTCAACGGAAATGTTGATAATGCTCTCGATGATTGGGCTGGTGAACCATTGCTTGGTCAAGAATTGCCCAATTCATTGGTATCTATCATGGGTACATATATGCTTACCGACAATTTGGCTATTCGTGCTAACTTGGGATTTGGTTTGTTTGCTAAGAAGTATAATCAATATGTACAAGATGATGCTGCACTAATGATTGAACCTTTGAGCAATGCTAAGGTTATCGACCAAATTGGATACAAATCTTTTTCAGGAAGTTTCGCACTTGGCGTAGAATATCGTCTTGGCAAACGTGCTGTACAAGGTGTCTTTGGAGGTGGGCTTAACTATGCATGTGGTTCTTCATCAATGAATTTTGCATATGGTAATGCAATTACAGAGATGAACCAAAACCCATCAATCAGTGACCCTAGTTTGTATCAATCAGTTGTTCCTTACTTGCCTAGTGCACGTCCATTATCAATTCACTCTGCTGACTTAATACATGCAGTGGGTGCGTATGGCAGCATTGGGGTAGAGTGGTTTGTCGCTCCTAAAATTGCTTTAGGCGCAAATGTAAATCTTGGTATTTACTATGAAATCAATCCTGCACGTGCTGAGGTTTACGAAGGCTGGAATACACTTACTGAAGCGCATACCACTCATACCGAGTTGGTGGCTCCTTCTAACCATGGTTTCCACTTCGGAACTGATAATATTGGTGCTAACTTGTATATAGCATTCTATTTTGGAACCAAATAAGTACCATACATTACAAGAAAAAAGACTGCTTCGGCAGTCTTTTTTTTTAGGATTATAGATAAAACTCTTCTGTTAATGTCTTATATTCCTCGCTGCGAGGGGAAGTTTCCGATTCAATGTACATTGTTTTGGGTATAGGATATTGGGGGTTGGATATTGGGGAGAAGGCAATGAGCAGGCGTTTGGCTGGTTTGCCAGGTTTGCTATACACATGAGTGATGTGGGTAGGATAGAGAGCATGTGACTCTGCCAATGCCAATATATCTTCCTTCGCCTCGAAAGGCAAAACTAATGCTAACGTACCGTTTGTATTTAACAGACGTGCTGCATGTTGGATGAGTTCCGTATAACTCAGCGTATCGGTATGGCGTGCCGTGGCACGCTGTGCGTTAGGGTTCTTCAGACTGTCTTGGAAGTAGGGTGGGTTGCTGACAATCAAGTCAAATGCTTGTTCTGCGGGCATGTCTTGTAATCGGCATGCTTGGCTCGTTAGACTGTCTGCCCATGGTGATTGTTGAAAATTGATGTGACTTTGCTCCACCGCATCGCGATCGATATCTATTCCCAAAACGGAGAATATGTCTCCTCTTAGGTGTAATCGTTGTGCTATCATCAGTGCAATCAATCCACTCCCCACACCTATGTCCAACACGCGCACGCGATTAGGCTTTTGGGATGGCAAAGGGCACCATGCGCCAAGTAGGACACCATCGGTGCCCACTTTCATGGCACAGCGGTCATGCCATACGGTGAACTGTTTGAAGCGGAAGTTAGGTGAACTCATGCGCATTGGGTGTCTATAACCTCTAATTGAGCACTTTGCGCCTCACAATGTTCATGACTGCATTCATGCCCACATTCGTGGTCGTGTCCGTGAGAGAAGATATGCACGCAGAGGTATATTCCAAAGCCGATAAACAAAGCGGCAGATATGTAGCGTATCCATTTTTCTATCGAATGGAGTTTGCTAGTGAGTGTATTGATAGACATTGCGCTATACGAAATCAGCCATGCGATAATCATAATAGGCAATCCCGTTCCTAAACCAAAAACGATAGGTAAGATCCAGTTCCATGAGAAGGGTAGGGTGATGGCTATGTCAATCATCGTGAAGAAATATACTAAACGGTGGGGACAAAATGCAATAGCAAAAAAGATACCCAACATAAACGACCAGAAACCGCTACTCTGGCTATCCACATTCTTCAGCCACTTGCTCACTCCGTGGTCGTGTTCGTGGTGATGATGACCTGTGAAGAGTAGTAGCACACCACAAATGAGCATAAAGGCCGCCAAGAGAGGTTCGCCCCACAGATGTAGGAAATGCTTGATACCCTCTGTGCGTGCTCCCATAATAAAAGGTATCGCTAAGAGCGTATAAGTAGCCAACTTGCCCAACACGAACATCAGTCCGTTGAGCAGCACTTTGCGGCGGTTATTGATTTCTTTATCAATGTACCCAATAGCAGCAATGCTCGTAAAGAGCGTGCATGGGTCAAGAATCATCAAGAAACCCAAAAGCAAGGATGTGAAGATATTTACCATTTACAATCTATAATTTCTATTGACCTGCAAAAGTACTACATTTTTCTGAAATATGCAAACCTTAGTGCTATTTGTTTCAAAAAAACAAATTGTATATCATAAATTTGGTAATTTGTAAATATTTTTGTATCTTTGCAGCGTGAAAAATCGTATTAGCATATTGCTACTTTTACTTTGCATGATTGCTTTCTCGTCATGCAATAGTTTTGATGCGAATGCGCGTCGCCTTCAGCGTACCTTGCAGGAGCAGCAGCAGAAGGCTGAGGTGCTAACCGAACATCTCAAAGAGGCAATCCTAAATAATAATTTCGATTCGATATGGCATCATACGCATGCTGATAATAGCATCATTTTTTATGTTTACAAAGGCAAGCAACTTGTTTATTGGTCTAATTCATGGCTTAGTGCTTCCAATCGCTCAATACAATATATCTACGATAAATGGCAATACATGCAATGGGACAATGCAGTTGGTATATGCCATCGGGTAAAAGTGGGAGATTATCAGATAGTTGTTGCTATCCCTATAAAATACAACTATGCACTTACGAGTACACAATTGCATAATGGTTTTATTCCTCCATTCCGAGGAAAAGAGCACTGGAATCTACGATTGAATCAATCCCAAAACCACGTTATCCCTATTTTTTCTAACGATGGTGCATATCTTTTCTCACTTGAAGAATTGTCCAAAGAAGAAATGGAGCAACAAAGCAGTCAATATGAAGTGATTGAAAGTTTCTCATACCAATCATTATTGGCTGTAGATAAGCAGAACACTACCTTTTCTCGCATCAAAATCAGAGCATACTATGTGATAGTATTCACAATGATAGCTATCTTGCTCATTATTGCTATTGGTAGTTTGATACGCTATCAGGGGTTCCGTCATATGCGTTTAGGTGGTAAGTTCCAAATCGTTCTTACGCCTACTGTGATGGTAATCTTACTATCAATCTTTTTGGTATCGATCGAACATTCCCAACGTGTATTCATCGAAACGCAGCAACTGCGATTAGGCAAAAAGGCTCAGTATGTACAAATGGCATTGCAAAATATGTACTTTTGGGATATGAATCTTTCTCCTTCCAATACGTCAGCACTAAATATCGACCTTCGTGATATGAGTTTCGCGTATGAAACTGATATCCATGTCTATGATTTGCATGGTCGGTTAATAGGTACATCCACCCCTCAACTTTTTGAAAAAGGAATTCTTCCTCCATATATTGCACCTGAAGTATTTTTTTCTGATGCAAAAAAACTAGTACAATACGATCATATTGGCAATGTGCGGTATCTGTCGGCTTACACTGAATTTATAAATGGTAATTATACCCAGATGGGCTATATTGCTTTGCCTAGTTTCATTTCCCAAGAAGAGATGGCCGCGCATTTACAAGGATTCATTCTGAAGCTCTTACCATTGTATATCCTATTGCTTATCGGGTCAATTATTGTAGTGTGGATTGTATCCAATCGCGTAACGTCTTCCTTGAGTATGGTAACTACCCAACTTCAAGATAACAAAGCAGGACAACATATCCATTATCCGTATTCCGACGAATTCGGAGAGATGGTTGGACATTATAATCAAATGATGGATGCATTGGCTGATTCCACCGAACGCTTAGCTCGCAGCGAACGTGAAATGGCTTGGCGTACAATGGCCCGTCAGGTGGCACACGAAATCAATAATCCACTTACTCCGATGAAACTTACCTTGCAGCAATTACAACGTACCAAGGGAACCGAGCGATTTGAAGAATATTTCAACGAGTCTACGCAATTGCTCATTGACCAAATAGATACCCTTAGTCATATTGCTCAATCTTTTTCTTCGTTTGCCAAGATGCCAGAAGTAAAACCTACAGAAGTGGATGTGGCAGCCAAATTATTTGCTTTTGTTGCGCTTATGAGCAATAATCAAGATAATATACCTATTCGTTACGTTGGCCCTGAATCTGGAGTTATTGCAATTGCTGATGCAGATCAAATCACACAGGTGTTCACCAATATTGTACGCAATGCTTTGCAGGCTATGGAAGGAAGACCCAATAGCGATATCATTATCATTTTAAAATCTGCGAATTCCAAGTCAATAATAAAAAATGAGTTAGATACTACAAAACAATGGATAAAGATATCATTCTCGGACAATGGTCCTGGTATTCCAAAGGAAATGCAAGAAAAAGTCTTTGTTCCCAATTTCACTACTAAAAACACAGGTGCTGGCTTAGGACTCCCTATTTCCAAGAATATTGTAGAGGGTAGTGGTGGAAAAATATCTTTCCAAACATCCGAAAAAGGTACAACTTTCTTTGTGTATTTGCAAAAATTTGGGTGAATTATTGGCATATTTTTTATTCACTTCTTGTATATATAAAAAAAAAGCAGTACCTTTGTGCGCTATATTTAGGCATTTTTGGTCTAAGCATTTAAGGTAATCGTTAGAATTAAATATTATTAAGTAAATGAAAAAGATTTTTACATGTATCAGCATTATGATGATGCTGATAGGTATGCAGGTGTCAGCACAGGAGCCAACAATGCAATTAGGTCCTACTGATAGTTTCGGTTTTTTGAATGGTCCAGATGGCGAGATGTGGACATATACTGCAGATTTTACGACGAAGTATGGTTTTTATACCTTTGTGGATTTGAAGGTATATGACTCCAAGAAGCAATTGATGGGTCAGATAGCCGACTCACTAGTGATTGCAGATGAAAATGTGACGGGAGTGCGCGATTTGCAAGTGAAGAGTTTCGTGACAAAGAAGTTCTTCAACATTGACAACAACTATGAGTTGATGCTATTCATCACTGCGAATACGAAGCAATATGTGAATAAATACTTCAACCGTGTCTATTCCATCTATAGCGATAGTGTCAGCACACAGCCCGTATGCGAGATGCCTGGCAACATGGTAATATCTAAAAACCTAGGCGAATACAACGAGAATTATACGGTTATTTTCCGTCGTGATAGTGCAAACACCGCATCTGGTATGCAGTATTTTGACACCTATACCAAGGCATCGTATGCATCACCAGACCGTCCTGAGTTGAAGCACACCTTTGCTATTCCATATAGCAATATTGCGGCATTGAACGATTTGTTCCCAGTCTTCATGGTGAAGAATGGTGCGTATATCAACTATGTGACGACACAATATGAGAAGCCCTATTTTGTTCCAGGTACACCATTGGATCAAGATCCTGTGGTTAGTGACAACAACCATCTGGTAATCACCTACCTCAATCAGAAATTCGACACCGTGCACACGACCAAGATTCCTGTGGTGCAAGATGCCAATGAGAAGTTGCTATACACCTTCCCATTGTTAGGTGGTCTAGGATTTGATGGGGATATTATCATGAACTACAACGGCGGTAACACACCAGCGTATGTAGTGACTATGGAAAAATATGATTTGGATAGCGATGGGTCGGTAAAGTCGTACTATCTGTATGACGTAGCTGGTCAAAAAGTGGGTACTATTGCGGAGAACGTGCTATCAAGCGTTCATATGAACCCTATAGCAGGTCAAGAGGATCAATGGATGTTTATCAAAGAGGAGTATGATGGTGAGTTCTTGTTTGTGAATGTTCCATCATGCACAGTAGAGTCTGAAATATCCATCTATTTGGAGGATGGCAAAGCCGTATCGCAGAATATAGATCGCTATCCGGTAGGTGATTCGTATCAGTATGTGGTGGCACTGCTGCAAGGCGACAACGAACAAGATGGTACCGTATCGCAGAAATTAGCATGGCTGAACAAGGATGGTTCGTTTAACCACTATGAGAAGATTAATCTTGGTCCACGCATTGAGGCTGCGAATGTGTATGTGAGTGCGGACGCTCTGAATCCAATGGTATTCAACACGGACGCTGCGCGCGAGTACATGGTACTAGTGAAGCGTTATGCCGAAAAGAACACGAATGACAAGGAGACAGCCCTGCTAGTATGTAGTACCAACGGAGATATTCTCCTGGATTATGGCAAAGATGCTAGTAAAGGTGGCGATATTAACACCGTTTTCCTACTGAATTCGCAGAACGAACCACAATTGTTGACTATTTATACGAATGCAAAAGGTCAATACACATTGAATTTCACTCAATTGCCACTAGCTGAAAAACCGCTAAAAGGTTCTGGTACCGCGGAAGATCCCTATCAGATTACCTCTATGACTGATTTTATGAAGATTGAGAATGCGCCAGATGCGCACTATTTGGTGGTGAATGATGTGGATTTTATGAGCGTACCATTTGCAGGATTGAAGACAGCATTTACAGGTGTCTTGGACGGCGGTAATTACCAATTCAAGAATGTAAACTTGGATGGTAGTGGCTTGTTTGCTTTTGTCAATGATAATGCGACTATCAAGGATTTGGTAATATCACATCCAGTTATGCAGTTGGGTGAGGTATCCACTCCAGCAGGTATAGTAGTGAATACGATTCAAGGCAATATGAGTGGCGATGATGGTTCAATGGAAGTAGAAAATGTAACAGCAACCCTGCAAAACATACAAATCACATCTCCTAAAGTAGTAGGAGAAGCATACAAAGGTATGTTTGGTGGTATCGCAGGTAATGCTTCGCTGTTTGTCAGCATCACTCAATGTTGGGTGAAAGATGCCGCTATCACATTGCCATTGGCAGAGGGTGTAGGTGGTTTGGCAGGTCAGTTGGCTACCTCTTCCTACGTGAAAGCATGTGCATTTGATGGTGCAATAGAAGCAGGCAAAGTGGTAGGTGGTGCTGTAGCTACAGCTGGTAGCGGCGAGCAAATCAGCCATGTGCATGTGAATGCAGCTATTACAGGTAGCGAGCAGATTGGTGGTGTGATTGGTCACAGCGAGCGTGCACCAATGAGCAATTGCTATGTAGAAGGTAGTTTGACCGCTAAATCCAACGCTATTGTGGCAAAGATGGGAGGTATGATTGGTGAACTGACTGTGGATGAGACAGGCGATGGACCGATTGTGATTGAAAACTGCTTGGTAGGCGTAGAAGAAATAGGTTTACCAGCCGCATTGGATAGTTTTTATGTACACCGTGTGATAGGATTCTCAGGTTCGGACAAGTACAATTACTTCGAAGGCCAATATGAGGCTCCAGAAACAAAAATCAAGGGATGCTATGTAGTTTCCGACTTAGCCCCAATAGATGCTACTATCCAATTGACAGACACTACTACCGAGGGTGCCACTTTGGCTTGGGAGAATGTGACAGCAGAGTGGCTTGGAGAGCATGGATTTAAACTAGGCGACAAGGTGGATACACCTTGGGAAAAAGGAGAGAACTTGATATTGTGGTATGAGAATGACCAAACAACCGACTTAGAGAATATCTGGGGCGATTGCTCGGATATGGTAAGCGGGAAACCTGCAGCTAAGAAGCTCATTATTGATGGTCAGTTGTTAATCCTTCGCCACGATGGGGTATATAGCGTCACGGGCGCGCGCGTAAAATAAATTATGGTATCACCCACAGAAAGGTCTGCGCCAGAATGTGGGTGATATTTTTTTATATATATTTAACTATGTCATTTTAACATATTAGTCTGTATGAAGAAAATTTTATCTCTGTTCATAGCGATTGTTGTGGCAGTAGGTATGTTCGCTCTGCCTAAAAGCCCTATTTTTGCATATAAGAAAACTATACCTACGGGTGTAGAACAAATCACGCAGGATAATCGAATGATGGAGAAGGTGCAAGCAAATCGTCACAAAGCAGTTATGCAACGCAACTTTGTTCGTCCAGAGGTGGGTAGCGCAAAGAAAGCCCCAACTGCAATGCCAACAAAAAAAGTAGGCGGTAGGGGGGAAACCATCACGCTGAACATGGATTTCTATGTAGGTCCTGAGTATGAAGAATTGCATGGCGATTGGTATATCGCACTGGGTGATAAAGAAGGACGTGGTGTCAGACTGAACTGGTACGCCCCAAAAGGTGAGAACAACGATGGTTATGTAGGAACATTTACCACCAGAGATTTTGAAGTATCGAATTCCTATATGTGGTATTATGATGAATGGTTCAGAGAAGTGTTTGTAGAGTATGAAAAAGTCACTATGACTATCACGCTTGACTCTGTGAGCGATTATATGGATATGCTGAATTTGAATGCCACTATTATCGGTGATGATGGCAATACTTATGTGGTGAAAGCGAGCAAAGAAATTATCACTCCAAGGGATACAATCGAACTGACTATCGAGGACGCAAATATGGTTTGGGATGCAGAAGAGATGGTATCTGTACTGACCGCTAAGAACGACCAAATGGAGCTTTCGTTGACATATGTTGCACCATGGGCTACAGGTCCATTCTCGATGTTGGATATTTTCTCAGAGGAGTCTAGCGTGAAGTACAAAGGTGTAGCATTGGAGTTGGAGTCGCTGGATATGTTGGTTACAGCTACCAAAAACGAAGCAGGTACAGTGGGATACCAAGTGGAAATGACATTGGTTTCTTCTGAGCCAATTCAATACAATGTATCTTTATTCGCTCCGCTTCCTGTTGTAGATACCGTAGAAATAGAGTTCGAAAATCTTGAAATAGATGAAAGCAGTGCTTCGAGTTATAGTTTGATTTCATTATATGGTTCTAATGATGAGTGGGATCTTCACGCTGGTATCAATGATGGGATGATGATGGAAGGTAGTTATGCTGGTGAAGAGTATGTGATGTTTTATCTTACCAATATAATTACTGAGCAATTAATAGAGCAAGTATATGCCGAACTAACAGTAACGAACGATCCAATATATGGATGGGTGATAGATATTGTATCGCATTGCACCGACAATGTGGTGTATAAAGTGCATATGGTTAAGAAAATCCCAACTCCTACCGATACGGTAACAATCCGTTTCGATAAGTCGGCTAATACAGCATACTATCCAATGAATGGCAATGAACTGCTGTTGGCCAATTATAATGAGCCATTCTATGCTTGTATTGATGTGGTGGGTGTAGAATTAGGTGGCGATTTTACTTTGGATGATATTGAACCTAATTATACGCTCCTCTTCAGCGATTATGCAAATCGCGAGATGGTGAATATAGCTGACTTGCAAGGTACTATTTATCAAGTGGGTGACACTACCTTTATTGATGCAGACATTATCGGTTACGACGCAGTGCTCTATGATGTGCAACTATGGCACTGCGTACCAACCCCTACAGATACCGTCAAAGTGGACATTGCAGCCGAATTTATCAATAAGATTGAAAACGGAGGCTACTATCAATTGGCTGGTTACAACGCGGAGAATACACTCTATGTATCTTTGGCTCCTCTGACCGATGAAGCAGTAGCTGGTACTTTCGTGAACGATGGTGTATTCTCTCGTTTTGGCAAAGGTCAATATGATTTCCTTTGTGACTATACCGCTATCTACAAGAATGAGAATGGAGAAGTAGTACCATATCTTATAGAGAAGTGTACCATGGATGTTACAATGGCTGATAATGGCGACATCACTGCTACGGTTACCTTCATCGCGACCGATGCGGTTCAATATGAGGTAACTATGACTTCTTCGTTCAACAAGCATCTAGATTATGATGCAAAGACAGGTGCAGTAGATCGCACTTATACGACGGAGGATAAAATGACTATTGAGTCTTCTAACTCGGATTGCTATTTCGAGGTAAAAGCCACCGATGGCTCGGATGTCTTCGCACTCTATTTCTTCTGTGAGGAATTGGATGAAGAGATAACTATTCAACCTGGTACTTATACCATTGATGATACAGAAGACTATATGACCGTGTTGGCAAGTATAGGTGTAATGGGTACCAGTGTATATCCTTCGTTCTATGGAACACTGGAGAACGGAGGTCTACTGACTCCTTTGTATCTCATGGTCGGTGGTACAGTTACTGTAGAGAAAGTAAACGGACAACTCAAGGTAGAGGTGAACGCTGTGAATTCCTACGATGTACCTATTCATATCGTTTATGACGGTACCACAACAGGTCTCTGGAATACTCAAATCCCAATAGCAGACACAAAAAAAGTGCTACGTGATGGGCAATTAGTCATCATCCGTAATGGAAAAGCATATACTTCCACTGGTGTACAAGTGAAGTAACTTATGGTAAATACAATAAAAATGCACATGGCGTTTGCACATGTGCATTTTTTTTTGTACCTTTGCGGCGTTAATCTCATCTGCGTAAAAGTAATTAATAATTAATATTTTGTATCGTATGAAAAAATCTACCTTTTTACTCGCCTTATTGGCTATTTCTGTAACGATGACAGCACAACTGCATGGCAATTGGAGCGCAAAGCAAGCGTTTAAGTCTGATGGGAAGTCTGCCACCGTTTCTATGCTCACCGCTACGGCTGCTCCTGAGAGCACAGTCGTTTTAGAGGAGGATTTCTCATTATTTACTGCGGGTACAGAAGATCAACCCGATAGCAAGAATATTGCTCCTGGTACTAATTATGTGTATGAGGTGGACCCTGCATATACGCACGTTCCACACTGGTTGGGATATAGCGTGTATCAGGCAGGTGGCTGTGCCGCAATTGCTATGTATGACTATTATGGTTACATGTATGGTGGTTATATCTCTACTCCAGAAGCAGAGTTGTATGGCGAAGCTACTATCACTTTCCGTGCTCGCCGTGCTACAGCCAATCCTACAGTAGGATCGCTGGACTTGGCGTTGTGCGACAACACCTCAGGTCGCTTGGAGACGAAAGAATTTTCATTGACAAGCGAGTGGCAAGAGTTTACCTGGACCACCGACAAAGCGACATTCAATGACAAAAACATCTTCCAATTCACTACTGTAGGTGGTATGATTTTGGTGGATGACATCAAGATTACGCGTGTTCGCAACAAAATTGCCAATGTAGATGCCAACAACCCTATCAATAACTCTCCCACAGAGTTTGTAGCTAGTTGGATGCGCAGCACTACAGCAGATATAGACGGTTATCTCTTCTCATTGTGGCGTACTGAAATGCCAGAGAAAGAAGAAACAGGTAGTGTATCCATCGATTTTGAGAGCATCAACGTACTGTCCGATGGCAAGTCCATTGATACAGATAATCCAGGCTATCCTGAGGGTTGGACTATTGATGTATCTACCAATGGTGAGCAAGATATGTGCACCACCAAAGGCGACTACAACTCTGGAAAACAAGGTATTAACTTCGATGCTGAAGGCGATTATATCTTATCGCCAGAGATGCCAGCTCCAATCAGCAAGATCTCGTTTTGGGTAAAGCCAAGTAGCATGCAAGCAGAAGAGTATTACTTCTCATTGGTAGGTGTACAAGTGAAAGATATTTATGGCGAATGGGAGCCTATTGCTGCGTTGCCAAACTATTGGATGAATAGCAAAGGCGGCATGTATGTTTTCGAAGGTGATGAAGTAGGACACTATATCACACAAGTTCGCTTCTCTTGCGAGGGTTCATATGGCATCACTTTTGCCATAGATGATATCACATTGGAATATGCTACACAAGCAATGCCAAAGATGTTGATTACCGATTCGTTGGTAACCGACACTTTCTGCCTCGTATCGGGCATCGACCCAACCATGGAACACTTCTACAATGTGAAGGTAAAAGAGGGCGATTTGATTTCTGCTCCAAGTAATAGCGTTTGGGTGGATGGTATCACAGGTATCACCCCTGTAGCGTTGCCAGCAACGGATATTACGGAGAATAGTTTTGTGGCAAATTGGGAAGGAAATCATAATGCAGGTTCATACAAACTGACCATTTCTCAAACAGAAAAGACCACTACTGCTAACCAAGAGGTAGTAATGATTGAAGAAGACTTCAGTGGCATTAAGGATGGTACTTTTACGGACCCTGGATTCTCATGGGATTTGATTCACAACCTCAGCGAACACGGCCAAAGCACCCAAGAATGGTTGCTCACGTATCCTCGTTGGGTAGTGGGTATGGCAGGTAGCCAAGGACCAAACGAATTTAGTGGCAGAGCAGGATTGGTGTTGAGCCCCAAAATGAAGTTAGGTAACAACGCTGTGAAAGTATCGTTCAAGGCGTATAACAAATTGGCGGGTGAACGTATTTGGGTAATAGCCGTAGAAGAATACGACTCGCCTCAAGCAGTGGCAGGTATAGTAGTTCCATGTGGTAAAGCAAATACTTACACCACTGACACCGTGATTTTGGATAACGTAGACTTCGGCGAAAAGCCTTTGCACATTGCCTTCATGAGTGAGCAAGGTGAGTTCTATATAGATGATGTGAAGATCTCACTCATCGTTCCAGAGGCGGGTACTGTCATCGAAAAAGTATACAAAACGCTTGAAGTACAAGAAACCTCTTGCGCGATCACAGACCTGCCAGCAGGCACTACCGAATATGCGTATAACGTCATTGTCAAACGCACAAAAGACTTCTTGGATTACACATCCAATATCTCCAATACTGTTTTGGTTAATCTGTTAAGTACAGATGTAGAAGATGTGCAAGTTCCTGATACTGAGGAGGCAATCAAAGTGATTTCCAATGGTCAGATGCTCATCCTTCGCGAAGGCAAAACCTACAATGTGATGGGTGTGCAAGTAAAATAATTGGCAATAAGAAATGGTAGTATGAAGAAGTGGTTTATTATTCTTTCGTTATCCCTATTAACTGTATCAACGGCGCTGTCACAACCCAATCAACGGGTTGTGACAGCCGCGCCTATTGATACGATAGATGTGGTGTGTCACGACTTAGAGTTGAATACTGATTTCCTCAGTCTATTCAAAATGGCATATATCTTTGCTAACAATGATGAATATGAACTGACTGGAGCAATCTATGCAGACTCAATTCCTCCTGGTACATATACCAATTGCGTGATGGACCTCAAGCATATCGCTACGCAAACGAAGATTCCTGCTGTGAGTGTTACGCTTACATTAGCTGTAGATGCCAATCGCAATTGTGTCATCACGGGGGAAATGTTAGGAGAGGATAATATCTGCTACAATTTGCATTTGTCATGGACACCTCCTGTATCTACAGATACGGTGCACATAGCATTCGACAAGTCGGCTTCTGTGGCATACTATCCAGATTTGGAGCATGACTTTATGCTAGTGAATCAAAATGATGCGTATGAGATAGCGTTGGACATCATTGGTGTTCCTATGGACAGCAGTTTCACCGAGAAGAACCTGAATATTGGTTTTTGTTTGATTGCAGATAAGACAACCCAAGACACGATAAAGATAGCTTCGGCTAATGGACGCGTGTGGCAATCTAATGATACGACGTATTTGTCTGCTGATGTAGCAGGTTTTGATGCTGTGACATATAGCATAGACTTGTGGTATGCTGTACCCGAAGTGACACAAACACACACACTGACTATCTCCGATGCTACATTCTACAACAAGTTGGAAGAAGAAGGATTTTATGCGCTAATTGGCAAAACCGAAGATCAATCGTTGGAGTTTGCGATTTCACTATTGGGCAGTACGGAGGAGGATATTCCTGGTACCTATATCAATGACGGACTCTTTGGCGGATTCACGGGCAAGAACTATGACTTCATCAATTATATTGGTGGCAGTTATTCCACATATATAGCCAAATGGAATGTCGACAAAAACGACTATGATGTGCTATCCATTGAAAAAGGTAATGCTAAAGTCACAATGGATGAAGAGCAAAATGTCACTCTAGTGGGAACGTTTATTACACGAGATGGTGTCCAATATAATATAACTTTAACCACCAAAGTGGATATACCTCGTTTGGATGATGATATGACTGAAGGGGTGATTGATTGTGTGATTACGGGCAACGATATTACGCTAGAAGACAAGACAGCAGAGAATGGCAGTATTTTCTTTGATGTGATGACAGACAACGCGTTGATGGCACTCTACTTCTATGCCGAAGCAGCCGCCCCAGATATTGTTATTCCCGAAGGAATCTATTATATTGACGACTCTGAAGATTACTTCTCGGTAAATGCCAGCGATGGTTCTATCAGCACTTATCCATCCTTCTATGCCACGCATAATGGAAATGACTTTACATCGATGTACTTCTTTGTGAGCGGTACGGTGGAGGTAAAGAACAAAAACGGAAAACTATATATGGAAATTAATGCACGAAACTCATACAACGTGCCAGCGCATATTATCTATGATGGTTCTGCTACCACTGATCTCTTGGACACCCGAATCCCGATACCCGATACCCGAAAGACCATACAGAATGGTCAGCTCCTCATTCTTCGCAATGGTGAGACATACAATGTTTTGGGTGCAAAATTATAAATAAAATCAATAAGTCTGTATGAAGAAGATTTTTACCATTTTCATGGTGCTGATGGTAGGAGCAAGCATATTGGCTAGTTCCCCGATGAAACTCCCTAAGAAAGAGCAAGTATTAAATACTCAGCCAGCGGCTACTATGAGACCAATGCTAGACGTGCAAAAGAAAGTATCTCGCCCTCTAGCGGTAGATGCATCAGATGTGCGTCGTCATCCGGCTGCATCATATGCTATGCCACTCAAGCGAGAGGCGAAAACTGAGGTTATTAGCCTCAATGGTGATGGTTTTTTAGTAGGGCCTGAATATGAAGCAGAAACAGGTGAATGGTATATCGCGTTGGAAGCACAAGGATATACATTCCGCCTTTGCTGGTATGGCAATGAAGAAAGCTATTGCGGCGAATATACCTTTGATGATATTAGTTGGGATTGGACTTGGGGATGGTATCAGTCGTCTAATTCCTTTTATGAGATTTATCTATCTGATATTACGATGAGCATCTCGGAGAAGCAAGTGGGCAATTACCTCAAGCAAATCATATTGGATGCCACACTTGTTGATGACCAAGATAATATCTACGAGTTGCATGCGGTGCACAATATGTATATCCCTAAGTCCACGGTTTATAACTTAATTGATAAAGCAGAAGTGACGATGTATGATAGCGGCTATATGCTAGATGGTAATAATGCAGATATGGATATTCTTCTGAGTGTGAAATCGAATGTAGTGGATGGCTTCTATACCCATAAGGATTTCGAAGCAGGAATGACCAGAATTGAGTACAAGGGCGTGAAACAAGATATATTGCAAGCGACATTAAATGTCGTAGGTGGATATATGGAAGATGGCTCATTGAGCTATGAAGCAGAGTTGTCATTCTTCAATCAAGATACAGTGCAACATATTGTATATTTGTCAGCTCCATTGCCAGCAGTACATGACACGATTCGTGTATCGTGTAATAATTTGGAGATTGATGAATCGTTTGCAGCATATGGCATGATGCTAGTTACTGGTTCGTCGGATGAATATGACGTGATTGCGATGTATGAAGGTACGCGCGCGGAGGAAGGTGTGTATAAAAATGTTGGGCTTACTATAGCCGATAAGGTCACATGGATGGAGCAACCAGCTATTTATGCTACGCTCACACTTACCCAAGGCATAGACGGCTGGGAAGCAAACATAGAAGCATATGGTAGCGACTATAACTGGTATTCCATTGATATGAAATATATCGTGCCAGAACCAACTAAAACAGTAAAGATTAGTTTTGAAGAACCTGCTATAGCTACTTTTAGACCCGATCAATTCAATATGATTCAGCTCTTGCATGAGAACACTAGTGCAGATTATGACGCTTCGCTGACAATTTATAGTATTGGTCTCGGCGAAGAGTTTGGCAAGGACAATGTATTGATGGATTATTCTGGCATTTATGATAAATTGGCGCAACGCTCCGTACTAATGGCGGATGTAAAGGGTGTGCTGAATCAGCGTGGAGATACTACCGTGATTAATGTTAGCGTCATAGGTTGGGATGCAGTACAATACGATATCGAATTGTGGTATGCTGTGCCAGAACCTGTGAGGACGGTGGAACTGGAAATGCCAGTAGAGTTTATCAATCGAATGCAAGATGGCTACTATACCTTAGGTGCCTATACCCCTGATTCCACATGGTATGTCTCTTTTTCACCAATGACGAGTGAGGTAGCTGGTACATTTGTTAACGATGGTGTTTTTGGTAGATTCGGTGATACGGAGGGCAAATATGACTTCTATGGTGGAGAGACTTTTATCTACGAAGAAGCCAACTTGGGCAGATATTCCGTAGAGAAAGGCACTCTCGTAGTTGAGGTTGCAGAGAGCGGAGAAATTACAGCAGAAGCCAAAGTAATTTGTTCGAATGCGGTATATTACCATATTAAGATGACTTCTAAGTATAATACTCATTTGGATTATGATGAACCAGAATTGGAGGTTGATCGTACATATACCACCGAGGATAATGTGACGATAGATGACCAAACGGCGCAGAAAGACTATATTTATTTGGAGCTCACTGCTGCCGACGGATCGGATGGTGCTGCATTCTTCTTCTATGTAGAAGAGGCTGATGAGGAGACTATTATACCAGTTGGCACTTATACGATAGATTATAGCGAAGATTACGGCACTGTACAAGCCAACCCTGGAGTGCAAGGTAACGGCGTATGGCCATCATTCTATGCGGAGAAATTGGAGGATGGATCGCTTGTTGTACCACTTTGGCTCATAGTAGGTGGTACAGTAGAAGTAAGCAAGGATAAGAACGGATATATGCACCTAGAAGTGAATGCGTATAACTCATATGGCGTAGCTGTACATATCGCATATGATGGTACACCTATCAATGCTGGTATGGAGAATATAACCACAGAGCCAACTGCGGCGGAGAAAGTATTGAAGAATGGTCAGTTGCTGATTATCCGCAATGATAGAACCTTCAACGTTGTAGGTGCAGAATTGTAAGGAGTTGTCCCAAATCTATATCTAACTCTTGCGCTACCCTTGCGCTAGGACTAAGGGATAAAAAATAAGGTGTGTCAATTGAGACACACCTTATTTTTAGTTGATTATTTAGACGGATTATTGGTTAATTACACGACCTTGAACATCGAACTCAACACCATCTATGCTGATTACAATTTGACCATCGCGTATAAGTTTCTCGACATGAGCTTGGTCAAATACTACATTCTCTACTGCTGTTTCATCAGACAATGTGCAAGTGATGGTATATGTTTTGCCATTGTACAAATTACCCGTTGCAACAAAACCACCTTTCTCATCCATGACTACACTACCATTCTTGATGCGCCAGACATAGTACATTTGCTGTTTATCGGTATCTAAAGTCTGAGATTGATAATATGCCATATGTGAACCTTTAACTACTAGTGCTAATGGATCAAAATAACCCGCAGTAAAGGTATTCTCCACATCGCCCTCTGCAAATGACAAAGTATTTATATTCGCAGGGAGAATGGTATCGGGAGTATTGAATTCTAAATCCACAACCATTTTCATTGCTCCATAGAAACCAGAACGAGTTACTTTACTAGCTATCAATCTCAAATTCAGTTTATTGTCGGATGGTTTGCTATATTCTACCGATGAGAAAATAAGGTCTTTTTGATGAGGAACCGCCTTGGCTTCAGTAAGTCCGAACGGCCATTTAAAATGCTCGCCACCTGTAGTGCCTGCTACAACAGGTTTTTCTTCCGCATTGATTACAGGTTTCTTTGAAGATCCTGTGATATATGCCACTATCACACAGTTCTCTGCCATAAAGTTCTCTGGCAATTTATAAGTATATGTCTTGCTGTATGCTTGATTTTCCACAGTCACTTTATCTCCTAATGCATCAGAGCAAAGCAAGTCGCGAACTACGCGCGGGTGGACGAACTCTATCCATCCTTTTCCTTCGAAAGATAGATTTCCTTCATCAGCTTGCTTGCCGATAAGACCATTCTCCTTGATGAGCACAGTGAGCAAATACTCTGTCACATCTACATTAGCCACCTGTCCACTGACCGTGATAGTCATGTCTCTGGTTGCTGCATCATAGGTGTGATTAATCTCCACTGATGCTTCAGCTGTAGTGCCACATTTAGCATCAATCAGTTCTGCCATACCATCATTGGGTAAAAAACGAGGATTAAAAGGGACCGATGTACCAGTAATCTTTGTGCGATTGATTGCTATCATAGGAGCCCCTTGTACACCACATGTCCTACCAATCTTCTCGCTCTCAGAGATGGTATATTCATCTGGTCCGTATCCATAGTGATGGCTGACCCATATACACGGAGTAGTACTATTTCTGAAATATTGATCCAAACGATACATACCCTCTGGGCAGTATTTGCAAGCTGCACCCGTAAAGTGCTCAATGAGGTATTTACGGGGGAAAGATGTTGGCACTTCTTGTGCTGACATTATTGCTGCTACAAAGAGCAGAATAGAAGTTAATATCTTTTTCATACTATATACAAGATTATTGTTTGATATACTTCTTACCATTAATAATATAGATACCAGCAGATAACTCACTTAGGTCGTTGTATGGCATTTTCTGACCAAGGATGCTATAGATAATGCCATTGTATTGTGGAGCAACCACATCCTCCACTGCGCTAGTAAGATAGCAATACTTAACTGTCAAAGTAATTGCAGGATTTACACCGTCATTGAAGGTGTAGGCAATGGTAGTAGTACCAGCTTCCGTAGGAAAGAAGTGAGTCTGCCAATCTCCTGTTGCTGAGAACAGGTCTATAGACAACTCTTGCTTGAGTTCGCCATTGCTTTGGAAGCAAGAACCTAAACAGAACTGATCATTCGAGTGGATAGACGAACGCTCGATAGTTACCTTCAACTGTTTGTTTGCAGGAGTGACATAGCCCATGAGAGACATCACATCTTTTTCAGTGATAAAATCTTCCTCGTGTTCAGTCACTACAATGGAAGTGTCTTTGGTAATCTCGGTGATTACTTCTTCGTCGTTTTCATCCCAATAGCTAATGCTTAATCCCATACCAGCGTGTGCGGTAAGCAGCATACTTGCCATTAAGAGAGTTGTAAAAATCTTTTTCATACTTTATTCAATAATGTTTTTAAGTTTATATTCGTTTACCTGGATTGCCGTACCATCTTTCATTACAACACCCACGATATTGCAGTTCTTGGCTACAACATTGTTGGGTAGTGTATAATTGAGGGAGATAGATGAAGATTCACCACTTTCCACCGTCGTTGGCGTTCCCCATGTGCTAGTAATCGCGTCCCTCAATATATGATTGTGGACATATTCTCTGTTCGTCTTTTTATTAGGCATTATCTGTGGTCCGATGATAGAGTCTTCAGTTAGCCATGCGATATATTCTAAGGATAACCCATCATAAGACAGGTTCTCGATTGTAGCTACTATTTGTATGTTGCTGGAGTCAACTTGTATCGCCTGTGTCAAAGTTACAGGTGAGAGCATCATAGCGGACTGCTGGCACGCTGTTCCCCATGACTGGTATTCTTCCTTCTGCGACATATTCACAACACCAAATGGGAGAAATGGGATTTCCCAAAGCTTGTAATACTCATCTGATTCGGGGCATGTATAATCCCATTCAGGGCGAGCTGCTTGTGTGAGCGTGTTGCTTGCTGGGTGCATCTCTACGACCACCAACTTATCTCCATAATACTCCTGCAAATCGTGTGCCGTAGTGGCAGCGTTAGGGCAATTGTTGCATTGTAATCCCGAAAACTCCACAATCAGCGTCGTGCGATTGGTTTCATCCATCTCCACAGGGATAAATTGATCGTTCTCTGGTATTACTTCGCATGCTGTCAGTAGCGAGCCAAGAACCAAGAGTAAGGAACAAAGACTTATTTGTATATTCGATTTCATAATTCTAAATAACAACCTTACCATGTAAAATTATATGTAAGTGTCACACCTTGTTGTTCGGGTACATAGCGGCATACACCTCCAGAACAGTTAAATCCCTCACGCGTTTTAGTGTATCCTGCCATGAGGCGATGTGCACCATGCGTGTAAGTAGCAGCCACAGTGTAGTAGTGTCCATTGGTAGCGTCTGGTGCATGGCCGATATTATACATCCATTGTCCAGATAGCACCAATTGACGCCATAGACTCAGTTCGTACAATGCAGCTATCCATTGACCTTCATACTGTCTGGAGTAAAGGTATTGTAGCTCCGCACGCATTTGCACTTTCTTGTTCATCGCATATTTGGCTTCTACAACTCCTATGCCAGAACGAGCGATTCCGCTTTTTCCTATGATGCGCTTATTGTAGGTTTGATACATAGCCATAGCACCGATGTACCATTGTTTATTGATCTTCTTATTGAGTTCCAAATTCACATCGGTATAGTATGGTTCTTCGCTCATGCCAAACCATGTATCGCTTGTTCCTCGGATATGTGAAGCATTGAGTTTCAATGTCGTGCCATACTTTCCTCCCATAGCTGTGCCGCGTTTCCATGTATAGCGCACCTCGCCTTGGAAAGCCCATTCGTTGGCTGTCAGATCTGTGCTATAGGGATAAAGTGATGTTAGCATATAGGTATGCTGCATCGCAAACGGAGGCATATGGTTAATGGTGCCCGCTATGAGATTGGCTTGCCTATCCGAACGGAACGACATATTCTCCGAGCGTTTCACTTGTGCCAATACTGCCAGTCCCTTTTGCGAATAACTGAGCGACATCAGTAGTGCTTCGCCATGATTGTAACTATAGTCATTTAATATACTTGGGTCATTGGCCTTATAGGCGTACTCTACCATCGCGTTCCATCCCTTCATTTGCAGTTGTGCACGCACGCTACCTGCGCCTACCCACTTGGGCAAGTTGTACATATACGCCTGCATGGCACTTGGGTCAATAAACAGGATGGTATCTTCTTTCTGATACTTGCTCACATAGCTTCCACCAATCGTAAGGTTAGCACCAGCATCTTGCAACTGAGGAATCCATTCTTGTAGTCCTAGTTCGAGGTTCGCTCCAAGTACTGCATCTTGCTTGTAGTTCCAGCCCCATGCACCGTCGTCATAGCAATTCCAATAGCGGCGTTGCTTACCACCTAATGCAGTGAGGTAGATACCCTTGTATGGAGTTACCTCTATCTTTCCACCACGCAATGCGTTATCCACACCCAACGCGCGGTCTTCGTATAGACGTAGCACCATACCACTGCCGAATTGACCATACACATCTCCCACTGTAATCTTACCCCAATCAAATGTAGCGCCTACATGCAAATGGCTCAAACCATATCCACCAAAATCTGGGTCGTAGCCCAGCATAGGCCATTGGGTCAGTTCCGCACGAGTGATGAGTTCTAAACTCTGAAATCCGATTGCAGACTCCTGACTACTGACTCCAGACTCCCGATTCCAGCGCACACCCAAATCTAAGTATGAGTTGCTGAGGTAGTAACCTTCCTCTATGGTTGGAACGGGCACCAATGCTTCGTGCTGAATGCCTCCTACGACAATCACTGTATCCTTTGCCTGTAGCAAAGTCGGGATGAGGGCGAGAATGAGTATGAATGTTCTTATTTTCATCTTGTATTGTTTACTTTAACTTTCGGTATAGCATTGGTGTAGCTTGGGTTATCTATCGTGTATCTACCGTGTATCTACCGTAATTAACACGAGATAGTAAGGGTATTGGATTTGTTATTGTAATGCTTCGTAGATATCCTCCTCACCACCATCTACATAACCTGTGTGGTTATATACAATCTGTCCATTGCCATCTAGCACGAATACATGAGGTACATTCTGCACATTCATTGCGCGTTTGAAGTCGCCATTAGGGTCGAGTAACACCTCGTATTCCCATCCAAATCCATCCACCATAGGTTTTACGCGATGGGCGTCTTGCGCTTGATCAATGCTGACGATAATTACTTTCACGCCTGTTTCGTCTTGCCAGTCAGGATACACTTCGTGAATGGCTTTCAACTCACGCAGACATGGTTTGCACCATGTAGCCCAAAAGGAGATGATGATAGGTTTACCATCGTTGCTGATTTCACCTGTTTGCACAGTGTTGCCATCCATATCTTGTAACTTTACATTTGGCAGTTGCGCGCTGATAGTCGTTGCGCAAATAGCCATCATAGCGAGTAATAAAATCTTTTTCATATATTTTGTTTATAAATGTCGATTATAACTTTTTGCCTACCACATCGTATTCAGCTCCGTTGTTACGGATGATGAGTTTACCATCTTGGATGTATTTGATGGATTGTTGCTGAGGAGCCACCACATCTTCTAGCGCAGTATTGGTAGGTGCAGTATAGCGCATAGTGAAGTGCTCGCCATTGTAGAAGTTGCCTGCTGTCAGGATATTTCCTTGGGCATCAATTGCTAATTTACCTTTGTTGAGTCGCCATGCAAAATATGGATCTACCACACCTGCTTTCAATGCCGCAGGATCTACATAGTAGTAACATGAACCGCCGTATGTAAAGGTGTTGATGTCAAAAGATCCCGCAGTAATGGTGTTCTCTTCCTTGCCTGCTGAGATGTCCAAGGTATCTACTGGCAGTTGATTAGACTTAGTATTGACCTCTAAGACTAACACAGGTTGCAATTCGCCATACTGTGCATGGCTCACAACTTTCTCAGAAATCAAAAGCACCTTTATCTTGTCTGCCTCAGTTTTATTTACGATGATAGAATCGAATGTGATTTTATCAGGATTGCTAGGCTTATTTTTGAGGGTAATGCCCAGCGGATAAAAGTGCTCGCCACCCGTGGTACCTTCTACAATCGCTGTTTGTTCTGCATTGATAATCGGTTTTTGGGTAAGAGGGGTGATGTATGCTACTACGCAGCAGTTCTCTGGAACCCATTTCTCGTTCAAGGTATAGGTGTAGGTCTTGCTATATGCTTGGTTAGTTACATTAACACGATCACCCATAGCTGCGCTGATGAATGCACGTGAGAGACGAGGGTGGATAAATTCTTTCCACTGGCTACCCCATGCAAAATATGCATCACTTTGACTGCTAATGATACCATTTTCCTTGATGAGTACGGTGAGCAGATAGGCGGTGGTAGTAGTGTTGGTTACTTGTCCGCTGACGGTGATGTCCAGTTGACGAGTCTCTGCATTGTAGGTATGATCAATCACTACCGAAGCTTCGGCTGTAGTAGCGTCTATGATGGTCATTTCTGGTAGGTAACCAGGATGGAAGGATAATCCCTGTGATTGGGTTGAACGATTGAGCATCATAGCAGGTACGCCTCGTTCTTTTATAGGAACATTCGTCATACTAAAACTATAGAGATCATATCCCTCGTTGATGGAATAGTTGTCATCTAGGTGGTGGCTAACCCAAATATATGGGGTTTCTGACGTCTGTACCGCATAGTCAATCGCCATCATGCCATATGGGCAGTATGCGCACCATGTACCTGTAAAATGCTCAATGAGGAATTTACGTGGAAAAGACGTTGGCACCTTTTGCGCCATCGTCATCATAGCTACTGATAGTAGCAAAATAGTAAAAATCTTTTTCATATCTTTCTTGTCTTTCAACCTTAAACCTTTCAACCTTAAACCTTCAACGACAACTGTATCCTACCGCGTTGTTTGTCGATGTCAATCACTTTCACCATCACATGTTGGTGCAATGCAACAACTTCAGCGGGATTATTGATTCGGCGATTAGCCATTTCGGATATATGGACCAATCCATCCTTGTGTACGCCTATATCTACAAATGCACCGAAGTTGGCGATATTGGTCACAATGCCAGGCAGTACCATGCCTATTTGTAGGTCATCAATGGTATGCACGCTCTCGTCGAAGTGCCATTCTTCTAATTGCTCACGTGGGTCACGACTTGGCTTCTCCAACTCACGAAGGATATCTTGGAGCGTTGGCATTCCCACTTTGTCTGTCACATAGCGTTGCAAATCTATTTTCTCGCGCAGCGTCGCATTGTTCATAAGGTCGGCTACGCTACACTTCAAGTCCTTAGCCATTTTCTCCACTATGCCATAGCTCTCTGGATGCACCGCTGAGTTATCCAACGGGTTATCGGAGTTGGTCACGCGCAAGAATCCTGCTGCTTGCTCAAAGGTCTTTGCGCCCATTTTGGGCACTTTGAGTAGCGCCTTGCGGTTAGGAAAAGCACCATTCTCGCTGCGGTAGTTCACGATGTTGTGTGCCAACGCAGAACCTAATCCAGATACGTAGGTTAATATATGTTTGCTTGCCGTATTGACATCTACGCCCACGTGGTTTACCACGCTTTCCACCGTCTGCTGCAGACTCTCGCCGAGGCGCGTCTGATTTACATCGTGTTGGTATTGTCCTACGCCAATGGACTTAGGGTCAATCTTCACCAACTCCGCTAGTGGGTCCATTAGTCGTCTTCCAATCGATACAGCGCCGCGTACCGTCACGTCCTCGTCAGGGAATTCCTCACGAGCAATCTTACTAGCCGAATATACCGAAGCGCCGCTTTCGCTAACGACGAATACTTGGGGTGTAGCGTGTATGGTGTATGGTGTAGAGGTGATGGTGTCTAGCGACACACGCACCATCTGTTCACATTCGCGCGATGCCGTGCCGTTACCAATGGCGATTGCATCAATTTGGTATTGTGCGATAAGTTGTTGCAGGGTTTTAGTGGAAGCCACGTTATTGACAAATACCACGGTGTGATGCAGTAAATCGCCTTGTGCTGATAGTATGACGGTCTTGCACCCAGTACGGAAACCAGGATCGAGTGCTAAGACACGCTTTTGTCCCAATGGTGACTCTAATAGCAATTGGCGAAGGTTTTGTGCAAACACACGTATTGCCTCTTCATCCGCTTTCTCTTTGCTACTAGCAGCAAACTCGGTCTCGATGGATGGCTTGAGTAGTCGCTTGTAGCTATCTTCCATGGCGAGTTCCACTTGATAGGTGGTATCGCTGCTGGTTTTGAGGAAGATTCTTGCCAATTTATCCAATGCTTTTTCGCTGTCGGGAGAAATGTCCACGCGGATAAACCCTTCGGCTTCAGCACGGCGGATAGCCAATAATCGGTGTGATGTGATGCGACGAAGTGGCTCTTTCACCGCAAAATAGTCGCGGTATTTCTGTGCCTCTTCTTCGGATTCTTTGCCTTTGACTACTTTGGTGGTCAATACAGCGGAGTAGGTAAACTCACGGCGAATAGCATTTCTGGCTTGTTCGTCTTGGCTAATCCACTCAGCTATGATGTCGCGTGCGCCTTGCAGGGCTTCTTCCCGTTTGTCGCCTAATCGCCTCATTGCCTCATCGCCTTCCCGTTTTTGCTCAAAAATTGCCTTTGCCAATGGCTCATATCCTTGCTCCCTCGCTACATCGGCACGTGTCTTGCGGTGGGGCTTGTAGGGTAGGTAGATATCCTCCAATTCTGTAGCATCCCAGCATTTCTCAATACGTGCTTTCAGCTCGTCCGTCAATTGTCCTTGCTCGGCAATCGTATTAAGGATAGTAGCCTTGCGGTCTTCCATCTCCAAGTAGCGATGGTATTCATCGGCTATTGCGGCGATTTGCACTTCGTCCAAACTGCCAGTTTTTTCTTTACGGTAACGTGCAATAAATGGTATAGTCGCATTCTCATTCAGCAATGCTACTGTAGCTGCTATCTGCTTAGCAGATACCCCTACTTTGGATGATATGAAGTCAAAATATACCACGTTACGTAATTTTAGCGCGCAAAGGTACTATTTTTTTTTTGAATACACAAGTGTTTTGTTGAAATTTATGTAATACATAAAAAAACACGAGATTATGCTTAGCGATAATCTCGTGTTTTGAATGGTATGTGTGAACTATATTACTTGCTCAAGATGATGTATTTCCAAGGGGTGAGTTCGAGTGTTTGAGTAGCTTCAATATTCATGGTTTTGCCGCAGAGGCAGTTATACTCGCCCTCGAGGTTGGTGAGGTCGAGAGTGACGGTTTGTGGCTCTGCGGACATATTCATGATGGCAATCACCGTATTGTTGCCATGTTTTGGGCACTCTTTTGTGCGTACGCAAGCGAACACTTTGTCATTGTCTGCTGCAAGGCGAACCATAGGTGCACCCTTCTCGTTGCTCCACAATGCACGGTTGGCTGCACGTAAGTCATTCAAACCTTTGTACAATGCCTTTTGTGGTGCGTTCTCTACGCGATCAATCACGTCCTTCTCGAAGAACTCAAGACGATGATGGTTGCCGCTCATTTGACCAGTATAAATCATTGGCATACCTGGCACTACGTATGTGAATGCAGCGAAGAGGTCAGTCGCATCGCCCATACGCTCAAACTCGGTACCGTTCCAAGAGTTTTCATCGTGGTTAGAGGTGAAGTTCATACGGATAGCTTCTTTGCGGATAGTGGTATCTACTTTTGCAAAATAACCCCAGAGGTCTTCCACTGTCTTGCTGCCTTGTGCCACGCCGTTCATGAGGTGGTGGAGTTCCCAACCATAGTACATATCGAATGCGCTCTCGGTGAGGTCTTGTGCCTCTGCTTCATCCTCTGCGAGGGTGAACATATCTGGGTGCTTAACTCGGATTTCAGCCATCGCTTCGTTCCAGAAATCGGTAGGAACTTCACCTGCAACGTCGCAACGGAAGCCATCGATGCCGATGGTATCCATCCACCAGTGCATTGCTTTCTTCATCTCAGCGCGCATGTCTTGGTTGTCGTAGTTGAGTTTTGAGATGTCTGTCCAGTCGTATTGAACCATGAGGTTGCCGAGGCTATCGCGGTAGTGCCAACCTTCGTTTTTGGTCCATTCGCTATCTGGAGCTGTGTGGTTAGCTACCCAGTCGAGGATAACTTTCATACCCAGTTCGTGTGCCTTTGCGAGGAAGTGCTCAAAATCGGCGCGTGTACCGAACTCAGGGTTAAATTCGCAGTAGTCGGTGATAGCATAGTAACTACCCAATGTGCCTTTGCGCTCAAGCACGCCAATCTTTTGAATTGGCATAATCCAGATGATATCCACGCCACTCTCTTTTAGTTCAGGAAGGAGTGCCTCAGCTGCTGCGAAAGTGCCTTCTGGAGTGGCTTGACGTGTATTGAGCTCATAAATAGTAGCATCGTATGCCCAGCATGTGTGTCGAGCATCGCATGGTTGTTTTGCACAGGAGATCATAGCCAATGCTCCGAGTGCGAGAATAAGGATTTTTTTCATTGTTGTGAATTTAGTTGATTGAATATTATTGAATTGTGTATGCAAGATTTGCCAAGTCAATGGTCACGCGAACTGTTTCGCCCATGTATGTGCGGTCGAATACCCATTTGTTGTCAGCTACTTCTACAGGTATGTATTCTCCATAGATAAGTGGCAATGAATTACGACGCATTTGTACGAGTTGTTGTACTTCGTTGCGGAATTGTTGTTGACGTTCTGTTAGACCATTGAATTTCATCATATGGCGGTTGTCTGGGTCATTGGCACCTGCCTCGCCATATTCATCTCCTTGATAGATACATGGCACACCAGGAATAGTCAGATTGATTACCTCCAACAACATCGCAGCCTTGTAAGCTTGTTCTTCTTTAGCGGCATCGCCATCGGCTGTTACGCCGATTTCGCGCTCCCAACCAGCAGCTTTGTCGTTCTCATCCCAACGTACAGCACCACCAGCGAGCGAGATGAAGCGGCACTTGTCGTGGTTGCCAGAGATGTTACCCATGGTATGGTGTGAGCCATATGCTGCCAGTGACTCCATTACCGTATTATGCATACGCTTGAGTGATTGTTCTGGTTTGCCCAACACGTCGATAGCGGTGTGGTAGATGTTGAAGTCGAATTGTGAGTTGAGCATACCGCTCTTGACATAGGAGCCAATCAATGAAGGGTCGCCATATGTCTCACCAATCATCCAAATGTGGCGATTTGGATAGCGTTGCTTCATTTTTGCGCCGAGTTCGCGCCAGTAGTTCAGTGGGATATGCTTGCAAGCGTCGTGGCGGAAGCCGTCGAATGCGAATTTCTCAAGCCATACCAGTGCAGAGTCGGTCATTGGTGAGCATACTTCTGGACGCTCAAGGTCAAGCGTAGGGATATGTACGTCAAACCAAGTAGTGAGGCGAGCCTCATCCCAAAGTTCGAAGTTGCGACGTCCGTCAGGCAGGATGCTGTCAGTGTGCCAATTTGGGTGCTCTTTGAGTGTCGGTGAGTTGATATGCATATGGTTGGCTACATAGTCAAGAATGACGTTCAATCCGTGTTCGTGTGCTACAGCCAACATCTCATGCAGTTCCTCTTCGGTTGTGAAGCGTTTTTCTACTTCGGTAGTGTAGATTGGCCAATAGCCGTGGTAGCCAGAGAATTTGGTGTATTTCTTGGTGTTATCGTATTTGTTGCCGTTCGCAAATGGGTAATATCCCCATGCATCCCAAGGGTTTTGGGTGATAGGAGAAATCCAAATCGTGCTTATTCCGAGTTCGTTGAAGAAGCCGTCTTTGATTTTTTGTGTGATACCTGCGATGTCGCCGCCTTGGTAATCCACGATGTCGAGTACTTCTGGGCTGTTCATTTTCCAATCGTTGGCTTTGTTGCCATTGTGGAAGCGGTCAATCATGAGTGAGTAGAGTACTTGTGCTTGGTCGTCGTGACGAGTCAATTGAGCCACGTCGTTCACTACTTTGCCGTTTTCCAGTGGGATGAGCAAGTCGTTGAGGCGTTTGCCATCGCCTAAAGCATACACGCGAATAAAACTGCGTCCTTGACTTTCGCGCCAAGCTTTCTCGATGGTGATGGTAGCTTCTGGGTCGTATTGACCGTAGTTAACATACTCTGTAGCACGAGTGTCTTGCCAGAGCACGCGGAATTGCAGGTGCTCATAATCATTCAATACACCAATAGTGATGGTAGAGTCGGTAAACGATTTGGTTACTAATCCTACTTCGTAATTAGACTGAGGAAAGATTGGAATATCGTATGTGATACCTGTGGTCAAATCTTTTGCGCTCAAGATTGATAGTGTGTGATCACCTGCGAGTGTCAGCAAACCGTTCTCTACTTTCAGCACTTCATAACTGGGTTCGGTAGTAAACACTACGCTATCCCAACACTTGATTTGTGGCAGGTAGTCTGTCAAATGAATTACATCACCATTGTCTGCACCGCAGTACGTGATAGGCATAATGGGATTTTGTGTGTTAGCATTGCGATCGTCGCACGTGCTGTTGCAGCAAGCCATCAGGCTACTTGCAACAAAAATGGATAATAGAATTTTTTTCATGATGTGATATGTTTATTGTTTGTTTTTCTGTCGATTAAAATAGTGATAATTGTTGCTGTCCAAATACTTGATACCCCACGTGACAATTAAAGCATAAATGTGGTTGGCAATAGTTTTGATAGAGGTGTATCAGTGCTTGTGTGTCGGCTGCGGAGCGAATATTTTGCCCAAGCATAGCCCATTTGCGAATGATTGTGTTATCCTCTTTGGGAATGTTGTCGAGCCAGTCGATAGCGTCCTCTATATGTTGATGTTGGGTATATGCATATTTGTATGGTATCACCGTGTTGATAAGCAGGATTGCTATTGAGTTTTTTCCTAATGGCAATGGGCGTTGTACGCGATTGTACACGTCTTCATTATCGTATTGCAAACTCAATAATTCAAACATCTTTTCCGTTGATTGTGCTTCCATCAATTGAGCGAATAGGAATTCCGATTGATATATCAAATGTGCGAACTGTCTAATACGTACTTCAGGCGCATTTTGTGGACGCATGCGCGCTTTCTTCCACATGCTTGCTTCTATTGGTTGGAGCGAGAATTTCTTTTGCAAAAAGCAGTATTCTTCCCATAGTCCTGGTTCTTGGTTCTTGGCTCTTGGCTCCAACAACCCCGATTGCCCGAGCAGGATAGCAGTCAACTGAAAAAGGCTATTTCTGTGTTTTTGCAAGCATGATAGTGGCGTCGCCAATGCTAATGCTTCAAATGGCAGCCCGTTGGTGTGAAAGCCGAAGTTATGTGCCAAACTGATGTAGAATGCATGCGTCCAACTCTGCTGTGTGATACCAAGTAGTTGAGTGATGGATTGGCGTTTACATTCCAATCGTTTTTCTAATAAATTCTTTTTCCAGTCTTGCGTGAGCAGGGTAGGGTTCTCCAGCAATTGCTTGCCACAATCTGGTATGCCAGACAAGGATGCGTGCCATTCGGTGGAGTGAAGCAGTTGCGTGAGATAGTCTTGCCCATGCGGATATTGCAGTTCGCATTGTGGGAGGCGTTCCCCGCGCGTGTTGCATACCTCTTTATCTGCTTTGGCTACTACGTGTAAGATGGTGTTGTCGTATGCAGCATCCATATGATGGCGATGCTTGTACCAGTCGGAAGCACATACATGTATCTCTATGTTTCCCACCCAGTCTTGTCCATCAATGCGAATATGTGCATTGCTGAAATCTGGTCCTGCGTGTATGTTGTATTGCCCTACAGACACAACCTCAACAGGCTTTCCATCTGTTGTTGTTTGCGGAAAACCTGCCCAAATGCGCTTTTGCCATATGTAATGCAGCAGTATTTCTGGCATTTATCGCTACAAATCGACTGCAAAGATACTACTTTTTTCTCATTCTGCAAAAAAAATATATTTTTTTCTATTCCGATATTTAGTTTTCTATCATTTTTGTACCTCACTTTCCAATTCTTAATTCATAATTCAAATTTCTTAATTCTTACCTGTCTTTTCCTTGTCAATTACGTAGGATATACGTAACATATACGTAAGATATACGTAGGATAATCGAGTTGTTATCGAAGGAGTCTCGTATGTACTTCCTGCCTTTGTCGGTCATGCTTCTTTCTGCTTCCTTTCTCGTTACCACTTCGAAACCACGTCGAAACCACTTCGTTACCACTCCATTGCCATCCAGTACTTTCCCCGTATCCCGCCACCTGTTTAGTGCTCGGCGATAACCCGCCGAGCAAAAAAACACAAGAAAATGCGATTTTTCTTGCACACCTGCAAATTTTGTTGTACCTTTGCAAGGTATATCCTACTAATTTGACTAATTAGACCAATTCGACTAACAAGAAACATCAATACAAACCCTTAAAATTCAAACAATTATGAAAACATTTTTTACTCTTATCCTAGCCTTTGTGGCTACCTCCACCCTTATGGCAGAATATTATGACTTCCTATCGGGTGATTTGTACTATAAATTCAGTAACACATCTCTTGATGCGGTGGAGGTCGTATCAAAAGTTAGTCCTTGGGAGCATGAAACGTGGGACACAACTGAAAACTATCCTGGGCTCACTGATGTGATTATTCCTTCCAGCGTTACTCACGATGGTGTAACTTATAACGTAACAGGAATTGGATATCGTGCTTTCCATGGTTGTTCTACGCTTAAGTCCATCATTATCCCTAATAGTATCACGAGTATTGAAGGTGGAGTGTTTGGTGAATGCTCTTCTCTTGATACTATAACAATTCCTAATAGTGTGACAAGTATTGGAAGTTATGCATTCAGCCAAACAGGCATATACAAGAATGACTCCTATTGGGAAAATGATGTCTTGTATATCAACAATTGTTTAATTGAGGCAAGATATATGATTTCAGGTGAATATACCATAAAAGAAGGAACTCGATTAATTGCGGAAGCTGCCTTTATATATAGAGAAAAACTTACTTCGGTTAGTATCCCTAATAGCGTAACACGTATTAGTCAACATGCTTTCTATGGTTGCTCATCACTTCAGCATGTTAATATCCCTAATACTATTACAAGTATTGAAAGTTGTGCTTTCTATGAGTGTTCATCACTCGAATCTATCACCATTCCCAAGAACGTAACCAGTATTAACTCAAATGCTTTCTATGGCTGTTCGGGATTGACTTCGATTATTGTTGAGAACGGTAATCCGACATACGACAGCCGCGAGAATTGCAATGCGCTTATTGAAACGACTACAAATACACTTATTCTTGGTTGTCAAAATACCATTATCCCAAATAGCATCACCAGCCTTGGCTTTAGCGCTTTCAAAGACTGCTCTGCACTAACTTCTATCACTATCCCAAAAAGCGTGACTCACATTGGAGGTACTAATTATTATGATTACACTTTTGAAGGTTGTGTGTTCTTAAAAGAAAATTTCATCAACAATAGTTCATTGGATGCTGAAGCAAACAACTATTGGGGTGCAGAATTTGTTGACAGAGAAATAGATGGACTACTTATACGCAACGATACGATTATAGATTGTCGTCCTAAAGTCGTTTCTGTTACCATACCTAATGATGTAACAACGATCGGAGGAGGTGCTTTCGAAGATTGCTCCTCCCTCACCTCCATTACCATCCCCAATAGCGTCACGAGCATTGGATATCGGGCTTTCTCTTGTTGCTCCTCCCTCACCTCCATTACGATCCCAAGTAGCGTGATGAGCATTGGAGATCGGGCTTTCGAGGGTTGCTCTTCTCTATGTTCTATTACCATACCTAAAAATGTAATAACGATTGGTGAGTCTGTTTTTTTAGAGTGCTCCTCTCTCGCTTCTATAATAGTTGAAGAAGGTAATACCACATATGACAGCCGTGATAATTGTAATGCTATCATTGAAACAGCCAAGAGTACACTGGTTGTTGGTTGTCATAATACCATTATCCCTAATAGCGTCACGTGCATCGGAGATTTGGCTTTTATATATTGTGATTCGCTCAAGTTTATAGCTATTCCTAATAGTGTGACTACAATTGGAGAAGCCGCATTTGCAGAATGCAAATCACTGGAATCGATTATTATTCCTAATAGCGTAACAACGCTTGGATACGGAGCTTTCATTGGTTGTTCCTCTCTCTCATCTATCACACTCCCCAATAGCATATCCAGTATTGATGGAGAAATGTTTGCATCGTGCTCTTCACTCACGTCAATCACTATCCCAGAAAGTATAACGAGTATTGAAAGTTGGGCATTTGAGGCTTGTTCTACCCTCACAACTATTATCTGTAAAGCAGTTGAAGTACCAACTTTAGGAAAAGAGGTTTTCTACGATATGCCTCTCTCCGAAGTAACGCTCTATGTCCCTGCACAATCGTTAGACGACTACAAAGCAGCAGAGCAATGGAAAGACTTTGGCGCGATCCTACCAATTGAGGAAGCACCTTCTGCCATTGAAAATATCCATGCGCCTACATTCAATACTCAAAAACTCCTCCGCAATGGTCAAGTATACATCCTGCAAGATGGCAAGACCTACACCGTTACAGGACAGAAGTTATAACGCCCCTCCCTTGCAGATTATTGTATAACCCAAGAGCGACACCCTTTTTGCGGTGCCGCTCTTTTTTAGGGATTTAACGGTGCTATTGTTTCTCTGTACTAACGACTCGATTTTGCTGCTAATGGATTCTCGCGCGCGCGTCGTATGTGAAAGGTGTAATGTGACAAAATAGGTATAAATGCCCTAAATTTGCGATTTAAGGGCATGAGGGTAAAAAATCGGGGTTACTGCCAAAATGAAGAAAAATGCAAAAAAACGCTTAAAAATTTGCACATATCAAAAAAATGTTGTAATTTTGCAGCGTGGAAAAGTGGGGCTGAAACTCTGAAACTTTGAAACAAGCGACTAAGTCGCATGAAACCTTGAAACTTTTAAAACTTTATATAGATGATTGACAACGACAGAATTATTCCTGTAAAGATTGACGAGGAAATGCGAACCTCGTACATCGATTACTCGATGAGTGTGATTGTAGCCCGCGCATTGCCTGACGTGCGCGATGGCTTCAAGCCAGTACACCGCCGTGTGCTGTTTGGTATGAACGAGTTGGGCAACACAAGTGACAAGCCAACCAAGAAATCCGCACGTATCGTGGGTGAGGTAATGGGTAAGTACCACCCTCACGGCGATAGCAGTATCTATGGCACTTTAGTGCGTATGGCACAGCCATGGAACATGCGCAACGTGTTGGTGGACGGACAAGGTAACTTTGGTTCGATTGACGGCGACGGTGCAGCAGCAATGCGTTATACCGAGGCACGCCTCTCGAAACTTGCGGAAGAGATGCTCCGCGATATAGACAAAGATACCGTGGATATGCAGCTGAACTTCGACGACTCGCTACGCGAGCCAGTGGTATTGCCATGTCGTTTCCCTAACCTGTTGGTGAACGGAGCAAGCGGTATCGCAGTAGGTATGGCAACGAACATGCCAACCCACAACTTGGGCGAGGTAATAGACGGTTGTGTAGCATACGTGAAGAACGCAGTAGAGCGTGTGGAGAATCCCGAAGTGGAGCCAATCACCGTGGCGGAGCTCATGGAGCATATCAAAGCACCAGACTTCCCAACAGGCGGTACTATCTACGGTTATCAAGGCGTGCGCGATGCGTATGAGACAGGTCGCGGACGTATCATCATCCGCTCTAAAGCAGAGATCGAGACCGAAGATAACGGTCGCGAGCGTATCGTGATTGGCGAGTTGCCATATGGTGTAGTAAAGTCTGACCTCGTGAAGAATATCGCTGACCTCGTGAACGATAAGAAGATCGAAGGTATCTCTGGTATCAGCGATCAATCCAAACGCGATGTGCGTATCATTATCGAAATCAAACGCGATGCTAATGCACAAGTAGTGCTGAATAAACTCTACAAATACACCGCACTCCAATCCAGCTTCTCGGTGAACAGCATTGCGCTCGTAAAGGGTCGTCCACAACTCTTGAACCTCCACGACATGGTGGCAAACTTCATCGAGCACCGCATGGAGGTAGTAGTACGTCGCACAAAGTTCGAGCTCAAGAAAGCCGAAGAACGCGCGCATATATTAGAAGGATTGATCATCGCCGTAGATAACATCGACGAGGTGGTGAAGATTATCCGCGCAAGCCGTACTCCTGCTGACGCGCAAGCGAACTTGGAGGCACGCTTCAACTTGGATAACCTGCAATCCAAAGCCATCGTAGATATGCGCCTCTCACAACTCACAGGCTTGCGTATTGATGAGTTGAAAGAGGAATATGCTAAGTTGCAAGAGTTGATTCAACACTTGAACGCGCTGCTCGCAAGCGAGGTAATGCGCTACGAAGTGATTGAGAACGAACTAGTAGAAATAAAAGAGAAGTATGCCGATGAGCGTCGTACACGTATCATCAAGATGGCTACCGAGTTCAACCCAGAGGATATGTATGCCGACGATGATATGGTCATCACTATCTCTCACTTGGGTTATATCAAACGTACTCCACTGGCAGACTTCCGTCAGCAAGGTCGTGGTGGTATCGGTGCTAAAGCAGGTGCTGCCCGCGATGAAGACTTTATCGAATACGTACACCAAGCCAATATGCACTCTACGATGATGTTCTTCACCGAGCAAGGTCGCCTCTATTGGACAAAGGTATATGAATTGCCAGAGGGCAACCGTCAGTCGAAGGGTCGTGCGTTGCAAAACATGATCAATATCCAAAAGGGCGACAAGGTCTGCGCGTTTATCCACGTGAAGAACCTCAGCGATATGGAGTATGTACAAAATCATTACCTCATCTTCGCTACGAAGAATGGTTTGATGAAGAAGACTACTCTCGAATCCTACAGCCGTCCACGTGCCAATGGTATTATCGCGCTTGGCTTGCGTGAGGATGACCGCTTGATTCGCGTGACCCTCACCGATGGCAATAGTCAAATGTTGGTGGCTTCGTACAATGGTAAAGTGGTTCGCTTCCCAGAAGATACCGTTCGCCCAATGGGTCGTACCGCTACTGGTGTGCGTGCTATCAAGTTGGATGAAGATGGCAAGGATCGCGTGATAGGTATGATTTGCGTAGAGCAAGGTAGCAAAGACTCTGTCCTCGTCATCTCTGAAAAGGGCTTTGGCAAGCGCACATTGCTTGACGATGAGAATGGCGAACCAATCTATCGTATCACCAACCGTGGCGGTAAGGGCGTGAAGACTATGAATATCACCGATAAGACGGGCAACCTGATAGGGCTTGAGGCTGTTAACGATGATATGGATCTCATGCTTATCACCAAGGCGGGTACTGCTATCCGTATGGCAATGGATGCAATTAGTGTACTTGGTCGTGCTACACAAGGTGTGAAACTTATCGAGCTCCAAAAGCGCAACGATACGCTCATGTTCGGTTGCACCGTACCAAAAGAGGAGCAAGAGGAAGTGGCTGAATCCGAAGAAGTAACAACTGAAGAAACGACCACTACCGAAGAGTAATATGAACCAAGCGCCAACGGCGCGTGAAACTTTGAAACTTTTTAAACTTTTAATAAATATGAAAAAATCAATTTTTCTTGCAGCCCTTGTGCTGATAAGTGCAGGCTGCTTCGCACAAAAAGCAAATGTAAGCAAAGCTCGTGGTTTGGTTGAAGCAGAGACTCCAGATTATGCTGGTGCACGTGCTGTGATAGCAGAGGCATTGCAAAACGAAGAGACCAAAGATCAGGCTAATACATGGTATATAGCAGGATACATTGGTTATAAAGAGTTTGATGCTGCTAACCTCAATCGTCAAATTGGTCGTAATATCGATTTTGATCAATGGGGTGCTGCTGTGTATGAGTCTGTAGGTTACTGGGATAAGGCATATGAATTGGCTATGATTCCTACCTATGACAAGAAAGGTAGAGCAAAATACGATACACGTACTCCTAAGAATATCTTGCCAAAATTACAAGACTACTTTATGTATCAACCTATGATTATAGCAGGTTTCAACGCGTACGAGGCTAACAATCCTTCGTTGGCATATGATATGTTTATAAAGCATTGCAATATTCCAGACGCAAAAATCTTCCAAGATAATCCAGAGGAGGCTGCTAAATTATTACGTGATACCAGTTACTATACATGCCTCTACTATGCAGGTCGTTTTGCGTATGAAGCTGAACGTTATGAGGAAGCTATCGTTACTCTGGAGCGTATGAACACTGAGCACGCTAATGCAAATGCTCTTCGCAAAGAGATTATCTTCGCTAACGAGTATATTTATCAAATTTATATTGAGCAAGGCGATACTGTAAAGGCTGTAGAGTCGATTAAGAAAAGTATTGACCTCTTCCCAGAGGAGCCTTGGTTTATGCAAAACCTCATCAACCTCTATATCAACTCTGGTCAAGAGGATAAAGCTATTGAGTATTTGGATATTGCTATCAACCGTGAGCCAAACGTAGGTCAATACTACAACTCTAAGGGTTCAATCTTGGCTCGTATTGGTCGTTTCGATGAGTCATTTGCTGCTTTTGCTAAGGCTATTGAGTTGGAGCCAAACAACGCACTCTTCCTCGAGAGTTTAGGCTTCGCATATGTGGATCTTGGCAACAAACTCAACGAAGATGCTACTTACTTGGATAACAAAGCGTATGCTAAAGCAAAAGTAGAGATTGATGCTGCTTACAAGAATGCATTGCCTTACTTTGAGAAGGCATACGAATTGGAGCCAGATAATGAGAGCTTCAAGCACTCGCTGCGTTCGCTCTATTACCGTCTTGGTATGAACGATAAGTACGAGGCTTTGGCTGACTAATATATGGGACGCATCCTAGCAATCGACTATGGACGCAAACGAACAGGATTAGCCGTTACGGACATGCTCCGCATAACGGCTAATCCGCTTGTTACTATCCCTACGCATACATTGGAAGCATGGCTGAAAGATTATTTTGCCAAGGAGCAAGTAGATGAGGTAGTGATAGGTCATCCATACCAAATGAATGGAGAGGATTCCGAGTCGATGCAGTATATCCAACCTTTCATCAATCGCTTTCGCAAAGTGTTTCCTGATATGCCTTTGAAGGAATACGATGAGCGTTTCACTTCGGTCATTGCCCACCAAGCCATGATTGCAGGTGGAATGAAGAAAAGCCAACGCCAAGACAAATCCGTGGTGGATAAACTAGCTGCATGTATCATTCTCGAAGGATATTTGGATAGCCTTCATTAATCACTAAACAGTAGCGGCTCTGCCGCGTTCACTAAACTCTAAACTCTAAACACTAAACGCTAAACACTAAACACATGATATTACCAATATATTTATACGGTCAACCTGTGTTGCGCAAACCCACAGAAGACATTACTCCCGAATCGCTTGACCTCAAGCAACTTCTTGCTGATATGTGGGATACGCTTGCTGTAGCTGAGGGGTGTGGATTGGCTGCACCGCAGATTGGCAAATCCATCCGATTGTTTATTGTTGATGGTACTGAATTGGCAGAAGATTATCCTGAGTGTCAGGATTTTAAGAAGGTCTTTATCAATCCAGAGATTATCGAGGAAAGCGAAGATGATGCCACTTTCTCTGAGGGTTGTCTTTCGTTGCCTGGTATATCCGAGAATGTTATCCGTCCTGCTAGCATTACGATTCGCTACATGGATGAGAACTTCACAGAACATACGGAGACCTATGATGGTTTTGCTGCGCGCATTATTCAGCACGAGTATGATCACTTGGAGGGGCATGTATTTACCGACCGTATTTCGCCTATCCGTCGTCAGTTTGTTAAGACCAAACTCACCAACATTGCCAAAGGCAAAGTAGCCGCTCGCTACCGTACCAAACGCTAAACACTAAACAGTAGCGCAACGTCCACTAAACACTAAACAGTAGCACAGCGTTCACTAAACACTAAACATGTCCATACTTACCATCATACTCCTAGCCATTGGCTTAGCCATGGACTGCTTTGCAGTTTCTGTCTGCAAGGGATTGACTTCGCCACATGGCTATGTGCCACGCTACATCAAACCTATGCTGATGGCGTTGCTCTTTGGTGTGTTTCATGCAGGCATGCCGCTGATTGGCTATTTCGCTGGCAGTCTATTTGCCTCGTTCTTCGAGCGCTTTGCACCATGGATAGCACTGCTATTGCTTGGCTTTATTGGTGGTAAGATGATTTACGATTCCTTGAAGGAGGACAATGATGAAACGCATTTAGCCGATTTCTCTTTCTTGGGTTTGTTGTCATTGGCATTTGCCACATCAATGGATACTTTGGCAACAGGTGTGATTTTTATTCCTCATCCAGAAGTATTGTGGATAGCTGTGGGCATTATAGCAGCGACATGTTTCTTGTTTTCCATGACAGGTTTTGTGATTGGTCATTTAGTAGGCGCTCGCCTGAGAATGAATGTAACAATCCTCGGTGGAGTGATACTTATTCTTATCGGTATAAAAATCTTCCTCGAAGGAATCCTATAAACACTCAACAGCACGATTATTAAGATTACCGTTTCTTTTATTTCTCTTATACCTTCCCAGTTTTAGTGACCGACGAGCGGGAGAATACCGAGAGAAATCCGACTCAACTCTCAAATACAAAAAATGACTAAACCTGAAAAAGGTTGACTCGAGTAAACCTACTTCAGCATATCCAGATGCTACGTAATGCTAACAAGGACGCTAGTCATAGTTACCAAATCAATTTGTGCAAGTAAAAAAACTGTACCTGTATAATGGTTTATATGATTGCATATGGCAAACAATCTTATAATTCATCTACCTGATAACAAACGCCTAGTATGGTATCTAGCAGCGGAGGAATACTTCGCCAAGAATTTTCATACCCTTCTGCCAAGGTTCGGCATAGGGTCGGAGAATACCAACAAAGATATAAGTGGTCTTCTCTTTACATGGATAGTACCCCCTACAGTCATCTTTGGCAGACATCAAGTGATGGCTAACGAGGTGAACATAGATTACTGCCAAGCCAATAATATTGCTATGTATCGCCGCAAGAGTGGGGGAGGGTGTGTGTATGCCGATGAAGGAAATGTGATGATTAGCTATATCGCTCCTTCGTCGCATAGTGAACAAGTATTCCAATCCTATCTTGATAAAATGTCTGATACCTTGTGTCTGTTGGGTTACGCTGCCGTAAAATCAACGCATAATGATATTATGGTAGGAGAATATAAGGTGTCAGGTAATGCCTGCTTCGCCATGCCCAATGCTACTATCGTACATGGCACGATGCTCTATGATGTTAATTTTGAGGTACTGCAACAAGCCATCACGCCCTCGCAGGAGAAACTAGCTAAACATGGTGTAGAGTCGGTTCGCCAACGAGTGATGAATTTGAAAGAGGTATCAAGGTATCAAGGTATCAAAGGTTTCGAATTTCAAAGTGTGGAGCAGTTTGCAGACCGAATAAAGGAACTGTGGTGTAACCAGACTTACATACCCACAGACAATGATATACACGAGATAGATAAAATCGAACGAGAATACCTTAATCCAGAATTTATTCTATCTCGCTAAGTTCTAGCCACCGCATTTCTGCCTCATCCAATTGCTCTTGCACCTCTTGGTAGCGGGCGGATGCTTTGGCTATTTCATCAGGATTTGTAGCACCACCAGATAGCAGTGCTTCTAATTGTGCTTTCTCTGCTTCTAACAAGGGCATTTGTTGCTCTAGTTGCTCTAGTTCACGCTTTTCTTTGAAACTCAGTCGGCGCTTCTGCTCGGTCTTGATCTTTTCTGTTTTGGTATCTTGACCGATTGGTCTTTGCTCTTTGTTCTTGGTTCCTTGTTCTAATCTATATTGTGTGTAGTTGCCAGGAAAATCTTGCACATTGCCCTCACCATGGAATACAAAGATATGGTTCACTACCTTGTCCATGAAATAGCGATCGTGGCTGACTACAATTAGGCATCCTTGAAAATTCTTAAGGTATTCTTCTAATACATTCAGTGTGGGGATATCTAAGTCATTGGTCGGCTCATCCAATATCAAGAAATTTGGACTGCGCATGAGAACAGTACATAAATGTAAGCGTTGCTTCTCTCCACCTGATAGTTTGCTCACAAAGTCATATTGCTGATTGGGCGAAAAGAGAAACATTTGCAGAAACTGACTGGCAGTCATCTTCTGCCCATTGCCTAAATCTACAGTTTCGGCTATATCGCGGACAATGTCAATCACCTTCTTACTTTCGTCAAACTGCAACCCCGTTTGTGCATAATAGCCAAATCGCACGGTAGTTCCGACATCCCAACTGCCGCTATCTACGGGTATTTCGCCAAGCAGTAGTTTGATAAAAGTACTTTTTCCAGTACCATTATTGCCTATAATACCCAGCTTCTCATAGCGAGAGAAAACATAATTGAAATGATCAAGAATCACTTTCTTCTCACCTGTAGAGGGCGATGTAAACGCTTTGCATACATCCTTTGCTTCGAAGATTTTATTGCCGATATACCCTGATTTTACCGTCAATCGTATATCCGATTCGTTGCGTTGTTGTTTCGCTTTCTTTTCGAGTTCGTAGAAGTTATCAATGCGGTACTGTGCTTTGTGTGCACGTGCCTGTGGCATACGGCGCATCCACTCTAGTTCGGTGCGATAGAGGTTGCGCGCTTTCTCTACTTCTGCATTCTGTGCCTCGATACGTTCTGCACGCTTTTCGATATAGTACGTGTAATTGCCATGATAGGCATACAGACTATGCTCATCCAGTTCAAAGATATCAGTGCATACACTGTCTAGAAAGTATCGATCGTGCGTTACCATGAGTATGGTAAGTGCTTTCTCGCCTCTGGTGGTGCGGTTGTTGAGGTATTCTTCTAACCACACTACAGTGTCCAGATCCAAATGGTTGGTGGGCTCATCCAGTAGCAGGATATCGGGTTCGTCATCCAGCACTTGCTGCAAAAGCAGTTTCTTCTGTTGTCCACCGCTCAGTTCTTGAAAATCCTCTATACTGGCCTTGTTGCCTAATAGCCTTATCGCCTCATTATCTACCATCTTTTGCGGCAAATACTTGACTTTTAGGTCGTTTCGCCATGTTATTTTACCGCTATCGTAATCGGTTTTGCCCATCAATATATCAAGCAGGGTGCTCTTACCTATACCATTACGCGCAATGAGAGCAATACGCTGCCCTTTGTTGATTGCAAAACTAATATCGCTAAATAGCACCTTCGATCCCACTGATTTAGTGAGATTCTCAACCAATAGATATGGAGTAACAGTAGCCACTATTTAATAGTGTCTTGTGGCAGTTGCAAAGTATAGAGAATAGCTTCTGCTTGGCGCAAAGCGCTACGCTTCTTTTGTCCAGCAGCGTAGAGGAATGTTTCAGTTGTCACTACGCGTCCATTCACTTGATCCAAGCGTGTGTGGCTCACATATGGACCGCCCATAGCTTCTCCATCAAGTATCTTCCACAAACCGCGTACCTCAGTAGCATATTCGTCCTCTTGCACAGTGATAGCACGCATTTGAGGAGGAAATACCTTATATTCGGTTCCCATGTATGAGCCGTCAACACTAGCAGTTACTACACGACTTAGCACGGCATCACGCTTAGCATTCAGATAATCTAATGTAAAAGTATTTTCATCCGTATATGGATAACTATATACCACAATGTCACGGCGCATGCTGCCCTTGTTGTTGCAGCACCACAGGAGTCGTACTTCTGGCGCTACCGTGATAGGGTTGCGCAAACTATAGGTAGTAGCGCCTCCTAAAGTAGTGTCCATAATCACAATATAATCTTCAGGAATCAGCATATCATATCCTTGCTTTTGCAATATAGTGCGTGCCTCTTTGTTGGTGCTGGCACGATAGAATTTCATTTGTCGTTTGATTTCCTGATTGACAAACCATTCGCGGATTTCTGTACCATGCTCCAACCAGTAAGCTACAAATTCCTCTTCTGAGGGCGATTGAATGCGGCAAATGGCCTGTGGAGTGGACCAATAGTCGTTAGACACTTTGGCTTTCAACTGTGTATATTTCTGTGGGTTTATGTCCACAAAGAGGATGTTACGAGTAGGCTTGAACATATCATCAAATTGCGCAGTTGGTACATGCGTCAATCGGAAGTATGGCTCCACTTGTGGCATACAAGGCATATCTGCTCCCATTACCGCTTCCACCAAATCGTATGTAGTAGTGATGGGCTCTGTATAACCAGAAGCCTCGTTTACTAATGATAGTTTGGCAATCTCATTGAGTTGCTCTTGTGTCAGAGGATTTTCATTCATCACTACAAGACATTCATAAATAGATCCTGTTGCGGATGTCAGTGTGCGACCAGTACCTTTGCTGCAAGCTGCGAGTATAATGGCAAGCAAGCAGAGAATTACGTGTAATCTTTTCATTGTTACATTTATTTGAATACGTTGCAAAATTACTATATTTTTTGCACATATGCAAATTTTTTTGTACTTTTGCACCCATAATTCACAATTCATATGGACTATGCCACTAACTGAATATATTGAACAGCATTCTTCTCCAGAGGATGAGGCTCTCCAGCTCATCACCCATCGTACACATCTGCGTGTAATCAATCCGCGTATGCTCTCTGGGCATATACAAGGGCGTGTACTAAGTATGATTAGCCAAATGATTCAGCCCCACCGTATTTTGGAGTTGGGAACTTTCACGGGCTATTCTGCCTTGTGTTTAGCAGAAGGGCTGACTGACGATGGCACTCTGTTGACCCTTGAGCACAACGATGAGATGGAGGATTTTATTCGCGAGAATCTTGCTCTTTCTCCGTTGGGGGAGAAGATTAATCTCGTCATCACTGATGCCAAAGAATACCTTTCTACCTTTAATGCTGCTGCAACTACCCAATTTGATTTGGTATTTATTGATGCGGATAAGAAGGAGTATTGTGATTATCTGGATTTGGTATTACCTTTGATGCGCAAAGGAGGTTGGATATTGGCAGATAATACGTTGTGGGATAGTCATATCATTGATCCTTCATATGATAAAGACCGTCAGACGGTGGCTTTGCGTGCATTCAATGATAAGGTAGCACAAGACCCACGTCTTGAAAAAGTCATCTTGCCTCTCCGCGATGGACTAACGATTATTCGGGTAAAGAGCTGACTATTGCGCACCAAAGATTGTGTTGAAAGTTATACAACAAGTTCTCTGTTGGCTACGCGACCACTTCGCGACCACAAATGCCTATCTGTGGCATCGTTTTGCCCTATCTGTGGGCTGTGATAAATCTTATAAATGTTGCAAGGATAGCGCCTCGCCAACGACATAGTTGCTACCTCCGATGAAGATAATGTCTTCGTTGGAGGCTTCTTTTTGTGCAGTAGTGATGGCTGTTGCAACAGAATCAAAGCAATGGCACGCTTGATGCGTAGGATGGAGTGATTGCCATTGTGCGAGCAATTGGCTGGCAGGTAGAGCGCGTGATGTGGCTGGTTGTGTGAAATAATACACAGCCTCTTCTGACAGCATACTCAACACCACATCAATATCTTTGTCTGCTACCATACCAAATACAATATGCAGTTTCCCGTTCTCAGTTTCCCGTTTTCCGTTTTCAGTTTTCAGTTGCTCCACCACATACCGAATACCATGGGAGTTATGCCCCGTATCGCAGATGGTGAGTGGCGATTTGGATAAGATTTCCCATCTGCCACGTAAACCTGTTAAACTGCATACTTGAGCAAAGCCAGTGGCAATCGCTTCTGGGCTTATTTTAATATTAGAATGGTTATGCAGCACTTGCAGAGCTACAAAAGCCGTTTGTTGGTTTTTCTCCTGATAGCAGCCTTGTAGCTGACATATGGGTGCTTCTTTCAAGCGGCGACGGCGCATAAAACCGCATTGATCGGCAAACCATATTCGGCACTCTGTAGTCTCTAATCCATCACCTAATATGTCGCACTCACGTGCGCGGTTGAGAAATACCTCTTGCGTCTCGGGGTGTGTTTCGCCAATGACACAAGGTATGTGCGACTTGATGATACCCGCCTTCTCGTGGGCTATCTGCGTAAGGGTAGTACCAAGAAACTCTGTATGGTCTATGCCGATATTCGTGATGACAGAGAGTATGGGAGTGAGGATGTTGGTGCTATCTAATCTGCCACCCAATCCTACTTCAATTACTGCTATATCCACTTGCTGCTCTGCGAAATACCAAAATGCCAATGCCATCGTTGTTTCAAAGAATGATGGATGTACTTCATCCAAGAAAGCACGGTTGTTTTCTACAAACTCAATGACCATTTCTTCAGGAATCATTTCCCCAGAGAGGCGGATACGCTCACGAAAATCCACCAAGTGTGGTGAGGTGAATAATCCCACTTTGTAGCCTTGTGCTTGTAATGAGGCTGCAACAAGGTGAGAGGTAGATCCTTTGCCATTGGTGCCAGCGATATGTATAGTGCGTAGTTGCTTATGTGGATTACCCAGATGCGCCATAAGGCGATAGGTATTATCCAATCCTGGTTTGTATGCCGCTGCTCCTACGATATGAAAAGCAGGTTGCGATGCGTAGAGATATTGTATTGTTTCTTGATAGGTCATACTTTAGAAGAGTTAGTACGTTTACCGGCGTGCCATAGTTGAAACGAGTTGAGCAAGTTCTGCCATATGATATATGCCGCAGGACCAATTGATGCCAATGGCACCAAATAGGCTTGCGCCATCCACACACCGAGTGCCGTGTTCTTCTGACCAAATGCTTGTCCCGCTGTAATACGGCTGCGTTGATTAATCGTATATTCAGCTGCTGCGGGATTAATCAGTATATCGTGATAGTCGGTACCGTGACTCGTAGCTGGGAAGTGGAATCCAATCCATCTGCCCAATGCAAACTGCAACAAACATGCCACCAGCGAGCCACCGCATAGCACAGCAATTGACCAACCCGAATATTCCTGTGTAATGAGCGTGTAGGTAATGCGAGCAATCAGTACCACTAGTAGTACTACCCATAGGTAGAATGGCATAGAAGCCCAAGTAGGTGTCAGTGCAAATGCTCGCGTTTCTCCTTTGCTGCGATAATAACCTTCGTATGCTAAACGTAATGCCCATGCTGCGAGGAATGGTCCCAATAGCATTGGAGCTACCTTACGCAATATCAGCCACATAGCGGGCACAAACGATATATCTGCCGATGGGTTAACAATTGGGAAGAAGGCTGGCACAAGGATGGCAGTAGCGATATTGCTCAGTAGGCTGAATGTAGTAAGATTTTGAATACTACCGCCCAATTTTCCCGCAATGATAGGTGCTGCTGTGGCTGTAGGCATAATCACACAAACCATCAATCCTTGAGAGATGATGGCTACGTCGGTTGGTGAAAGTTGATTACTGAACGCTGAAAAGAGAAACGTACAACCATAATAAACTACGACAGTCAGCAACAACTGCACGCCTAATACCAACCAATGCCATGCACGTAGGCGCAAATCCAGTGGATTGATTTTGCAAAACGTGAAAAAAAGCATGAAGAATATCAGCGGAGGCAATAGCCAATCCAAATGCCTAAACCAAGGATAGCCTACCGCACCAATAAGCATAGCGATGATAAGCGCGTATCGATCAAGAAAAAGGCGTAATTTCATAGGGATTAGTTAAAGAATAACGACAAACCAATAGAGAAAGTGAGTGGCCCCGATGGATGTTGAATCTTGCCTTGCTTTTGTGCCGCTTGTTCGATGAGAGTGGGCATCAAGTGTTGGGTGTAGGCAGCCTCCGCAAATACAGCAAAATTATGGAAGATGAACCACTCTACACCAGCCGAGAAACGTAGGGTAGGGACAATGTGATCAATGTTAGTCAATTCGTAAGAGGTGTTATCAGCCATAAGTGTTGCATTTTTAACCGTAGCAATTGACACACCAGGTTGCATGCTTACATACAAATCCCATGGGTGAAAATACGGGTTCTCATAAAATGCCTTGATATCCTTTACCAATGGAAAACGATAACCTACGCTCATGCCAATCTCGTTGTACCATACCTCAGCATTGCGGAAATTAGAACCTGCAAATTGCAAATCTAGGTCCTCGTAGGTATTACTATGGGTGTCATAGGTAATATATACGAAAGTACCATAATTCTTGTGGTGACGCCACCCCAGTCGCATAGCAGAATTAAACGTTGCACCTTCAATTCCATTAGGTGTAATGCCAACTCCCAGCACAGTGGGTAAATCCAGTGCATCAAAGAAATCGCCGAAGGTGTATTTCTTTTTTGCTTCACTCAGGTCGTTGCCTGTCGCGTTATTGGTTGCTGGTTGTTGGTTTGCTTCGCTCACGTTGCTGTTTTGAGCAAAAAGTCCCATACTCATTGCTGAGCACAGGACCAATATTGCGAATATCGTTTTCATATTTTCTAAACTCTAAACGAAGCCGTATAAAGGCGTTCGCTAAACACTTATCGTCTCATTTGTGCTTTCGCATTCTCGCGTGCGAGGCGTTGTTGCTCACGTTGCATAGCCTCAAGGCGTGCTGCGAAACCTGACTTTTTTTGACTGCCTTTCTTCTTCGCATTAGCTTCCATCTCTGCCAATACTTTCTTGTCATCGATTGCCCAACGGAAAATCATGGTTTGAAGAATGGTCATCAAAAGGCTCACGAAATAGTAGTAGCTCAAGCCTGCTGCGTAGTCGTTGAAGAAGAAGAGGAACATCAGTGGCATGAGATACATCATCCATTTCATCATCTTCATCTCCTGACCGCCACCTTGCGTTTGCATGGTGAGGTGGGTGTAAACAATATTTACCACAGTCATGAGCAAGCAGAAGAGGCTCAAGTGTGTCCAGCCGAGTAGAGGTAGTGGAGTGTTCCATGATAAGATGGCGTCGTAGGTTGATAGGTCGTCAGCCCAGAAGAGCGACTGACCGCGTAACTCAATAGCGGTAGGCAAGAACCAGAACATAGCCATCAACACAGGGAATTGGAAGAGCATTGGCAGACAGCCCGACATTGGGCTTACGCCTGCTTTTTGGTATAGCGCCATCGTGGCTTGCTGACGCTCTTGCATCTTCTCTGGTGGGTATTTCTCGTTAATCTCATCAAGTTGTGGCTTCAATACACGCATTTTTGCGCTTGATTTATACGATGCAAACACAAATGGCAAGATGATGAGCTTGATTACCAAAGTCATCAATAGAATCACGATACCGATATGCAATCCCCACGAACTGAAGAGGTCAAACATAGGAATCACCAATGCCTTGTTAATCCATGCTACAATCTTCCAACCCAGTGGCACTAACTCATTGAGGTGTAGTCTTTCGCTCTTTTCCACATCCTTGTCATAGGCTTTGAGTGTATTGTAGTGGTTAGGACCGAGATAGTACTTCAAATCCACATTCTTTTTGCCAGTGATGTCAAATGGCAAGCTTGCAATAGTCTTATATTCCTTGATATAGCGGCTCAACGCGTTTTGTGGAGTTGATTCCATCTGTGTGGACTCAAAGCCATCTTGAGCAATCAATACCGTAGAGAAGAACTGATCCTTGTAGCCAATCCATTTCAAACGTGCAGACTCTTTAGCGCGATCGGCTTTGACCTCAGAGAGTTTTTCGATATCACCACCTACAAACATATATTGTAGTTGTGCATATTTCTCCTCGAACTTACGACCTTTCTCTTGTTGAGGAATCAACTGATTCCAATGCATTTCCAATACTGCCATGTTTTGTGCCAAAGCCCATTGCATATTGTGTGGTTGGATACTCATGCTCACCATATAATCGTCTGCTGGCAAGGTATATACCACATCCATATAGCAATCCTCTATATTCGTATGGAGGCGCATTGTGAGTGTTGTATTGCCATCAGCATCGGTTGATTGACCTACAGCAGTAAAATACAGGTTCTCGGTTGAGAGAATACGGCTATTATTGGTAATGAGTGTAAAGTTCAAACTGCTCTCTTCGCCTTGGAATAGGCAGAGGTTGTTTACGCTATCACCATAGGCTTTGTATTCCTTCAATTCAGCTTTTGCGATGCGACCACCTCGTTGAGCAATGCCAATACGTACTTTTTCATTCTCCAATGTGATGATACCTTCTTCGCCTTTTGCAGCAGGCGCGAACGCACCATATAAGGCTGCTACCTGCTCTGCCAATTGAGCTTCGTTTACGTTATCCGTATTTTTGCTCTCAAGCTCTTGAGCAATCTGCTGCGATAGCAATTGAGCCTCTGCCTCTTGCAGACGAACCATCGCTATGGAGTCTTGTACTCGCTGACGCTCAGCCAATTCCTCCTTTGAGGGGCGATTGATAAATGAAAATCCTACAATAATTGCGGCTATCAAAAGAAAGCCAATCCACGTGTTTTTATCCATATATTTTATACCTAAATTAAATTTGCCTGCAAAGGTACTATATTTTTCTGGAATATGCAACCACAATAAGTCTTTTTTGCATAAAATGCAAGAATACCGCAAGTATATCAATAGATGCTTGCTTGTTTCAAATATTTTTTGTACCTTTGCAGCCAAATAGATTGAATAAATGCTTTAGGGTACATAAGTAAAATACAAAAATATGAAGAATTTCAAACTATGGAATGCGGTTTGCGGATGGCTTGCCTTTGCTATAGCCGCTGCAACCTATCTTTTGACGATGGAGCCAACAGCCTCATTTTGGGACTGTGGTGAGTTTATTGTGAGTGCACATAAATTGGACGTAGGTCACCCACCTGGGGCACCATTTTTTATGCTTTTAGGTCATTTCTTCTCGCTTTTTGCGAGTGATACTGCGCATGTGGCCATGTGCGTGAATGCAATGTCGGCATTGGCTTCGGCATTCACTATCTTGTTCCTCTTCTGGACTATCACCGCCTTGGGACGTAAGTTAATGCGCCCCGACACCTTGGCCAAAGGAATCGGATTGCTTGGTGCTGGTTTGGTGGGTGCGTTGGCATACACGTTTTCTGACACCTTCTGGTTCTCAGCCGTGGAAGGCGAGGTATATGCATTGTCATCGCTCTTTACAGCAGTAGTCTTTTGGCTTATCCTCAAGTGGGACGAACATGCAGATGAGGAAGGGTCAGATAAGTGGCTGATACTGATTGCCTATTTGATGGGACTCAGTATCGGTACGCACTTGTTGAACTTATTGACTATCCCTGCCATTGTGCTGGTATATTACTTCCGTCGCCACGAGTTTTCATGGAAAGGCGTATGCGCTGCGTTTGGTGTATCGGTGGCTATATTGGCAGTAATTCTATATGGCATTATTCCAGGTGTACCAACCATTGCTGGTTGGTTTGAGTTGCTGTTTACCAACGTGTTAGGTTGCCCATTCAATACAGGTTTGGCAGTCTATCTCGTGCTGATGGCTGCGACATTCGTTTGGGCAATTTGGGAGAGTTACACCGTGATAGAGAAGGAAACTACTATCAATACACGCACCATCATCTCTTTCGTATTGGCAATGGCGCTCGCAGGCGTACCATTTATCAAAGAGAGTGCTGTGATTGGCATAGTGCTGATTATCATTATGTTGGTGGTACTCTTCCTCAAGAAAGACGTTATCTCTGCGCGTTGGCTGAATACTATTGCCATGATGGTGACAGTCGTTGTGATTGGCTACGCGAGTTATGCAGCGATTGTTATCCGTTCTTCTGCGGACACCCCAATGGATCAGAACTCGCCCGATAATGTCTTCTCACTGAAGTACTATCTCAACCGCGAGCAGTATGGCGATACGCCACTCTTCTACGGACAGACATACAATGCGCCTGTGAAACTGGAGGTGAAGGGCAATATGTGTATTCCTGTAGAGAAACAAGGTCATGCACAATACGCTCCTGCACCAAAGGTAGAGGGTGAAAAAGACCGTTATGTAGTAACAGGATATAAGAATTCATACGAGTATATGGATGAGTTTAAGATGCTCTTCCCACGTATGCATTCTTCGCAATCGCACCATATAGATGCTTACAAGTCGTGGGCGAATGTCAAAGGCAAGAAAGTGCGCTATGACTACTGCGGACAAACAAAAACGGATTATTGCCCAACTTTTGGTGAGAACCTCCGCTTCTTCTTTAGTTATCAGGTAAACTTTATGTATTGGCGTTACTTCATGTGGAACTTCGCTGGTCGTCAAAATGACCTTCAATCGCATGGCGAACTCACCAAAGGACGTTGGATATCGGGTATTCCATTCCTGGATAATTTGATTTATGGTGATCAATCTAAATTGCCAACAGAACTTCGTGAGAATAAGGGACATAATGTATATTACTTCCTCCCACTTGTCCTCGGTTTGATTGGTCTGTGCTGGCAATTTATCAAGCGCAACAACGAGGGCAAGAACAAGGAGGGTTATCGCTCATTTGCGATAGTGTTCCTGCTATTCTTCTTGACTGGTCTGGCTATTGTGGTGTATCTGAATCAGACACCTTATCAACCACGCGAGCGCGACTACGCGTACGCGGGTTCGTTATATGCGTTCTGTATTTGGATTGGACTGGGTGTGATGGCAATCATTGATATGCTCAACCGCGTAGTGAAAAACGAGAAGGCACGTACTTTCGTAGCTGGCGTGGCTGTGCTGGTAACTCTGTTGGTGCCTGCACAAATGGCGTCACAAAACTGGGATGACCATGATCGTTCGAACCGCTATGCAGCACGTGACTTTGGTGCGAACTACTTGAAATCTTGCGACAAAGAGGCCATCATCTTCTGCAATGGCGACAATGATACTTTCCCTCTTTGGTACAATCTGGAGGTGGAGCAGGAGCGTGATGATGTGCGTGCATGCAACCTCTCTTACCTGCAAACGGATTGGTATATCAGTCAGATGAAGCGACCATACTACAACTCGCCAGGCTTACCAATATCATGGGAGTATAAAGACTTTATGCCAGGCAAGAACGAAGTAGTATGGGTGGAGAACCGCCTTAATGCTCCATTGGAAGTTAAAAAGGCATTCCAATTCTTGCACTCAGATGACCCACGCACCAAGCGTGACGGCGAGGGATATATCCCAAGCGACCAACTATATGTTCTTTCTCCTGATAGTCAAAAAATTATGTTTAAGAAAGCTCGCCGCTTTACTCGTTCGGAGATGATGGTGATGGAGATGCTTTCGACCAACGAGTGGCAACGACCTATGTACTTTGCTGTAACTATCGGCAACGACTATCATTTGGGTCTTGACCCATACCTTGAACTCACTGGTTTGGCATACCGTATTACACCAGAACGTAGTGCAGATGGACGTCCACGAGTAAATACAGAGGTAATGTATGAGAATATGCTCCACAAATTCAAATATGGCAATATGAACGTGCCTGGTATCTATATTGACGAGAATACTATGCGTATGTGTCGTACCCATCGCATGATGTTTATGGAATTGGCAGAAGCACTCTACAATGAGGGTAAACACGATAAGTGCCTCGAAGTTTTGGACTTTGCAGAGGAGATGTTACCGGGATATAATATCCCATACGACTATACATCTGCGACCATGGCATCATACTACTATCGGTTGGGCGAAATGGACAAAGCTAATGCCGTTATGACCAAAATTGCCGATAATTGTGCAGAATATATGGTATGGGGTGCTTCACTGCCTAAAGAGCAACGTGCTTCTTCACAAAGTACGTTAGGTCATCAGATGGCAGTGCTTGGTTACGTGCTCCAAAACTTCGAACGCTACGAGCAAAAAGAGTTGTTTAACTATTATTACGATATCTACGCTCAATATGCTTCAATGCGATAACATTCCCGTGTTGCTGCTGACGGGGTATCTCGGCAGTGGCAAAACGACTTTATTAAATAGAATATTGACCAATCGCCGCGGCATACGTTTCGCGGTGATTGTCAATGATATTGGAGAAGTCAATATTGATGCGGAACTCATACAGAAGGGTGGAGGAGTGGCGCAACAAGACGACAACTTGGTTGCTTTGCAAAATGGTTGTATCTGTTGTTCACTTAAGATGGATCTTGTGCAACAACTCCACGACTTGTGTGCTGCCAATGCCTTTGACTATATTGTTATTGAGGCATCGGGCATCTGCGAACCTGCGCCTATTGCGCAAACCATCTGCTCTTATACCAGCCTTATTGCCTCATCACCTAATAGCCCTTCGCCTAAATTGGACGCTATTATCACAGTAGTAGATGCGTTGCGCATGAGGGATGAGTTCGTGGAGAGATTGTCCAGCGTCGAGAGTCGGGAGTCGGGACATGGGAGTCGGGATACTGACTTAGGGAACGATAACCTCGCTTCGCTCGTCATTGAGCAAATAGAGTTCTGCAACCTTATATTATTAAATAAGGTGTCGGAGGTAAGTGCAGAGGAACGCGAACATATCCGTGCTATTCTGCGCGCTATTCAGCCCAAAGCCAATATTATTGACTGCGATTATTGCGATGTGCCTTTTGGTGAGATGCTGGATACTAATCTCTTTGATTTTGAAGCGGTAGCCACCTCTGCTGCATGGATTCAAGGCGTAGAAGGTGACGTAGAAGAACAGGAGCACCATCACGCACATCATCATCACGATGAGCACGAACATCATCATGATCATCATGAGCACGAGCATGAGTGCAATGATCCGCATTGCCATTGTCATGACCATAATCACGAGTGTGATGACCCACATTGCCATTGCCATAATCACGGCGATGAGTATGGTATAACCACTTTCGTGTATTACCGTCGCCAACCCTTCGACCTCAATCGCTTTGATGAGTTTGTGGCGCGTCATTGGGACAAAGGTATTATTCGTTGCAAAGGAATGTGCTATTTCGAGGAGGAGTATGATATGTGCTACCTCTTTGAGCAGGCAGGCAAGCAGTTCAACCTCAAGCAAGCAGGCACTTTCTATGCCACTATGCCAGAGGAAGAACTTATGCAACTCATGGCGCGCGACCCTATGCTCCAACGTGACTGGGACGAGCAGTATGGCGACCGTATGCAGAAACTTGTCTTTATCGGTCAAAACATCAATCGTGATGCGATTACCAAGGCATTAGATGATTGCTTGGTATAGTCTAACAATAAACGAGCGCGAAACATTGAGTTCCGCGCTTGTTGGTTAATTCTCAAAAATTACTTACTATTTTTCTTTTGTTCGCGGCACACATCACATGTGCCACAAGTGGCAGCGTCGTTCTCTCCAAAGTACGACAATAGTAGTTGTGAACGACAATACTGTTGATTATCAGCATATTCAACCATCGCTTTTAGTTTGTCCACATAGTGGTCTTTGCGTTGCGAATAGAAGTGCTCTGGCACACGAATCTCCGCTTGGCGATTCACTGTCAACCGAAGCACATTTGCCACCGTACGCGACACGTAGGATATGACGCGTTTCTCTGCCAGCGAAACGAGCAGTTGGTGGGTGTGGTCATCAATACCATGAACATACTGCAAATCAGTGAAGATGCCTGTATATTCTCGCATCAGCGACTCCAATAGTGTCATCTGTGCATCGGTCAGATTATAGTTGTCCAGTTCACGTCGTTGCACACGAATCAACACGCGAGGTTGAATCTCCTGATCTTCTTCAAACGAGAAATAGCCCATTTGGCTAAGCAGATGTAGGGCGGAGTAGGTGGTCAGTATGGGCAGATGCATCTTCTGACAGAGGTCATATACATCGAGGAAGAAGGTCGCTCCTTGTCCACTATCGGCTCCTACACCGAGGTAGTTGCACGTCTTGTGATAGACGGTGTGCAGGAACTCCTCTGGCGGATAGTTATCTGCCACGCGTTTGCGGGCTTTGGCTTTGTCTTGCGATGGGTCGTAGAGTAATACGGCAAAGGCACGTTGCTCATCGCGCCCTGCGCGTCCTGCTTCTTGGAAATATGCCTCTATCGTGTCAGGCAGATCATGGTGAATGACCACCCGCACATCGGGCTTATCAATGCCCATGCCGAAAGCGTTGGTGGCTACTATTATTCGGATATTGGACGCTTCGCTATTGGATATGGGTGATGAGTAGCGTTTCCACGCTTCTTGCTTGGTAGCGCGTTCTTTGGAGGTGAGTCCTGCATGGTAGAAATCGGCGGAGAGACCTTTCTCCTGAAGATATGCTGCCAATTCCTGTGCACGTTGGCGATTGCGGACATACACGATAGCCGAACCATGCACCTTGGATAGGATATGCACAATCTCATCGGCTTTTTTGTTGGTCTGGCGCACCACATAACTAAGGTTCGAGCGAAGGAAACTCTTGCGCAGCACATTCTTCTCGCGGAACGCCAACCGCTCTTGTATATCATCCACCACATCGGGTGTAGCCGTAGCCGTGAGTGCCAATATTGGCACTAACCCAGTCTTTAAACTGTAGGCAGCTGTGCTGCCGTTCTGTAGCGAAGCGTCCTCTAAACCGCACGCTTTGCGTGCAACCAAATCCCGTATCTCTGCGATTTTCAGGTAACTAGGACGGAAGTCGTAGCCCCATTGCGAGATGCAGTGTGCTTCATCCACAGCGATAAGGCAGATTGGTAGGCGAGCGAGACGCTCACGAAACTCCGCTGATTCCAAACGCTCGGGTGAGACATAGAGGAAGTGGTACGGTCCCCATTGGCAGTTGTCGAGTGCCACTTTCTGCTGCTCATAGGTCATGCCCGTGTAGATGGCTGCTGCACGTATATCGCGACGGCGGAGATTCTCCACTTGGTCTTTCATTAGGGCAATGAGGGGGGTGATGACGAGGCATAAACCGCCCATTACCATGGTAGGCACTTGGAAACACAGGCTCTTGCCGCCACCCGTAGGCATGAGTGCCAGCGTGTCGCGGCCGTCTAAAACGGATTGGACGATCTCCTCCTGCAATGGGCGGAAATCATTGTAGCCAAAATATGTCTTTAGTGCTTCGTGCGCGGTCATGTCTTGTTAAGCAATAAATTTCGTGCAAAAGTACACTTTTTTTCTGACATACACAAACATATATATGCATAATTCTGCAAAAATAAGTGTTTTGGTGGAAAGTGAAAACGGGAAACTGAGTCTTCGCTGAACAACCACCGATTTGGAGGGAGTGGTAAATGAGTCTATGCGAACTGACAACTAAATTTCGCCCACAAATGAGGATGTCAATAGGAAAAAAAGAGCAGCATTTTGCAATTTTACGCATTTTTAACAAAAATATTTGTACATATCACAAAAAAACACTACCTTTGCAGCGCAAAAACATTGAATCATTTTGAACTATTTTGAGTAAATTAAAACAACTAAAACTTATACAACAATGAAAGATCTTAAAGGCACAAAGACCGAAGCCAACCTATGGGAGGCATTCGCAGGCGAATCTAAAGCTCGCAACAAGTACACTTACTACGCAAGCAAGGCTAAGAAAGACGGCTATGAGCAAATAGCTGCGCTCTTCGAGGAGACTGCTGCGCAAGAGAAAGAGCACGCTAAATTATGGTTCAAACTCATTCACGGTATTGGCTCTACCCTTGAGAACCTCAAAGACGGTGCAATGGGCGAGAACGAAGAGTGGACAGACATGTATCCACGTATGGCAAAAGAGGCTCGCGAAGAAGGCTTCGAAGAGATTGCTATCATGATGGAAGGTGTGGCTGCTGTGGAGAAAGCACACGAAGAGCGTTATCTCAAACTGCTGAAGAACATTGAGGACAAATTGGTGTTCAGCCGCGATGGTGATGCTATTTGGCAATGCCGCAACTGCGGACACTTGTATATTGGTCAGGATGCTCCAGTGGTTTGCCCTGTATGCAAACACCCACAAGCATACTTCCAATTGCAACTCAACAACTTCTAAACACTCAAGGACTTGTGCACATACGGTGCATAAGTCCTTTTTACTTTGTATATGGACATAACTATCCTCCTTCAAGCTATCTTGCAACTCGTTGCAGGTATTGGTATTTTCTTGGTGGCATGCCAAATGATGTCTTCCAACTTGGAGACAGCCAGCAGTGCCCGCCTCAAAAGTCTGTTTTCTCGCATGTCCAACTCCCGCATGTTGGGCGTGGGTATTGGTACAGTAGCCACAGCTGCCATCCAGTCTTCAGGGGCCACAACCGTGATGGTCATCGGTTTCGTGAATGTTGGCATCATGTCTCTGGCACAAGCGGCTACTATCATTTATGGTGCAAACATCGGTACAACGATTACCGCACAAATCGTTGCTCTCGGTCTTAGTGGTGGTGGCGGTATCTCTACCACCGTTATTTTTGCTGCTTTCGCTGGTTTGGGTGCTTTTATCGAACTCTTCTCAAAGAAAGATACATGGAAGACCTGGGGCGGTATTATCACCGGCTTTGGTATGCTCTTCGTTGGTTTAAGTTTGATGAGTGGTTCCATGAAAGAGTTGTCTGGGTTGCAAGAAATCAAGGATTTCCTTGCTTCTGTTGAGCACCCTTTGATGCTCGTGCTCTTTGGTGCGATATTGACGGCTATTGTGCAGTCATCTTCTGTAGTGACCTCTATTGCGCTCACCATGGCTGTGACAGGCCTCATCTCGCTCAACCAAGGTATTTACCTCACCATGGGTTCGAATATCGGTTCGTGCGTGGTGGCTATCATAGCAGGTTTGACATCGGGTCTTAATGCGAAACGTACAGCCCTTATCCACTTGCTATTCAACTGCTTTGGTGTCTTCATCTTCCTCATTGCGGCATGGATCATGCACCTCGTTACTTCGGGCGCACTCAACTATGGCGTCATCTTTGAGACCATGTTCCCTGGCGCACCACAATTGCAATTGGCGATGTTCCACACCATCTTCAACTGTATCACGGTATGTATTATTCTTCCATTGACGAATGCATTGGTTAATCTGGTTGTTAAGATTTTGCCCGAGAAGAATCGCGTGGACGAGGCATTGCAAGAGGGACAACCTCACTTCCACTTTGTGGACGAGCAAATGCTCCGTACTCCTGCTATTGCTGTCAACCAAGTGAAATTGGAGATTGAGAATATGGCAGCTATCGCTATCCATAACTTCAATCTAGCAATGGATATCATCTCTACTGTGAACTTCGACAAGATGGACGAGTTTAATGAGAATGAGAAGCAACTCAACTACCTCAATCGCAATCTTATCCCATATATTGTGCAATTGAACACGTTGCCTATTAGTGAGGAGGACAATCGCTATTTGGCGACTGCTATCCGCACGATTGGTGACTTGGAGCGAGTGGGGGATTATGCTGTGAACTTAACGGAGTATGCGGAGTTGTTGCAGAACTTCAAGGAGACATTCTCTAAAGATCTTCTTTTTGAGGTAGAGCAATTGCGTGAGACAATGGGTGCGCTTTATCAAGCGACAATGAAGACATATATGGACCACGATTTCGATGCGTTGATTGAGGTAAATCGTTACGAAGATCAAGTGGACGAGATGGTGGCTCGTATAGAGAAGATTCACTTGCAACGCTTGATGGATGGTGTATATCCAGCCAGCGTAGGTCAGGTATATCAAGAGTTTGCTTCGGATACCGAGCGTATTGCCGACCACTTCTTGAACGTAGCCAAATCCATCCGCCAACTGCATGTCGGCGAAGATTGATAGTCGATATGTTCTTGATTCAGAATACATTAGTTAGTTTGGATGTCTTGGAGAAGGACTTTTGTTGCGATTTGGATAAATGTCGTGGTTGCTGCTGTATCGAAGGTGATGCTGGTGCACCACTGACCGATGAAGAAGAGGAGAAAATACGTGAGATACTACCTATACTGCTGCCCGACATGACCAAAGAAGCACGTGCTGTAGTAGAAACACAAGGGTTATCGTACCTCGACCCTTCAGGCGAAAAAGTGACTTCTATCGTTAACGACAAAGACTGTGTCTTCGCCCGAACTGACCACAATGGGTGGTGCTACTGCCTGATAGAAAAAGCATACAACGCAGGCAAGATTGATTTCAAGAAACCTATCTCTTGTCATTTATATCCTATACGATTGAACAAAGTGGGCGATATGATCGGGGTGGAGTACCATCGTTGGGATATTTGCCATTGTGCCCGCCAACTGGGCAAGAAACTGCATCTGCCTATCTATCAGTTCCTTAAGGAACCACTTATCCGTCGTTTTGGACAAGAGTGGTATGATGAATTATGTCTAACTGCTGAAGAGTGGAAGAAACAATGCGCGCAGAAATAATTACCATTGGAGATGAACTTCTCATAGGTCAAGTGGTGGATACCAACTCGGCATGGATGGCAGAGCGACTCAATGAGTCGGGGATTGAACTCTACCAAATCACATCTGTGCACGATGACCGAGAACATATACTGAAGGCATTAGACGACGCCTTCTCTCGTGCTGATATTGTGCTGACTACGGGAGGACTGGGCCCTACGAAGGATGATATTACCAAGCACGTCATGTGCGAATATTTTGGCACTACACTGGTGGAAGATTCGCGCGTGCGTGAGCATATACACGAGTTGTATAAGGAGCGACCTGATGTGCTCAATCGATTGACTGCGACCCAATGGCTTGTTCCCGAGAGTGCGAAGATTTTGACCAATAGAGTAGGTAGCGCACCGATTATGGTGTTTGAGCAAACTGGCAAATTGCTTGTTGCTCTCCCAGGAGTTCCTCACGAAATGAAGATTGCCATGAGGGAGCAGGTGATGCCGTTTTTAGAGTTTAGAGAACGCTCGCAGAGCGAGCTACAGAACGGCGCAAGCGCCTACAGTTTAGAGGCGAGCGGTGAGATTATTCATCGCACAATGATGTTGTATGGCATAGCGGAATCGACGTTGGCTATCCGTATTGAGGAATGGGAGAATGCTTTACCTACAACCATGCACTTGGCTTACTTGCCCAAGGACGGTATTATTCGCTTGCGATTGAGTAGTTATGGCGAAGCAACAAAAGAAGAAATAGAGCAGCAAATAGCCAATCTCAAGCCATTGATAGCAGGCAATCTGATAGCCACCGAAGATTTGCCTTTAGAAACGATATTGGGCAATCAACTCAAAGCGCGTCATCAGACCATTGCCACAGCAGAGAGTTGTACAGGTGGACGTTTGGCAGCTGCACTCAATGCGCAGTCGGGCGCATCGGCATACTATATGGGTTCGGTAGTAGCATACGACAATACCATCAAAGAGCAAGTGCTGGGCGTGAAGCATAGTACATTGGAAAAATACGGTGCGGTCAGCGAACAGACTGTGCGTGAGATGGCTGAAGGTGTACGCGCACTAATGAACACGGATTATGCAATAGCTACTTCTGGTATAGCTGGCCCAACAGGCGGAACACCAGAGAAGCCCGTAGGTACAGTATGGATAGCATGGGCTACGCCCGATGGTACGACGGCGGAGTGTTATCACTTTGGTGTTGCGCGTGAACGCGAACAAATCACCCAGCGTGCAGTCACTGCTGCTTTGGTAGAACTAATCAAAATCACTAAACACTAAACAATAGCCCGCAGGGCGTTCACTAAACACCAAATATGGAATATATACGCGAATTGTTTTTAGTACCTTCGGTGACGCAATCTATAGTGTTGCTCACATTGGTTGTATGCCTTGGTCTGTGGGCAGGGGAACATCTGCGTATCAAAAACTTCTCGCTGGGTATCACGTGGATACTGTTTGTGGGTATTATCTTCTCGTCTTTTGGCATTACGATTGATCCGCAGGTTAGCCATTTTGCCAAGAACTTCGGACTGATACTCTTTGTCTATTCCATCGGTTTGCAAGTTGGACCTTCCTTCTCACCCTTTGGCAAGAGTGGTTTGCGATTGAATATGTTGGCAGTGGCAATCGTGTTGCTGGGTTGTGGTATTACCATCGCTCTGCACTATATCACAGGTATTGAGATGACGACCATGGCGGGTATCATGTCGGGTGCGGTGATGAACACCCCTTCGCTGGGTGCGGTGCAACAGACGGCAGCAGATATGATGGGTGAAGTGTCGCCTGATATAGCGATGGGTTATGCCTTGGCTTATCCGCTCAGTATCGTGGGTTTGATATTGTCGTTTGAGTTGATACGTTTTTGCTGCCGTGTGAACTTGCGTGAAGAGGATGCTAAATTGCGCGAGGAACATGTGTCGGATGATGATCCTATTTGCGTGGATATTCGTTTGTCGGTGGCTTCTGCCATCACGTTGAAAGCGTTGCATGCCCTGTGTGGTGTGGATAATCTGTTGGTGAGCCGTGTGACCCGTGCAGATGGGCGAGATGAACTGGTGGATGGTAGTACTGTATTGTATCCCAATGATGTGATTCGCATCGTGAGTGATAAGCGTCATGAGAAAGACTTGCAGGTATTGGGTGAGGTGACGCATTACGGTTTTCGTGGTCGCGAACGCTCCGACCACTTGATTTCGCGTCGTGTGGTGGTTACTCGCACAGAGTGCAATGGCAAGCGATTGAGCAGTTTTGATGTCCGCCATCGCTATCATGCTACTATCACACGTATCAATCGTGCGGGTGTGGAGTTGTTGGCGACTCCAGATTTCGTATTGCAACTGGGCGACCGTATCATGGTGGTGGGCGATAAGGAAGATGTGCGCCATGTGGCAGAGATATTTGGTAATGAGCTCAAGCGTTTGGATTTGCCCAATCTGATGCCCATCTTCTTTGGCATCTTCTTGGGTGTGTTGCTGGGGTCTTTGCCAATTGCGATACCAGGTATGAACCAGTCCTTCAAGTTGGGTTTGGCAGGTGGCTCGCTGATTGTGGCACTGCTGATTGGTCGTTTTGGTCCGTATTATAGTATGGTGACTTTTGCCACGACAAGTGCCAATATGATGTTGCGTCAGGTGGGTTTAACAATGTTTTTGGCAGCAGTGGGCTTGAGTGTAGGTGATGGCTTCGTGAATACCATTTTGGATGGCGGCTATATGTGGGTGGTGTATGGTGTGTTGATTACCATGATACCGCTCGTAGTCGTAGGGTTTATTGCTTATAAGGGTATGCAGATCAACTTTTTTAAGGTGGTTGGTTTGCTGATAGGTGCGATGACTGGTGCTCCAGCCTTAGGTTATGCGGAGCGTCTTTCTTCACACAACGACCAAGCGTCGGTGGTCTATGCTACGGTATATCCGTTGACCATGTTCTTGCGCGTGATGGGGGGGCAACTATTGGTATTATTCTTCTGCCACTAAACTATAGTTTATAGTTTATAGTTTATCACTCAAAAGTACTTTTCTTAAGATTCCTTCCCCTTGTACCTTTCCTTTTTTCCTCGGGTAAAAGACCAAGGAGAAACCAAGGATGAACCAATGATGAACCAAAGAACTCCCAAACTGAAAATGTGCTTTTTATTAAGATTGTGACTAAACCTGAAAAAGGTTGACTCGATTACTGAGTTATGATCTTAAAAAACGTAAACTTTTGACTCGTTTCCTGAAAAGGTTGATTTATTTCCTAATATGATTGACTGTCTTCTTAAAAAGATTGTCTTGTTTCTTAAAGTTTTATACAATCAACTCGTCCTCTAAACAAAAAAAATCACCCTAAAAGCGATTTTTCTTGCTCAATTCAAAAAAATGTATTACCTTTGCACCGTGAACCTGCGCCGAGGGTTGTCTGACATCACTGGCGGAGGGTAGCAGACATATTAAAAAGGCGTTTATTAGCGCTTTGTTCTGACTGATAGAAATCTCGCAAATTTCAACCTGATAAGAACTTAGCAACGATAGATGTCCTACGGGATATAGATTATCCCTCTTGTGCCTATTTTGGTACGCCATTTGCATATATGCATATGCGCACACGCGTACCTTAACTATGTAGCACGGAGAATATTTATATTCGGCGTGGGCTTCGCGTTGTCGTTTTATCAGGAAGGCAATGCGAGAGCCTCTATCAGTGGAACGGCAAATGCAAGTTTCACGCTTTTTTTTGTACTTATGTGAAAACAATAAACCGATGGTCAATGTGATAAGAGATCAATATATTATGAATAAAATATATGTTGTTTTACTTTGTTTGTGTACAATGTTAATTCTTATTTCTTGTGATGGAGCATTATTTTCTTCAGGATATTGTGAAGGGTTAAATATTACTCCTAATGAATTTTGGAGTGTCAACAGTAAAAAAAATGTTAGTTTTGAATCAAGTATTTCTATTGAAGATATAGAAATAACAATGGAGGATACCGAAATGCCATTAAATGAGTAGGTGTAAATTTAAATGTTATTTCAAAATGAAAAAAGTATTATTTTTTTGTGTAATGTTTGTATGTGCAACAACATTCACAAGTTGTAGTGAAGATTTTTGGTCTGGTTTTGCGGATGGCTTTGAAGCAGGCTACAATGCCTACATGGCTCCTGCACGGGTAGATACTCCTACTGATGCGCCTTCTGAAAATGATACAAATGGTGAGAAAATATAATTAACTCATCTTTAGTGAACTTTAATTACAAGAACCGATGCTCGATGGGATATAAGTGAGCAAAGATCATGATGAAAAAAATATTTTTAGCAGTATCTATTGCTGTAGCATGTGTAATTTCAGCCTATGCAGGAACTTTAGGCTGTTTGTCTGGCGAATATGAAGGAGAGCGTTTCTGTGTAAATGAATATGGCAAATTTATTGCTGATGTATATAATCCAGAAACAAGAAGCTTAGTAAGAGTGGAAGGAAGAATTGTAGACTATTCAGGCGATCCTATTGAGATCAATCCTGGAGACAATATGAGAGTGAAATTTATATTAAATAAACCACTTGATGGACGTAAAGAGTTTTCTGGTGATATAGGTTGGGCTACAAGCGGACAAAAATTCGTTAACTTTGGAGGAATTATGTTTGAAAACTAACATTATGTGGTTTATGTAACATTTGGGGTAGCCAAAATGTTACATAAACCCATTTGGGGTCCTTTATAACATTTAAACCAATGCTCAATGGAATATAAGCGAGCACAAGAGATTATGAAAAAAATATTATTTTTATTCCTAACCATGTGTACTTTGATAGTTTCTGCAAATTCACAAGTATGCAAAATTTCAGGAGAAAATGACAATGTTGAGATCTTTAGTTGTTTACTTGCTGAAAACAACACTGAAGTACATGTAGTAGTAGCGAATGATAGTCAATCAATTAGTGCCAATGTAACGGTTACTGTAGAAGTTGATTACGGTGGTAATATAAAAAAGACTTATACAGGTCGTGCAATTGCAAAACCAAATCAAGAAACTCTAATAATCATTAAAGGTGTTAGTCCAAAGGTTTCAAATAGAGATGTTAAATCAGTTCAAGCAATTAGTATTACAGGAGCAAAGTGCCTCTAATGATTATTGTTGTGTGCATAATAAAAGTGTAAGAACTTAGTCATTTTTAATGCATTAAACCCGACGAGGTGATGGGTAATAACTGCCAAAAATATAACATGAAAAAAATCGTAGTATTGTTTTTATTTGCATTAGCGTCTACTTTAAGTTTTGCTATTCCAAATGGTTGTTATTCTGGTTCTTCTCGCCAAACTCGCGATCGTTGCGCAATTCAGATAAGTGGCAATGACTTTAACATCATTAATCGTGAAGGCGATGTTATTGCTCGTTGGAAAATTATTAGTGATACTAATGGACAAATGAGCCTAAAATCAGAATATGGTGCAACCGCTTCTGCTTCATGGTGGGAAGAAGATGGTAAAATTTATTTGAGTTGGAACTACGATACTTTTAGCCGGATGTAGTTATTATCTCTTTTTGCAAATGAAGCATAACATCCATAATCTATTGATTATTTTAACCATATCTTTTATTTTACTATTGCTAGGTACTGGAATATATTTTACATTCCGAACACCTATTCGAATCTTTGAAATGCTAGGAATAACACAATATCAGATAGTTGTATTAGAATGTCAAAATCCATTTAATTATTTTATAGTATACTGTTCTTCTGATGCATTATGGTATATGTCATTACTTCTTTTGCAAACATGTTTTTTAGCAGGAAAGGGGTTATTAAATCGTTTATTGATTATCATAGCGATTATTCTCCCTTTCCTATTAGAAATATTTCAATATTTTGAAATTATATCAGGTACTTTTGATTGGTACGATATATTAACATATTGTTTAACTTTAATATTTTATTTATTATGTCTAAAAAAACTATTTTCACCATTGCATTACAAGTCGTAATCATCGGTGCTTTTGTACTTATTGCAGCTGGTAGTGGTACAGACGGCTATGCCGCATCTACATATTCACGCCCCAGTTACTCTAGCTCCTCAAGTTCTAGTTCCTCACGTACTCTTAAAAGTATATGTGAAAGAGATGGCTATAAGTATATTGGAAATTATGGAAGTTCTTCTGATAGTTGTCATAAAGCATGTCGAGAGTACGGGTACAAAAAGTCTTGTACTCCATCAGATTCTTCAAAGTGTTATTGTCTCTAACTATAAATAACATAGGTGTGTTGCGACGCACCTATGTTATAAATTTTTTGTAAATTTATGTTGAAAACTCAACGTATTTGTTCTATTATTGCTGGTTTAGTATTCCTATGGTCCAGTATTGGAAAGATTGGTAATGTCATCTATTTCCAACATATTATTGTGGAATATGGTTTATCATATTTAAATATATTAGCACCATTTATCATTTTAGTAGAGATTCTAATAGGCGTATTATTGATATTTAACCTCAAAACAAAAATAGTAAGTATTTGTGCAACGTGCTTACTGCTTATTTTTACAGGTGCTTTTACTTATGCTTGGCTAGCGAATGGGATTACTGATTGTGGATGTTTTGGTAATTATATGCCTATGCCATCATCTCCTTTGGTTACCTATATCCGTAACATTGTACTTTTAGTGCTACTTGGCATTGTTTATTTTAGAGGTACTGATATTCAATCTGTGGAAAACTGGAAACGAATTACTATTTATACGATTATGTTTGCAGCAACATTTGTTGCAGGTATGACATACAAACCATTTGCTTTTATAGAGCACAAACATCCTTTTGAACACCAACCAATTAGCCAAACTGACCTTAAAGAATATAATCAACAGTTAGATAATTCATCATTGATTATGTTCTTTTCATATTCTTGTCCATATTGTATCAACTCAATGGAGAATTTTAAAGCTTGGCAATCTACAGGAGCTGTTGAGAATACTTTAGCATATGTTATTGTGGATTCTACAAACATCAACACGGATTCATTGCGAATGGTCTTCACGCAACGCTATCCATCATTGGAGATTCATGAAGTAAACAAAAACAGTGTTGATTTTGTAGAAGCGTTTCCAACTTCCTTTGTAATTCGCAACGATACAATTAAACATATCATTATTGGAGAGTTACCATCGCCCTATTTATTTGAGAATTAAAATTTCCTAAATCCATAAAACTTAACCCTCGGCACAACCTTCGGCACACGAAATTTTTTTTCAAAAAAATACAATCACGCGGGAAGCATAGTAAACACTACACTTCCCGCGTGTTGTATATACTACAAGCATCTTATAAGATAATTGTATTTATCATTTTTATTATAAAAGTAGTAATTTTATTTACTATTTTCTTGCGCATTTCAAATAAAAGTATTACCTTTGCAGCAAATTTAACAAAATAATGCTATGATTACTGCACAAGAGTATGCTCAATTGCGCACGCTGATGGAATATCGCATCAGCAAAACAAGTGTTGATTTCCACCGCTATTTGTATTACACAATCAATTGGAATAACCGACTAATCGGCATTAAAGGTTGTAGAGGTGTCGGTAAAACGACACTATTATTGCAGCACATCAAAGAAACATTTGCAGATCGTTCACAAGTGCTCTATGTTTCTCTTGATAACCTATGGTTCAAAGCGCACGATGTTGCAGAATTGGTACAATATCACTACACGCATGGAGGCATGTATGTCTTCTTTGATGAGATACAATGCTATCCTGATTGGCAGTTCCTACTAAAAAATATCTATGATAATTATCCCGACATGTACGTGGTCTATACGGGATCATCCATGTTGCAAATACATGCACACGAAGGAGACCTATCACGTCGAGTACGCTCGTACACACTCTATGGCATGTCTTTTCGTGAGTTTATGCAGTTGGAGGGGTGCGATGTCGGAAAAGCAGTAGCATTAGAGGAGTTATTAACCAATCATACCACCATTGCTACGAATATTTTTACAAAAGTGAAAGTACTTCCTCTTTTTGAGCGTTACCTCAAACATGGTTATTATCCATTCTATCAAGCAGAAGCTGATGGTTTTGGCGAACGCCTTCAAACAGTTATTAAACGAGTGATAGAAGAGGATGTGCCAATGGTAGAAGATGTGGACTTTAGTACGTTACAAAAGGTACAAAAGATGCTAGTCGTACTAGCAGAACGTGTGCCACTACAGCCTAAAATGGCAGAATTATTCCGCGTATTAGATACCAATCGTAATACGGGGATGAAGATGCTTTATTTATTGGAGCGAGCATCTATGCTAGCTCTATATAGCAGCGAAATACGCAGTCTGAAATCATTGATAAAACCAGATAAGATATATTTGGACAATACAAACTTGATGTATGCACTATCGCAACATGTAGATGAAGGAACGCTGCGTGAGACATTTTTCTATAATCAGTTGAAGGTGCTGCATGAAATACTTTTGCCTAAACAAGGGGATTTTTTGGTGGACAATCAATATCTCTTTGAGGTAGGTGGAGCAAGTAAGACATTTGAGCAAATAAAAGACCAACCAAATAGTTTTCTCGCTGTGGATGATGTAGAGATGGGAGTGGGCAATCGTATACCGCTTTGGATGTTTGGCTTGTTGTATTAAATAGTATTTATTGGCAACCTTCAGCACAACTTTCGGCACAATCGTCTTATCTCGCTTAATGGGCTCAAACGATTAATCGCATTGCGATTTTTCGGCACAAAACTATCATAATGCCGAAGATACGGCATTACTATATTATATAGAGGCACACCGAAAAACGGAAAGGTAAAAACGGCAGACTGAAAGCCACCGAAAGCCCACAGATGTCCTATAGATGTGCTACAGTGGTCGCGAAGTGGTCACGTAGCCCGCAGTCAACTTGAGAGTGTTTATTCGCGAAATTGGATAAAAATACGATTTTCGCCATTTATCTCTTGTAGGTATCACAAAATTATTGTACCTTTGCAGCGAAAAAGAACGAGTTAATGCTCGAATGTTCACAGTCTAAAGTCAAAGAAAATATATGTACGCACTAATCACGGGAGCTAGTTCGGGGTGTGGGTATGAATATGCCCGAATAATGGCACAGAAAGGATACAAACTACTCATAGTCAGCAATGAAGAAGCAATACACGACAAAGCACTGCTTCTTCGCCAAGATTTTGGTGTGGAGGTGGTTTCGTTGGTTCGCAATTTGGGAGTACAAGATGCTGCCAAAGAATTGTATGACTATTGCAAGGCAGCAAACATACAAATAGAAGTACTCATCAATAATGCAGGTGTATATCACGATTGCGATTTCTTGGCGGATTCTGAGGGATTTAACCAATTGATATTCAATCTTCATATGCATACACCCGCTATGTTGATGTACTATTTCGCTCAAGACATGGTGAAACGAGGCAAAGGATATATCCTCAATATGTGTTCCATCACTGCGGATATTGCCGTGCAACGTTTGAGCACCTATGGTGCAACCAAAGCATTTTTGAGCAACTTCACCCGTTCGGTGCATATCGAATTGAAGGAGAAGGGAGTATATGTGACCAACGTCACCCCAGGAGCTATCAACACGGGATTATATAATATCCGTCCGTGGTTGACCAAGATGGGCTTGGTGTTGGGCTATATCGTGCAACCTGATTATTTGGCTCGTCGTGGCGTGAATGCCATGTTCCGTGGGCGTGCTAAGGTGACGGTGCCTGCGCTGTGGAATCATATCTTGCTTTTCTTGGTGGCACTGATACCTACATGTATGCTGCGCCTGATTCGTAAGTTAAGACTCTTCTAAAATCGTAAATAGCTAAGCAGTCAAATGATTTATCGCATCTTCGATGATATGGAGCAGTGCACGGCGGCGGAGGTGGCTCGTCTGCTGCCTCAGGTGTCCGACCAACGTCGAGCACAGGCGTTGCGCTATCAGCATGTGTTTGGGCAGTATTGTTGTTTGAAGTCGTATGAGATGCTATGTGAATTGCTGCGTGAGTGGGGTGGGGAAGATAGGTGTCCGATATTCACGTACAATGAATATGGTGCGCCTGCGATAGATGGAGGACCATATTTTTCGATTTCCCATTGCAAAGAGGGTATTGCGGTGGCTGTTGATAGTCAACCAATAGGCATTGATATAGAGTCTGTGCGCCCATTGAAGGAGGGTTTGATGCACAAGACGATGAATGCTTCTGAGCAAGCATCTATCCTATCATCCGATGCTCCAGATTGGGCATTCACACGCTTGTGGACCAAGAAAGAGGCGGTACTAAAAATGCAAGCCACAGGTATCATCTCTGACTTGCATGAAGTGCTTTGTGCTGCACCAAACACCCGATTCACATCCTTTGACAATGCGAATCGTCGCTATGTGCTGACCATAGCCCAGTTGGCAGTTGACAGTTGACAGTTGACAGTTGGCAGTTGACTTATTCTTCTTCTTCGTAGTATCCTTGCTCAATGCCGTATTGCAATTCGCCATCCATGATGAGTTGCAATTGTTCGCTGGTGAGTGGACGACCGAGTTCTTTGGTTTGCTCGATGAGGTAGTTCAGTTGTTCGGTCTCATCAATCTCTCCTTCGAGGTAGGTCACTTCATCGGTGTTATCCTCCTCTTGGAGTAGCCCTTGTGATACGAGGTAATCGTCCATCAAGTCCAATACCATCAGCACATCTGCTTGGGTTAAACCCTCGCGGTCAGCGGCAGGAATCATATTCCAGATATACTCCAATTGTTGCTTTTCCTCAGCGTCCATAAGACTGAGCTCGATGTTAGAATTTGCCATAATAATGATTGTTTTTTCAAAATTGTTTGCAAAGTTACAATTTTTTTGCTACCTTTGCAAATTATTTGACAAAAAATAGAAAAAGATATGAATAATTTTATTACTCGCACCCTGTCTGCAATCGTCTATGCAGGAGTGGTAGTAGGTTCCATATTGGTTCAGCCAGCATGTTTTGGCGGTCATATGTTGCTGTTTGGTATTGTGTTTATGCTTGTCAGTACGTTGGCAGTGAGAGAGTTTCATCGCTTGGTGGGTGGTTCGGATGTCAAGATTCAGTCATATGCTATGATGGCTAATGCGCTTCTGTTCTGTACGCTGTATTTCTTTTTCTATGGTGATATGGTATGGCGGTGGCTGCTGTTTGCATACGTGGCAGTGCTGTTGCTGACTATGATAGTGCATCTCTTCCGCGAGAAGGTGAATGCGGTGGAGTCTTGGGGTAATCTGTGTGCAGGTCAATTGATGATTGCTTTGCCTTTTGCGCTGATGAGTGGGGTGGTGTTCCACCATAAATGGCTGATGTTAGCCCTGTTTATTTTGATATGGGTAAACGATAGTGGTGCGTATATAGTAGGCAGTTTGATGAGCAAACGCAAAGGTGGAAATCATAAGATGTTTCCACGTGTGAGCCCTGCCAAGTCGTGGGAGGGTTTGATAGGTGGATTCGTGTTTGATTTGATAGCGGGATATGTGTTCTTCCGTGTGGGTTGGACTGCTTCGCTTGGTTTGACGGCTTATCCATTGCTTGATAGCCTGCTGTTTGCGTTGGTAGTGGGTGTGTTTGGTACGTTGGGCGACTTGATGGAGAGCCTGATGAAGCGTACTGTCGGCGTGAAAGATTCGGGTAGGTTTATGCCTGGTCATGGCGGTGTGTTGGATAGATTTGATAGCTTGCTGTTGGCAGTGCCTGTGGTGTATTTCTTATTTGTTTATTTGCCAACGATTCTCTAAACAAAAATGCTCTTTTTGATTCGTATATTTAGTCTTTTGCCATTGTCGTTGTTGTATATGATGGCTGACTACGTGATTTATCCTTTGGTGCGTTATGTGGCGCGCTATCGACTGAAATTGGTGCGGAAGAATATCCGATTGTCCTTTCCTGAAAAGTCGGATGCTGAGCGTGAGGCGATAGTGGATGCGTTTTATCATCATTTTGCCGATATATTGGTGGAGATGATCTATGGTTATCGTGCGAGTGATGCGGAGATGCGCGAGCGGGTGGTGTTTGAGAATATGGAGTTGCTTGAGGACTTGGCGCGTCAGAAGCATGGTGTGATTGCCTATTTGGGCCATATGTGCAACTGGGAGTGGTTGGCAGATGTGGGTAAGCAGTTCGCTGATAAGTCGATAGTGGAGTATAATGTCTATCGCAGGCAGAAGAACAGCAATGCAGATCATGCTATGTTGGTATTGCGTAGCAAACGTGGTGGCGAGTGCGTGGAGAAGAATGTGCTGTTGCGTAGGTTGGTGCAGTTGCGCCATGCCGACCATCCGTTTGTGATAGGTTTGATAGCCGACCAAAAACCTTCACCCCGTAATGCGCATATATGGACTAGTTTCTTGCATCAGGATACGGCTTTTTTGGATGGTGGTGAGGTGCTATCTCGTAAGTTTGATTTAGGGGTGGTGTATGCGAATATCAGGTGTCCTGAGCGCGGTCATTATCGTATTCATTTCGAGGTGATTACTGATAGTCCACAGCAGATGGGTGATGGTGATATTACGTTGGCTTATGCACGCTTGTTAGAAGCCAATATCTGTCAGCAGCCAGCTCGTTGGCTTTGGTCGCATAATCGCTGGAAATGGGGTAAAAATGCAAATAGTGGTATGTAAATTTGGTCAATTGTGATTTTTTTTGTACCTTTGCGGGCGGAAAGAATAGAAAATAATTTTGAAAGAATAATATATGGCAACAAATCAACAAAACACAGGTGCATTGTACAATGCATTGACATCAGGAAGTAAGATAATAGGAACCGTGATAACGGATAGCGATATCCGTATTGATGGTACCATCGAAGGCGATGTAAAATGTTCTGGTAAGATGGTTATCGGTGAGCAAGGCTTGGTGAAAGGCACGGTAGAGTGTCAGAGTGCCGAAATCATGGGAACATTGGATGGCAAGATCAATGTGAAATATACCCTTGCGCTTCGTGCTACTAGTCGTTTGAAAGGCGAAATTAATACCCAGACATTGATGGTAGAACCTAATGCTATCTTCAATGGTTCGTGTACGATGGGTAATGATAGCGAGAAAGTAAAAACGGAAAAATAATCTACAATCATGAAGATCAAACCATTTCGTGGTATTCGTCCTCCCAAGGCATTGGCTAAGCAAGTGAGCAGTCGTCCATACGATGTGCTCAACTCTGATGAAGCACGTGCAGAGGCAATGGGCAATGAAATGTCGCTATACCACATTATCAAACCTGAAATCAATTTTCCAGAAGGTACAGACGAACATGATGAGTGCGTATATGCAGCAGCTCGTCAGCAGTTTGACTTGTTCCGTGAGAAAGGATGGTTGGTGCAAGATCAAGAGGAGCAGTACTATGTATATGCTCAGACGATGGATGGTCGCACCCAATACGGCTTGGTGGTAGCAGCGTGGGTAGAAGACTATATGGAAGGTCGTATCAAGAAGCATGAGCTCACCCGTCGCGATAAGGAGGAGGATCGCATGAAGCATGTGCGTGTGAACAATGCGAACGTAGAGCCAGTGTTCTTTGCATACCCTCATCACGAAGAGTTGGATGCTATCATTGCTCGCGCGTGCGAGGGAGCACCAGAATATGACTTCGTATCGGATTTGGATGGCTTTGGTCATACGCTTTGGGTGATTAGCGACAAAGAGGATATCGCTCGTATCACAGCGCTTGTGGCAGAAATGCCAGCCATGTATATCGCCGATGGTCACCACCGCAGCGCGGCAGCAGCATTGGTAGGCAATGAGAAGAAACTGCAAAATCCAAATCATCAAGGCGATGAGGAGTACAACTATTTCTTGGCAGTATGTTTCCCAGACAATCAATTGCATATCATGGATTATAACCGTGTGGTGAAGGACTTGAATGGTATGACGGAGGAGCAATTCTTGGAAGCCTTGAAAGCGGATTTTGAGGTGGAAGAAATGGGTACTGCTATCTATCGTCCAGAGGCATTGCATGTGTTTGCCCTCTACTTGGGTGGACATTGGTACAAACTCACAGCTAAGGATGGTCGTTATGATGACAATGATCCAATAGGTGTGTTGGATGTGACTATCTCGTCGAACTTGATACTGGATAAACTGCTTGGTATTAAGGATTTGCGTTCGGACAAGCGCATTGATTTTGTAGGCGGTATTCGTGGTTTGGGCGAGTTGAGCCGTCGTGTGGATAGTGGCGAGATGAAGATGGCATTGGCATTGTATCCTGTGACAATGAAGCAGTTGATTGATATTGCTGACACAGGTAATATCATGCCACCGAAGACCACATGGTTTGAGCCTAAATTGCGCTCGGGATTAGTGATACATGAATTGGTGTAATGGGTAAATAATTAAACAAAAAAGATATGAATAAAATTCAAGTTGTAATCAATGTAATTCTTGTAGCCGCAGTGGCTGCATTGTTTGTAGTAGTCTATACAGGTGATAAGCAAGAAGCACCTGCTGTGGCAGTAGAATCATCCGAAGTGATGCCAATCGCCTATCTGAATGTGGATAGTTTGTTGGTGAATTATACGTTTGCTCAAGAAGCAAGCGAACGCTTGATGAAAAAGCAAGAAGATGCTCGTCTGAAATTGAATACGAAAGCACGTACCTTGCAAAACGAGATGGCTGATTTTCAACGTAAACTGGAGAATAATGCGTTTTTGAGCCGTGAACGTGCAGAGAAGGAGCAACAACGTCTGCTGAAGAAACAACAAGAATTGCAAGAGCTGGAAGCCCAACTGACTGAAGATATCATGCTGGAGAATCAGAAGCTGAATATGCAGTTGGCAGATACCTTGACCAATTTCTTGGAAGAGTATAATGCGGATAGTCGCTATCATGTGATACTGAGCAACAGTGCGAAAGATAACGTGTTGATGGCAGCCGAGCAATATGATATCACTGACGAAGTGATTGATGCGCTGAATGCGCGATGCGGGAAGTAGGTGAAAAGTAGATTGATATATCGTCCATATGTGCGCTATATCGTAGCCGATGTTGTGGCATTGGTGGTGAGCGTGTTGGTGGTATTGGCGTGGTTTCCACTCAATACTACCATCCCTTTTCAAAAATATAGCGTCTATACCTTGATTTTCTCTGCCATATGGCTTGTTTCAAGCTATGGTTGCCATCGCTATATCCCCGTCAAATACATGAAGATGGGGACTGATATTTTCCGATTGTTGGTAGCGGCGATATTCACCTTCGGCTGCATGTACGGCTATTCGTGGTGGCGTGCGGGCGAGAACTTCTCGATATGGGTGTTGCTGACGATATGGTTGGCGATGATGGGCGCCTCGGTGGTGTTCTTGATATTGAAGCACGCGTACCGCTATGCGTTGGATGCAGATGAGACACCGATGGAAGCACCCAAGCGCGCTCCACAGACAGTATTGCGGGCAGCCGAACAGTTGGCAGAGAGCGATAAGAAAGCCTTGCAAGAGAGTATCCTAGAGTTTGCTGAGGAGAAAGTATTGCGCTATGTGGAGAAGAATGTGGATATCTATAGCACCAATACGTTCACATTGCGTTCGACCGACTTGTACAACATCAAGAAATTGCCTAATTATCGTTTTGATGCGATAGTGAACTTCATGCCGTTGAATCAGATTCGTGGTGTGAACAAACTGTTTACAACGGTGAATGATAAGTTGCCCGACAATGGTATTTGGATATGCTGTTATGAACCTCAATCGGTGACCAAACGCAATATCCTGAAGCGTTATCCTCCGATTATCAACTGGATATATTACGTGTTGTTCTTCTGTTACAAGCGCGTGCTGCCGAAACTGTTTATGACTTCTCGTTTGTATTTTGATATTACTGAAGGCAAGGACCGTGTACTCAGTAAGGCGGAGGTATTGGGTAGATTGTGCTATTGTGGTTTCGAGATTATAGACGAACGCAAGAAGGGCGATTTAAACTATGTAGTGGCTCGTCGTAAGTTCCGTCCGCAGATAGTGGAGCGTCGTCTGTATGGTATCTTTGTGAAACTCAATCGAGTAGGGAAGAATGGCAAGGTGTTCAAGGTGTATAAGTTCCGCACAATGCACCCTTATAGCGAGTTTTTACAAGCCTATATCTATGACCGTTATTCGTTGCAAGAAGGCGGTAAATTCAACCACGATATACGTGTGACCACTTTGGGAAGATGGATGCGCAAATGTTGGGTGGATGAGTTGCCAATGCTACTCAATCTGATTAAGGGCAATATGAAATTGGTAGGAGTACGCCCTATTTCACAGCACTATTTCTCGCTGTATAGCAAGGAGTTGCAAGAAACTCGTACACGCCATATGCCAGGCTTGTTGCCTCCATTCTATGCCGATATGCCTAAGACACTCGATGAGATTGAGGCATCCGAAATGCGTTATCTCACCATGTGCGAAGAGCGCGGTACATTCGTGACGGATGTGATTTATTTTTGGCGAATATTCTATACGATAGTGTTTAAGCGGGCGAGAAGCCATTAGCCTTAAGAGATGAAGCGGATAGTGACGATATTATTTGCGATGGGATGTGGGCTGTTGATGATGGCACAAAATATTCCAGTCCCTTTTACGCAGACAAAACTGTATGATTTTCTGGATGAACTGCTGACCGAAGGTGTGGTGGTGCTCCAAACGGCAGTGCGTCCGTACACCCGCGCTCAAGTGGCAGCAATGCTGGTGGAAGCAGAGGCAGCCGACTCGCTGCTCAATAGTCGTCAGCTAAAAGAATTGGCATTCTACCTCAATGAGTTTGCTTTGGAACGCGATACGATGGTGAGCAACTATGTGCAATATACCGACCATAGCACGTTCAACCTCTCGTTGGCAGATCCACAGTTCAGTTATCGCAGCAAGAATTCGATGTTTAAGATGCGTTTGCGTCCGATCTTGGGTGCGAATATCACGGTGAATCGCCATGGCGGATTGTTGCAACGTTGGTGGGGCGCAGAATTGCAAATGGACATCGCTAAGCACTTGAGTATATGGGGTAGTTTGCGCGATAATTCGTGGAATGGCAATTGGCTGAAGACGGAAGATTACCCTGGCAAATACGATAAGATGTATGGTGCGCAAATCCATTATGGTGCTTCTCGACAGCAGCCAGCATTATTGCCAATGGCAGGTGTGCAATACAAAGAGGCAACATACGGCGGCGACTTCTCGGATTCGCGAGGCGGAATCAACTTATATACATGGTGGGGAAGCATCGGCATTCAGCGGGAGAATATCCAATGGGGCGATGCTTATCATGCGTCGAATATCCTGTCGCAGCGTACGCCTGCTGCGCCGATGATTACACTGCAACTGACACCGTGCAAGTGGTTCCAATTTGACTATTTCCATGCATGGCTGGTGTCGAATGTGGTGGATTCTACCTACTACTACGAGGAACAAACGGAAAACGGAATACTGCGAAACTATCGTCCGATGAATAAGTTTATGGCGGCGAATATGTTTACTTTTACGCCTGTGAAGTATGTGTCGTTGTCGTTTGGTAATTCGGTGGTGTACGCAGAGCGCACGATACAGGCAGCATATCTGATACCGATTGCGTTTTACAAGTCGCTTGATCACTTGCTGACCAAGGGAATACGTACTCAAAATCAAAACTCACAAGCTTTTGCATCGCTCTCGGTGCGCCCAGTGGAGCATCTGCATTTGTATGGTTCATTCTTCTTGGATGAGGTGAAGTTCTCTCGTTTCAAACCATCTAATCCAGAGAATAATCCGATATCCTATTTGGTGGGCTTTAATTGGTCGGGTTGGCCTATTCGTGGGTTGAGTTTGAAAGGTGAGTTTATGCGCTCATATATAGCATGTTATACCCATTCAATCGAAGCGTTGGCATGGACGTCAAACTCCTATAATATGGGTCATTACATGGGTGATAATGCGCAGTCGATTTATGCAGAGTTGGCATACCGACCAATCAGGGGTATGCTGTTGAAGCTGAGTTACACCAACGATACGAAGTATAATTCCTATGCCTATTTGCGCGATAATATCTCAGAAACCATCGCACAAAAGCCATTCGACCACGCCGTCTTCCGCAATGATGTGCTGCGTTTGGATGGCATCTATGAAGTGCATCCGAATATGTATTTGACATTGGCTTTGGAGTACAACAATGCGCGGGCATTTGATAATCAGAAGACTGATGCTCTTCCCAGCGAAGATATAGGCGATGCGCAGCATTATCTGGATAAATACATGCCACTGTACTACCAAGGCAAGAATTTCACCGTTTCTGCTGCCTTCAGTTTTGGATTTTAATGCATGATTCAAAAATTGAGATGCTCTGTTGTCATATTAAATTGGAATGGTGAAGCTATGCTTCGTCGGTTTTTGCCATTGGTGTTGGAGCATACTCAGTTGCCCGATGTGGAGATTGTGGTAGCGGATAATGGTTCGACAGACGATTCGCTGAAGTATTTGCGTGAGCAACCAGTACGGCTGATAACGTTGGCTGAGAACTATGGTTTTGCCGAAGGGTATAATCGTGCGATAGAGCAAGTGGATGCCGAGTATGTGGTGTTGCTCAATTCGGATGTGGAGGTGACGCCTCATTGGTTGGAACGTATGTTGGAGTATATGGATGCGCATGTTGAGGTGGCTGCTGCTCAGCCGAAAGTGCTGTCTTGGCACTCTAAGCAGCAGTTTGACCAAGGCGAGGTGGCGGCTATTCGTTTCGAACATGCAGGCGCAGCAGGCGGTATGATGGATATGCTGGGCTATCCGTATTGCAGAGGGCGAATGATGTCGTACGTAGAAGAAGATCATGGGCAATACAATGAAGTGGCACCTATTTTTTGGGCTACAGGTGCGTGCCTGCTCATGCGCACGCGAGTATATAAAGAATTGGGCGGATTGGATGCCAATTTCTTTGCACATCAAGAGGAAATCGACTTGTGTTGGCGGATACATAGGCAGTGTGTAGTTGATACTGGACGGTTGATAGTAAGTCTTCCACATTCAGTCGTTTACCACGTTGGTGGTGGCACGTTGGGGTATGAAAATCCACGTAAGACGTTTCTGAATTTCCGAAACAACTTGCTGATGCTCCGTAAGAATTTACCAATGTCGCGCCTATGGTGGGTGATGGTAGTGCGTTTCTTTATGGATTATTTGGCGGCATTACAGATGTTGGCAACGAGACAACCACTGAATGCCAAAGCTGTTTTTCAGGCGCGTTGGGCGTATCATCAGATGAAGAAGCAATATGCGGTATTGCGCACCAAAGAGAGAATGAAAAATAATTGCATTGCCCAACGAAGTATCGTGTGGGATTTTTATGTGAGGCGGAAGAAAAAGTAGCGTTTCTTATAGATGGATTTATTATGAGCATCCGGAAAGAACATATGAAATCGAAAACATGGGTAATGCTATTGTGCGCCTGTTGCTTGCTATCATGCAATACGACTAAGTTTGTGCCACAAGGGCAACTGCTGCTTAATGACGTCAAAGTCAAAGTGGAAGACAACAAAAATATACCACCTTCCGACCTCATGAAATACGTGCAACAAAAACCTAACACGGAGATTCTGGGATTTTGGAAATTACAACTGGATATCTACAACACCGCCTCGGAAGATACCACCAAATGGACAAGCAAAAATGCACGCAAAATAGGGGAACCACCCGTGATTTTTTCCTCCGAACTGACCGATGCCAGTCAGGCACAATTGCAACGGGCAATGCAAAACAAAGGGTACTTCAATGCAGAGATAGACACTACCGTTGCGGTGAAAAAACGCAAAATCAATTTGGTGTACCACGTGACAGCCAATGAACCCTATATGATAGGGCAATACAATGTGGAGTTGGAACACAACGAATTGGCAGCTATTGCCAATAACCAACGCCGATTGATAACAGGCGGTAGCCAGTTTGATGCCGAAGTGCTGAATCAGGAACGACAGCGAGTGGCGAGTGCAATGCGCCGAAGAGGGTATTTCTATTTTGATCAAGAACTATTGTGCTATGATGCGGATAGTACGAGGGGACGTAAGCAAATAGACGTAACCATGAGACTACAAGAATATTTGCAGCATCAGAGTGAGGAATATAAAGAGAAGGTATTCCGTAAATATCATATTGCGCATGTGCACTTCCATTTAGACTACGACCCTGCAAGAGTGCCCGATAATGAAGAGATGTTTACATCTTCAGCAGATGGCTATGTGTTCACATGGGTAGGAAAGAAATTGCTTCGGGATAAAGTATTGGTGAGAAATTGCCCTATTGAACCAGGGGCGATGTACAACGAGCGGGCTGTGGAGCGGGCTTATACTCGATTTAATCAATTGGCACCTATCAAATACGTGGATATCAGTTTTGAACAGATTTCTGCCAATGAGTTGGATTGCCATATCGTATTATCGCGAGGAAAACTGAATTCTGTATCGGCTGAGATAGAGGGGACATATTCGGCAGGAGATTGGGGTGTTGCTGCAGGAGTGGGGTACGTGAATCGCAACTTGGCTCATGGAGCAGAAGAGTTGTCGGTGGATGGACGAGCGAGCTATGAATGGCGACAAAACGGAGGACGAGCCATAGAAGCCAGAGCATCTGCCGAACTGAAATGGCCATCAGCCGTGGCTGTGGATTTGAACTATAACTTCCAAAATCGCCCCGATGAATATACACGTAGCATCTTTGGAGCAGGGCTACAATATCAAATCAAACAACCACGTATAGGACTGAATCATCAATTCCGATTTGTGGATATAAGTTATGTCTATCTGCCTTGGATAAGCGATGCGTTCCGCGAACAGTTTTTGCAATCGACCAATATATTGAAATACTCCTATGAAAACCACTTTATCGTAGGAATTGGGTATTCTGGCAACTATACGAACTATCAAGCACGAAACCCACATCGCTCGTATTGGAATATCTATTACAATATCGAAACGGCGGGCAACCTGCTTCGTGGACTGGCTAAACCTTGTAAGTTTGCTATTGATTCGGTATCGGGAAACTATATGCTGTTCAATACGCAGTTTTCGCAATTTGCGAAAGCCGATTTGGCGGTAACGTACAATCAATTGCTATACCCAGGGCAGCGCTTAGTGTTTCATGCTGATGTGGGAGTGGCGGTGCCTTATGGCAATTCGCAGACGATACCCTTTGAGAAACGCTATTTCGCAGGCGGTGCTAATAGCGTGCGCGGATGGGCAGCACGCACATTGGGACCTGGAGGTTACAAAGGCAATGGCAAACTGATAGACTTCAACAACCAAGCTGGGGATGTACGCTTGAATTTGAATATGGAGTATCGCGCAAAAGTATGGTCATTCATCGAATTGGCTGCGTTCTTTGATGCGGGAAATATATGGACAATTTTTGACTACGAGGCACAGCCTAATGGCGTTTTCCGCTTCAGTGAGTTCTATAAGCAGATCGCCTTGGCATATGGCGTGGGACTAAGATTAGACTTCTCGTTCTTTATCTTCCGAGTGGACTTTGGCGTGAAGCTATACGACCCCGCTTTGCGCTACGATGGCTCAGGCAAACAGTGGCGTACTGTACCAAATGGATTGAATTGGGCGGATGACATGGCATTTCACTTCGCCATCGGTTATCCATTCTAATTCAAAATTCAAAATTAGAATGTTGAAAGCATATTGCATAGAGGATGTCATAGAAGCAGGCTGCGATGAAGCTGGGCGAGGACCATTGGCTGGAAGTGTGTTCGCAGCAGCGGTGATATTTGACCCTCAACTGTTGGGGAAAGAAGAACATCGTGCGTGGCTGGAGATGCTGAATGATAGCAAGCAACTGACTGAGAAAGAGCGCTTGACGTTGCGACCATTGATAGAACAATATGCCATGGCGTGGGCAGTGGTGGAGGTTACGGCAGAGGAGATTGACCGCATCAATATTTTGAACGCTTCGATTATTGGCATGCAGCGGGCTTTGGACAAACTGCCAATCACGCCTCAACATATCATTGTAGATGGTAATAAGTGGAAACCCTATATCCCCGAGGGGCAAGTGCTGGAGATTCCAGCGCGTACGGTGGTAAAAGGCGATGGAAAATACTTGTCGATAGCAGCGGCGAGCGTACTTGCCAAAACATATCGCGATGAATATATGTTGCGTTTGCATGAGGAATATCCGCAGTATCATTGGGATACGAATATGGGATATCCTACCAAAGCGCATTATGAGGCGATACAGCAATATGGCATTACGCCATACCATCGCAAGACTTTTAAACTGCTAAAGTAAAAAAAATAAAAACGTTATAAAAGATGGCAATTTTTGTAAAAAATGAGGGTGAACCTCGTAAAAAAATGGGTTGCTTAGGTAAGACCCTAGTAGGAATTGTAGTTTATTTTGGTATTTGTTTCTTGTTTGGTTTGATGATGGGCGATATGATGTCCACACCTGCCACCAAACTGGAGGAAAACACCATTTATCGTATTGATTTGAAAGGTAAGTTGGTGGAGCAAGCTGGCGAGGAGAATCCTTTTGATGCACTCTTTGCAGAGATGTATGGTCAATCCACGTCAACCGTAGGATTGAGCGACTTGCTCAGTAATATTGCTCTGGCAAAAGACAACGACAAAATTTTGGGTATTTACCTCAAAGGTGGTTCGCTTTCTGCCGGTCCTGCTTCGGCTAAGGCGCTTCGCGATGCACTCCTTGATTTCAAGCAGTCGGGCAAGTTTGTGATTGCGTATGCTGATTCGTATTCGCAGACCAACTACTACATTGCTTCGGTGGCGGATAAAATTTTCTTTAATCCAGTGGGTGCGTTGGCATGGGACGGTTTAACCGCGCAAAAAGAGTATTATACTCGTTTATTTGAGAAGATTGGTATTGAGATGCAGATTCTCAAGGTCGGCACATTCAAATCAGCAGTAGAACCATACTTCCGCACCTCAATGTCAGATGCTGACCGCAAACAAACCGAGCAATATCTGGGTGGTATCTGGAGTGAGATGAAGTCGGCAGTCGGACAAAGTCGTCAAATTTCAGCAGAGCAATTGCACGCATACGCAGATGAGTGCATGTCGCTGCAACCACAAGAGAAATACTTGGCATACAACTTTGTGGACTCTTTGGTATATATCCAAGAAATGGATTCTATCTTGCGCACCTATGCAGGTACCAAAGATTATAAGCAACTCTCTACTAGCAAGATGACCAATGTAGAGCGTACTAAGATAGAGGCGAAAGACAAAGTGGCTGTGCTCTATGCAGAAGGTGCGATTTCTGACGCAGGTGCTGAAGGTATTGTAGAGGGTAAGATATTGAAAACCATTAAGAAGATTTATAAGGATGACGATGTAAAAGCAGTAGTTTTCCGTGTAAATAGTCCTGGTGGTAGTGCCGATGCGAGTGAGCAGATTTGGCACGCGATGAAGATGTTGCAAGATAAAGGCATTCCAGTAGTGGTTTCTATGGGCGATTATGCTGCATCGGGTGGCTACTATATCTCTTGCAACGCGGATTATATCTATGCTGAGCCAACTACATTGACTGGTTCGATAGGTATCTTCGGTACTGTACCTAATATCAACAAACTCCGCGAGAAAGTGGGTTTGGATATTGATGGTGTATCTACCAACAAACATTCCGCCTTGAATGTCAATGCTATCTATAGAGGCATGAACCCTCAAGAGACTGCTCTCATGCAAAACATGGTAGAGCGTGGTTATGACCTCTTTACTCGTCGTTGTGCAGACGGTCGCGGAATGTCGCAAGATGAGATTAAGAAGATTGGCGAGGGTAGAGTATGGCTTGGCAAAGATGCGTTGGAGATTGGTTTAGTGGATAGTTTGGGTAATATCAACGATGCTATTGCAAAAGCAGTTGAAATGGCTCAGTTGGGTGAGTATCAGTTGGTTAGTTATCCCGAGAAGAAAGACCCATTCGAGGAGATGCTCAAGATGCTTGACAATACTACGCCAGAGGAGCAACTCATCATGCAAGTGCGCGAGTTTGCGTCCAAACCACGTATCATGGCACTTATGCCAGAGGTAAAAATACAATAATACGAATCGCTGAGACATTGACCACACTTCAATTCTTGAAATATTGTGCAATGCCCATCTCCTGGCTTTATGCGCTGGGAGTGTGGGTGCGCAATGTGTTGTACGATGATCATGTGCTACCGTCATATACCGTCAGTGTACCAACGATTGCGATTGGTAACTTGGCAGTTGGTGGTACAGGCAAAACGCCAATGACGGAATACCTCATTCGGCTATTGGCTCCTAAATATAAGGTGGCTGTACTATCGCGTGGCTACGGAAGAAAAACGCGTGGATTTCGTCTGGCTAACGCAGAAGATACGGCACAAACCATAGGCGATGAACCAATGCTGATTCATATGCATTTTCCCGATGTTCCAGTGGCAGTATGTGCCGACAGAGTGTTGGGTATCAAGCATTTGCAACAGATTATTCCAGACTTGCAGTGTGTCATATTGGATGATGCTTATCAACACCGTAGATTGAAAGCGGGATTCTATATCTTGCTCACATCATACAATAAACTCTATGTGCATGACCATATGCTACCATGGGGGACTTTGCGTGATTTGCCTGCTGAGAGTGTGCGTGCTAATGCGGTGGTAGTCACCAAATGTCCATCTAAGGTGCAAGCCATTGAAAGGCGTATTGTAAGTAATAGTTTGCAATTGGCGTCGTATCAACAGCTGTATTATTCGTCCATTAAATATGTTCCGTTGCAATTATCAGCTACACCGTTGTTGGTGACTGGTATTGCTAATCCCGCTCCGCTACTTGAATATATGCAACAGCAATATCCATGTACGCAATTGTTGCAATTCCCTGACCACCACGCGTTTAACAAGCAAGATGTTGCGCAAATCATACAACGTGCGAATCAATATGAATGTGTGGTAACCACCGAAAAAGATTATATGCGTATGCTGGAAACCCCTCTGGTAGAGGTATTGGGTGAGAAGTTACGGATCATTTCTATTCAAACGGATTTAGGCAATGACCAAGAAGCATTTAACCGCCAAATCCTGCTCTATGTCAGTGAAAATAACCGCAAATAGTCAACTGTAAACTGTCAACTGTCAATTGTCAACTAATTATGAATATCCTCTCTCTCTTAAAGCGTTTTGTTCCGCCATATAAATGGCAAGTAATATTGAATCTCTTTTTCAATATTCTTTCTACGATATTGTCGCTGTTCTCATTTGCTACGATTATTCCTGTCTTGCAAATACTATTTGGTTTATCCGAAGCTACAGCCACGTATATGTCATTGGACGCGGCGGCTACCATGCAAGATACGATTGATATACTCAAAAATAATCTCTATTGCTTCTTACAAACGCAAATAGAAACACGCGGAGCACAATATGTATTGTTGCTTTTGGGTGGGTGTTTAGTGCTTCTTACTGGATTTAAGTGCCTCACGGCTTGGCTTGCCAATTATTTCATGGTACCCATACGTACAGGCGTGTTGCGCGACTTGCGTGCACAACTCTACAAGAAAGTGGTTAGTCTGCCTATTGGTTTCTTTACTGAAGAGCGCAAGGGCGATGTCATGTCGCGTATGACCAATGACGTGAATGAGGTAGAGGCGAGTATTATGTCCACATTGGATATGCTGTTCAAAGATCCTATAATGATCCTTGTTTATCTCATTACACTATTTACCATCTCATGGCAGCTCACACTGTTTGTATTAGTACTGTTGCCTATTGCAGGATTATTGATTGGTCGTATTGGTCGTTCACTCAAACGCGCATCCACCAAAGGACAGGAGCAAAATGCTGAGATCCTCACCCAAATAGATGAGACATTGGGCGGTTTGCGCGTGGTAAAGGCGTTTAATGCAGAGAACAAACTGACAGTGCGTTTCTTGCAGCTCATCAACGCTACACGTGCAACGTTTAATCGTATCAATCGCCGCTACTATCTGGCGCACCCAGTGTCGGAGTTTTTTGGTACGGCACTCATCGCCATTCTCCTATGGTTTGGTGGTACACTCATATTGGGTGACCATTCGTCTATAGATGCGGCTACATTCATTTACTATCTGGTTATTTTCTATTCTATCATCAATCCTGCCAAAGACCTTAGCAAAGCCACTTACGGCATACGCCGTGGTATGGCGTCGCTGGAGCGAATAGATAAGATACTTAATACGGAAAGTAATATTCGCAATGCGGATAATCCAAAACAAATAGCAGATTTTCAGTCGGTTATTCGTTATGAGGATGTTTGCTTCTCCTATCAGGCAGATCGCCCTGTACTGAAGCATATCAATTTGGATATTAAGAAGGGTCAAACCATTGCTTTGGTTGGTCAGTCGGGTAGTGGAAAGACTACGATGGCGGATTTGTTGCCTCGTTTCTATGACCCCGTTGCAGGACGTATTACCATTGATGGGGTAGATATTCGAGAGGTAAAGACTTTTGATTTGCGTGCGCTCATGGGTAATGTGAATCAAGAGGCGATTCTCTTCAATGATACATTCTACAACAATATCACGTTTGGTGTAGAGTCTGCCACGATGGAAGAGGTACGTCAGGCCGCATGTATTGCTAATGCTGATGATTTTATTATGGCTACGCCAGACCAATATCAGACCACTATTGGCGACCGTGGTTCGCGTCTGAGTGGAGGACAACGCCAGCGCATCTCTATTGCGCGTGCGATATTGAAGAATCCTCCGATTTTGATTTTGGACGAGGCCACTTCTGCTTTGGATACAGAATCCGAGAAACTGGTGCAAGAGGCATTGGAGAACCTGATGAAGGACCGCACTACCTTAGTGGTGGCACACCGTTTGAGTACTATCCGCAATGCTGACCTCATTTGTGTGCTGCATGAGGGGCAAATAGTAGAACGAGGAACGCATGAGGAATTATATGCTCTCAATGGTTACTACCGCAAACTCATTGATATGCAGCAAGCTAATTAACTAAAAAAGAGAGAAGGCAGCGCCTTCTCTCTCTTTTTTTAGTTCTAATTGTTTATTATTCCTCTGTGTTCATATCCAAGCATGTTTCTGCTGTGGAATGTGTAGTCTTTTTGTAAGTTGCACTTGCCTCGTTATCAAAAATTTGAGCCAATTTCACAGCAGTTTGTACGGTTTCTACCAAGTGTTTTTCGGTTCCCCATACATAAACTACTTCTTCACCTTCTGTGCTGGAGAGGGTGTACATCCAACAAGCCATTGTAGTGTCATCCAATTTACTTGGGTCTACTTGCATTACATCTTTTTGACAACTAGTCAAGCCAACTGTAAATACGCACGCGAGTGCAATAACGATTTTTTTCATTGTAAATATAATTTAATGGTTAATTTTGATTTGTAGAGCAAAGGTACTACTTTTTTTGATATAGACCAAATATATCTTAAAAATTGGATACTTTTTGTTAACAAATCGTCATTTTCCACCCACCAATTTCTTGATTTCACTTAGTTTGTTCAATGCCTCAAGTGGAGTAAGGTTGTTTATATCCAGCGTTTTGACTTCATCGCGTATTTGCTCCAGTACAGGGTCGTCCAGCTGGAAGAAACTCAGCTGCATACCTTCGGGGGCAGTGACAGTGGCTTTTCCGCCACCGATTTCCGATACCCGTTTTCCGCTTCCTGTTTCCAGCTTTTCGCTTCCCGCTTCCCGATTCCTTGCTCCTTGTTCGAGGTCAGCAAGAATGTGGTTGGCACGCTGTACGATGGACGAGGGCATACCTGCCAGTTTCGCCACATGGATACCGAAACTATGTTCCGAACCGCCACGAACCAGCTTGCGCATGAAGATGATTTTGTTGTCCACCTCGCGCACGGATACATTGTAGTTGCGAATACGTGAGAAGTTTTTTTCCATCTCGTTGAGCTCGTGGTAGTGAGTGGCAAAGAGTGTTTTGGCGTGTCCTCTATTCTCGTGGATATATTCCACAATCGCCCAAGCGATACTGATTCCGTCGTAGGTGCTGGTACCTCGTCCTAACTCGTCGAAGAGCACGAGACTGCGTTCGCTGAGGTTGTTCAATATGCTGGCTGCCTCGTTCATCTCGACCATGAAGGTACTTTCGCCCACCGATATATTATCGCTCGCGCCTACGCGCGTGAATATCTTATCCACTACGCCTATGCTGGCACTCTCTGCGGGTACGAAACTACCCATTTGTGCCATCAGCACAATGAGGGCTGTTTGGCGGAGTAGGGCAGACTTACCCGCCATATTCGGACCAGTGATGATGATAATCTGTTGCCCATTGTTGTCGAGGAGTACATCGTTTGGCACATACTCTTCATCCAATGGCAATTGCTTCTCAATTACGGGGTGGCGACCTTGACGGATATCAATTACCAGACTATCATTGATGGCAGGACACACATACTTATTCTCCACCGCTACACGCGCAAAGCCCATCAAGCAGTCCATCTGCGCTATCACGTTGGCATCCATCTGCATTTGTGGTACAAACTCGGTCATCGCCAACATCAGTTCGGTGTATAAGCGATTCTCAATAATTTGTATTTGCCCCTCTGCATTGAGGATTTTGTCCTCATACTCTTTGAGTTCTTGTGTGATATAGCGCTCGGCATTGACAAGTGTCTGCTTGCGAATCCATGTCTCGGGCACTTGATCTTTGTAGGTGTTGCGCACCTCCAAATAATAGCCAAACACATTATTGTATCCTATCTTAAGCGACTGAATACCCGTAGCCTCTATCTCTCGTTGTTGGATTTGCAAAAGTCGCTCTTTACCGTGCGCTTGTATGTCGCGCAGCTCGTCTAGTTCGGTATTTACGCCACGTGCAATGGTGTTCGGACGTCCTTGCACAGCGGGTGGATCTGGGGTGATCTCACGTTGGATTCTCTCGCACATCTCGCTGCACAGACTCAGTTGCTCGCCGAGCAAACGCAGGTATGAATTATCAATTGCATTTTCACATATCTGTTTGATAGGCGCAATGCAATTGAGAGCTACGCTCAGTTGCACCATCTCGCGTGGCGAAATCCTTCCCGTGGATATTTTACCTACGATGCGCTCCATATCCATGATACGCTCTAAGTTCTCACGAATAATCTCACGCTCCTCTGGATGGCGGAAAAGATACTCTACCACTGTCTGACGGTTGCGGATAGCACGTACATCTTTTAGCGGGAATGCCAGCCAGCGGTGCAGCAATCGACCACCCATAGGTGTGGTGGTGCGGTCGATAATATCGTAGAGCGTAGTGCTGTTCTCACGCTGTCCGCTTAGTAGCTCCAAGTTGCGAATAGTGAAGCGATCCATCCATACGAACTTATCCTCCTCAATGCGGCTAAGATGCTGAATATGACCATTTTGCAAGTGTTGTGTGGCATCTAAGTAGTGTAATATCGCACCTGCTGCTATCACGCCTTCAGGCAATTGCTCCACACCAAATCCCTTCAAGTTTTGTACCTGAAACTGCTTGGTCAGTCTATCCATTGCCGCATCGTGGGTCATCATCCAATCGTCCAACTCAAAGGTGAAGTATTTGCTTCCAAAAGCCGCTTCAAACACTTGCTTCTTGCCGCGCAAATACAATACCTCCTTAGGCGCAAAGTTCACCAACAGTTTGTCGATATAATCGCTTGTGCCTTGTGCAACGAGGAACTCGCCCGTAGAGATGTCCAAGAACGATACACCCACCTCGCGTTTGCCGAAGTTTACGCATGCCAGCCAGGTATTCTCCTTTTGCTGCAAAGTAGTATCCGAATAACTCACACCAGGCGTTACTAGTTCGGTTACACCACGTTTGACGAGTTTTTTTGTCAGTTTAGGGTCTTCCAATTGGTCACAAATAGCCACGCGTAAGCCTGCGCGTACTAGTTTAGGCAAATAGGTGTCTAGCGCATGGAATGGGAAGCCAGCCATCTCCAATGCTTTGGCTTCTTTGCTCGCACCATTGCTGCGATGGGTGAGCGTGATATTGAGTATCTTGCTCGCGCGCACGGCATCTTCAGCATAGGTCTCGTAGAAATCGCCACAACGAAACAGCAATACCGCATCGGGGTATTGGTTCTTTATCTCGCGAAACTGTCGCATCATCGGGGTTTCTGTTGTATCTATCTTTGCCATATTCTAAACACTAAACTACTTTATTTTTACATCAAACTTCAAATTGAACATTCGCCCTGTCAAATAGTTTGGGCAAGGCAATTGGAGTCCATTGATAGCTGAAACCCAGTAATAACTGTTTTCGTTTTTCCAACCTACAAGGTTAAAGACATCAAATTGGATGCTCCAACTATCTACATGTTTTGCATTTTTCATCCATTTGTCGGTTTTTGCTGAGAAGGTGCGACTTGCCCCCACATCAATACGTTTGAAGTCACTCAAGTGGCCGAGATAGCGCATATTTTCTTTGCGTGGATAGCCAAATGGTAGTCCTTCGCTCCAGATGAACTTGAGATGCAACTTGTATTGCGGTAACTGAGGTAGATAGTCTTGGAAATATATTGTGAGGTTGTATCGTTGTTCTTGCGGTGTAGGAATCCAACCGAGATGATGCTTGTCGTCAATAAATCTCATTCTGCTACGCATTGTGGAGAAACTAATCCATGAATCAGCACCAGGCACCAATTCACCCATGAGTTTCATATCCAATCCAATGGTGTAGCCCTCGCTATCATTCATGCCAGAGTAGCGTACGCGCACGTTGTCCACTGTGTAGCTCTCCATTCTATCAATCCACTTACCATAGGCTTCTGCCGTAAACTTGAAAGGTCGTCCCCATGCGCGGAAGTAGTAGTCAGTACCGAGAACTAATTGATAGGAGCGTTGTGCCTTCAGCTTATCGTTTAAGTGAATGCGATACACGCCCTTGTCGTCTTGAATGGTTTGTCGCAATTCTTTGTAGAATGGTGCTTGATAGTAGATACCTGTTGCCACACGGAATGTGAAATCTCGCTTCCAGCCTGGCATCCATACCACGCTCACGCGAGGGGAAGGAAGTACCTCATTGCTAAAACTCCACCAGTTCAAACGCATACCTGCGGTTAAGAATACTTTGCCTTGCTCCGTACTCCAGCGATAGGTGTTTTGTGCATAGGCTTGCAGGCGACCGTTCAGCATGCGTGTGGTACCTTTCATGGCATAATACAGCTCCATTTCTTTGTCCGCATTGGGCAAACTATATCCCAATGAGTCGCGCCATTCCCATTCGCTAATACGGTCTGTGATCATCTCCACTTGTCCGCTTACGCCCCATTTCAATGTATTAGTTCCGCGTTTCCACTCGCCGTTATGCGCTAAAGTGATTATGCCTGACTGTAGGGTATTGCGTGCATGCTCGTGGTATTCCCCTTTTCCAAGTAGTTTCTTATTGCCGTCAGGCGTAGCTAATTCTCCATTTGCATCATATCCTCCGCCCGAATTATTCGCTTCATTCATGTCTTTTTGTCGCAATACATATGCAGTACGGATGTCGTATGTTTCCTGCTCATGTGTATAAAATCCGTTAAGGTCCGCGCTTATTGTTACTTCTGGGTGTACCTTACCACTTGCGCTCAATGCCACGAAAGCGGTACGGAACATATCTTTTTCTTTTCCTTCGTGTTCAATTTTTTGTTCTATAGCATCTAATCCACCCCAGTTTTTTACTGCGGAATCGGGCATAAACTCGTAGCTATTTTGCGAGAAGTTGCCTAAAAGACGTATCTCCCACGCCTTATCAATGTCCTTCCCTTCTGGGAGGGATTTAGGACCGGCTCCAACCTTCCATGTCATTTGCGTTTGATAATCTAGGAAGTTAGGCTTGTAGTTTCCCTTTGTGTCCAATGCGCCTAGCATGTATTTGGATGTCTTATAGCGTATGCCGTGCATCTGACTCTGCACACTATCTCCCCAACCTACATACGCACTAGCCCCGAGTAAACTCATATTCAATCGTGATTCGAATGCTGTAGGTCGTTTATATCGTATATCTAACACTGACGACATCTTATCGCCATACATGGCATCAAAGCCACCTGCGGAGAAGTCCACGCTCTCTACCATGTCCGCATTCACGAAACTCAGCCCCTCTTGTTGTCCGCTGCGGATAAGCAATGGGCGATGTACCTCTAAGCCATTGACATATACCGAGTTTTCGTCGTAGGTGCCACCACGCACATTGTACTGGCTACTCATTTCATTGTTTTGGCGCACACCTGCAAAAGTGATAAGTAGGCTCTCAATACCACCACCTGTAGCATCGGGCATCAGGCGCGCCACGCTTACGTCTGTGCGCTCCATCGTACCCGTCTGACGTTGGATACCACGCACGGTAATTTCGCTGAGCATCTCCTCATTGGTAGGGAGTACTACATTCACACCTAATACTTTGTTTGTTGTATATAGTTGTTGTCGAATACTCTCATATCCAATCATGGAATACACCATAATGATGGTATCACCCATCTCCACGGTAAGGTCGTAATAGCCGTTTTGATTGGTGGTAGTACCATTGGTAGTGCCTTCTACATAAACGTTTGCTAATTCTATACCACGGTTGTCAGAATCCAATACATATCCAAACACGCGCACTTCGGGTGCTTTCGCCCAAGTGACCGATGAAAAAAACAGCAGACAAAGGATTATGCCTATGGTTCTTGCTATGTGGTTTGATAGATACATGCACAATATCCCAATTAAACGCGCAAAGGTACGGAAAAATTTGCATATACGCAAGTAATGAGCTTATTTTTTAGGTGAAAGGTTAAATGTTAGCGGTTAGAGGCGTAGATTTTTGTACGGAGTATGAGGTAAAGGATGCTTAATGCAATGAGTATCCAAAAAGCAGCGGTACTCCACTTGTGAAACGATGGGATATACTTCCGAGGTGGGTGGTCGATGACTTGTACGATACTATCGATTTTGATTATGGTATCATGTACTATATGCGTGCGCCATCGGTCACGGTATTGTATGCGGTCACGGAAGACGGTATCGCCTGCCACATACTCGCGCACAAAGATACTATCATGGATAATGAGCGTGTCCACGGCATTGTGTAGTGTGGTGTAGTGTTGTGTATCGTGGTGTAGTGTGGTGGTGTCAAGGCTTTTGCAACTCGGAAGGGCAAGGAGTATTATAGCCATACTCAGTGCCAGGGCGAAAGTCAGTGACTTCAAGGATGATCTCTTCATGGGATTGTTGGGCTTTTAATATGATTTGTGTCAATTTATCTTCTGTCACTCGATCGGGCACCAGAACACACCCGCTCGAATGTTCAGGCTTAGTACCTCTGTGTATGCGTATCCCACTCCGTTGTGGGACGTTCTGCACGATAGGCAGCAGCCGCTTAAACTTTGGTGACTGCGTAACGCGTATAGGGTAACAAATGGCGGGGATTTGATACCCCACGCGCTCCATGGTATTGCAGAAGAAACGACCATTGATGACGAGGCGACCAGTGATGGCATTGCCTTGCGGCTTATTTCTAATCAATCGTATATACATAATTTTCTTGGGTTTATTTTTAAGACAATTATCGTCAATTTAATTGTCAATTATAGTCAATTCAAGGAGAGTATTTTGTTTTGCTCTAATGAAATGCAGCTGCGCCGCATTTAGGAGAGCAAACAAAATTATTCTTTATATCGGTATTTATAGTCTATGCCGATGAGGGAGCCAGTGAAAGTGAGTATCTCTCCAAAAGCGATGAGCACGGAATGGTGGATTTCTCCGAGTGGATGTGCAACAAACCCACACGCGAGCAATGCACACCCGAAGGTGCACATTGCAGTAGCGATGATGAGTTGCAAGCGTTTCATTGACAGTTGACAATTGACAGTTGACAATTACTTGCCGTTCAAGATTTCGTCTTTGCAGATGTTGAAGACAAAAGCATAGAAAGTCTTGAACTTGGATTGCTTAGCGTATGCTGCTTGGTCTGATGGTAAGAAAGCAGGGTCAATCATACGTTCGCGAGTAGCAGCAGCAATCTGTGCAAACTGCGTGTTCCAACTCTTCTGATTGTCCGTGAGAGCGACTGCCTTTTGAGGGTCACGCCAGTTGGTGTAGCAAGGCATAGCCAACATGCGAGGGTTGGAGGTAGCCTTTTGTCGCATGTTGAAAATAACGCTGTGCGATTTGGAGAGCTTACCGCTCAAGCCAGTGATAGGGGCTGCAAGGGTTACGTGTGCCATTTCGTCGGAATTGGCTTGTCGCAAAGAAATCGCTTGGCGATTTAAGGCGACCGCCATTCCTCCTCTTAACTCGAGCTCACAAAGCACCCCAAAAATCAATGATTTTTCGGGGACCCCGCTTGAGGCTCTCGTTAGTTAGCGGCTGGCGCCGCCGTGGGACGGTTTCCCGCCTGTGGAGCTTCGTGGATTTAGAGCGAGGAGGGCCTCCATTCCAAGGAGGGGTTTAGAGTGTTTAGTGTTTAGTGAACGCTCGCGGGGCGAGCTACTGTTTAGTGTTTAGGGTTTAGGGTTAGGAGTTGGTGATAGGGTCGCCGTTCTCGTCGTATTGACTTTTGATCTTGCTGACTACATAGCCCAAGAGCGAACCGATACGGTGTTGCTTGCGATAAGCCGATTCGTATTTGGCACGTTGCTCAGGGTCTGCGATGATGGCACGTGCTGCCTGCGTGATCTTAGCGAAGCGTGATTGTGCTTTGAGTTGTGCCTCGGTAGGTTCCTCGTCGGAAGGGTTGCAGAGTTTGCCTGTGACGGTTTTGAGGGTTTGTTTGTTGGTACGGAAGTACATGTCGGAGTGTTCGCATACTTTGCCACTCATGGTTTTGACGGTGTCGATAGGACGGATTTTTGCCATAGTTATTTGTGTTCGTTTTACTCACGTTACATGTCGCGTTGCGACGTTGTTAGCTTCGCGTTGTTATGTTGTTTGCCCTTCGGGCGTTAGATGCGTTGTAACGTGAAAGGTTAATAATGTTAGGTGGATTCCAAAATGCGCGCTAATTTCGAAATCGGGTGCAAAGATACAACAAACCCACAGGGTTGCTGTGGGTTAACGTTGGTCATTGTGGAACAAAGCCCGACAAAATCGGAAAAAGTAGGAAGAGGGGGGAGGGAATTATTGAGTGACTAGGCGAAAGCCTACCCCAGGTCCATCAGAATTAGGAAAATTATACATACAATTTGTTATTGTGTTGTATCTAGAATAATATTTATGTCCTCCACCACGTATTACACGGTATCCCTTATGTTTCGTAGAACACCATTCACCTACATTACCTGACATATCAAACAATCCCAATTCATTTGGTTTCTTTTGGGCAACAGGATGGGTATTAATGAGATTATACCATGCAACCTCATCTACGTTATTACTACCTGCATACTTATATCCATTACTGAGATTGCCTCCCCGAGCTGCGAATTCCCACTCGGCTTCTGTTGGCAAGCGAAATTGCTTGCCTGTGAGTTGATTTAATTTAGTAATAAACTCCTGACATTCATTCCATGATAGGTAATACATCGGGTATTCATCTCCTTCTCCATGCATACGTAAGTGAATGTTCATTCCTTCACATTGCTTTTTATACTCTTCATATTCATCTTGAATAGTTGTTCCCATTACGGCTTTCCAAAGTGCTTGTGTAACTTCTGTTTCAGCGATATAATAATCAGATACTGTGACTTGTTGCGGTCTATCACCTCCCATATTGAATGTTCCTCCTTGTACATATACCATCTTGAAAGATACTCCGTTGACAACAAAGTTTTTAATCACTACATTGTGCGATACGTTAGCACATTTAGAAATCCAAGTTACAACGTCTCCATAGTCATCTCCACATTCTGCTTGTACATATTCAAATAATGCTTTTGCTTTCACATAGTCGCCTTGTTCATAGAAACTTTTGGCTTCTTCTAAAGCATCTGTACAATCATCTGCAAAAAGAAAGGATGGAATATGGAGTAAATAAAGAGAAACAAATAACAGGAGTAAGCGTTTCATAATAGTATCAATGTTTTACAAATGATTACAAGTCTTTGACAAGACGGACACTAATCCCCCATTCACGTTCAAAAGCAGAGAAATAGGCTTTATGTGAATAAAAAACAAGAAGATAAACATAAGACGTATCCAACCAAATACTAGACGAATAATAACATCCTGAATGCTGTACCGTGAATTCATACATATTTTTTCCATGTCTATGTCCTGCTGCAGGAAGAAATATGGCACCTGATTGCTCCATTTTTATCCATTGATTAGCAGTAAATGTTTGATATTCTGAATAATACATTTCTCCATTTTCGCTATGAAATCCAGATTTAAATGTCACATCTTTAGGGCTAGACCAATTGTCTGGCAAAAATATTAAACCATTTACGCCATCTACCTGAGCAACACCTTTGAGAGAAGATGCGTTTCTACGGGTATTCAGAAGATAATTCCACTCATCATAAGTCAATGTTCGCCATGTGTTAGGAGCATCACTACCAATCTTATTTATACCCCAATCAATAAAGGAATAAGGGTAATCCGCATCATCATTGCTTATATTCGTCGGATTCTCAGCTGTACTCCAACCAAACAAATCAATCCAACCATCATATGTGGAAGATATATTACCATTTGCTTTGCCAATATAATCCGTTTGCTTTTCAGCAAATCGCCATATATTATTCGCAGGATGATACTGTAAGTTACCTGGCGAGAATGTCACTTGTTTAGTTGCACTAATAGAAAAGCGACCATTTAATTGTGAAGGGGGAGTAGGGTTATCTGGTTCTTCTGAGGGGGTGTTAGGATCTTCTGGTTCTTCAGATGTAGCATTCAAAACGGGACGAATAGATAGTAATGCAGTGCGATAATAGTCTTCATTTATTGTCGTTCCTGGTAGTATATTTATAGCTTCTGCCTCATTACAATATGTAGCTAATGTAGAAGACCAATAATATCCCGCTTGCCCAGATAATGACATCGTATTATTATAGCCAGCAGCGGGAAGAAATATTGAGTTACCGTTAGGTCCTACGATTTTACAGCCATAAACTCCATTCCGATTGATCCACTTCCATGTACATTTAGTTTGAAGTTCATACATCTCACTCCAAGTTGGCATACGCCATTTTCCTCCCCAATTCATGGCTGCTGCATCATCTTCAAGCTCCAATACGCGCTTATTATCCTTAAAGCCATCCTTCCCATAATCACTATCCGTACAATATTTCGTAACTTGGTAACCATTTCCATGTTTAGATGCCTCATTAGGTTCTATAGCTCCCCATGCAAAATGATCTCCATAATCTTCTGATGACGATGCACCGACATTGCATGTTGCCCAAGAAACCGATAAGCCTAAATTCACATACTCATATCCATTCTCACGTCCAGAAGCAGGACTAATGGAATTATCTATATTATCCTGGAACTGTGAATTCGATTGATTTGTAGTTCGAAATGTTTGTACCGATTCCAAATCATTATAGACATAGGTATATGAATAATCATTAGAGCAACGAAAACAATAATAGTAATCCGTATTTGGGCGAAGTCCATCTAATACTGCCATCCAATCACCTACAGACAATGAAGAAGGGTACATCTTTACTTCTTTACGCGATAGTGGCTCTCTTTTCCCCGTCAATTCTTCTGGTGATTCTGCATAACATAAGTACAAATTATTTACTAGTAGAAAACTAGATCCCGAATTACCTGTATAAACACTAAATAATGCTCCAGTGTTCCAAATTTTAGGATACATATATTGATTATCCACCCATAACCCATTGTATGGAGGATTAGGTTGATCTTCATTAAAATAAGAATTATCACAAGCAATGAAGAAAATGGGCAAGAATACGAAAGTTAGTATCTTAAAGAATTTTGTAATCATGATTGAGATGATTTTGTTATTAAAATTATGTTAGAATGTCCAACCTATACCTGCTTCTATCTGCAGGTATTTGAAGTTGATAGTATTGATACCAGCAGTAAGTGTAAAGCCCCCCATGCTGGCAATTAATCCGCAATCCATACTAAGTCCTGTAATAGAGCCCGGTGTATATATAATCCAATCTTTAGTTCCCTCTAATTGCCAGTAAAGACGCGAATAACCATAGCCTAAACCAGCATACATACCGAACATGTTGTTTTCATTTCGCCACTTGGCACGATTGATAAAATCCATCACAAAGCCAACTGTGGCTACACATTCTGAGATGGTAGTTTCTCCTGAATAGAAAGGATCATTAAATATCAGTTCGCCATCATTGTATAAGTATCCAAAATTATCAAATGTTAATCCTTGAACCGTTTTGGGAAATATAAAATTAGTTCGTCCTTTGAGATACCAACCATAGCCATTATATAACTGTCCAAAAGTCAATCCGACACTCCAACGTTCGTGCATGGATATACCCATGTTGGCTAACAAATAGGTGTTGATTAATACTTTGTTAGATTTAGATTTTCGAAGTGGATTTAATCTAATTTGCAAGTTATTGGTGGCATATGCAATTTTTGTCTCAAAATCTTTGTAAGCAATTTCAAGCGTTGTACCCTCTTTGATAGCAAGCGTAAATTTTCCATTATAATCAGTAAAGGTAGCTTTTGAAGTACCCACTTCAGAAACAACAGCCCCAACTAAAGGTTTGCCTGTAACAGCATTTAATACTGTACCTTTGATGGTTTTGGTAGATTTTGTTGTTTGTTGGGAAGTCGTGGAAGAAGAGGTAGTAGTTTTGGTATTTGACTGAGGAATGGTATATGTAAAACTATTCATTTCCGAAGAAACTAAAACTTTATCATTAGTCCCCCAAATTGCAACATAAAACTTATAAGTACCTGATACATTTACATGAAGTTCGGAGTAAGGAATAAATAATGTAAAATCTTTGTATGAAGAATTATCATAAGAAGGTGTAAAAGCCGAACTTGTACAAACATTACCCTCAACAGTATTATATTTATTATTTGTATCCTTCAATCTGTCCGTGCCATTTTTATGGCAAAAATATGCTACTACATCTCCTGTTTTATTTTTCATGTTGTTAACTTCAAAATGAACATGTATCTTGAGTCCTTTTTTCCCGTCAACAGATACATTATCGTTTTTCCAAATCTTAAGAATCTTTGCGGTTGGAAGATTCTGATCTACTCGTCCGGATTGTACTAATTCAATTTTTTGCTTTTTATTGCCATCGGTTGTCTGAATATAAAAATAATCTGATCGAGACTGAGTAGATGGATTAGCATGGATTTTGACTGTCAGTGTATTTCCATTCTGAGTTACATTATACATATTTCCAGAAAGGTACGGAATTTCCCAAGAGGTATTGCAATCTACGGTAATATACTCTGTTGTTCCATTTGCTTGTGCAGATATAGAAGTTTTGCTAACACTAAGTGAAGCAGAAATAGATTTTCCCTTTTGATATATATACACACGAATAGATTTAGAGCCATCTGTAGTTTCTACATCAAAATGGCCATCGCGAGAGTTCGTAGAAGAGTTGGCATAATATTGAATCGTAATCGTATTTCCGCTTTTAGAAACACTAAACATGCTGGAAGATGTATTCTTAAGTACCCAAGTGCGATTACTAGTAACAGTAATTGATGTAGAGCCAGAGGTGGCTTCCAGAGAAATATTTGAGCGACTGAGCGATAACTTTGGAGTTAGTGCATCATTACACTTGGCAATCCAATTGGTCGCATCACCATAACTGTTACCACACTCGTTTTTCACATATTCAAATAAAGATTTAGCTTTTGCATAATTGCCACTATTGTAAAGGCTTTTAGCTTCGCTTAATGCATCAGAGCAATCATCTGCCAGCATAACAAATTGGCTACAGCATAAAAATACAATAATTGAGCATAAAAACTTTTTCATAATTGCTGTAATTTTTGTTTAATTATATAGACTTTGTCCCGCTTAAGCTTTAATTTTCGTTCAAGATTGGTGCCCGTAGGTGCAGCTTGATACTTACGATCTAATTCTTTGAAGACTGTTTGCAGCTTGTTAACTAACTCGCTTTTTTTGGAATAATATACATCTACTCCATCGAATAATTTTTGATTTTCCTTATCATGTATATAGGATAACTGTTCATAGGCATTTTCGAATGCTTCTATATTATCAATATTAGCAGCCTGCAAACTTTTGTCAAAGTTGGATACTGCCAATGAGTGGGTGGATTGAATATATTCTCGTTGTGATGCTATCTCTATACTAACACCTATAATAATAGCCAATACTGACAAAATCAGCAAAGACCATAACCAATGTTTGGTTGTTTTAGGCATTGAAGGTTGCTTGATAGGAATATCTATGTGAAGCGAATTATTGGCATCATCATGCACAGGGACACGCAACATATATTCGCGCATTTTTCCAGTTCTATTCGGTGTTATCTGAATAGCAAATGAGGAGTTGGATAATTTATGTGTTTGAATCCATTTTTGTTTTTTTGGATGTGGAATATACCATGTTCCATTGGTGATTACATCAATAACAGCATTTCCTCCTTCTGCTGGCATATTGAGTTCTTTCGGATCAACTGATAGTGTTAACTCTGACTGGATAGAAGTACCATGGCGTTGTGTTTTGCGAGAAGAATCGGAAGCAGAATGATTGGTAGTTGTAGAAGAAAAAGTCTCGGAACGCTCTCGCCAAGGCATAGCAATAGGACGGTTCTTGATCTTAGCATCTACATAGGTATATAACTCTTCTGCAGTAGGACGATCCCATGTGTTTAAACTTAAACAATCTGTGATTAAAGTGCGTAAGTCGTGAGAATAAGCATCAGGCAAATCAGGAATCTCAGCTCCTTTCAATTGTAATATACCACCTTGCCCTAAAAAGAGGATATCACCAGTGAGTACCTCATACATGGTTGCACCTAAAGCCCATATGTCGGTAGCCTTAACCGTCAATGGATTTTTGGAAAATAACTCTGGTGCCATGTAGGTGATTGTGCCTGCGATATCCATATCTTGTTTCTGACGTACTGAACTACGACGCATGGAACTCTGCATTCGAGTACTGATACCAAAATCAGATATCATGAATTCTCCAGAAGTACTTAATAATATATTATCTGGTTTGATATCTCGGTGTATAATCTCATGACTATGCAAATAAGATAAACCACTTGCAACATCATGAATAAAATGCCACATATCCTCTTCGGACATATCACCTATCTGTCGTTCTACAGAACCATTACATAGTTGCATCACCAAGAATGGGCGACTATCAGCGACGTCATAATGTTCAGGACGAAGAAGATTGGGGTGATTGAGGCGATGTACATTCTTGAACTCTTGGCGGAAATCCTCTATGCCACGTTCGTCTAAAGCAATGTAAATCTTGACAGCAACATCAATGTCAGCAACCTCATCACGAGCGCGCCATACTTCGCCGAAGGAACCACGACCTAACTTGCGGAGAAGACGATAGCGATTATGAAATAGTGTGTCTTGCATAAATGATAAGTTATTCTTGTGCAACTGTAGTATCTATAATTGGTGTTAGAAGATTGCGCATGTTTGTAGTTGGAGTTAGGGAATCCAGCGTATCCTTTGGAGGCGTTGGCTGAATGGGTTGTGCAACAACTGGATCCTTGGAAGGAGATTTAGCCTTTGGTTTGGTTATAGGAGTTGATTTCTTGGGCATAGAATCAGTAGTCTCCTCCATGATAGTATCTTCCATGCTCAAGGTATCAATAGGTGTGACAACTTGTGAAGAGTCGTTGACTATACTTTTAGGAGAAGAATTGGTGAAAGGGATAATGTAATGTACAAGGGCTCCTCCAAACAAAAAGCCGATTATAAGTGCGAGTACACTTATAAGAATCAGAGCTTTGTGCTTCTTGTGTGATTTCTTGCTATCAGGTGCAGGTGTGGATTGCTGTTCTATTGCCTCCTGCTTGAGCGCATAGCCCTTAGCCTGTGGAGATGGGTCAATACCGCCATTGAGAATTTTGACAATTTCAATTGTAGCATTATCTGTCCAACCAATTGTTTGTCCTTCTTGCCAAAGAGATTTTAGTGAATCACTCACAGAATCGGTATTATTGGATAGGATTTCTTCGATTTCATCATCTCGCAGTAAGCCACAAAGACCATCACTGCACAGAAGGAATGTATCTCCATTGTGCAACGGATATTGCATCACTTCAGGAAGGGGAGCTTCTCCAGAATCTCCGAGTGAACGCGTAATGATATTGCTGTGCGGATGATCAAAAGCAAGTGCCTCGGGTAGTTTATTGGCATCTACTAACTCTTGAACATAAGAATGGTCGTGGGTTAAGCGTACTAAACTATTTTGAGGATTGTAGCAGTATGCACGACTATCTCCACACCAGCCCACGAAAACATTATCTTGGAATATCCAAAGTAGTACGATGGTACTACCCATTCCAGCAGTATCAGGGTTGGATTTAGCATGCTCTTTGATCTTAGCATCTGCATCGATAATGGATTGACTGATGAATTGCTGAATTGCTTTGTGATTGTCCAGCAATTGGGTATCCAGTGTAGTGAAAGACTGTTTGATAGAATCGATTACCAATTGAGAGGCTATTTCACCAGCACTCATACCGCCCATACCATCTGCGACAACGAATAAGGCACCTTTTTCAGACAACTCAATTTCGGTTTTGCTATCCACAAAAGTGGTTTGTCCTGTTTGTGAGAATGCGGATAAATCGGGACATATCCAAAAATTGTCTTGGTTAACCGATCGTCCTGCCTTATCGCATATGGCAGCAATACTATATGTTGTGCGTTTCATACGTTATTTTGTTTTACGGTTTTTCTTTTTTTCTTTTGCATCAAGCGTTGGTTCTTGAATGGGAGTAAGTGTCAGCTTTTGAGGTTCCTCCACTTTTTGCTCTGCTAACTTGATCTTATGTACAAACCATTGATTGTTTTGAACAAAGAGAATACCACCCATCTGGAATTCGAGCAAACCAACCTGTGGGACATGAGGAATGACATAGAAGGCTCCAATGATCTTTTTAGTGAAAGTTGGTTTGGGGATTTCGTATAAATAGGTTTGTGGTTCGATAGTGAGTGAGTGTTTGTATGTGATGATTTCAACAGGTGATTTGTCATTCATCAATGTGTCTGGAGTGACTACCCAAACTAACCAACCCTCTTTGTTGCCAGATGTAGTATCCAGATTGAATCCTGAAGCAGGCAATTGCAGGCTATCAAGCATATAGAGGCAACTATCCTTGATTGCTGTGATGGATGATATGTCATAGGATTGCTTTGTCCAGATGGTATCGGTGAGTTTACGCTGATGTGTTTGCGAGATGGTTGGTATAAGAACTGTATCTTGGAACTGCAAGTAGCGACTATCTGCTTGCCATGGATGCACAAAGTAATCCGATACAAAATATCTATTTCCCACATGAATCGCAGTAGAATATACGGAACTGAACATCTCCTGATTGTTCCAGCCATATTTGATATTTGTAGTAGAATCTAACAAATAATAATCTTGTCGGAGTAGGAGTATTCCGTCAGTAACTGCTTGTTCTACAAATTTCTGCCCAGCTGATGAGAATAAATTCAAATTGTTGAGATTTAATTGGGCGAATAGCATGGATGGTAACCATGCAAAAAATAATGCTATCTTTTTCATATTATTTTGCTGCTTTAATTGGTACTACACGACCTTTTTCTGCTGTTGAGCCGCTTAAGATACCTACTACGATATATTTGTTATCTTTTTTTACAAACACAGGACCTCCTGAATTTCCAGGCTCTGTATTGTCATTAGCTGTCATAATCGTATTATTTACATCTAAACCTTCTCTTGCAACTTCTGCATGCGAGGAAATAGGTGATGGAGCCCTCATATCTTCTCCTCCTCGTCCATGTGGAAAACCTAAGATTTGGAGTTTTGTAGTAATGGGTAAGTTTACGGATAATTCGTTGTCAAATGGCAAGCCTTTCGTTTTGTTGGTTTGTATGACTGCCCAATCGCCATCACCCGAGGGAGCCCATTTTGTAACAAGAGAGAATCCATCTTCATTTACCATAGGCATAATCTCATCTGCACTCCTATCCATTCTGCACTGTTTGTTGGTAAAGACGATTTTATCTCCAGAATGAGATGTTGCAACAAAATTAACTTCCACTTCTTTGGCTTCGGTGTTGATTATTTGATTAATTTCTACCATTTTGAAAGATGGATAGCACCATGGTTCAATCACATGTCTTGCGGTAATAAACCGACCATCTTCAAGCAAAAATCCAGTAGCACTCCCCCCCCATTTATAAATACGTTTTGTTCCATCAAATTTTGTAATTCGTAATTCACTTCCAACCTGAATGAAATATGTATATGGGAAACATTGCTCTTTGATGGAGCCATCAGCAATCTCTGATTTTGGAGTAGCAGTCATAGCACTATCCGCTAAACGGCGAGCATCGGCGGCTGCTGTAAGTGCCTGTTCTGCTTGCTTTTCAAGGATTTCTATACTTTCTTCGTATCCTTTCATCTTGCGTTGATTATCGTTCAGTTCCTGTATTAAGGAATCGATCATTTGTTGATTGCCGTTGTTTATTTCGATTAAGGCAATCAGTTGTTTATTTGCTGATTCAACGTCTTGATTTAGTATATAATTCCACGAACTCAAGCCACCAACAACAAGAATAAATAGTATAGACATAGCAACTAATGCCTGTTTGTAAGGTCTTAATGCTTGTTGGCTGAAAAGATTTAGTCGAGCGGTTAATCCAATGCTTTTAACAAGTCCTTTGTCACCTTGAGCTGCAATGAATCCGAGTTTAGGACCATTGGTGGATAATTGTATCTCATCGCCATTTTGCAAATACCACTCTTTCTCCACACGATGTCCGTTGAGGTAAGTAGCGTTGGTTTGTGAAAGTTGTACCAACTTCCAATTATCGCCATCTTTGACAATCGCTGCATGGCGTCGGCTGACCGTAGTAAATGATTCGTCAAAGCGCACTTGACAGGTAGAGGCACGTCCTAATTCTATTTGATCCACAATGATTTGCTGACATTCGCCTGCCTTATGGTATAAACTTGAAACTTTGTGTTCGAGCGTATAGAAGCGACGACCACCCGTAGCAAATAGTGATTTCATACCAGCTCCAACTGAGCCAGAGATAGTTCTTTTGTAGGTTTCTGTTGCCATAGATTATAAGTATTAGAATGATTAATATATTTCTACACGGAGTTTTACATCTCCAATTGATATGATGTCTTCATTATGCAATTGTATTCCATAGATAGGAACTTCTGTGGAATTGATAAAAGTGCCATTGGTAGAATTTGTCCAGCCATTTGTAGCATTCTTGTCCCATTGTCCATCTCGGATATACCATGTTTGTTTGCTTTTGTTGCATTCAATCGTACAGTGTTTACGAGATACATAGCAAGTATCATTCTCGATGATTGCAATATCATTGTGTACAGATTGGTCTTTGCGCCCTATCGTGATTAGTGCCTTATGTTCGAAGAGTAAATTGTCTAACACATATACATTACCGAATTGCTCTCCCTGCATGACCCGTAATCGCATTTTTCCTATGGTTTGACGCTGCGATGATGGATGGTTGTAATTGTTATGTGAGGGGAATAATGCCAATACCTCTTCGACAGTTTGCAGGCGATTTTGGAAATTGGGCACGAGGCAGCCTTCTATAATCTGTAGCCAATCTATATTGCTTCGTACATTTTGCAAAGCTCTTCTATCCCAAATGCCATTTCGACTATTATCTACATACTGCATGAGTGTTTCGATTGTTAGTTCGCCGAATGGCAGATGCCCTACCAATAACTCGTACATCATGACTCCGAAGGAGAATATATCGGTGGTGGGTAGAACAGTAGCTTTGCCACCGCGAGGTGGACGTACCTGCTCTGGGGGCATATAACCATAGGTACCAAAAATTTGTTTTGGTTTACCGAGCCACCCTCTCTCGGTCATCCGTTTGTTTTGATCTCCCGAAATACCAAAATCGGTTAAAATAGCAGTGCCATCGGCTCGGAAAAGTACGTTGTCTGGCTTTAGGTCACGATGTATTTTTCCATTCCTGTGCAAGTCACGCAATCCATACAAAATATGCATTGCTATTTGGACTAATTGGTCGGGATTTAGGTGTTTTTTATCTCGTAAATCACCATTGGGGCAAAACTCCATAACGATGTATGGATTTCCCTCCACTATGCCATGTTGGTGGGAATGAACCAAATAGTTGCTTTGTATGCGTCCCGTTTCATATTCCATATTGAAGCGATTGATGAGAATGGTTCGTTCTTCAGGCGAAACTTCCCACAACTTCAACAGTTTGAGCGCATATACGCTCCCCTGAGCATCTTGTACCTTATAAACACTACCAAACGTGCCCTCGCCTAATGGTTTGATGACTTGATATTGGTTGTTTATACGGTCTCCTTGATGAAAAATACATCTATTAGGAACGCTATCAAACATGCTTTATTTTTTGAATACAAATCGTCGATTGCCTAATAAAATCACATCACCATCTTCGAGTGGCGTTTTTTTGGAAATATGTATGTACGTGGTTTGTTGTACACTCTTATCCTCAATATACCATACCCCCTTCTCGTTGGTCAAAATAGCTTGTTCGTGTGATGTAATCGAATGATTATCTGGATCCGTATTCTCACGATTGAGTACAATGCTATCTCCTGTATATTTGATTGATTGTGGTTGTACATCCTCATTTTCCCATTGGATAGGTGTCAAAGAACATGATGCTTGCGATTGAGGTCTTGCCCAAGGATTGATGGTTCCCTCCTTGAATGGCTTACCACAATGCGAACAGAACTTCGCGTTGGCAGGTACTGGCTCATGGCATGCAGGACATCTAAGCACTTGTTTGTCATTGAAATCTCCACTTATGTTGGACGATGATGGCGTATTGGGAGTTTTAGCCTTTCCACAATTAGGACAAGCTCCCATCTCGCTATTGTAATGATATCCGCAAACGGGGCATTGGAGCAATTGAGGCTCGTTGTTTGCAGAAGCCGCACCTTGTCGTATCGTCTTCTTTAGATTTTCTTGATCTACCGATGGAGCAGATATGATATCTGCCATTGAATTACTGAGTGGTGCTTTGCATTTCTCGCATTGAATGGCACCAAGGTTGTTCTCCCAACCACAATTTCGACATCTCATGCTAACTGAATTATTAAATTATTACACATTTATCCACACAAAAAAAGCGTGAAACTTGCTCTTGCCAGTTCCACCCTTAGAGGCCTTCGCATTGCCTAATCTTATAGAACCGACAACGCGAAGCCCACGCCGAATATATACTAGTTGACAATTGACAGTTAACAGTTGACAATTGCCCCAATGACCACACCTATTGTATATAATATTTGTATATAATATGTCGCGTATGCGTGCCTATACACGCAATAGCAACATACAAAGATGTTGGTCTGGATAGTCTATATCCCGTAGGACATCTATCGTTGCTAAGTCCTGATAAGATTTATAGAAAGTTGCGAAGTTTCTAAGAGTCAGAACAGAGCGCTAATAAACGCCTTTATGTATGTCTTGAAAGCCATGACTGGGGAGTTTGGTCAAACAAGTTGGCTTTCCGAGAGGAGACATATCCCACCCTCTAAACCCCAGCGTTGAGCTTTCGGGTGCAAAGGTACAACATTTTTTGCATAAATGCAAGAAAATGGCGATTTTTTCGCCATTTTCAGTTTAGAGAACGCGGCGAAGCCGCTATAGTTTAGAGGTTAGAGGCGGAGAATACTCGACTACAAGTCGGGGCAATGGAGGAATGTTCAGCGAGGGGAAGAGCAGGGGCTTAAGAGGATTGCGGGATTTTGCCTGATAGGCTGGGGGAGAGGGGATAACGTGCCAATGGGGCAAGAGGCATGTGAAAAGAAAAGCGTACTTTTGCAGCGCATTCGCAGAGCGAGTTTGAAAGGGTTGAACTGCTGGTGCGATGCTGATTATTAAACACTTAAGAATAAATGCTTTATGACGAAAAATTTGGAAAATGTAGTACGCAAGAATGTGCTGCAATTGATTAACAAACATGACATCAACAAACAACAAATGGCATTGGAAATGGGAATGGATCCAGGACATCTGAGTCGCGTGATTAGCGGGAAAAGAGGTATCACCATGGAACATGTGGAGAAGTGGGCAGCGTACTTTGAGATTTCAGCCGCAGAGCTGATGAGTGAACCGCATGTGAAAGTGAAGTGTGGCGATGATATGGTGATACGCATTGACCTGCATGTACCGCATTATGATGCGTATATACGGCTGAAAAGAATGATACAAGAGTTGTACTAATTATGAATTAAGAATTTTGAATTATGAAGTCGGAATATGAAGAGATCTTAGCCCGTCGTATCACTCCAGATACGACGGTGCCTCAACACGATTTTCTCTTCCGTTGGGGCGACCGTCCGTGCTTCGCCCGCGGTGAGCTCGTAGCCCTCACAGGTAAAGCCAAGTCGGGTAAGACATTCGTCTGCTCGATACTGATGGCACTTGGCGTACGTCCGCAACTCATGGGGCTCTCACGTCTGCGCGGTGAGATGCTGCGCGTAGTATGGATTGACACCGAGCAGAGCGAAGACTCGACGCACGAGATTCTGTGTCATCGTATCGGTTCGCTGATTGGGCAGGCGATACCCGAAGAGCAATACTATGTGTATAACCTGCGTCGGGACAACTGGCAAGACCGCCTACATTGGGCGGAGATGTGCATTGTGCAACACAAGCCAGACCTCGTTATCTTTGACGGTATCCGCGACGTGGTAGGCGATATCAACAACTACACCGAAGCCCAGACGGTGCTGGATAAGTTGCTATCGCTCGCTTCGTGGTCAAGGGCATGTATCGTGTGCGTGCTGCACCAGAACAAAGCGTTGGAAGACAAGACGTTACGCGGCGCATTGGGCACAGAGTTGCAAAACAAGAGCTATGAGACCTACGAGTGTCAGAAAGACCTGGACACGCGGTTGTTCACGCTGAAGCAGACCGCTACGCGGAAGTATGATATTGGTGCGAAGTTGGAGTTTACGGTGAATGCCGATGGTTTGCCCATCTTAGAACAAAGAGCAAGGAACCAAGACCCAAGACAAAATGCGTATAGCTTGTACGCCAGCCAAATCCATGCGCAGGAGATTATACCGAAGGTATTTGGTAGTTTGACCAGCATGCGAGCATATGATTTTAAGCAAAAAGCTATGCGCTGTTTTCCAGAAGTGAATTGCGAGACCGCCTACAGGGAGTTGCTGCGACAGGCCTATCAGATGGAACTGATAGACAAACGCAAGATCAACGACAATGAAACGTATTACGACCTGCGTAGCACGAGCGAGAAGGGGCAAGGAGAGGAGATGCCGAGCCTGTTTTGAGCAGGAGCCATGAGTCCCCCTTAGTATCATTCCCCCTATACAGGGGAATGTATACATACTAAGAGGGTAGTCAAACGGCTCCGCTCAAGGGGGGAGGGAATTATGAATTTTGAATTAAGAATTATGAGAGCGAAATTGTATGTTCCATTTGAACATTTAAAGGGTAAAATAGGTGAAGACTATTATGCCCGCGTATTGTACGGCAAACAGGTGATTCAACGCTGTCCGAGACGATATAAGCCTCCTACACCAGCACAACTGGAAGCAAGAAAACGATTCGCGGAAAAATACGGGAAAGGTACGGGGAAAGTACTGGATAGTAATTGAATGGTAACGAAGTGGTATCGACGTGGTAACGAGAAAGGAAGCGGGATAAAAGACCGCTTCGCTGTTAGATAATCGTAACGGAGAATGGAGCGAAGTAAACAACTACTATTGGGAAATCATAATAGAAGAGAACAAGGATGAAAGCATATAGCAAAATAGAACTGGCACGGGCGGCAGGGGTGAGCGGGGAGACTTTTAGGCGATGGCTGAAGAGCGATGAAGCCTATCTGAGAGCACATCACGTAACCGCGAAAACGAAGATACTACCACCCAAAGTGGTGAAGTATTTGTGTGAGAAGTATGATATAGAAGTGTAGGAGGGAGCAAGTTGATGCGCTTTTCCTATATTGGTGCATATCTCTAAAGCCTGGTTACTCTGCGAACTCGTAGCATCCTGCATCGGGATGGGATTTGCGGCGGATACCGAGGCGGTCGGTAGGATAGGAGAGCGACACGATACTATCCGCGATGCCGCGGGCAGGCGAGAGGGTGTCGAGTTGGAAATCGTAGTAGTGGTATTCCTTGTAGAGGTAATAGGTGTTGCGGAAGACGCATGAGTCGGAATCTGAAGCATATACATTGTTCTTGGCATATGCCTCGTGGAGCGAATCCGCGCGGAGGTAGTTGTGCGAGATAGTACCTTGGTAATACTCAGGCAAAGGAGTGGCTATGAGCAGGTTGTTGGCTCTGCCGCCAGTAATGATGCAATTGGTGAAGGAACTGATGGTCTTGGCGGTATTCTTGCTCAAGTTATTGACATAGACGGCAGCCACGTCCTCTGGGAGGATATTCTGGTGGATGTTGAGATTGGTGTAAGGATAGCCATAGTAGGCAGCGATGGTATTATGGATAAAGTCGTGCTTACCTCCTGCGAGATAAACGCAATAAGAAGCGCAATTGCTAATCTCGCAATTGACCACCTTGGCATCCATGTTCTGTACGACCAGTCCGTAGATGCTATGATTGTGTATGCGGCTATTATATAGATTGAGTTTGGGCAGGAGCAAGCCAGTTGCTTCGGAATAGGCATATAGCCCGATACTGCCAGAGAGGATATCTACATAATGGAGATTGTGGGTTGGTGGCAGTTGCCCTTTGGTGTGGATGAGGTAGATACCATTCCATTGCCCAGAAGCCATGCGATAGGGTACGGAGTCGAAGAGCATGTCGGTGCGGTCGCCTCGGAAAATGATGGGGCGGTCGGCAGTGCCCTTGGCATTGAGGCTGCCATAGACATATAGCATTGCTCCCGCGTGCATATAAATAGTGGTGCCTGCCTCAATATTGAGATTGCCCGCCACGGCGATGGTGTCGTAGAGTAGGTAAGGGAGGGTGTCGCTGAGCGAGAGGCTTTGGTAGATCTTCAAGCCGTTTTCGCCCTGTATCTTATTGACGTTTTGTCCGTAGGCTTGTAGGTTGACATGCTGGATGTTGCCATTTACGCGAAAAGCGATATTATCCTCCACCAATATAGGATTATTCTTTTCAAGCGGATCAATATATACTCGTACAAACAAAAATAGGCTATCTCCCCCGCGTATAGTGATGTTTCGTAATGCTTCTAAGTTGTTCTCACCATCAAGATTGATATGGAAGAATTTACCATTCTGCATCTCTACTTGGTCGATATTTATTGCGTTGGCATTCGGGTTATAAACCATTACTCGTTTGGTGGATGACCCCATGGTTGTAAAGACCGTGTCGAAAAGCACGGTGTCGTGCGAGAATCGCAATTGCATGGTAGGGTCGTCCGAGAGGATATCTTGCTTACACGATACCAATCCGACAATCAATAATAATATGGAAAGCCACTTTTTCATTATTCAAAGTTAAAGGCAATGGATAATTCTTGGTGTGTTAGGCGATGGATAGCATTGGTGTAAAAATAATCTTGAGCCGTGAGTTGCCATCCCTCTGCCTCGGTGCGGGATGTAGGCACATGCGCGTCTAAGAAACCAATCTTGTACTTGATTTCAGGGCAGAACTTAAACCAACGGAAATAGAAGTCGCAACCAAATCCAGCTGATACAAAGGCATCGAATGGTTGGTGAAGAATCACGGCATCTTTCTTGCGGAAGCACTCAAATTGTACACCCCCACCCACAATGACATAAGGACGATAATTCGCTTCGCGTTCTGCCGACCACTTTAGGTACAACGGAATGGAGATAGGTATGGTGAGTACACTAATCTTGTCGCGCAAAGCCTCTGTACTACCTTCAACATGGGTGGTATAGCTTTTGTATTGCAGTGTGCGCTCGCCGAAATGCAGTGCGGGAGTAAAGCGCAGATTCAAATGGCGGCTTAGACGTAAATCGGCGATGAATCCAGCAGCAAAGCCCGCTCCTACGGCAGAAGAGCGCAGGTGATAGACGTTGCCGTTAGCATGAGGCAGTTGCAACTGCGTCAAACTATCGTTCTCCTCTACAAGATAGGACAGTACGTCCAGCTCAAGGAAGAAACCAAAGTGGAGGAGTTTGTCGTCCACATATGGGTTGTTCTGAGCATTGGCAATGCTGATGCTACCTAATGTTAGGATAATAGATAATAGGCAATATATCAGTGATTTATGTTTCATTTGTTTTGTTCGATAAGCCATTCAGTAGCTTGTTGATAGCCATCAGTGCCTTGTCCGATGATAGCATGTGCGCATACGTCTGTTAGTAGGCTAGTTTGCCTAAAAGATTCACGACGGGATATGTCAGATATATGCACTTCTACTATAGGCACTTGTGAACATGCAACAGCATCGCGTAGTGCCACGCTCGTGTGGGTATACCCACCAGCGTTGAGTATGATTCCATTAGCTGCTTCTTGATTCCATTTCAATAGTCCAACCTCTTGTATCCAATCAATCAATTCTCCTTCATGATTCGATTGGCGATATTCAAAGTACACTTCTGGATATGCGCGTTGGATATCAACTAATATCTGCTCCATGGATTTTGTGCCATAGATGTTCACTTCTCGTCTGCCAAGCAGATTCAAGTTAGGACCATTGATAATCACGATACGCATAGTAGTAGATTGATTATCTTGCGCTGTTGACAGCTAATAGGAATTCATCGTTATCCTCGGTGCGCTCCATGTATGTCTTGAGCTTCTCCATGGCTTCCACGCTGTTCATGTCGGTGAGTTGCTTGCGAATCACCCACATGCGGTTGAGCACATCGGCAGGCAAGAGCAAGTCGTCTCGACGAGTAGAAGAAGCAGGAATGTCCACCGCTGGGAAGATACGTTTGTTGCTGAGTTTGCGATCAAGTTGAAGCTCCATGTTACCTGTACCTTTGAATTCCTCGAAGATTACATCGTCCATCTTGCTTCCAGTTTCAGTCAACGCCGTTGCGATAATGGTCAAACTACCACCATTCTCAATGTTACGTGCCGCACCAAAGAATCGTTTAGGTTTGTGCAAAGCTTGTGCTTCCACACCGCCCGAAAGTACCTTTCCACTCGCAGGAGCTACAGTATTATATGCACGCGCGAGACGCGTGATACTATCCAGCAATATGACTACATCATGACCACATTCTACCAATCGTTTGGCTTTCTCATGCACGATATTAGCTACTTTGACATGGTTCTCAGCAGGTTCATCAAAGGTAGAAGCAATCACTTCGGCTTTGACCGAACGAGCCATATCGGTCACCTCTTCAGGACGCTCATCAATGAGCAGTACGATCATATATACTTCTGGATGATTGGCCGCAATGGCATTGGCTATTTCCTTGAGTAACACAGTTTTACCAGTTTTTGGTTGTGCTACAATCAAGCCACGTTGTCCCTTGCCGATAGGAGCAAAAAGGTCAATAATGCGTACCGACAACGCATCGCTCTTGTCGCCTTTGCAGAGTTTGAATTTCTCATCTGGAAAGAGTGGAGTGAGGTTTTCAAAGGCAATACGCTCTTTGGCTTGAGCAGGAGAAATGCCATTCACCCGAAGCACCTCTTTCATAGGGAAATATTTGTCTGCTTCTTTTGGAGGACGAATCGTACATTCTACCGTGTCACCTGTCTTGAGACTATATTGTCGTATTTGTTGTTGCGATACATAGATATCGTCTGGCGAAGATATATAATTGTAGTCTGCACTGCGCAAGAATCCATAGCCGTCGGGGGCACATTCCAGCGTACCTGTAGCAACTATGGTATTACCAAAGGCTTCTACACCTTTTTCCAAGAGGTCATCTTCTGGTTTAACCTGATTGTTAGGCTGAATAGGAGTAAGGTCTTCGCCATTAGCAATCTGCTCCTCACGTTTGGCGATTTGCTTGGTAATCTGTTCTATACGAGCGTTTATGCGTGCCTTTTTTTCCTCTGGTGTTTCTTGTTTAGGGGTGTTGGTGGTCGCTTTTTCTGGAATGGTAGTTTCTGCATTTTGAGCCGTTTCTACAACTGTTGGTTCTGAAACGGAAGTCTCAGTTTGCTCACTCTTCTTAGGGCGACCTTTTTTCTTTTTGGGCTTTTCAGCAGGTGCTTCAGCAGCAGTTTGTCCAGTAGAATTGTCTTTATCTTCTGCTACAGGCGCTGCCTTGTTGCCTTTTTTCTTTGTAGGAACCTCTTGTTCTACAGCAGGCTCTTGTAGTTTGGTGGGCATTGGTTGTTCAGCAGGCGTATCAAATATAGTGGTTTGAGCAGATACCGCTGGTTTAGGAACTGGTTGCTTAGCTTGTTCTTCTTTGATTTGCCCAAGCGTTTCTTCTTTGCTGCCTACAGTGGCTAATACGCGATTGCTCTTGAGATTGTCGGTATTAACCTTAGTAGGTGTGGCTTGAATACGAGCACGTTTGTTGCGCTTCTTCTCTTCTACCTTAGCTTGTTTCGCTTCTTCACGCGCTTGCACTTCTGCCCCGCGTTTATCAGCTTGAGCATCTAAAATGTCATAAATAATTGATTGCAGCGAAGCACTGCGGCGTATTTTTAGGCCGAATGTACCTGCAATTTCAGTCAACTGTTCGAGCGTCATACGCCCGAGTTTCTGCATATCGTATTGCATAAAAAATGTGTAATAAAAATTTCTAGAGTTTGGGAAAATCTTTGTTAATCCCACAAAGACGGTGCAAAGGTAGTGAAAATAAATGAATTGTGCAAACTTTTATAGCACAATTTCTTCAAAAGTGTTTATTTTTTCTTTTTTGTATGGTCCATAGACCTTGATATAATTGTCTGTAAAGCCCGACATTTGGTCGCCTTCTTTTTTCGATTCCCATAATACGACAGCTTTCTTGCCAGCGTGCTTGGCATAGAATGTGGCCGTTTTTTCTTCTGATACGGTATGTAATATTTTGCTTCTGCGTTGGCGTTCCGCTTTCGGCACGACATAGAGGTCCATCTCTAACATGCGTGTGTTAGCACGTTCTGAGTAGGTAAATACGTGTAACTGACTCACATCTAATCCTCGGATAAATGCTAAATAATCTTCCCAACAAGCCTCTGTTTCTCCTCGTACACCTACCATACAATCTACCCCTATAAAGGCATGTGGCATCACATCGCGAATATGCTTAACACGTTCTGCAAAGAGTTCACGCGTGTATCGGCGCTTCATGATTTGAAGCACTTCGTTGCTACCAGATTGCAACGGAATATGGAAATGCGGCGCAAAGTGCTTGGAGTTGGCTACGAAGTCAATAATCTCGTCGGTTAGCAGGTTAGGTTCGCACGATGAAATACGTACTCGATAGTTGCCAGATAAGGTGTCAATGGCTTTGAGCAAATCAATGAAGGTTTCACCTGTACTTCGTCCGAAGTCGCCAATGTTTACACCAGTCAAAATCAACTCTTTAGCACCTTGCTCAATGGCTTTTTGTGCATCTTTCAGTATGGCTTCAATCTTTGGGTTACGTGATTTACCACGAGCATAGGGAATGGTGCAATAGGTGCAGAAATAATTGCATCCGTCTTGCACTTTGATAAAGCAACGTGTACGGTCGTCTGCGGAATGTACTCCGTGAAAATCATCTACTTCCCGAATAGCAGATACACGAATTTTTTGATTGCTATATTGGGACTTGCTTAGCAAGCATTCTTTAGTCTCTTTTTGGAGCGTTTTGTTGCATAGCTCATCTACGAGTTGTATGACATCGTATTTCTCGTTTTGCCCTAAGACATAATCCACTCCTTCTATGCTTGCAATTTGCTGGGGTTGCAATTGAGCATAACAGCCAGTCACAACGATAATGGCATTCGGGTATTTGCGATGTAATTGGTTGATGGCTTGACGGTCTTTGTGGTCTGCCGCATCGGTGACAGAGCACGTATTGACTACACAAATATCAGGAACATCGTTTTGTGAAGCTCGCTCATGATCTCGCAACAACAATTCTTTGCCGAGAGCACTGCTCTCGGCAAAGTTTAATTTACATCCTAATGTTACAAATCTTACCTTCACTGCATACTATACCTCATATTCACAGAGGTAGAAGTGATTTATTCCCCCTCCGAGAACTCGTCTTTGCCTACGCCGCAAAGTGGGCAAACAAAATCTGCAGGTACATCTTCCCATGCTGTTCCTGGCGCGATTCCTGCTTCCTCTACTCCGATAGTTGGGTCGTATTCCCAACCGCATACATCACAAATATACTTCTTCATTGTCTTTATGTTTTAATTATTAGTATTTAGTTATCACCCTGTTTACTACAAAAATCATGCCATAGATTGCTGTGCGCGCAATTCTGTAGAAGAAATATCAAAATAAGGTGCTTTATCCATAAATATTATATTTTGATGCTTGATATTTGCTATCTCTTGCCCCATCTTTGTTCCTCTTCGTGGATAAACGAAGATACGATAATTATCCAAAATATAGCGATATTCCCGCCACTGATCAAAGATATCTAGGTTATCTTCCCCGATGATGAGTGTAAATTTGTGTTCAGGGTATGCTTCTTGCAATGCTCGCAATGTGTTGGCTGTATAGGTGGGACGGGGTAATTGAAACTCAAAATCCGACACCACAATTCTTTGTTCTATCGACTTATTATCTAATCGCTTAATTGCCTCTTTAGCCTCTTTCAATCGTTCCTGCTCATCGGCTAATATGTTCTTGTCTTTCAACGGGTTGTTAGGCGAAACCATCATCCACACCTCATCCAAATCGGTGTGCTCAACCACCCATTTTACCAAGCCGATATGTCCAAAGTGTATCGGATTGAATGACCCTCCGTAGATGCCAATTCGCATAAAACAAACTAAAACTTTATTTCTTAATTAACTCATCAAGTGCTTTTTTTGCTGTTGCCAGATCATCGTTGATAATGATGTGATCAAAATGTGGTGCATCTGCCATTTCAATTTCGGCTTTAGCAAGGCGTTTTTGAATCATTTCTTCACTTGTATCGCCACGACCATGCAAACGGCGAGATAATTCTTCCACCGAAGGTGGAGCAATAAAAATAGCCAATGCGTCATCACCAAAAATGCGCTTCAAATTGATACCACCTTTTACATCAATATCAAATACAATGGTACGTCCTTCTGATTGAATACGGTCGATTTCTGTTTTCAATGTGCCATAATACAATCCCTCATACACTTGCTCATATTCAACAAAATCGTTATTGCTAATGTGCTGTTCAAATTCATCTCTGGAAATAAAATAATACTCTCTACCATGTTGTTCTTGTCCGCGTGGAGCGCGTGTGGTAGCTGAGATGGATAATTCATATTGCCCAGGGTAGGTGTCTAACAAATGTTTGACCATTGTGGATTTGCCCGATCCGCTAGGCGCACAAAGAATGATAATGTTTGCCATTGAAAAGTGTGTATTTAATTGGTGATAAAACTATCTTTTAGTTGGTTCAATGCTTTGCCCGTATAGCTATCAGCGCATAGCATAATATCCTCAGGAGTGCCTTCTGCTACGATATAACCGCCTAAATCGCCGCCCTCTTTGCCGAGATCGATGATATGGTCTGCTGCTAAAATAACGGATGGATTGTGCTCAATAATCAGTACTGTATGTCCTCTGCTAATCAATGCATTAAGTGCTTTCAATAGAGTGGTTACATCATGGTGGTGCAAACCTGTGGTAGGCTCATCAAAGATAAAGAGCGTAGGACTGGCGTTCTCTTGTGCTAAGAACGATGCCAACTTCACACGTTGACTCTCACCACCTGACAACGTACTGCCTGCTTGACCTAATTTTACATAACCGATACCCACGTCTTGTAATGGACGTAAACGATTGACAATCTTCTTGCAAGCCGAATCTTCGGAGAAGAATTCAATGGCTTGATTGACTGTCATGTCCAGAATATCATAAATGCTCTTTTCGCGGTATAAGACATCCAATATATCTTGTTTGAAACGCTTGCCATGGCAGTGTTCGCACTCCAACGTGATATCTGCCATAAACTGCATTTCAATGGTCACTTTTCCTTCACCTTGGCATGCTTCGCAGCGTCCGCCTGGCGTGTTGAATGAGAAGTGTGCAGGAGTGAATCCCATTTGCTTACTAAGCTGTTGATCTGCATATAGTTTGCGAATCTCGTCATATGCTTTGAGATAGGTCACTGGATTGGAACGCGAAGACTTGGTCAATGGGTTTTGATCCACAAATTCCACATTGTGAATCAAATGCAGACTTCCGCGCAGACTACCGAAATCTCCCGTACGCTCAGCGATACCGCCGTAGTACTTTTTGAGAGCAGGATACAGCACTTTGCTTATTAGCGACGATTTACCACTACCACTGACGCCCGTGACCACTGTCATTACGTTCAATGGGAAGCGAACGTTGATGTTTTTCAGGTTATTCTCTGTTGCCCCCATCACCTCAATGTAATTGTTCCATTGGCGACGGAAAGATGGAATAGCATAGGTGAACTTCTCTATTTGTGGCTCCCCAGCATATACTACTTCTCCGCCATGACGCCCTGCTTTTGGACCAATCTCTATAGTGTAATCGGCTGCTTTTTGTATCTCATCATCGTGCTCCACAACCACAATCGTATTGCCCAAATCGCGCAATTGTTTCAGTACATGAATCAGGCGTTGTGTGTCTCGTGGGTGCAGACCTATACTAGGTTCGTCCAATACGTAGAGCGATCCTACAAGGCTGCTACCCAATGACTTAGCCAAGTTGATACGTTGTCCTTCACCACCCGACAATGTGCTTGACATTCGACTGAGCGTTAGATAGCCTAAACCCACATCTTGCATAAATTGCAGGCGAGAGCGAATCTCTGCGATAAGTGGCGCAAATGCTTCTGGCAACTGCCAACTATCAACTACCATCTGCAAACTACTAATGGGCATCTGGTTGAGTTGCGTGATAGATTTACCTTCAATCAGCACATATTCAGCCTCTTTACGCAGGCGTTTGCCAAGGCAGTCAGGGCATATCGCTTTGCCGCGATAACGGCTGAGCATCACGCGGTATTGAATTTTGGCATATTGCTTACTCTCCAATTCGTGAAAGAAATCATTGAGTCCATGAAAATGCTCGTTGCCTGTCCAAAGCAGTTGCTTCTGCTCGTTTGTGAGTTCGTAATAAGGCGTATGAATAGGAAAATCAAACTTGTCGGCTGCATATACGAGCGCATCATTCCAAAGGCTCATCTTTTCGCCTCGCCAGCAAGCGATTGCACCTTCATAAATGGTCTTTGATTTATCAGGTACCACGAGGTCGGGATCAATACCTATGACATTACCAAATCCGCCACACGTAGGACACGCGCCAAGTGGGTTGTTAAAGTCAAATAAATGCTCTGTTGGCTCTATAAATGTAATTCCATCTGCTTCAAATCGTTGGGAGAATACTGCGATGGTATTTTCTGTCGCATCAGGCGGTGTAATAATCAGTTGGCACTCACCTTTACCCTCAAAGAACGCAGTCTGTACCGAGTCTGCAAAACGATTTAGCGTGGATTGCTCAGCATCGGTTACTATTCGATCAATGAGCAGAAAAACGCCATTTTTTTCTATTGTACTGTTGGTGCTGATGCGCACTATATCTCCTGTGCCATCTTCGTTAATGCGATATAGGCGCGAGAAACCTTGTTGTTGCCATATATCCAGTTGTTCCGCTACATTCTCTGCTATGATAGGGGAGAGTAATAGCACTTTGCTTCCAATGGCTTGATTGCGCAAGCACTCCACCACATCGTGCACGCTATGGCGCTTTACTTCCATACCACTTATCGGAGAGATTGTCTTTCCTGCGCGTGCGAATAGCAACTTCAGATATTCATGAATCTCTGTGATAGTGCCTACTGTACTGCGTGGATTGCGGTTTGTCACTTTCTGCTCAATGGCTATTGCAGGTGGTATGCCTTCTATAAAATCTACATCGGGTTTTTGCATACGCCCAAGAAACTGGCGCGCATACGAACTAAGGCTCTCTACATAACGCCTTTGACCTTCGGCAAACAATGTGTCGAAGGCCAAAGAAGACTTGCCGCTACCGCTCACTCCCGAGATTACCACCAACTTGTTGCGGGGGATATCTACGGTAATGTTTTTCAGATTATGCGTGCGTGCCCCGTGAATATGGATTACATCCTCATTCAAGTGTCAATTATCAACTGTCAATTGTCAACTGCCAAATATTTTGTTGCCAAACTATCCACCAGTTGTCTTAGTTCGGGATTGTACAAATTACGATATTCTTCGCTTAATTCTGGAATACGAATATGTTGTCCAGGACGTATATACGTAGGGTCTTTAATCAAATCTCGATTTGCTTCGTAGATAAATACCCACAAATCTTTTTGTGCATAATATTTGTATGCAATCCACGCCAAACGACTATCTTGCCCCACACGCTCAATGCCAATAAAATTCACATATTCGCGTGGCTGATCAGCCAGTGGGACTTTTACGGGCTCTTCTGTAACTTCCTCTATTACAATCTCTTCTGTTACTTGCTGGCAATCTTGCACACATTGCCACCATTGCGTGAGCATCTCACGGAAATATAGTCCTGTTCCTGCAATTCCCAATAATATTACTGCAAAAATCACCCAGCATATCCATTTGTGGCATTTGCAAGTAGGTTTGTTTACGGGCTCCTTAGGTGCTTCTATTAAAACTTCCTTTACCTCATCCTCTGGAATCTCTGTAACTTCTGGAATGTCTGGAACTTCCGATACTTCTTCTACTTCCAAACTTGGTTTGGATACTGCTTGACCCAATTCCGCCAATATATCTACGATTTCATCGGCTTGTTCACCTAACTTCTTGAGTGGATCGTTATTTAATTCGGTTAGGATTGCTCCCGTTTGTGGTTGCTCAAGGCGTTTTTCCACGCTTTCTTTGAGCAGTGATTCTGCGCTGAAAGTCAGTTTATTATATCCTTCAATAGTGAATGTTTCGCCTGTAGCGATGTTTACACTTTTGCGAGGTGCAACGGCTTTTAGCGAGAAACTGCCTAACCCTTTGACTTTTACTTGTTTGTCAACTTTCAGTCCCTCTACGACGCCATTCAGCAGGGCATTGAGAAACTGTCCTGCCTCTTGTTCGGAAATATTGGCATATTCTGCTACTGCTTTGCGCAGTTCGAGCCATGTGAGTTTTTCGTTTGCCATATCTTATGCGTTTTTCAGTTGCTCTTTTATGGTATTACTTGCTTTGAATGTCAATTGCATCTTCTCTGGTACAGTCGTACGCTCCTTCGTTTTGGGATGTACTACGGTACGTGCACTTTTACGTTGCATCTCCAATGTACCAAAATTGTGCAACTGTACACTCTTTCCTGCAAGTAATTCTTTTTGCAACACAGCCACTGTTGCATTCAATAATTCCTCAGTGCGTGTCTTGGTCATAGAGGTGGCTGTGGCAATGTGTTGAATAAGGTCTTTTGTTTTCATAATGTTGCGTAGAGGTCAAAATCCTCTGATTTTATGATAGTTACGGTATAAAATTCTCCAATCTCTAAAATTCGGTCTCCTGACTCTCGACTCTCGTTTTCTGTTTTCTCAATCAGCACCTCGCAATCCACTTCTGGCGAATCGTATTGTGTGCGTCCTACGTAATATCCCTCTTCTTCTCTATCAATCACCACCCGTTGTTGTGTGCCCACCATCTGGCTCAACAATGCTGCGGAAATTTCTTGTTGTATAGCCATCAGTGTCTCCACGCGCTGTTCTTTTTCTTCTTGCGGAATGTCATCTTTATAATGTTGAGCCGCATATGTTCCTTCTTCCTCGCTGTATGCAAATGCTCCCATGCGTTCAAACTTCATCTCTTTTACCCATTCACATAGCTCGTTAAAATCCTCTTCTGTCTCACCTGGATGTCCTACCAATAGTGTGGTACGAATACATATCCCTGGCACTTCCTCCCGAATACGTTTGATTACCGCATCTTGTTCTTCGCGGGTGATATGGCGATGCATTTTTTTGAGCATGTTATCCGAGCAATGCTGCAATGCAATATCCATATATTTGCACACGTTCTTGTGTTTTGCCATCACGGGCAGCAAATCATATGGAAAATCAGTGGGGTAGGTATAATGTAGTCTTATCCACTCTACGCCCTCTATTTGTGCCATCTCATCCACCAACTGTGCCAATCTATGTTCGCCGTAAAGGTCTAATCCATAGCTGGATAAGTCTTGTGCAATCACATTGAACTCTCTCACTCCTTGCCCTACCAACCATCGCACTTCATCCAATATATCCTCCATTTTTCGAGATGTGAATCGCCCTGTAATCAGCGGTATAGCGCAGTACGAGCAGTATCGATTACATCCCTCTGCAATCTTCAAATACGCATAGTGCTTGGGCGTGGTTAATGTCCGCTCAAACTCCTCGCCTTTAAACTCTAAACTATAGCCCTTAGGGCGTTCTCTAAACTGTGCGCTTGCACATTCTTCCACTATCCCCATATAATCAAACTTCCCAAACCACTTATCCACTTCTGGAATCTCCGCGGGTAGTTCTTCTTTGTAACGTTGTGATAGACACCCCATCACGTATAACTTACGCAGTTTACCTTTGCTTTTTCGTTCTGCGAATTGCAGGATTATTTCGATACTTTCCTCTTTTGCATCACCGATGAATCCGCAGGTATTGATGATAGCTATCTCACCTTTGGGTTCGGCGGAGTCGTGTACACACTTATACCCTGCCAATTCCAATTGACGCATCAATCGCTCTGCATCCACCAGATTCTTCGAGCAACCCAATGTGATTATATCTATCTCATTCTTTCTCATTACCTATAACCTATAGCGGCTCTGCCGCGTCCTATAGCCCGTAGGGCGTCCTATAGGCACTGTGTGCCGTCCTATAGCCGCCAGCGCCGTCCTCTAAACTAATTCCCCAACTCGCTGTGGAATTTGATTCTCACCAGTCGCACATTGATTTCATCGTAATCGTCTTCGCCCAGTGTTTCCATGGCTTGACGGATATTATCATTTTCAGCGTGGCGGAAATAGTCGTATATATCAAACTCTTCATCAGGATCCACCACTTCTTCGATAAAGTATTTGATATTCAGTTTGGTACCTGAATAAACGATGGCTTCAATCTCTTCCAGCATCTCTTCCATGGACATGCCCAAACGCTCTGCCAAATCATCCAATGCTACACGGCGATCTATCGCTTGAATAATCGCAATTTTCCTTGCTGAGTTCTTTGCTACGGTTCGCACGCGCAAGTCTTCTGGACGAATCACATCATTTTCCTCCACATATTCCTTGATTACGCGAATAAACTCATCACCATAGCGTTTTGCTTTGCCCACGCCTACGCCAGGAATATTCTGCAATTCTTCTACAGTAATCGGATAGGTGGTGGCCATCGCTTCCAAACTACCATCTTGGAATATCACGAATGGAGGTACGTTCATGCGTTTGCTCAACTTCTTGCGCAAGTCTTTTAGTATGGAGAATAGCACGTCATCGGCAGCTGCACACGTAGCTACGCTGGCTGACAAATCGCCGTCTTCCTCATCGTTTTTCACCTCAATCGGCACCTCAAACATCGTTGGGCGTTTCATGAATTTTTTACCCGCTGAAGTCAATTTCAAATCGCCATACGATTCTATATCTTTCTTGATATATCCACTCACCATCGCTTGGCGAATGATGGCATGCAAGTTGGCTTCATTTTCGTCCTCTGCACAGCCGAAATTCTCCAATTCATTGTGTTTGTATGCCAACACACCTGCCGACTCTTTACCGCGCATAATGTCCACAATATGTTCAGCACGGAATTTCTCATTCAATTGGTGAATAGTTTCCAATATCAAACCAAGCAACTCTGTTGCTTCAACCATCTTGTACGTCTTGCGGCAGTTATCGCAGCTTCCGCAGTCGTCTTTTTTATACTCCTCACCAAAATAGTGCAATAGCAATTTTCTGCGACAAATCGAACTCTCTGCATACGACTGAGTCTCGAAAAGCAACTGATTACTAATCTCTTGCTCCGACACGGGCTTGCCTTGTTGAAACTTGCGCAAACGCTCAATATCTTTTGGAGAATAGAAGCAGATACATTGACCCTCACCGCCATCGCGACCTGCACGACCAGTCTCTTGATAATATCCTTCCAACGATTTTGGGATGTCGTAGTGTATCACGAAGCGCACATCAGGTTTATCTATACCCATACCAAAGGCGATAGTAGCCACAATCACTTGCACTTTCTCCATCAAGAATGCATCTTGATTGGCACTTCGCGTTGGTGCATCCATTCCCGCGTGATAGGCTAGGGCAGGGATATTGTTCACCCGCAATGTCTCAGCCAGTTCTTCTACGGTCTTACGGCTCAAACAATACACGATACCTGATTTCCCATTCATGCTGCGGATATAGCGTACCAAATCCTTATCCACATCATCTGTCTTCTCGCGTACTTCATAGTATAGGTTAGGGCGGTTGAACGATGATTTAAACACCGTTGCATCCATCATGTCCAAGTTTTTTTGAATGTCGCTTTGCACTTTCGGAGTTGCTGTTGCAGTCAAGGCGATGATTGGTGCCTTGCCTATGCGCTCCACGATCGGATGAATCCTGCGATACTCTGGACGGAAATCGTGTCCCCATTCTGATATACAATGTGCTTCATCCACGGCATAGAACGAGATTTTTACATCTCTCAAGAAGTCCACATTCTCATCTTTATTCAGCGATTCTGGGGCTACATACAGCAACTTCGTCTTACCGCTCAGCACATCTGCTTTCACCGCGTGAATCTCAGGGCGTGATAGCGATGAGTTCAGGAAATGTGCCACACCGTCCTCCTCCGAATAGTTACGCATGGCGTCCACTTGATTCTTCATCAGCGCGATGAGGGGAGAAATCACGATGGCTACACCGTCCATCAATAGCGATGGCAATTGATAGCAAAGACTCTTTCCGCCTCCTGTAGGCATCAATACAAAGGTGTCTTTGCCATCCATCACGTTGTTAATGATGGCTTCTTGATTTCCTTTAAACGAGTCAAATCCGAAATGATGTTGTAATGCTTCAATCAGTTGTTCATGTCGTGTCATAGAACAAATTGTCGTATATTTATAATGATTACTATTTTCTTCTCAATCAATTAAGGCTATTCCCTTTTATACCTAAACTATTCCCTTTATGGATGGGTAGGCTTGCTTGGTGCCCAATTCAACTGCAAAATTACAACAAAAATTTCACATATACAAATCTTTTTACAAAAAAAGCTACTTTTTTTAAAACATATTTCATAACTTGTTGATAATCACAACTCCCTATTTATCTTTTACCTCTCAACCGTCACCTGCCACCTGTCAACTGTCAATTATTTTACCTGTCAATCCCGACAGTCACCCGACGGTGAGCCGACGGTCAACCGACAGTCACTTGTACCTTCACCGAAGGATCATCCTTACTCCATCGCTTCGCTTTTTCTTCTTTTACCACACTTCATTGCTGCTATTCGAAAACGTTTGCGCTGATATTTTGATTTTTTTTCTTTCGTGCTCTTGCGTACGTGAAAAATAATGTGTAACTTCGCAGCCGATTTTGAAAATACACGCTAATTCGTAGTCATGACAGAAAAACGCAACTTGTCCTTTGGACAGCTTTTTAACCTTAGTTTTGGATTCTTTGGAGTCCAAATTGCTTACGCACTTCAGAGTGCTAACATTTCTCGTATTTTCGCTACTTTAGGCGCAGATCCTCACCAACTTTCCTTCTTTTGGGTGCTCCCTCCATTGATGGGTATGATTGTACAACCATTGGTGGGTAAGTATTCCGACAAGACTTGGAATCGCCTTGGTCGTCGCAAACCTTACCTTATCGTAGGTGCGCTCATCGCTGTGGCTGTGATGTTGCTTTTGCCTAATGCAGGTAACTTCACCTTCGGTCAATCTCTTTTCTTGGGCTTGAACGCAGCCATGTGGTTTGGACTCTTCTCGCTCATGTTCCTCGATACCTCTATTAATATAGCTATGCAACCATTCAAGATGATGGTCGGCGATATGGTGAACGAGGAGCAAAAAGGTCTCGCTTATTCCATCCAATCCTTCCTTTGCAACGCAGGTTCGCTTGCGGGCTATATCTTCCCAATCCTCTTTACTTGGGTAGGTATTGCTAACACAGCTCCAGAGGGCGTTATTCCAGATTCAGTAAAGTGGAGCTTCTATATCGGTGCAGCTATCTTGATGCTCTGCGTGCTTTATACTTTTGTGACTGTTAAAGAGTTGAACCCAGAAGAGTATGCTAAGTTCCATGGTTTGGAAACTAAAAAGGACGAGAAGAAACAGGATGCAAGTTTCATCAAACTGCTCATCAATGCTCCTTCTACCTTCTGGACTGTAGGTCTGGTGCAATTCTTCTGCTGGGCTGCTTTCCTCTTTATGTGGACCTATTCGAATGGTGCTATCGCTACCCAATGTTTTGGTTGGGATGGTGTTTCTACTGCTGCTGAGCCATTCCAAAACGCAGGTAACTGGGTAGGCGTTTGCTTTGCTATTCAGGCAGTTGGCTCGATGCTTTGGGCATTGGTTATGCCTGCTTTGGAAAAGAAATTCCACAATAAGGGCGCATACGCTATCTCATTGATTGTTGGTGCATTAGGATTTATTTCTACATTGTTTGTGACCAACCAATACGTATTGCTTGTTTCTTATGCATTCATTGGTGCAGCATGGGCAGCTATGTTGGCAGTGCCATTCACTATTTTGACTAACTCGCTCAAGGGTGATAATATGGGTTATTATTTGGGCTTGTTCAACTGTACCATCTGCTTGCCTCAGATTGTGGCAGCATTGATTGGTGGTGCAATCCTTAAGTATATATGCGCGGGCTCGCAAGTAGGTATGTTGGTTGCAGCAGGTGTCCTGCTCATCCTCGGTGCCATCAGCGTAGTCCTCATCAAAGAAGGCAAAAAATAACCCTTGAAACTTTGAAACAGCCCATGGGGGACTAATAGCAGACAATCTGTAAAAACAATTTAAACACAATAAATTAACATTCAATCTATAAACGTGATGAAAAATAATTTTATATCTTTGCTTATAGCGGGGCTTATCGCATTGGGTTTTTCTGCATGTCAGAATGATGTAGATGTGATGGGTGGCTGCGATAAGATTACTACAAAATCCATTATTGGAGAACATTCTTTAAGCCATGCAGAAGGGCTTAAGTTTACTGTAGAAGAGTATAAATTTGCTGAAAACGGCAAAGGCGTCTTTGTGCAGAGAGAATTTGGTGACGGTCTCAAATCATTGGAGAAAACCTACGAATTTGCCTATTCATTTGAGGACTACGGAAAGCACAACGTGGGACGTGATATTTTGGTGGATGCGGGAGATAATGGTGTTTTCACTCTTTTGTGGAAAGATGGATTTATTTCTGATGAGCAAAAACGCACTTATGAAGCATCTGCTTTGGAAGAAAATGTTGAGAAAGTAATTAAAAATCTTCCAAATACAGATTGGATGTACAATGAAGTTGTTTTGTGGATTGATACTATTACTTTAGACTCTTTACATGTATATACGAAAAATGTAAAAGATACTGTATATGATCCAGTTACTGGCGAACCACTTGTAAACAGCAAAGGCAAAGATTCCATCGTGATTGTTGAAAAGGAATTTGTAGATACTGTTTATTACGATGTATATGACACTGTTGGTAATAAGATGACACTTGATATCAAATTGGTTTTGAAAAAAGACGGTAATAATGCAAATGTTGGAACATACCTGTTTGATTACAAAGAATTTAATTATGATTTAACATTAGCAAAAGATTCTTTAGTAGATCGTGCTTTCCATTGGGGATTCTCATCGGTTACGTCTGCTAAGAAATTTGTCGTAACGGCTGTTGATGATGTTAAAAAAGATACAATCAACTTTGAAATTTCTAAGTTTGACAAAAATAAGAAAGTGCTTACACTTGAAGATCGAGAATTTAAACTACAATAATCGCTAAAGACAATATTATGAAGAATATGATGAATAATTTGCGTTATGTGTTTTGCGTGATGGCATTTTCATTGGTTCCTACCATGATTTTTGCGCAAACATCTATTACTGGTACTGTATTGGACGCAGCAACAGCTGAACCTATCATTGGTGCTAATATCATTGAAAAAGGTACAACTAATGGTACTATTACTGATTTCGATGGTAACTTTATCTTGAATGTTCAAGAAGGGGCTCTGCTCGAAATTAGCTATATGGGGTACAAAACTGTTGAGGTTAAAGCTTCTAATGGTATGCAAGTGCAATTGGGAGAAGATACTGAATTGCTCGACGAAGTTGTGGTTGTTGGTTATGGTGTAGTTAAGAAAAACGATGCTACAGGTTCTGTAACAGCCATCAAACCAGATGATATGAACAAAGGTCTTAATACCAACGCACAAGAGATGATGCAAGGTAAGATTGCGGGTGTGGTTGTTACATCCAACGATGGTGCTCCAGGTGCGGGTGCTAATATTCGTATACGTGGTGGATCCTCGCTTACTGCTAGCAATAGTCCTCTTATCGTGATAGATGGTCTTGCTATGGATAACAATGGTATTCCAGGTGCAGCTAACCCTCTCTCTATGGTTAACCCTAACGATATTGAGACTTTTACTGTACTCAAAGATGCTTCTGCTACCGCTATCTATGGTAGCCGTGCTTCTAATGGTGTCATCATCATTACTACTAAGAAAGGTAAAGCGGGTTCTGCGCTTAAGGTAAGTTATGAAGGTAACTTGTCTGTTGGCTCTCTCGTTAATAGAATGGAAGTGCTAAATGGTGACGAACTCCGTGCTTATGCTACTGCTATTGGATTAGGAGCCGATAAAACGCAATATCTTGGCACAGCCAATACTGATTGGCAAGATCAAATCTATCGTACAGCGGTTTCTACTGACCATAATATCTCTTTGATGGGAGGTACAAAGAATATGCCTTATCGTGCTTCCATTGGCTATACCCTCAATAATGGTACTATTAAAACTAGCCAAATGCAACGTGTAACGGCTTCTCTTAACCTTTCTCCAAGTTTCTTTGATGATCACTTAAAGGTGAACTTCAATGCAAAAGGTATGTATATCCAAAATAGTTATCCTGCAAGCGTTGTCGGTGCTGCTATCGCTATGGACCCTACAAAACCTGTATATGGTGGTTATGAAAACGTTGAGGGTGACTCTATTGTTACTAAAGATGTAATTGATAATTTCTTCGGTGGATACTACCAACCTTATGTGGCTGCCAATTACAATGATAGTACTTGGGTTTATGCTAACGATGCACAATCTACTACCAACCCATTAGCTTCACTCGAACAGCAATCATCCAAAGCTAAATCTGGAGCTTTCGTAGGTAATCTGGAAGTAGATTATCAAATTCATGGATTAGAAGATTTACGTTTGCATGCTAACTTTGGTGCTGATTATTCTTATGGTAAACAGTTGTATGAAAATAGCGCTTTCGGTACGGCAAATCACTACTACGGATGGAAAGGATTTGATATCAAAAATAAATATAACTTGCAGTTCAACGCATATATCCAATACTACAAGGATTTCTCTGATACTCAACACTTTGATATCATGGCAGGTTATGAGTGGCAACACTTCTATAACGATTATGTGACCGAAGGCAATGGTATTATTCGTGACACTAATAATGATCCTTCGAAACGTGGCGTGAAATATCCAATTTCTGAGTCCTCATTCAAGACAGAGAGTTATCTAGTTTCATTCTTTGGTCGTGCTAACTATATTGGATGGAATCAACTCATGCTCACTGCTACTGTTCGTGCCGATGGCTCTTCTCGCTTCGCTCCTGAGCATCGTTGGGGTATCTTCCCATCTGTGGCTCTCGGTTGGAAGATTAAAGAGACTTTCTTGCAAGATGTTAATGAAATCAATGACCTCAAACTGCGTTTGGGTTATGGTATTACTGGTCAACAAGAAATTGGTTTAGGTGATTATCCTTATATGGCTACCTATACTATTAGTCAAGAACATGCTTACTATCCTATTGGAGGTGAAAGTAATATCTTGAAAGATGAGTTCGGAAATCCTGTATTGGATGCAAATGGCAATCAACTTTATACTACATACCGTCCTAATGCTTTCAATAAATATTTGACATGGGAGAAGACGACTACCTACAACGCTGGTATTGATTATGGATTCCTCAACAACCGTATCAGTGGTAGCATTGATTATTATTTCCGCCAAACAGATGATTTGTTGAACACTATTCCTGTGGCTGTGGGTACCAACTTCCGTAACAAGGTTATTTCTAACGTTGGTTCACTTACCAACCAAGGTGTGGAGTTTGCTATTAATGCAGTGGCTATTGATAAAAAGAATTTCAAATGGGATCTTGGATTCAATATTACCTACAACGAAAACAAGATTACCAAGTTGAATACAGGTGAAGATCAAACTCCTATCCCTACAGGTGGTATCTCCTGCGGTACTGGTAATACTATTCAACGCCATGCTGTGGGCTATGCCGCTTCTTCATTCTATGTCTACCAAGCTGCTGAAGGTACACGCGAAAATGGCGAGAAATATTGGTATGTGGTAGATCGCAGCGGTGATGGTAAAATCTCCGAAGATGACCAATATTATTACAAGAGCCCTAATGCTCCTGTCACTATGGGCCTCCAAACTAAATTCCAATTCCATGGATTTGATTTAGGTATTTCATTGCGCTCTAATATAGGTAACTACGTTTACAATGACGTTTTGGCTGCAAACTTGCAATATGCAGATCCTACCAACCTTTATCGAAATGGTTATCACAACTTGCTCAGAACGGCATTTGACACCTATCATAACAAAGGTATGAAATCAAATCTTATTTATAAAGATGAGGCAGGTACTGCTGCTGGATTCTCGGAATGGTATCGTTTGGATTACTTCGTAGAGAATGCATCTTTCTTGCGTATTGATAATATCACTCTGGGATATTCATTCAAGGCTAACAAAATTTCTGGTCGTGCGTATGTGACAGTACAGAACCCTTGTGTGTTCTCTTCATATTCAGGACTTGACCCTGAGGTATTTGGTGGTATAGACAATAATATGTATCCTCGTTCAATGACTTCGCTTGTCGGTCTTAGTTTGCAATTCTAAAAATTCGTAATTCAAAAATTCATAATTAATATAGTATGAAATCATTCGTTAAATTAGGAGTGTTGGTTATGGCAGTAATGGGTATGACTGCTTGTGTTAATGACCTAAATACTGAACCAATTGATAAAAACTCTACCACTGCATTCAATCAAGATGCTGTGTTTTCAAAGTGCTATGCAACATTGGCATTGACTGGACAAAAAGGTCCTGATGGTGACTGTGATATCGACGATTTGGATGAGGGTACCTCTTCATTCTATCGTATGATGTGGGAACTCAACGAGTTCTGTTCTGATGAAGGATGGTGGATATGGAATGACGTGGGATTGGCTGATATTCGTGTGATGAACTGGAACGGTGACAATGCACTTGTAAAAGGTTTGTATTATCGATTGAATATTGATATAAAGCTTTGTAACCACTTCCTTGAGCATGCTAGCACTGATGAGTTAGGAAATATCCAACGTGCAGAGGTACGTTTTATTCGTGCGCTCAATTATTGGTATATGTTGGATATGTTCAAGGTTGCACCTTTGAGCACAAAAGAATCTACAGAACTTCCTGAGTTTGTAGAGCGTGAAGCACTCTATACATGGTTAGTTGGGGAGTTAAATGAACTGATAGAAATTCTGCCAGAGCAACGCCTTAGTGTCTATCGCGTTGACAAATATGCCGCTTGGTTGCTTTTGGCTCGTACATATCTTAATGCAGAAGTTTATACAGGTAAGGCAGCATGGGCTGAAGCTGAAAATGCTGCAAAAGAGGCACAAAAAGGTAACTACCAATTGTTGACTGAAGAAACTATTTCTAAAGATGGTGTACGCTATTCTGCATATCAAAAGCTTTTTATGGGTGACAATCACAACAATGGCGCACAAAACGAGGCACTATTACTCATCTATCAAGACGGTGTATATTGCCAATGTTGGGGCGGTAGCAGATTTGTGATTAATGCAGTTCGTGATGCAGGTATGGTTCCTGCAGGTTCTGCTGACTCTTGGAAGTGTTTCAGATCTAGTCCAGAAATGGTATATATGTTCGCTGACCCTGAGGCTGCTGATACCATCAAAGCTGATGAATATACTATGCCTTCACTCCTCAAAGATGATCGTGCTATCCTTTGTTCGCAATCTGATTCTAATTTAACACAAGTGTGGAAATTATCAGGACCAATGTCTGCAGAATTCTATGATTGTTGGTCAGTCGTGAAGTTTACTGGTGTTTACTCTACAGCTGCACATCCTGCTAAAAATGTGGCATCTGATGCCAATTGGCCTGATACTGATATTCCGTTGCTTCGCTTGGCAGAGGCATACATGATTGAGGCAGAGGCTCTCTTCCGTCAAAATAAAACATCTGAGGCATTAGATATCATCAACAATGTGATTCGTAAACGTGCTAATGCTGCTCCGTTGACTACGTTGGATGAAAAAACACTGTGCGATGAGTGGAGTCGTGAGTTCTATACAGAAGGTCGTCGTCGTACAGATTTGATTCGCTTCAACCGCTTTGCAGGACCTAAAGCAGATGCTAATCAATATACATGGGAAGGTCGTGGCGGTAAGAAAACGGGTGAACCTTATGTAAGCTTGCCAGAAAAATGGAATTGGTATCCAATACCTAATGACGACAAAGCATCTAATGCTAATTACAAGAAAACACAAGGTGATGGATACTAATTTATCCTTGTAAATGAAAATGATAAAATAAGACAAGTGTCTTTATATTAACTAATTTATTAACTAAAAATTTTAAAAAAGTATGAAAAAATTCTTTTTTGCAGCTCTTGCTGTTGCAACCGTAGCTTTGGTAGGTTGCGAACCAAAACCAGAACCAACCCCTACACCAGATGGTGGTGACACTACAGTCGTAGTAGCAGCTCCTACTGCAGCTGACCTTGCAGACTTTGAGGAGGAGGGTAATTTTGTAGCATGCGTTCACTTTGCTGGCGCAGTATGCAATGACATCGTTTTTGCTGGTTCTTACAATGGTTGGGCTACTGATCCTGCATCTATGGTTAAATTTGAGGCACTCGAAGGCTTCGAGGGCTGGTATGTAGCTGTTGTTCCTGTAACTGTTAATGAGGAAGGCGTTGAAGCTAACGATGGTAAACCTGCTCAACTCGCTGATGATGGTTCTTTCTCTTGGGACTATCAAACTGGTGATGTAGATTCTTGGGAACTTATTTCAGGTTCTGTTGATATCGTAGCTGGTTATTCTGGTGAGTCTGATTGCAAAAACTGGACTTCTGAAGAGCCTAACATCTTGAAATCCCTCTATTGGAAGAACAATCAATCTCCATGTGTTGAGGTTGTTGAGCAAGAGTACACTATCACATTGAAAGCTCCTGATTGCGGCGGTTTTGAGCCAGCTATCATCGGTGATTTCAATGGTTGGGCAGAAGGCGTTGCTATGGAATTGCAAGCTGACGGTTCTTACAAAGCTGTTATCACTAGCTCTGTAGGTAAAGGTTACAAGTTCAAAGCTACTACCGATACTGATTGGTCTAACCAAATTCAACATCTCGTTAAGAACGAAGAAACAGGTGAAGATGAGTGGAAAGACTTGGACAACTGTATTCTTGGTGAAGAAGTAGCTGTTAGCCACGATTTCAGTACATCTGAGTACAAATATTCTTTGTGCGAATAATCAACTTTGAGAACTGATTTCTCATACCGCCCTGTGGCACTCGCCACAGAGCTTTTTATTATTAATAATAAAAGTTGAAGCAAAATATAAGAATTATTTGCATATTTGCGAAAAAAATCGTACCTTTGCAGCATGAATTTTAAATCAAATACTAACATGAAAAAGTGCTTATTTTTATTCTCTTTGCTATTAGTCTTCTTTTCTTGTAATCAGCCTATTGATGATTATCCCGAACCTGTTGTCGGTAGTTATGCCTATGGTGCTGATTGCTCGTGGATTAGTGAGCAAGAAGTGGATGGTGTCCTCTTCTATGATTCTTTAGGACAAGTAGCCGATGGTATGCGCGTGATGCGTGATGCGGGTATGAATTCTGTACGCCTACGTGTATGGGTTAACCATTCTACTGGCTGGTGCAACAAAGAGGATGTAATCTCCAAAGCCAAACGCGCTGCTGCGCTCAAACTACGAGTGATGATAGATTTCCACTACTCCGACTTCTTCGCTGACCCAAGCCGTCAAAATATTCCTGTAGATTGGGCAGATTACGATCTAGCACAAATGAAGCAAGCGGTGGTTGACCATACTACTGATGTGCTTTCTGCACTGAAAGCAGAAGGCGTGACTCCAGAATGGATACAAGTAGGCAACGAGACACGCAACGGTATGCTCTGGCCTATGGGACAACTCTGGAATACCAATGGCGACCTGCCTAATGGATGGAAAAATTATGCTGCTCTTACTACTTCTGGATACGATGCATGCAAAGCTATCTTCCCAGACGCTTTGGTAATCGTACACATTGATAATGCCTATGAGAATAATAACTGGTTCTTCCGTAAACTGAAGCAGAATGGTGGTAAATTCGATATGATTGGCTTGAGCCACTATCCTATGATGAAGCAATGGTCGGGCAAAGATTGGGATGAAATGAATAAGTTAGCTGCCAATAATATCCGTCTTTTGCACAGCGAATTCAATTGCCCTATCATGGTCGTAGAGATTGGCACAATGGCAACCTCTGTGACTATAGCTACAAAAGTGATGACTGACTTCCGTCAACGCATGGATACATTGGATTATATGAAAGGTATCTTTTATTGGGAACCACAAGTATATAACAGCTGGCGTCCAAAAGAATATATCGAATTAGGGTGGGGGGCATACAATATGGGTGCTTTTACATCGGCAGGACAACCTAATGAAGCTCTCAATACCCTTTGGAAAAGATAATTCAAAATTCATAATCCAATGAATCTCTTAATTTTAGCAATCACTTCTCTGCTTACTTCTTGGCAATTTGCCAAAGAGCAAAGTGACCACCAAATGCCGGTGGCAGAAGACAAAAATTGGCAAGAAGTAACTATACCTCACGATTGGGCTATCTATGGTCCTTTTGACCGCGCTAATGACTTACAGAATGTCACCGTATGGCAAAATGGCGAAACCTTCCCTTCTATCAAAACGGGTCGTACAGGTGGACTACCATACATGGGTAGCGCATGGTACAAAACCATTCTTCCCCTTCAGGGGGAGTTAGAGGGGGCTTATTTCCTCCTCTTTGACGGAGCGATGAGCGAAGCAGAAGTGTATGTCAATGGACAGAAAGTATGCTTCTGGCCATATGGCTACAATGCGTTTCATTGTGATATTACATCTGCTTTGCAGGTTGGCGAAAACGAGATTGCTGTTCGTTTACAAAACCGTGAACAGAGTAGCCGTTGGTACCCTGGTGCAGGATTATACCGCAATGTACATCTGATTCAAAAACCACAAGTGTATGTACCTATTTGGGGAACACATATCACTACACCTTACGTGACCGAGGAATTGGCTGCTGTGAATATCAAAATAACGGTAGCTAATGCGCTCAATAAGCATATCGAATTGCGTACATCACTCGTTCACAAAGCAACAGGCGAAGTAGTGGATTCACTCGTAAGCCACTACGATGTGAAGCACAACCTACCTTTGGAGCAAAATATTACTATCAATAATCCTGCTCTCTGGTCGCCTGAAACACCAAACTTGTATATTGCTCGCACATGTGTGATTGCAGATAGTGTATATCAAGAAACGGTAGAAACGACTTTTGGTGTACGCAGCGTGCAAATTGTACCTAATGTGGGCTTCCTGCTGAATGGTAAAGTGCGTAAGTTCCAAGGCGTATGCTTGCACCATGACCTTGGTCCTCTTGGCTCGGCTATCAGTCGAGATGCCTTGCGCCGTCAGTTACTTATGCTCAAGGAGATGGGGTGTGACGCCATTCGTACTTCTCATAATATGCCTGCACCAGAGCAAATTGAACTTTGTGATGAGTTAGGTTTGATGGTAATGTGCGAGCCATTTGATGAGTGGGATTGGGCAAAGTGCAAGAATGGCTATAGCCGTTTCTTCAACGAATGGGCAGAGCGTGATATGGTAAATATGTTGCACCATTTTCGCAATAATCCAAGTGTTGTGATGTGGTCTATCGGCAATGAAGTACCCACACAATGCGACCCTCAAGGGTATAAAACAGCTAAAATGTTACAAGATATTTGCGTTCGCGAGGATGGTACACGTCCTTGCACCGCAGGTATGGACCAAGTGACTTGTGTACTCGAAAATGGCTTTGCCAGTGTGCTGCAAATAGTAGGACTCAATTACCGTCCACATCGTTACTTGGAATCTTACCAACGTACGCCGCAACACTTGATTCTTGGCTCAGAGACTGCCTCTACTGTCTCTTCTCGTGGTGTATATCTATTGCCTGCTATTCCTGATGATACCGACCATATCACCAATATGAATCATCCTGGTGGCAATAGCCAAACTAATCAATGCTCTGGCTATGACTTACAATATTGCCCATGGAGTAATCTGCCAGAAGATGACTTCCGCAATATGGACGACTATCCATGGACCATCGGACAATTCGTTTGGACGGGCTTTGACTATCTTGGCGAACCCTCACCATGGGATACCGACGCATGGCCAAGCCATTCATCCTACTTTGGTATCATTGACCTCGCGGGTATTCCTAAAGACCGTTATTACCTATATCGTTCGCAATGGCGCAAGGATGTACACACCGTACACCTCTTACCTCATTGGAATTGGAATGCAGGCGACACCGTACCAGTGATGGCATACACCGATGCTGAGGAAGGCGAACTTTTTGTCAATGGCAAGAGTATGGGTAAGGTACGCAAACTCACTCGTGAGGAATCTGAAACTGCTATTAAAGCAGGCGATCCATTGGGCTTGCAACGCCGCTATCGTCTCATTTGGGATAATGTGCCATTCGAGGCAGGAGAAATCAAAGTGGTTACACCATATGGCGAGGCGGTACGCAAGACAGCAAGCGTACCACACCATATTGAAATGTATGTAGAAGATATTCCTGCAACAGACAGTAAACCAATGCACTTTGTGCGTGTACGTGTTTGCGATAAGAACGGCAATGTTTGTCCACAAGCCAATCATCTCATTCGTTTCTCCACCAAAGGCGAAGGACGTTTCCGCACCGCAGCTAATGGCGATGCTGCTAATCTTGACCTTTTCCACATGCCTCAGCACCACGCTTTTGCAGGTGAATTGACGGCTATTGTAGAAGGAAGTTGCACATTGACTGCCACAGCAAAAGGATTAAAGAAAGCAATAATAACTATTCAATAAATACTATACCATGACAATCGAACCACTCAAATCTGCTTACGAAGCAGCTTATCAGAAATCAGCAACCGATATATTCTTTTCACCAGGTCGTGTCAACTTAATTGGGGAACATACCGACTATAACGGTGGTTTTGTGTTCCCATGTGCATTGAGTTTTGGTACATATCTGTTGATGGCTCCTAATAATGTGCACAGGATTAACTTCCGTTCGTTGAATATAGATGCTGTCTATTCACTCGAACTCACGCAACTCACCACTCCATTGCCAAACAAGGCATGGGCAAACTACCCACTCGGAGTGATTGCACAATTCATCAAACGTGGTGTATCCATTACACAAGGCTACGATATTCTTTTCTGGGGCAATGTGCCAGCTGGTGCAGGACTCAGCAGTAGTGCGGCGATGGAAGTGGTAACTGCTTTTGCTTTCAACGAATTATTAGGTACAGGATATGACCGCACCGAATTGGCGAAGATTGGTCAGGCATCAGAACATGAGTTTGCAGGTGTGATGTGCGGTATCATGGATCAGTTTGCTTCCGCGCAAGGTAAGAAAGACCATGCTATTTATCTCAACTGCGATACATTGGAGTTTGATTTAGTACCTGTTAAGTTGGAAGGTATTAAAGTGGTAGTGTCGAATACGCACTCACCTCACCATCTTGATTCAGGAGCTTACAACGACCGCGTGCGTCAATGCCAATTGGCTGTTCAGCAGATTAGTGCTGTTCGCCCAATCAAGAACTTGGCAGAACTCTCTCAAGCCGATTTCAATCAGGTAGAAAATGCTATCACTGATGAAGTAGCTCATCGTCGTGCACGCCACGTGGTAGGCGAAGTACAACGCACCAAGGATGCAGTAGAGGCATTGCAACAGGGTAATATTGAGCTATTTGGCAAACTGATGACGCAGAGCCATATCTCGCTTCGTGATGACTACGAAGTAACGGGCTTACAACTTGATTCATTGGCAGAAGCAGCATGGAAAGTAGATGGCGTATTGGGTAGCCGTATGACAGGTGGTGGCTTTGGTGGCTGCACCGTATCATTGGTGCGCGATGAAGCAATCCCTACGTTCATTGAGCAAGTAGGTGCCGAATATACCGAGAAGACGGGACTAAAAGCAGATTTCTATATCGCTGAGATTGGCGACGGAGCACATCGTGTAAATGCTTAATCTTTGATGATATGATTAACATTGAATCATTCAATACTCGCATAGATGGCAAGCGTGTGGCATTATGCACGCTGACCAATCGCAATGGTCTGCAAGCTCAAATCACCAATTATGGTGCGAAAGTGGTATCATTGATTGTTCCCAATAAGCAAGGCGAGAAAGCAGATGTGGTATTGGGATTCTCCACTTTTGAGGAGTGGCGCAATCAAGAAACCTATTTCAATGCCATTATTGGTCGCTATGCCAACCGTATTAAGGATGGCAAGTTTGCCATTGATGGAGTAGAGTATCAATTGCCTATCAACAATGGTACCAATTCCTTGCACGGAGGCGTACATGGTTTCAATGAAAAGGTATGGGATATTGTAGGGCAATCTACATATTCCGTTTCATTGCATTATCGTGCAAAAGATGGTGAGGAAGGTTACCCTGGCAACTTAGATGTGTATGTTACCTATTCACTAACCAAAGATAATGCGCTTTCTATTGTCTATGAGGCAAAAACAGATAAGCCAACTATCTTAGGTTTTACTAATCATGCCTATTTTAATCTTGAAGGAGAAGGTAGTGGTACAGTGCACAATCATCAGTTGCAAGTGTTTGCGGATGAATATACACCATTTGATGATACCGCATGCCCTACGGGCGAGATTCTTTCGGTGGAAGGTACTCCAATGGATTTCCGTGAGATGATGCGTGTAGGCGATCGTATAGATGATGCTTTCTTTGCACCAGGACGTGGTATAGACAACAATTTTGTACTATGCCCAATCCCTGAAGGACAAAAAATGCTTCTTGCAGCTACATTAGTTGCAGGTGGTAGAGAGATGCAAGTATGGACTACTCAACCTGGGTTACAAGTCTATACAGGCAATTGGGTGGAGCAACATGTGGGCAAGAGTGGCAAACTATACGATTTGCAACATGCTATTTGTCTGGAAACACAGAACTTCCCTGATGCACCTAACCACGAACATTTTCCAAATGCTATGTTGCGTCCGGGAGAAATCTACTACGCGCGAACTGATTATAAATTCATAATATAACACATTTATTAACAATTTAAATTATTAAACATGATGAGAAACAAGACAATTTTACTTGTACTATTCGCAGCATTCTCTCTGTCAATGTCTGCTCAGATTACAGGTACCGTTTTGGAAGCATCGACCGATTTCCCTATTATTGGTGCCAGTGTCGTTGAAGTTGGCACTACTAATGGTGTGATTACAGATTTCGATGGTAACTTCGTTCTTGATGTAGCTGAAGGTGCACAAATTCAGATCAGTTACATGGGCTTCCAAGCACAAACGCTTGCTGCCAAAGACGGTATGGTCGTAAAACTCGAAGAGGACACTTATGTTCTCCAAGAGGTGGTAGCTATCGGTTATGGTTCACAAAAGAAGAAAGAGGTTACTGGTTCTGTAGCTTCTATCAAGGCAGAAGACTTTAACGCAGGTGTTAAGTCTAGTCCAGTTGGTCTTCTTCAAGGCAAGGTTGCTGGTTTGAACATCAGCCGTACAACCTCAGATCCAACAAATACTGGATATAACATCCAGATTCGTGGTTTCTCTACACTTGGTAAAGGTACTGGTTCGTCTCCTCTTTACATCGTTGATGGTATTCCTACCGATAATATCGACAATATCGCTCCAGAGGAAATTGCCTCTATGGACGTATTGAAAGATGGTTCTGCGGCAGCTATTTATGGTACACGTGGTACAAATGGTGTCATCTTGATTACAACTAAGCGTGCTAATCAAAACGATGCTATGGAATGTGGAAAGATGAATGTAGAGTATAATGGATTTGTATCTGTATCTGCTCCTCGTTCACAAACAGGTTTTGCTACTGCAGAACAATTCCGTGATTTGGCAAACATCTCTAATGGAAAAGTTAAACCTGCTATATTTGAGAGTGCTGATGGTGTGAAATATAATACTGATTGGATGAAAGCTACTACCAAACCTGCTGCTGTCACACATAGCCACAATATCGCTTTGTCTGGTGCTACTAAGGGATTTAGTTATCGTGCTGCTGTAAACTATAAATATGCAGAAGGTCTTGCTTTGAACACTAATCGCAATGAGGTTATTGCTAAGTTTGCTGCGGATCAACAAGCATTGAAGGGTTGGCTCAAATTGCAATATGACTTCTCTTATATGCATTATAAGAACAATTATGACTGTGGTGATTTCAAGCAAGCAGCTACTTTGAACCCTACATACCCTATTTACGATGAAAAAACTGAGTCAGGATATTTCTTGCCAAGTGGTTCTGGTCAATCTAACCCAGTAGCTGCTACTAACCAAAAAGAATCTTATGGTCAAGGCAACTACTTCCGTGGTTCTATTAAAGCTACTGTAGACATCAAGGCTGTTCCTGGTTTAAAAGTAAATGGTTTAGTCGCTCTCGAAGAAGGTGATAATTATAACTATTCTTACACTTCTCAACTGTTCGATACAGATAAAGAGGCTGCTGGCAATGCTTACCGTAGCAATGGTATGAATTTCAATCAATTGTATGAGGCTACTATTGATTATGTAGGCAGTTGGAATGGACATACCTTAGCGGCTGTTGCAGGTTGGTCTTACCAAAAGTTCTTCTATGACGGTTCTAATATGTCTAATAAAGGCTTCCCAACTGATAACTATAAATATTATAGTATGTCAGATGGTCTGACCGATAAGTCCAAACTGACAGTTTATTCATATCGTAACTCTAATGTCCTTGCATCTGGATTTGCGCGTGTGAACTACAATTATGATGAGAAATATTTAATTTCAGCTTCTCTTCGTGCTGAAGGTTCAAGCCGTTTTGGTGAGAATAATAAATGGGGATTGTTCCCAGCGGTAAGTGCTGGTTGGCGTATCTCTGGTGAAGAGTTTATGTTTGATCAAGATTGGTGTAATGACCTTAAACTTCGTGCTGGTTTTGGTATCACAGGTAACAACTTGGGATCTGATTTGCAATCAAAACAATTATTGACCAGTGGTGGTTCTTTCTGGTATAACGGACAATGGGTTACAACATACGCTGTTATGCAAAATGCGAACCCAGATCTTCGTTGGGAGAAAAAATATGAGTACAACGTAGGTGTTGATTTCGCATTCTTAAATAATCGTTTGAGTGGTAATTTGGATTTGTATTATCGTGACACCAAAGATTTGCTTTGGGAGTATGATGTACCAACTCCTCCTTACCAATTTAACAAATTGCTCGCAAATGCAGGTGAAATCGTTTCTAAGGGTGTTGAACTTGCTGTGACTGGTGTTCCTGTGCAAACCAAAGATTGGGAGTGGACTTCCACTTTTACAATTGCATTCAATGATAATAAGATTGTTAAACTCTCTGATAAAGAAAAAGGATTTAACTATTCTGAAATGCTTACTGGTGGTGTAGGCGAGAACGGTTTGATGGGTGTAAATACACAGAAAATTGTTGAGGGACAATCAGTAGGTACATTCTATGGATACAAGTATATTGGTATCAATAAGAGTGGCAACCTTGTTTATGAGAAATGGACAGAGGAGGATTTTGCTGCTGGTTTATGTACAGAAAAAGAGGTTGGTAAAGATAAATTACAAGTTATTGGTCGTGCACAACCTATCTTTACATATGGTTGGAACAACACAATCCGTTGGAAAGACCTCGATATTACACTCTTCTTCCGTGGTAATGTAGGTAACGATATTTTGAATGTGAAACGTTGGGCTTATGCACCACGTTCTGGCTCACAAGGTTTGAATGTATTTATGAAAGATGTATATGCATTGGCAAACGGTACTGGTGTTTATCGTCAAGGTAAATTGTCTGACTATTATTTGGAAGACGGTTCTTTCTTGAAATTAGATAACATTACTGTTGGATATACTTTCCGTTTCAAAAACAACGATTATATTCAATCACTTCGTTTGCATGCTACTGCAGAGAATGTATTTACAATTACAAAATACTCTGGTATAGATCCAGAAGTAAATACATCTGATGTATGGAATCCTGGTATTGATGCTACTGGTTTCTATCCTTCTGTATGCAATATCATGGTTGGTGTAAACTTGACTCTTTAATTATTCATTGTAAAAGAAAATTTATAATATGAAAAAAGTATTTATATATGCGCTTGCTGCTGTCGCAATCTTATCTACTGGATGCGAGGGATTGCTTGACGAGGAAGTTTATGGAAAACCGACTTCAGAAGAGATGCTGGCAAGTGAAGACAACGTAGCTAAAGTAGTTGGACAAGCCTACGCTGACGTGAAGTGGCTACATGATCACTGGGGATATTGGGGCATTAACACTATTTCATCTGACGAGTGTTTAAACCCAGTACGTAACCCTGGTAATGACTGGAATGACGATGGATATTGGAAGGGCTTCAATGACCAAAGTTGGACTCCTAACGACCTCTCATTTGAGTTCGTATGGCAATATTCAAACCAAGGTGCTGTGTTGTGTAATAAAATCCTTGAACAATTAGCTTCTGTTGAAGATAATATCGCTCCTGAAGCATATAAACGTTTTACTGCTGAGTTGAAAGTGTTGCGTTCATATTACTACTACACATTGTTTGATGCTTTTGGTCGTATCCCTTATTTGGATAACTACGCTCAAGAAAATGTTCCTCAAAGCGAAACCTGGGAGGTATGGAATAAACTTGTTTTGACACTTGAAGAAGAAGTGGAGAACTTGCCTATTATTACCGAGGAAAATAAAGCAGAAAACTATGGACGTTGCTCACAAGGTATGGCATATACATTACTTGCACGTCTCTATTTGAATGCTCCTTCTTTTGGCGTAACTCCACAAAATTGTGGTATTGAGTCAATCAAAAATGAGAGCGATTTTTATAACAAGTGTGTGGAAGCATGTCAAATGGTAATTGATTCAAAGTCATACTCCATTGAAGATGATTTCTTTGCAAATTTCAAAATCAATAATGAGAATAGTAAAGAGAATATCTTTGTGATTGTTGAGGATGGAAATGCTTCGTTCGATTATCGTGATCACGCTGGTAAAATGGCAAACAAATTGCGTATTACTATGCTGACACTTAACTATACTCACCAAACTGCATGGGATCTTGTGGAGAAACCTTGGAATGGATTCTGCTGCCCTCCAGATTTCTTAGCTAAGTATGAGTATGGCAAAGATTTGCGTGGTCCATGTGACTCTACACTCGGCACAAAAGGTTGTGATGGTTGGGGTTGGTTCTTAGGACCTGTTTATCACCCTACAGTACAAGATTCTATTCTTGTAATGGAAGATAAAGGTAATTTGCCAGCTATTATTGTTAATCATATTGCAGGACTCGAATCGGCTACTCACAATGATGGTGCGCGTCTCTTGAAATATGAAGTAGCAAAGAGTGGTGCAAATAAATATTGTGACAACGACTTTGTTCTTTTCCGTTATGCTGATGTGCTTTATATGCAGTATGAAGCTGCTTATCGTGCAGGTAATACAACTAAAACAACAGAATTGTTGGCAAATCCTGAATTCCAAAAGATTCGTACACGTGTAGGAATGCCTGCATATGCTGCGCTTGATTTGGATGAGCTTCTTGATGAGCGTGGTCGTGAGTTCGCATGGGAAATGGTTCGTCGTCGTGACTTGATTCGTTACAACCAATACTCACAAGGTGAGTGGATGTTCAAGCCAAAACGCGATAAGGCACTTGATTGGTTCCCAATCCCACGTAAAATGATTGAAACATCTGGTGGCTTGTGGACACAAAACCCTGGCTATACTACAGATAAATAATAATCAACTTTTAATAATTAACCCTTTTTATTAACTTTTAAATTTTAAAAAAATGAAAGCAAACAAATTTATGCTTGTAGCACTTTTTGCAGGTGCTTTGGCAATGGTAAGTTGCGACGAAAAACCAGTAAACCCACCAATCATTGATGATGGTGGTGATGACACAGAAGTTGTACTTGAGGAAGCTCCAGCTTTGGAAGCTCCAGGTGCAGGTAAAGTTACTATCGCTGTTCGTGCTCCTAAGGGTACTTGCAATGGTCTTGTGGCTGTAGGTGCTGCTACTAACGAGGATGGTACTGATGACTGGAATCCAGGTGCAAAATCTAAACCTTTTGCTAAGGTAGAAGGAACTGAGACATGGCACCAAATCACCCTCCCAGCTAACCCAGGTATGGCTGTTAAGGTTATCGCTATTAACGAGCAAGGTAATGCTGATTGGGGTACACAATGGGGTATGAACGTTGAGGGTGAAGATCCTAACGTAATCATTATCGAAGGTGATGGCGCTCTTGATAACAGTGAGAACAATGGTGAGGTTAAACTGAAAGAGTTGTCAGAGAACACTGTTGTTTACGTAGACGTTGTTGCTTGGAAATCTGAGCCATGTGTTCCAAAGAACGAGGCTGGTAAAGCTACTTTCGTAGTAACCGTTCCTGCTGAGACTCCAGCAACTGCTATGGTTTCTGTAACTGGTTCTTTCACTGATAACGCTTGGACTCCAGGTGCTTATACTCTTACTCGTCAAGAGAATGGTACTTACACTGGTGAGTTTGAGGTTCCTGCAGCTTTTGAGTACAAATACATCATCGGTGCTGAAGGTACAGATTGGTCTTGGGACTATGAAGAGGTTGTAAGTGGTAACCGTCAAATGGTACTTGACCTCAAAGCTAATGATACTGTTGAGGCTTGGAAGGCTATTCCTGGCGTAACAGAATAATCTTCGAGAATATATAATTTCTCACCCTCGCCCTGTGGCACTCGCCACAGGGCTTTTTTTTGAAGTGAATTCATATTAATAGCATTTCATTTAAGAAAATTAAACAGAATTAATAAAAAAGCATTGAATGATAGCATAGAAAAATTGTATATTTGAATGCATTGTTTGTATATTTAAATCAAAATAATTAACGATATTTTAATTGAAGTGTCAACACGTTCTTTGGGTATGCGAACTGACAGCCATCTAAAATTTTATCCACAGATAGGACACATTTAGGCAATAGATGTGCTACAGTGATCGCGAAGTGGTCGCGTGGCCCGAAGAAAACTTGCAAAAAGCCATAAATAGCTGTAATAAAGAACAAATTTACTTTCGCCACAGCGCTTTGGTGAACAGCAAGAGGATGGTGAATATCTCCAGACGGCCAATCAACATCACGAAGCTCATCACCCATTTAGCCACAGTCGGGAACGTGGCATACGTACCTGCTGGACCGAACTGACCAATACTAATTCCTACATTACCAATAGCCGAAACAGCAGAACCAATAGCCTCATCAAAATCTACACCAGTCGCACAGAAAATCACCACCGTGACAGCTATGATGAAGACATAGAAAATTAAAAACGCCATGACATTGTTAATGGTCTGCTGAGGAACAGTTTTCTCGTTGAGTCTCACAGGGATAATCGCATTAGGATGAATACGGCGTTGGAACTCTGCCACACCATTCTTTAGAATAATCGCCAAGCGCACCCACTTGATTCCACCTGCTGTACTACCTGCACAAGCACCCGTCAGCATCAAGAAGAAAATAACTACCCATGCCACTACTGGCCAATACATATAGTCGGAAATGGTATAGCCCGTAGAGGTCATCGAACTAATCACCGTGAACAAACTATCGCGGAAAGCGCGCTCCATCTCAACGCCAGACCAACCTGGGCGAGCAATATACAGCCCTAAAGTCAGCAATACTGCAAATATTGCTACTGCTACACTATACCAACGCAACTCCTCATCTCGGAAGAAATAGCGAGCTTTGCCACGCAACAGATAGATAAGAAGTACGAAGTTGATACCCGAAATAAACATGAAGAACGTCACTATATAGTGAATAGCCGCCGAGTCGTAGAATTCCAAACTATTATTGTGCGTAGAGAAACCGCCAGTGGCAATCGTAGAGAACGAGTGACACACCGCGTCGAACACATCCATGCCACATAGCCACAAGGCTAACACCTCAGCAGCAGTCAGCAATACATAGGTTGTCCACATCATTTTTGCCGTATCAGCAATACGAGGCGATAGTTTTTCGTAAGTCAAGCCCGACACCTCGGCAGCGTAGAGCTGCATGCCATTCAGTCCGAAGATGGGTAATATAGCAATAGACAGCACAATGATTCCCATACCACCAATCCACTGCGTGAGCGACCGCCAGAAGAGCAGTCCGTGGGTAATGACCTCCAAATCAGGGATGATAGTAGCACCTGTAGTGGTAAAGCCCGACATACTCTCAAACCATGCATCGGTCAGCGTGGGCACTTGTCCACTGAGGTAATAGGGCAGCAATCCAAAGGCAGAGAACACCACCCATACCATTGCTACAATCACGTAGCCCTCTCGCTCGCCCATGCGCGACTCAGCGCGGCGACCCACTAGCAAGCCAATGACACCTGCCAGCAGCGTGATGATAGTGGATAGCAGAAACACTCCATTGTCTGGTTCGTTGTACCATAGACTAACCCCCAGTGCCATAGTCATAAACACCGCCTCAATGAGCAGCAGTGCGCCCATGGTACGGAAGACCATCCGTGTGTTAAACGTGCGTGTCATTTGAAGAACTTCTCTAATTGTCTGATTACTTGGCTCTTGCAGAAAACCACTACTAGGTCGTTAGGAAGTATTTGCGTATCGCCGTTCACGAGGATACCTTCTCCTGCGCGCACGATAGCACCGATATTTGCATCCTTTGGCAGTCGCATATCGCGAATCTTAGCTTTGGTAATGCGGCTACCCTCCTCCGCCATAAATTCCACTATCTCTGCATCTGCACTGGTCAAGTTGCGCACGTTGAGTACGCTAGCATCTAGTAGCATTTGGTAGATATACGAAGCGGCAATGGTTTTCTTATTAAGTACCGTACCGATATCCAAGCCCTCTGCCATCGGGATATAGTCGATATTCTCTACCTCGGCAATAGTCTTTTTCACGCCAAAACGCTTGGCAGCCATACAGGCAAAGATATTCGCTTCGCTGCTGTCAGTGACTGCTACAAAAGCATCAGCATCCTCTATTCCCTCGTCTTTGAGCGTAGCCATATCGCTACCGTCGGCATTGATAATGAGTGCGTTGTTGATTTTCTCGCTGAGATGGTAGCAGTGCTCGCGGTCGGCTTCGAGAATCTTGATATTGAGGTCATCGGGCAGGTTCTGTACCGTCTTTTGTGCAATCTTTGATCCTCCAAAGAAAACGATAGTATTGATGTCCTTCTTTTGCTTACCCAATTGCTCGCGCAACACTTTCATATTCTCTCGTGTGCAGACAGCATATACCATATCATCGGCTTGTATTTCATCAGGTCCGCTAGGAATGATGGTCTCTTGTCCGCGTTTGATAGCCACTACTCGGTATAATCCGTGATTGAAGAATCCTGACATAAATTGCTTGCCAATCACTTCCGCTCCTTCGCGTACTTTCACCACGCACATCTCCAACGCTCCACCACATAGAGTCAGATGATAACGCATCCAGTTGGTTTTGAGCGAAGCGGTAATCTCCTGTGCAGCCAGTAGCTCGGGGTAGATGAGATGATTGAGTCCCATCTGCTCGAAGAGGCGTTTGTTCTCTGGAATCAGATACTCGTAGTTGTCAATGCGTGCCAGTGTTTTCTTTGCTCCCAGTTGGTTAGCAAGCAAACACGCAGTGATATTATCTGACTCGGATGGTGTAACTGCGATGAAGAGGTCCACATCCTTTACCCCAATACTTTTCAAGTCGTGTATTGATGTAGGGCTACCCACTTTGGTCAGCAGGTCGTAGTTAGCATCCAAATCGCCCAATCTGTCCTGGCGATCATCGATAAGACTAATATCCATATCCTCGCGCGATAGCAGTTTAGCCAAATGGCGTCCTACTGCTCCAGCGCCTGCAATAATGATTCGCATATTCCTTGTGTATCTAATTTCAATAGTTGATATAACTCTTTGGTACTTCCATGTTCCACAAACTGGTCATTTACTCCCAAGCGTATAACATGTGGTGTGTAACCATTATCTGCCATAAACTCAAGCACCGCACTACCTAAGCCACCACTGATTACACCATCCTCTACTGTGATGATTGTAGTAAAGCGTTTGCCTATCTCGTGCAGCAACTGCTCATCCATCGGTTTGAGCCATCGCATATCGTAGTGAGCGACATTCGCCTTATCACCTAATCGCCTTATCGCCTCAATCACCGTATAACCGATAGCACCAAGAGATAGTACCGCCACTTTTGCTTCCTCATTTTCTCTCAAGCATACCCCTTTGCCGATAGTCACCTTCGCCTTATCGCCTAATTGCCTCATCGCCTCATCACCTTCATTCGTTCTGCCACGCGGATAGCGGATAGCTATAGGTCCATCGTAGTCCTTGGCGAGTCGCATCATCTGCTGTAAATCTTCTTTGGTCATAGGCGCACCAATCACCATATTTGGAATAGGTCGCAGGTATGCCAAATCCAATAATCCGTGATGCGTAGCACCATCGTTGCCCACGATACCAGCACGGTCAATGCAGAAAATGACATGCAACTTAGGCAACGCTACATCGTGGATGATATTGTCGTAGGCACGTTGCAAAAAACTAGAGTAGATATTGCAGTAGGGAATCAATCCCGCTTTCGCCATACCTGCGGAGAACGTGACGGCATGTCCTTCGGCTATACCGACATCGAATACGCGATTGGGTAATTCGCGCTGCATGATATTCATGCTACAGCCACTAGGCATAGCAGGTGTAATGCCAACGATGCGTTCGTCCTCTTTTGCCAGTTGCAGTAGTTGGTTGCCAAAGACTTCTTGCCATAGCTCTTGCTTCTTAGCTTCATCGCCCTTTTGTCTCTCGCCTGTGGCAACATTAAACTCTCCTGGCGCATGCCATGTTGTCTGATCGTTTTCAGCAGGTTCGTAGCCTTTTCCTTTTTTGGTGATGATGTGCAATACTTTAGGTCCTTCGTAGTCTTTAATTTCTTTGAATATGCGCACCAAGTTCAGCACGTCGTGTCCGTCTGCTGGACCGAAATAACGCAGATTTAGTCCTTGGAAGATATTGTTGTCCTGTTTGGTGAGTAATGCTTTGAGATTATTGTTGAAACTTTGTAGGCGCCCTTTATTATCATCATTGATAAGGTGCAGCTTACGTGCTACTTTATATCCCCACCAACGCCAGCGATTGTATCGCTCGCTCGTAGTCAAATCTACTAGGTATTGCGTAAAACCACCTTTGAGAGGGTCGATAGCCATATTATTGTCATTGAGTACAATCAGCAGATTATTCTTGAGCATAGAGGTATTGTTTAGTCCCTCGAATGCTAATCCGCCTGTCATAGCCCCGTCACCGATGATCGCTACCACTCGTTGCTTCTCAACTCTACCATCTACAGCTGCTTTGGCGGCAATCTCTTCACCAATGGTAATTCCTAATGCTGCCGAAATACTATTGCTTGTATGACCTGCAATAAACGCATCATATTCGCTCTCCATAGGAGAGGGGAACGGTGCTAAACCTTTGAACTGTCGGTTGGTATGAAAACGCTCGCGTCTGCCTGTGAGAATTTTATGGGCATATGCTTGGTGCCCTACGTCCCATACGAGCTGGTCGTTGGGTGTATCGAATACGTAATGCAGAGCAACCGTCAACTCTACTGTACCAAGCGACGAGCCTAAGTGACCAGGGTTGTGGCTCAACTGCTGAATAATAAAGTCGCGTACTTCGCTGCACACCTGTGGCAATGCCTCCAATGGCAATGCTTTCAAGTCGTTAGGGTAGTGAATATTATTCAAATATTTGTACTCCATCTCTATCGAATCATCATTTTATTTCACAATGCGTACATGTATATGCACACAAAAGGTCTGCAAAGTTACACTTTTTTTCTTATATCTGCAAATTTTACCCCTATTTTGCTACTTCTATTTTGCAAAATACTCAAAAAAACAGCAAAATAACATATTTTATAGTACTTTGTATTGCATAGTATTATAAAAGTTATTATCTTTGCACCGAATTTATGTTCATGCGCTCTTTGATAGGCTTTTGGCACACTTTTTGCAAATAATCTTGTAACGACAAATAAACCAGAATAATAACCTTTAAATTACGTGATTATGAAAAAGATTTTAGCCGTCATGGCAACCATTATGATTTCGCTGACAGCATGTGCTGATCGTCAGCATGTGATAGCTTACACTGAGTTACCTGCTCAAGCTCAAACATTTCTTCAAAAGCATTTCAACGTAGCAGATGTGGCATATGTTGAGCAAGAACGAGATGGAATACATCCAGAGTATAAGGTGTATCTCAAGAATGCAACGGAGATAGATTTTGATCATCGAGGCAATCTGCAATCGATTGACTGTCAAGTTTCTCCAGTTCCTTCGGGAATCATACCTGAGTTGATTACCAATTTTGTTGCTTTGCATCATCCTGACCATTTTATTGTGGAATATACAATAGAATACCGTCATTTGCAGGTTGAACTCAGCAATGGACTAGAACTTATCTTCGATATGGAAGGACATTTCATACGTGTGGATGACTAATGTGCCAATATCTTATGTCATAGAGCGATGAAGTATGCAATTATTTATAACTATTTAATAATTCAAACAATGAAAAAACTGTATCGTTCTTCCAACCGCATTTTGGCGGGTGTTTGTGGCGGAATCGCCGAGTATTTTGATGTAGATCCTACTTTGATTCGAGTAGTATTTGCGGTATTAACATTATTTTCTGCGGCATTTCCTGGTTTGCTACTCTACATCATCTTGATGATTCTCATTCCAAATTACAATCAGATTGAAAATCAGTAAATTGTAAGCAAAGATGCTATCCAATCTCAAAAGCCAAATGCGCAAGGGATTATTGGAATATTGTATCCTCTCCATTATCCATCAAAGCGAGGCATATGCTTCGGATATCCTTGATACCCTGAAGGAAGCTCAGCTATTGGTAGTGGAGGGGACAGTATATCCACTCCTCACCCGCATGAAGAACGAAGGCTTGTTGTCTTATCGTTGGCAAGAGTCCACAGGCGGACCGCCGCGCAAGTATTACACCCTCACAGAAGAGGGAAAGCAACTGCTTGCTCAACTTGATGAAGAATGGCACGCTATCTGCCAAGCTATTAACAAAATAACCAAATAAATTATGAAAGAAACCCGTACAATCAACCTCAATGGTTTAGTATATCACATCGACTACGATGCTTATCAACTTTTGCGTGATTATCTTCACGATATTGAACTACGTCTTCCTCAGGACGACCGTCAGGAAGTAATGACTGATATTGAAGCACGCATTGCCGAATTGCTACAAAAAGCACTCTTTGCAAAGAACGTGCAAGTAGTTAATGTTCAGATGGTTCAGTCTGTCAAAGAGCAAATTGGTGCACCTTCTGAGTTTGGTCCTAACCGCCGCCCTAAAGTCAAAGTAGATAAGTCGCAAAATAGTGGTTGTGGTCGTGTGTTTAGCATTGTCCTCAACGTCATATTGGCTATCTTGGCTTTGCCGATGATTTTCGTGGGGCTTGCTATCCTTTTCGCCATCGTACTTTCGCTCTTTGGTGTTGCAGTGGCTGGGACGACTAGTTTGGCATCCATCATGCCTATTTTCCCTGTCTTTGCCGAACTTTTAGTGGATGGTGGAGCGGTGATGATTCCGCTTTTGATGGTTGCACTTATCCTGATTATTGCACTACCAATTGTGATGTTAGTGCACACCATAGTCACATACATGCGCACGCGACGCGGACCAAAGGCACGCTTTTGGTGGATTACTATTCTCTTCTGGCTTGCATCTATCATTTTCTGGGGAGTATCACTCGTGCGTTTATATCAATCCTATGACATGGCTCCTGAGATTCTAAAAACCATGGTATGGGACGGATTAGATGTAGATGATCAAGAAGGTACTCTCGCTTCCGAACTTCAATTGGAACCTTACCATAGTGTAGAATTGCGAGGTGCTGCTAAATTGTACCTGAATAATGGCACACAGCAATCTACCATACTGACTACCAATCAAATAAACTCCTTGGTATATGAAGGCGTCATAAAAGCTGAAGTGCGAGATAGTGTACTCTATATCGAGACATCTAACCAAATCCCTGTAGATGATGTGATGATAGATTTTTCCATTACTTCTCCCTATTTGCGAAAACTAACGGTCTATGGCGCAAGCAAGATAGAAACCGCAGACAATCAAGTGCTTTCGCAGCCAAACTTCGCGCTTGACCTCAATGGTGCAGCAGAAGCAGACCTACATCTGAATGTACAAACATTGGTTATAGATGCCAAAGGGGCAAGCAAATTAGATTTAGAGGGTACGGCTGATACTGTGAATATCACCATTGCGGGCGCGGGCGAAGTGGAAGCCGAAGATTTGTTCACGCAAGTGATGCACATCAACTGTGCGGGTGCCAGCAAGGCGGAGGTCAATGTCGCACGCGAATTATGGGCGCAAGCTGCGGGGGCGAGCCATATCACCTACAAAGGCACACCACGTATCAAGCAGAGTATGGCAGTTGGAGGTAGTGTCATTCGTAAGGACTAACACTTTGCTTTTCCTTGTCAATCCCTTTTCAATTACGTACCATATACGTAGGATATACGTACCATATACGTAAGATATACGTAGGATAATGCGGTTAATAACCTAAGAACACCGAATCTGATTCGAGCCTCCCATAGGCTACCACGACAAAAATTAAAGGCATAAAACAAACCCTCTCACCTATATTCAGGTAAGAGGGTTTTCTCTATTATCGTGTATTACATATCACTCTAACTTGCGATAGCGAATACGCTTAGGCTCAGTAGCATCATCGCCAAGGCGCATTTTCTTGTTTGCCTCATACTCCGAATAACTACCTTCAAACCAAAATACCTTGCTATCTCCTTCAAAAGCAAGGATATGCGTACAAATACGGTCGAGGAACCAACGGTCGTGCGAGATGACTACCGCACAACCAGCAAAGTTCTCCAGACCTTCTTCTAGTGCACGCAAGGTGTTCACGTCAATATCATTGGTTGGCTCATCAAGCAGCAATACATTGGCTTCGGACTTCAATGTCAATGCCAAGTGCAAGCGGTTACGTTCACCACCAGAGAGCACACCGCATTTCTTCTCTTGGTCAGCACCTGTGAAGTTGAAACGGCTCAGATATGCACGTGCATTCACTTCGCGGCCACCTACGCGGATATATTCCGTACCCTCAGAGATGGTCTCAAAGACGCTCTTGTTAGGGTCTATATTCGAATGCACTTGATCCACATAACCCACGCGCACAGTCTCGCCCACGGCAAAAGTACCTTTATCGGCTTGCTCCATACCCATAATCATGCGGAAGAGTGTTGTTTTACCCGCACCGTTAGGGCCGATAATACCTACGATACCATTAGGTGGAAGCATAAACTCCAAATCCTCGAACAGCAATTTCTCGCCAAAGGCCTTACTTACGCCCTCAGCATTGATAACTTTGTTACCCAAACGTGGTCCATTAGGAATGAATATCTCCAACTTCTCCTCACGTTCTTTCTGCTCTTCGTTCAACATCCTATCGTATGCAGCCAAACGGGCTTTACCTTTGGCTTGACGTGCTTTTGGTGCCATGCGTACCCATTCCAACTCGCGCTCCAATGTCTTGCGACGCTTGCTGGCTTGTTTCTCCTCCATTGCCATACGAGCGGTCTTTTGCTCTAACCAAGAAGAGTAGTTGCCCTTCCATGGAATACCTTCACCACGGTCCAATTCAAGAATCCAACCTGCTACATTATCGAGGAAGTAACGGTCGTGGGTGATACAGATCACTGTACCTGCGTATTGGTGCAGGTGTTGCTCCAACCAGTCGATTGATTCCGCGTCAAGGTGGTTAGTGGGCTCATCCAGCAGCAGGATATCAGGTTGTTGAAGTAGCAAACGACATAGTGCTACACGACGGCGCTCACCTCCCGACAGATGCTTCACTTGTGCATCGTCAGCAGGGCAACGCAATGCGTCCATAGCGCGGTCAAGACGTGTGTCTATGTTCCATGCATCCACGCTGTCGAGCTTGTCTTGCAGCTCTGCTTGGCGAGCAAGTAGTTTATCAAAATCAGCATCTGGCTCGGCGAATGCCATATTGATAGCATCGTATTCGGCGAGCATATCCATGATGGGTTGTACACCTTCTTGCACGCATTCGCGTACGGTCTTCTCTGGGTCCAATTGTGGGTCTTGCTCCAGATAGCCTACGCTGTAGCCAGGAGAGAATACCACCTCACCTTCGTAATTCTTTTCAATACCTGCAATAATCTTGAGTAGGGTAGATTTACCCGCACCATTGAGACCAATGATACCAATTTTTGCTCCGTAGAAGAAGCTAAGGTAGATGTTGTTAAGTACTTTTTTTTGTGGGGAGAAACTCTTGCTCACACCCACCATCGAGAAAATAATTTTCTTATCGTCTGCCATATCTTATATGTTTTGTTTCAAGAATGTGAATAGTTCCAAAGTTTGAATGATTTTTCTTTCCTTCTACAATTTCAAGGTGCAAAGGTACTAAAAAAAAAGTATATATGCAAGAAAGATTCATTTGAATATAAATTTTCATTTCATTTTCTTGCAAGTGTATTATTTTTTTTGTACCTTTGCACCCGCTATCCGATATTGGATACCCGACTCTCAACACTCGAAACAACCAATAAAACTATAAATATTACTACAATGAAAGTAACGGACATCATGCAGCACCTTGCTGCAAAGCATCCAGGCGAGGCAGAGTATCTGCAAGCCGTAGAAGAAGTCCTTGTATCAATCGAGGAAGTGTACAACCAACATCCTGAGTACGAGAAAGCCAAGATTGTCGAGCGTATGGTCGAACCAGACCGTATTTTCACTTTCCGCGTAACATGGGTGGACGACCAAGGTCAGGTGCAAACCAACCTCGGTTATCGTGTGCAATTCAACTCCGCTATTGGTCCATACAAAGGCGGATTGCGTTTCCATAAAGCGGTTAACCCATCCATGCTCAAGTTCTTGGGCTTTGAGCAAACATTCAAGAACGCGCTGACTACCCTGCCTATGGGTGGCGCAAAAGGTGGTTCTGACTTCGACCCAGTGGGCAAGTCTGATGCCGAGATCATGCGCTTCTGCCAAGCTTTCATGCTCGAACTCTGGCACAATATCGGCGTAGATACTGACGTTCCTGCGGGTGATGTGGGCGTAGGCGGTCGCGAGATTGGTTTCCTCAATGGTATGTACCAAAAGTTGGCTCGCCAATACCACACTGGCGTGCTCACAGGCAAGGGTATGACATGGGGCGGCTCTATCCTCCGTCCAGAGGCAACCGGCTATGGTGCACTCTATTTCACCGAGCATCTCCTCCACGAGGCAGGCAAGTCTATCGAGGGTAAGACTGTTGCTATCTCTGGCTTCGGCAACGTGGCTTGGGGTGCTGCACAAAAGGCAACCGAACTGGGTGCTAAGGTAGTGGCTATCTCTGGTCCTGACGGCGTATGCGCTATCCCAGAGGGTATCACAGCGGAGATGATTGATTATATGCTTGTTATGCGTTCAAGCAACCGCAACAAGGTGCAAGACATGGCGGATAAGTTCCCTGAGAAGGCGCACTTCACCGCAGGCAAGAAGGCATGGTCTGTTCCTTGCGATATTGCTCTGCCATGTGCTTTCCAAAACGAGCTCAGCGAGGACGATGCTAAGGAACTCAAAGCCAACGGCTGCTGGTGCTGCTGCGAGGTTAGTAACATGGGTTGCCAACCGGGTGCTATCCACTATTTCCAACACAATGGCGTACTCTTTGCTCCTGGTAAGGCAGTGAACGCAGGTGGTGTAGCTACTTCTGGCCTCGAGATGACACAAAACTGCGAGCACCTCAGCTGGACAGCACAAGAGGTGGACAGCCGTCTGCACCATATCATGGAGTCCATCCACGAGCAATGTGTGAAGTTCGGTCGCCAAGCCGATGGCTCTATTGACTATGTGAAGGGTGCGAACATCGCTGGCTTCATGAAGGTGGCACAAGCCATGCTCGAGCAAGGAATTGTATAAGCGACAGAGTCGCGTTGTGTGCTTCGCGTTGTATGCTTCGCGTTGTATGCTTCGCGTTATCTTCGTTGTTAACGTTTACATGTAACATCAAAGATATATAACGCCCGTAGGGTATGTAACGTGCCTATGGCACATATAACGTGAGTAAAACGAACAAAGAATATGTATACAGAATTTCAAAAACACCTGCAAACTATCCTCGACGATATTCGTGAGGCAGGATTGTATAAAAACGAACGCGTGATTATCACCCCTCAATCCTCTGCCATTCAAGTAGAAGGAGGCAAGGATGTCATCAACTTCTGCGCCAATAACTACCTTGGCCTCGCAGACAACCCCGAGCTCATCCAAGCAGCTAAAGACCGCATGGACGCACGTGGCTATGGTATGGCATCGGTGCGTTTCATCTGCGGTACGCAGGACACGCATAAGCAACTCGAGCAAGCCATCTCCGACTTCTTCGGTACCGAGGACACTATCCTCTATGCAGCTTGTTTCGATGCTAATGGTGGTTTGTTTGAACCCCTTTTGACCGACCAAGATGCCATCATCTCCGATGCGCTCAACCACGCCTCTATCATCGACGGCGTGCGCCTCTGCAAGGCAGTGCGTTATCGCTATGCCAATGGCGACATGGCAGACCTCGAGGAGCAACTGAAGAAAGCGCAAGCACAACGCTTCCGTATCATCGCTACCGATGGCGTGTTCTCCATGGACGGCAATGTCTGCCCACTCGATAAGATCTACGAACTCGCGCAGAAATACGATGCCCTCGTGATGGTGGACGAGAGCCACTCCGCAGGTGTGGTGGGTAAGACTGGTCATGGCGTGACCGAGCGTTACGACCTCCGCGGCAAGATTGAGATCATTACTGGTACATTGGGCAAGGCCTTCGGTGGTTCAGTAGGAGGCTTCACTACAGGTAAGAAAGAGATTATCGACCTGCTTCGCCAACGTAGCCGTCCATATCTCTTCTCCAACTCTATTCCTCCATTGATTGCAGCAGCTGGCCTCAAGACCTTTGAGATTCTCACGCGCAGCAACGAACTCCAAGACCGCTTGCACTCGAATACCGAGTACTTTATCACCAAGATGAAAGCTGCTGGCTTTGATATCAAGCCAACCGAGTCGGCTATCTGCGCGGTGATGCTGTACGACGCTCGTTTGAGCCAAGAGTTCGCTGCGGCATTGCAAGAGGAGGGTATTTATGTGACAGGCTTCTACTACCCAGTAGTGCCACAAGGGCAAGCACGTATCCGCGTACAACTCTCTGCGGCGCATACCACCGAGCAACTCGACCGCGGTATTGAGGCCTTCATCAAAGTCGGCAAAGCCCTCAATGTTCTAGAGTAACTTATAACTTATCACTCATAGTTTATCACTAAATGAAAGCCTTAGTAAAACGTTATGCAGAGCCAGGGCTCTGGATGGAAGAGGTGCCAATGCCTCAAGTAGGCGTGAATGATGTGCTTATCAAGGTTACCAAAGCCGCTATTTGCGGTACGGACCTGCACATGTATAAATGGGACGAATGGTCGCAAAACCATTGCACACCGCCCTATATCATGGGTCACGAGTTCGTGGGTGTGGCTGTCGAGGTCGGACCAGGTGTCCGTGGTGTGAAGGTGGGCGACCGCGTGACTGCCGAGGGACATATCGTCTGCGGCACATGCCGTAACTGCCGCCGTGGCATGGGTCACGTATGCGAGAACACTATCTCAGTTGGTATCATGGGCAAGGACGGTGCTTTTGCCGAGTATGTGACTATCCCTGAGAGCAATATCGTGCATATCCGTCCTGAGATTCCAGACGACTTCGCCGCTATTATGGACCCATTTGGCAATGCTACACATACCGCATTGGCTTTCCCTCTCTTGGGCGAGGATGTGCTTATCACAGGTGCGGGCTTGATTGGTACGATGGCTGCAGGTATCTGCCGCTATGCGGGAGCAAAGAATATCGTCGTGACTGACCTCAACGAGCAACGCCTCGAGATTGCCAAGAAGATGGGTGCTACTATCACGGTCAATGGCTCGAAGGGCGAGACCGTAGAGGGCGCCATGAAGCAGTTAGGTATCCGCGGCTTTGATATTGGACTAGAAATGTCGGGTGCACCAGCAGCGTTCAATGATATGATTGCACACATGTATAAGGGTGCAAATATCGCGCAGTTGGGTATCTTGCCAAGCAACACGCAAGTCAACTGGTCGGATATCATCTTCAATGCTTTGACTATCAAGGGTATCACCGGCCGCCGCATGTGGGAGACATGGTATCAGATGGAGCAGATGTTGTTGGGTGGTCTGGACTTGAGTCCAGTGATTACCCACCGCTTCCACTTCGATGATTTCCAAAAGGGCTTCGACGTCATGGTCAGCGGCCAATGTGGCAAAGTGCTACTTGAGTGGTAAACCACGCTACACAACTGCTAAACAATACTACACAACAACTCACCCAGTCTCATCGGACTGGGTGAGTTGTTGTGAAAAAGTGCTGTTTCTTAAGATTGCTTTCCCTTGTACCTTCCCTATTAGTATCGGGCTAAAAACCTACGAAGAACCATAGATAAAGAAGTGCCATTCAAGGCACTCCTTCATCACGAAACTTGTGGATGATTTTCAGTGTAACTGAAATAAAATAGTTCTAATATTTGCATATCCCGTAAAAAAATTGTACCTTTGCAGGATTTTTGATACAATAGCGAAATTAAATAAACAAAATATATGACAAGCAAAGAGATTAGACAATCCTTTTTGGATTATTTTGAGAAGAAAGGACACAAGATTGTACCTTCAGCACCCATGGTCATCAAAGATGACCCTACACTGATGTTCACCAACGCAGGTATGAACCCATGGAAGGGTATCATCCTCGGTAATGACCCTATACAATATCCTCGCGTAGCGGACTCGCAGAAGTGCCTGCGCGTAAGCGGTAAGCACAATGACCTCGAGGAAGTAGGTCATGATACCTACCACCACACCATGTTCGAGATGCTCGGCAACTGGTCGTTTGGTGATTACTTCAAACAAGGCGCCATCGACATGGCGTGGGAGTACCTCGTAGATGTACTCAAACTCGACCCAAAGAACCTCTACGTAACAGTATTCGAAGGCTCACCTGAAGAGGGCATCGAGCGTGACAACGAGGCAGCAGAGATCTGGGCTAAGCACTTGCCTGCCGACCATATCCTCAATGGCAATAAGCACGACAACTTCTGGGAGATGGGCGATACAGGTCCTTGTGGTCCATGCTCAGAGATTCACGTGGATAGCCGTAGCGAGGAGGAGAAAGCGGCTCTCTCTGGTCGCGAACTGGTGAATAAAGACCACCCACAAGTGATTGAGATTTGGAACCTCGTGTTCATGCAATACAACCGAAAAGCCGATGGCTCGCTCGACACCTTGCCAAATAAAGTGATTGACACAGGTATGGGCTTCGAGCGTTTGGTGCGCACTATGCAAGGCAAACAATCGAACTATGATACCGATGTCTTCCAACCTATGCTGAAGAAGATTGGCGAGATCTGCGGCTCTGAATACGGCAAAGAGGAGAAAGTGGATGTGGCTATGCGCGTGATTGCCGACCATATCCGTACTATCGCCTTCGCCATTGCTGATGGTCAGTTGCCAAGCAACGAGAAGGCAGGTTATGTGATTCGCCGAATCTTGCGCCGTGCAGTACGCTATGGCTACACCTTCCTCGGACAACGCGAAGCGTTTATGTACAAACTGGTGCCACAACTCATTGCCGACATGGGCGAAGCATATCCTGAATTGGTGAAGCAAGAGGCACAAATCACCCCTGTAATAAAGAGCGAGGAGGACGGTTTCCTCCGCACATTGGACAAGGGTATCTCTTTGCTCGACAAACTGATGAAAGAGGCGAAAGGTAAAGAGATTTCGGGTGTGGATGTGTTCACATTGAAAGATACATACGGCTTCCCTCTCGACCTCACTCAATTGATTTTGAGCGAGAACGGTTTTACTACCAACGAGGAAGAGTACAACAAGGCATTGGAGCACCAAAAAGAAATGGGTCGCCAAGCCAACAAACAAGAACTGGGCGACTGGGTAGTGATTAGCGAAGGTGAGACAGAGTTTGATGGATACGACATGTTGCAATGCGAGACACAAGTGCTACGCTACCGCAAAGTGAACCAAAAGGGCAAAGAACTCTATCAAGTAGTGCTTAGCCAAACACCATTCTATGCTGAGATGGGTGGTGAGGTAGGCGATTCGGGTACATTGGGCAATGTGCGCGTGTTGGATACCAAACGTGAGAACAATCTGGCAGTACACCTTTGTGCAGAATTGCCTGAGAATATCAAGAGCAAGATGATGGCTGAGGTAGATGTGGCTCGTCGTCAAGCCATTGCTTGCAACCACACTGCTACGCATATCATACACTATGCATTGCGCCAAGTATTGGGCGAGCATGTGGAGCAAAAGGGTAGCTACGTATCGGCGGACAGCTTGCGTTTCGACTTCTCACACTTCCAGAAAGTGAGTGCGGAGGAGCTACGCCAAGTGGAGATGCTTGCCAACGAGATGATTCGCCAAGACTTGCCTCTTGAGGAATGTCGTAATACCCCAATAGAGAAAGCGAAAGAAATGGGTGCTATGGCACTCTTCGGCGAGAAATACGGCGATGAAGTACGTGTCATCAAGTATGGCCCATCGGCAGAGTTGTGCGGTGGTTGTCACGTGGCAAGTACGGGTAAGATTGGTGCGGTGCGCATTGTGATGGAGACCAGTGTGGCTGCGGGTATTCGCCGTATTGAGGCTGTGACAGCAGCCAAGGCCGATGAACTCTACTACAAACAAGTGGATATGATAGGCGGTCTGCGTGCGCTGTTCAACAACGCTCCAGACTTGGCAGGCGCTATCCGCAAAGCCATTGACGAGAACGCGGGCTTGAAGAAGCAGATTGAGACCTTCATGGCAGAGAAAGTGGAGCGTTTCCGCGATGAACTCCTTGCCAAAGCAGAAGACTACAATGGTATCAAACTGGTGCGCGTAGAAGGCACTGTAGATGCTAATTTGCTGCGTAATGTGCCCATGTTGCTGAAAGGCAAGTTTACCGATGTGAAGTTCGCTGTAGTAGGTGCGACAGAGTGGGAGGGCAAACCCATGATTACGGTGGTACTGTCGCAACCATTGGTAGATGCGGGAAAGAACGCAGGTCAGATCATCAAGTCGGCTGCTAAGCATATCCAAGGCGGTGGCGGCGGTCAAGCATGGATGGCTACCGCAGGTGGCCGCAATGTAGCCGGATTAGGTGCTGCTATGGAGGAGATGCTAAATGCTATTGTTGGATAAGTGACAATATATCAGGCAAATATTCTATTTACATCGTCGCCTACACAATTCGAAGTGTATGAGCGAGGGTATATCGCTGTTGATGAGCAGGGAGTGGTTCAGGGAGTATATCATTCGCTGCCAGATGGTCTGATATATGACCAACTGGTGGATTTTGGTGACAAATTGCTGATACCAGCGATGAATGATTTGCATGTACATGCACCACAGTTCTGTAACATGGGAATAGCTATGGATATGCAACTGATACCTTGGCTCAATACCTATGTTTTTCCAGAGGAAGCCAAGTTTGCAGATGAAGCATATGCTGAAACCGTTTACCATTCTTTTGTTTCGGAACTATGGCGTCAAGGTACGATGCGTGCTGCGGTATTTGCCACATCTCATACACCTGCAACGCAAATACTTGCTCGCAGCTTTGCTGATGCTGGTATGGGGGCTCTGATTGGTTTGGTAGGCATGGATCGGCATGCGCCAGAGAACTTGTGCAATACACCAATATCATGGGTTAGTGGTATGAAAGCTTTGGTAGATACGATGGCAGAAATGCCATTGGTAAAACCAATCATCACTCCGCGTTTTATTCCTTCGTGCACACCAGAAATGCTGCAAACGATGGGAGAGATGGCACAGCAGACAACACTGCCAGTACAATCACATTTGAGCGAAAATCAGCAAGAAATAGCCTGGGTACAAGAATTAGAGCCAGCATCTACATGCTATGGCGATGCATATCATCGCTATGGTTTGTTTGGAGATACACCTACGCTAATGGCGCATTGTTGTTATACCGAAGGTGAGGAATTGCGTCTGATGCGCGAGCAGAATGTATGCGTAGTACATTGTCCGACATCCAACTGCAATTTGGCATCTGGTATAGCTCCTGTACGAAAATTTTTGCAAGCAGGACTGAACGTTGTACTGGGTTCTGATATTGCAGGTGGACACCATCTTAGCATGTTCCGCGTGATGCAGTATGCTGTGCAGATGAGTAAATTGCAATATGTATCATCCAATGGTCAGTATCCATTCTTGACATTATCGGAAGTGTTTTATATGGCTACAAAAGCAGGTGGTGCCTTCTTTGGGCAAGTAGGCAGTTTTGAACCTGGGTATACTTTCGATGCACTTGTCATCGATGACCTCTGTCTTTCGCCTCATAGCATAGATGCCACATCGCCTATTCATCGCCTCGAACGTTTTATCTATTTGGGTGATGATCGCCATATACAACATCGCTTCTGTCAAGGCAACGAAATCAATCAACCATAGATAGTTATATAGATGAAAACCCTAACTGGGCGACTGCCCATGAAATATCGTTCTGCGGTTCGTTTCGTGCTCGTTGGAGCACTTGGAACGGGCATTCAGTATGGTATCTACTATCTGCTGTTGGATATATTTCAACGCCATTGGCAAGACTTGGGCATTCTTACTTCTGTTGCTTTTACAGCAGGTTTCATCATTGAGATGATATGCAACTATTTCATCACTAGTTTCTATACTTTCAAGATGCGTCCTAGTTGGAAGAATGCAGGCGGTTTTCTATTTGGACGAGCTATTAATTATGTGCTTCAACTCTTGCTACTCAACCTGTTGATATGGTTGCATCTCTCTGAAGAATATTCAGGAATATTAGCCATCATGTTGGCTGGTGTAATCAACTATTTTGTGTTACTACCTTTTTATAAGGATAAAAAACGAGAAAAATAATGTCACTTGGCAAATGGATATTAGGAGGGTTAGGCTTTGCAGTAGGTGGACCAATAGGTGCACTGATAGGTGTGTTCATCGCCTCGATGTTTGATACGTCTAAATATATATTGCAAGGCAGTGATTCCGATACGCAGACTACATATCAACGTCGTCAACGTGCTACTCAAGGTGATATAAGCGTCTCTATAATCGTGTTGATTGCTTGTGTCATCAAGGCAGACGGACGGGTACTAAAATCTGAGATAAATTATATAAAACCTTTTCTATTGCGCACTTTTGGCGAAGAACGGGCGAAACAAGCTCTCTCATTGCTCAAGCAGCTGCTGGATCAGGAGATAGACCCTGTGGCAGTGTCTCATCAAATGGCGCAATATATCAATTATTCCACTCGATTAGAACTGATTCGCATATTGCTTGAATTGGCTAATTCGGATGGTGAGATTGCTGCGCAAGAACTAAATATCATTCAGATTATAGTTACCAATATGGCTGTTCAGCAAGCTGATTATCAGTCTATATTGGCATTATATCAACGCCATAAAGATGTCAATTGGGCATATACGGCATTAGAGATAGAACCTTCTGCTAGCAACGATGAAGTGAAGAAAGCGTATCGTCGTATGGCAATGAAGTTTCATCCAGATAAGGTGGGTAATGCAAGCGAAGAGGTACGAAAACAAGCTACAGATAAGTTTCGCGGCATAAATGAAGCTTATGAGCACATTAAGCAACAACGTGGCATGTAAATCACGATTCTTAATTCAGGATTATGAAAGTAACGCTTTTGGTAGTCGGAAAAACCACTGATGGGCATATTGACACATTGATACAGGAATATCAAAAGCGTCTAACTCATTACTTACCATTTACATTGCAGGTTGTTCCCGAACTCAAAAATACGAAATCTCTTACGGCGGAACAGCAAAAGCAAGCAGAAGGTGAAATGATTATGCGTGCTATAACGCCATCTACAGATTTGATTCTGTTGGATGAACATGGCAAAGAATATCGGTCGATAGAGTTTGCTGATTACCTGCAAAAGCGTATGTCATCGGGTAGGGATGTGGTCTTTGTTGTGGGAGGACCTTATGGCTTTGCAGATGCAGTATATCAGCGCGCCAATGGTAAGATTTCGCTTAGCAAGATGACATTTTCACATCAAATGGTTCGCCTTTTCTTTGTGGAGCAACTCTATCGAGCTATGACCATATTGCGTGGCGAGCCTTATCATCATGAATAAAGATTAGTTATTTGATTTTTTAAGGTATATGAAAACATTTTTTTCTTTCAAAGAAGTTTTTAGTCCAAAACTTTTTTCATCACTACGCACCTACAACAAGCAGCGTCTTCTGCAAGATGCCATTGCTGGTATGATTGTGGGTATTGTGGCTATCCCTTTGGCTATTGCCTTTGGTATATCTTCGGGAGTGGGACCTACTGAAGGTTTGGTTACTGCTATCATCGCTGGTTTTATTATTTCGGCTTTTGGTGGTAGTAAAGTGCAAATCGGTGGTCCTACTGGTGCTTTCATTGTTATTATCTATGGCATCATTCAGCAGCATGGACTCACGGGGTTACTAATAGCCACTATTATGGCTGGTATCTTGCTTATTTTCATGGGATTATTCCGACTGGGAAATGTAATCAAGTTTGTACCTTATCCTGTGATTATAGGTTTTACAGCAGGTATTGCTGTTACCATATTTACTACGCAAATGAACGATCTCTTCGGTATGGGCATACAAGATGCACCAGCAGATTTTATTCATAAATGGATATGCTATTTTGAGCATTGGCGCGACATCAATTGGTGGGCATTTGCAGTAGGTGTAGTATCCTTGCTTATCATTGTTTTCTCTACGAAGATGAGCAAGAAAATTCCTGGTTCATTGGTTGCTATTGTGCTGATGACATTGATTGTTTGGCTATTACGTGAATTTGGAGGAGTCACATCTATCACCACAATTGGTGACTTATATACTTTGCCAGATGGTATGCCTGTTCCTCATTTTCCAGCATTGCACTTGGCAGAAGGTGAAACGCTCTTTAATCTAGTACGTGATTTGTTTCCTTCAGCATTTACTATTGCCATGTTGGGTGCTATCGAATCACTACTGTCTGCAATGGTGGCTGATGGTGTGATTGGTGATAAACATAATTCCAATACCGAACTCATTGCACAAGGTGTTGCTAACGTGGTAGTTCCATTCTTTGGTGGAATTCCTGCTACAGGAGCGATTGCGCGTACTATGACTAATATCAACAATGGTGGTCGTACCCCAATAGCGGGTATTATCCATGCGGTTGTGCTTTTGCTGGTGTTGCTGTTCTTGGGTCCTCTGGTGGGAATGATTCCTATGGCATGCCTTGCGGGTGTATTGATAGTCGTCAGCTACAACATGTCGGGATGGCGCTCCTTCTTGTGGCTTGCCAAAGCACCCAAGTCTGATTTTATTGTGATGCTTGTCACATTCGTATTGACTGTGATTTTTGATCTCACAATTGCTATTGAAGTGGGATTGCTATTAGCAGTTATTCTCTTCTTGAAGCGTACCAACGAAGCTACTGTTATTCGCTCTTTCTCGGATGAGATTGATCCTACTTACCACAATGATGTTCGCCTACACGGCAACGATTTAGACATGCTTCATATTCCTCCACATACCGAGGTATATGAGATAGATGGTCCATATTTCTTTGGTATCGCTAACAAGTTCGACGAAATAAGCCAACGTATAGGTGCCGATGGACAAAAAGTACGTATTTTGCGTATGCGTAAGGTTTCGTTTATGGATTCGACAGGTATTCACAATCTCGAACAACTCTATCTGCGTTCTCAGCGTTGTGGCATGACCTTGGTATTGTCAGGAGTGAATAAACATGTATTCAAAACGTTGGAGAAATCAGGTTTAGTTCAGTTGATAGGTCGTGAGAATATCCGTGATCATATCAATGGCGCTTTAGCTCGTGCCGAAGAGATTGTCAGCGCTTAAGTAGTGATTTTTTCGCTATCAACTACACAACATATATAATAAGGTAACTTGTATGCATTGATTATGCCGATATGGTATGGTCAATGCTTTTTGTTAGAGGATAATTATTTTCATTTACTTGCATATTTCAAAAAAAAATACTACCTTTGCACCCAAATATACATTAACCAAAGAGAATATGGAAAAAGTAATCAGTGGCATTCGCCCTACGGGTAATTTGCACCTTGGAAATTATTTTGGTGCAGTGAAGAGTTTTGTGAAGATGCAAGAGGAATATAATTGTATGTTCTTTATTGCCGATTGGCACTCACTTACCACACACCCAACCCCCGAAAACTTACGTACATCTGTTCGCACTATCCTCGCAGAATATTTGGCATGTGGCATTGACCCTCAAAAGGCACCTATCTATGTGCAAAGCGATGTGAAGCAAGTGCTTGAGTTATACCTCTACCTCAATATGAATGCCTATCTCGGCGAATTGGAACGTGTCACATCCTTCAAGGAAAAAGCACGCAAGCAACCTGATAATGTGAATGCAGGTTTGCTGACCTATCCATCTTTGATGGCTGCGGATATCCTCGTGCATAAGGCAGATAAAGTGCCTGTGGGCAAAGACCAAGAGCAGAATATGGAGATGGCGCGATTGTTTGCACGCCGTTTCAATCGTATCTACAACGTAGAGTATTTCAAAGAGCCAGAGTCGTTCCACTTCAATGCTAAAGCCGTGAAAGTGCCTGGCTTGGACGGTAGCGGTAAGATGGGTAAGAGCGAGGGTAATGCCATTTACCTTTGCGACGATGAGGCGACTATCAAGAAGAAAGTGATGCGTGCAGTGACTGATGCAGGACCAACAATGCTCAACCAAGTGAAGCCAGAGCCCATTGAAAACCTCTTTACATTGATGCAATTGGTTTCTACTCCCGATACCTACGATTATTTCAATGACCAATACAACAATATGGCCATTCGCTATGGCGATATGAAGAAGCAGTTGGCTGCAGATATCAATGCCTTCTGCGCACCTATCCGCGAGCGTATCCTTGATTTCCAAAGCAACGAAGAATACCTTGCTAAAGTAGCACGCGAAGGTGCTGAAGCAGCATCTGCCAGCGCAGAGAAAACAATCCGCGAAGTACGCGAGATTATTGGCTTCCGTAACTAAGGGCTAAATATTGGCACGGTTTTTGCATTATCTTGATAAAGATGAAGCGCATGTTGTTCATATTATTGGTGTTGATTGGTTGTTGTCAATTGTCAATTGTCAACAGTCAACTATCCAATAGTAAATTGTCAAATGGTAAATATCTTGATGATGCTTATTATTGGCCAGTGGTGGACACGATTGTGCCTACCGAGCCGATATATGATAAGAACGCGCGCGAATTTATTTTCTTGGAAGATACAACGCAATATCCCGATACGGTAGTAATGCGCATAGTGGAAAAATGAAACGCGCAACCTACATATTATCTTTTTGCTTTTGGTTGTCACTTCTCAACTGTCAGCTATCAGCAGCCCAAGATGTACAACGTTTTGCTGAACGTCAAATCATAGGTACGGCTCGTTACGTGGGTATGGGTGGCGCAATGACGGCTATCGGTGGCGACCCTTCGGCTGTGATAGATAATCCTGCGGGGTTGGGCTTATACCGACGTAGTGAGATAGCACTAACTATTGATGAAACCATTGATCGTACGCAGCAGGTGGGGAGTGAGGATACATACCAACGTGCCCGCTTCGCAGCGCCTCATGTGTCGGCTATCTGGGCATGGGGGAATCCAATGAAGCAAAGTGGAATGATTTATAATAATTTCATGTTTTCTGTCAATCGCCTTGCTAATTTCAATCGTGATGTGGTAGTAAGCGGTCGTGGGATGGGGATGGCAGAGACCATTTGCCAAAAGACCAATGGATTGGCAGAAGAATATCTATATGACACGCCTTGGGACGATGTAGAAATAGGTTGGTTGAGCATATTGGGTTACGAAGGGTATTTGATTGACCCTCACGTGGATTCGCTGGCATCCAATCTGTTTGATAAGTATGCATGGATACCTGCCATAGACTTTACTGACGGCACGTTGTCTGTTTCAGAATCAGGTACTTATGACCAATATACGCTTTCGTGGGCGAGCAATATCAGCAATCAATGGTATATAGGTATGAGTTTGAATATCCCTACACTGAGTTATACTAAACATGTGTCGCATAGAGAAACCGACCGTATCAATTCTGCTGAACTGAAATCAATGTATCATCTTTCTGGATTGGGTGTAAGTGGTTCTATTGGTTTGATTTACCGTCCTATTCAAGCATTGCGTATCGGTGCTTCATTCGAAACACCAACGATGATGAGTCTTTCGATGCAGACTGAAGGCGATATGTATTCCACGTTAGCTCCAGAGGATATTCTGACCCCAGAGAGTGGCATTATTAGCACAGAAATGGTGACACCATTGCGCACGAGTGTGAGTGTGGCAGGTCAATTAGGTAGTATAGGCTTGTTGGCGTTGCAATATGATTATGCCCATGCCGTGGAGATGGAGGATGTACATACTTTGCGTATAGGGGCTGAAGTACAAGCTTGCCGTGGCTTCTTCCTGAATGCGGGCTATGTATATGAGTCATCGTTCTTAAACGAAGATCCTGTATGGCAATTGGCGTACAACGATATACGAACAGATATGGATTATCGCTACACAGCATCTTCGCAGTATGCGAGTGCTGGTTTGGGCTATCGAAGTGATATGGTGGTGGCACAAGTGGCGTACCAATATCGTTGGCAAACGCTCCATCAATATGCTACTGAGATGCAGATGACAGCAATGGATGTACATGCTGATACGCATCGTATTGTGGCTACATTGGCGTGGCGATTTTAACAATTCGTGCCTTGAAACTATAAATTTTAAATTTTCAACTCACTTTTGGCACGATAATTGTTAATAATTTAACAACGAGCACAGCGAGTGATCTTTTAACATATTGTTGCATTGCTTAGAGACCGGAAAACTCAACAAATTTTATCTTACGAGGTAGGTGCTTTTCTAATGGCGTGCTAATACTCTCCGCCGAGACCGACTCACAAAGTCGTAGCGATGAGGTAGTTAGATTACAAAGGGTCTGTACCCCTCAAATCCTGTTTCATAGGAGTTTTCTCGAGTAAAAGCAATGCAGCAATTTTTTTATGTTAGCGAAGTAGTTAATCATTATGAAGCAGAACAAAGCATATTTCTTTGACATGGACGGGGTATTGTATGACTCCATGCCCCATCATGCTATCGCGTGGGAAGAAGTGATGAAGGCACACGGGATTTCGTTTACTGCCCGCGATTGTTATATCAACGAAGGTCGCACAGGTGAATCCGTAATACGTGAGGCATTTCAACAACTACTCGGTAGGGATGCTACTCCTGATGAAGTAAAGACGATTTATGCGGAGAAGTCTGCATACTATCACCGATTGGTCAATATCGCTACGCCTACCATTCCAGGCGTGGCAGAGGTGCTGCAGTTTGTTAAAGACTCTGGCAGTCAAATATGGGTTGTTACTGGCTCTGGTATGCGAACACTATTGGATAGCCTGAATACGGTATTTCCATCTATCTTTCAGCAAGATAGAATGATTACAGCTTTTGATGTGACGCATGGGAAACCCGATCCTGAGCCTTATCTAAAGGCATGGGAACGCTCTGGACTGAAGAAAGAGCAATGCTTCGTTATTGAGAATGCACCCTTGGGTATTCGCTCTGGTAAAGCAGCAGGATTGACTGTTTATGCCGTGAATACGGGTATATTAACTAAGGAAGACTTAGCTCAAGCGGACAAAGTCTTTGATAACATGACCGAACTGCTTGCTTTCTTGCAAGAAGACAGTTGATCGTGTATCTGTCTCTTCCTCCTACCTTCTGCATGCATCTTTCCGCTTTCTTTCTCGAAACTACCTCGTTACCACTTCGATACCAATCCATTACCATCCAATACTTTCCCCGTACTGTGCTACCTATCTCTCGGCGTTCATTCGCCGAGTATCCTCCGCCTACTACACTCTACGCTCTACACTCTACACTTATAAGTTTTTACTTTTCCCCTTAGAAATTTGCACATTTGCAAATTTTGTTGTACCTTTGCGAATTGAAACTTTGAAACAATTTAACTTATTAAGCCTATGAAAAAGTTATTCTTATTTCTGCTAAGTCTATTCTTATGTAGTGTGAGTGTGCCGTTTCTTGCTCAGGATGCCGAACTTGTACCCGCTATGGTGCTGCAAATGGCAGATGGCACAGAGCAGGTGGTGCAGTTGGACTACACTTCGGTGACAGACTTTAGTGTGTTATCCAGCAAGGGGAGTCTTGCTGTAAGTGTGCCTGAAGCAGAAGTCACAGGTGTGCGTAGTATTACTTTCGCCATGGTGGAGAAAGATAATACGACCACTTCTATAGAGGAAGTATCTTCTTTGAACAATGCCACAACCGACAAAGTCCTATTCAACGGCAAATTATTTATCCGTGCCACCATGCCTAATGGCAAACAAGTTTGGTACGATGTGATGGGACTGAAACTCTGAAACATTGAAACTTTGAAACAAGCGCTTCGCGCGTGAAACTTTGAAACTTATAAAATAATAACAATATGAAAAAGATGTTTATGGCAGTCATCGCCCTGATGATGACAATTAGTGCTTCTGCACAGTTTTATATTTATTGCAGTGATGGCAATGTCATCAAAGTGGATAGTATTAGTATGATAGAGCCAGAAGACCCGTATAATGGTCATGAGTACGTGGATTTGGGTTTGAGTGTAAAATGGGCAACCTGCAACGTGGGTGCAACGAAGCCAGAGGAGTACGGCGATTACTTTGCTTGGGGCGAAGTAGAACCCAAAGAAGTATATGATTGGAGTACGTATAAATGGTGCAATGGCTCGTATGATTCACTAACCAAGTACAATAATAGTAGCAGTTACGGTATTATAGATAATAAAACAGTCCTTGATGCGTCTGATGATGCCGCTACGGCTAATTGGGGTGGTGCATGGCGTATGCCAACTAAAGAGGAACAAGACGAATTGCGCGAGAATTGTACTTGGACATGGACTACAGAAAACGGAGTAAATGGTTATAGAGTGACCTCAAATAAGAAAGGTTACACCGACAAGTCCATTTTTCTCCCCGCCGCCAGCGATAGTTCGCTCGACTACGCAGGCAGCATGGGCAACTACTGGTCGAGTTCGCTCTTCACGGGCAACCCGAACGAAGCGTATGTGTTGTACTTCAGCTCAGACGGCGTGTTTTGGAACATCAGCAATTTTCGGTACTATGGACAATCCGTGCGACCAGTATGCCCTTAGATTTTTACCCTCGCGTTCGGCAACATGGTCGCATTGACCAACAACTCTGTCGTTGTTAGGGCGACATGTGCCTCCGCTCTCCCCAAAAATCAGCAGATTTTTGGGAGCCCTGAAAGATGTGCAACGAAAAATCAGCCGCGGGGCGTAAAATGTAAATAAAAAAACTCTCACCTTAGATAGAGGTGGGAGTTTTTTCTTCTTAATCATTAGCCACTGCACCGCTACGGAAAGTACGGATAAGAGTAAGGAATAGTGCGTGAATAGTGCGTAATTGGCAGGTAAACTAAAGCCACAGATTAGCCACCGATGTCCTAGTGATCTCCTATAGTGATCGCGAAGTGGTCGCGTAGCCCAAAGGGAACTTGAAAGTGATTATTAGAAAAACTATCTATCAGATATAAATATCTTCTGGATATTCGATCTTTGTAAGGAAAAGGCCTTCTGCTGGTGCAGAGTCGCCTGCTGCGCAGCGGTTGTGCTGCGTGATGACCTCGGCAAACTGCTCCTTAGTCATCTTACCACGACCGACTTCAAACAATGTACCTACTACCGCACGCACCATATTACGCAGAAAACGGTCAGCAGCGATAGTGAATACGGCGTGTCCGTTGCCCAATTCTTGCCACTCTGCACGCGTAAGGTCGCAGATAGTAGTCTTCACATCCGTATTCGTGCGGCAGAAAGAAGCAAAATCCTGTTTGCCAATCAACAATTGCGCCGCTTCATTCATCGCTTCGAAGTTCAATCCTGGGCGTACACGCGTAGCTTGTGTACAAAGGAAAGGGTCTTTGTGATCAATGATATGATATTCGTATGTACGACGCACTGCATCAAAGCGTGCATGCGCATCATCCCTCACAGGGTAAACATCAAAGACTGCGATAGAATCGGGTAAAATGCCGTTGAGGCGGAAGACCAAATTAGGGGGTATAGGACGCCCCATTGGGCTATTGGACGGCGCTGCGCCTATTGGATATTGGTTATTTGGCAAATCGAAATGCGCATACATCTCTCGGGCATGGACACCTGCGTCGGTGCGACCAGCGAATGTGAGAGGAACCTCCTCACGGAAAATCATAGCCAATGCCTGTTCCATAGTCTCCTGAACAGTCACGCCATTAGGCTGGCGTTGCGAGCCATGAAAGGCAGTACCATCATATGCAAAGCGGAGGAAATAACGCATGTTCTGTTTAGTGGACGCCCTAAAGGGCTACTGTTTAGTGATTAATGTTTAGTGATGAATGACTGGATTTGCTGGTTGATTTCGGGGGAGAGGTTTTTGAACCAAGCCACGGCGCAACCTCCTCCGATAAGTACTAAGGAACGAACGATACTACTAAACCATATATTATGGATAGGCATGTACTTTTGCCACAAGAAATTCAAATTGAGTATCACCACAATCAGCAGCAGAATCTTCAGATGTTGGCGCGTGAAAGTAGGCGCATGAAGTGTGTAACGAACTGTCAATGTGATAAATAGAAAATATATTGCGTAGGCTATGAGGTTGCTCACAGCTGCTCCATTCATACCGAAATGAGGAATGAGAAGATTATTGAGCAATATGGACAAGGTGGTTAGGATAAACGAAAACAATAGCGAGAACGCGTAGAAACGCGAATAGTTGAGGGCTGAAGAGGTAAACGTACATACCGCAATAAACAATTGGCTTGTTGCTAACATCAATACCACTTGACGGGCTGATGCATAGGTCTCGCCGTTAGGGAGGATATGGAAAATAAGGTCAATATTGAGCCAAATCACACAAAGGATGATTCCGCCTATAAGTAGCAATGTACTACTGACTTGCTGTATGAGGTGGGCCGTCTCGTGTTGGTTGTTCTCTTTGATAGCAGTCGCCAGCTGTGGTGCGGCAATCGCAGCCATCGAACGATAAGGGATACTGACCATCACTGCGATATAGGTGGCGATGGCGAATATGCCCGTATAGCTGAGTCCCATCTCTGCGGTGATGAAGAATGATGAAAGGGTAGGGGCTAACACCGAAGCCACTGCGGAAATAAGTAGGAAGCCCGTATAAAGCAAGTATTGTCGTACCAATGAGCGATTGTTGCGCAAGAAGTTCCAATCTGGGCGCAACGAGATTTCGCCCAGCGAAAAGAGATAGCCCATATTGCAGAACATTGCTACAGCATACACGCTGCACAGTGCCACAACAAAACCATCTATATCCACTACGCGAAAGGCGTAGAGTAGATATACCACCAACAAACCGATGCGCGTGATAAGTTCGCGTACTGCACGAGGCACTACGATATGCATACGCACGTTGGCATTGGTTTCGAATACGGTCTGGTAGAGCATGAAGAACGCCATCGGAAGCACCATATAGTAGTACTCTACAAACAATGGTGACTTCTCGCCAAACCATTGACTAAGAGGTGTATAGCATGCGCAGTAAATGGCTGTAAAGAGTGCAAAGCCTATCAAAGGTACAATCAGTGTCCAGAAGAAAAAGCCGTGGTCAGAGTGGCTGTTGGCTCCTTGTTCTTGGCTCCTGAAGTGCGGATAGAAGCGAATGATAGAGGAGGAAGTGCCGAGTTGGGCAAGTCCGATAAAGAGTGTAGCAGCATCTACCAACACGCGCGCCAAACCAATCTCCTCGGCTGTGAGGAAACGCGTGAGTACAAAGAAGGTAGTAACAAAGCCCACCGCCACCCCAAGATAGGTGACGATGGTGCCTTGAATACTTTGTTTGGCGATGATGCCCATGTTAACAGTTGATAGTTAACAGTTGATAGTTGATATTACTTCTCGATACCGAGTAATTCTACCTCGAAGATGAGGGTAGAGTATGGAGGGATAGAGCCAGCTTGTTGTGCACCGTAACCCAACTCTTGTGGGATATAGAAACGGAACTTACTGCCAACAGGCATGAGTTGCAAGCCCTCTGTCCAACCCTTGATTACTTGGTTCAAACCAAATGATGTAGGCTCGCCACGCTCAACGCTGCTATCGAATACAGTGCCATCAATCAATGTACCATGATAGTGTACTTTTACGCGATCAGTAGCAGCAGGTTTTTTGCCACGACCCATCTTCAGTACTTCGTATTGCAAACCGCTCTCGGTAACTTTAACGCCTTCTTTCAATGCATTTTCAGTCAAGAACTTCTCGCCATCTTCTTTCACGTTACCGTACTTGATATTGTTCATTGTAGTTTGGATGTACTCGCCAGCTTGTTCGCCAGTCATAGTGGTGTCGCCGAGCAAACCATTGATGAAACCTTGTTTGATAAGTACGAAATCGGTAGCCAACGATGGCTCGCCAATCAGACCTTGTGCCTCTTGTGCTTTGATGTTCTTACCGATTTGCTCACCCATATTCACTATTTGTGGGTTTTTCACATTGCTCTTCAATCCTTTGTTGATATAGGTGATGAAGTCTTTGGTCATTTGACCTGTAGAGTCCATCAGCAATACATAGCGAGCTACTTCGTCGCCATTGAGATAACCAAATGCGTAGTTCACGCTATCGTTTTGGTTTTTCAGTTCAATGGTTTTTACTTTGTAAACGCATTTGCCTTTCACCACTTTACCCATCTCTACGCTGTCGTTTACCATAGCAGATGCTTGGTATTGTGCTTGGAAGTAGTTGCGTGCGTCTTCTGCTTTCATCACTGTAGTATCGTGATGTAAGCCGTTTACCAATCCTTGGAAGAATACTTTTTGGTTGATAGCCCATGCTGGGTTATCTGCCAAACCATTCTTCTCGGCATTCTTAATAGCATGACCGATGTTTTTACCGATGTTAGCAGCCTCGCTTAGCTCTTCCACTTTGCCATCGTAGCCACGTTGGAGAGCGTCGATGAATTCTGTTACGGTTTCGATCGAAGAATCGTTGCGGAGTTGATACATTTTCATTTGTGCGCCATTCACCACGCCAAGTGCATAGTTCATACTGTCGTTTTGGTTGGTGAGTGCCACTTTTTGTACGGTGTAAGTGTTACCGCACGCAATCATTGCCATTGCAGCAATGAGTAGAATAGATACTTTTTTCATTGTTAATTTTGTATAAGTTTTTGATTATTATTCGATTCCGAGCAACTCTACTGTGAAGATGAGGGCAGCGTAAGGAGGAATGTTGGCTCCTGCACCGCGCTCTCCGTATGCCAATTGGTATGGCAAGTAGAGTTTGTATTTGCTACCAATAGACATGAGTTGCAAGCCCTCTGTCCAACCTTTGATTACTTGGTTGAGACCAAAAGTGATGCTCTCGCCGCGTTTGTAGCTGCTGTCGAATACGGTGCCGTCGATGAGGGTACCCTCGTAGTGTACGCGCACTTTGTCGGTGGCTTTAGGTTTTTGTCCGATGGTTGCCTCCAATACTTCGTATTGCAAGCCACTCTCGGTTACTTTCACGCCTTCGCGTTTAGCGTTTTCAGCCAAGAATGCTTCGCCTGCTGCTTTGGCTTCTCCTGCTATTTTAGCTTCGAGTTCGCTGAAGAACTTACCCAACACCTGTTGAGCCTCTTGATAAGAGATTTGTGGTTGGTTTTTCTCTAACACATCTTTGATTCCTGCTGCCAAATCAGCATATTCGATGGAAGTAACGCCACTTCCCATCAGGTTCTGACCCATGCTTAGGCCAATTGCATAACTAATTTTATCCATTTCGTTTATTTTAAATTTGTTCGTTTCACTCACGTTGTGTGCTTCGCGTTGTTATGTTGTATGTCGCTGTGCGACGTTGTATGCGTTGCGTTATTTCGGTATTTGCGTTGTTTAGTTAACTTAATAACGCAGCTCTGCTGCATGTAACCTAACAACGTCCAAAGGGACATATAACGTTTACATATAACGCGTCTCAGACGCCCAAGAGCTGATTCATTCGTGTGATATATTTGCCGATAATATCGAACTCGAGGTTCACTTGTGTACCTACCTGAATATACTTGAAATTGGTATTATCGTGGGTGTAAGGAATGATACATACGCTCACATATCCTTTGCCATCCACCACATCGGGTTCGCAGACGGTGAGACTGACACCATTGATACTAACTGACCCTTTGTCCACGCAGAAGTAGCCACGCATAGCCATCTCACGGGTGCTCTCGTACTCAAAGCGGTAGTACCAACTGCCCTCTGTTTCTTTCACTTCGATGCAACGAGCCGTTTGGTCCACATGCCCTTGCACGATATGACCATCTAATCGCTCGCCGAGCAGCATTGAGCGCTCGAGGTTCACCCAATCGCCCTCTTTCGCTTCGCCGAGGTTGGTGCGGTTGAGGGTCTCTTGCATGGCGGTGACTGTGTAGAGGTCGCCCTCCATCTTCACCACCGTGAGGCATACGCCATTATGTGCGATAGACTGATCAATGCTCAGCGGCTCGCCATATGGGTTACGCAGCGTGAAATGTTTATTGCCTTGTTCTTGCTCAATCTTCACGATTTGAGCCATTGTCTCTACTATTCCTGAAAACATATTATTTTTTCTTAATTAGTGTCTTTCCGTCCAAACGATAGAAGATGACACAATATACAATAAGGAGTAATGTGCCTACTCCCATTTTAAGCCATTCATTTGTCAGCAATAACTGTGCCAAACTGTAATATCCTGCCAAAAGTGCCAAAACGAGTAGGGTATATATGCCAATTCGGCGTAAATCGTAGGGTATCTCGAGGTGTTTGCGTCCCACGAAATAGGACAGCAGCATAATCACGAAATAGCATACGGTACTGCTGGCTGCGGAAGCCATATAGCCAATTCGTGGCACGAAGATAGCTTGCAGCGCAAAGGTAATCACTACTCCGATGATGGAGAAGTAGGCGCCCCATTGCGTCTTGTCGGTGAGTTTGTACCAGAAACTGAGGTTGAAGTAAATGCCTTGGAAGATGTATGTCCACAGTACTACTGGAACCACTTTCAGCCCTTCCCAATACGATGGAGCAATGATAAACTTCAGCAAATCGAGGTAGAATATCATCCCCAAGAGAATCATATAGGAGAAGATGATATAGTATTTCATCGCATCGGCATAGGCTGCCACGGACTCTCTATCCTTGTGCTTGGCAAAGACAAAGGGCTCGTAGGCATAGCGGAAAGCTTGTGTGAACATCATCATCACCATCGCCACTTTGAAGCACGCGCCATAGATGCCTAACTGCGCTTGCGCATCGGCTCCGTCGTAGAAGAATGGGAAGAGGATACGGTCAAGTGTCTGGTTCATAATACCGCATACACCCAACACCAGTAGCGGCAACGAGTAGCGAAGCATCTGCTTTAGCAACCCCCAAGAAAATATACCTTTAGAACCCTTAGAACCTTTAAAACCCTCTATAACTGCTGGAAGCAAAAATAGCGTCTGGATGCCCGTAGCCAATATATTCGCCACAAACACATATCCCACGCCGTAGTCAGCATTGTACCACGCCGAGATAATCCCCCAGTCTTGTATCTTCGGACAAAGCACGAGGAAGAATAGGTTGAGGACGATATTCAGGAATACGAATAGCAGTTTCAGCGCAGCAAACTGTAGTGGACGTTTCTTGTAGCGCAGGTATGCAAACGGTATGCTGGCAAAGGCGTCCATAGCCACTACTATGCCCAGCAATGCGATAAACTCGCTATGAGCAGGATATCCCAACGCGTTGGCAATCGGTACTTGGCATACTACACACGCTACAGCAAACAACAGCGATGTCGTGAACAATGCAATCAGCGAGGTGCTATATACCGTCTGCGCATTCTCGCCCTCTTTGTTGGCAAAGCGGAAGAAGCCCGTTTCCATGCCATAGGTCAGTATCACCAATAGCAATGCCGTCCACGCATATAAGTTCGTTACGATACCATAGTCCGACTGCTGTTGAAGTACGTAAGTGTATAACGGCACCAACAGCCAGTTTAAGAACTTGCCTATAATCGACGACACACCATAGATGGCCGTCTCCTTGGCCAATAACTTCATTTGCAGGTTACTGCTCATATACTCCTACCAAACCTTATCTATCGGACGATTATTTTATTTTCAGTTTCTTGCGAATAGCTTTTGGAATGGCGTTTTTATGAACTAGCACATCGTTGGTCTTATATTGCATATATGCCTCCGACACATACCAGATTCCTTTGTATTCACTTTTCTTCGTACCCCATGAGTTTTTCACCATGTAGTAGCGCTTGCCGTTTTGGTCTTTGGCTGTACCGAAGATTTGCATACCGTGGTCGTCGGTGTTCTCCCAACTGTCGTATGCGGCTTGGCGCATCTCTTGGGTGATTGTCTTCTCTGGCAATGGCTTCTTGGTCAGCTCTTCGCGTTTGTCAGTAGCGGAGAGTCCCAACCAACGAGCGGCATCACTACCTGTGAGGTCGGCTGCTTTCTCTTCCTCTGGCACTACGCCCAATCCCTTGCGTGTGAAGCACATCTCGCTCACGTCAGCGCCCCATGCGAGGGTGTAACCATTGGCGAGTGCGTTGTCGATGATAGCCATCATCTCTTCCATTGGCACGTTGTACATTTGGTCCATGCGCCAGTTGTCTGGTACTTCGAGTGCGAATGTGGTGTAGAACGGATGGTGGGTATAACTGGTGATGCTTACATAATCATCCGCATTCAAACCCAATTTCTCGGCAAATTCTTTAGGAGTATATTTTTTGCCTTCATAGGTAAAAGTCTCAGGGCACTCGCCGAGATAGGTGTCATATACTGCGGTGAGGGCTTTTTTCCATACAGGGGTGAGTTTCTTGAGTCCGCTGTTGGCTACTGCATCCACTACGCCACCTGCTACAGCATCCAACTCCGTATGAACGGGCAATGTGTCGGCTGGAGTGCTACCATATTGGATACCTGGCATCGCCTCTTGTGGTACCAGACCATAATTTTTGAGGCAGTAGATGACATCGTATGCCGAACCACCAGGAGCAAATTGTGCAGTACCGTACATGCGTACTACATATTCGGCACGGTCAAGCATTGTATGATGAACCACAAACATCTCGCTCAGGTCGTATTCGCCTTTGCCCATACGCAGGAGTTCGCTTTCAAGGAAACCGATAGTAGAGTAGCTCCAGCATGTGCCGCTACGGTTTTGGTCTTTCACAGGAGTGATAGCAATGCTATCTACTGTGGTGAAGCGAAAACCATCGATGGAGTCGCTTGCTACTTGTGCGCTATCGCCCGATAAGATGCAATAATCAGCGCCTATGCCACTCAGTGCTATTGCACTGACTACAAGAGTTAAAAGAATTTTCTTCATAAATTCAATGGTATTTTATTTACGCTGCAAAGATACTACTTTTTTCTCATTCTACCAAAAAATACGCGTATTTTTTCAATCTTGTATCTACACCTTTGTACAAGCGGTAGCATTTTCAATTATCCTAAAGATATCCCGAAGATCCCCCGAAGATAGCTCATACATAATCAGCGAAATTGATAAAAAAATCAATATTCTGTCCTATATATTTTGTGCATTACAAATATTTTTGTACCTTTGTACCAAGTTTTATACCATACCCATAATAGCATGAATATCCGTTCTTATATCGCTGAAAATCGTGCTCGTTTCATAGAAGAGTGGGCGAGTTTGATTCGTATCCCTAGTATCAGTTGCCAACCAGCTCACAAAGACGATATGCTTCGCTGTGCCGAACGATGGCGCGAACTGCTGCTCGCCGCAGGTGCACAACGTGCCGAAGTAATGCCATCCAAGGGCAATCCATTCGTCTATGCCGAATATTCGCCTATAACCTATAGCGAAGCGTCCAGTAGCCCACAGGGCGTCCCATCTCCAATAGGCGCAGCGCCCCCCACTGTCCTCGTCTATTCTCACTACGACGTGATGCCAGTCGAGCCCCTCGAACTGTGGCATTCCGATCCTTGGGAACCTTCTATCCGCGATGGCCGCCTATACGCTCGTGGTGCGGACGATGACAAGGGGCAAGCTATGATTCAGGTCAAAGCATTTGAATACCTTGTTAAGAACGGACTGATGAACTGCCATGTGAAGTTCATCTTCGAAGGCGAGGAGGAGATTGGTAGCCCAAGTCTGGAGGCGTTCCTAGAAGAGCATCGCGAACTACTCGCATGCGACATCATTCTTGTGAGCGACACTTCTATGATTGGCAAAGATACTCCATCTATCACCACTGGACTACGTGGGTTAGCCTATTGGCAAATCAAAGTCACTGGCCCGAACCGTGACCTGCATAGCGGACACTTTGGCGGAGCCGTGAAGAATCCAATCAATGCGCTCACCGAGATGCTTGCCAAAGTGGTGGATGACAAGGGACATATCACCATTCCGCATTTCTACGACGATGTATTGCCTATCCCTGAGGCAGAGCGCGAGATGATTGCACAGATTCCATTCTCCGAGGAGGCTTATTGCCAAGCGATTGATGTGGATGCCACCTTTGGTGAAGAGGGCTATTCCACCTTGGAGCGCAACTCGTGTCGTCCGTCGTTTGATATCTGTGGCATATGGGGAGGCTATACGGGCGAAGGCAGTAAGACGGTGTTGCCAAGCAAAGCATATGCCAAGGTGAGTTGCCGTTTGGTTGCCAACCAAGATCATGAGAAGGTGAGCCAAGCTTTTGTAGATTATATGAAAAGTATCGCCCCCGCGGGCGTACGCGTGGACATCACGCCTATGCACGGTGGGCAAGGATATGTTTGCCCGATTGATATTCCTGCCTATAAGGCAGCGGAACATGGCTTTGAAGTAGCGTTTGGCAAGAAACCTCTCGCTGCACGTCGCGGTGGAAGTATTCCGATCATCAGCAGTTTTGAGCAAATCTTGGGCGTAAAAACCATCTTGATGGGCTTCGGACTAGAGAAGAATGCTATCCATTCGCCCAACGAGTCTATGGATTTGGAAGTATGGGAAAATGGTATCGTTGCCGTTACTGAGTTTTACCGTGCCTTTAACCTTTAACCTTTCTGCTTATGAACATCATTATCATCGGCAAGGGCAATGTTGCCACCAATCTCCATTATGCCTTTACCAAGAAAGGCGTAGCGTGCCAAATGGTCAGCAGTCGCGAGGGACTAGATGAAGTACCTCAGGCAAACGTGTATATATATGCTGTGAAAGATGAAGCTTTGGCTGAGGTGGTTGCACAAGTCAAGGACAAAGAAAAAGCTCTTCATCTGCATACTTCGGGCACTATGCCTATTACGGTTTTTGGCGCGGACAAACCGCATGCGGGTATCTTCTATCCTTTCCAAACATTCAGCAAGGCGCGTGTGATAGAGGACTTCTCTACCGTGCCAGTCTTTTTTGAGGCGCGTGGAATAGATGATATTAGTGCTGTCTATTCGTTGGCACTGACCATCACTAGCCACGTGTATGAGGCATCGCAACATGACCGAGAACGACTACATGTGGCGGGGGTATATGCTTGCAATTTCACCAACCTGATGTACACTATGGCTGCTGAATTGCTCAAGAATACGCATATTCCATTTTCTGCCCTCTTACCACTGATAGATGAGACTGCTGCCAAGATTCATGCTTTGGCTCCAGCGGATGCGCAAACAGGACCTGCTCGACGTAATGATGAGAATGTGATGAATCATCATTTGGCATTGCTCAATGATGAGCAGCGAGTAGTCTATAGTATTCTGTCGGAAGCAATAAAGAAGCGAAATCGCTAATTGACAATCCTCGTAATACAAGAAAAAAGCCGTCTCACGACGGCTATTTTTCCAAGGTATTAGTCTGTTTGATTTTTTAAGGTACAAAAAAGATTGTGTCGATTTTTAAATCCGCTGCAAAGGTACTGCTTTTTTACCATTCCCGCAAGACTTCTTTATATGTTGTGCAACACGTTTTTGGCGAAAATGGCTTAAATATGTTGTAAAACATACGTTTTCGGAGCATCTGGCTAGTGTCTTTCCAACTCAATCACCTCTAAATCGCGAATTTCTGCCCCATCAATCACAAATCTCAGCAATGTCTGTACCGTCTGCCAACCCTGTTTTCCTGCGGCTCCGGGGTTCATGGTCAGCATCTGCCATGTAGGGTCGTATTGCACCTTCAAAATATGGCTATGACCACATACAAACAATTGTGGTGTCTCCTTCTTGAACATGGGTAACAACCATGGATTATATTTCCCAGGATAACCACCAATATGCGTCATCAGCACATTTACGTCCTCCACGCGGAAGCGATAGAACTCGCTGAGCGAATACCTTACATCGCCACTATCCATATTGCCATACACCGCGCGTGTGGGTTTGAACTCACGCAGGTGCTGTAGCACCATAGCACTGCCTATATCCCCTGCATGCCATATCTCGTCCACTTCTGCGAAATGCTCCAGTACGCGTGGATCCAAATAACTATGTGTATCGCTCAATAAACCGATGCGTGTCATACATTATCGTTTTTCGGCGCGGTTCATGATAAGGATACTTACTATGACTGCTGCTATAGCTACGCTCAGGAAGAATACCACATCTCGCAAATCTACCACTCCGCGTGAGATACTGCTGTAGTGGTCTTGTAGTGTTACCCAAAATAGGATAAAGCAGCTCACTCCACCCAAGATAAACGACACTAACTGGCTTTTAGTCAAAGTACTACATAGCATACCAATACCTGTAAACGAAGCACTTAAGAACACCAATCCCATCATCGAACCAACGAATTGTCCTCCATCTATATTGCCTATTGGCTCTGCCATGTAGAATACAATGAAATAGTGTACAATGCAAGGTAACAGTGCCAATACAATCAGCACAAATGCTGCCATATATTTGCCTACAACAATCTTCCATAGCGCAATGGGCTGTGCACGAAGTAGTATCCACGTTCCGCTTTGGCGCTCTTCGGCAAACAACCGCATGGTCAGCGCAGGGCATACAAGCATGAGCAACCACGGGCTGATTTGAAACAATCCATCCACTTGTGCATAACCTGATTCGATGACATTCCATTGTCCTGGTATCACCCATAGGAATAGACTCACTGCTAATAGAAACAACCCAATCACAATGTACGCAATCGGCGTAGAGAAATAATATGATAATTCTTTTCGAAACATGTTTATATCCCTCCCCTTTTAGGGGGAGGGCAGGAGGGGGCTTATTTCTTTACAGGAGTTTTTGGGAAGATTATCCAGAAAGCAATGGCAACTACCAATGCAAAACCTGCGAAGATATACCAGCTGGTTTGCCAGCCATCCCAAATAGCCATTGGACCTGCTGCAATCACTGATTCTGCATTAACGAAATGATTCACAATCGCTTGCGCTGCCAATGTACCAATCGTAGCACCAAAGCCATTGGTCATCATCACAAACAGACCTTGTGCGCTGGAGCGTTGAGCTGGGTCAGTTTCTTGATCCACATACAGCGAGCCAGAGATATTGAAGAAGTCAAAAGCAAAGCCATAGACAATGCAGCTCAATACGAACAATATCACACCTGGCATGCCTGGGTCACCTGCGCCGAAGAAGCCGAAACGCAATACCCATGCGAACATAGCCATCAGCATTACAGACTTGATACCAAAACGTTTCAAGAAGAATGGGATAAACAGGATACACAATGCCTCACAGATTTGTGAGATAGAAATCAGGATATTTGCATGTTGTACGCCAAAAGTATCCGCAAACTCCTCAATCGCTCCGAAGCTGGTAATGAATGGGTTAGCGTAGCCATTGGTGATTTGCAAGCACATACCAAGCAGCATAGAGAAGATGAAGAACACTGCCATCTTCTTTTGTTTGAACAGCGCAAATGCCTCCAATCCGAGTGCTTCCACCAGCGATTTGTTCTCCACATGGCCTTTGGTTGGGCATTTAGGCAAAGTGAGTGAATACAATGCTAATGCAACGCTCAATCCACCGCTGACAACGAATTGCTTAGGAGTAGCTTGGAAACCGCACAAGTCCACTACCCACATCGTTACGATAAATCCCACTGTACCGAGTACGCGGATAGGAGGGAAGTCCTTCACTGTATCCATGTTTGCTTGCTTTAATGCGGTATAAGCCACCGAGTTAGTCAGCGCGAGGGTAGGCATAAAGAACGCCACCGAAGCGGTGTAGAGCGAGAATAGTGTAGCAAATTGTACGCCGTCGCCTGCAAAGAGGCCGTAGGCACCTGTAGCAATCATAAAGGTACCTGCCAATGCGTGGCAAAGACTGAGTGCTTTCTCGGCAGGAATCCAACGGTCTGCCACGATACCCATGAGTGCGGGCATAAACAAGCTGACGATACCTTGGATGGAATAAAACCAACCGATATTGGTAGCCATACCATGCGTAGCGAGGTAGGTACCCATAGATGTTAAATACGCTCCCCAAACGGCAAATTCGAGGAAGTTCATGACTGTTAGTCGAAGTTTGATGTTCTTCATATTAGTATAATTTAATTTGTTTCAACGTTTCAGAAAGAGTGGATGGTTTACATTCCGCCTGCAAAGGTACTACTTTTTTTTGAGATATGCAAGTGGATATGTTTTTTGCTCCAAACTTTTCGCTTACTGTGGATTATGCCGAAGGTACTACAAGTCCTCTTCGGGCTTGGCGACCACTTCGCGACCTGAAGGAGTGCGACGGAACGCACTCCGAGCGCAGCGCCCGAAGAGTCCCCACTCTGAGGAATCCGCGCAAGCATAGAACAAATGATCACATCTATAGCCTAAATGTGCCCTATCAGTGTCTTTTAGCTTCAAATATTTGTGCCTCTATAATAATGGTGTAAAAATCTTCGGCGTGGAAGGGGTTTTGCGCCGAAGATTTGCAGTTTTGGAGCGTGAAATGGTATATACAATACGCGGAAATATCTGTATTACAAGAGTTTCCGCATGAGTGTATTTTTTTTGAAAAAGTTTTCGCGTGCCGAAGGTTACGCCGAAAGTTGTGCCGAAGATTATTAGTGCGCTTGCATTAAAAATCATTATCCTCATACGAATCAAATCCCGACATACCATCGTTGTCGTAGTCGCCACAGTCCCAGTCTTCGCGAGATGTCCAGTTCGATGAACCGCTTGCGCGGTGGCGACGATCTTCATGAATACTGCGGTAATCTTCCGCATTAAAACTGCTCTCATCGGAGCCAAAGAGAAAATCAAATAGTCCCATAGTAGTAATTTTGAATTAAGAATCATGAATTTTGAGTTGGTAATTCTGTCGAATTCGATAGAATTAGTTAATTGCGTTGATTAATTAAATTGACAACTACCTTTACCATCACGTCTTTTTCTTCGGTCTTACTTTCGGCAATCATTAGCGTTAAGGCAACCAAAGTGCTATCTGCAATGCGTTTACTACCATCAGAATGATAAAGCAGATGGTTATTATTCAAGAACCATAAGAACAATGTTGCAGCAATACGTTTGTTTCCATCGCTAAACGAATGGTTTTTCGTTACCAAATAAAGCAACATTGCAGCTTTCTCCTCTACACTTGGATACAAATCCTCGCCATCGAAAGTTTGGTATATTTGACCAATACTGCTTCGGAAAGAATCATCTTTCTCATTTCCAAACAAAATAGATGCGCCAAACTTATCGCGCAAGCGCTGAATCTGCTCCATTGCGTTTTCATAGGTGGCATGAAATGAGGCTACTTTAGTAGTTTGATCAATGGTCAAGCGTTCGTAATCGTAGTTATCGAGCGTATCGAGTGCATAGGTATAATCGACTACGACGTCAAGAAGATCTTGCGTCTCGATAGTGTTTTCCTGTTCTCGGTGTTGTAGCGTGCGACCAACCACTTGCACTAATTGGCGCAATTCGCTGATTTGCTCATGGCGCAAGCGTTCGTTGATAGCATAGCCTTTGATGAGATACTGTTTCAATACACGATTTGCCCATTGGCGGAATTGCACACCGCGTTGGCTTTTCACACGATAGCCTACGGAAATGATGACGTCGAGGTTATAAATTGTTGCTTCTGCCTCTTGCGTATACCCCTTTCTACGACCATATTTCTTGGGTAGTGCAAATTTTGCACATACCAAGGATTCGTCCAATTCTCCTTCCTTGAATACATTGCGGATGTGCCTTGAGATAACTGTTCTGTCTTTTTGGAAAAGATCTGCCATTTGAGCTTGTGTTAGCCACACGGTGTCGTTCTCCATGCGAACATCAATCTGCGTTTGATTGTCGGCAGTTTGATAGATAATAATTTGATTGTCTTGATTCATAAGTTTGTATGTTTATTGTTTTACGCTGCAAAGGTACTACATCAAACTGCTAAAACTTGTCAGTATGTCAAGAAAATGCAAAAAAATGCACTTTTTTTGAAGAAAGTGCTAATAACATATACAAAACGCCCACGAGGGTGCTGTGGGCGTGGAGAGATATAGAAAGTCTTTGCAAGTTAATTAAAAAGCAGTCATTTCCCAGTGGTTATTGCTTGGTTGTGATTTTGAGGATGCGCTGGGAGTTGTCAATTTCAATTTTACCGAGGCGTTGGAGGACACTCTGACCGAGCAAGAGAGGAGCATTTTGACTTTGCACTACTGATGCTCGGATGTTATTTAGAGATAAACCTCCAAAGTTGATAGAGTTGAGATTGATAACTGTACCGACTGAAATATTTCCATCGGCAGTTTGGTAATGTTGCTTTCCTACAATATCCTTTTCTGATAGATAGCCATTTTTGAACATAAAATTAGCTTCTACCTGTGAAATCGTTACATCACTAGCTCCAGTATCAAATACGAAATTAAGAGGCAGACCATTTATAGTGCAGTTAACCTTCGTAACACCATTTGCTGCAGTAAAAGGTACTTCTACAACGCGTTCCTCTGTAGAGCTATCGTTGGAGTTATTGTTGTTGGCTTCTTGTATTTTTTGTGTATATTCTTCTACTAGTGAAATGAAACGTTCATCGTTTCTAATCGCATCGAAGTCCATATCTACTGATATATGATGTAAACGAACAAATCCATTCTCAAATGCTTTTCGCAAATAGAATACAGCACTATCAACTTGATTTGCCAACGCAAAAGTACAAGCCGCATCGTAATTGGCTGTAGAATCTTCTCGTAAGGTACGACGTATAAAATTAATCGCTAAGGAATCATTACCCAAGAAATGGTAAGCAGATGGTGCACAAGAATTAGTACTAGGAATTGTATCAAATGATAAAATTTTCTCAAAGTCTGCATTGGCTAAATCTGTTTTACCAAGGGCAAGATAACTGCGACCACGACCATCGTAGGCATAGTTGTAGGTAGAATCAAGCATAATAGAGAGATTGAAGTCCTCAATTGCTGCTTCGTGTTGCAAATCAAGATGTTTGTACCAGCCACGGCGATAGTATGCGTAACTATACTCGGGATAAAACTCAATGTATTTGGTGAGATCTTCTATTGCTTTGGCACGATTACCCATTTCACCATAAATATTAGCACGCTGTTCATAGTAATCTGCATCTGTAGAATCTACAGCGATAGCATAGTTGACATACTCAAGTGCGCGTCCAAAATCTCCCATCTTCGAATAGCAATATGCTATTTGCTCATCAAATAATGTAGAGGCATTGATGCGTTTGCATGCCTGATATTGCTCAATAGCATCTCGGAAAAGGCGGTTGTTTTCTAAGACTAAACCATAGTAGTAGGACCAATATACATTGTTTGGTTCTTTCGTCTTTTTGATTTGGAATTTTCCTTTAAGAAGATTGAGCGTAGTAGGGTCGGTATATTCAGTTATTAACAAGTAATATGCTTTGCGGTCTTCATCAATATCCAGTGCTGTGAGGATGTCATCGGCGGCTTCGTTGTAGCGTTTTTGTTTGAGATACACTTCCGCACGGAAAGAATAACCAGAAGAGTATTCTGGATGGATTTTTATAACATAAGAGAAGAGTTCAATAGCTTTTTCATATTCTCCTTGTTCTTTGAGGTTTCTACCCAGTCCCATATATCCAATAACGCTTCCAGGGTTAAGAGATATGATGTGCTCGTAATCTTTGTTTGCCTCTTCATATTTGCCTTGATTAAAGAGGATGTCACCACGTGACTCAAAATAATCCTCGTTGCTTGGATTAATTTTAATGGCTTGATTAAAATCTTTAAGCGCAGCGACAGTATCTTCTAATTCAAGATAGATGTTAGCTCTCATGGAGTATGCCCAACTAGTGTATTCAACATCCTTTTTAGAAATGTATTGCATCGCCTTGTTAACAGCAGTGAGGGCTGCTCCATATTCACTTTGAGAAGCACGAGCCGCAGCAATCCAACCATGGGCATAACCGTTTTTTGGATTCTCTTCGATTTCTTTGTTTAGGTAGTCAATACCTGTAGCGACCTCACCTTCAACGAGGGCTTCTACTCCTCGTTGGTAGTTATAGGAATTAGGTCTTTGGGGTTGTTTGGCAAACATCGTACTGCATGTGAGTACGAGCGCAAGTACAATAAAAATTTGTTTCATAGTTTTTGAAATTTTAATTAAAGTGGTTGTTTATTTGAGAATGCATTTATTCTTTTTATCAAGGATTGTATGTTCAAAAATTAATATTAAACACTCCTATCTTAAAGGAAACTCCTCAATAACAAATGATAATGTTTATATTATTGAGGAGTTTCATGACTTATAATTGAAAACCTTTTGCACGTAAAGTACTGATTACTTTATCTATCTTGAGAGCATAAGTTTGACCGTCATTGTATCCTTGTAGAATACCTCCTGCAATGACAATCCCGATGATGTTTTTATTTTTATCTAGCAAGGCTCCTCCGCTATTACCGTGCCATGCTTTGGCATCAGCAACATAAAGGTTTTTGAACTCAGTAACGCCGCCAGAAATGTTACATAATTTTCCACTGGTTTGCATATATGCTCCGCCACCATATCCTTCTACGATTATGTCGTCACCAACCTTTAAAGATGGCAAGTTGTTATTAATAGGATAGACTTGTGCATACTTACTTGCATCAATTAATTGGATTTTTAGCAGAGCAAAATCTTCTTCAGGTGATTGATTTTTTTTATAGTCACCCAAAGCCACTAACTCTGCATCAGCAGTCAACGTTATTCCTGTTGTGTTATTTGGGTCCTGAAATACAATAGTACATCTATCACCTATTTGCATTCCATCATACACGTGTGCGGCTGACAATAGAAGATTATTTCCTATATGGATTGCGGAACCAGTCCCACTATAAGTTTGAACTAATGCGACTGCACTATAGTTTCCTATACAGTCTTTGAAAATCTTTTTACGGAAGGCAAATGGGACTGCAACTAATAAGACAAGTATACCTATCAAGCATATGCGAGTAGGAAGAATAGTTTTTCTAATGTCCGAATATAATTTGGTTCGTTGAGTAGACCCCACAAAAATATGTTTCATAATTATTTAATTTTTACATCGTTTGTATTTACAAGTTCACTAGTTGTTACATACGCCAATCGTACACTCTCATCAAAATTATTTGTCTGAACTTTATTCTTGATAGCACTGCGTACTTGTGATTGGTAAGATAAATGAATCAAAGGATTGAAAGCTTTTTGTGCTCCATCATTATTAGCACCCATATAACCATATTCTTGATAAACGACAATGGTGTTGTTCATTGATGGTAGTTGAACATAGTTGCTGGCAACAGTGGATGGATGATAATTTTGCATCAAAGGTACAATACCTGCTGTTTCTGGGAATGGTGAAGCTATAATTAGTTTCAAGCAATTGTGTGGTTGGAATTGCTCTGTGCCAACTAGACTAACCATAGCAGGAGCATCTTGCTGAATAATATTTTGGATTTCATTGAATAATTTATGTGCCTTATTATATGCAGGATGATGAGGTTGGAGATTTTGCATAATTTGCACTACATCGGTATTGTTGGAAGCAAACAGGGTAAGTGGTTGGAAGTATGCCAAACCTTGTTTAATCATCTGAGCACGAATAGCCACGCAATCATTATTATTTAGGAAAGACCATAGTGAATCGCCCGTAATATCTTTAAGCGACAATCTATTTGGTAAACTATGATACTTACCCGCAGCACTTTGTACATCATTAGCGCAAGTATTATATGCAAATAGGAAATGGAATTGCGGATGAGAGTTATTGGTTAGCTGACCATAGATGCTGTTTTTCCTATTAGTGAGCGATTCATCTTTTTGCGCATCAAGTAATATTTGTACTTTCTTAATGATTTCAATCAAGTCAAGTTTGGTAGGCACTTTAACACCAGTAGCTGTCGCAAGTCCTTGTATACCATTTGTGTTGTTGATTGCTTCAATAACTTGTTGAATCATCGGAATGAATGCATTGTAGTAACACAATGAAGCAACTCCCTCAATTGCCTCTGCATACCACTCACGTTTAGCAGCCATAATAGTATAGAACCATTTGCTATGAGCAATGCGTAGTTCATATTGATTCTTCCAACTTAGGTTCCATTGGTTAGGGGTTCCATCTAACTTGTATCTTTGTTTCCAATCTTTTAATACCGCATGGAGAACATCTACAACAAACTCAATCCATATTTTAACGATTTCTAAGTTTTGATACTCAGAGGAGATCTCGCCTATTTTTTTCGCTATTGCAATAACAAGTTCATCGCGTAGATTAGTAGCATGTCCTGAAATGGCAGCATAAAAACGTGGTTGAGTGCTATCTGCATTGAATAGACTATACAGATAGTTTTCTAAACTTGGTGCTTGGTAGTTACCAGATTGAATAGTGTCTAATTCAGCTTGCAGAGCAGCATGGAAAGTTGACTTGCCCAATATTTGTCCACCTTTGCATTTCTCCACAGCCTCATCAATAGCTTCATGTACGAATCGTAATGCTTCCAATTTGATTCGTGATTTGATAGTAGCTATCGCAGCCTTTGTCCCATGTTTATCTATATAATTATCTGTATCAGCCCAACGCTTAAGCATTGTTTCCTCTAGTTGTATGGTTGTGAAGTATTCCTCCAGTAAAGTTTCTGGATATTGGAATACATTCATACCAATGGTAGTAAAGATTCCATTAGGCACATGTGAGGTGTAATCTACTAAACGAGCATTTACTAAATTTTGGAAAGGAGCCTGCTGATTATTAACATCCAACATACGAAGCGCAATGTTGAAGCCTGTTGATTGAACCAAGTGCTCTATATTTGGAGTAGAAGCTGTCGCATCGCAAAAATCTTGTGTAAAGAACTGCACATTATAAAATGGTGCACTAAGATTACTAATATCAGTACCACCCGGTAAAATGCATTTGTAATTGGTGTTGGTTTTTGTATCCGCTTTAGAATATTTATCAATAGAGAATAGCGATGTATAGGCATTCTCGTAGATCACATCTTTGGTTGTCTGTCCTACATTATTTTTGTCAGGCAGCATAAACATACCGTAGATGTTGTTATTGTTCGTAATTTGACGAATCAGGTATGCTAAATCTAAGAAGATACCTGTACCTGTTCCTCCAGTCAATGAACCTACGAGGTAGATATTGGTTTGAGCGTTACCATTAATCTGGTTATACAAAGCTTGAATGATATTTCTCACAGACTGCTCTTCTGCCCATAGTGCAATACGACCAAATGCCGGTTGACCAGCAGCTCCTGAATGCGTATTCAATACCTGTGCTGTAGTAGGCATCCACTCATATTTGCCTTGCCAATTATTGAGAGTGGCATCTATGTTCTGAGGGCATAGAAAACATGCTTTAATATCAGTTCCACCATTAGGTGTGACTTTTGGAAGGCGATTTTTATCGGTCTCTAAATATAGGAATGCCGAATTATTAGCGCCAGGACTATTTTTCTTGGTAAATTCATAATAGAATTGTTGAGCTTGTTCCATGGCACTAAGACCTGTAGAACCTACTCCGATAACTAATATTGATGCCATAGTAAATTATTTAATAGATTTATGAATTGAACTTTCTAATGCTGCATATACGCCAATCAATGATGCCAAAATTGCAAACTCAGGTAGCATTAATAGATAACCGCAATACCATGTCCAAGATAGCGAATCAAGATCAAAGAAATGCAAGCCATTTTTACGAATGATAAGTATCGCAATAATTCCAAGTAAGGCAACGGAAACAGCGATTCCATACATGAAACAAACTTTTACTTGGTTAGTAAAAGAAATTGTTCCTTGGCGTTTTTTTGCAAATTGTACTAAAACTAATGCAATTAAGTACACTGCTAGCAAGCAAAGCAGCAGCTCTACTCCTAATCGTCCAAATACATATCCTATGCTTTGAACTGAAAAATCGAATAATGATAAAATTGTGTTCATAATATTATGATATTTTAATTATTTTAATCTTGATTACGATTGTAGATTAAGTCACCAGGGGTGTGACGCAATTTATTTTTCGCAACTAACCAAGAAGCAATAGTTGAAGCACATAGTGCTAGTACGAATAAGACTCCGTTTTGCCACACTAGTACATCAATATAATGATATCCTGATTCTATTGTAAAGAATAGATTAATCAAAGAGGTTATTAAAAAACCTAAACCCATCGCAAGGAAATATGCACCAATGGTAATACGCATCAAAAGATTGATATATATATAGTACAAAATCTTATTTTGGATACCAAAAGCTTTAAAAGTGCCTAAATTACCTTCGATTCGCTGGAAGTGCGTATTGAGCATGAAGTAAATAAAGAAACATATAAATAAAACTGCAATAGCAATAATACACCAAGACAAAATAGTACCCATACGTTGAACAAATTGGAAATTACTTTTTTGGTCTATGCTAGACATTTCCAATTTAATACCGCACTGTTCATACAATTCTGCTTGAAATAAACGTATACTTTCTAGATTTTGAATTTGCACAGACAGATAGGTGGGGCGATCCGTTTGATAACTCGTAATAGGTTGGAAATTGTATATACGAAAAATGCCATTGTCAGGATTCACATATTGATTTGCTAATTCAGTCAAACGCTTAGCAGGTTCACCTTCGTAAGAGTCAGTTTCAATCATCAAGCAACACAATTCGTTATCCCACGAATTTCGATATGGCTCTTGAGAAACAATATAGCCCATGTTCTCAATGGATGTCTTTACTATACGCATATCTACATCTGCACCCACTAAGTAAAGTGCTTGATTATACTCCTCCTCAGTAATATCCCATGATGTTTCGTTACTAGAACTATAATCATATAAAAAACGATTTGTAAATAAAAATGAAACCATACCTGGCAATTGATTTACTACGGCCTTTATTGGGAATGCAACTGGATATGAACCATTTACAGCACCTGTAATCCCCAATTCATTGCAAGATGTAGAGTCATAAGCTAATGATAATTCTATAAACGCAGGTATTTCATCGTATCCTAATTCCTTCAAAGCTGCTTGGGTTACAATCAACCCAAGTTCTCTATTGCTGAGTGGCAAATCACGATTTGCTACCACATTTGAGCCATCCAAAATTTTAGGAAGAATAGAACTTTGTGCATCAACACTTCTACCTTGCATCTGCACATTCTTGTTTTTTATCTGATGCCTGAAGTCTATATTCAAGACATAATTATCCTCTGGTTGCGAAAACTGAAGTACTGACTGCATAGTCGAATCGTTCAGAAATTCCTCCAAAGGCATCTTGGACTTGTCTGAAACTCGCTGTCTAGCAATTATGTCTACCCAGTTGATGAAAGGATCCTCCATCTTATATTGCAAATACTCCATACTAGCACTTCCAAATCCTATACTCATAATAGCAACGAAGAATATGGTAGCAAGTACCCAGAAATTGAATTTCTTTTTACCTTTCAATTGTTCTCCTTCTTTAGCAAGAAAGAGGTTGATTGCATCTTTTCCTTTCATCGCATTTCCTCCATAAGTTTTATTAACAAGTCATTTTTTGTATATTCATGTCCACAATGCAACCATTGTTGATTCTCCAGTTTCTCATAAAAACTAGATGCATTGATCACGCCTTTGTATCTCTCCTCTTGGAGTTTCCCCTCCTTTTCCTCTATTGCTACACGTTGAATCTGCACAATCAAATCAGCATAATCTACTGCCAAGTGCATATCATGCGACACAATTATGGCGGAAACATTCTCTTTACGCACAACAGCTGTTAATAGTTCCATTAGGTTTTCTGCAGTTTTAGGATCTAGATTACCTGTAGGCTCATCGCCAAAAATTACATTAAAGGTTGGCAATATGGCTCGAGCAAACGCTAGGCGTTGGCGTTGACCTCCAGAATATTCATAAATAGGACGATCTTCATTTGCAGGAAGTTTCATCAGCTCCAAAACATGATGAGTTTTCTTGCGAGCCTCATTCCAATTCATTCCTTGAATTAGTGCAGTAGCCATCACATTCTCATAAGCTGTAAAATTATCCATCAAATTACACTGTTGGAAGACAAACGAGAACTCTGAGTTTCTAAAATCCGAAATTTTATTGTCATCCCACTCCCAAACGTTCTTAACGTCTTGACCACAATAGTTGAAAGTATCAACAGAAACAATAGTCTTATTCATAAAACCCAATGTTTCCAATATTGTACTTTTTCCCACACCAGAAGGTCCTACAAAAAACACCACCTTACCTTTAGGAATCTGAAGCGAATCTATCTCTAGCACTAAGTCGCTCGGATCACCCGTCTTTTTGTAAGAGCACTTTAAGTTTTGAATTTCAAATATATTTTCCATACATGGTCTGTTTTCTTAGTCTGCCATCAGCGGCATATCCTCAATTAATATATAATAATATCGCAAACTGTTCGAACTCTCAAAATAGCAAGACTTATCCTCGCTCAATTTCTTCAAGCGGTTTACATCTCTCTCTATACCACGCATAAAATCTTCAATCTGAGACTCTGAAATTCTGCTAGGGTTTGTAATATCACGTATATTTACATTTGGCAATACTTTTCTTCCGATCGTAGAAGTTAATCCAGTAACCGTAGCCATCACCTCATCTACAGACATCTCATCAGCATTTGCATTTTCGCCCATATAACTCATGACCAGTTTTTTCAGCGCATCCTGCAAATCTTTTCTTAAATTGTCTGAAACTTCTTTATTGACAGAAGAAAGACTTTGTATTAGCAATTGTAACTCAGATTTAGCCATAAACACACTGGTTGTAAACACCTCTGTATTTCCTGCTACTCGAGTTGCATATCCTTTGATTTTTAATGTCATTCCTCTATCTTTTATCGCCTTTATTTCCTTATCACTCAATCCTATTACATTTTTGAGATATTCCGTAACACCTTGTTCATCAAAATCCGTCGTTTCACTTCCGGTTTCTGGTCTTTCTCCTGCTAAACCATCTAAAATCTCTTTAAGAAGTGCAATATTTGTTTCTGTTTGACGCTTAAAATCAACAATTTTATCCTCTACCAAATTGCGCAAATTGGACTCGGACTCTTGTTTGTTAATCTCAGCGAATCGGAAACCTGCAGAAACAACCATGTAAAGATCGGTATTTTTATAGTTATATAGTTGGTTCGACAATGTAAAATCTGAACGTTTTACTTTCTTTCCCGTAATTTCATACAATGCATTGAACATCAATTTCTGGGTTTGTAAACCAAATTCGTGGTAAGCAGAATGATCCATATGATTGGCTTGGAATACAACTAGATTAATTCCTTTCTCTGCCAATTTAGCTGAGATGCTCTCAATTGTTTTTCCTTTGGCATCTGGTAGTGCATTTGCAGCATCTCCCACGAGTATTATGAAATTGCTATTTTCTTTACGCCATTTCATCTGATTTATGGCAGTTTCCAAGCCATAGAGTATAGCTTCATAATGACTTTGACCTATAGATCTACATTCACGACTGACAAGCCATTGCGCAACCGACATATAGTCTTTGGTGAGCTGCTTTGTTTCCACAAGACGTCCAGTTTTCTCGTCCGCGTAATTTCGATAAACAACCGCACCAAAATTCATATTTGCCCCTTGCATCTCATTTTGAAGCATAGCTTGCTCTAGTGCTTTTGCCATTGGCTGGTAATATTTCTTCATACTACTAGTACCATCCATAACAAAGACTACATTTGTATTGCTCAGTTTGGATTCATATTCTTCTATCTTTTTAGATACTTTTTCCCATTCTTCTTCCTGAGGTGATGGTGCAGATGTGTTAGATGTTCCCGATCCCAAAGAGCTGATAGTACCTACCTGTGCAATATACCTTCCACCCATATCTATTACAGGGAAACGGACTTTCTTGGGCGACCATCGTTTCGATCCTAACGTTTCTTTCCAAAGGGGATTATTATATATAGATATTTCACCTGTAGCTTTAAATTCTTGAGCTGCTTGAGTGCTGGCAAAGATTGCGGCTTGCGCACCTTCAACTTCCTCTCCAAAATTAGGTTCGTAGCATAAACGATCATTCCATAATGTATATAATCCACGCTTCATCCATCCTTTTTTTGCGGAGGTTAGACTCGTAGTTATCTTATTGTCCTCCAACAGTAGAGCAGCACCGTTTACAGTTTTAAATACGAAATAAAATTCTAGATCTACAGCACGGCGTTTGGTAGAAATCATCTCATAAGGAGACTTGCTGAATTCCGGTGACACAATATCTAAGTCTCTCTTATTTTGAACTTCTTCAGGATCTTTCAAGATAACTGCTTTTTGATATATTTGGGACATAGTACGGGGGCATGTCGACCATAATAGCAATTCATCTACAGAGACCCATCCTACAGCCTTTGCATTACTAGAAATTTCCAAATTTTTCTGCTGATATTTCTCGGTATACAATAACAAGTATCCATTTTGTTCGTCTGCGACATAGAACAAATCATTTGGATCCATAAATTTTAATGTCTTCACTACGCGAGAATTTGATCTAGGTGAGTCATATGCTTTCACGCCATCTCTATCTACATAGACACGCCAAAATTGGTTAGAACTCTCGCCCCAAATTCTTTCATTGGCAATCTGTTCCCAATTCCAAGATTCTTCCTCATCAAGAAAAACCTTAGGAATACCCATCGCATAATCTGGCAATGTCATTTGCGCCATTATGTTTGTGGCAAATACACTAAATATTAGTAATAGACAAGTTTTATAAATATTTTTTTTCATAGGGTATTAATTATTATATAAAAACAACTTACTCTCTGGTATATTGGCTGAAGACAAACTACTATCATCGTTGTACGTAAGTATTTCTACGTCCATGCGATCTAGCAATTCATTCACGCAAATATTTTCTGCCACATATTCAAATTCCGATGATTGCAACATACTCTCAGAAACTATAAATGTTACAGTCCAACTTCTATCATCATCTCCTGTAATATGTAAAGAAGGCGATACCGTTTCTTTAAAAAATTGCGCAAAATACGTATTTAACAAGCTTGCCTCCTCTTGTGGATAATAATCATACTCTACCTGCATACCTAAAAGATTTTCACGAGCTTCACTCCATTCTTTTTCCGTAGTAACAATGAAAGGAGTAGAGGCTTTGCTAACAAAAATCGCAACCTGCCCATACGCTTGATTCTGAATTTGCTCAATAGCAGAGATGACAGGCGATACATTACCATCTTTTGGACTATAACGAACATAGACAAAATGATTTTGCGCAAATAGAACAAAAACATTCATTGTCATAAGCAACAATAAAGCAAAACGTTTCATCATTTTCTTGAAATCCTTAATGAACCTGATTTTATTTTGTTTGTTGAAGGGTTATTTTGGAAGCTACCAACCACAAAATATTCACCCATCGATGCCTCCATTAGGGCTCCCCACAATGTTTTGATATCACCTGGTTGAATAGGAGAAATGAGGTTGACGTTACCATTTGCGAGAGAGTCCTGGGCAACAGATGCAGACATTGCGCCTCTAGATACTTTGTCAAACACCTCTTGAATTTGAGCGAGTGTCAAAGGAGGAGGCAAACGTCTGATTTTTCTTAAAATTAAATCTTGAGACGTTTCTGCACCATTTGTATTCGAAACAAATACGGTATATTCACCAGGTTTTAAATCAACAAAGACAGGCGAAGATTGTCTTGTATCTCCAATTACATAAGTAAAATCTCCTTCCTCTTCCATATGGATTGTTACTTTTTTATAGACTTGACGATCAGGATCCGCAGCACCGATTTCAATAGATTTAATAACCGGTTTAACAGGAGGTAGAGGTACACAATATTGCGTAGAGGTCTCCCATTTAAGGTTTTCTATACGTTTTCCATCTTTACGTTCCAAGGCAAAATTATAACAAGTTCCTGATAACATATAAGAGATATCATAACGAATTAAGTTCGTTTTGCCATTGAAATTCAAGGTTTGGTGAATCGAATTTGTCTCATCGTATACAACAATCTTATAATCGCTTCTAAGCTTCGACTCCTTTACATTTTTCACTTCAATGTCTAGTACCTGGCCGCCCTTCTCTTGCATAGATGCGATAGGGCTATCAGGGCCTCCAAGTAACGCTACAAGAATAATAACTGCTGCGATTACAGCACCACCAATTCCAATTATTTTCCAAGGAATTGCAGGACCTGCTTTTTTGAAATTTGTACTACCACAATGAGGACACTGCATTGTAGCCATATCACCATCAAAAAATTTACGACAATCTGAACATTTAAATTTTGCCATTTTTGTAATTTTTATTTTGTTAGAAATTATAATTCAACTGTATTTGCGCAGAAAACCTCTGTCCAAAAAAGTATTTATATAATGCTGTAGCGGATTGCCAATCATTGATATTGTCTGACAAATGGACCTCATCGGACTTTGATAATCCATTATAAACCTTACACCCATAGTGCAAACCACATTGGAGCGACCATTTAGAATCTGGAATAAAGTATTGTACACCCAGCCCCAAAAATGCGCCAAAAGACAAGCTATTAAGCGATGTATTATTCGCTGTCGTCTGCAGATCAAATTGGCCAAAATCATAGATACCATTTTGGTCTATAGTAACACCGAACAACCAATCATAATAACCAGAATAGTTGGCATGCGCACTAACTTTAGTAGTCTGATAGACATCATAAGAGAGATCTACTCCAAATCGAGTATACAAGCTCAAATCATTGCGCAACATGTAATCGAAGCGAAAAGCAATAGGTAATTCTAAGGCAATACGGTTAATTCGCTCTACATAATCTGTCAACTGAATCATTCGTTTATAGGCTCCTCCGTCTGGGTCTATTGCCATGTAGGCATCTTCATAAATGCCACTTATTCCTAATCCTACACAATAAATATGAAGGTCATACTCAAAACCCCAACGCTGATTATTCTTATAACTTAGTTGGTGATACATACCTATATTGATACCATATGTACCGCCTAAATCATTACACAAGTTAGCTCTTGGGGCCTCTATTTTAGCTGCCGCAAATGATAGGCCACCATCCAATCCAAAATGCAAGTGACTCTTGATAGTATCTTGCTGATAATGAAAAATCTGTTCGTCAAAATCAAACGGAGCATATGACCACTTAATCAAAGGAGTTGTCATACGTCTACAATATTGCTCAAGTTCACCAACATCGGTATATTTATTAACTTCTTCGGCAAATTCTTCATGTAGAATCATGATAGATTCAAAATTGTCCTCCGACTCCAATGCGACGGCTACTATTTCTTCTTGACGTACATCGTAATGAAGTGTGACTTGAGCGGTGTAATGTTTTTCTGGATACTCAAAACGATTATTTCCATAACTATCTCTTTCAGAAAATTCAATCCTTTTCTTGAATTCAACAATAAGCTCAATCGTATTACGATCTAGTTGGCTTTCCAAAACGATATTTGCATCTGAAATATCGAACTGCATCTTATACATCGAAGACTTATTAGACACTAGTTTGGCATAATCCAGAACAGAAATCATAGAACCCTTGTCAGAGATAGATGGCAAATAATCATTCACAATCTGTATCTCGTCTGCATCAAAAAGGCTGATAAATTTCTTGGTAGGATTACGCCTTTCTGCCATTTCTGCATAGATATTATAATCCCTTATCCATTGATAAGCAGCCATTCTAGCACTTTTCAACTGAACAGGCTTGATAGTTTGTGCCGCGGTAGAAGATAGGAGTACAAATATACCAACTATTATTAGAAATATCTTTCTCATTGTGCAATCAATTTAAAGGTTTCTACATAAGTTCCGATTTGCACCCGCATGATATACATTCCTGATGACAAATCAAAAGGTAATGTAGTGCTGATATAATTGGTGTTACCTAGTGCATGTCTACCATAGAGTTGACCGCTAATGGTATAAATCTCAGTTATTACATTCTCCATGTTGTCATTCTGTATAACTATAGGAATTCGTTTGTGTATTAATGATGGTACAGATACCACATTGCCAGTTTGAATGATTAAACTATCGTTCTCCTCTGTGTAATAACTTCTGCTATAGCATTTAGATGATGCATCATAGCGAAGAGTTAACCAATAGTCATAATTCGAATCATCAAAACCATGCGGCAATAACACATATCTTTGGTTCGAATTCTCTATAGAATATTCCTGTTGACTAATCTTATCGGTATATCCCCATTCGTAATAGATATCCCTGTCCTCTTGGCACACCAAAATATCGCTATTAGGTTTACGCACAATGGTAGTGCGGTCAGGAGCAGTTTCGTTACAAATAGCGATGTCATAGATGATACTACGCTCACATCCGGTGATATCATTGGTAATTAATAGTACTACTGCATCTTTTTGATTTGGATCTTTCCATAATATTTCTACATAGGTGGTATTAAGCGTCTCTGTATTTATTTCACCATGATTGTTGTTAATATACCATTGGTAAGTATAACCATCGTTGAGTAGGTCAATAGAATATATTTCATGTTGGTTATAGCAAACCTCTTTAGGCCCTGATATATATTGTATTTCTGGCAATGGATTAATTTTAATAGCAATGCTATTTGTATATAATGTATCGCAGACGGAAGCGACTTGTAGACGATACTCCGTCGGTTCAAATAAAGCTGTAGGACTATATGTGGTTTGATTGGCATTAATAATATTTTTCCACTCAGCAGTGGTACGCAGTTGCCATTGATATGAATAATTACCATCGACACCAGATGGAGCAGTTTGTGTCGTTAATTCACCATTAGGAGCATAGCCATAGCATGTAGAATCCACCCCCATAATGGTTCCAGGTGATAATGCCTCGAAAACATCAACACGAATCACATTGCTTATTCGTGAATATACACCACACTTAGTACTTGTTACGATGCAACGATAATAGTATGTACCATTCGCTAAAGCAGATGTGGTATAGTTAGAAGATGTACCATTTGGTATATCTACAAAATGTATACTATCACTAGATTGTTGCCATTGGAATGAATAAAGACTTCCCCCTCCAGTCACTTCAACTTCCATATATGCAGAGTTCATGAAGCAGATTGGGCTTGTGGTGGTAGCAATAATTCGTAAACTATCGAACACATTAACTTCTATGATATTAGAATACAATACGCCACAATGCTTATTAGAGGAGGCTTGCAAACGGTAAAAATGCTTTGTTAGCAATGCACCTGGTTGGTAGGATAAGTTGTTTTCACCCAGTATGTCAGTATATGTTTGACCATCTGCAGATTCTTGCCATTGATAGATGAATGAATCATCAATGCCACCTAATGCTTCTTGCGTGCATGTCAGTTGTTCAGGAATAGTGTTGTAACAAATTGTATCCGTTTCGCCAACAATGATGGGGGCTGACAATTGATTACGAACATATACTTGAATAATATTCGATTCATAGATGCCACAAGTATTAGTAATCTCTAGTTTATAATCAGTCGTTTTTGACAATGCTGGAGGTGCATATGTGGTGGATGTTGCGCCAGGGATATATGTAAAGACTGAAGTTCCATCGACCCTTTGCATCCATGCGTATGTGAATACACCATCACTACCTAATGCTGGAGTTTGAATAGTTAAGGGTTCTGGAATAAAACCAAAGCATATAGTGTCTGCTCCTGTAATCACACTTGGAGTAACATCTTCGTATACTTTTACTGTAATGACGTCACTCGTTTTGGAAACACAACCGTATGTTGGACTAACAACACATCTATAATAGTAAGTGCCAGCAACTGATGGAGCCGTTTGGTATGTGGCAGCATTTGCATTACTTAGACAATCGGTAAATGTGATACTATCCATGGACTCTTGCCATTGATATGTATAATCATCACCTGCTCCAGTAGCCATAACTTTGATCTCTCCGCTAGACATATAGCAAAGTGGTTCTGTACCGACCGCAGTTATCTTAAGATCATCTAGCACAGAGATTTTAGTAATATTAGAGGAATATATACTGCCACATCCTTGATTAGACGAAGCGATAACGCGATAGTAACGATCTTGTGTTAATGCATCTGGCTGATAGGTAGTCTCGATAGCTCCTTCGATATCGGTGAATGTTATATTATCAACAGATTCTTGCCATTGATAGGTGAAAGTGTCGTCATCGCCTCCTATTGCTGGAGTTTCCACTGATAATTGAGTAGGTGATGTCCCATAGCAGATTGTTTCGTTGTAGTCTGATATGATAGGTGCACTTAATGCAGGACGAACGGTGATTGTTAGTTCATTTGAATAAACAATACCACAAGTATTGGTAATCTTAAGGCGGTAAGTAGTAGTCTGTTTTAGTGCTGGAGGTGTATATGTAGTTGAGGTTGCATCTGTTATATCTTTCCAATCACCAGCAATTCTCTCCTGCCATTGATAGGTGTACACACCATCACCTCCTATAGGAGGCGTTAATTGAGAGATAGAAGAGGGAATTGTATTATAACAAATTGTTTGTTCACCTATAATAGAACTAGGGATAAGTTGTTCATATCTAATAAACTCTATCGTATCAGTATAAATAGGTAGACAATCATTAGGATAAACTTTTGAATATACGTTGTAACTACCTGCATCATTAAACGCATACGATGTTGCATTGTTAGTAGAAAACACAACATAGGAAGTTGATGATGGTGTTTTAATATACCATTCATACTTACATGAATCTAATTGTAAACTATCATGTACTATATTTACTACTAAATCTAATGTTCTGGGCATGCATAATGAAGTGGATGATTGGTTTAAATTAACCTTCCAATTAGAACAAACATCAGCATGCAATCCACTAAATAGACTAATTACTAGTATTAAGCTGAAAACTCTCTTCATGTTATTTATTTTCTTTTTTGTCTATCAAGTATAGATATAAAAAAAGCGTGGAGTCCGACTGTTGTCGTTCCACGTTTTGAGGCCTTCGCATTGCCCATTGTATGAGACCGACAACGCTGAAGTCCACGCCGAATATAAATATACTCTCGTGCTGTTTTCAAGTTAAAGTACGCGTGTGCGCATATAAATACGCAAACAGTGCACCCAATAGGCACAAGAGGGATAATCTATATCCCGTAGGACATCTACCGTTGCTAAGTCCTGCATACAATTGAAGGTTGCGAAGTTTCAAAACGTCAGAACAGAGCGTCAATAAACGCCTTTTTAATATGTCTGCTCCCCCGCCGATGACGTGCAGACATCCCTCGGCGCAGGTTCACGCTGCAAAGGTAGTGAATTATTTTGAATTGAGCAAGAAAAATCGCTTTTTAGGCGATTTTTTATAGTGTAGGGTGTAGAGGCAAGTAACACTCGGCGGGAAATCGCCGAGCAATAGACAAGTGATGGGAATAGGTGCGGAGGAACATTGTCATGAGTGAATCAAGTAACAAAAAAATCGCGCTCAATAATGAGCGCGAAGTGCATAATAATGAGCAACCTTTTTAAGAAGATATGTATGTAGGGTTCTTTTATTGATGTTCCTTGGTTCCTCTCTCGGTTATCTTACGTATATGTTACGTATATCCTACGTATATGGTACGTAATTACAAAGGGAAAGATAAGGATTAAAATGGTGCTTAAAATTCACTGGTAAAGTGGAACTTAATGTTCTTATAGTCGTTCTGCGCCATCTGCAATACATAGCCGCTATCTGCCATAAAGACATCGCGTCCTTCTTTGTCCTTTGCCATATACTGCGCTTTGCGTTTCTTGAACATCTCCAGTTCGGCTTCGTTGTCCGACTCTATCCAGCATGCCTTGTACATTTGCAATGGCTCCCAACGGCATTTGGCTTGGTACTCATGCTCAAGACGGTGCTGAATCACCTCAAACTGCAGTTGTCCTACCGTACCGACAATCTTGCGGCCGTTGAACTGGCTGACAAACAACTGCGCCACACCTTCGTCCATGAGTTGGTTGACGCCTTTCTCCAATTGCTTTTGCTTCATTGGGTCGGCGTTCTCAATATACTTAAACATCTCTGGCGAGAAGGATGGCAAGCCCTTGAAGTGGAGATTTTCACCTGCAGTTAGGGTGTCACCAATCTTGAAGTTACCCGTATCTGGCAAACCTACTATATCGCCTGCAAATGCCTCATCCACAGTCTCTTTGCGTTGCGCCATAAAGCAGGTAGGAGCCGAGAAACGCATCTGGCGGTTCTCGCGCACGTGTTTATAATAGGTGTTACGCAGGAACTTACCGCTACATATCTTGAAGAAGGCAATACACGAGCGGTGGTTGGGGTCCATATTGGCGTGGATTTTAAAGCAGAAAGCCGTAAATCCATCTTCCATCGGTTCGACCTTACGCTCCATTGCCTCCACTGGTCGTGGCGAAGGAGCAATCTGCACAAAGCACTCCAAGAGTTCTTTCACACCAAAGGTGTTCAACGCCGAGCCAAAGAACACAGGAGCCAAATCGCCTGCTAAATAGTCTTCACGAGAGAAAGGATTATACACACCCTCAATCATCTCCAAATCTTCTTGCAGCTTCATGGCATCTTGCTCGCCTACGAGCTGCGCAATTTGTGGGTCAGTAACATCGTCAAAACGCAGTGAATCAGTGACTTGCGTCTTATTGGGCGTATAGAGGTCGAGGGTAGATTGGAAGATATTATACACGCCTTTGAATCGCTCGCCGCTATTGATAGGCCACGATAGTGGGCGCACATGTATGCCGAGTTCGCTCTCCACCTCGTCCATGAGGTCGAATGGGTCTTTACCCTCGCGGTCCATCTTATTGACAAACACCATCACAGGGGTCTTGCGCATGCGGCAGACTTGCATGAGGCGACGGGTCTGTGTCTCCACACCTTTGGCGGAGTCAATCACAATCACTACCGAGTCCACAGCAGTCAGCGTGCGGAAAGTGTCCTCCGCAAAGTCTTGGTGACCAGGGGTATCAAGGATATTGATGTGGTAGTTGTTGTAGTCAAAACCCATGACAGAAGTAGCCACGGAGATACCACGTTGCTTCTCAATCTCCATCCAGTCGGAGGTGGCAGTTTTGCGAATCTTATTGCTTTTTACGGCTCCCGCTACGTGAATAGCACCTCCGTAGAGCAGGAGTTTCTCGGTAAGCGTCGTTTTACCCGCATCAGGGTGCGAAATAATCGCAAAGGTGCGGCGACGCAAGATTTCTTGTTGTTCAGCGTTGGTTAACACAATCGTTTTATGTCGTTTTAATAGTTGTTATTCAAAAGCTATCTTCGGGGTATCTTCAGGGTATCTTCGGGACATTAGCATGTGCACCAAACTATGCGAAAACCAAGCCAATACATGGTAAGAACAGCAATCGCAATGCCCAGCAATATGGCAGCAATAGCAATGCTCCATTTGCCACCAGCGGTTAGTTTCTTGACCTTAGCGTGTGGGTCGTTGAGCTTCAAGATTGGGTATTGCGCTTGCTCGGTAAGCGTATTGCCAAATAGCACATTGACAATCGCATCTGCGTTGATAGCCCATCCGTTGGCGTTGAGGAGTGGCGCAAGATTGCGTTTGCGGAGTTTCATCCAAGCAAGAATCATGGAAGGACCACTGATTACCAATAACAAGCCAGGAATCACCAACCAACCCCACCAGCCAAGACCTTTCAAGCCTAGAGCTAAACTCGTGAAGAAACTACCTATGTATCCTACAGCCATACCGATGGCAGCAAAGATACCAGCGAACTTAGCGATGTCGAATGGAGCAGGTTGCGGTGCTGCGGCTGGTGCTGCACCTGCAGCTGGAGTGGTTTGTAACTTGGTAGTCATATCCGCAAAAGATTTCTTTTCCTTCTCTGCTGCGGACTTGGTAATCAATCCGCTCACCCAATCGCCCAACTTGCGATAAGGACTCCAAAATGCTTGACCGATGGAGATTGGATTGTCGATGATCTTCACCACTTCTGCTTCCCAGTCGCGACCTTGACGGTCGTAGAAGAGAGCATTCTTGCCTACCTTTAAGTGGCGGATATCACCTATAGTCATGGCTGCAACGATTTGCATCTTTTCGCCTGTAGCGTGCAATGTACATTGGCAATAGATGAGGAACATACCACTATCGGGTGCCTGTGCATTGTGCTTTGCCATGTCATTCACGCGCAAGCAGAGATTGCAGGCGCGTTGGTCGATCACTAATGTACCAGCTTGGAAGATAGCCCAAGGTGTTTCATCGCTGGCACCGCGTCCTAAAAGCGCTTTGCCACGTTTGGCATAGAAGTCTTGGAAACTAACGAAATTGCGGAGCAAAGTGCAGAAATCGCGGCAGAGCAATAGCAGTTTTTCCAATGGTTGATATACTGCTTTGGCAGCAGCAATGGCGCCAGCGTTAGCAGCTTCAGCGGCTGCTTTGGCAGCTTCGTACTCGACAATCTTTTTACCCATCTCGGTGAACTGCTCCTCGGTCAGACCAGGTGCTGCGGCATCGGCAGGAAGAGTGGCTAAACCCAAGGATTGCAGTTTAGCCGTTTGGAAATACTGACCATATGCCTCTTGGCATGCCTTGTAGGCTGCCATCACGTCAGCAGGGTAGGGAGCTTCAGGCAATGGTTGTTGCTCTACACTCACGTTGGCTATTGCTGCTTTGACGGCAGCAAGCGATACCATGCCACCTTCCGCTAACGGAGTGGCTACTGCTAATATCGCCTCATCCTTGATGGCTTCGAGAGGTAATGTGTCGTTACCTTTGAGGAGAATGTCAGGATTTTGCAATGTGTCGCACAGCCATTGAGCAGTTGCCACTACGTCTTGGATGTGAATCTTGGCATCATGATTGTGGTCAATGAGTGCAAGACTCTCATCTGGTATTTCCAACCCCGATACTGGGCAGGCTAAGACAGTCCATAATTTTTCGTCTAATTCAGCCAAGTGCTGAATATCTTTACCATTTTTGATGATAACGCGCGTGTTGCCGCCAATGTTAGCATATGTCCATGTATGTTTCATAGAATTGTAATGTATTTTATCACAAAATTTAGAAAAGTGCTGCAAAAGTACAAAAATATTTGCACATATCAAAATTTTGTTGTAATTTTGCACGCTTTTTTGTGGGTGGAGTATATGTATGGTTCGCTCGCGCGAGAAAAAAGCAGAATATTATTGTTTAACTTTTAAATCGGAAGGCGATTAGGTCCTAAGGTAATTAGGCTATGAGGCTTTTCAAAACATTTGCTAAAATGGCAGAAAATCTTTCACTCCAGAACTTCGACTGGGATGCTTTTGAGAACGAATCAAAAGGCACACAAAACGAAGAATTACTCAAAAAGTATGACGAGACCCTCAACGCTATCAAAGATCAAGAGGTAGTAGAAGGTACCGTAATGTCCATCAACAAACGCGAGGTTGTTGTAAACGTAGGTTATAAGTCAGATGGTATCGTGCCAGCTGCTGAGTTCCGCTACAACCCAGATTTGAAAGTTGGTGACAAAGTAGAGGTTTACGTAGAGAGCCAAGAGGACAAGAAAGGTCAATTGGTACTTTCTCACAAAGAGGCACGCGCTGCTCGCAGCTGGGATCGCGTAAACGAAGCATTGGATAATAATGAAGTGGTTAAGGGTTACATCAAGTGCCGCACTAAGGGCGGTATGATCGTTGATATCCTTGGCACAGAGGCATTCTTGCCAGGTAGCCAAATCGACGTTAAGCCTATCCACGACTACGATGTATTCGTAGGCAAAACTATGGAATTCAAGATTGTTAAGGTTAATCCTGACTTCCGCAATGTAGTAGTATCTCACAAAGCGCTTATCGAGGCAGAACTCGAAGCACAAAAGAAAGAAATCATTTCTCACTTGGAGAAAGGTCAAGTGCTTGAAGGTACCGTTAAGGCTATCATGGCATACGGTGTGTTCATGGATTTGGGCGGTGTAGATGGTTTGATCCACATCACTGACCTCAGTTGGGGTCGTGTGAGCGATCCTAAAGAGTTGCTCACAGAAGGACAAAAGATCAACGTTGTTATCCTTGACTTCGATGATGAGAAGAAACGTATCGCTCTTGGCTTGAAGCAACTTACTCCTCACCCATGGGAGGCTCTCCAAGCAGACCTCAAAGTAGGTGATAAGATTGGCGGTAAAGTAGTTGTAATGGCTGACTACGGAGCATTCGTAGAGGTTGCTCCTGGTGTAGAGGGCTTGATCCACGTAAGCGAGATGAGCTGGAGCCAACACCTCCGTTCTGCAAACGACTTCTTGAAAGTAGGCGACGAGGTAGAGGCTGTAGTATTGACACTCGACCGCGACGAGCGTAAGATGTCACTCGGCTTGAAGCAACTCAAAGCTGATCCATGGGAGAATATTGATACCAAGTATGCTGTTGGTACACGTCATTTTGCTAAAGTACGTAACTTCACCAACTTCGGCGTATTCGTTGAGATTGAGGAAGGCGTTGACGGCTTAATCCACATCAGCGACCTCAGTTGGACCAAGAAGATCAAACATCCTAATGAGTTCACTCAAATCGGTGCTGAGATTGAGGTTGCTGTACTCGAAATCGACAAAGAGAACCGTCGTCTCTCACTCGGTCACAAACAATTGGAGGAGAATCCATGGGAAGAGCTCGCAGTGAAGTATGGTGTTGATACCATCGTTGAGGGTAAGGTAGCAGAGGTTGCTGACAAGGGTGCTGTTGTAGTACTCGAGGACGGCGTTGAAGGCTATTGCACCACTCGTCACCTCCAAAAGGAAGACAAGAGCCCTGTAGCTGTAGGTGACACTATGAACTTTAAGGTAATTGAGTTCAACCGCGATGCTAAACGTATCCTTCTTTCTCACCTCCGCACTTGGGAAGAGCGCAAAGAGGCTCCTGTAAAAGAGGCTAAGGCTGCTCCTAAGAAAGAGGCACAACCAGAGTTGCCAAAGATGGAGAAAACCACTCTTGGTGACTTGAGCGTATTGGCTGACTTGAAGGCTTCTATGGCTGCTGAAGAGAAACCAGCAAAGAAGGCTACCAAGAAAGCTGCTAAGAAAGAGGAAACAGCAGAGTAATCTTTCTGAGTATAATAAAAAACGGTATGTCGATTGACATGCCGTTTTTTTGTTGTGTTTATTTTCACCATCTTTTCTATACCATTGCTATACCTTTGTCGAAGGGATAGGGCAGGAAAAGCGGAGTGAATATGTTCGATTACATGCGATTAGGTACTTCAATGCCGAGCAATGCCATAGCGCTCTTGATTACCTTAGCCACGGTTTGTGAAAGCAAGAGACGCAATACTCTTTTGTCTGCATCGGCCTCGTTCAAGATACTATGATCGTGGTAGAAACTGTTGAAGTCACAAGCCAATGCGTATGCATAGTTGGCAATCACAGCTGGTGAGAACTCATCGCCTGCTTGACGTACTGCTGCAGGATAATCCACTAGGCGTTGGATGAGGGAGAGTTCTTTAGGCGATAAAGCGATAAGGTTATTAGGCGATACGGCTGGTTGTTCTCCCGCTTTGCGGAGCACACTCTGTATACGCGCGTACGTGTATTGTATAAAAGGTCCTGTGTTGCCGTTGAAGTCGATACTCTCTTCTGGATTGAATAGCATGTTCTTGCGTGGATCTACCTTCAGGATAAAGTACTTCAGCGCACCTAGACCTACCATGCGAGCGATCTCGTTAGCTTCCTCTTCGGTGATGTCGGGTAGGGTATTGACCTTATCTTTAGAAATCTCTTTCGCATCGGCAATCATCTGTGCCATCAAGTCGTCGGCATCTACTACCGTACCTTCGCGGCTCTTCATCTTGCCGTTTGGAAGCTCTACCATACCATAGCTAAAGTGCACCAACTCCTTGCCGAATGGGAAACCCAGACGATCGAGCAGGATACTCAGCACCTTGAAGTGGTATTCTTGCTCATTACCAACTACATACACCATCTTGTTGATAGGGTAGTCTTGGAAACGAAGCTTCGCAGTACCAATATCTTGGGTCATATACACAGATGTACCGTCTGCGCGGAGCAGGAGCTTCTCGTCCAAACCGTTTTGCGCGAGGTCTGCCCATACTGAGCCGTCTTCGCGGCGGTAGAAGTCGCCTTTGGCGAGTCCGCGTTCTACTTCGCCTTTGCCCACGAGATAGGTATCGCTTTCGTAGTAAATCTTGTCAAAGCCAACGCCCATTTGCGCGTATGTCTCGTCAAAGCCAGCATATACCCATTCGTTCATTTTTTGCCACAGTGCACGTACTTCTGAGTCGTTTTGCTCCCATTTCACAAGCATGGCCTGTGCCTCTTTGATGAGTGGAGCCTCTTTCTTAGCGGTCTCCTCGTCCATGCCGCCTGCCATGAGCTCTTTGATCTCAGCTTTATATTCCTTGTCGAAGCGCACATAGTAGTCGCCGATGAGGTGGTCGCCTTTCTTGCCACTTGTCTCTGGTGTCTCGCCATTGCCGAACTTCTGCCATGCCAACATCGATTTGCAGATATGGATACCACGGTCGTTGACGATATTGGTCTTGACTACATTCCAGCCGTTGGCCTCTTGAATCTTCGCGATGGAATAACCCAGTAGGTTATTGCGCACGTGACCAAGGTGCAATGGTTTGTTGGTGTTTGGCGATGAATATTCCACCATCATCAGTGGCTTCTCCTCTTCGCCGCGACTCAGTTGACCATAGTTGTCTGCCGCTGCGATGCCTTGCAACTGCTCCAACCAATAGGATTGAGCAATGCTGAGGTTGAGGAAACCTTGTACCGCATTGTATTGCTCTACAAGTTCGCCTACTAGTGCTTCGCCTACCTCTTGTGCCACTTGTACTGGGGCCTTCTTGGCTGCTTTTACAAATGGGAATACCACCAATGTGATATCACCCTCAAACTCTGCGCGAGTCTTTTGAAACTGCACTTGCGCAGGAGTAATCTCCACTCCGTACAAGTTTTTGACTGCTTCTTGTACTTTAGGGATAAGTATTTCTTCTAAATTCATATGTAATGTTATTTTTCTTCTTTCTTTCCTTCTACAATCAGTACGATCTCGCCCTTTGGCGGTGTTTGCTTGTAGTGTGCTGCCAATTCCGTGAGTGTCCCGCGTTGGGTATCCTCATGCAATTTGCTAATCTCGCGACTAACGCTGGCTCTGCGCTCGCCACCCATCACCTCTGCCAATTGCTCCAGTGTCTTGACCAAGCGGAAGGGCGATTCGTAGATAATCATCGTATGTGTCTGCTCGGCGAGAATCTTCATGCGTGTCTGACGACCTTTTTTCTGTGGGAGAAATCCCTCGAAATAGAAGCGGTCGTTGGGCAAGCCCGAATCCACCAAGGCGGGCACAAAAGCGGTAGCACCAGGCAGACATTGTACTTCCACTCCTTTTTCTACACACGCGCGCACGAGCATAAAACCTGGATCAGAAATGCATGGTGTACCCGCATCAGAGATGAGTGCGACAGTCATACCCGCTGCAATACGTGTAGCCATGTCATCGCTGGTCTCATGTTCGTTGAACTTATGATGGCTCTTCAGTGGTGTATGGATATCGTAATGCTTAAGCAGCACAGACGACGTGCGGGTATCTTCAGCCAAAATCAAATCCACCTCTTTCAGTACGCGGAGCGCACGAAAAGTGATGTCCTCGAGATTTCCAACGGGTGTAGGTACGATGTATAACATGTTTTTTCTCTAAACACTAAACAGTAACGCTGAAAGCGCGTTCACTAAACGTTACGCGAAGCGTCTCTTGAGTACGTTCTCGAAGAGTTGTACTGCGGTGGACTCTTTGTCCCAATCGAAGTTGTCGAGCACATAGTCCATTGCCTCGTTGAGTGAACCGAGATTGTTAATTTCATCCAATGTTTTTTGCATCAACTCACCATTGCCTGCAAAGAGTTCGCGTTGGAAGAGGAAACGGTCGCCCAAGGAGATGGCTTGGCGGATATCCTCTACTGCCGCACCAAACAACGATGTTTGTTGTGGCACAGGACGTGGAGCAGGTTGTGGAGCTGCTACTGGCTCAGCCTTTACTTCTGGTTGTGGCGCAAGTTCTACAATTAGTTCTGCCACTGGCTCTGCCGTTGCTTCTGGTTGTGGAGCAGGTGCTGGCGCCACAACTGGTTCTTCTACAACCGGTGCTTCTACCTCTGGAGTATCTATAATATCCAGCGTTTCTAGTTCTTCTTTAACTTCCTCTTGTTGCTTTTCTGCGGGCTCTTCAGCGAACTCGTTTTCAGTTGTCACCTCTTCGTTTTCACTTTCGGTTTCCTCTTCCACGATGAGTTCGATCTCTACTTCTGGTTCTGCAGCTTGTGCAGCTACAGCACCTGTAGCTGCCAATGCAGCCACTTCGGCTTGCAAGGTTGCTATCAAGGCTTTTGCCTCATCGCCTTCTCGCCTCATTGCCTCATTGGCTTCTTCGAGTTGCGCCACACGCGCCTCTAGAGCAGAGAGTTTCTGCTCCAGAGTAGTCGTGTAGTCGGTTATTGCTTGAATAAGATTGTTCATAGATTACTTCGTTGCGTCTTCGAGTTTTTTCATCATTGCGAACATAAAGATGGCAGCCACAGCGCAAACGCCTACGAATACGCTCCATACGCCCCACAATGGCATATCACCCCAGAGGTTACCACCGATAGATACGAGGTAGTTACCGATTGCGGTAGCCACGAACCAGCCACCCATCATCATACCTTTGTACTTAGGAGGAGCCACTTTGGTAACAAATGAGATACCCATTGGACTGAGAAGCAACTCTGCGAAGGTGAGAATCAAGTAGGTGTAGATGAGCACGTTGGCATTCACGAAGGTTGGGTCGCCAGTTACGCGAGCCAACTCTTGTGCGTTAGGAGTGAGAAGACCAACACAAGCTACAGCCATCACGATATAGGCGATAGTAGCCACCACCATACCCAGCGCAATCTTGCGTGGAGCAGATGGTTCTTTGCCTTTCTTAGCGAGTGCGCCAAAGAGTGCCATACTGAATGGAGTGAGCGCCACTACATAGAATGGGTTGAATTGTTGGAAGATTGGTGCGCTCAAGGTAATTCCTTCTGGAGAGATATTGAGGTACTTGTATGCCAATACGCCCAATGCAGCCACAATAGCCACGCCAGAGAATACTTTTGCTTTAGCAGTCTTGCTTTGTACCAATGAGAAACCTGCATATACAATGATGACAATCATCACGAGGTTGATGATATCAAACCACATGGTTTGTACGCCAATGCAGAGTGGTTGTACGAACTCGTTAGCGAAGTAGGTGAGTGTCAAACCGTTTTGGTGGAATGCCATCCAGAAGAAGATTACCACAGCGAACACGAGGCAGAGAGCCACGATGCGCTTTTTGGTTTGCTCTGGGGTCAATTCTTCTACTTTTGCACCAGTAGCAGCTGCTTGTTTAGCAGAGTTCTCTACGTGCTTGAACCAAGGACGGCAAGCATAGTAGATGACGATACTGAGTATCAATGATGCGCATGCCACCATAAATGCAAAGTGATAACTGTCGTTTACGCTCACGCCAAGACTGGTTTGTGCCCAATCCATAATCTTCACGGCTGCGGTAGGAGCGAACATTGCACCGATGTTAATCGCCATGTAGAAGAGTGAGAAAGCAGCATCGCGCTTGTCAGCGTATTTAGGATCGTCGTAGAGGTTACCTACCATTACTTGTAAGTTACCCTTGAACAAGCCAGTACCGAAACTGATGAGTACCAACGCTGCAATCATCGCACCCATAGCGGTGCCGCCTGCGCCCAATGGAATCGCCAGCAGGATATATCCGAGGAACATCACCATGATACCGATGGTTACGCACTTGCCGTAGCCAATCTTGTCAGCCAAGATACCGCCTACGAGTGGCAAGAAATACACCAACGCAAGGAAAGTAGAATAGATTTGTCCTGCGGTGGCAGCTTCTAATCCGAAGTTCGCACGCAAGAATAGCGCAAATACGGCTAACATGGTGTAGTAGCCAAATCGTTCGCCTGTGTTGGCAAGTGCCAATGCAAACAGACCTTTTGGTTGATTTTCAAACATAAATAAGTTCGTTTTTTATGGTTAATAATTATTTTTTACACAAAAATCCGCGCAAAGGTAATAATTTTTTTGCATATATGCAAATAAAATCGTTCGGCAGTATGATTTTGTTTGAAAAAGGTGCTTATCTTGTTCAAGGTTATCATAAAAGTAAAATAAAAAACGAAACAATTCTCACTACTCCCTACACCATTCTACACAAAATATTTGCAAATATGCAATATTTTTAGTACCTTTGCACCCAAATTGGCAAATTAGAAAAATATGATAACTATAGAACAACTAAAAGAAATTCAACAACGCGCGGAGAAACTCAAACAATACCTCGCGATTGATGAAAAACGTGTGCAACTCGAAGAGGAAGAACTCCGTACACAAGACCCTGGCTTTTGGGAAGATGCCAAAGCGGCAGAGGCGCAAATGCGCAAAGTGAAAGGTATCAAAGCATGGATTGAGGGCTATGAAGGTGTACGCTCCGCTACCGAAGAACTGCAACTCGCGTTCGACTATTGCAAAGAAGAACTCGTCACCGAAGAAGAAGTAGATGCAGCATACGCTCACGCTCTCCATGAGGTAGAAGCCCTCGAAATGAAGAACATGCTATCTCACGAAGAGGACCAAATGCCAGCGGTACTAAAAATCGTGTCGGGTGCAGGTGGCACCGAAGCACAAGACTGGGCAGAACAACTCATGCGCCTATACCAACGTTACTGCGAGAAGCACGACTATAAAGTGACTATCGCCAACCTGCAAGAAGGCGACGAAGCAGGTATCAAAACCGTTACCTTCAATATCGAAGGTGATATGGCATACGGCTACCTCAAGTCCGAGAATGGTGTACACCGCCTCATTCGCGTGAGTCCATACAACGCGCAAGGCAAACGTATGACCTCGTTCGCATCGGTGTTTGTAGTGCCACTCATCGACGACACCATCGATATTCACGTCGATCCTGCAGGTATCTCGTGGGATACTTTCCGTTCATCGGGTGCGGGTGGACAGAACGTCAACAAAGTGGAATCGGGTGTGCGTTTGCACTATAAGTTCATCAACCCACTCACCAACCAACCCGATGAGATTGTGATTGAGAACACCGAGACACGTGACCAACCAAAGAACCGCGAGAATGCCCTCCGCCACTTGCGTAGCCAACTCTACGAACTCGAACTCGAGAAACGCCGTCAAGCTGCAGCGAAAGTAGAAGCAGGCAAGAAAAAAATCGAATGGGGCAGCCAAATCCGCAGTTATGTCTTTGATGACCGCCGCGTGAAAGACCACCGCACCAACTACCAAACAAGCAACGTGAATGCCGTGATGGACGGCGATATTGATGAGTTCATCAAAGCATATCTCATGGAATTCCCAGATTGATTTGCAACCACATCGCATAAAAAACGAGGGTGTATCAGTTGATACACCCTCTCCATTAAAAACAATCTAAAAACAATAAAAACAAAATCCTAATATTTATGAAGAACATTCAGATGTGCGGGATTTTGCACACACCGATGGTTATTGAATCTCAATTACTCGAGTAGGTTCTTTCTCTGGAAGGGTTTCCACCTTAGGCAGTTCAATCTTCAACACACCACTGCACACTTTAGCAGTAATGGCATCACGATTCACATTTTCGGGCAATAACAATGCCTGTTCAAAGCGAGTGTAATTGAACTCACGGCGCAAATACTTCGCGGACTTATCTTCCTCTTTGCTTTCGTGTTTCTTTTCAACAGATACTACGAGTTGATCCTTATCATTGACATGTACACGAAAATCTTCTTTTGTCATGCCAGGAACAGCCATCTCAATCTCGAAAGCCTTCTCGCTCTCTTTCACATTGATTGCTGGCGCTGCAGCTGAAACCGCACGCATAGGGAACCATTCGTCGTTGAAAAAATCGTTGAAAATACTCGGCAGCCAATTGGGGCTTTGCCTTTTGATAGTAGGTAACATAATAACAATAATTTTTATAGTTAGGTTTGGGTTTATGGCAACATCCTCTCGTTAGGCTGCTTGCCAAATTCCGTTACAACATATCATAATCAAATACCGTGCCAAACTCTACTATATGGCAGATTTTTTTAGAAACTTTATCTTATAGTGTCTCTCTTTTTTCATATTTCATTTGCATATATGTAAAAAAAATACTACCTTTGCCCAATATTTAGAACATACATATTAAAATAATGAAAATTGCTTTGATTGGATATGGTAAAATGGGACACATGATTGAGTCCATCGCTCTGGAGCGTGGGCACGAGATTGTATGTATCATAGACCAAAATAACTTGTGCGACTTTGAGTCGGAGGCCTTTGCTTCGGCAGATGTAGCCATAGAGTTCACCACTCCGCAAACAGCGGAGCAGAACATCCGCCGCGCTTGGGCAGCCGGCGTTCCTGTAGTCTGCGGCACTACGGGATGGGATGTAGAGGCGATAAAGCAAGAGGCGCAAGAGACGGGGCTCATGTGGTCATCCAACTATAGTATAGGCGTGAATATCCTCTTTGCCCTCAACCGCCAATTGGCAAAACTCATGGTAGCATACCCCGATTACACACCTCACATGACAGAGGTGCATCATATCCACAAGTTGGATGCCCCCAGCGGCACAGCCAAAACGCTGCAAGAGGCCATCGGCGAGGAGCGATTGCCTATAGCAGATGTCGAGTCTATTCGAGAGGGCGAAGTGCCTGGTATTCACACGGTTGTGTGGGATAGCGAAGTGGACACCATCAGCATTAGTCACTCTGCTAAATCGCGCAAAGGATTTGCTCTTGGGGCTGTCATTGCCGCTGAATGGATGAAAGGCAAAACAGGTTGGCACGATTTCTCCGAAATTATCATGAGCAATGAATAAATTACAACTCATCTTTAGTGCGTTGTCCAAACTTGTAGTTGGTTTGGGCATTATAGGTTTGCTACTATTTCTGCCCGCTGGTTCATGGCATTATTGGCATGCATGGCTGCTGATTGCGCTACTGTTTATTCCCATGATGTGTATGGGCATATGGCTGCTATTATCCTCCCCCGAACTCCTATCTAAACGACTGAATAATAAGGAGAAAGAGCAAACACAAAAGCATGTGGTTGCCCTATCAGGATTGATGTTTATCGGTGGATTTTTGCTCTGCGGTTTTGATTACCGCTTCGCTTGGTCTCAAGTACCAGTGTGGGTGGTTGCTACCGCCTCTGTGTTCTTTTTGATAGGTTATATCCTTTACGCCGAAGTGCTACGCGAAAATGCGTATTTATCGCGCACCATTGAAGTACAAGACGACCAGCAACTCATTGATACGGGTTTATACGGCATTGTTCGCCATCCCATGTACACAGCCACCCTGCTGATGTTTCTCTCAATGCCTCTCATCTTGGGCTCATGGTGGGCACTAGCATTGTTTGCTATCTATCCTCTATTGATAATCAAACGGATACGTAACGAAGAACAAGTGCTTGCCTCAGGGTTAGAGGGCTATGCCGACTACCAGCAGCGCGTTCGTTGGCGACTGATACCATGGGTGTGGTGATTGTAGAAAAATTTGCATGCGCTTGCGCATGTGCATAATTTTTAGTACCTTTGCACGATTTTTGCAAAAACATACTAACGCATATGAAAAGTTTTCAAGATAGAATCCACAAAGTAACCACCAAAGGGTGGATTTCTTGCGGTGTATGGTGCGCCATTTACATCGCATTTGTTGTTTGGGTTGCATGGGGCGATTGGGCAAGTCTCGGCTGGCTCGTGCTGTTGCCAATTATTGCTGATATGTTCACCACCAAGTATATCCCTTGGAACTGGTGGAAGAAGTACAAACCCCTCACCAAAGAGGAAGAGGCGGCAGGCAAAAAGAATCCACATGCCAACAGCACACTCTATACCATTTGCTCGTGGATAGACGCCATCGTTTTTGCGTTGGTAGCGGTGTATTTCATCAATGTCTATATCTTCCAAAACTACCAAATCCCCACTTCTTCGTTGGAGAAAACCCTACGTGTGGGCGACTTCCTCTGTGTGAATAAGATGAGTTATGGAGCACGCGTGCCTAACACGCCACTCTCCATGCCGCTGGTGCAACACACCTTCCCTTGGGGCGGAAAGAGCTATATTGAGAACCCACAATGGGAGTATAAACGCCTCCGTGGTTGGGACAAAGTAGAGAAAGGTGATATTGTGGTGTTTAACTTCCCTACGGGTGATACCGTCTGCACGAAGATGCAGAATCCTGACTACTACACCCTTTGCCACTACTACGGCAAGCGCACGGTGGAGAACCGCAAGGATGTCTTTGGCGAGATTGTTGTTCGCCCTGTGGACCGCCGCGAGAACTATGTGAAGCGTTGCGTAGGCACACCAGGCGACACGTTGCAAATCATTGATAATGTGATTTATATCGACGGAGTAAAAGAGCCCATACACCCATACTTGCAATACAACTATATCGTTCGCACCGATGGTCATGTATTGGGTAATAGTTATCTGAGTAAACTCGGTATTTCCAAAGAAGACCGCGAGAGCAATGGCAACGGATTGTATCGCCTGCCACTGACCGCAGCGATGAAAGCCGAACTCGAGAAGAACAGCCATGTGCTCAGCATCGACATCGAACCCGAAGACCAAGGTGGTGAGGTGTATCCTCTGGGACACAACTCGTGGACACGCGATAACTACGGACCAATCTATATCCCTGCCAAGGGCGATACGGTGATGATTACTGAGGAGAATTATTGGTTGTATAAGCGCATAGCAGATGCGTACGAGTTCAAGCCAATGAAAGTGGGCGAACCTTATGTGTTTGAGATGGATTATTATTGGATGATGGGCGACAACCGCCACAAGTCTGCCGATAGCCGCTATTGGGGCTTTGTGCCAGAAGACCATATCGTAGGTCGCCCAATGTTCGTATGGCTCAGTATTGAGAAAGACAACCCATGGGGCAAAGGTCATATCCGTTGGAATCGCATCGGACTCAGCAATTTTGAATAAAAATCTGGATTCCCGACTCCCGATTCCTGATTCCTGATTCCCGATACCAAAAACATGATACTACCAACAACATATATGGGTCCTGTGGAATGGTACCGCCAGTTTTTGACGAATCCATCGGCAGTGCAGATTGAGGTGATGGAGAGTTTTCCCAAGCAGACCTACCGCAATCGGTGTACTATCGCCACACCAGACGGGCCACTGACATTTACTGTGCCCGTGAAGCGCGTGGATAGCAAACAACTCACTCGCGATGTAGAGATCAGCTATCAGCAACGCTGGCAGCATCAGCATTGGATTGCCCTTGTAAGTGCCTATAAACGCACACCCTATTTCGATTACTACGCCGATTTCTTCCGTCCGTTCTACGAACAAGAAACGCGCTTTTTGGTCGATTTCAACGAGAAAATCCACGAGGTAATCATTCGTTTGATAGCGAACGATGAGCCAAGAATAAAGAGCCAAGAACAAAGATTAATTACCACTGCAGATTGGGCAGGGCAAGATTTAGAGCAAGCATTCGGCAACGGACAAAGTATATTAGACATATTATTTGAATACGGACCTGAATCCGTAATGAAGATATGAATATAGACTGGAATAAACTGACATTTCACTATACCGAGACGGACTATATCGTTCGTGCGGCATGCAAGAATGGTGTATGGGAACATCCCTATGCCACGTGCGACAAGATGATTCCTATCCATGCCGCAGCCACAGGTCTGCACTATGGTCAAGAGTGCTTCGAAGGGCTAAAGGCCTTTCGTGGTGTGGATGGTCAGGTGCGTATTTTCCGCATGGAGGAGAACGCCAAACGCATGTACCATTCTGCCGAAGGACTGCTGATGACACCCGTGCCCATAGAACTCTTCTGTGAAGCGGTGTTGCTGGCATTGGAGAAGAACATCGATTTCCTTCCTCCCTACGAAACAGGTGCTACGCTCTATTTCCGTCCATTGCTCGTTGCTACCACAGCAGATATTAGTGTAGGTCCTGGCAAAGACTGCGAGTTTGTGGTTGTTCCCACGCCTATCGGTCCGTATTTTCCCAATGGCTTCAAGGGCATGCCTGCTATCGTGAACCGCACTATTGATCGTGCTGCGCCACAAGGTACGGGCTGTTGGAAGGTGGGTGGTAATTACGCGGCATCTTTCCGCGCCAGCGAAGCGGCGCACGCAATGGGCTATGAGTGTATGTTCACCGACGCCAAAACGCACAAGTATATCGACGAGTGCACCGCTTCCAATTTCATCGGAATAAAGCATCATGAGTCGGGAGTCGAGAATCGGGAATCTTACTTCGAATACCTCACCCCACGCAGCACCGCTATTTTGCCTAGTATTACCAACGATTCGTTGATGACATTGGCGCGTGAGATGGGTATGAAGGTAACTCGCCGTCATATACGTGTAGAGGAATTGGCGGACATTCAAGAAGCCGCTGCTTGCGGTACGGCTTGCGTGATTTCGCCACTAACCAAGGTCTATGACCCAAATAATAATATCACATACTCCTTCGGCGACAAGCCAGGTCCTGTACTCACAAAGCTATACCACGCCTTGCAGGATATCCAATACGGTCGCACAGAAGACAAGCATAATTGGTGTTATAGATTATAATGAGTTCTATTTGCAGTCTCAATGAAGTTAATAGGAACCATAAATTGTTTAGAGATACTCAAAGATATTTGCAATTTTTGAAATAACTTCATTACTTAGAGAAAATAGAATGAACTGATTTATTGTGATTAAGTACGGGGTAGTTGTACATCTCATAGAGGCGGTCGCGAAGGAAGTCTGTGTCCTTATTGGAAAGGTGGATGAGTTGCAGGCGGCTATCAATATACTCGTCAAACTCTTTGCCGCGTGGGTAAATCTCATATGCAGCGTGGATATGCTGGTCGATGATTTGGCAGACAAACTGAATCTGCTCGTTGCGGCTCAGTTCGCGCAACTCAGGTTGCGCAGCAAGAGCACGATCAATATCGTGATTGATAGATGGCGTCAAACGATAGACAATACGTCCTTTTTGACCATCAATACCCACTTTCATGGAAACCAAATCATCCTTACGGGACTTGCGCCACTTGGGATTATCGCGTTTGAGTTGCATCTCGCGAGCTTTGAGGTAGTCGCATGGGTCGAACTCATAGGAGATACTGACGGGGCAGATATTAAGCTCCTTCACGCTCTCGAAAAAGTCTTTGGCATCAATCGTGAGCATCTTCAGTACACCCGGTTGGGTGATATCATTGCCATCTTTAGCACGCCCCTCGCGTTGCGCTAACCAAATGGATTTGTGGTGTTTGCGCAAATGGCGGATATATTGCGAGAGAGTAGTGGCATTGTTGATTTGTTCTCTGAATCCACCGTTGCGGATTACCACAAATGCGCGGAGAGAACGCACTACATGTTCAATCCACCATTTGCCGAAAAGGTTGTTGCCAATACCAAAATAGGGATGGATAAAGTATCGAGTGCACAACAGAAAAGTAAGCCATGCCGCATCCATGACAATGTCGCGGTGGTTGGTCATAAAGAACGCGCCGTGACGGATGTCCTGCTCAATCTGCTTTCTGTCGCCGTGATATTGCAGTTGGATACCCTTGGTGGTCTTGCGCCTCATCCGTAGTAGGATAGGGTAGATGATAAGAAAATCAATGAATGGCAAAAGCCAACCAGTATAATAGGCGCGGATGGGGTTGTATTTGTTCATTTTATTCACGTTGATGGTTTCACTTCGTTTCACGTTATTACTTCGCTTTGCTCACGAAAATGGTTCACTTCGTTCACGAAATTGATTCGCTTCGCTCATGTACGCTTTAGCCACTTTCGCACCACAGGTGCCATTTTCGTCGAAGACTACTTACGTCGCCAATGGCGACCGCTTTTCGTGCCTTTGGCACTATTTTTTGTGGGTCATGATGTCGAGGATGAGGTCGTCGGTGACTTTCATTCCATCGTGACCGATGCGAGTGAGGTTGCGGATAGTGCGGTCGATATCGTCCTCCACGATGCCTTCGGTGGAGTCGGCATAGGAGTGTTGCATTGCCAGATACGCGCTGAAGATCGCTGTGGCTACACCACTAGTGACCTTCAATGCGCAGCCCGGTTTAGCACCGTCGCAAATCATACCCGATATATTGGCAATCATGTTCTTGATAGCGTAGGTGATCTCCTCGTAGTTGCCGCCCATGAGGTAGGTGATACCTGCTGCCGAACCCGTGGCAGCCACCACGCAACCGCACAAGGCAGACAGACGTCCGAGCGACTGTTTGATATAGATAACGGTGAGATTGCTCAGTGCCAACGCGCGAAGTTTTCGCTCTTCGTCGCAGTTATTCTCCTTCGCATACAAATACACAGGAATTGAACATGAAATGCCCTGATTACCCGAGCCAGAGTTGCTCATCACTTGCACCATCGCCCCCGACATGCGGGCATCGCACGCACCGCAGGTATAACTGATGATCTTGGTGAAGAGGGTGTTGCCAAAGAGGGATTGAGCGGACGGCGTACTGCCTATTGGATATTGGACGCCCTGCGGGCTATTGGACGCTTCGCTATTGGATATTGGGCGAAGGAGACGACCGAGGCCGTGACCGTATTGCTCGGCGAAAGAGGTTTCGGCGGCAGCAGTGTTCATCTGTGCTCCCTCAAGCAAGAACGTGAGTTCGTGGGTGCCCACCTCCATGGCGAAGTCATAGACACGGCGGAGAGAGAGAGCCAAAGGCTCGGACGCTTCGCTATTGGACGGCGTACCGCCTATTGGATATTGGACGCCCTTTGGGCTATTGGACGATTGGCTATTGGGTATAGGGGAGGGGACGAAGTTGGTATGCTCATCGATGATAGTGGCTTGGGCAGTGCGGTCGCCATTGGCTACTTCCACATGGATATAGAGCAAACTTGGCGCATCGTAATCCACCTTGATAGTGGCTGGCACGCGCAACATATACTGTTTGGCATACGCCACCGCTTCAGGTGTAGCATCGCGCAATACCTCCAACATATATTCGGATTTGCCGACCGTAGCACCGAGGGCAATAGCGATAGGAAGGCCTGTCATGCCCGTATTGGGGATACCCACCGCGAGGGCATTCTTATACACGTTCTTCGAGAGATAAACGGTAATCTTGTCGGGCTCGGCACCAAGGAGTTCTTTGGCGCGAGCCGTACATAATGCTACCGCAATCGGCTCGGTACAACCGATAGCAGGGATAACCTCGCAGCGGAGTAGATGAAGGAGTTCGGAGTTAGTCATATCGTTTGAAGTGAAACTGGAGTCGAATATGGGTATATAGAACAAGCAATCTATGAAAAATAAACTTGCTTTGTTGGCGTTTCTCTTTCAGTGTAGCAAATAACAATTCCTTTGCAACGAGATTGCGTGTGGCAGTTGTTGATTGAGTGTTAGCAAGGTAGTTATAGCCAGTATAAGGAAGCATCTTGTAGGTAGGGTTGGTAGCCCAAAAATCAAGAGAAAAAATGACATCTTCGTATATCATACCCTGTGGGAAACGTAAATTATGCTTATAAAAAACTTCACGGCGATATAATCGCATACATGGAGAGGTGAATTGATAAAAATGCTTTGGAAGTTTTTCTATCAGTATCTTACCTTCCTTCGTTACACGTCTATAACCTATTTGTACGCAATCTAAATTGCTGATATTTTGTAGCATATATGTATAGAAATCATTGTCTATATAGTCATCTGCATCTACGAATGAGATATATTCTCCGTTGGCATGTTGCAATCCGAGATTGCGTGCTACAGATTGTCCTTGATTAGTGGGAAGTGAATATACCTGAATGCGGCTGTCTTGTGCGGCATATTGCTCTGCAATAGCTAAACTATTATCGGTAGAACCATCGTTGATGAGGATGATTTGCAATGCTTGATGAGGCTGGTGTATCAACGATTCAATACATCTTGCCAAATAAGGAGCAGCATTGTATATTGGTACTATGACACTTATTGTATGCATTGTAAGAAAAGTTTTTCAAATTGTTGCGCTTCGTGTTGACGCGTAAATTGTTCTTTATTGATAACCTCTTGATGGGTGTAGCCATTTTGCTGCCACTCGTGGTATTTATCAAGAATAAATCTTTTGACTTCTTCTACATTTGTGGCAGCCAAACCTGCATTTGTCTTATGAATAGCATCAGCGAGGCATTCCTCATCGGAATTAAGGCACAAACATGGTTTTTCTACCCCTAATATCTCATAGAACTTTGTACCCATGATACCATGTGTTCCGTTTAGTCTGGCAGGTGTTGTTAATACCAAAAGAATAGAAGATAGGTGCATCTTGGATAATAACTGAGTGCGTGGTATATAATCCGCCACTTGTACTATATTTCCAAGTGCATAGTTTTTTGACAATTCTGAAAATGCGTGTTGTCCAATAGCATTGGTATGAAATTGAATACGTACGAATTCAGGATGTATCTGTTTTTCATCCAAAAGTGATTGAACCGCTTCAAATAACCATATAGGACATTGTTGGTAGTGCGAATAATATTTTCCAATAAACGAAATATCAAATTTTGGCGTTTTCTCCGTTTTAGGATAGAATGCCTTTGCATCGTATCCATTATAGATGAGGTGTGCATTACTATTATATTGTGACAATATTTGTTTGTGCCAAGGCGAAACGGTGGTTACAGCGTTTGCATCGCGCAGAGCGCGATTACGTTGTCGCATATTGATGGCAGTATATAATTTCTTAACAATTGTATCTATCGTAGAAATACCACTGAAAGAGCGTGTATAATAGTCCAATTCTCCCCATTGCTCAGCAATATCGCGTAAATCAACCACCAATGGCAAGTGATATTTTTTTGCCAATTTGGCAGCTGCCTGCAGAGGAAAATAATAGTAACTTGCACAAAATATAATATCAAATGAAGATACATCTACTTTTTCGCAGATATATCGAAAAAATGCTTTTTCTTTGGCTCCAAAAACCTTGTCAGCTATCAGATGATGGTAGGTGGGCATTTGATGAATTGTACATATATCCGACACAAATGGTTGGTCATTATCTATCTCGGTTGTGATTTCGCAATGCCATCCATGATGTTGCAGATACTCCACCAGTGTGATAATACGTGGGGAATAAGCTGGTGGCGCAATAGCTTCACATAATATGAGAATACGTCGGTTCATGATTTTTGTTCCTTCAGCAAATTCAATAATTTGGGATATAATGTACGATGATAACCATCATCTGTAATGATTGTGTTATGCCATAATAGTACCACTTCACCAGCGTTTTGATGTATTTTCTCAAATAGACGTTGGCACTCAAAATATGCTTCATCTTCGTTGAGATTCATATAGTTGGTATTACTCAGCGTGCAGTCCATCACGGTCAGTGGGTGCAACGTTAAGTTGGTGAGTGTCATAGTCTTAGGATTAATCCAACGCACAGGTCGTGTTGTTTGCAAACGGAAACCCACTTGGTCGGGGAACATCATCGTGAAGTCGTCTGTTATGCCTAGGTTAATCAACGATTGCATGTCATCTATTGAGCAACGCAGATAATGGCTACGGTGGTACAAATCCTTGATTTTTATAATATCTCCCTCCCTAACACTCTCTTTATTAACCATATGTGTGAATACAACCACATTGGTCATTTCTCCCCCATAATAACTCGAATGTAATCCTATTTTAGCACCGCTGTTTTCTATCAACTGTTCTGCGGTTTCAAAGTCCTTGCCGTCGAGTTTATATTGCGGATAATCATATCCCTTGCCCATAGTGTCTTTGACAAAGTAAATACATTGAGCCCCTTCTACTTTCTTGTCCTGTGAAATGAGCCATGAAAAAGTGAAAGCAGGATCGTTATGTATATCGCGCAACGATGCCAATACCTTTAGCCATTGCCCACGCAATATGCCTCCTACGACTCCGCGCACGTGGCGATAGTGAGCAATGGAATCAACATCGTGTGTTAGGTAAACATGGCTGAATGATGGGGTAGGAAGTGGTAAGTCGAGTAGCTTCATCAGCATACGGGCGTATTCATCTACCGTAGGAATCATTAAGCGATTTTGTTTGCCAAGAATGGAGTATTCTGCAAGAAATCTCCCATGCTTATCGCGCTGGTTGTTGATTAACTCTTCTGCTCGTGAGGTGAAGAAGAACGTATTGTAGATGATATCCGTGCGAATAATCCATCTATTTTTACCATCTTGTGTTGTTTCGCCCAATGGTTCTACTCTCACTTCTTCCAAATTAGGCATAACAATCTCTTTGCCCAAATGTCCGTTAGGCACAATTACCACGCGATAGTTACTCCATTGACTTTCATCAGCGGTATAGCCCACCTGATTCGCTGCTACTTCATTGTCATAGAGCAAAAAGGTGATGATATATTGAATAATCTCATTCATTTGCTTGTATAATTTGTACTATTTCGGATGGATGATGTATCATGTAATTAGGCTGTGCTTGCGCCAACTGTTTTTGTGTGCAGAAGCCCCATGTGCAAGCCACGAAAGGCAGGTTGGTTGCTTTAGCGGTAGCGGCATCCACTAGCGAATCGCCGATATATAAGGTTGAAGGTTTATGGTTTATGGTTGAAGGCAAGGAAGCCAATATATCCCACACAATTTGTGGGTCGGGTTTGCGAGGAATACCTGCACGCTCACCCAATACTACATCAAACGTATTGGGAAAGTAGTGAGCAACAATCTTCTCTGTGGCTGCTTGATACTTGTTGCTGGCTACCGCCAAGGTATGTCCTTGTTGCTTGAGTTCGTATAGTAATTCAGGTATGCCATCATACGGACGGGTGAGGTCGCAGTTATGTTGGTCGTAGAAGGGTACAAAGTGTTCGCGCAGGCGAAGCACCGTGGCTTCATTGCGATGCTCTTCGGGTAAGGCACGCTCGATGAGTTTGTTGATTCCATTGCCTACTAAACGAGGATAGTCCTCAATCTTATGCGTGGGAAAACCACATGCTGACAAAGCATGGTTGCATGCCTGCCCCAAGTCATCAATCGTATTGATTAGTGTTCCGTCTAAGTCGAAAATTAGTAGCATGTTTAATGTTTATGGTTTAATGATTAATGTTTATAGTTTATAGGCGGGGCGGCTAAGCCGTATATCCGTGCTTTTAACCTTTAACCTCTCACCTTTAACCTCTCACTTCACTTCGTTGTTAGTGGTTAGGGTTACATCCATATGTGGGTAGGCAAAGGTATAGCCATGTTTGGGCAGTTCAGTGTAGAAGAGTTTGTTGAAGTGGAAGTACACATCCCAATAATCGGCAGACTTCACCCATGCGCGCACAACGAACGAGATGTTATTATCGTTCAAGGAAGAAAGCGCAACAAAGGGGTCTGGAATAGCTATTTTGGTGGTGTCAATTGCTACAGGCGAAGCATTTTTTGGACGCTCATGTTGAGAGGTTAGGATACGTTCGTCGGATAGAATCAGTTCTTTCAGCAGTGCAATACAACCATCTGCATCCACACCATAGTCCACACTGACAGTCCAATCCACGCGTCGCAAGACTTGTGCCGACACATTCTCAATCGTGCCATTGAATAGTGCTCCGTTAGGCAAGATAATCACGCGGTTATCCACGGTGAGAATACGTGTGGTGACTATGGTTACTTCCATCACCGTACCGCTCACGCCTTGCGCATTGATAAAGTCGCCTGCTTTGAACGGACGGAAAACCAACAACATAATACCTCCTGCGAAGTTCTGCACCGTACCAGACAATGCCATACCAATAGCCATACCGCCTGCGGTGAGCAGTGCGGCGAAAGAGGTGGTGTCTAATCCGAGAGTGCCTATCAGTACAAGAATAAGTATAACGGTTAGCGCAATACTGGTAAACGATGTTACGAACGATGCCAAGGTGCGTTCGGTCTTGCGGCGCTCGAAGATACGCTCTAACATTCGTTTAACGCGACGAATCACCCATGCTCCTACAAAATAGAGCACCAATGCTATTAGTACTTTGATGCCAAAATCAATCGCACTATCCAACCAGCCGCGCAACACTACTTCGGGTTCGCTTTGCACCTGTTGGATGAAATTTTCGGTTATATGTTTGATTGAATCTGCTGGCAGCATCTTGGGAGCAGGTGTTTCGATATTCAGAAGCATATTGGTGTATAATTTTGTGGTGTATTTATATGTTTCAGCCTGCAAAGGTACAAAAAAAAATGTATATGTGCAAGAAAAGTTTACTTTTGTTGACATAGGCTACATTTTTTGATTGTAGCTTCGAGGATTAAGGTGCTCTCGAAGGTTCAGCTTTAAACAGCGTTCTGCAAGTTTCGGGATCACTGTAGGACATCTCTAGGACTTCTATGGGCTTTCGGTGGCTTTCTATAAACGTGTCTCTATAATAATGCTGCAAAAATCTTCGGCACGGAAGGGATTTTGTGCCGAAGATTTGTAAATATTGCTATAAAAAGGTGCTGAAAGCAAGCGGAAGGTGTTGATTACCAACGCCTCCCGCTTGGGTGATTTTTTTTGTTATTTTTTCTTTGTGCCGAAGATTGTGCCGAAGGTTTAATTACCTCTCTCAAGTCCCCATAGGCTAGGCGACCATGTCGTGACCACGAGTGCAGATATAGAACTTATCTATATCATAGCAATGGCTTTTTAGATAAGTTTTATTACTTTTATTCTAACAATCCATTTGCATGATAAACTCATCTAGCATCTTTGTTAATTTTTCAGCACCATATTCATTCAGGTGGTCGGCATCAAAGAAATCATCTTCATTAAATTGCTTATGTTTCAACCAATCTAAAAATATTACGTGGTTATATTTCTGAACCAAACTATTACAAATTTCTTCCCTTTCGATAACTTGATCTTGATTCAATACATCATAATAAGTATGAAAAGTTGGCGTTGTCAGTAGAATAACTTTAATATTTCTTTTTTGACAATCTCGGATCATCCATTCTAAATCTTGTAGATTCGTTTCTACGTTTTCTTTTTTCCCTTTTGAGTGACGAGCGCAAGCTGTTAAGCCTGTAGATTGCCAATCCTGTGCACGGTATTCTTTTTTATAGTTTAGACAAAATCCTAAAGTATCACATGTTCTATAATTAAGCTGCTGTAACAAAGCATCTTTTATGTGTAATAATTTACTTTTTGTCATAATTTCTAAATTATATATTGGATTGATTCCGTGATAATTACATCCCATATATACACAATATCCTTTTATACGCCATGACTCTTGAGATTTCTCGAGATTACTTCGCAATGAAAAGTAAGAAATCGGCAATATTATACATTCTAGCGAGTCACAATTAGTTGCATATTTTTCGTATAAAAACTTATCATATTTTAGACTTTGAGAGACAAAAGCCATATTAAATGCTGCTTTCGAGAAGAATTTAGGCTGAATACCATAATAACCATGTGAAGAACCAAAAGAAAGAATCTTGATATTTTTTTGATTAGTTATCATGAATTGATGCTTATATATATGATCATTAGGAACAGAACGCAAAATATATTCACATACTCCCAGCGCACAAGCCATTGGAAGAAAAATAAATAATATCACTTGAGAAAGAAAATGTTTCATATCAAAATTGAAAATATATAAATGATTGTTCTTGTCCAAAATTAGCAACAATGGCAAATATGAGGGAGTAATAAATGATTAGTCGTAACCATTTATATCTAATATTCAAAACAAATCCATGTTCTTTCGTGCGATTGATCCACTCTACAAGGATTAACACTAAAATACTAATCGCCAACGGAATGTAATATTGACGATTTATTAAGTAAGGCACACCGAATAGACTACTATCACATATGCCACTCATCCATGCTGATAATGTTTTCAAGCCTGTAGCACGGAAAATTATCCAGCCCAATACTGCCAATGCAAAAGTCAAGAGCATTTGTCCTGCTTCTTTGAGGGAGGGTAGCCATTTCGTTTTGATTGTGCCATCGAGCAAGGTGATTGTAGCAACCGTATCGCGATAGCGGCGGTTCTTGTTCAGCAAGAGCAAAGGCACAAACAGCAGCGCATGATACGCACCCCACAATACAAACGTCCAGTTCGCTCCGTGCCAGAAGCCACTCAAGAGGAAGATTACAAAAGTGTTGCGAACGGCAATCCATTTGGTATATCTCGCCTCTAGTGCCTTATCGCCTTTTAGCCTTATTGCCTCAGGGATATTGGGTCTGCTACCGCCCAACGGAATATACACATAATCGCGGAACCAAGTAGTGAGTGAGATATGCCATCTGCGCCAGAACTCTGCTATATCGCGAGAGAAGTAAGGCACATTGAAGTTACGCATCAGTTTAATGCCAAACAACTTTGCCGTACCGATTGCTATATCTGAATATCCCGAGAAGTCGCCATAGATTTGGAAAGTAAACAACATCGCTGCCAACACCAATGTACTACCCGATTGGTTGCTGATGTCTGCAAAGACTATATCTACATAAGTGGCACAGTTGTCTGCTACTACAATCTTCTTGAATAATCCCCACAAGATTTGTTGCATACCGTCCACGGCGGTGGCATAGTCAAAGGTGCGTTTCTTTTGGAATTGAGGTAGCAGATTGGTTGCTCGCTCTATAGGGCCTGCTACCAACTGCGGGAAGAAACTGAGGAAGGCAGTAAAGGCCACTATATCGTGGGTAGGTTGTATCTGTTTGCGATAGACATCAATGGAGTATGAGAGGGCTTGGAAGGTATAGAAACTAATACCTACTGGCAGAATCAAATGGAGCAGCAAGAAGTCTGACTCAATACCGAACAATCGTGCAAACTGTGTGGCGAAGAAGTCGTAGTATTTATATATGCCTAAGATGCCGAGATTGATAATGATATTGGCTATCATTACAGCTTTCTTTCCTCGTTGTGTTGGGGCATATTCGATTCCGATGCCGCTAAGGAAAGAGAGGAGCGTGGTGATAGCAATTAGAATAAGGAATCGCCAGTCCCACCAGCCGTAGAAGATATAGCTTGCGACTACGACAAAGAGGTTTTGCCACAGCAATTGGCGTTTGCACTTGCGCATGGCGTAGTCAAACACGAACCAATAGAGCAGGAAGACTATTGGGAGAAAGATTGCGAACTCGAAAGAGTTGAATAGCATGTTGTTTTTCTGCGGTTGGTTCCGAACCTGCCTATAAACCACAAAAAAAGCGTGGAACCTCTTTTTGCTTATTCTTCTTCGCGAGGTTCCGGAAAGACCCTACATACAAGAATAAACAATGAATGCCCACGCCGATATGCTAATCGTTGTGAAGCACAACGAAAAATACATACCAAGGGGCATTTATCGCTCTCTTGTTTCGGGTATGTGAAATTTTCCGGATTTCGCGAAGCCAAAACAAGCGCCAATAAACGCCTTTTATTTATGTCTGCTACCCTCCGCCGCTGATGTGCAGACATCCCCAGCGCAGGTTCACGATGCAAAGGTAGTGAATTATTTTGAATTGAGCAAGAAAAATTGCCTTTTGAGGTGATTTTTTCTTTAAACAGATAAGTCAACGGTTTCAGGAAAGTAGTCAACTGTTTTAGGAAGGGAGACAACTGTTTTAGGACTCAATCTTAAGAAAAGTGCTTTTTTAGTCATAAGGTCTTCTGTCGGGGTTCTATCGGAGTTCTCTCGGTCGTCGGTCGGTGGAATTAGGTAAGGTATAAGAGAACTAAAAGAAACGTCAATCTTAATAAAACGCACATTTTGTGATTTGGCGTTCTTTGGTTCATCCTAGGTTCGTCTTTGGTTCGTCCTTGGTCTTTTACCCGAGATAGATAGGGAAGATTCAATAGAAAATAATCTTAAAAATCGTGCGATTTTGGTGAAAGGTACAAAGAAAAGAAAAACGCCATTTATGTATGAAACGCAAATGGCATGTAAGTTATGGAATGATTGTATTATGTATTAGCCGCGTTGTCTGACTGCTTCGTACAGCATAACTCCTGCGGCGACGCTGACGTTGAGCGACTCAATCACCCCCGACATAGGGATACGTACTTGGTGAGAGCAGATACGCAAATTGCCCTCATAAATACCCTTATCCTCGCTACCCATTACGATAGCCGTAGGCATGGTCATATCCACTTCGGTGTAGTTCGCCGTGGCATGCTCGGTTGCTGCCAAGACATTGAAGCCCGAATCGCGTAAGTACTGCAACGCGTTCTGTAGGTTATCCACTTTGCATACTGGCAGATGGTATAGCGCACCTGCTGATGTCTTCACTGCATCACCATTGATAGCTACACTGCCGTGTGTACCGATAATTAGTGCGTGCGCGCCAGCGCATGCGCATGTGCGAGCAATAGCACCGAAATTGCGCACATCCGTCACTCCGTCTAATACCATTAGCAGAGGCGTCTTACCATCTTCATAGAGAGTAGGGACTATTGATTCAAGATTGCAGAAATCTATCGGACTGAGGAACGCAATAGCACCTTGGTGATTCTTATCGGTATACTGGTTGAGTTTCTCCACAGGCACTTTCTGTACGGGCGTGGTAGTGCCCATGAGTTTCTTGAGCAGTTCCTTGCCGATAGTGGAAGTCATGTCACGGCGCAAAAGAATCTTATCCAAGGTCTTGCCTGCATCAATCGCCTCAATGATAGCACGAATACCGAAGATCATCTCCTTCTCGGGCGGACGACGGGTGTCGTAGGAAGCCCCCCTCGCTCCCCCCTGAAGGGGGGAAGGTTTAGAAAAACTAGATTGTCTAGTTGGTCTAGTATAGCTAGAAGTTGTCTTTTTCTCGAACATAGCTTAGTATTTTAACCAATTGAGGAACTTCTCAATATCTTCGTCGTAAGCATAACTCGTTTCTACAATGCGGTTGCCATCGGCATCAAGTTGCATGTAGTAGGGTTGTGCATTGGATTGATATTCTGTGCGTTGCACATAACTCCACTTGTCGCCTATGGTTTTCAATGTCACCGTTTTGCCGTTCTCCTCCACTGTGATTGGCTCTGGCAATTTAGTCTTGTCGTCCACGATGAGCGAGATAAGTACATACTTGTGCATATGCTCTGCCACTTCGGGTTTGCTGAGTACCGCTGCCTCCATTTTGCGGCAGTTCACGCAGCCAAAACCGTTGAAGTCCAAGAACACAGGCATATTGTTCTCCTTCGCATAAGCCATACCCTCATCGTAGTCGGTGAAAGTGATTTGACCACCGTTGTTGGTCATGGTGGCGTAGCCCTCGCCTATAACCTCTAACCTTTCGCCTACAATCTGACCGCCCGGTGTCATCACCCAGTCTTGTGTGGACATTGGTGGCGCGAAAGCAGAGATTGCACGGAGTGGTGCGCCCCACAAACCAGGTACCATGTACATTGCAAAGGAGAGTGAGATAATCGCCAAGAAGAGGCGTGTAACACTGGTCTTGCGATGGTCCTCATCATCGTGTGGGAACGAAATCCATCCTAACAAGTAGCAGCCCAAGAGCGAGAAGATGATAATCCAAAGCGATACAAACACTTCGCGGTCGAGGATATGCCAACCGTATGCCAAATCTGCCACACTGAGGAACTTCAATGCCAATGCTAACTCAAGGAAAGCGAGAGTTACTTTGAACGTATTCATCCAACCACCCGACTTAGGCAATTTCTTCAGTACCGATGGGAACATGGCAAACAGCGAGAATGGCAAAGCCAAAGCTATAGCAAAGCCAAGCATACCCATCGCAGGGGCGAGGATAGATTTGCCTGCTGCCTCCACGAGCAAGGTGCCAATGATAGGACCTGTGCAAGAGAACGATACAATCACCAAGGTGAATGCCATCAGCAGAATGCTGAGGAAACCAGTCGTGTTGCTCGACTTACTATTGAGTGCTGTGGACCATGAACTTGGCAAGGTAATCTCAAATGCACCGAAGAACGATGCCGCAAATAATACCAGGATCAGGAAGAAGATGATGTTCACCACTGCGTTGGTACTCAATGCGTTGAGTGCGGAAGCACCGAAGATGAGTGTTACCAATAGACCTAATCCCACGTAGATAATCACGATGCTCAATCCGTAGAGAATCGCGTCGCGAACCACTTGTGCGTTGGTTGTTCCTTTGGCTGCGCCGCCGCGTTTGATGAAGAAGGACACCGTCATCGGAATAATAGGCCATACGCATGGGGTGAAGATAGCCAATAGACCACCTAGCAAGCCCATGACGAATATCCACCAGAGGGATTGACCGCCTTCGTCACCTTTCGCCTCATCGCCTGATTGCCTCATCGCCTCATCGCCATTTGCAATCCACTCCCATGTCTCAGGAGCCGTACACATCTTGTCATCGCAGGCATTGTAGCGCACGCGAACGGTGTCGGCTTTGGCTACTATTTCTGTGAAAGTGCCTTCGTACTCGTCCATGTAGAATCCATCACCCAGTTCGATGATGTTGAGGTGCCAACCTTTATCGATGGTGGCGGTTAGGTGAATGCTGTCGCCTTCTATGGCACCAGCCCATTTTACGGGTTGCACTAGTTGTGCTTGTGCGGTCAATGCTATCGCTATTACCGCAAATATAGTCATTATTTTTTTCATATTCATTTTTTGTGTCGCGAATCGGGAATCCTATGATTAATTGACTGCCACATCACTCGGCATTCTCCAATCGCCACGTGGCGACAAACTCACGCCTACCACTTTGGGTCCGTCAGGCAGGCAACTGCGCTTGAATTGTTGCGTGAAGAAGCGGCGCATAAACACGCTGAGCCAATGCTCAATCACCTCTTCGCTATATACGCCATCAAATGCCATGCTCGCCATAAACGCGATCTTCTCGCGAGTAAAACCATAGCGCAAGAAGTAGTATAGGAAGAAGTCGTGCAACTCATATGGTCCCACCTTATCTTCGGTTATCTGTGCGATGTTGCCCTCGTCATCGGTAGGCAGCAACTCGGGCGATACGGGTGTGTCAATCACATCCATCAGTATCTCGCGCAATCGCTCGCCAAAGATGTTCTCTGCTGCATAGCGCACGAGGTAGCGTACCAATGTCTTGGGCACGCCTGCGTTCACACCGTACATCGACATCTGATCGCCGCAGTAAGTCGCCCAACCCAATGCCAACTCGCTCATATCGCCTGTGCCGACCACTATTCCGTTGTACTTGTTGGCGAGGTCCATTAGCACGAGTGTACGGATACGCGCTTGTGCATTCTCGTAGGTGATATCGTGGTTGTTGAGGTCGTGTCCTATGTCGTTGAGGTGCTGTGTCGCCATATCGCGGATAGGTATCTCGTGTATGCTTATGCCCAGCTCTTCCATCATCGCTATGGCATTGCTGTAGGTGCGGTCACTGGTGCCAAATCCAGGCATCGTCACGCCTATCACTTGGCTGCGGTTGTAGCCCAATCGGTCAGCAGCCAATACACTGACTATCAGCGCGAGAGTGGAGTCTAGCCCACCTGATATGCCTATCACGAGCGATTCGGCATGGGTATGTTGCCAACGGCGCAGTAGTCCATGTACTTGCAGGTTGAGTACATCTTCGCAGTACTCATCGCTATCTTTCTTCTTTGGCAAGAATGGCGTCTGCGTAAAATGGCGATGCAATGGTCCCTCGCCATAGCCCATAGGGCGTCCATTATCCAATAGCGCAGCGTCCTGTAGGCGCGTCGCGCCGTCCTCTAAACCAAGCTCCAGCGGAGCCACCTGCACATGGCGGAACTGCCCATGCTTATCGTGGGTGAAGTTCGTATTGCGTTGGCGGTCAATGCGCAGACGCTCCACATCTATCTCCGAGATAATCATGCTACTCTCCATTTGGAAGCGTTCGCCAATCTCCAGCATCTCGCCATTCTCGGCAATGTATGTGCTACCCGAGAACACAATGTCTGTCGTTGATTCGCCTATGCCAGACGATGTATATACATATCCGCAGTGTACGCGTGCCGATTGTTGGGTGATCATGCGCTGACGGAAGGCATGCTTACCTGTCACGCAGTTGCTACTGGAGAGGTTGAAAATGATCTCTGCTCCCTGTATAGCTAGCTGAGTACTCGCAGGTAGAGGCGACCATAGGTCCTCGCATAACTCAATACCAAAACTATAATCTTTGGTGGTGAACAATAGGTCAATACCAAATGGCACATCATTGCCCCAGAGTTCGATAGTTGGTATGCGTGGACGGATGCTGTTGACGTTGTTTTCCAGCACATCGCGTCCGCTGGAGAACCATCGTTTCTCGTAGAACTCTCCTGTGTTAGGTAGGTTGATTTTGGGTACTACGCCTACCACTTCGCCATCGGTCATCACGAAGGCGCAGTTGTATAGATTGTTGTCCACCTTGAGTGGTGCACCTACGAGCACAATGATAGGCAGGTCGCGTGTGAAAGTGCACACATCTTCCAATGCACTGAGTGCATCTTTCTGCAATTGCTGTGTGAAGAACAGGTCAGCGCAGGTGTATCCTGTGATGCTGAGCTCAGGGAAGCAAACCACTTGTACGCCTTCTTGTACGGCTTCGGTGATTTGTTTCTTGATTTCACTAGCGTTGTATTGGCAGTCTGCCACTCGCATGTGTGGCACTGCTGCTGCCACGCGCACGTATCCAAAACTTGTTGTCATAATAGCTTGTTGCCTAATATTCCATTTTAGCGTGCAAAGGTACAAAAAAAAACGCAAATATGCAAATAATAATTAAAATTATTGTATTTCTCCCTTGCCCATTATTCATTAGCCCGCAGGGTGTCCATCCTCCAATAGGCTGTGCTGTCCGCAACGTTCTTCTATATCCCCTTATAGTGAGGAGTATAAGAATGGACTAACATTTTTTTTGCAAATTCTACGTCATAAATTTGCTCAACTAAAAAAAAAGTATTACCTTTGCACTCTCATTTGAAGAAAACGGTTAAGACACTCTTTTAATGATGCTAACAACAGTCACATATATCGCCTATTCTTTTTACACTACAGGGTGTAAGGATTGTTGGGCGAAATAGGATAGGGAAATGATAGGTAAGGTAATCTATTATTTCCTTTTTTATTCGTAAAGCGACAGCGAAGCCACTTTCGCGAACATAGTGAAAAAATCGTTCGAACCATGGCGAGATAAGAAATAATCGTTCGAGCCGTGAGGCGAGATAAGAACCAAATACGTGAAACAAATTAACAACAATTTATAATTAACAACATTTATTAACTAAAAATTCAAATCATTATGAAGAAATTATCTTTCTTTTTGATGGCAATGCTCATGAGTGTCATGAGTTTTGCACAGACCACAGAGTCTGTCGTTTTAGCAAGCGGAGTCCATGATGGTAGCAAAATTACCTGGACGATTGCTAACGGCAATATCACAATTTCACAACTTAAGGCGGCGAGCTCTACCGCTGTTAACGCAAGTTACATTTCCGCTCCTCGTATGTACAAGGGGCACATATTCAAGTTTGAGACTGCTGAAGGTTATGCAATTACAAATATTGACATAACATACAATGGAAGTTATTACGGTACGGATTTATTTGCAGGTACAGTTATTAGCAATGATAATACTGTAACTAAAAATACAACGGATATTACAGCAACTTACTCTACTGCTACTGGTGGTACACATAAAATAGCTACGACTAGCGCAGAAGGTGAAAGTATGATAGCATTGCAAATTCCAAATAGCGCTGCTAGTGGTTACAAACAATTGCGTCCTACAGCAATCAAGATTACCTACGTAAAAGCAGCAACAACAACTCCTAACATTTCTTGTGGTGATGTAACTTTTGGAACCGTTAACTCAATCAATAATAATACTAAAGAAGTCGAAGTTGTTGGAGAAAATTTGTCTGAAGCGATTACTGCTACACTAGAAACAGGTGCAGCTTTTTCTGTAGAAGGAACCCTTAATGCAAATGGTGGTATACTTACTATAAAAGTAACTGCAACAGAAGAAGGAAATTATACAGATAATTTAGTTTTGACATCAGGTACAACAACAAAGACCGTTGCTGTTTCTGCCAAAGTGGTAACATGCGAAGGAAAGGGAACAAAAGAGGCACCATATACCGTAAGCGATTTAACAAAATTAGGCAACCCTGGAACAAAAGCTTGGGTAATGGGTTATATCATCGGAGAAATCAAGGATAATGAATTATCAACATCAGGATTTGAAAGTAATAGCAATATCGCACTAGCTGATGCAATTGGTGAAACTAAAAAATATGCTCCAATTCAATTACCATCTGGTGCTATTCGCGATGCACTAAATCTTGTTAGCAACCCTGCAAATCTCAATAAACAAGTTGCACTTTATGGTACGTTAGAGGCTTACTTCTCTATGCCTGGTGTTAAGAGCGTTTCTGAATATGAGTGGGTTGTAGCTCCAGTAGTTAACCACACTATCACCGTTTCTGCTAACCCAGCTGAAGGTGGTGTTGTAACTGGTGGTGACGAGTATGAGGAAGGCGCTACTGCTACTCTTACCGCTACTGCTAACGAAGGTTACGAGTTCGTTAACTGGACAGAAAACGAGGTAGAGGTTTCTACTGACGCTGAATATACTTTCGAAGTGCTCGCAGACCGCACTCTCGTTGCTAACTTCGAGAAAGCTGCTCCTGCTACCGAGACTGTTTACTTCATCGACGCTAAGAATTGGGGTAAAGTAAATGTTTACGCTTGGACTACAGATCCTAACGCATCATGGCCAGGTGCTGCTGCTACCAAAGAGGCAGAGCAAATCGCTGGTTACGATGTGTATTCATTCACAGCTAATGCTGGTCAATATGCTAACGTAATTTTCAATGATGGTTCTTCTCAAACTGACGACCTCGTTTGGACTGCTGGCAAGTACTATGTAATCGACGGTTGGTACACCAAAGAAGAGGCTGAGGCTAAACTCGCTGCTCCAATTGCTGACATCTGGACTGTAGCTGGTGCTCCTGCATCAATCTTTGGTACCGAGTGGGATCCATCAAACGCAGCTAACGATCTGGTTAAGCAAGAGGATGGTACCTACAAGTGGGAGAAGACCGATCTTACTCTTTCTGCAAGCAACATCCAATTCAAGGTGGTTAAGAACCACGCTTGGGGCGAGGAGTATCCAGGTAGTAACTATACTTTGTCTATTGCAGAGGCTGGTATCTATACTATCACTATCACCTTCAATGCTGATACAAAAGAGGTTGCTGGTACTGCTACCAAGACTGGTTCTGCAGTAGTTATCCCAACTATCGCTATCGCAGGTGATATGAACGGTTGGAATACAACTGCTAATGAGTTCGTTGTTGCTGCTGACGAGTTGACCGCTTCTCTTACTCTTCCTCTCGAGGCTCAAGATTATGGCTTCAAGATCATCGTTGCAGGTGGCTGGACTTCTAATGCTGCTACTATCACTCGTGAGAACAATACTGCTGAATTTACAGAGAATGGTGACAACTCTACTCTTACTGCTGATGTTGCTGGTGAATATACTTTCACTTGGACATATGCAACTAAGACTCTCACCGTTACTTATCCAGCTCTTCCAGTTAAGTACAATGTGACTGTAACAGCTGAGAACGGTACTGTAGAGGGTGCTGGTGAGTATGAGGAAGGCACAGAGGTTACTCTTACCGCTACTCCTGCTGATGGCTATGAGTTCGTTAACTGGACTTCTGGCGAAACAGAAGTTTCTACCGCTAACCCATTCACCTTTACTGTTACATCTGACACAACTCTCGTTGCTAACTTCAAAGCAGTTGAGCCAGAGGTTATCGCTTACGAGTTGAACGGTGGTGAGTTCCCAGAGGTAAAAGTTCCAACTAACGCTGAGTTGTGGGGTACTGATACTGCTGACGTAAATGGTCTGATGCACTATTTTAATCACTATTATGATCTCAAACGTTCGGCGCAAGATATTTCAGCAGCTGTTTCTACTAACCCAGTTGCGACCTTCTTAACGGGTATGCCAGACGATGCTGGAATCTTTGTAGATGAAGAGTCTAAGTATAAGTGGTTGGGTGATTATATTGTTAAGGTAACAAACGACCAAATTGCAGAAGGAACATTGTCTGTACTCAAAGCAGTGGATACTAATATTAAGTGGCGTTATGGCGTTCAAGCATTCTTTATGTGCTTGCCTGCAACAGATAGCAACTATAAAGGTTGGGCAGACTTCACTGAGGCAGGTAAGCCAGAGGCTTGGGGCGCTGCATACCAAGCAGCTCACGCTGTAGTATTGCCAACTGAACCAGTAGCTGAGGACTATGTATTGCCAACTCCAGTAAAAGAGGGCTACAAGTTCGTTGGTTGGTATGACAATGCAGAGGGTACAGGTGAGGCTTACACCGTAATTCCTGCTGGTTGGTCTGGTACATTGTACGCAATCTGGGAGGTAGAAGGTCCTGCTACCGCTCTTGAGAACATTGCTGTTGAGGGTAAGGCTGTTAAGGCTATCATCAACGGTCAATTGATCATCATCAAGAATGGCGTTCAATACAACGCTCAAGGTGCTGTAGTAAAATAAGAAGTTAGACGTTAGACTAACGAGTATAAAAGATGGGCTTCCTCGTAAGAGGGGGCCCATTTTTGGTCTATAAACCCCCAAACTATAAACTCTAAGCATAAAATATTTGCGTATTCAAGAATTTTTTACTACCTTTGCATGCAAATTCATAACTCATAATTCATAATTCACTTTATGCAGATTTCACAACGTATTGCAGCACTTGAAGAATCAGCGACTTTGCAAGTAGCTGCGCTGTGCCAACAACTCCGTGCAGAAGGAGTAGATGTGATTGGTCTTTCACTCGGCGAACCTGATTTCCCAGCACCTGCTCACGTCAAGCAGGCGGCTATTGATGCCATCAATAATGACATCTCGCATTATGGTCCTACACCCGGTTTCCCTGCTCTGCGTCAGGCAATAGCAGACACCCTCAACCATGATTTAGCTCATTACCCTGTACGTCCGTACAATGCAAACGAGATAGTGGTGTCAGTAGGAGCTAAGCAAGCTATCTGCAATGCTGTAGAAGCATTGATTGGTCCAGACGACGAGGTGATTATGCCTACGCCATGTTGGGTGAGTTACGTGGAGATGGTGAAGATTGCGCAAGGCAAGAGCGTGATGATCAAAACCACGATGGAGAATAATTTTTGCCTCACCGCCGAGCAGTTGGAAGCAGCTATCACCCCCAAGACCAAACTGCTCATGCTCTGCTCGCCTAACAACCCTACGGGTTCAGTCTATACGCTTGAGAATTTGAGAGCTTTAGTGGAAGTGCTGAAGCGCCACCCACAAGTGAATGTGTTGGCTGATGAGATTTACCAGCATATCCTCTATACGGGCAAACACGAAACTTTGGCGCAGTTTCCAGAGTTGGAAGACCGCCTCATCATCATCAATGGTGTCAGCAAAGCATACGCCATGACGGGCTATCGTATTGGTTGGTTGGCAAGCCACGACAAAGACTTGATTACCGCAGTCAAACGCTTGCAAGGACAGGTTATCAGCTGTGCTACTACCATCGCTCAAAAAGCAGCAGAAGCTGCATACACAGGCCCACAAGCCTGCGTCGAGGAAATGCGTCAAGCATTCCATCGCCGTCGTGACTTAATAGTGAAACTGGCAAAGGATATACCTGGAATGAAAGTGCTGGAGCCTCAAGGAGCGTTCTACCTCTTCCCTGACGTGACCGCATTCTTTGGCAAGCAACACAACGGCCAAGTGATTCATAATGCCGATGAACTGGTGACCTATCTGCTGCAAGAGGCGCATGTGGCATGTGTATCGGGTAGTGCGTTTGGTGAAGATAATTGCATTCGTTTTTCCTATGCTACCAGCGAAGACCTTATCATTGAGGCGATGCGCCGCATGAAAGAGGCATTGGCAAAACTTGCCTAAGTGGATTATCTATTCACCGCTTTTACGCGATAGCCTGCTGTTCGGAGTTGAGCCAGCAGACCATCTTCGCCACCAAGATAAATGGCATTGAGCGTGATAAACGCCTTACCTTCACGGAGGTAGGGCGTTAATCGTTTCACCCATTGCTTGTTGCGTTGGGCATATACTTTATAGTCTGAGAATGATAATGACGTCTGATTGTCGGGACCTTTCACGAAGTACGCCATATCTGCTAAGCGACCATATTTATACATCTCTACCAATGAGCGCTCAAAACGTACTTCCTTTTCGGGATATTCTACCACTTTCAGCAGCTCTTCGCACTGCCAATGAAAAGGCTCACGGTCAAAAAGCATATACATCGTTTCGCCTATGTCGTCTAATCCATAAACGGGTACATCATTTTGCGCGGCAACTTTCTCAAAGAATGTCTCCATCGAACGATCTTCATCGTATTTAAGCCATCGTTTCATCAGTTCACTCCTAAACATCTCAGTGAGGTAGGATGGTTTCATTCTGCCTAACTTATCCAATCCCATGCCCAAATTGATGCGAAGAGCGTCGTCTATCTCCTGATACTGCTCATCGCTATAGAAATTGCTCAGCCGCACAGAATCGGGTAGGAGAGCTGCTTGTCGTAATGCGGCAAGGGCTTCATAGTCTTGCATGGCAAACTCAGTAAGCACTTTATCGCATTCGGCATAACATTTGAATACATTGGGGATGGTGTCAATAAAGGTCATATCCACCATACGATTGGTTGCTAAGATATACGATGGTGCCACTGCCGAATTACCCGATATACGATACAGCACCTGACCATTCATAGCATCAGGAACAATGAGGCAAGCACCCAAACCAATTAGTATTATCTGCCAAAGCTTTCTCATCTCTTACCATTAACCCTACTGAAACCTCGAAATCAAATTATACGCCTGATAAATTCCCAATTCACCTGCTTTGCTAAGGTCGGCTATACCTTGTTCGTTCTCACCAATATAGATATAGGTCAAACCACGATTGAAGTATGCTTCTGCAAAGTCGCTATCTACTGCTATAGCTTCGCTATAGTATGAAATGGCTGCTTTAAAGTCTTGCTGTATGCACAGCATATTGGCTTTGTTGTAGTATGCAAAGGAGAAGTCAGGTAGGTGATTGATGACATAATCATAGTCACGCATCATCAACTCAAAGTCGGCAGATTCTGTTGACTCACCCATCGCACGTTTGTATTCTAATAATTTATACCTCCAATTAGCACGACAGAAATAAGCGAAATACAAACTGCCGTCCATCAATATCGCACGCGTCACATCATCCAATGCCGAGGAGTAGTCTTGTACCAAAGCAAACTCAAATGCTCGCGCAATATATGCTGCACAGAGTTGGACATTATTCTGCGAATGAGGCGACGCTATCTGCTCAAGCATGTCAATCTGGTGCGACAGGTTGTTGATTTGTGCAAAATGCTGATTCACCATATCAGCCGTCAGTGTCATCTCTTTGGTTGTGAAGCGGAGTGGCGCTGGCAGTTGCATGCTACGATTGTAGTTATCCACTGTCACGTGCGAGTAATTAGTTTGTCGCAGGGCATTAGCATTGCTGTTCGTAGCATAATACGAAAGGAAGATATTAGGCTCGTTCACTACGTCGGTATAGTGCTTTTGTACCGTTCCGCGTGTGTCGCTCTCATACTTATTCTCTTCATCAGTGGCTTCTTGATTTTGTGCTGCAAGGGCAGAGAACTCTTTGCGTCGGTCACGTTGTTGTGGCTGAGCATCTGCTATCTGCATATTAGTTTGCAGCGATTGAATACTATCTTTCTTTTGCTCAAGATTATATGCTTGTTGGCGCAACTGGTATGCCTCTCTGCTATTGCCCAACGAGGTTTCTGCCTGTGCTGCGAGGTAGTATGCTGGCAGGAAGTAGGGATAGCGCTCAATAATGGTATTGAAATCCTGCAACGCTGCTTGCCATTGGCGCAGTTGCAGTTGTACCATACCGCGTTGATAGTAAATCTCTATTCGGTCGGGGGCGAAGTTGATGGCTTGAGTAAAATCCTCCAACGCACGATTATAATCACCCAGTTCCTGTCGTAGTACACCACGGTTGTAGTAGCATTGAGCATCACGTGGCGAGAGTGTCACTGCCTTATCGTAGTCATTGAGTGCACTGCGGTAATTATGTTTGCGATAGTAGATAATACCACGGTTGATGTAGTCGCCTGCCCATTTGCTACCGTGGTCAATGGACTTGCTCAGGGAACTAAGTGCATCGTCTTGATTGTCCTGCATCAGTTGTACGAGTCCAAGCGCTGACCAGTTGGCAGGATTCTGCGAATCATATTCCGTAGCTTTGCTAAAGGCATCCAGCGCACAAATAGTGTCATTGCTACGCAAGCATATACTACCTTTCTCAAAGTGCAACGCAGCAGACTGTGGCTCACGATGGAGTAGGTGGTTAATATCTTGCAGGGCGAGGGCGTATTGCTCCATTTCTGCGAGCACATCGGCGCGCATGGCGATATAGGTTCTATTCTCGGGAGCAAATATCAGTGCTTCACTAAAGTCTTGTGACGCCTTTTCCAGTTGATTGGTCTGACGATAGATAAATCCGCGTGTATAATATGCGCCAGGTTGAAATGGATTACGCTCTATAGCAGCGTTGCAATCTAATTCTGCACCCGTATAATCACCCAATTGTATCTTGGCTATTGCGCGAAGTAGATAGGGCTCGCTCAAGTAAGGCTTGAGCTTGATTACTTGATTAAAGTATTGAATACTAAGTACATAGTCGTCGAAGTACAAAGCATTACGCCCGATAGCAGTAATACGATCGGTGTTGAGTTGCGCAAAACCAGAACCCATTGATATGAGCCAAGTTCCAAGACAAATCAGTATATATCGGAGATATAATTTCATTTCTAACCTCTAACAGCGCAGCGCTCTCACTTACATCCCGCTTCCGCATCAAACCAATCAGGGATATCAAACTGTTCTTCTACGCTATAACCCAATTGCTCATCGGCATACACTTTCTGCATATATATTGCCCAGATAGGCAATGCCATGTTAGCGCCTTGACCAGCCGACATATTATCGAAGTGGATACTACGATCTTCTCCACCTACCCATACGCCACTAACCAATGAAGGTGTAAAACCAACAAACCAACCATCGGAGTGATTCTGCGAAGTACCCGTCTTTCCACCCATAGGTGCTTTCAATCCATAGCGGAAACGCGCACGCACACCCGTACCGTGATCCATCACATTTTGCAACATATAGACCATCTTATACGATGTTGTTTCGCTAATAATCTCATAAGTCTTAGGCATAAAAGTAGCCAATACATTGCCGTTATTATCTTCAATACGAGTCACATAGAGCGGTTCGACACGGATACCCTTATTTGGGAAAGTGGTATAGGCATCCACCATCTCTTTGACGCTCACTTCGCATGGACCGAGGCACAGACTGACCACAGGATCCAATTGCCCTTCAATACCAAACGAGCGCATCATGCGCACCAGTTGTTCTGGCGTAAATAACGACATCAGATAGGCGGTGATCCAGTTGCTTGATTTCTCCAATCCCCAGTTGAGGGTGACCATCTCACCTTGATTAGCATGGTGGTCATCGCGTGGTGTCCACGCTACGCCATTACCATCAATAAGGGTCACAGAGTCGTTAACTGTGCTATCGCATGGCCACATACCTTCGTCCATAGCTAATGTGAAGAGATATGGTTTGATAGTAGAGCCCACCTGACGGCGACCCGTAGTGACCATGTCATATTGGAAGTGCGTGAAGTTAGGCCCACCCACATATGCTTTGACTGCCCCCGAGTGTGTATCCATCGACATAAATCCGCAACGCAGAAAATGCTTATTCCATCGGATAGAGTCCATTGGGGTCATAGTGGTGTCAATCAGTCCGTCATAGGAGAATACGCGCATAGCTACAGGGGTGTTGAATACCTTTTTGATGTCCGTCTCATTCATACCCTGTTTCTTGAGTGCGCGGTAGCGATCCGTCTGACGCATAGAGCGATTCATAATACCATCAATATCTTCTGGCGTGAGGTCTTTAGAGAAAGGTGCATACGATTTCTTGCGTTTCTCGCGGAAGAAACCTTTTTGCAACTCTTGCATATGTTCGCTCACTGCCTCTTCGGCATACTGTTGCATGCGCGAGTCAATGGTAGTGTATATGCGCAGACCATCGTTGTAGAGGTCGTATGGCGTACCATCAGGCTTGTGGTTCTTATTGCAGAAACCATAGAGTGGGTTCTCTTCCCATTGGCGTTTGTCAATCTCGTATTGCAATTGATTCCACTCCGAGTAATTACTCTTCTTAGGTTCTTTAGCAGTTAGCACTTGTCGCAAATACTCACGGAAATACGGCGCAAGACCTTGCTTATGGTCCACCGATTGGTATTTGATATCAATCGGCAATGCTTTCAGTGAATCGCAGACATGCTCCGTGATGTAGTCATATTTCTGCATCTGATTCAGCACCGTATTACGACGATTAAGAGCATTCTCAGGACGACGACGTGGGTTATACAATGCAGGGTTCTTACACATACCCACCAACATAGCCGCTTCTTCTATTTTCAACTCAGCTGGGGTGGTACTGAAATACACCTGTGCTGCCGACTTGATACCTACGGCATTATAGAGGAAGTCAAACTGGTTGAGGTACATAGTCAGTATCTCCTCTTTGGAGTACAGACGCTCTAATTTAGTAGCAATCACCCATTCGATAGGTTTTTGCAGCGCACGTTCAAAGATGTTGTTGGCGCGTGGCGACCATAGCTGTTTGGCCAATTGTTGGGTAATCGTACTACCACCTCCTGCTTTACCCAGCATAATCACAGCTCGCATCAACGATTTTATATCCACACCCGTATGATCGTAATAGCGCACATCCTCTGTGGCAATTAAGGCATTAATCATGTGAGGTGAGATATCGGTATATTCCACACTCACGCGATTTTCGTTGCGGTAGTAGCGACCCAGCAACTGCATATCGGCGGATATGACCTCTGTGGCAAACTTGTTCTTAGGGTTTTGCAGTTCATCCAGTGGTGGCAGATAGCCCAGCCATCCCTTAGTAATCATCCAGAATATCAATATGATAGCTACTATACCTGCACCTATGATACCCCAAAACCATGCTGCAAATTGCTTCTTAAATTGATTGTTTCCGTTTTGCTTGTTTTCCGTTTTCATATCAAGTCTTCTATTATTCTGTTCAGTATATGGTAGCCCTTGGTGGTAGCTACGATGCGATTGTCTTTTTCTATCAGCATACCTTGTGCTATATAGGGCTGTGCTTTGCTCCTATCTATCTCGTCAATGCCGATACCTCTATTGGTGCGCAGCCCCAGCATCACGCGTTCGGTATGGCGTTGCTCATCACTTAGTATCTCTTTTTCGGGCATTAGCGTATGAGCCATGGCTTGCTCGATATAGGTGTCCAAGTCGCTGATATTCCATTGCCTTACGTTGCCATCGTAGCTATGTGCACCAGCTCCCAATCCGATGTATGGCGTGTTGTTCCAATAACTTGAATTATGCTTGGAGTACCGTCCGTTGAGTGCGAAATTACTTACTTCATAATGTTCAAATCCATTCGCGGTTAATTGCTCCACCAAATAGTCATACATCTGCATTTCAGTGTCTTCGTCCACAGCCTCCACCACACCATGTTCGAGCAGGGTCGTAAGCACCGTTCCCTCCTCATAGATAAGTCCATAAGTGGAGATGTGTTGCACGCCTAGTTGCAATGCTTCTGCCACGTCTTTCTGCCATTGCTCCATCGTTTGCGAGGGTAGGGCATACATCAGGTCAATAGATATATTGTCAAATCCTGCAGCTTGTGCTGCCGCCACTGCTTGTCGTGCTTGTTCAGCCGTATGGCGCCTGCCAATCAATTGCAATAGTTCGTCGTCAAAACTTTGTATGCCGATGCTCAGTCGATTGATGCCCATTGCTCGCCATGCCTGTGCTTGCTCCAGCGTGATGTCTCCTGGATTCGCCTCCATAGTGATTTCTAATGAACCATCTTTCACCACATTGAACCATTCTGAACAACATTGAACAATCTTAAAGAAGTCATTCCTATCCATCATGCTCGGCGTACCACCTCCTATATATATAGTATGTATAGGTTCACTCACCTCATGCTGGCGCATGCGCCCTTCCTCCAGCAATGCTTCTACATATCGCGCCCTCTTCTCCAATTGCGTCGTTGAAAAGAAGTCGCAGTACTTGCATCTGCTTTTGCAAAATGGTATGTGTATGTATATTCCTGCCATTTTATAGAAATATGGCACAAAAGTACGAAAAAAAATGTATATATACAAAAAAACGCACCTTTTTTGCATTTTTTTTTGAAAATATTTGGTCAGTTCAAAAAAAAGCAGTACCTTTGCAGCCGATTTCGAGAGAACATCGCTAGGGTGCTATCGTCTAGTGGCCTAGGACAACGGCCTCTCACGCCGTAAACCCGGGTTCGATTCCCGGTAGCACTACTCAGAACGACCATCCTACCAGATGGTCGTTTGTCGTTTATAAACCTATGTCACTAAACTCTATACACTCAACACACAATGGATAATTTTCAATCACAAGAGCGCTATCTCCGCCTACTGAGCGACCGCTTTCCCAATGCTGATGCAGTGGTGACCGAACTCATCAACCTCCATGCCATCCTCTCGCTGCCCAAGGGTACGGAGCATTTCGTGAGCGACCTACATGGTGCCTCCAGTGCTTTTATCCATATGATTAAGAATGCCTCTGGCGTAGTGAGGCGCAAGGTGGATGATATCTATGGTGACAGCATTGCTGAAGCCGAAAAGCGTGCCCTATGTGCACTGATCTACTACCCCGACGAACGTATCCGTATGGTACAGCAGCAGGGTTTAGATGCCGAAGCATTGCCTATGGCTGCGCCTACGATGGTGGATTGGTATCGCAGACGTATCCATCAGACGCTCGATGTAACTCGCAGCGTGTCGGTCAAGTACACGCGCTCCAAGGTGCGCAAGATGCTACCTAAGAATTTTGCTTATGTCATCGAGGAATTGCTCTATGAGTCCAGTATTGAGCGCGATCGTACACGTTATTTCCATTCAATCATCGATGCTATTATTGATACGGGTAGGGCAGAGCAATTGTTGATAGCCATATCCTATCTCATCCATGCATTGGCTATTGATACGCTACACGTAGTCGGCGATATCTTCGATCGTGGACCAGGGGCACCCAAGATTATGGAGGTGCTTTCCACGGTGCGTGATTATGATATCCAGTGGGGCAACCATGATATCCTTTGGATGGGTGCTTTCGCGGGCAATTGGGCATTGATTGCTACTGTGCTACGTGTCAGTATCCGCTATGCCAATATCGAAACGCTCGAAGAGGGTTATGGTATCAATCTGCTGCCTCTGGCCAACTTTGCTATGGAGACCTACGGCAATGATCCTTGTACCATTTTCCAAACCAAGGATTTTGAGAATAATCCTCGTCTGACACGCTCTGCGCAACTCATGGCAAAGATGCACAAAGCCATCTCTATTATCCAGTTTAAGCTCGAAGGGCAGACCATCTTGCGTCATCCCGAATATCAGATGACCGATCGTCTCTTTTTGGATAAGATTGACTATGCTCGTGGAGTGATTACTATAGACGGCGTTGAGTATCCTATCACCGATTCTTATCTTCCTACTATTCAGGCTGATAGCCCTTATGAATTGTCGCAAGAAGAACACGAGTTGATGCAGCAATTAGCACGTTCGTTCCGCAAATCCGAACGCGCACAAAAGCACCTGCGAATATTGTATCAACACGGTAGTTTATATCTTGTTCGCAATAGCTTTTTACTCTATCACGCAGCTATTCCATTGAACGATGATGGCTCGCTCATGGAGGTGGATGTATGTGGCGTGCGTGCCAAGGGTAGGGCACTCATGGATTGCATCGATCGCGTGGTGCGTCGGGCTTATTTTGGCAAGGGTCAGGAGAAGGCCAATGCCTTGGATTATATGCTCTATCTCTGGTGCGGCTATGGGTCGCCTTTGTACCATAAGGACAAGATGAGCACCTTTGAGCGCTATTTCATCGGTGTGCCTAAGTTGGAGCATGAGCACCGCGGAGCGTACTACACTTTGGCTGATCGTCGCGATGTATGCGAGATGATCCTCCGTGAGTTCGGTTTGGATGCCGAGTCGGGGCGTATCATCAATGGTCATATCCCCGTGCGTACGATCAAGGGCGAGACGCCCGTGCGTGCCGATGGCAAGCGCTTTGTGATCGATGGTGGTTTCTCCAAACCTTATCAGGAGAAGACGGGTATCTCGGGTTATACGCTGATTTACAACAGTCATGGTATCCAATTGGTCGAGCATGAGAAGTTCGAGAGCCGTGAGCAAGCTGTTGTATCGGGTTCGGATATCCATTCGCGTATCCAGTTGCAGGATTTCACGCATCAGCGTATCTTGGTGCGTGATACAGACCGTGGACGTGAACTGACTCGCCAAGTAAACGACTTGCAGCAGCTATTGCAGGCATATCAGATGGGTCTGATTGAAGAGCGCAATCTTTAGATTGCATACCGATTATAGCTAAATATCCTGTAAAATTAATAAAATCATCGAAAAAAGCGACATGTATTTGCACATATCGCTTTTTTTTTGTACCTTTGTCGGCTCATTTAATAGCAAATAAATATAAAGATATATGGCAACAGCAATCGAATTCAACCACGTAGGCAAACAATACCGCCTGGGCCTCGTGTCCACAGGCACTATCAGCCACGACCTCAATCGCTGGTGGCAAACCGCCATCCTGCGCAAAGAAGACCCATACCTAAAGATCGGCTCGGTCAACGACCGCACCCAGAAAGCCGATTCCGACTACGTCTGGGCACTCCGTGATATCGACTTCAAGGTCGAGCAGGGCGACGTTGTCGGCATCATCGGCAAGAATGGCGCAGGCAAGAGCACCCTCTTGAAACTCCTCAGTAAAGTCACAGGTCCCACTGTGGGCACTATCCGCGCCCGCGGTCGTATCGCCAGTCTTTTGGAGGTCGGTACGGGCTTCCACCCTGAGATGACTGGTCGTGAGAACATCTTCATGAACGGTGCCATCATGGGTATGACCAAGCAGGAGATCGCTGGTAAGTTGGACGAGATTGTTGCTTTCTCTGGCTGCGAGAAGTATATCGACACGCCAGTTAAGCGTTATAGTTCAGGTATGACTGTCCGTTTGGGCTTCGCTGTAGCAGCGCACTTAGACCCCGAGATTCTTGTGGTGGACGAAGTCCTCGCCGTCGGCGATGCCGAGTTCCAAAAGAAAGCCATTGGCAAGATGCAAGACGTAAGTCGCGGCGAAGGTCGTACCGTACTCTTTGTGAGTCATAATATGACCAGCGTGAAGAGTCTCTGCAAACATGGTATTATCCTGAAGGATGGTATGCTGCTTGATTCTGGTGATATTGACCCTATCGTAACTCGTTATTTGCGTGGTGATAATGATATTGATAACTACAAGGTATACAACGAACCGCTTAAAGGCAAAAATGGCTTTGAACTCTTAGAGATAGGTGTTCGTCCTAAAGGTGGTCAGTTTACTGATGTGATGCGTGTGACCGACGATTTGGAGGTGGTGATTCGCTATCGTTTAACTCAACCACACGAGAAGTTTTGGATTACAATGCATATGAAGAATGAGCAAGGCGAGCGTATGTTCTCTACAGGCGGTGGAGGCCGTTGCTACGATACACGACATGAAGCAGGTGAGTACGAGCAAATTTGTCATCTGCCTAAAGATTTCTTCAATTGGGGTGGTTATGCATTTGATTTTATGGCATTTAGTCAACCAAGCAATATAGAATGTCTGATGAGTGAACAAGACTTTATCTCATTCACATTGGCTAATCGCGCAGTGGCAATTGGTGGTTGGATGGGTAAAGAACCTGGAGATATCACACCTAAGTTTGATTATACCGAGAAAAAACTAAGTTGATAATGCTTAAATCACTTGTACATACCGAAAACCCTTTCTGCTCAACGCAAGATATCCATCAATGGATTTTGCGTCGTAACCAAGAGGTACATGTTTCTGTAGAGGAGATTCCTTTTGCAGAAATGGAAGGATGGCATATGGCAGAGGATGGTAGTCTGCATCACCAATCGGGTAAGTTCTTCTCAGTAGAAGGTATTCAGGTTTCTACAGATTACCCAAAGCCATACCAATGGTCGCAACCTATCATCAATCAACCTGAGATTGGCTACTTGGGTATTTTAACCAAAGAGATGGATGGGGTACTATACTTCTTGATGCAGACGAAGATTGAGCCAGGCAATGTGAATTGTGTGCAAATCTCGCCTACTATCCAAGCTACCAAGAGCAACTATACCCAAGTGCATGGTGGTAAAAAAGTCGCCTACTTAGATTATTTCCGCAATGCTCATCCCCATCAAATCATCCTTGACCAACTCCAATCGGAACAAGGTGCTCGTTTCTTGCGCAAGCGTAATCGCAACATTATCATAAAGGTAGAAGAGGAAGTGCCCGTATATGAGGACTTCTGCTGGATGACTCTTGGTCAAATCAAGGAACTGATGCAGCATGACAACCTAGTGAACATGGACACTCGCACGGTGATTTCAGGTATCGACTTTACGCAATACCAAGACGAAGTTTCTCTGGCAACAATGTCGCCACTTGGACAAAGCATGATGGTTTCTGCGCAGCGCAAAGATGGTCTGCACACCTTGCCAGAGATACTATCTTGGTTGACCAATCTCAAGGCAAGTTACGATCTATCTGTTTCGCGTGTACCTCTCAATGAGATATCCGATTGGTATATTGCAGACCGCGAGATAGTTCACCATGATGGCAAGTATTTCCGTGTGATGGGTGTGCGTGTGAGCATCGATAATCGCGAGGTGCGTTCTTGGTGTCAACCATTGGTGCAACCTATGCAGCAGGGACTCTGTGCCTTCGTGGTGAAGAACATCAATGGCGTGTTGCATTTCTTGGTACAAGCCAAATTAGAATGTGGTAACTTAGATGTCTTTGAGTTGGCACCTACCGTACAGTGCTTGACAGGTAATATCTTCAATGGCGCAATCAAACCACCATTTACCGACTATGTGTTAAATGCTCCGCCTAAGCAAGTGATTTTTGATACCCTCCAGTCAGAGGAAGGCGGACGCTTCTACCACGAGCAAAACCGCAATATGCTGATTATGGCAGACGATGATTTCCCAATCGAACTCCCTGCTACATATCAATGGTTGACGTTGGGTCAGATTAATGATTTCTTACGCTATAACAATTATTTGAACATTCAAGCTCGCAGTCTGATTGCTGCAATCAAGTATATATGATGAAGTTTGTTGTAATAGGATGTGGTAATATAGCCCAACGCTGTTCTATCCCAGCGTTGATGAATTCTGGTGTTACAGAAGTGGTGTGCGTGGTGGATACCGACGAGAACAAGCGTGCTATCGTAGCAGAACGCTTCGGCGTGCCATTTGAGACGGATCTGCAACATGTGTTGAATACCTATGAGTTTGAGTCGGTTTATATCTCAACTCCTAATGCCATCCATCTGCAGATCGTAGAGCAGGTAGCGCCATATCGCAAGAATATTTTGTGCGAGAAACCTCTGGCTGGTACTATGGCTGATGCTGAACGAATGGCTGAATTGGGCATGCAGTATAATATCCCTATCTTTGAGGGATTTATGTACCAATTCCATGCGCAGCATAAGGTGAAGAATCAGCTGATTGAGGATGGTGCAATTGGTGATGTGCAGTTGTTCCAAGGATGGTTTGGTTTTCCGCCGATAGCAGCAACAGATTTCCGCTACAAAAAATCGCTTGGGGGAGGTTGTGTGCTAGATGCTTGTGCATATTTGGTTCACTCAGCACGTCATTTTTACGGCTGCGAACCACAACACGCGTATGCTGTATTGAGCAAAGAAGATGGCTACGAGGTGGAGACACATGCCACCATATTGCTTGATTTTGGCAACGGCAGAGTGGCTAATCTAGTAACAGGATTTGACAACAAATACAAGAGCCAACAAGTTCTTTGGGGAAGCAAAGGTATCTTGTCGTTGGAGCGTGCTTATGCCTTGCCACCAGATTTTTGCAGTACATTAGTCATTGAGACGCAAGAAGGTCAACAATCCTATCAAATGCCAGCATGCAACCATTTCGAAGAAGAAATGCGCTATTTTGTAGCCAATCATGCCACTCATGCTGAAGAATGGAGAAATGAATTCCTAAGTCAGACACGAGTTTTGATGAAAATTAAAGAGAATGAAGTAGAAACAAAGGATCTAACTCGTTAACTCATTAAACGTTCAATCGTTAAACATTCAACAGAATATGAAGAATATATATGTAACAATGCCTACTTTGGCACCACTCAATGAGGTGAACGAATACTTTCAAAAGGTATGGGATTCGGGTGTGATGACACACAATGGACCATTGCTCCAGCAGTTTGAACGTGAGGTGGCAGAGTGGCATGGTGTGTCGAATCATACGGTGGTAGTTAATGGTACTATAGCATTGCAGTTGGCTATCCGTGCTTTAGGCATTAAAGGCGAGATTATCACCTCGCCATTCTCTTTCATCGCTACTACAAGTGCTATCATGTATGAAGGTTGTGTGCCTGTATATGCGGACATCAATCCTGACACATTGAATATAGACCCAGCTAAGATAGAGGCTGCTATTACACCTAATACTGTGGCTATCATGCCTGTGCATGTGTTTGGTAACACGTGCGAGATTGAGGCAATTGAGGCAATCGCAAAGAAGCATAACTTAAAAGTCATTTACGATGCTTGCCACTCAGTAGGTGTACAATATAAGGGCAAGAGTATTTTTGCATATGGCGATGTATCTTGCACTAGTTACCATGCTACTAAGATGCTCAATTCTGGCGAAGGTGGAGGATGCTTTACCAATGATGCGGAATTGGATGCCAAGATGAAACGTATTCGTTTCTTTGGTTTCTCTGAGGATAAAACGAATATCGTGGAAGAGGGATCTAACTTGAAGATGACGGAGGTGCATGCTTCTGTAGGTTTGGCGAACTTGAAATACTTGCAAGCCGCTTTGGATGATCGCAAAGAGAAGTATATGCTCTATAAGCGTATGTTGGAGGTTAACCCTACTTTGCATTTCCAAAAGATTAACGAGGATAGTTGCAATTATAGCTATTTCCCAGTGATTTTTGATTCAGAAGAAACACTCTTGCGTGTAGAGAAAGCCTTGCAAGCAGAGCATGTCTTTGCCCGTAGATATTTCTATCCTTCACTGAATACGTTTAAGGATATTGTGCCATATGTAGAGATGCCAATCTCTGAGGATATTGCTTCTCGCATATTGTGCTTGCCACTGTACTATACTTTGGCTATGGAGGATGTAGAACGTATAGCAAAAATCATATTGGGAGCGCTATAAATTACTTACCGATTACCTGTCAATCCCGACAGTCACCCGACGGTGAGCCGGCGGTCAACCGACAGTCACGTATAGAATGACCGAAGGAACACTGAAACATTGACCCCCTTTTACTGCCCTATGGGCATCAAGTTATGGCAAAAATAAGAACAAGCAACCCTGTAGAATCTATCCAAGGCAAGTTAGGAGACACCGATTCGGGCTATTTCTATATGCGGAATGGCAAGCAATTCTACCGCACACGTGAGGAGAACTATCAGCAGAACCAATCCCCACGTCAGAAATGGAACTCGGCGGCTTTTGCTTATGCACACAAGCACCTCCGTGCCATTGAATCGGACGTTGCACAAACCGCTCAGATGAATACGGATTATGCTGCTGCCAAACACCTCGCCCCCAACGGCAAATCCTATCCCACCGCCCACGCTTGGAAGTTCAATTGCCTGTTACATGAGTATAAACAATCTCATCCATTTGAGAACCAGAACAACTGAGATTAGCCAGCATAGGAATTGCTATAAATTTGCATAATCCAAAAGTTTTTTGTATCTTTGCATGGTAATAAAAGATTATCGAATAGATGAATGGGGTAGATTTGATATGGGTATTTGGATAGAATATAAAAAATAATTAAAATAGAGATTTTGAAATAGAGAATGAAATAGAGTATTGTTTTATAAAAAGTAAGTTAAAGTTTAATATAATAATAGATTGTCACATAAATTTGGTTTTTTATGAAAATTAAAAGTATTAATATTCGTAATTTCCGAGGATTTGCTCAACAGTATGTCGAATTCAAGGATAATTTAACTGTAATTATTGGAAATAATACAGTGGGTAAAACTACTATCTTAAAGGCTCTTCAAGTTGGTTTAGGTGCATTTTTACAATCTCTTCCGACGTTACCGGGTGGGGCTGCTTATAGAAGGAACTTTATGAAGTTGGATAGATATAAACCTTTTGATGCCGAGAAACGCGATTATGTTCCTAACCCAGAGAATCCGCGTATTGATATTACGGCTGATTGTCTTGTCGCTATTCAGAAAGATGGAATTTTGGAAGAGACTATCCGAACAATACGTTGGGCTCGTGAATATATTCGAGAATCATATACAACTCACACACGCTCACTTGCAGCAGAAATTATGGATTATGCAGCAGAAATAAGTGCTATTAGACGTGGTGCAAATACGAATGCAATTTTTCCTATTGTTCTTTCTTTTGGTGCTAAACGAACAGAGGATTCTCAATATAAGGTAGTAGGGAAAGTGAACGAACGTCTTTCACGTGAAGAAAAGGCATATAAAATGGCATTGCATGATAAAGTTGATTATGATGGGGTTGTATATTGGCTCAAACATTATGATAAGAATGTGAAAGATGGTCGGGAATTCGCTGAAACAAAAGAAGCTTTTTTTGAAGCAATTCAAACGGCAATACCTGCCTTAAGTGAAATTGATTTTGACAATAATGAAATCGAAGCTGTTGTTACAATCACGGGGATGAAACCAACCCGTCATCACATGTCCTATATGAGTGATGGTTTGCAATCAATGATTAATATTGTTTCGGAAATAGCACACCGATGCATAGAACTGAATGGATTTTTGGGGAAAAATGCTGTAAAGAAGACTCCTGGTGTAGTAATGATAGACGAATTAGATTTGTTTCTTCATCCTCGATGGCAACGTCATATACTTCACGATTTGGTAAATGCATTTCCTCAGATTCAATTTATAGTCTCAACTCATAGTCCTTTTGTTATTCAGAGTTTGCGAAAGAATCAATTGATTAGTTTTGACGAAGGTGTGGAAGTCACAGGTGAACCTTTTCGTGAAAGCATAGAAGAAATTGTAGCTCTTAGAATGGGATTAAGTCAGAATATACGATCTTCCAGATATGAAGAAATGGTAAAAGTTGCAGAAGAGTTATTTTTAGCCATAGACTCAAATAGTGCTAATCAAGAACAAATACGTCAAAAACTAGTTGAGATAGAAGCTGAATTTAGTGATGACCCTGCTTATTTAGCTAGTGTGAGGACAGAAGTTAAAATAAGAAATAGAAAATTATGAGACCAGTCGAAAAACCTCAAATAGGGCAGAGTATTCAATTTAGAAACTCTAATGATCAAGTAGTAAATCATGTTGTACAAGTTTCATATAAACCATATAGTGAGGCAAAAATGCCGTTAGTTACATGTATTGGTGAATATTGCTCTTATTGCGAATTGAAAAAAGATATTGGCGATTTGGCGGTAGAACATATTACAGCCAAAACACGTGGAGGTGCATTGACAGAATGGGATAATTTTTTGCTTTCGTGTAATGTGTGTAATTCAAATAAAGGAGCACAATTAATAAATATTACAGATTCTCATTGGCCCCACTTAAACAATACATATATGAGCTTTATCTATGATGAATCTGGAAGAGTTAATATAAATCCTATACTTACAGGCCTTTCTAGGCAACATGCACAGAAATTATATGATACCTGCAAATTAGGACGTTACCCTCAATCTCAACAATCTCCATCATTGTCAGATTTCCGTTGGAGAAAACGTCTTGAGACATGGAATAGAGCAATGTCTAATTTACAGAACTATATTAATGGAAAATTAACTATAGATGATGTTTTGGAGAATGCTTTATTGATGGGAAATTGGTCAATATGGTTTACAGTATTCAAAGGAGAAGATCTGGTTCGGAGGGAATTGATTTCTCGATTTCCAGGAACCGCACCTATGTGTTTTGATCCTGCTAATCATTATGAACCGATACCTCGGAATCCTCAAAATGCAGTAGATCCAGTGTGATCTTTTAGACACATATTATAAATTCTCAAAATGATAATAACTCTTTTAGTATTGATACGAATAAAAATATTTAAATTATAATTTGATATGATATTTATTATAAGTTACGATCTTCAAAAGCCCACCCAGCGATATAATGAATTGATTGCCGCCATTAGAAATTATAGTAATTGGGCATGTATTGGAGGTTCTGCCTATTTAATTGAAACAAATGAATCACACGTAGAAGTGAGAGATAAACTGGGGAAATTTTTAGATGGAAATGATATGTTGTTTGTGGCTAATGTAAATGCACCAGCCGCATGGCAAGGGTATGATAATGAGGTGTCACAATGGATATTGTCTAAACTGAAATAAGATACAGATAGATTATTAAGATAGTATGGAAAAGCAAATAAACCAACTGCATCTAATTTATGGTTATATTATTACTGGTATAATCATAGTTTCTATTATTATATGTTGGATATTGTCATGTGAAGGAATTGTTTCAGAAACGGCATTCCAAAATTTTTCGTTTGCAGCATCTGTTGTGTCAATAGTTTTGGCTGTTGTATCAATCGTATTCACTATTTATTCAGGTGCAAATGTATCTAATAGTGTTGGTGTACTGCAAGAGGCAGAAAAAAACATTGAAACACAAGTAGAGGCCTTGAATGGTTTAGAATCTCGAATTATAAAATCAGTGGAAAATAGTAATAATGCAGTTTCCGAAAAAATATCGGCTGTTCAGAATCAAATAGAACCATTGATACGAACAAACTTTAATGCGAATACCATTGTAACTCAAACACCTGTTAATAATTCAGAGATAAAAATTGATCTTTCTGCAAATTCTGTCTATGGCAATATATTATTATATATCTGTCTTAAATCTGCGGAGTTAAATCAATCTTGGCCACTAGATATTTTAGGTAGTGAGAATGTACTATACTTTTTAGGTTATTTAGTTGCAATGGCCTCAATACCAAGCATGCATTTTTCATACACTTCAGATAAAGAAATAACTAAGATAATGTCTTGTACTTTCACGAGTACTGATATTTTGAAACTTAAAGAGAATGTATTAAAAGAGTTAAAACTTCGTCCTAAACAATCTAAGTCAGAAGAAATGATAAAATTAATAGATGACTATTTTGAAAAAAATGTTCAATAATACGCTATTAAAATAACTAGCAAAACATTAAATCCATAAATATTAAACGTTAAGTCCTTAAAAATTAACTCATTAAACATTAAACATTAAACAATGAAATTAGGAATCATGCAACCATATTTTATGCCGTATATCGGTTGTTGGCAGTTGATAGAGAAACAAAATAAAAATTAATCAGTAAATGAATAGTCAAAAGAAAATATTATTACTAGGTGGTGATCACTTGCTCATACCTGTTATAAAGGCAGCGCATGAGTTGGGTTGTTATGTGATAACAGTTGATTATCTGCCAGATAATATCGCTCATACTTATTCTGATGAGTACCAATATGCTAGTACCATAGATAAAGAGGCAGTATTGGAGATTGCAAAAAGGTGTGAGATAGATGGAATACTAACATTCACTGATTCAGGTGTAGTTACGGCAGGATATGTTGCGGATCAACTTGGATTGCCAATGCCTGGACCATATGAGTCTATCCAAATACTTCAGAATAAGGGACTATTTAGAAAATTTCTTGCTGAACATGGTTTCAATGTGCCTAAAGCAAAGAGCTATTTCAGTGCGGAGCAAGCATGGGGAGAACGAGATGAATGGCAATATCCTGTGATTGTAAAACCTGTAGATTCTGCAGGAAGCAAAGGTGTAACAAAAGTGGACTTAAGTGAAAAACTGCTAGATGCCATCCATTTTGCTTTGGAGTTTTCTATTTCTGGTGAGTTTATTATTGAAGCCTGGATAGAAAAAGATGGTTGCTCCTCCGATTCTGATTGTTTTTCATTGAATGGTGAATTCCAAATTCTTACATATTCTAGTCAACGATTTGATAGTGAGGCAGCCAATCCATATGCACCGGCAGCGTTTAGTTGGCCCTCTACAATGGGAGAAAAAGTTGAGAATGAATTATCATCAGAACTGCAACGATTAATTTCATTGTTAGGTATGATGAGTTCTATATATAATGTGGAAACACGCCTAGGACAAGATGGCAAACCTTATATTATGGAGGTAAGTCCACGTGGTGGAGGAAATCGTTTGGCAGAAGTAGTACGTTATGCTACGGGGGTAGATATGATTACCGATTCTGTCCGTGCCGCTTTGGGAATGCCAATTGAGAAGATTACATCATGGTCATATAATGGAAACTGGGCGGAAGTAATATTACATAGCTATCAAGATGGCATATTTCATGAGTTAGAGATTAGTGATGAGGTGAAACCATATGTGCGTGATTTGGATTTATGGGTAAAATCAGGTGATGAAATACATTCATTCTCTAGTGCTCGTTATGCGATAGGAACCGTTATATTGTGTTTCCCTTCGGAGGAAATAATGTTAGAAAAATTAAATAGTCAACAATCGTGGTTAAAAGTTCACTTGAAATGAAAAATATATTCGTAATAGGACAATGTACCCTTCACTGGGGGAGAATGGAGTTTGGTAATATAGGAAATTATTATATTATAGAACCGTTTTTTAGAGAATTACATCGTGTTTTTCCACAAGCAAATATCAAGACAACTTTTCAAATGTCTGATGGCTTTTGTGAGCGTGAGCATGTGCAGTGTGTGCCGATGGACTATTATTATGCTTGGGATGAAACATATTTGACTGTTGCAGAAAAAGAATTAGCAATAGCATCTTCATATTATGAAACGCACGAATTAAAGGAAACAACTCCTTATATAGATGAAGTCCTGCGGTCGGATCTAATAATTGATTTTTCAGGTGATATATGGGGACGAAATGCTGATTTAGTCGGTCCAAACCGTTTTTTGATAGGATTGATGAAGGATAGGGTAGTACAATTGTTGGGCAAACCTATAGCTATGTTGGCAGGGTCTCCAGGTCCGTTCAATGATGACGAGACATTGCCTTTTGCAAAACAAGTCTTTGAAGGTTTCTCATTGGTGACCAATAGAGAGCCTATTAGTCGTTCTGTATTGGAAGCTTATGGGTTTGATACCTCTAAGGTCGTAGACTTAGCTTGTCCTGCCTTTATGTTCGAACCTGCATCTACACAAGATATTGCACCATTCATCCAAGGTACACCTATCGAAAACAAGGAGAAGCCTACAATAGGTTTTGTTCTATGTGGTTGGAATATGATTCAAGGACCATTTAATCGCGAAGATTGGAAAGATGAAGAATTTGTTCAGTATGTAGAATTGATCACACATATAGTTAGAGATTTTGATGTAAATGTATGTTTGATGTCACATTCTAATGGATTTATTTTACCACCTAATTTCAAACCGATAAAAGGACGTGATTACCCAATAGTAGAGCAATTATATCGTATTTTACAAAAAACAGAAATAGCGGACTCCGTTTATTTGATGGATGGATTATATGATCCTAAGATAACGAAAGGTATAATTGCTAATTTTGATATGTTGATATCTGGGCGTGTACATGCTGCAGTAGCAGGATTATCCCAAAATGTACCAACAGTGATTATTGATTATGGTCATGAGCCCAAAGCTCATAAATTACAAGGCTTTGCTCAGGTGGCAGCTGTTCAACAATATGTGGCTAATCCTGCAGATAAAGACAATTTGATTGACGTGGTTGATGCTTGTTGGAATAACAGAAAGATAGTGGCTCAAGATTTGGAGAAACGAAATTTAGCTATTAAGGAGTTGATTCATAAAAACTTTGATCTGCTACGAGATATATAGAAGATATGAGTATAGAATATAGACATAATACGTCGTCACAACTCGACATCTTGTATCATTTACAAAATGTTTCATCTGCTTTTGTGCATGATTTGTCCAATAGAGTTGATGTGAAAGAATATTCACAAAAACTATTTTCAATGGCAGAAAGAGAAGAAGCTTGGTCGGGAGATAATTTGATAGGCTTGGTCGCGTATTATATTAATCACGATACACAAAAGGCCTTTATCACAAATGTATCTATTGATATTAGATTCCAAAAGCAAGGTATTGCAACTAAATTACTAAAGAATGCAAAGTGTGTGGCAATAGAAGAACGTATGAAATTGATATCTCTAGAGGCGGCTAATGATGACGAACTGATTGCTTTTTATCTTCACAATGGATTTAGTTTGCATAAACGAGTTATGGATAGTAATAGTGAATTGATCATGCATCTTGTTCCTATGGTTGTTATTCGTTGTACAGTTTACAACCACGAACCTTATTTGCGTGATTGTTTAGAGGGGTTTGTGATGCAGCAAACGAATTTTCTGTTTGTGGCGATTGTGCACGATGATGCTTCTACAGATAACTCGGCAGCGATTATTCGTGAGTACGAGGAGAAATACCCAAATATCATAAAGCCAATTTACGAGACAGAAAATCAGTATTCAAAGCAAGATGGTTCACTGGGACGAATCATGAATGCTGCTATTGAGGCCACAGGTGCCAAGTATGTTGCCATGTGTGAAGGCGACGACTATTGGACCGACCCACTGAAACTGCAAAAGCAAGTGGATTTTATGGAGGCGAATCCTGGGTATGTGTTGTGCTGTCATAGATATAAGATATATAATCAAAATGATGGGACTTGGAATAATGATTCTGCTTCTCATATTCTAAATTCATATCCTAATGGTTATGTGTTTACCAACAAAGAAAATCTAAATGTAGGTTGGTTTACCAAAACCATGACCCTGTTGATTCGCAATGATGCATTAAAAAACATGCCAAATACAAGAGACTTTAAGTATTGGCGTGATTTTCATATGAATTATTATTTGTTAAAGCAAGGGGGCGGATTTTGTTTTCCATTTGATGGTGCGGTATATCGACGCCATGATGGTAGTGTACATTCTTCCAAAAGTTTGATGGACAAGAATAAAATGGCGTATTGTGTCGCTCGAGAAGTTTGGGATAGAAATATGGAAGATAAAGACTTACTAAGGTTAATAATAACTTTGCACCCTACCTTTCTTGAATATTTGCGATACAAAATAGAGAGGAATAATTTTAAAAATTTGTTTAAAGAAATATTGTATTTTTCAAGAATGGATGTAAAAATAAATGGTATAAAAGGAGTTGTTTTTTCTATCCGAAAAATGTTATTATCTTTGTTTCGTTTGTTGAAATTAAAATAATCTAACCAAGATAAGATTTATGCAAGAAGAAATTATTGTTTCCATGACGACGTGGAAACCTAGAATGCACAACATACCAATAGTACTAGATACTATTTATGCTCAAACGGTACAGCCAGATAAAATCGTTATTAATTTAGCATACGATGAAATTGTACCTGAGAATATCCAAGAATATATAGAATCTCACCAGATAGAAGTTAATTTTGTACCAAATACAAAGGTATATAAGAAATTTCTTCCTACGTTATTGAAGTATCCAGATGCATGCGTTATAAATATTGATGATGATTGTATTTTTCCACCAAATATGATAGAGGATTTTATGGTGATGCATAAAAAATATCCTCAATTTCCAATAAGTGGAAACAAAGTAGTTCTATTTGGTTTACAATGCCATTGCGGGAATGCATCGTTAACTAAATACGAGCATTTTGGAGATAGTTTAAAAGCTATAGATGAGGATTTGATGCAAAATTGTACAAGTAGTGATATTGTATATACATATTTGGCTGCTAAAAATAATCATCCGTATATTTGCTCGGAAGGAACTTATTTTGATAATGTTATGCAAGATTTTTTAGAGCATAGTCCATATACGCGTCAAGTGATTGAGGTAGATAATGGAATAATTAAATCTTTTCAATATTTGGTAAAAAGATTTGGAGAATTACCTATTCAACTTCATAACTATGTTCCAGATGAATATTTGGCTACATTGATTACTCGTCAAATTGAGATAACCTTGCAATCGGTTGTCGAAGAGCAGCGCGTTTTATCAGAAGAAAAGGTTAGATCCTCTTCTGCTTATCGCCTTGGAAAATTTCTCCTTAAGCCATTGTCTTGGGGTCGGAATTTATTAAAACGTAATAAGTAAATTCTATGCTATTCAACTCCTTCGAATTCGCTCTCTTTCTCCCGATAGTGTTTTTACTCTATTGGTTTGTGTTTGACTATGCCCTCAGCAAGTGCAAGCACCAACTATTGCTGCAAAACCTCTTTATTGTAGTAGCAAGCTATATCTTCTATGGCTGGTGGGATTGGCGATTCCTAATACTTATCGCTATCACTACTATCCTCTCTTTCTTGAGTGGCATCGGCATTGAAAAAGCACTTACCCAACGCGGAAAGAAAGCCGTTATGATAGCCAATATCATTGTCAATCTCGGCATCTTGGGCATATATAAATACTACGACTTCTTCGCCACGCAGTTTGCACGATTGTTCGGTATTGAGTCAGACTTCCTGCTACTACATTTGATTCTGCCAGTTGGTATTAGTTTCTATACTTTCCAAGCCCTCTCATACTCCATTGATGTCTATCGCAAACAGATACAGCCTACCCACAATATAGTGGCCTTTACTGCCTTCCTCAGTTTCTTTCCACAGTTGGTTGCAGGTCCTATTGAGCGAGCAACCAACCTCCTACCACAGTTCCAAAAGAAACGCACCTTTGACTATGCCACCGCAGTAGATGGTATGCGACAAATCTTGTGGGGATTATTCAAGAAGATTGTAGTAGCAGACAACTGTGCCACTTATGTAGATACAGTCTTTGCAGACATCAGCAACCAATCGGGTAGTACATTGGTGTTGGCTGCCGTACTCTTTACTTTCCAAATCTATGGTGACTTCTCGGGATATTCAGATATAGCAATAGGTACAGCAAAATTGTTTGGCATTAAATTAATGCGTAACTTCAATGTGCCTTACTTCTCTCGCGATATAGCAGAGTTCTGGCGCAGATGGCATATCTCACTCACTACCTGGTTCCGCGATTATGTGTATATTCCGTTGGGCGGTAGCCGCCCCAATATCCCCGACACAATAAGACTAAAAGGCGATAAGGCACTAGAGGCGAGATATACCAAATGGATAGCAGTTCGCAATACTTTTGTAATCTTCCTCTTGAGTGGTTTTTGGCACGGAGCGAACTGGACATTTGTATTATGGGGAGCATACCATGCATTATTGTTTGTGCCTTTGCTCTTGCTGAACAAGAACCGTCGTTATCGTGACACGGTTGCGACTATCACTTTGCCCGATGACACAATCAAAACAAAACTCCTACCATCCTTGAAAGAAACAGGTCAAATGCTCTTGACTTTCGCATTGGCGGTATTCGGTTGGATAATATTTAGAGCGCAAGATATTAGCCAATTTGGCGAAGTGATTTCTACTATTTGCAGCGATAGTTTGTTGAGTGTGCCTTACTTAATGAACCGTCAATATTACATTCCATTGACTTTCAGTATTTTAGTACTAGTTCTCGTAGAGTGGATCAATCGTACGAAAGAACACGGACTACAAAAAATAACAACTATACCTTTATTAAGATATGTTCTATACATTATTTTAGGTTGGACTATATGTTTAATCTTTATGTTAAATATTGATTCTTCAAATCAATTTATTTATTTTCAATTTTAATTATGAAAAGGTTCATATATAAAAGTATAATATTTCTACTATTGATAATACTTTTTTTATCCTTAGTATTGATATTCATGGCAAGATATCCTGACAAATATGCTCGCGAATCTCATGAAATAAATGTTAGACTATCAGCAGAAAGATTATCACACATAGATACAACAAAGATTGTTATTATTGGAGGTAGTGGATGTGGATTTGGTTTTAACTCCCAATTGATTTATAACCGTTTTGATCTGCCTGTAGTCAATACGGCAACCCAGGCTGGTATTGGAATCGTAATGCAGCTGAGAATGTATGAAAAATATTTTAGCAAAGGTGATATTGTGTTGATAATTCCAGAATATGAACAATTTACAAAAAAATGTGCTTTTGGAATAGAAAGTGCAACACTTTACAGAATTTTATACAATCACTATCCTGAGGCATTAAAATATTTGACTCCTTATCAGGTAGTTAATACGATTAAATTTATACCCAGATACTTTCGAGTGGCGTATGCATGTAAGGACTTAATTTTTGACACAATCAATCCGTATCATAGATCATCATTGAATGAATATGGGGATGTTACTTCATGGGAGTATAGAAATCACAAGATAGGTATACCTGCTCATACTATACAAAACGATTGCCCTAATGAAGATATTATAGAAATAATAAGAGATTTCATGCAGGTACAAGAAAAAAAAGGAGTAAAATGTATTTTGTTTCCTCCTACATATATGTCGCAAAGTTATGAAAATAGTGCATTGTTTATTAATACATTAAGTGAGGCCTTACTACATTATGGTATACCATTTGTAACTCCTACTGAACGATATAAATTTGATGATAGTTTATTTTATGATACCGACTATCACCTAACCTATGAAGGTGCAACACTTAGAACACAAATGATTATTGAAGATTTAGATTCTTGCCTAAATGTTGCTCTATGAGGCATGCAAGATTCTTGCTGTCAAACGTCTATTCAAAACATTCTTCATACAGAAAGATGCGAGTAGGATAGAGTAGATAGGCTATTGGTAGCTTTGATTAAACGGAACACTTTGAATTTCTTTATACCGATGAAAGTTGCTTGTTATGAGCAGCTTGCGCTTTTTTATGGCTATTTGGTGGATTGAGACGTGGGATTAACTAAACAATAATACGTTGCGCTATAGTTTAGAGGTTATGTGCGAGGAGATTTAAGGCGGGTGACCGCCTTTTTTCGTGGGGTGAATATCAAAGATAGTTGTTGTTTGCGAATACGAGTTTAAGAAAAAGTTATAATAAAGTTGCATAATCCAGAAATTTGTAGTACTTTTGCAAACGAAATTGTATAAACTGAATATGCTTTTTTATTCCTTTGAGTAATTAATTTGTCTTCCAATAGTGTTTTATACTTATGCACTGAGATAGCATGCCCTCCTATTTTAGACATATCGTTCATTTTCTACTTGTCGCAATGATGTTGATGAGCATTACTTCGTGTGCGCGTTGGCGTGAGGCGAAGGTGGTAGTGGTAGAAGCGGACGGTTTGCTTGCGAAGGGTGTGATTATGAAGGATACGGCGGCGTTAGCAGAGGTGATTCGCACATTAGAGCCATATGGTCGCCTTTTCGCACGTGAAGATCTGGTAAAGGCATACTATCTGCTGGGTCGGAATATGGATGATTATTACCATGACTTTTCTACTGCTGCAGACTACTATATCGAAGCAGATCGCCTGAAGACGAAGGATCCTATTCTACGCGGACGTATAAACTCATGCATGGGATTTCTTTGTAAACAAGATAGTTGTTTTGAGGAGGCATTGGCGTTTTATTTGCGTTCAAGTTATGTATTCAAGGAGAGTGGAAACGAATGGTACTATGCACATAACCTGCTGAATGTAGCAGAAAGATATATCTATTTAAATGAATTTGCCAAGGTGGATAGTGTGTTGCAAGAAGCTGCTATGTATTGTATTGATAGTGTTGATTATGCCTCATTGATGGACTTATATGGATTCTCTTTATTCCGTCAACAACAATATGATTCTGCTTTGACATATTTGCTGAGTGTGAAAGATTATCCAAGAAATGTAGAAGCTAAGTGCTTTAATTATATGAAGATAATGCATTGCTATGAATGTCTCAATCAGTTAATAGAAACAGCATCATACGCACAATATGTGATTAGCCATTCAGCAAATCCAGCCTATCGTTCTAATGCATACTTTTATCTTATGGCTAATGCAAAACTGCAGAATGATATCAATAACTTATCTGTATATTCACATGCTCGTGAAGATGAGGATAGAAAATTACAGCATATTTCAGAAGCATATGCTCAATCTGCGGTGAAACTGAAAATATATTTGCATAATCCACATCCATATAGAAATTTATATATTCTTATATTTGGCGGTGGAATCGCATTATTACTATTGGTAGCCCTTGTATATGCACTTCACAAACGCTGGCGCAATACATTGGAATGTCAAGACAAAGAAAGACAAAATCGTCGCGAGTTATTTGAGCGAAAATTGTTTGACCATTCTGTTCATTTTATGTGTTCGGATATATGGGAAGATACCAATCATTTGCGTGAGAAGGCGAATAACTATTGTGATAATATATTCTATCGTCTGGAGGATACTTTCCATCTGCGCGAGCATGAAATCATGATTTGTTTGATGGTTCTGATGAATTTCTCACGAGATAAGATTGTTGCGTATCTACATGTATTACCCAACACCATAAGCAAATCAAAAAGTAAGATTGCCAAACAATTGGGCACAACATCAGGTGATTTGCGCGAGTTTTTGGTTGATTTTATGCTTTCATAAGCAATCATTTCTCTGGCTTTTTTCTTTGAATCCATTGCGTTTGCTGATTATCAGTAAGTTATGGATTTTCTTTTCCACCACACTTTCTTGGAGATGTGGCAAAATCGTTGTACCTTTGCAACGCTTTTTAAACTTTATTAACTTTATACAACATGAAAAAGACATTCTTTTTGCTGGTCATGTGCCTGATAGGTATGTGCAGCGCGTATGCAGTTAGTCTGCCAGGTACTCCAATCGTATTTGTGGATATCTATGGTATCATGCCATGTGATGATGGTCAAAATGATAATGCGGGTGGTCGTCCTGATCCTACTCGAGTTGTTGGTGGTATTGATGGTGCTGATTTGAACATTGGCATTGTGGTTGGTGGTGATATTGATGCAGGTGAAGTAGGCGAGGTGATTGTTATAGACCCAGAGACAGGTGAGATCATTGTTGAGGAACCTATTATCGGTCAAGCATCAGTGAATATCCCAGCACCAGGTGCGTATACCGCGTATGTGGTAGTGGATGGTACTACTTATGCGGGTGAGTTCGTAGTAGAATGATGTAACCGATTGTATTTCCTCTCCCTTGCGTATTATATATAAGGTATGATAGTGCGGGGGAGGGGATTTGTTAAAGTAACGAATGAAGCTTACAGCGATACAGAAGCAACTGATGCAAATCTCGTGTCCAGTCCATGGTGTGTACCCCGAGGTGCATATCTGGGGTGATCAGTTGCAGTTTAAGTGTTGCTGTGAGGATTTCCGTCGTCAACTCCTCCGCCACGCAGATTCGCTGATGTACCAGACTTTGCATGAAGATATGGGCAAGGAGATACGCAGGATAATGAAAGGTAAGGGGTAGGGGCGCTACAACTGCAACAACTCGAATTGTTTTTGTATTAACGACAATATAGACAACTTTCGCGCCAATCGTACGCGGAGCGATCGTTCGAGCGTAGCGAGATAAGAACTTCTTGGTGCGATGAGGGGGGATGTTTTTTTAACGACAATTGGTGTCAATTAAGATGACAATTATCGTTAATTCGATGGGTGTTATTTTGTTTGGGTTGGAAGAATGCGCTGCGCATTGGCAACCCGAAACAAAGAGATAAGTTAGTAACAAGATAAAATGAATATAAATGATTAAAAATCCCCGAGGAGGGGGGGAGAATTATGTATGTTAATAACAAAAACAGTAAACATGTTCCACTTCAACAGGGAACTATAATTAATGGTTGCATCACAGAATATTATAATCGTGATGTTTGGGGAGTGATAATCACTCCGAGATGTGATATTGATAATGGTGGTAAGGTTTCCACAATTCACTATTTACCTATAGTTTCTTTAGAGGATTGGATGAAGGTGGATTGTATTTCCATTGCGACCGATAAATTAAGAAAAAAAGTAAAGACTCTATTAGACAGATATCAAATCAGTGAGAATATATTGGTACATATCATTTCGCAAGATGATTTTGCTTTATTACTACAGGACTTATCTAAAAAAGAGCGGCATATGGCTATTGCACTCTATAATACATATGTTAGTGTTATAAAAAATAAAGATTATTCATCTTCTGATTTTAAAAAATTGTGTGATGAAGAATTAAAAGAATTATGTAAAGGAAAAAATAATAGATTTTATTTAATTAAGCATTGGGATTCTACTGACCAATATAATGTTATAATTTTGCGCGATATACGTAAGATTTCATTGAATCTAGCATTAAAGTTTGTTAATGGTTATAGGAATAATAATCTCTCGGAAGAGGCCTATTATTGTAATGATCTTTTTAATACGGAACAAAAATTATATTTTAAAACGATAACTCAAATAGTGTCACCATATATAGAGCACATTATTCAAGCTTTTTCTCACAATTTCTGCCGTATCGGGGTGGAAAATTTGTTTGATCATGAAACCATTATCAAAAATTATAAAAAACAAATTTCACAATTATGAAATACGTATATATATCGTTGGACGCTATTAATGCGTTTGCAAGCATACGTCAATATCAAAGTATTGATTACGAATTAGGAGAAAATCTATACAGGGTTTTGGTGGGAAATCTTTCTCTATTCGAAGATAAAACAATTTTATTTAAAAGATTAGAAAGTGGAATTGTTTTCTATACTTCACAAATGGACAAAAATAGAGGACTTTTGTTTGATTTGGCTACTTTTGATGCCTTTCAAAAACAAGATTCTAAATCAGTGATAACAATTTTCCAAAAAATATTAAAGTATGCAGTAAAATATTTTAATAATTTGACATATGCTCCATGTGAAAAAGATGTAAATGCTACGACAACTATTATTTACCCATTCCCTTTTACTGCAACCAAAAATGTGTATAAAATTTTAGTTGATAGAAATTCATCTAAATTGGATAGAAAAGGGAAAAATATTTTAACAGTATATTATTCTGGAGATAATACACATGTGACGGTTTCATTTACTTCGCTAAATAAGGCAATGGAAGAAATGAAATCTGCTTCATTTAATTTAGAGCAATCTCGCTCTGCCTCACCGGTTGATAGTTTTCATATTACCAATCTCGATGAGTTAGATCTAAGTATAGACGCTAGGGTTGGATTTAATAATTGGAAAGAATATTTAACTAATAAACAAAAGGCATTTATATATAAGGATGTAAATGGTGCAGAAAGGTTGGAAGGTGCTGCAGGCACAGGAAAAACTTTGTCAATGATATTACGTTGTATATATCTATTACAGAAGAATAAAGATAAACGTTATGTATTTGTAACTCATTCAAGAGCTACTAAAGAATATATCATTCAAATATTCAAAAAGAATTTCCCTGAAGTAGACAAGTTGCTATGTTCAAATGATGAAGAACGAAATCGACCATTATTAGTAACAACCTTACAAGAATGGTGTATACATTTTTTAGGTGTTTATCTGGCAGAGACTGAATATTTAGATAAAGATGCTCAGGAATCTAAAGAACTTCAACGATATTATATAGAAGAAGCATATGATAAAGTGTTTGTTAAAGAATGGGGGACATATAAAACAATATGCTCTTCTAAATTTGTTGAATATATGCAGCATACAGATAAAAACTTATTATTAGAAATGCTACAATATGAAATCGCAACATTGATTAAAGGACGGTGTGATGGGGATATTGATAAATATAGAATCTTTGATAGACCAACTTATTCTATTCCTTGTCAAAATGAAAATGATAGAGTGTATTTATATTTGATATATAAGCGATATCAAGCAAGTCTAGAAACGATAAATCAATTTGATAGTGATGATATCATTCTAACGGCATTGGGACAGTTAAATACTCCGATTTGGAAAAGAAGACGTAGCCAAGAAGGTTTCAATGCTTGTTTTATAGATGAAACACATTTGTTTAATCTTAATGAATTGTCAGTATTTCATTATTTAAACAAGGATGATTCTAAAAATAATATTGTATTTGCATTAGATAAATCTCAACATATTGGTGAAAGAGGTATATTAGATGAAACGATGTACTCTATTCTTAATGTAACAGAAAGTGACAAAATAAGTCAAAATTATGACGTCGTTTTCCGAAGCTCTCCTGAGATTGTAAATTTAGCTTATAATGTGCTTTCATCTGGCGTGAGTGTGTTTGATCATTTTGAAAATCCATTGATAGATTCTACATCTGTATTGTCGAAAAGTGAAATAGAAAAATGTGTTAGCCCTAGATACGAATTGTTGTCTTCTGATAAGGATATGATAGAACGAGCTTTTGAAGAAGTTGACAAGTATGCTAAAAAGCATAAAATATCAAAAGCAACTAGTCTAATAGTAGTTACATCATCTGAATTATTAGATGAGGTCCAAAAATATGCTCAATTAGAGCATAAACCTCATGTTGTTATTAATAGTCGCGGTGATGCAATTAAGGTACAATCTGCATTTTGTCAAAATAAATATATAATAGGTGGAATAGATTATATCGGAGGACTAGAATTTCAGAATGTTATCATTGTTGGTGTTGATGAAGGACGGGTTCCTCCTAAATATAGTGGTGAATCATTTCACTTTACCAATTATGCGTGGTATAATAGAATGTATGTAGCAATTACTAGGGCAAAATATGCACTTTTGTTGTTGGGTAATAAAGTTTTGGGACAAAGTCCGATCTTGGAAAGTGCGATTCAATTGGAAGTGATCTCTTTGCAGCAAAGTTGAAATGATATGTAAAGTTGTTGTAAAGATTTGTTTAGATACTTTATTGCGATTGTACTATGGGTTTTGTTCAATATTTTTTTTAAATAGGAATAATGATCGTAAAATAGAAGAAAAAGAGCAGTAGCCAACTGCTCTTTTTCATAATTTTACCCACGTGGTGGGAATGGATCATTTCCGTAGCTATTTTTTTCGCGAATTTTACCATCTACTCCGTGAACGACAACCTCTAATCCTTGATGCTTTGCAATTTCAATCGCTCTTGCTCTAGCTTCGCTTTGTGTTTCACGTATGGCAGAGGCTCTTTCTGCTCCTTCTTGTTTAACAACCCAGTTCTCTCCCACTTTTGTAACATGAATTTGATTACCCATTTTTTTCTCCTTTCTCGACCATTTTAAGGTTAATACTATTTTGCCATACCTGACACTGTATAGGCCGATCAAATGTAAGGTATAGGACGCTATACCTTCTTCAAAATACATGCCAATGCCCAAAAAGGTATCAGAATCTGCCATTTTGAGAGATTATATATCAAACTACATAACTTATTGTAAATCAACTATTTTCTTTCATTTTTTCATCAAAAAGTTGTATATGTGAAAAATTTTTATTAATTTTAGGGTAGATTTTAAACCGACACGCTGACAAAATGGCAGACCCTAAAAAATACGATTTGGTGCAACAATTTAACTCCTTCAAGAGTTTAGATAGCATTTACCGCAAGTTCACGACAGAGAGGATTTGTAGGGAATGGTTATCCAAAGTGCGATGGGGAGAGGTTGTTGTGTGTCCTCATTGTGGGTCTATTATAGTTTACCGCAGCAAGAGCAAAGTATCTTATCATTGTGATGAGTGTAATAGTTGTTTCACACCTTTATACGGAACGATATTCCAATCGACCAAGTTACCGTTGAGAAAGTGGTTTGTAGCGATTTGGTTAGTTATCAACAACAAGAAGGGTGTAAGTAGTGCGATGTTAAGTCGTGAATTAGGTATCACTCAAAAATCTGCGTGGTATATGTTAATGAAAATCCGTCAACTACTACCACAGGAAGAAACCAAATTAGAAGGTGCGGTACAAATCGACTGTGGATATGTTGGAGGACTGCTGCGGTGGTGTAATCAAAAACCAAAATCGAGGAGAGATTACCTTCGTAATAAGGTTGCGTTAATTGGATTAGCGAGTAAGGATAGATATGTTGTTAAGGTGATAGATGAGGGTAATTGGGCGAACATCAATCCTATATTACGCGCGTATATAGATAATAGGAATACGGTATATACTGACCAAGGACACGAGTTTATGAAGATTAACAAACAACTCGGTTGCGAACATTATACCGTATGCCACGAAGATAAACGTTGGAAAGACCCTATTACGGGTGCGACTACCTCCAAAGTCGAAGCAACGTGGTCACACATCAAACGTCATCATAAAGGAATCTACCACAAGTTACCTAAACGTAGGTCACAACTTTACGTAGATGAGTTTGTGTATCGATATAATACTCTAAAATTAAACCAAATGGAGAGAGCAGCAGACTTCTTTTCGAAAATTTCTGTGCAAGTCTCTTATAAACAGATAGATGAGTGGAGTTGTAATGTCTAGTCGTGTTTACATAAGGTCGCCCTGTAGTTTGATATATATGTTATCCAAATTGGCAGGGTGTTTGTTGGAAACTACGAATTAAAAATAAATTTTCTGTGCAAAATGCTTATTTTTCTAAAAAAAATCAAAATAAGTGTAAAATTATTTGCTTAATTAGTAATTATTTTGTAACTTTGCGGCAAAAATAAATGTTTATATGGAATACAATGCATTGCTTGAACAACAAATTATAGGCCGTTTGAGGGTTGATAATCCTTGGTGGACCGAAGGCGAAATTCCTGCTTTCTATCGTGATATGACCCCTCGTCTATATATGGATATTTTCTATCCACTAGTTACGGATTTATCCATTAATCGTTCAATTGTTTTGATGGGCCCCCGTCGTGTAGGTAAAACGGTTATGCTTTATCATACCATTCAACATTTAATCGATGATGGCGTTCCAGCACAAAATATAATTTATATCTCGGTAGAGACACCTATTTATAATAATATCTACTTAGAACAACTATTCAATCTTTGTAAGCAGACTTTAGGTAAATCTCATAATGATCAATCACAATATTATGTATTCTTTGATGAGATACAGTATCTAAAAGATTGGGAAGTACATCTCAAATCATTAGTTGATACCTATCGTAACACACGTTTTGTCGTTTCTGGTTCAGCGGCAGCAGAATTAAAAAAGCGAAGCAATGAGAGCGGAGCAGGTAGATTTTCTGATTTTATTTTGCCTCCTTTGACCTTCTATGAATATATTCATCTGAAGAGTTATCAACATTTGCTTATCCCTCAGCAAATAAATTGGAATAACCAGACACTGAATTATTATAATACGATAGATGTAGATCGTTTGAATCAATTGTTTGTTGATTATATCAATTACGGAGGTTATCCTGAAGTGGTTTTTTCTGATAAGATACAAGAAAATCCAGGTCAGTTTATACGTCATGATATTATAGATAAAGTCTTATTACGTGATTTGCCAAGTTTATATGGTATTCAGGATGTACAAGAATTGAATTCTGTGTTTACTATGATTGCCTACCACTCTGGAGAGGAGTTTGCTTATGAAGCCATGTCTAAGGAGTCAGGAGTTAGAAAAGATACTCTACGCAAGTATATTGAGTATCTAGAAGCAGCATTCTTGATTAAGGTTATTCATAGAACAGACGATACAGCAAAACGCTATCAAAGGGAGACTAGTTTTAAGATATACCTAACTAATCCATCATTAAGATGTGCTCTATTTCAGCCAATATCTGAATCGGATGAACAGATAGGGAATATGGTCGAAACAGCTGTTTATGCGCAATGGATACCACGCTTGGGAGTTGATGTCGCATATGCCAATTGGAGGCAGACTAAAACGGTTAAAGGAGAGGTGGATTTGGTTGGTATAGATACGGCTAAGCAAAAACCTAATTGGGCTGTAGAAATAAAGTGGTCAGATAGATATGCCAATAAGCCTCTAGAATTGTCTTCTTTGTTGTATTTTATGTCACAGAATAAATTAAGAAATGCTATTGTCACCTCTAAAACTCTTACGTTATGTCATGAGATGAACGAAGGAGTCTTGCAGTTTATACCTGTTGCATGCTATGCATATCTAGTTGGAAAAAATACTATCAATAAGACCAAGACGCAATATGGCTTCTAATGTAGCAAATTAAGCACGCTCAAGCGTGCTTAATTTGCTTTTGTTGTGTAATGCTCAGATTTTTAATGTATTATAATGGAAAATTAATTTGCGATTAGGCGCATCAGATGCCAGATTGATAACTTTTTCGGTGAAAAAAGTTGCAAAGTTAGAGAAAATGTAGTAATTTTCTAGAAATGGAGAATAGAGGATAGAAAATAAGGTAAAATGAGGAAATAATCACAAAATTTCCTCATTTTGCTTGATAGGGGAAGAGAGAATAGAGCATCTGCCTTACAAGCAGATGCTCTATTCTGGGAGTTTTTCAGATACAAGTAGCATCCTACACTTAGTAGCGATTTGGCTTGTGGTGTTCATTCTATTTTACCCTATTGTAAATAGAGTAAAATCTGATAACTTTCTACAAATTAGCAGAATACAGTATCTAAGAAAAACTGCAGAAAAATCTGACTTTTCTGCAGTTTTCTATCCTCACTATCGGTGGTACCGCTAGGGTAGGGTGTTGCTATCGAAAAGTAGACACTAGATGAGATCCCTTTGGTTATTTACGTTATAAAAATGAAAATATTCGTCGTTTTTTTTGATTTTGTTTGCTGCAGCCGATACTTAGCTTGTGCGGCTACGTAATCACAAAGAATGAATCATACATCATTGGGCAACAAGTGCCTTATTTGTCATTTTCCTCTTCTTGCGATATAGAGTGGCTTGTTGTATTTTTTACAGCAGAAACTGACAGAAACTACTTTATTCGGGCTGAAACGGGCAGAAAGTGGCGGAAACCCACAGAGTGGTTGGAGATAGCAGTATCTTTGCAGCAGAAATAATAAAGAACGCGATAAAAACCGTCCTAAAGGCAATCACAGTGTTGATGATGAGAATGGGAATGAGTGTGATAGAGATTGGGGAAAGAAGGTATTAGCAAGTGCCATGAATGAGATAGTCACAACATACTAATCACATAGTAAGAGCATAGTACATGTAGTAGTTTTGGTGATAAAGAATGGACAATAAAAAATAACGATAATATGGCAAGAGTGAAATGGATTGCCCCAATAGAACATTTTGAGGGGAAATTGAATAGCAAAGACAAAGTGGTTTTTCGTCAGAAAAAAGTGCGAGATAGCAAGGGTAGAATCATAGGTGTGATGGCACAGGAAGCATATGTGGTACATGACCCACGTGATTGGAAAAAGAATCCTGCTAAGGGGGCTGAGAAAGAAAAATTGGATCGATGGAAAGAAACATGCACGCTTACAAAAACTATTTTAGATGACTTGCAGGAACGAGCCCAATGGGAGAAACGTTGGCAAGCACAATTGAGAAAAGCAGAGGTAGATGCACCAATAGACCCAAGAACAAAGAAACGAAAAATTTATATCAAGTTTGATTGCTATGTGAGGTCAAAAGTATGGCGTGGATTGGTGTAGATGTTATGGCTTCTAAAGATAAAACATTGCCTTTAACCTATAAACTATCACCTTTCTCCTAAAATATTTGCGTATGTCAGAAAAAAGTTGTACCTTTGTCGCCCAACGGCGACTGATGAGTGGTCGCAAGAGAAAAGAAAAATAAAAACAAGATATATGAAACTAGACATCGTTTTAATCACATATAACCAAGCGCAATATATAGCTCAAGCATTAGATGGATTGATAATGCAGCGAGTGAACTTTGATGTAGAGATGCGTGTAATTATAGCGGATGATGCATCTACGGATGATACTATGGCGATTATTCGTTCGTATGAAGCGCAGTTGCCATTTCCATTCATCTACTTGCCACAAGAGGCCAATATGGGGCATGTGCTCAATTACAAACGTGCGTTTGCGGCTTGTACGGGAGATTATGTGGCAATCTTAGAGGGCGATGACTGGTGGTGCAATCCGTATCATTTGCAAAAGCATTTGGATTTCTTGGACGAGCATCGCGAATGCGTGCTGAGTTCCGCGCGTCCGTACTTATACGATGTGCGTACCCAACGCTTTGGTATTTCTTCGTATCCAGAGGAGCAAGGTGATGTGTGGTTGATCACTGCGCAGGAAGAAGCAACTGGGAATAAGATTCCAAATCTTTCAACGTGTATGATTCGTAATAGCACGTTACAGCAAGTTTGTGAATGTGAGGAGTTGTGGAAGGTGGAGATGCTAGATTGGTTGATGGAGTTGATGTTAGCGGAACATGGATTCTTGGCTAAACATAAGCAATCTACTTCGGTGTATCGCGTACAAGACGCTGGCTTATGGAGTAGGTTAGATAGGGAGGGGAAAAAAGAATTGGCATTGCAACAAGTAGAAGAGTATGATGTGCTGTTAGAGAAACGTTATACAAAAGAGTTTGATGTAATTCGTCGCTATTATAACCCACCAAAGCCTACATTCAAAAAACAGCTATTGGCATGGTGTCCACCAATAGTATATGCCATAGTTAAGGCGGTATTGCCTCCTAAGTTATTTAGATCAAAGAAATGATGAATACGTCTATGCCACTTGTATCCATAATAGTGCCTATCTACAATGTAGAGCAATATCTTGCAGAGTGTTTGGACTCATTGGTTAATCAAACACTAAAAGATATTGAGATTATCTGTGTGAATGATGCAAGTCCCGATAAATCGAAGGATATTGCCGAACAATACGCAATGCGTGATAGTCGTGTACGTGTTGTATCGCACGTCAAGAATCAAGGATTGGGGCCTGCTCGGAATACTGGAGTGGAGAATGCTACTGCATCCTATATCATGTTTGTTGATAGTGATGATGTGGTTACTACGAATATGGCAGAAAAACTATATTCGGAGATGATTTCGAAACCTGTGGATATGGTGTGGTGTAATATAGGTGCGATAAGTGATGATAGCACAATGTGTAAAAAAGGGTCGGATATTCCGACTGGCGTATTTTCACCAACCGATATTTTAGCCGATTCGCAGTTATATCAAATATTACTTCCTTCTTGGAATAAGCTCTATAAAAAAGAGTTGATTCATGATGTAAAGCAAATGCCTATTGTGAGTGAAGATCAACCTTTTTTAGCAGTAGTACTAGGGCGTTGTGAACGGATATCTGTGATTGCAGATACGCTATACTATTATCGAAATAGGCAGGGAACATTATCGAAACCTAAACTCCATACAGCAAAAAGTTGGGATGCCTTCTTTTATTCTCATCAATTGTTTTTTGAGTTGTTGCCTAGTACTATCGGGAAACGTGCAATTAAAATGCAATGTATTAAACGCTATTTTTCATTGTTCTGGCGCATCTATACATTCAAATTAACAACACAAGATACTTGGCAAGAGCAACAACAATCAATCTACAAACACATTAAGCAAAACGAGATACCGATAAAATCTAATAGCCAGTTGTTGTATTGGTACTTGTGCTATGTTTTTGGCAGATTGCGTCCTCAAACGACTACTAAAACCCTCGTGCATTTTGGTATGGACTGGAGTGCTTATATGTCAAGGCATGGTGAAATGTATAAGGTGTTGGCATATCTGTTGAAACGCATAGGTCGCGTGATGATTACAAAGATCTTTTCCTTAATAGATAACTTAGAACAACGAGTTGTGAGATTATTGTCAAGATTTATAAATAAAGATATCTGGTTGATAGGTGAACGGACGAATACCTATCAAGATAATGGGATGTATTTTTTTAAATATCTACAAAAAAATCATCCCGAAATAGATAGTTATTACGTAATAAATCGAGATTGTTTGGATCTGGTGGATTCCAAAAATGTGTTGGTATTTAATTCGTTGAAACACAAATTGTATTTTTCTGCTGCTAAGGTATATGCTAATTCACATTATGATGCAGCATATCCAAGAACTTGTTTGACACAAAAACGTTATCGAATGGCATCTAAAACCCAAAACGTTTTTTTACAACATGGTATCACATGTTCTGATGTAAGTCAATACTATGGCAAGGCAGCTTCGGATATCAATATGTTTGTTTGTGCTGTGCCAATTGAAAAGACAGTGGCAATGCGTGATTTTGGGTATCAAGATGATGAAACTCCGTTAACAGGATTTGCTCGATTTGATGGCTTGAACGATGCAAACGCGAAGTCGCAAATATTACTGATGCCAACTTGGAGACGTTCGTTGCAGGATTATTCTAATGGTGAGTTTGTGGCGTCTGAATACTTTAAACGATTAAAAGACTTGTTGTCCTCTGAGTGGTTGCAAGAGTTTTTACAAAAACATGATATGTGTTTGAAGTTTGCTCCACACTATGAAATGACTCCATATTTGTATTTGTTTGAAGACTTAAAGGATGGTCGCATTGATATTGTGAATACTTCGCAAGTATCGGTGCAAACATTGTTGAAAGAGTCGGCATTGTTGATAACCGATGTGTCGAGTGTGCAGTTTGACTTTGCCTACATGCAAAAACCGATTATTTATTATCAATGGGATTATGAAGAAATTACTAAAGCGCATTTAGGAAAAGGGTATTTTAATTTTGATACGGATGGTTTTGGTCCTATTTGTAAGACTTTAGAATCACTGAAATACACGTTGGAGAATATGGCTAATACGAATTGGCAAATGTCAGCAGATTATCTACAACGGGTAGATGCATTCTTCAAGTATCGAGATGCGAATAATTGTGAAAGAATATATACTGCAATTGCCCAAAGATTATGAGTATATTAAGAAACATACTACGCGCTAGACGCACAAATAATGTTTTTACAACTATAATAGGGAGAGGAGAGATTATGATTGCTGGGAAACTCTCGGGTAATGATGTGTATGTACGTAACGATGGAAAGATTTCAATAGGTACAGGTGTTTGGCTTAATAGTTATCCGAATGGTTGCACTTTTCGTACTGCATTGAATACGTATTTGCCAGAGGCAACTATTGTTATAGGTAATAGATGTAAGATAAATGGCACTATAATTCATGCTAATGAGTTAGTGGAAATCGGTGAAGATGTGCGCATTGGACCTGGAACTGTGATCTGTGATAACGATTCGCACCGAGTAGCATTGTCAGTGGAAGATCGGGCCAAGTCTCCTGCTTCTGCTCCGATTTGTATAGAGGAAAATGTGTGGATAGGTATGAATTGTATTGTCCTCAAAGGAGTAACAATAGGTAAAAATACTATTATTGCAGCCGGTAGCGTGGTAACTAAAAATTGCGAGGACAATTCGATATATGCAGGTAATCCTGCTAAATTTGTAAAAAAAATAGAGGAATAGGATGTTAAATGATTACTGTTATTATACCACTATATAACGCAGCACGTTTCATTGAAGAAACATTGCAAGCTGTACAATCTCAAACTTATACGGATTGGGAGTGTGTCGTAGTAGATGATGGCTCTACGGATAATGGAGCAGAAATTGTGCAACGCATGGCGCAGGCAGATACGCGTATTCACTATGTATATCAATCCAATGCAGGTCCTTCTGCAGCGCGCAATCATGGATTGCGTTTGGCAAAGGGAGATTATATACAATTTCTGGATGCAGATGACTGGTTCCCACCACAACGCTTTGAGAATATGTTGGCGGCATATTCACGTACAGAAGAGAATGTGATATTATATTCTGGTTTGTGCTTAGGGGCAGAGGATAATATCCATCACCATATGCCGTATTCTTCCCGAACGAATGTGGGGGATATTGATTTCAAACGTATGTATGGTGGGTTCGGTCGGGAATTTTCGTTTATACCAGGAGCTATATTGTTTCCTGCTGCATATTTGAAAAATGTGCAATGGAACGAAGCGATGCGGGCGTCAGAGGATTGGGATTATTATCTGCAACTGACGCAGCAAGGATACACCTTCCGTAATCTGCCCGAAGAGTTGTTTGTATATCGTTTAGTAGTAGGGGGGTTGTCACACAATTATGAAGCAGTAGCACAAGCCAATTATATGTTGTTGCAGCGATACTATCAACGTGGTTTTTATTGTAAAGCATTGATGCGAACAACGAATATTGTATATGCGAATATGTTAAATATCAAGCATGGTAGAACGAGTAAGTGGACACTCCCTCATTGGGATGTACTGATGGCTGCATGTTTTGCATTGATGCCTATTGCATTGATGATACATTATATTACTTTGCGAAAGAATGGATAAAGTTTTAGTAATAATAGTCACTTACAATGCACATGACTGGATTTTGCAATGCTTGAATTCAGTGGATATGGAGCGATACGACGCGTTTGTGGTGGATAATGCCTCTACGGATGATACGTTATCTATCTTGCACGCAGAATATCCTAAGGCGATTGTGCGTGCAATGGACAAGAATCTAGGTTTTGGACAGGCAAATAATATCGGTTTGCGTTATGCTTTGGACAATGGGTATGATTATGTCTTTCTTTTGAATCAGGATGCATGGTTACTGTCAGATACAATTGAAAAACTGATTGCAGCACAAAAGCAACATCCTAAATACTGGGTACTTTCGCCTTTGCAGATGAATACAGCACAGGGTGGAATAGAGCGACATTTTGAACATTTTTGCAAGCAGAGTAATGTGGATGTTTATTCTAAGAAAATAGAAGATGTGACATTCATTAATGCTGCGATTTGGTTCATGAGTAAGCAATGTGTAGAGATTGTTGGAGGTTTTGATTCTATTTTTCCGCATTATGGAGAAGATAACGATTACATTCGTCGAGTGCAGTATTGGGGAGGTCAAATAGGGGTTGATACTGCCACTATTGCATACCATGAGCATCCTATAGCAAAAAAAGAGATGACTTTAGAACAAGAAATTTATCGTCAACGATTGGTTTACATGGGGATATGGAAAGATATAAATTGCTCTGCTGTAAGAGGGGTTATTGCTTGTTGGAGTATTTTGTGTCGTAAATTGATGAAATCGCTGCTACATGTTGATATAAAGGGATTGAAATTATACTGGCATGCATGGGTGGAAGCATATAGTTTGAAAAAAGAAATTATACTTCATAGACAACTATCAAAAAAGAAGGGAGCATTTCTATGAATAGTATAGGTTTGTTGAAACAAGATTTTCTGCATTGGGTTCAGGTCGAGCAACTTTCTGCGGATAGTGGCATGTTGAGCTTATTTTTTAAGAATAAAGCGTTTCGTTCTGTAGCGTACTATCGTATGCGTAGAAGTGGGATGGTCTTACGGATAGTTCAGCGTATTTTACGCATTCTATTGCCAGAGCAAGAGTGTTTATATATCAAAACCTCACAAATCGGGGGGGGGCTATATATACAGCATGGTTTTGCTACGATAATAACTGCCGAGTCAATAGGTAAGAATGTTTGGATCAATCAACAAGTAACGATTGGATATAATGGTGACAAAGCTCCAATCATTGGAGATAATGTGGTGATTTGTGCAGGGGCAAAAGTGGTGGGTGGAGTACGAGTAGGCAATAATGTAACTATAGGGGCAAATGCTGTGGTTACAAAAGATATCCCAGATAATAGTGTTGTAGGCGGTGTGCCTGCCAAAATTTTAAAAATGAAATAAAAGGGTATGATTAGTTTTATAGTAATCGGTAGAAATGAAGGTTGGAAACTTAAAGCATGTCTAGATGCATTAAGTTTAGTGGTTTATGAGGATAATATACATGATTATGAAGTAATATATGTAGATAGCCAATCAACAGATGATAGCATAAGTGTTGCTAAGCAATATCCGAAAGTACGTGTGTTTTTAGTTACTGGTGATTGTAATGCTGGTGTAGGTCGGAATATCGGTGCTAAAGAAGCTAAGGGAGATGTGTTGTGCTTTTTGGATGGTGATATGGAATTGCAATGTGGGATTATTCCTGAGTTGTTTAATGAAAACGGAAAATTGAAGTATCCATTCTATTCAGGACTTCATTTGAATCGAGTATATCACAATGGTGTGATGAAAGAAGAATATCTTCAAAAATCACTATCTGGGGTATGTGAGTACTTGGAAATCGCAACAGGAGGTTTGATGATAATAGAACGTCAGTGGTGGGATGAACTACATGGCATAGATACTCGATTCCGGTATAATGAGGATTATGATTTTGGTTTACGTATGACAGAAAGAGGTGTAAAACCTCGTCGTCAATGTAAATTATGGGTCATACATAATACATATCCTCATGAAACAAGAGATACCTACGTGTCCAGTGCAAAATATACAGCGTTATTATTTAGAAACCATTGGTTTAATTCTGAATTCTTATCAAAAAAAATGTTTCCAACTCAGCATACTGCGTTTGCACTTTTAACCTGTCTGGTGGGTATATTAGTAGGATATATAATTTATCCATCTTTTTGGTGGACGTCAGTACTTTTTGGTTACCTATTGGTCTTATTTAGAAAAGCAAAAAAGCAAAATGAAGTGAAGATTATAAAGATGATTTGGTTAGTGGTGAAACGGGATATTGTTTTCTTAACATCCATTCTATGTTTTTGGCCTAAATCGATTGAGTTGAAATACGAGGAGAAATAAGTTGTTATGGGTTTTGCTACGGTACAATTGACATACTATTTAATAGCATTAGTATTGATGCTATGGATGATGTGGAGATACAGACAAAGTTTATTCCTCCTGCTTTTATTGTTACTTGCGTTTAATGGTCCTTTAAGTTATTTTCTACCATCGGGGCCTCAAGTAATGCGAGTTGTGACAACGGTATTAGTAACTTATCTGTTGGTGCAGTACAATGTATTTAAACATTGGGAGCAATTGAAAGGGCTTGTGATTTTATTTGGTATTTTATCCATATATTTCTTCTATGTGTCATTGATTAAATGGCAAGATGGATTGCTATTTACTTTTGGTCAATACTCGAAGTATTATGTGCCTTTTGCATGTTATTTACTATTTGCGGTATTGCTAAAAAAATCTCCACAAAGTTTGGAGTATATCAATGTGTTTTTTCGAGAATTGATATTTATTCAGATTTTGTCTGGCGTCTTAAAGGCTATTATGCTCAATTTCTCATTTTGGGAAGGAATGGTTGGAACTTTTGGACAACAACAAGGAGGAGGGGCTGGTACTAGTTTCCCACTTGTTGCGTTAGTTTGGGTGTGTGTAAATACAAACATGGATATTAAGGGATGGAAATCATGGGCTTTCATAGCGGGGTTGTTGTTAATCGGTATCATGACGGGTAAACGCGCTGTTGTTGTTCTATTTCCGGCTTTCTTTGTACTTTTTGCACTATATGTTGCCCGTAAAAAATATCCTAGAATGGTCATGACTGTTATCATATTAGCACCATTGCTATTCTATTTTGGTCTTCGATTGACTCCTACTTTGAATCCAGAAAATAGGGTTTGGGGTAGTTTTGATATGGAGTATGCTCTAAATTATGGTAAAGATTATTCTATGGGAAAAACAGATCAATATGGTAATCGTGAAAAAGGTGTGGGACGCGTGGGGGCAACGTTATTGATGATTGATTGGATAAAAGATGTAGATAACTATGATATTCACTCATGGATAGGACATGGTGTAGAACGAATTTATGCAACTAATGACTTTGAGCATTATTATGATAAGGATTATAACTTTGGTATTAATCACCGTGGTAGTATGACTGGAATCGTGATGTGGTATCTTGCGTTTGGATTGATTGGACTAATCTTATTCATGCTATATTATTGGTTTTTCTTTAAGATAGTTAAGTATCAACGATTGCGTTTTGCGCTATATGGCATGGTGATGTTTGACTTTATTTTATACAATGCACAAATGATTCGAGAACCATTTGTATGTGTGTTATTGATATTTGTGATGTATTATTCGCAATTAAAATATACAAATAAAGGTATGTTTGTAGGAACCAATAATTTAAAACTTAGTTTAAGATGAAACGACCAGTATATAATGCTTTCAAAAGTTTATTGTTCAATAGGGGGCACTTTTTCGCAGCCATCGTATACCGATTGACTTGTTTGATACCTAATGATGCGTTATATCTAAAAATTCTATATAGACTAGAATTCAAACGTAGGTTAAATTTAAATAACCCCATTACTTACAATGAAAAATTGCAATGGCTAAAATTATTTTACCATAATCCAATTCATACAATTATGGCAGACAAATATGTTGTGAAACAGTATGTGAAGGACATCATAGGAGAAGAATATATCATACCGACATTGCATGTTTGGAATAATGTTGAAGATATAGAATGGGATAAATTACCTCACAAATTTGTCCTTAAGACGACGCACGACAGTGGCAATTTTGGAGTGATAATCTGTAAGGATAAAAGTAAATTAGATATTTCATCGGTTGAAAAAAGACTACGTAAATCACTTAATAGAAATACGTTCCAAATAGGAAGAGAGTGGCCATATAAAAATATCAAACCACAAATTATAGCTGAAGAGTATTTAGAAAACAACAATTCTGATGAGTTGAAAGATTACAAATTCTTTTGTTTTAATGGTAAAGTTAAAGCAATATGTGTTGTATCTGGGCGGAATTCGGTACATGGTGCGTGTGTAGATTTCTTTGATGTCAATTACAATCAATTACCATTTCGCACATTATATGAAAATTCGACAATTATCCCCCAACAACCAAAACTATTACAAGAAATGATAGATGTATCTGCTAAATTATCTCAAGGGGTACCGCATGTACGAGTAGATCTCTACGAAGTAAATGGGAAAATATATTTTGGCGAGTATACATTTTTTACATCAGGAGGATTAACTCCATTTCGCCCAGAAGAATATGATTATCAATTTGGCGAATGGTTAACTTTACCAGAAAAAATGATTTAATTAAAACAATATGAAATTATTAATTACAGGCGGTGCTGGGTTTATAGGAAGTAACCTATGCGAATATTTTGTAGAAAAAGGATATGATGTAGTGTGCTTGGATAATTTAAGCACAGGATTCCTGCGTAATATCCAACATTTAATTGGTAAATCAAATTTCTCCTTTATAGAAGGCGATATTCGGGATTTGGATACTTGTCGCAGAGCCGTGAAAGGATGTGAAGTGGTATTGCACGAGGCTGCATTGGGATCTGTACCGCGTAGTATCAATGATCCTATTACTACCAATGCTAATAATATTACAGGTTTTTTGAATATGTTGGTGGCTGCCAGAGATGAACATGTAAAGCGATTTGTTTATGCGGCATCATCCTCTACCTATGGAGATAGCAAAGAACTTCCCAAAATAGAGCATAATATTGGTCGTCCATTATCACCATATGCAATTACTAAATTTGTTAATGAATTGTATGCTAATGTGTTCTCGTCACTATACGGGATAGAAACTATAGGATTACGTTATTTTAACGTTTTTGGTCGTCGTCAAGACCCAAATGGGGCATATGCCGCTGTGATTCCATTATGGGTGAAGGCACTCATCAATCATGAGTCGCCATTTATCAATGGTGATGGCACTTATTCACGAGATTTTACCTATATTGACAATGTGATCCAAGCCAATGAATTGGCAGCCACAGTTTCACATGAAGATATCGTAAAACAGGCCGCATTATACAACATGAATCTGCCTCAGAATGCACCAATTGATATGGTGTTTAATGTGGCATATGGAGGTAATACAACGCTGAATGATTTATTTAATTGTCTTCGAGTGAATTTGGCCAAGTATGATTCTGAAATATCTACGATAGAACCAATCTATCGTGATAATCGCGCAGGTGATATTCCTCATAGCCAAGCATCAATCATCAAAGCACAACGTATTTTAGGATACCAACCGAGATACTCAGCGATTCAAGGATTCGAAGAAGCGTGCGAATGGTATTGGAATAATTTGAAATAATGCAGAAGATGAAGGTTATATTTCTTGCATCAGGTAACCAAAAGATAGAATCAATCGCGCCCTTTGTTCAAGTGCAGATGGATTCGTTGGCAGAACAAGGGGTTGAGATTTCTTTATATCGCGTTGTAGGACGTGGAATAAAAGGATATGTAACAAATACGATACGGCTTCGTAAAATATTAAAACGTGAGCAACCAGATATTGTTCATGCCCATTATTCTATTTGTGGATATTTAGCTTCCATTGCTAATTTGGGCTTGAAATCCAGTGTGGTTGTATCATTAATGGGTAGTGATATGGTCGTAAAATTGCCATTGATACGTTTTTTGGCAAAAAAAATATGGGATATGACCATCGTAAAATCCCGCGAAATGTATGATAGGTTGAATGTGGCCAAAGCAAGGATTATTCCTAATGGTGTGAATATAGATAAGATGTGTCTGTTAGATAGGGACGATTCTCGTAAAAAGTGTGGATTCGAAGATACGAAACAATACGTGATTTGGTGTTCTCAAATTGACCGTGAGGAAAAAAACTATCCATTGGCTCAGAAAGCGGTTGATTTATTAAGTGATAAGAATGTTGTGTTGTTACCCATACAAGATGCTCCTCATCATATGATGAATGTATATATGCGGGCAGCAGATGTATTGCTATTAACTTCTAAACGAGAAGGATCGCCCAATGTGATCAAAGAAGCAATGGCTTGTAATCTGCCAATAGTTTCTACTAATGTGGGGGATGTAGAGTGGTTGTTAGATCATGTAGAGGGTGCATATATCACTCAAGGTGATACACCTCAAAATGTATGTGAATGTTTAAAAAAGGCATTAACATTTATGGGAAATTCGACAGGTCGTCAAAGACTAATAGATATTGGACTAACAACAAGGAGTATTGCAAGTGATATAATCAACATTTATACCGACATATGCAGAACGAAATAAAAATATTACCTATCACAGCGGAGTTATATCCATCCTTTTATGAGATGGTCCAAGCCTCGCAATGGGGAAATCCAATGCTTCCGAATACTTATCAGTCATCTCTTTTGGGTGATCTGTTGGTAGAAGACAATAGAGTAGTTGGCGGATGGGTAGGTACAATTCGCGGTAATATACCTATTGCCAAGATGATTACAAAATCAGTATATTTTGATTCTTATCCCATCTTTGCAACAGATGAAATGAAGAATCTGTATCAAGATTCGCTCATAACCTCTATGAAACTGCGGGCAAAGCGGGAAGGTATCACCATGTTTAATCTTACACATTGGGTAAGAGGCCGTGGTATGCAAGTGGATGCGGAAGAGACTGGGGCTACGTTTGTCTCTGTATTACATAAAACAGAAGAGGACCTGTGGAAAGAAGTAGAGTCTAAACAACGCAATTGTGTAAGAAAGGGCGAAAAGAGTGGAGTAGATTGTGTTGTATGCAAGGGAGAGGATTCGATACGCTATTTGGCTGATTTTCAACGATTGAGACAACGTACTCAACAACATGCTATCGGCAAAAATGCAAAGGCATCTATGCTACTGAAATCAGATGAGTTTTTCAAAAAACTATTCATGGATAAGAACACTACATTGTTTGTAGGTATAGCGGATAATCAAGTGGCTACAGTGGCATTGATGATTCAGTCAGGGAAGACGATATACTATTATTCTGGTGGCAGTGATTACGAACTGAACAAAAAATATAGCTGTTCGGCATATGTGATTTGGAAGGCGATATGCTATGCATCGCAACAGGGGGTAGAAGTTTTTGATATGGGTGGTGTACCCGTTTCACCATCTAAAGAACATCCTGCATACGGTGTATATGCATTCAAGCGCAGTTTTGGTGGTGATTACCAAGAGTTTGATGGAGGAAAGATTATCATATCTCATTGGAAATACAAACTACTTAATTGGTTACTTTCACAACGAAAAGTATTGAGATTTTTTAGTACGAAATTATAAATCACATGATATCATTACGACCATATCGAAAAACGGACTTTCGCCTAATCAATCGCTATTGTTCAAAAAAAGAGATAAATAGTTATATAAAAATGGGGGGGTATTTAATTCTTTCATTATTGGGTATTTATAGGTCTTTCTTTCGTCTTTTAGTAGATGGTGAAAAATTACTTGGATGTGGTGTTATTAGGTGGAAGTGGAGCAAAGATACTTATTGTTTTGGATGGTGGTTATATGGGATTTGGATAAACTTTGATTGTCGGGGACAAGGCTTGGGTGTTGTGTTAATGGAGAAATTATTTGAAGAACTTTCGCAGGAAAAATGTTAGATATGTGCATTTGATTGTGAGTAATAATAACTCGATAGCAATAAACCTTTACAATAAATTAGGATTTATCACTATCAAAGAAAATGATACTTATAAAGTTATGCGATATGAATTATAATTTATATTTCACGCTTGATTACGAAATTCATGGTAATGGCGATGGCAATCCCATCGACCTGATGGTGGAGCCAACCTATCGCTTGATGGATATGCTGGAGCAGTATAACCAGCGACTAACCATCATGGCTGATGTAGCAGAAATACTCTGCTTCAAACGCTATTGGGAACAAACGGGCAAAGACGATTTTCATGTGCAAGAGGTGGAGCAACAGCTGTGTGATGCCATTCGTCGGGGGCATGATGTACAATTGCATGTTCATTCATCCTATTTCAAGGCAGCGTGGAATGGTGAGCATTTCGACCAATGCATTGAGGAATACAATATGGCAGCACTCTCCTATGAACGTATTACAGAAATGGTCAGCCAGTCTGTGAAATATCTAGAGAATTTATTACGGCCAATCAAATCCGATTACAAAGTTTGGCTTTTCCGTGCTGCCAACTGGAGCATGATGCCTACGCCTACCTTATATCAAGTATTAGTAGAACATGGTATCACGCACGATACGTCGGTTTATAAAGGTGGTTGTCAGGGGGGTAATGTGTGCTACGATTATCGCCATGCCTATGATAATCTTCTAACATATAGAGCCTCATCGAAAGATATTAATTTGCAAGATCCTGTAGGAGATTTGTGGGAAATGCCTATCTATACCGAGATGCGCCCATTCTGGGACTTTATCAGTCCCATCCGTATCTTCCGTATGGTACGAGCTAAGTTCCATAAGCACAAGCATCAGTCGCAACCTCAATCTGCCACAGACAAAAACGATAATCGCAAACTATCCCTACGTAGTTTCTTTGTGAAAAGTCCATTAAAAATGGACTTCAATCAGGTCAATGGTAAAGGACTCATCCGTATGATGAAGAATATCATGCGTCGTGCTAAGCAGGAACGAATGGATCATCTAGATATCGTGTTGATTGGTCACTCCAAAACCTTTGTACCATACAACGAAAAAACTCTCCGCCCATTCTTGCAATGGCTCGAGCAACACCCAAGTTGCTGAGCGATTAGTGGCGATATACAAGCAGCTGGTGTAATCGCAGTAAGGACCTTAACGACCTTAATAGATTAAGAGAATAAGTGATGATAAGGCACCAATGATCAAACTACTCACATACCACGACATTGACCCCCAGCAATGGCAAGTGCTCATCAACCGCTCGCCCTACGCCACTTGGTTCCAAACGTCAGAGGCGTATCAATTCTATGTGGCGAATAAGGAGGAAATGATGCCCTTTGCTATAGGTGTGGAAGAAGATGAGCACTTGACAGGAGTCATGGTAGGATATACCACGCAAGAAAGGAATCCTATCAAACAATTCCTTACTTGTCGATCTATTATTATTGGTGGACCGCTTCTGGACGAGCATATCAGTAATGATGCCCTAAGTGCGTTACTGCTTGCAGCAAAAAGATTTACACAGAATTCAATATATGTTGAAACACGTAATTTTCATAATTACAGTCACTGGAGAAATCTGTTTGAAGCTTGTGGGTTCCTATATCAGCCACATTTGAATATACATGTACATTGCACTGCTACGCACACCATGACCGAGCAGCGTATCCGTCAAGTGAAAAAGGCATTAAAGAATGAGATAGAGATTGTATTAGCAACATCCGAACAGGAAATACGCGATTGGTACCAGATACTCAGCCGACTCTATCGCACCAAGGTGCGTACGCCGCTATGGAGCGAAGCGTTTTTCTTGCACTTCTATCGCAGTGGAGTAGGAAAGTACCTACTGGTAAAGTACCAAGATAAAGTCATTGGCGGAATGATGTGTCCGATACTCAAGAACAAAGCGATATACGAGTGGTATGTGTGTGGACTGGATGAGGAGTATCGCGAACTGTATCCATCAGTGATGGCTACCTATGCCGCCATCGAATATGCCAAGACCAACGCGCTGCCTCTTTTCGATTTTATGGGTGCAGGTAAACCCGATATTCCTTACGGTGTGCGCGACTTTAAGATGGAGTTTGGCGGCGAATTGGTGGAGCACGGGCGATTCCTCTGTATTCGCAAGCCATTGCTTTATTGGATAGGTAAATTAGGAGTGAAGTGGATTAAGAGGTTTGCGTATAACTGCAAAATAAAGGAATTTGAGAGTAGAAAAACTGCGAAATAAGGGAATTTGATGGTGTGAAAACTGCAAAATAAGGGAATTTATTTGGTGGTTTCGAAAAAAAATAGTATCTTTGCAGCAAATTTATTGATTTATGGATGAGAGAGTTATATTGCAGGTTCTTGCTGAACAACAAGAATATTTAGAGCACTATCGTAAAAATACATGGATAACTCGCCAAGAGGAGAGCCTTTTGGAGTGGGAGAGCAATATGGCTCAAGTGGTGATAGGTGTAAGGCGTAGCGGTAAATCTACCTTATGCCATAAGGTGCTTTTGCAGCATAATATTCGCTATGCGTATGCAGATTTTGATGATGATCGTTTTGCTGCGCTCAAGACATCTGATTTGAATACGGTGCTAAATTGTTTGTATCAACTTTATGGCACGGATATGCAATATATCTTTTTAGATGAAATACAAAATGTAGAGGGGTGGCATCTGTTCGTTAATCGTCTATTGCGTCAAGGAATGTATGTTTTTCTTACGGGTAGTAATGCAAAATTGCTCAGTAGTGAATTGGCTACTCATCTTACTGGACGATATAATGAAATTCGTCTTTACCCATTTAGCTATTTAGAGTATTGTCAGTCCGAAGATATATCTCTCCATAGCATAACAACCCAAGCAAATGCAGCTCGTAAAGCAGCTCTAACCACTTATTTGCAAGATGGTGGTATGCCAGAATTGCGTAATATTACGCGTCTGCAAAATCGCCGAATATATGTAGAGAGTTTGGTTGAGACAATTGTTTCAAAGGATATTGTAGGACGTTATAAGATACATAATAAGGAAGGTTTGAGACGTATGTCACATCATTTGATCAACAATTCATGTCAAGTGCTCAATTATGAAATGCTCTCAACAATAGCTGCTCTAAACGCGACTAAAACGGTACAAAAATATGTTTCATATCTTTCACAAGCATTTCTGATACATAAATTGCAACAATTCTCCTTCAAAAGTCGTCAACGCATAACGAATGAAAAGGCCTATGTGATAGATACGGGTTTTATAGCTAATCGCGATAATGCGCTTATAAGCGAGAATATTGGTTGGAGATTAGAGAATGCTGTGCTGATAGAATTGCTTCGCCGTCATCATTCTATGGCAGAAGATGTATATTATTATAAACCTTCTAGCCGACAAAAGGAAGTGGATTTCGTTGTTTGTAAACAAGGGGTAGTACTGGAATTGATACAAGTAGCATATACGGTGGCTGACGCTAAGACATTCAAACGTGAAACAGAAGCCCTTTTTCAAGCATCTAAAAAACTCAGTTGCAATAAACTGACTTTGATAACCACAGACGAATCACGCAATGTCGAAATAGATGGTAAAACGATTCAGATCTATTCTGCAGTGGATTGGTTGTTAAGAGTGCAAGAGAGGTAAGAACTAATTTAGTGCTTTTGGGAGCAATAAAAAGCGGCGTGCGCGACTTTAAGATGGAGTTTGGCGGCGAACTAGTAGAGCATGGGCGATTTTTGTGTATTCGCAAACCATTGCTTTGTTGGATAGGTAAATTGGGAGTGAAATAGTTGAAGATATGATAAAATTCCTATTTTTGTGCAGTTTTATTTGTATAATCAAAAGATTTTCAGTAATTTTGTAGCGATTTTTATTTATAAAAAAATATCAATGATAATTATGAGTATTCAAGAGTTTGTAGTAAATTTTGCCAACCAGTTTGATGATACTGAGTTGGAGGTTTTTAACCCAGAAACTAATTTCCGTGATTTGGAAGAGTGGAGTAGTCTTATTGGTTTAGCAGTAATGAATATGATTGCTAAAAAATATGATATTAAAATTACTCCTGCGGAATTAAAATCGACCAATACGATTCAAGAGTTATTCAATTTGGTTAACAATAAGTAGTCTTAAGATATGTCGCAATTTAATGTGCGTGAATCTATCAATATCCCATATTTTGATCACGATGATAGTAGTTTAAAAAATACTATCAAAAATTCTAGTGCAAGGCGAAATATATCACCATTGAGATTCGCAGTACGTAAAACAAGAAACATATTATTGGCAAGGTGGTCATATGCGTGTCCACTCAATAGTTTGCGTATAAAAATGAATCGCAAACGTGGAGTTAGTATTGGACACAATGTGTACATAGGTTTGCATACAACTATAGATAACGCATATCCAGAATATGTTTATATCGAAGATGATGCATCTATTGCAGAGGGAGTGCAAATTATCGCTCATAGTAATCCATATCCTCATTTTCAAAATATAGTAGAGTCAAGTGTTGCGCCTATTGTAATAAAAAAAGGGGCTTGGATAGGTTCTGGTTCTATAATACTGAGGGGGGTTACCATTGGAGAAAATGCTATAGTAACTGCTGGCGCAGTAATAGATAAAGATGTTCCTGATTGTTCTTTAGCACAAGGTAATCCAATGAAAATAATTACAGATTATTCTGCATTAATGTAATATGGAAAATCCATTTTCTCTAAAAGATAAGACTATCTTAGTAACAGGTGCTTCGTCAGGGATTGGTCGTGGTATTGCCATTGCATGTGCCCAAATGGGTGCTAATGTTATTATTACGGCTCGCAACGAAGGACGATTGCAAGAAACGATGACCAATATGGTTGGAGATAATCATACCATGATGCTTGCGGATTTAGTGGATGTGGAGCAACGTGCCCACTTGATAGAGCAATTACCGTTACTAGATGGTGTTGTGCATTGCGCGGGAGTAGGAGCTCGTGTCCCATGTAAGAATATAGAAGGTACAGATATAGAACATGTGATGCAACCGAATTTTTATGCTCCAGTTCTGCTACAAGCGGAATTATTATCTAGCAAAAAAATAGGTAAGTCAGCATCTATTGTATTTATTGCATCACGTGCAGCAGAAATGCCTAGTGTAGGGAATGCTGTTTATAGTGCATCTAAAGGAGCCATTATTTCATATGCTAAATGTTTAGCATTAGAATTAGCACCACGCAAAATACGTGTGAATTGCATTTGCCCTGCAATGGTTTGGACCGATTTGGCATTGGTGGGGGCATCCCGCGAACAATTACTAGATGCAGAACAAAAATATCCTCTTAAACGATATGGAACTCCAGAAGATATTGCATATTTGACTGTGTATATGATGTCAGATGTAAGTGCGTGGATGACAGGTAGTAGTGTGGATATTACAGGGGGGGCGAAGGAGTTATAGCATAATGATTATGAAAAAAGCATATATAAAACATATTTCTTACTATCTGCCTGAAGCTATTTTAACCAATGATCAAATAGCGAAAGAGTTTCCTGAGTGGTCGGCAGAAAAAGTGGCTAATAAAGTAGGTATAACGAAGCGTCATATTGCAGCGGAGAATGAAACTGCAACGGATATGGCTATCAAAGCATCTAAAAAATTAATTTTAGAGTCAGTAGTAGATAAAGCAATGATTGATTTCGTTTTGTTGTGTACTCAGAGTGGAGATTATATGTTACCATCTTCTGCATGTATCATACAAAATCAATTAGGATTGGGCACTCATTGTGGCGCTTTTGATTTCAATTTGGGGTGCTCTGGATATGAGTATGGATTAGCGGTTGCTAAAGGATTGATAATCGGTGGAATCGCAAAAAACATTTTGTTATTGACCGCGGAAACATACACAAAATATTTACATCCAAAAGATAAGGGAAATCGTACTATATTTGGAGATGCAGCTACTGCAACTTTAATTTCTACAGAAGGTTTTGCGGAAATAGGAGAATTTGTGCTTGGTACAGATGGTAGTGGCGCTGAACAGTTAATCGTGAAAACTGGAGGAGCAAGACAGAAATACTTGTTGAATGATTTACAATTGGATGAGGATGGTAATCCAAGAGGTAGTGATTTTCTATACATGAATGGAGGAGCAATATTTGATTTTACGGCTGATATAGTACCTTCTATGGTAGCAGAATTATTATCAAGAAGTAATTTACAGCAAGAGGATATTGATTTGTTTGTATTCCACCAAGCAAATAAGTATATGATTAATTATTTGCGTAAATTATTGGATATAGATAAAGAAAAATTCTATATTTTCATGGAAAAGGTGGGGAATACAGTGTCTTCAACAATTCCGATTGCTTTATGTGAAGCCCAAAACGATGGTAAGTTGCAGGGAAATGTGATGTTGGCAGGATTTGGTGTTGGATTGAGTTGGGGAGCTACAATGTTAACGATACAAAAATAGTAGATATGAGACGATGCATAATGACCAACGATGTAGAGACCACTAGTATCATAAATGGTGGACTGCGTGTAGAAACTGGTGATCGTGTTTGGAAGGAAGGATTACCACTAATATTGGATATTTATGCTAAATACAATATTCGTGCTACGTTTTTCTTTATAGCCAAATATGCTAAGCGATGTCCTGAAATAGTAACTATGGTACATAAAGCAGGGCATGAGGTGGCTTTGCATGGATTAACTCATGATCATAAATTGTCCTTTGATACAATGTCTTATGAACTGCAACTTGAGCATTTAGTTGAGGGAAAGAAAATATTGGAAGATATTGCAGGTGAAGAAATAGTTTCCTTTAGATCACCTGCTTTGAGAGTTAATTCGGATACACCTCGTGCATTAGTAGAGGCAGGGTTTCGCTATGATAGTTCGGTTGCTCCGCAACGATTGGATATGTTTATGTCCTTAGGCAGTAAGAATAAAATGCAGTGGTTAAAAGCACCACGAACGCCATACGAAACAGCCATTGATAATTTGGCAAGGCGTGGCAACTCTGGTATAATTGAAGTACCTGTATCTTCATTTGGAGCCCCTTATATTGGTACTGCAATGCGTGTAGCTCCACGATTGACAAAATTGACGAGAAGTCTTGTGTATTGTGAAACAAAAGATACAAATAAGGTGGTGAATTTCTTAATTCACCCAATCGAATTGATTACAGAACCACAACTGAATGAAAAAATTGAACGCAGATCAAAGAATCCGATAGCATATCTACTTTCAGATGTAATTAGACATCAGTTAAAACTTAAGAATTTAGGGGAACCTGCTGTGAAATTATTTGAAAAAGAGATAGAATATTGGTTGGAAAATAAATACGATTTTGTTACTATAAAAGACATTAATGGCAAAGAAAAATAATAGAATAGCAGTATTTCTTGGACACCCAGCTCACTTTCATTTATACAAAAACATGGTGAGTTGTTTGTCTTCAAAGAATTATGATGTTGTTTATTTGATTAAACGAAAAGATATACTCGAGAACTTGGTTAAACAATCGGGTATCAAATATGTAGTCGTTCGCGATAAAGAGCGTTCTCAATCATCAGTTTTTGGATTAATACAGTCAATGTTGAAAATGGACTGGCAAGTAATGAAGTACTTGCTAAAGATTAGACCTAGAGTGCTAACAGGTACCTATTGTCCAATATTTTCCTTTTTTACAACAGTCCCCTTTATTTCTTGTAATGAGGATGATGCTTTGGTAGTGCCAAGATTTGCGATGTTAAGTTATCCTCCATCTAAGGCAATTCTCACTCCAATTGTTTGTAATAATGGCAGATGGGATAAAAAATCAACAAAGTATCCGTCTTATCACGAATTAGCTTATCTTCATCCTAATCACTTTACGGCGGATAAAGCGGTGGTTGAGGGGTATGGGATTGATACAGCAAAACCATATTTTGTAATGCGATTTGCATCGCTGAAAGCACATCATGATGAAGGAGTGAAAGGTATCAATACTGAAATTGCACAAAGATTGATAGATATACTTTCGCCACACGGACAGATATATATTACTTCAGAGCGCGAATTAGAACCACAGTTTGAACCATATCGTATCCGCATCAATCCGCTGGATATGCACCACGTGATGGCCTATGCATCGCTTTATTTAGGGGATAGCCAGACTATGGCAGCAGAAGCGGGAGTATTAGGTGTGCCATTTGTCCGATTCAACGATTTTGTGGGTAGGATAGGGTATCTACAAGAATTAGAAGATACTTATCAACTCGGCTACGGAGTACATGCTACCCCACTGACTACGGATAGCACCATCCGCAGGGTAGATGGTAGCATACAGCCAAGTGGAACACAAGCATTATATGATGCGGTTGAACAACTCGTAGCGATGGATGCGGACGAACGTAAAACTGTCTTCACTGCTCGCCGCGAAAAGATGCTCAGCGAGAAGATTGATTATGCAAAATTTCTCACTTGGTTCATTGAAAACTATCCAATGAGCCAAGAACAAACTAAAACTCATCACGACGACCAACAATTCTGGCAAGAATTCCAGTAAATAACATGGATTTTACTATACGGAAATATCGACAATTCTTAAATATTCTCTTGGGTAAAGGATACTATTTTGTTACCTTTGAGCAGTATTGTGACTTTCGAGATAGAGGAGAAGCATTGCCAGATCGGTACATAATCATGCGACATGATGTGGAAGCATTACCTGAGAATAGCTATGCTTTTGCACAGATAGAGTATGAGATTGGTATTCAATCAAGTTATTATTTTCGTGTGGTCAAGGCGAGCAATCAGCCAGAATATATTCGCGCTATCGCTGCATTGGGGCATGAAATAGGTTATCACTACGAAGATATGGCGATTTGCAAAGGAGAGATGGAACATGCATATGCGCATTTCCAACAGCAGTTGCATTATTTCCGTCAGTTCTATCCCGTGCGTACTATATGCATGCATGGTGCACCTACTAGCAAATGGGATGGCCGAGAACTATGGAAACACTATAACTATCAATCGCTGGGCGTAATCGGCGAACCATACTTCGACGTAGATTTCAGCGATGTGTTCTACCTGACCGATACAGGTCGCTGCTGGGATGGGTTCAACGTGTCAGTTCGCGATAAGATTCCTACCTATCAAGATCAATGGACAGAGCAGGGACTAGTATATCATACCACAGATGACCTTATCCATGCACTCAATCGAGGACAACTACCTAAGCACATTATGATAACTACCCACCCGCAACGGTGGACTGATAACATCATGGCATGGAGCAAGGAACTGCTCTTACAGTCGTTGAAGAATATCGTTAAAAGATTATTGATTGTAGCGCAAAAGTAGCACAGATTTGCTTATAACGCTAGCAAAATATCTACAATGCGTTCGGCTGTGTGACCATCCCACAGTGCAGGGATAGCTCCTTTTTTCCATTGACCGCTAAATAGCAAATCCAGTGCAGGCTTCACTGCCGCAGGATCGGTGCCTATTAGCTCATTGGTGCCTACGGTGCAAGTCTCAGGACGTTCGGTATTGTCGCGCAAAGTGATACATGGAACCCCCATCACGGTAGTCTCTTCGGTGATACCTCCAGAGTCGGTTACTACGGCTTTAGCACGCTCTACCATATAGTTAAACTCAAGATATCCCATTGGTTCTACAATATGCAGATTAGGGAATAACTGACGCAAGGTGGTTTCATTACCCCATAGATTATAAAAGATTTTGGCAGTACGAGGATGGATTGGGAAGATGATTGGCAAATCATGTACATTGGTGATAATCTGCTCCATGAGTGCTTTTAGATGTACTTCTTCATCTACATTAGCAGGACGATGCATAGTCATCATGATATACTGCCCCTCTGTGAGTTGTAATTCATCGAATACTGCGGGACGGCGGAATCGGTTACGATTAGCCAGTAGCGTATCAATCATCACATTGCCTACATACCATACGCGTTGTGAGATACGTTGGAAAGCATACTGTTCCTCTTGCAGCGCGGGCAATTGGTAATTGGCAATTGGTGATGGGCTATTGACAAGCGTAGCTCCAGACATCAGCAGATTCTTGTTGGCAATCTCCGAGGTGGTGAACATATAGTCTGCCAACGAGTCGGTGACCATGCGATTAATCTCTTCGGGCATTGTTAGGTCCCAACTACGGATACCTGCCTCTACGTGGCATACCTTGGTATTGAGTTTCTTAGCCACAATAGAGCATGCCATAGTACTAGTTACATCACCTACTACTAATACTAAGTCGGTAGGGTGCGCCAACAGATGCTTCTCAAATGCAACCATGATATTAGCTGTCTGCTCAGCTTGTGTGCCGCCTCCACAACCTAAGTTGGCATCGGGCATAGGTATATTCAGCTCCTCAAAAAAGGTGTCCGACATATTCTTGTCGTAATGCTGCCCTGTATGTACAAGACTATAATGGATGTCCTTGCCTATTGCCTCTGCTGATTTGATAGCGTGGATCAACGGAGCAATCTTCATAAAGTTTGGGCGCGCGCCCGCGATGAGAGTGATATGCATAGTATGGGTCTTTATTAGAATCCGCTCAAGTGCAAGAATTGCGAAATCATGCGACGGAATGTTTTCTGAGAACTATTGTTGATATATGCTTCCAGCAGTTTGGTCTGTGGTGTGGTAGGAATAATGTCATAATCGGCAATGGCCGCGGGAATCAGGCATGAGAAACCCTCGCGTAACTCCACCTCATCGCGCGTACTGCGGATACGAATGGTACATGCGCCCTGCGTACAAGTGCTGATCACAAACGAATCGTAGTTCACCATATTGCGGTGGATAGGATGGGTGATAGACACTACGCGCACACTGAAGTGCTCGGTATCCAAACATGGATTGGCAGCATCTATATCATCCTTGTAACTATTTTTATATTCCTTGTATACGCGATAATCTAGTGCCTGCGCTGCTAGTTCGGTATGCAAAGCACGTGGTTTGCCGTCTAAGCCTAGACGATCATAATCGTAGATGCGATAGGTGACATCCGATGACTGCTGCACCTCCACTAGTAGCACACCTTTGCCAATCGCATGCACGCGCCCAGCAGGGATATAGAACACGTCGCCAGTATGAATCTCATGTTTTGCTAGTGCATCCATGATGGTACCATCTGCTACACGACGTGCGTATTCTTCGGGAGTGAGTTTCTCTTTGAATCCCGCATAGATATAAGCATCAGGGTCGGCATCAATCACATACCACATCTCTGTCTTACCCGATGCATTGTGTTCGCGTAATGCCATCGCATCATTGGGATGGACTTGTACGCTCAAGTCCGCTTTTGTATCAATGAGTTTGACCAGCAGAGGCATATCGTTCTGATACTTCTTGGCTACAGCCTTACCCAGAATAGCATCAGGCATCTTGCCGATTACTTCGCGGAGTGGATATCCTGCCCATGTGCCATTAGCAATCACCGAAGGAAGCATATCCAATGTGGAAACCTCCCAACTCTCGCCTATATTATCTTGTTCGGGCAACTGCTTCCAATTAGTCAAACGTTTGCCCCCCCATACCATAGTGCGTAGGTTGGGCTCGAAGAGCATAGGGTATAGCTTGGTGCGCTGCGCCTCAATCACGCAGCCCATCGCTAGCATACGCACATCCGTAATGGCATGCAGTTCGTAGGCCTTGAGATGCTCTACGAAAACAAAGTCTTCGGGGGTGCAATGATGCACTTGTCCATCAATGGTGATATCAATCTCGCCATCGAGGATAAAAAATGCGTCTTGCAAATCAGGGTGGATATGTTGCGCACTATGTTCGCCTGCTTTCAGTTCGAGCACAGCAATCTGCGTGATGCTGCATCCACTCTCATTAGCAGAGAGCAGCACACGCTTGAGTCCCATCTCATAGGAGGTACTCAGTGGAGATATATCGTGTAGGTGTCGTTGCATACTAATCCAATTTGGCTACAAAGGTACAATAATTTTGTGATTTGGCAAAGTAGGTGGTAGAAAAAAATATTTTTTTTCTTAAAATTATTGTATATGTTGGAAAAAAGTACTACCTTTGTAGCCATAATTGAAATGGTATGAAATTTGTACGGACAATATTAGTGATAGTAGTGGCACTGTGTTGCATGTCATTTACCGTGGTAATAGACGCTGGACATGGCGGTAATGATGCTGGTGCAATAGGACATGTGCTGAAACTGAAAGAGAAAGACTTGAACCTGTGCGTGGCACAGCGTTTAGCAAATAAGATTCAGGAACAATATCCCGAAGTGAATGTGGTGATGACACGTACAACAGATGTGTTTCTGCCACTGCAAAAACGCGCGGATATCGTGAATAAAAATCATGCGGATTTATTCATCTGTATTCACACTAACGCCGCAGAGAATAGAAAAGCATGTGGCGCAGAGACATTCATTCTTGGTACAGATCGCATGGAGGATAATCTGGATGTGGCCATGCGCGAGAACGCGGTGATGAAGCTGGAGGCCGATCAGACGGTATATCAGGGTTTTGACCCTAATTCGATAGAGAGCTATATCATCTTCGAATTGATGCAGAACCAGTATATGGATAATAGTTTGGTGTTTGCCGAATTGGTGCAACAGCAGTTTGTGGGTACGCTGCAACGTGCGAATCGTGGCGTGAGACAAGCTGCATTTTGGGTGTTGTTGCAATCGGCATGCCCAAGTGTGCTGGTGGAGATGGGCTTTATCACCAATGCAGAAGAGGAGAAGTGGCTTGCTAGTGAAGCAGGTAAAAATGGAATAGTGAACGGCATTTTTAATGCCTTTGAAAATTATTATAAGAGATGAAATACGCAAGAGAAGTGAAAGTGGGAGTGCTGGCAATAGTATGTGCTGGCATCTTGTATTTTGGATTTAATTTTTTGAAGGGAGTGAATATCTTTTCGCCAACAGAGTGCTACTACGGCTATTTTGAACGTAGTAATGGACTCACAGAACAAGCACCTGTGTATATCTTAGGTCACAAGGTGGGTCTAGTAGAAAGCATACAGTATGATTTCACACGTACACCTGCATTTGTTGTGGGGGTACATATCGACAAAGGAATTGTGCTTCCTCGTGGTACACAAATGGCGTTGATTGCCGATGGTCTGCTGGGTGGTAGTGCCATTGAGTTGAAGTTGCCTGCACTCGCCAATCGCGCTGTGCCTTATCAACAAGGTGATACATTGCCATCTATCGTGGTGCCAGGATTGGTGGATAACCTGCAAGCTGGTATCTTGGCGCATTTGGATAGTGTACTGATGCAAGCAAACGCATTGGTGGCTACGCTTAACAACGAGATGGAAGAGGGTAACCTAGCAGCTACTCTGAAGCATATTGAGCAAATTACAGCCGACTTGGAGGTTAGCGGTAAGGATATTCGTCAGCTGACTCACCATCGTTTGCCAAGTATAATGGATAAGGTAGATACTACATTGACTGACTTGCAAGGCGTTGTATCGGATGTACGCGAGGCAGAGATTAAGCATACGATTGCCGAACTGAATCGCGTTATAGCTTCGGTGAACACAGCATTAGAGTCAGAAGAGGGAACATTGGGTCTGTTGTTGAACGATAAAGCCCTATATGATAATCTTAATACGGCGCTGAAAGATTTGGATAGTGCGGTGCTGAATGTGGATTCGGTAGTAATGTCGATAAAAGCTCGTCCATTCATTCAGAAGAAATTGCCTAAAGGGAAGTAATTTTTCGATTGTCTAATTTTTGATAAATGTTTAGAAAGTCCCTAATCGGCTGATAATAAAGCTGGTTAGGGATTTTTTGTGAAACAATTTTGTGGAACGTTATGAAATTTTAATATATGAATTTCAGTGAGTTACGCTTGATAGAATGCTTAACTTGGTGATAACCAAATGTGGAAACATAACTGACTGATTATTTGTAGAATAAAATTGAACTAAAAATGTTGTTTGAGGTGGCATTTGGTGGAATGAAAAAAAAGCAGTACCTTTGCACTCGATTTCGTGAAAAACGGATTCTTTTGGAGATCCGCTTGTTCGGATTTCTTCTCAATCAATGACAAATGATGTGAACATATTGTGGGCTGATTGTCAGCAGATTTTGCGTGACAATTTATCGCAGAGCGCGTACCAAACATGGTTCGCTCCGATTGTTGCATTGCAATGGGAGAACGATTTGTTGGTATTGCAAGTGAAGAGTCAGTTTGTGGTTGATTATATAGAAGATAATTATTTGGATATCCTCTCGCGCGTATTAAGAAAGGTATTTGGCGCAAAAGTACAATTGGAGTACCGCATTCTTATGGCTGGTGGCTCGATTGATATTCCAAGCGATAGTGCTAAGCAAACAACAGTACGCAGAACATTGGAATCATCCAATCCAACAGTCGTAGAGGAGTGGGAGTCGCAACTGAACTTACAGTATACGTTTGATAATTTTGTCAAAGGTGAACCGAATAAATTGGCTCGTGCAGCAGGCGTGGAGATTGCTAAACAACCGGGTAAGACTATTTTTAACCCATTGTTCTTATTTGGAGGTAGTGGAGTGGGTAAGACGCACCTGGCTAACGCAATCGGTAATTATGTGGCACAACATTTTGATAATGCTCGCGTGCTATATGTGACAGCTAATACGTTCAAATTGCAGTTTCAAGATGCAGTGAACCACAATCGCGTGCCAGACTTCTTGATGTTCTATCAGTCGGTGGATGTGCTGATTGTAGATGACATACAATATTTCTCTGATTTAAAAGGAACACAAGATACGTTTTTCCAGATATTCAACTACTTGCAGCAGAGTCACAAACAACTGATTTTGACCTCAGACCGTAGTCCAATGGAGTTGCGTGGTGTACAAGAGCGTTTGTTGTCGCGCTTCAAATGGGGTTTAGCAGCTGAGATTACTCGTCCAGATTATCAGTTGCGCAAGGATATTCTAGCATTCCATATCAAGAAGAATGGTATCAAACTGAGCGATGAGATTATAGATTATATCGCCAATAATGTGACGGATAATGTGCGTGATTTGGAGGGTGTATTGGCAAGTTTGTTGGCATATTCTACCTTGACAGATAGTGCGATAGATATGGCACTGACGCAGAAAGTGGTAGGTCGTTTGGTGGAGTTGAATCCTCGTACCTATGTGCCATCGGATATTATTACTGCTGTATGTCAACATCTCAATATCCCAGAAAAGGCGATTTCCGCGCGTACACGTCAGCGTGATGCCGTTCGTGCACGCAGTATTGTGATGTATCTTATCAAGAAATATACCGAGAGTTCGCTCGCGGAGATAGGAGCATATGTGCATCGCGACCATGCCACCGTGGCATATTCTCTCAATGCAATAACCAATCATATGAGCTATGATGCTGTCTTAAGGCAAGATGTAGCCATGATTGAGCGTGCGTTGGGTCGATAGTAGGACCTTAAATCCATTTCGTTATGAATCAGCAATATCACGAGTTAAAAGTGAAGGATGGGGTATATATTCCTCAACCTGCATTGGATTACCCTCAAACTAATCCGTTTGAACGAACATTGTTTCCAAAATACACCAAAGAGCTAGCTATTGATGAGCATTTCCCATACTTGGATGATAGTTTGGGATACAAACTGAACTTGCTATGGGGATATTATTTGGTGATTCATGTGCTGTTGCGTCTAAAATTGCGCATACAAATGGGTCTGCGTATTCGTGGGCGTGAGATGCTGAAGAAATACAAAAAAGAGTTATCGCAAGGTGCGATTACGATTGCTAATCACGTATATCGTTTGGATTGTCCATGTGTGCTACTCGCTGTGAAAGGGGTGCATACCACGCGCATACCTATGTTTGCGCCCAATTTCCGTACAAAGGATGGATTTTTTATGCGTTTGGCAGGTGGAGTACCTATTCCAGATTCAACTACTAACATGACTGCATTGAAGAAATTTAATGAAGCCTTTGATGAGTTTCATCGTCGTGGTTGGTGGTTTCATATATTCCCTGAAGCATGTAGATGGGATATGTATAAACCATTACGTCCGTTCCAGAAAGGTGCTTTTACGATGAGTTATAAGTATTGCAAACCGCTGTTGCCATGCGTCATCACATACCGCGAGCGCAAAGGTATCTTCCGCCTATTCGGACCAAAGGAATTGCCATTGCTGACAGTGACCATAGGCGAACCGATATTTCCAGATGTTACCCAACCACGTAAAGTGGAAGTGGAACGTTTGCGCGAGGTGGCACATGCACAGATGGTAGAGATGGCAGGTATCACGCACAATCCATGGCCTGCATCGTGGGAAGGACAATGATAAGAAAATAGGAAGAGCATGCCTCTTCCTATTTTCTTTTGTAAGGTATTATGGCTCAACGCATTGTTAGACCATTTTTTTTATTAGTTTGAATAATTTATACGGCATGTAGCGGAAAGGCATGTCGATAAAGGTTGGGGTAGAGACTACCGATCGGCGATGAGAGAAAGCCAGGAAACTATCCTTGCCGTGATATGATCCCATACCCGAATTGCCTACACCGCCAAAGGGCACGTCGTGATTCACTATATGCATAATCACATCATTCACACAAGCACCGCCTGAAGATGTGTGGCGCAATACATAATCGCCATTGGTGCCGAAATAATACAATGCCAATGGCTTCTCACGGTCGGTAACAAAAGTGATAACTTCATCTATCTCCTTGAATGTCAGCACGGGGAAGATTGGACCGAAAATCTCCTCTTGCATGACAGGGGCGTCTGGACTGACATCCGTCAAGATTGTTGGACTCATATAACGTTCGGCGCGGTCATAGTGACCGCCGTAATAGATGGACGCTTCGCTATGGGACGGCGTTCCGCCTATTGGACGCCCTGAAGGGCTATTGGATATAGGCAAGTAACTAATCAAACGCTCCAATGCTTTGTCGCTGACGATACGCACGAAGTGTTTTGCCTTTTGTGGGTCTTTAGTTAGTAGGTGTTTCCACTCTTTGACAAGCAGTTTGAGGAACTTATCTTTTACGTCCTCATGAATCATCAGATAATCAGGTGCAATACATGTTTGTCCTGCGTTGAGGGCTTTGCCCCATGCTACGCGTTTGGCTGCTACTTTGAGGTCGGCGGACTTGTCAATGATACATGGGCTCTTGCCACCCAACTCCAGCACAACGGGAGTGAGGTGCTTCGAGGCTGCTTCCATGACCATCTTTCCTAGCGAAGGGCTGCCTGTGAAGAATATTAAGTCCCATCGCTCAGCAAGCAGCATTTGATTAACCTGACGGTTACCCTCAACAATAGCGATATACTCCTCGGGGAAAGTGGCGCGAATCATCTCGGTGAGTACACGAGAGACGTTGGGCACATATGGTGAGGGTTTGAGCATGGCTGTACAACCAGCAGAGATGGCACCTACCAATGGATTAAGGAGCAGCTGAACAGGGTAGTTCCATGGGGCAATGATGAGCGTATTGCCAAGCGGCTCTTTGATAACCTTGCTGGTAGCAGGCATAATCGCAATAGGCGAACATTTGCGTTCGGGGCGCGCCCAACGGCGCATATGCTTGAGGTGATTGCGAATCTCACCATAGACAATGCTCAGTTCGGTGAGGTATGCCTCCTCGTAGGACTTGTGAAGGTCGGTCCAAAGGGCTTCAGCGAGTGGCTTCTCATATTGGTGCATGGCGTCGGATAACTTGCGTAGCATTTGTTTGCGGAAAGGTAGCGCAAGGGTAGCGCCAGAGCGGAAATACGCTTGTTGCTTGCTGTGGGTCGTGGAAATGTAGTTTTGCATATTGATTTAATGAGGATAATCTGATAGTTTTCTCTTAGTAAAGTCTGCTGTCGTTGCCGTCTCGTTGCCGTCTCGTTGCCGTGTTTGTCTCGAAAGAGACAGGCAAAATACAGCGGAAATATGGGTAATTATTTACGACCAGTAAAGTGGTCCATTGTACGATAGATGCCAAAAACTGTGCCAAAGAGCCAGTCGAATACGCGCAATGGCAGAATAGCTTGCCAGAAACGTATGAAATGATAGCCAAAAGGTATGCCTGCAAAGATGGTATTGCGTTCGATGGCACGGATAATCTTCTTTGCCGTTGGTTCGGGCTTGAGGATAGGGAAGATAGAGCGCACACCTTGGAACATGCCCGTGCTGATGAAGTAAGGTGCGACGGTAGTGACATGTACGTTGGCTTTGCGTTGCTGTAGTTCGATGCGCATGCTCTCGCTCCAACCGATTACTGCCCATTTGCTAGCACCATAGACCGACATTTTGGGATTACCTAACATGCCTCCTGCCGAAGCAATATTGCAGATATGTCCGCGATTGCGCTTGAGCATATCGGGCAATACTTGCAAGGTGAGCACCATGGGTGCGACAGTATTGACGTCCATCGTGAGGCGGATATCCTGGATAGTTTGATGGTCAAACGTATTGTTACCGCGAACAATACCTGCGCAGTTGATGAGGATGTCCACATTGCCACATTCTTCTTTCACACGCTGGTAAGCAGCAATGACCGCATCGCTATCTGCCACATTCACGGCATAGGTAAAGACCGTGCCTAAAGTGGCAAACTCGGCTTTGGTGGACTCAAGGTTATCTGGATTGATATCCCATATAATCAGTGATTTCGCGCCTTTCTCCAGAGCAAGACGTCCCATTATTTTTCCTATTCCTGATGCACCTCCCGTGATCAGTATATTTGTATTCTTGATTTTCATATTAAAATAGTTTTTATTAATATTACTACAATTTCTGTACCAAATCGGCGACAAAGGTAGTGCATTATTTTCGAACAAACGTTCAGTTTTTTGCAAAAAAATTTGCGAGTATAAAATATTTTTAATACCTTTGCAGCCGAAAAAGCATAAAATCGAATGCATTATGGTAGAAGATAGACGAGAAAAAATACTGCTGAAAGCAATCGAATTGTATATGACAGAGGGCTATGCCAATGTGTCAATTACAGACTTGCAAGCAGCATTGAACATGGGGCGTGGTACGTTGTATTACTATTTTAAGGATAAAGAGGAACTATTTCAAGAAGCTGTGAGCATGTATCTTATCCAACCTAAACAACGTGCCTTGAATAAGGTGAAGGACACCGATGCTATTCCTGAGATGATTGAGGCAATGTTGTACTATATCAATCAGTTGCAAGAGATATACAATCAAGTAGAGAATAAAAACATCAATATTTCCAATGTGGTGACGGTGATGTACACGGCTTATAGTCGATTTCCCGAACTGCACAAGAAAGCGCGTAAATTGTACGAACACGAATTGAGTCTTTGGGTACAAGCTATTAAAAATAGTATGCGCGCAGGCGCGATACGCGGAGATGTACCTATCGAAACAACGGCACTGATGTTTTTGCATATCAAAGACGGTTGGGACCCAGGTCGAACAAGTGTACCAATCAATTTTGATATTTTTCCACAGCAGTATAACTACTTATATGAATTGATTAAGAAGCAAAATTCTTAAAAATATTTGCATATTTCAAAAAAAACGCTAATTTTGCAAAAAATGTTATAAAACACATTCTTTTTGAACAGGCGTTCGAAAAATATGTTGTACCTTTGCAGCCGATAATTCATAAAATACACATAATATGGAATTAAAACATTATTTGGAGTATCTCCAAAACACGATTGTCAACAAGTGGGACATGTTGGCAATGAAGGATTTAGATGGTAATACATCGTATACATATGGTGAAGTGGCGAACGAAATAGCTCGTTTGCACACTACTTTCCGCGAACTGGGTCTTAAGGAAGGCGATAAGATTGCACTTTGCGGTCGCAACTGCGCTAATTGGGGTTTAACATTCTTGGCTATTGAGACTTACAAGGCAGTTGCTGTAAGTATTCTGCCAGACTTTACTGCTGAAGGCGTGCATGCATTGGTTAACCACTCTGAGGCAAAGTTGCTATATGTAGGACCTAATGTGTTGAAGAAGATTGACGCCAAGGAGATGCCAGGCTTGACTGCGATGGTGTTTATGGATGATTTCTCGTTGAAACATGCGGCATCCGAAGAGGTGGAGAAGAAGTATGCTGCTGTGGATGAGGTATTTAAGAAAGAATGGCCAGAAGGCGTGAAAGCAGCAGATGTAAAATATCCTACTGATAATATTGATGAGTTGGCATTAATCAACTATACATCGGGCTCAACAGGTAATCCTAAGGGCGTGATGATTAGCCATAAGAACTTGAGTGGAAATATCTACTTTGCTGTGAAACGTATTCCTCACCAAGCAGGTGATAAAGTGCTGAGTATGTTGCCTATCGCGCATATGTTTGGTTTGATGTTTGAGTTCTTGTACCAAGTATGCGATGGCGCAGAGGTGTATTTCTTGACCAAAGCTCCAACTCCATCGGTGTTGATGCGCGCATTTGCACAAGTGCATCCATTTATGATTTTGACTGTACCTTTGGTTATTGAGAAGATTATCAAGGGTAAAGTGTTGCCTGTAATCAATAAACCATTGATGAAAGTACTTTGGAAAACGCCAGGTATCAACAAACTATTGCATAAGAAAGTGGGCAATACGTTGCTGCAAGCCTTCGGTGGTAAGTTGCGTTTCTTGATTATTGGTGGTGCAGCACTCAACGAGGAAGTGGAGAAATGTATGCATGATATGCACTTCATGTATTGCGTAGGTTATGGTATGACCGAGTGCGCTCCGCTTATCACTTACGAAGATTGGTACAAGTATGTATATCGCTCATGCGGTAAAGGTATTGTGGGCATGGAAATGCGTATTGATTCGGAAGATCCTGCTACCAAAGAGGGTGAGTTGCAAGTACGCGGCGTGAACGTGATGATGGGTTACTATAAGAACGAAGAAGCCACTAAAGAAGCGTTTACCGAAGATGGTTGGATGCGTACGGGTGACCTAGGTATCATTGATAAAGAGGGTAACCTCTTCCTTCGCGGTCGTAGCAAGAATATGTTGCTTGGTCCTAGTGGACAGAATATCTATCCTGAGGAGATTGAGGACAAACTCAATAGTTTGCCATTCGTACTAGAGTCAGTGGTAGTGCAACGCGACCAAAAATTGGTAGCATTGGTTTATCCAGACAACTCAGAGGCTGCTAAAAAGCAATTGGCTGGCAAAAACATCTTTGAGGTGATGGATAGCAATCGTCAGGAGCTTAATAAGCAATTGCCTCAGTATAGCCAAGTGACTGCTATTGAGGTGGTAGAGAAAGAGTTCGAGAAGACTCCAAAGCGTAGTATCAAACGATTCATGTATAGCTAAGATGATAAATTGCTGCGATGCAGAATAATCAAAAATGCGCATACCGTTTGTGTATGTGCATTTTTTTTTGTACCTTTGTGCCATGAAATCACAGTCACTTAATTATCAAATATTGCGCCTTGCTATTCCAAGCATTTTGGCAAACATCACCATTCCATTGGTTGGATTGGTGGATACGGCTATTGTAGGTCATATTGCTAATGCAACTGCTATTGGCGGTATAGCTATCGGCACGATGCTGTTTGATTTGCTATATTGGAATTTTGGTTTTTTGCGTGTAGGCACTAGCGGTATGACGGCGCAAGCTTTTGGGCGTGGAGATAGGGTGGAGTGTGCACGACTTTTCAGCCAAAGTATATGTATAGCGCTGATAGGTGCCATACTTATCTGGCTGATTCAGTGGCTGTTTGTGAATTTGGTATTGATGTTAGTACCGTGTTCTCCTGAGGTGGCGAGTTTTGCACGTGAGTACTTCTTTATTCGTGTATGGGCTGCCCCAGCCACCTTGTCGCTGATGGCTTTCAAAGGGTGGTTTATTGGTATGCAAGATACTATTAGCCCAATGGTAACGGATATTGTAGTCAATGTGGTGAATATGGTGGTTAGTTATGTGCTGGCAGTCTATACGCCAATGGGCGCATTGGGTGTGGCATTAGGTACGGTGATAGCACAATTTACAGGTTTAACAATAGCTGCGATGATACTAGTAGCGAAATATCGCCATCTTTGGAAGGGGCTATCGCCTTGGCATTTGGCGTTTGATGGGAAGGGCATGCGTCGCTTGCTTACGCTCAATGGTAATATATTTATTCGTTCATTATGCTTCATGGTGGTCTATGTAGGTTTCACTTCGTTGGCAGCTAAATATGGCGATGTGGAATTGGCTGTCAGCACCATCATGATGAAACTCTTTATGCTCTTCTCTTATTTCGTAGATGGTTTTGCCTATGCAGGTGAAGCGTTGGTGGGGAAATATGTGGGTTTGGGTCAGGAGTTAGGAACCAAGAACCAAGATAAATCAGATATATCTCGTGTTGTTCGTTTGTTATTTGTCTGGTCTTTAGGAGTAGGTGTGATCTTTACATTGATTTTTGCCCTTTGGGCGGGAGAATTTTATCGTGCCATGACTTCTGATTCCATTGTTTTGGAACGGTTAGCCGATTACACTGGTTGGCTGATTGCTATGCCAATTGTATCTACCTTGGCATTTATGTGGGATGGTATTTATACGGGTGCTACAGCAGGCAAGCAGATTCGCAATGGCATGGTGTATGCAGCACTAGCGTTCGTGTTGGGTTACCTATTAACCTATCAAATATACGATGTGTTGTCTATTTATATTGCTTATTTTGCACATTTGTTAGCTAGAGTGATATATCTCTCATTATCATGGAGATATGTTTTGCGAAATATGTAGTATAATGGGTGATTGTGCGGTATTCGCAAATATAGTATTTGCGTTTTTTATAGAGAATAATATAACAACTATATGGTAGAGAAATTAGAGAACAGAAAATGGAAAGTATTGCATTCTGAAACGCTTCTTAAGCGTGGTCCGTGGTTGAATATACGTCAAGAATTGGTGGAATTGCCATCTGGAGCTCAAATCCCCACATGGTATGTGATGGACTTCCCAAATTGGATAAATGTGATAGCTATTACTAAGGATGGTCAGTTTGTGATCGAAGACCAATATCGTCATGCTTTGGGCGAAACGCATTATGAATTGGTGGCAGGTGTGATTGATGAAGGCGAGACACCATTGCAAGCAGCTCAGCGTGAATTGAGCGAAGAAACTGGTTTCGGTGGAGGAGAATGGCAGTTGTTTATGACGCTATCGCCCAATCCGACGAATCATACCAATCTTAGTTATACTTTTCTTGCAACTGAAGTAGAGAAACTCACGGAGCAGCACCAAGAAAAGACGGAGGATATTCGTGTACACCTATTTGATCGTGAGGATGTTGTGGAACTGTTGCAGTCGGGCGAAATAGTCCAAGCCCTGCATGCTGCACCATTATGGAAGTATATAGCAACGTCTTGTCGCAAGTAAAATTTTTAATAATGTTTATTAACGTACTATTTTATATAACGTAAAAATGATTCTAATCCAACGATGCACTAAATGTACGATCTTACATGTGCAATCTCAAATGCTATGAGAGGGCAAAAACTATTAGATAATGAATACTCTGAATGGCTATGGGATGTTATGCTATAAGGTAATGGTATTTTTTTAGAAAAATGCTTGTAAATTTGTGTATGTGCGTTTTTTGTAGTACCTTTGCGCCGCTAAAGTATAGAATAATTAAATCATAAAAGCATATGAAAAAGATATTTTTTATCCTTGCATTTGGCTTTGGGCTCTTTGCTCCAATGGCAATGGCGCAGGTGCAACCAGGAGATACCACATACAGCGTATCGCTACATGTGGGTTATGGGCATAATCTGACATACGGGTCGTATGCGAACTTTGACATCGATGCCTATCTGCCTATCAACAAGCATTTTGATATGCAAGCCAGTGTCCGAACCAGTACCGCCAATTTCTACACTGCAGGGGTGCAACTCAGACCAAAATTCGTATTGCCCGTGGGCGAACTATACCTCGAAGACCGACTGATGATGAGATGGGTCAACAGAGATAGCTTCCGCGATTTTGTACACGCTTTCTCGGTGGGATACAAGATGCAATATGTGAATGTGCAAGTGGGTATGAGCAATCGTATCATCACTCCATTGCCATACACCAATCGCAGCGAAGATGAGATGATTCTCGAACCATTTGATGCCGTGTATCGCGTGGAGGCGTTTGTGCGACCACAGACATCGCCATGGAATATCAGCTTGTGTCTCTCGAATATGGACAACTACCAAGTGGAGCGTATGTGGCAACCCATGTTCTACCTCGGCGGTTGGTACGACATCAATGAGCATTGGCGCGTACGCCTATCAGGCAAAATGAAACTGGCAGGAATGTTCCACCTGAATGCACACTACTATGGCGCAGAACTCCGTGCAGGTGCGGAATACCGATTTTAATTAAGAATTTTGAATTATGAATTTTGAATTATGAAAAAGAATATACAAATTTGTCTTGGCTCTTTGCTCCTGGTTCTTGGTTCCATCTTCACCGCTTGCGGACCAGAGGCACGATTGGATATGGTGGGTATGTTTGCTGGTACCTCACCAAAGATTGATGAACGTTTTGAGGAATCCAAAGTATATAATGACCAGCATGGTTTTACCACGCTGCAAGCACCCGTGGAGGACTATCGCGTGTATGTGTGCACCGACACCCATGTGACCAAAACACAAACGCGTTGGACATACTTCATTGATACCTATCGCCATGACCCGCTGTGTCCTGTTGCTGTGCATTTGGGCGATATCATCGATGCGCAAAACTATTTTGATGAGATGTACTCGGCATATCAGGCAGTGCCGCTCAATCCAGCGAAAAAGGATACACTGATGGCTGTAGCAGGCAACCACGATATTTATTTTAAGCAGTGGCCAGAGTATATCAAGTATTTCAAGACGTGCTACTACTACTTCATCGTAGAGACTCCTTCGGGAAAGAAGGACCTGTTCGTGGTCTATGATTCGGCAGACGGCACGGTGGGCAGCAAACAGTTGCAATGGCTTCGTGAGACATTGGAGTGGGCAGATAAGCAGGATTTTCGCCATATCGTAGCATGTACGCATACGCATTTCTTCAAACGTGATGGCTCACAAGGACATACCTCCAACTACACGCAAGAAGAGACATATGCACTACTTAACCTCTTTACCCAGCATGGGGTGGATATGGTATGGTCGGGACACGACCACTCGCGCGAAATCACCCAAGTGAAGGATATGACATGTATCGTGGTGGACTCGATGAAGGATGAGGACAAGAAACCCTTCTACATGCTCGTGACCATGGGCGAGAAGATTGATTACGAGTTTGTCTCGGTAGCTGATATCCAAAAATAGTGCTTATCTACTTTGGCATAGGAACCAATCTGGGCAATCGCGATGCGAATCTGCAAACGGCACTGCAACTGCTTGACGAGCGAGTAGGGGAGCAGTTGGCGTGTTCTTCGGTGTACAGGAGTGCTCCACAGGGGTTTGTTTCGGACAATGAGTTTGCGAATATTGTTGCGGTATATGAAACAGATTTTTCGCCCGAAGAAGTGCTACTCCTCACCCAGCAGATTGAGCGCGACATGGGACGGACAGAGAAATCAGTCAATGGCGTATATCACGATCGAGTGATAGATATTGACCTGCTGCAAGCAATCCTAAATTCAAAAGCAATAATTCAAAATTCATCAACCCTCACTCTGCCACATCCTCGTATGCAAGAGCGTGACTTTGTGATGATTCCTCTCCGCGAGGTAGAAGCATTATTACACTAATATGCAGGTATTATACGAAGACAACCATATAATAGCCGTGAGCAAAACTTGCCACGAGATTGTGCAAGGCGACAAGACGGGTGATACACCTTTGTCGGATATTGTAAAGGCGTATATCAAAGAGAAATACCAGAAGCCAGGCGAAGTGTTTTTGGGTGTTACCCACCGTCTGGATCGTCCCACTACGGGCGTGGTGCTGTTTGCACGCACCAGCAAAGCATTGACACGACTCAATGCTATGTTTCAGTCGCACGAGCAGATACAGAAGACCTATTGGGCGATTGTGGCGACCGAAAACGGAAAACTGAAAACTGAAAACGAAGTAGTGAAGTTGGAAAACTACCTCTGGCGCAACGAGAAGCAAAATAAGTCGTTTGTAGTCAAGCCAGGAACCAAAGATGCCAAACGCGCTGTGCTAACTTATAAGTTGATAGCCAAGAGTGAGCGGTATATGCTGTTGGAAATCAATCTGGAAACAGGTCGCCATCATCAGATTCGTTGCCAGTTGGCAGCTATCGGATTGCCTATCAAAGGTGACTTGAAATATGGTGCCAAGCGTAGTAATCCCGATGGAGGTATATCGCTACACGCTCGTAAAATAGAATTTGTGCATCCTGTGAGCAAACTGCCTATCTCAATCACTGCTCCCGTGCCCGATGATGCTCTCTGGCATGTTTTAGAGCAACAGATATAAATGTTTTACAACATAAATGCCTGAAAATTGCACTATGTATTTGCATAGGTGCGATTTTTTTTGTAACTTTGCACACCTAAAAAATGCAATAATACCATGAAACACCTATTATTAGGCGATGAAGCCATAGCGCAAGGCGCTATTGATGCAGGATTGAGTGGCGTGTATGCTTATCCAGGCACGCCATCTACTGAGATTACTGAGTATATACAATTGAGCGAAAAGCGAAAAGGCGATGAGGCGAAAGACAAGATTTTTTGCCAATGGGCTACCAACGAGAAGACCGCTATGGAAGGCGCACTTGGTATGTCCTATATGGGCAAGCGCGCGCTTGTGTGCATGAAGCATGTGGGCATGAATGTCTGCGCGGATGCGTTTATGAATGCCGCCATCACGGGCGTGAACGGCGGATTGGTAGTAGTGGCAGCGGATGACCCATCTATGCACTCCTCGCAAAACGAACAAGACTCGCGCTTCTATGCTAAGTTTGCTATGATCCCATGCCTCGAACCAAGCAACCAACAAGAGGCATACGACATGATGCACTATGCCTTCGACCTCTCCGAATCATTGCGCACACCTATCTTATTGCGCGTGACTACGCGCATGGCGCATTCGCGTGCGGTGGTCGAGACAATGGACACTCCTCGTGAGCAAAATGAGCTATCTGCGCCTGAAAATACCAATCATTTTATTCTTTTGCCTGCTTTCGCACGTAAGAACTACGCCGAACTTGTGGATGCACAAGCCGATTTTATTCAAACGAGTGAGGAGTCGCAATACAACCAATATACCAAAGGCAGTAATCCGAAGAAAGCCATTGTGACGACTGGTATTGCGTATAACTACCTGATGGAGGCTATAGGCGAAGCATCCAATACCCATTATCCATTATCCAATAGCGAAGCGTCCATCCTTAAGATTACCCAATACCCATTACCAAAGGCATTGATCGATCAGATGGTAGCGGATGGAGCAGAAGAGATTCTTGTTATGGAGGAGGGACAGCCCGTAGTGGAAGAACTATTGCGCGGTATGGTGCCATCTTCTGTGGCTGTCAAAGGCCGATTGACGGGCGACCTCCCTCGCATGGGCGAACTCACACCCGATAGCGTCGCCCTCGCCTTATCCAATAGCGAAGCGTCCAATAGCCCATTGCCTATACCCGAACTAGTCGTCGGTCGTCCACCTGCATTATGCCAAGGTTGTGGTCACCGCGATATGTATGCTGCGCTCAATGAGGTGGCACGCGAACATGAGAATGCCAAGATTTTCGGCGATATAGGTTGTTACACCTTGGGTGCATTGTCGCCTTTCCATGCTATCCACGCTTGTGTGGAGATGGGTGCGAGTATCACTATGGCGAAAGGTGCTGCTGATGCAGGACAGTTCCCTTCGTTTGCGGTGATTGGCGATAGTACGTTTACGCATTCGGGTATGACGGGATTGCTGGACTGCGTGAATAGCAAGGCGAATGTGGTAGTGCTGATTTCTGATAACCTCACTACAGGTATGACTGGCGGACAAGACTCTGCGGGTACTGGCAGACTGGAAGCTATCTGCGAGGGATTGGGCGTAGAGAAAGAGCATGTGCGCGTGGTAGTGCCACTGCCAAAGAACATGGAAGAGATCAAACAAGTGCTCCGCGAGGAGGTGGCTTACAACGGCACCAGTGTTGTCATTGCCCGCCGTGAGTGTATCCAAACTCTCAAACGCCACCTTAAACAAAACAAGAAGTAACAATACTAAACGATACTCTTATGAAACGCGATATAATTTTAGCAGGCGTAGGCGGACAAGGTATCCTATCTATTGCCACAGTCATTGGCGAGGCAGCCCTCAAAGAAGGCCTCTATTTGAAGCAAGCTGAAGTGCATGGCATGAGCCAGCGAGGCGGTGATGTGCAATCCAATCTCCGTTTATCCAGCGAACCCATCTATTCGGATTTGATAGCCAAGGGTGGGGCAGATATCATCATCTCGCTCGAACCAATGGAAGCATTGCGCTATCTGCCATACCTCAAACCCGATGGATGGATTGTCTCCTCGTGCAAACCTTTTGTGAATATCCCTAATTATCCTGATATTGAGCAGGTGCTGGAGCACATCCAAGCAGTCAAGAACCACGTGCTATTGGATGTAGAGGTGCTTGCCAAAGAGGCGGGTGCTCCTTTGCAAGCAGCGAATATGGTGCTCTTGGGTGCAGCTATCCCTATGTTGGGCATTGACCATGATAAGATTGTCGCAGGCGTGGAGCGCATATTTGCTCGCAAAGGCGAAGCCGTTGTCGCTGCCAATATTGCTGCTATCGAAGCAGGGTACAGTGCCTCTAAACACTAAACAGTAGGCACGAAAAGTGCCGTCCACTAAACACCAAACATATGTCTTTTCCTCTCAACAAACAACTCGTGGACCAAACCTGTATTGATTTTGGTCTGCGTAACGCCAAGGAACTGGGCGGTGCCTCTATCCGCCAACTCGTGGGCGTAGTCAAAGATATCGAACGTGCTACTGGTCAGGAGTTTATCCACATGGAATTGGGTGAGCCTGGCTTGCCCGCCGAACAAGTGGGCATCGCTGCCGAGCATGCTGCCCTGAAAGCGGGTTACGGTTCGCGTTATCCTATTATCACGGGTATTCCCGAAGTCAAGCACTGGGGCAGTGAGTTCGTGCGCGCTTTCCTCGGACTGGATATCCCTACCGATTGTATTGTGCCTACAGTGGGCAGTATGCAAGCCGCTTTTGCGCTTAATATGACGATGGCTCAACTGGATAGCCAACGCGATACGGTCCTCTTTCTTGACCCCTGTTTCCCTGTGCAGAAACAGCAATGCAAGGTGATTGGTGTGCGTGTGGATGCGTTTGATGTGGCGAATTTCCGTGGCGAAGCATTGGAGAAAGAGTTGGAACGCCATTTTCAATCGGGTAGGATAGCCGCCATGCTTTTCTCCAATCCGAATAACCCATCGTGGATGTGCCTCACCGAACGCGAATTGGAGATTATCGGTCGATTGGCTACGTTGTATAATGTGCTGGTAATCGAAGACTTAGCATACCTAAATATGGACTTCCGCGATAAAGACCGTGGCACGCCATACGAACCGCCATACCAACCCACTGTGGGCAGATATACCAACAATTGCGTGCATATGATTTCGTGCTCCAAGATGTTCTCGTATGCAGGCCAGCGCGGTGCTATTGTGGCGATGAATCCGTATTTGGCACACCGTCGCTTCCCTTCATTGGCAGAACGTTATGGCAACGATGGCGAGTTCATACGCAATTTTGTATATATAATCCTTTATAGTCTGTCTTCGGGGGTGACGCACTCGGTGCAACATGCCATGGCTGCCATGTTCAAAGCGGCTTGTCAAGGCAAGATTGACTTCGTGAATAATACCCGCGAGTATGCTCGCCGTGCGAAGATTGTCAAGGAGATCATGATTAAGAACGGTTTCCATATCGTCTATGACCAAGATGCCGATGAGCAGGAAGTGGGCGATGGTTTCTTCTTTACGTTTGGTTATAAGGATTGGACGGGAGAAAAGATGCTTAACAAACTGATTTACTATGGTATCTCGGCTATCTCGCTGACTAGTACAGGCGCGAAGCGTGAGGGCATGCGTGGCTGTGTGTCTTGCATCCGCGATGACCAATACGAACTGCTCGATGAGCGCCTTGCGCTCTTCAACCGCGACTATCATGACAAATAAATTAGAATTATGAAATACCTATCTCCTATAGAGGCAGTTGGTCTCGTGAAATCGGGCGACACGATTGTCGTACAAGGTTCCACCTCCATACCTATGGTACTTTTGCGTGCACTCACCGAGCGCGCAAGCGAACTGCGTGATGTGAAAGTCATTTCGGGCTTTGGCATACACCCCGAAGAAGCACCCTATGCCAAACGCGAACTGATGGACTCGTTCCGTGCGCTGAACATCTTTGTGCCCAACAACCTGCGTCGCGCTATGAAAGAGGGCGTGGCTGATACCATCCCATGCTTCTTGGGCGAAGTGCCATTTCTGTTCCGTAGCGGACAAGTGCCAGTAGATGTGGCGTTTTTGAATGTGAGTGAGCCCGATGAGAATGGCTACTGCTCCTACGGCATCTCTGCTGACATTGCTTTCTCAGGGGCGGAGTGTGCGAAGACGGTTATTGCACAGGTAAACAAATACATGCCTCGCACTTTTGGCGACCCAGTGATACATGTTAGCCAGATTGCTGCTATGTGTCGTGGCGATGAGCCACTGATTGAGGTGCCCACACCTGTGCCCAGCGAGATAGAAACGCGCATTGGTAACTTCATTGCCAATGAGATTCCTGACGGCGCAACCCTCCAGATTGGTGTAGGCGGAATACCCAATGCCGTTATCAACGCGCTGAGCGGACATCAGCATTTGGGACTGCATACCGAAGCCATTACAGATGGCGTGTTGCCACTGATAGAGAAGGGGATTATTGACAACTCGCTCAAGAAAATTTATCCAGGTAAGTCGTTGGGCAGTTTGGTGTTAGGTTCGAAGCATTTGTACGAATACATGGATAATAACCCAGACTTTGTTATTCGCGATGTAGCATTCACGAATGATCCGCAGAATATCCGTCAGAACCCTAAAGCAATGGCGATAAACTCGGCCGTGGAAGTGGACTTGACTGGTCAGATTTGTGCCGATTCGATAGGCGAGACGATTATTTCGGGTGTGGGTGGACAGCACGATTTTATGTACGGTGCTTCGCTCTCAGAAGGAGGCAAATGCTTTATCGCGTTGCCCAGTATGACCAGCAAAGGGCAATCAAAGATTGTAGCTAATCTGGCTCCTGGTGCAGGCGTAGTGACCACACGCTTCCAGGCGCAGTATATCGCTACGGAGCATGGTATCGTTTATCTGCGCAACTTACCATTGGCAGAACGTGCTAAAGCACTCATCAGCATTGCTGATCCATCAGTGAGAGAGGAATTGGAGCGAGCAGCAGTGAAGCGATTTGGTATAGGATTCTTACGACTGAAATAACCTATCGAGTACTTCAATTGCATTCATCGTTAGACGAGAAACAGGGTAGGTGTCCAAATCGTTTAACGATATGGTTATGCACTCTGCTATATTGGGCAAAGTGGTTACTTTGTGCAGCAAAAAGCGCGTGTGAATACGTTGGTGCGACAATATATGACGATATGTGCCAATACACTGTATATCCGTAGCAGGAAAACCATCTGCGTATTCGTTCAACGGAAACTCGTATAAATGTTTCCATATATCATTAGCTGTGCGACGGTGCAGTAGTGTATGCCAATCAGGTGTCAGATAGATATGGTATTCAAAATAGCGGTCGCGTACCTTAGGACGAGGCTTACGCACGGGCAACAAGTCCACAGTGTTGTTCTCGAATGCTTTACACCATGTTTGCAGTGGGCAACTATGGCAGTCTGGAGCATTTGGTACACAGTGTAAAGCCCCCAATTCCATTATTGCCGAATTGAACAAACGTGGACGTGTGCGATCTAATAATTGCTCTGCCAATTGCCTAAAATGCTTTTTGCCCTGAGTGGTGTCAAAAGCTATGTCGCAATCGAATAAACGAGATAATACGCGATAGACATTGCCATCTAATGCGGGGTAGGGCAAGTTGTATGCAAACGAAGCTATCGCTCCAGCCGTATATTCACCTACACCTGGCAGGGATATTAAAAAGTGGAATAGTGTAGCATGATCTTGAGCAATATCGGTCCAAGTATGACCACTTTGCACCATCTGTTGCGCCGCTTTGTGCAGGTTGCGAGCGCGAGAATAATAGCCCAAACCTTGCCATAATCGCAGAACTTCTTGTTCGCTGGCTGTAGCGAGCGACTCTACATCTGGGAAACGATCAATGAAGCGATAGTAGTAGGTAATACCTTGATCAACACGGGTTTGTTGCAAGATGATTTCAGAAATCCAAATACAATAAGGATCACGCGTTTCACGCCAAGGCAATGCACGCCCATTCAGTTCGTACCAATCAATTAACTTTTCGTGCAACTTATTATTCATAATCAAGTGCAAAGATAGTAAAAAACGCTGAAATACACAAAAAAATAAAAAAAAATAATTTTTTCTTGTGTATTTCTTTGTAAATCAAAAAAATATTATTACCTTTGCAGCCGATTTCGATTTTCGGAACATTTTTTTTAATTTTTGAGGTAAGTAAAGTATAACTCATTAAATATAACATTATTATGACAAAAGCAGAACTCGTAAATGAAATTGCAATTCAAACAGGTTATGATAAGACTACTATCATGAACGTGGTTGAGGCAGCAATGACCAACATCAAGAAAACTGTAGCAAGTGGTGAGGCGGTTTACCTCCGTGGCTTTGGTAGCTTTGGCACAAAGACTCGTGCTGCAAAAGTAGCTCGTAACATTACAAAGAACGAATCTATCCTCGTTCCAGAGCACAAAATTCCCGCTTTCAAGCCAGCTGATAGTTTCGCAGATCTTTTAAAATAATTTATTAATACATTACAATTATGCCAAACGGTAAGAAGCACAAAAGACATAAGATGTCTACTCACAAACGTAAAAAACGTTTGCGCAAGAATCGTCATAAGCATAAGTAAGCTTTGATGTTTCACAAACGCTTTGTGGTTCACACCTATTTGGGCGCAAATAGGTTGCCACAAGGCATTTTTTTTAACACGTAAGGGCAAGTGAGCCCTGAATAACAAAAATTGACATATGAAAAGCGAATTGATTGTGGATGTAACTCCGCAAGAGATTGCTATCGCACTGACAGAAAACGATCGCCTTATGGAGGTCAATCGCGAAAAAAGAGGAATAGATACCTTTGCTGTAGGCAATATATACTACGGACGCGTCAAGAAGATTATGCCAGCGCTGAATGCAGCTTTTGTGGATGTAGGACATGAAAAAGAAGCTTTTCTGCACTACCTTGATTTAGGGACAGAGTTCTTGACGCAACAGAAGTATGTGACTAAACTGATGTCTGACAAGAGGAAAATTCCTGAAATTCACAAGATAGAACGACAACCTGCTTGTGGAAAAGAAGGGCAAATTGCAGACTATCTGAAAGTAGGAGATACAATTCTGGTACAGGTAACAAAAGAGCCTATCAACTCAAAGGGACCACGCCTCTCAGCAGAAATCTCTATCACAGGACGTAATTTTGTACTCATACCTTTTATAGATAAGGTGATGGTAAGCAGCAAAATTAGCCGTCAATCAGAAAAAGGAAGGCTGAAGCAATTGGTGCAATCAATCAAACCCAAAGGAGTAGGGGTGATTGTAAGAACTGTGGCTGAAGATAAACGCGTGGCGGAGTTGGATAATGAGTTGAAAGTGCTACTCAAACGCTGGGAAGACTGTGTTGTTACGTTGCAAAAGAAGGAACCTGTTGCGCTAATTAGCGAAGAGTTAGGACGGACAATCGGGATAATACGTGATATCTTTTCACCTAATTTCGAAAGTATCCACGTGAACGACAAAGAGGTCTATCAAGAGATTAAGCAATATCTTGATTTGATAGCACCCGAATCCTCAAAGATTGTCAAACTGTACACTGGTGAACAGCCGATATTTGATAAGTTTGACATCACCCGACAAATGAAGACGGGATTAGGACGAACAGTAGGATTCAAGAATGGTGGATACTTGGTAATGGATCGTACCGAAGCACTCTTCTCTATTGATGTGAATAGCGGAAGCAAAAAACTATTCGAAGATCAAGAACAAAATGCATTCCATTTTAATATGCTTGCAGCTGATGAGATTGTACATCAATTGCGACTGCGAGATATTGGCGGAATAATTGTCATTGATTTCATTGACATGGATGACAAAGACAATCAGCAAGCGCTCTACGAACACATGCGCAAGTTGATGGATAATGACCGAGCAAAACACAATGTATTGCCCTTGTCTAAGTTTGGATTGATGCAGATTACAAGACAACGCGTGCGCCCAGCGGTGGAAGTAAATGTGACGGAAGTTTGCCCTACTTGTATGGGTAAAGGTAAAATTCAATCTTCGGTGCTGTTTACCGAACAGATTGAGGAGCAAATCCAAAATGTGAAGGCTGCTTATGGCAGAGGAGTAAGACTTCATCTTCACCCTTATGTGTATGCATACGTGGAAAGAAATGGATGGAGAAGTTTGAAAACCAAATGGCGACTGAAATACGGAGTCCATACCATTGAAAATCAGAATTTAGGAATGCTGGAAACGAAGTTCTATGGCAAAAAAGGTAATCAAATAGAGCTACCTAATAGCAAGGAAGATACTTCAAATGCAGAAAAGTAAACGAAAAAATCACCTAATTGATTTAGGTGATTTTTTATTTTTTGGCAATTTCTTTTGGTTGTATGCAAAAAAAAGTGTAACTTTGCATGCTAATTTGAATAAACTTTAATATTTACAATATTATGAAACGAATTTTACTATTTGTTGTTTGCAGTTTTATCGCGATTACGATTGCTGCAAAGACCGTTACTCCTGCTGCCTCTTTGCCAGCGTATTACGAAAGTATTGATGGTAAATCGGGTAAAGCGCTTTTTGATGCTGTGCAAAAAGTAACCAAAACGGGCTATTCATCACTAGGATATGATGGATTATGGGATGCATATCCATATACCGATGTGCACGAGAACGGCTATGTGTGGGATATGTATAGCGATTGCACATGGAAGAGTATCAATTCCAATCACTGTGGTAACTATAGTAACGAATGTGACTGTTACAACCGCGAGCACTCTATCCCCAAATCATGGTATGGTGGCACTACTAGTGGTCCTGGGTGCGATATATTCCATTTGGTTCCTACAGATGGAAAAGTAAATGGTATCCGTAGCAACTATCCTTTTGGTGAAGTGTCAAGCGCAGATTATAATAAGCATGGTAATAAGAAAGGAACTGCGAAAAGTATTACTATTATTGGCGGTAATACCATTGCAGGTAATACAGGAGCTACTATCTCTGCTTCAGGTACAGTATTTGAGCCACGTGATGAGTACAAGGGTGACTTCGCTCGTGGATATATGGGTGCGTTGCTCAAGTGGGCAGGCGACAAAGCTTTTACAGATGGAGAAGGTTCTAAAACATTTACTACAAACTTCTCTACAGGCTCTTTCGGTTTGACCAAATATGGTGTGGCATTGCTTATGAAATGGCACCGTCAAGACCCAGTTTCTAAGAAGGAAATAGACCGCAATAATGGTATTCAACAAACGCAAGGCAATCGTAATCCGTTTATCGATTATCCTTATATAGCAGAGTATATTTGGGGTGAGAAGGCAGGGGAGACGCTCTACCTCGATGACATCATGACCGCCTACGATGCGGACTTCGTGTTGGGCGAAAGCGATGGTAGCCGCGAGGATGTGGTTCATACTCCTGTATTGAGCGTTAGCACTACCAAGGTGAACTTCCCAAGCGTACTCGTGGATGAGGAATCTTCCGTAAGTATCAAGGTGACAGGTGTTTATCTAACATCCAATGTTACCATCACAATCTCAGGCGAAGATGCAGATATGTTTGAAACTTCACGTTCTTCGCTCACAATCGCGGAGGCAAATAGTTCGATTAGCCAAAATAACGTTACTCTCACCTACATTCCAACCGAGCAAGGACAACATACAGCCACACTTCAAATCGCTTCTGAAGGCGCTGAAACACTCACTGCGCAGTTGTATGGTGCTTGCAATGCTTCATGCAACGTGACTTGGATGGTAAACGGCGAAGAATATACTGCGGGCAATCCTACTACCACGCTAGCTGCTGGCAGCAAAGTTTCCATACTGCCTACAGCGCCTGCTTCACCTTGTACCGAGAGCAATCAGTTTGTAGGCTGGAGCGAAGAGGTTATCACTACACCTCAAGATGAAATGCCTGCTGACTTGTTCTCCGATGCTTCTGAAGCACCTGCTGTCAGCCATGATGTGGTTTATAATGCAGTATTTGCAGATCTCACAGAAACGGATTCTTCTGCACCAGACACATTGATATTTGCTAAGGATCAAGAAACGGGATGGACTGTGAGCGGTACCTCATATACAAATAAATATTGGATATTAAAATCAAAGGCATATATTGAATCACCTACTGTAGAGTTGAGCAAATTGCAATCCATCACGCTCAATGTCCGTACGTATGGTGGTACTTCATATAACATTATCGATATCACGTGCAATGGACAGGTATTAGCTACCATAGATGCTGTAAATAGTACTTTGAAAGACAAAGAATGGATACCTTCTTCCATACTTTCAGGTGAGGGCAAGATTCGTTTTAGCAGTACGGACAATACCGATGCGAATGGTCCTGCGATAGCTAAAGTAACTATTAACTTGGAAGGTGGAACTTCATATGTTTATACTGATTATATCACTTCTTGTGGTTCTACTACAAATGTGGTAGATATACAACAACCACAACATGTAGGTAACAAACTTCTCCGCGATGGACAACTCGTTATAGAGTACGATGGAGTATATTACAACACATTAGGACAACCCACAAACTTCTAAACTTCTGAACTTCTGAACCCTCCAACATAATGAATCTATCCGACCAAATACGCACATTGTGCAAACAGAAGAATGCCATTATCATGGCGCATTATTACCAACGCCCTGAGATTCAGGATGTGGCTGACTTCGTGGGAGATTCCCTCGCTTTGGCACAGGTCGCAGCCAAAACCGATGCGGATATTATCGTGATGTGTGGTGTGCACTTTATGGCAGAGACAGCCAAAATCCTCTGCCCTGATAAGAAAGTGCTTATTCCCGAACCAGCAGCAGGTTGCTCCCTTGCGGATAGTTGCAAAGCGGAAGATTTGGCTGCATGGAAAGCAGAGCACCCTAATCATTTGGTGGTGTCTTATGTAAACACTAGTGCTGCCGTGAAGGCACTGACCGATGTGGTTGTGACCAGTAGCAATGCATTGAAGATTGTCAATCAGTTGCCAGAAGATAAACCTATTCTCTTTGGTCCTGACCAAAACCTCGGCGGATATATCAATTCAATGACGGGACGCAAGATGGCTTTGTGGAATGGCGGATGCCATGTGCATGCCCGTTTCTCAGTAGAAGCAATATTGTCGCTCAAGCAACAATATCCCGATACCAAAGTGTTAGCACACCCAGAGTGCAAGGCGATTGTATTGCAGAATGCGGATGTGATTGGTTCAACGCAAGCGTTGCTTAATTATGCGAAAACTCATCCTGAGCAAAAGCGATTTATTGTGGCTACTGAGAGTGGTATTCTCCATGAAATGCAAAAATCGTGCCCAGATGTAGAGTTTATTCCTGTGCCACCAGAAATGACAGAGAGAATTGGGACGTGTTGTGCACAACCTGTTGCTAATCAATGTGGTTGTAATGAGTGCGAATATATGCGAATGAATACTTTGCAGAAACTGTACAATTGTCTTCGCGACGAAATAAACGAAGTATTTGTAGCTGAAGCAGTCGCCAAAGATGCTATCAAACCAATCCAACGCATGTTGGAGATGAGCTAAAGAAAGATTAGTAGAATAACTCCAAACAGATGAATAAAAATACCCCAATCGAGAAAATGGCGATTGGGGTATTTTTATCGTATAGAAGGCTTATAACTTGCTATAATTCGATGGTATAAGGTGTGGAGAAATCTGCGTTGAAATAATAGGTGGCTTGTTTTTGGTTTGGATTAAATATGACTGACCAACGTGTCCATCCGTCAAAGGCTACATTTTGTATGCTGTTTAATAATGACTTGCTGTTTGGTGTTGCAAGCAATTGCTCAAGGCGCTGATGTGAGTTAGAGATAGCAGGTTGCAGAGTAGTGTCGGTGGGGTGGGCATTGCACGTCAAACGGTGGTTGGTACATGCAATAGATTCTGTTACTACCAATTGATTATCAACGTATTCAACTACCGCGTATTTGCCTGTAGTATCGCACAAAGCAAAGTGGTGTGCTACGTTCATAGAGGAATGCATATCGTATTGTTGCAGCAATGCAATGGCTTCATCTACGTTAGCGGCATAGTCCAACATCAGTCGAATGGCAGCCACAGTAGTGATAGGTGTCTTACCTGTGTTTTGATGTGCTGCTTCGCCATCTATCTCAATCAGATCGGCTACGCATAGTCCACACTCGTTCATGCCATCAAGAGGCACATAGATTGCTGCTATAGCAGGCATGCGCATGACGATATTGTCCGCAGGTTGCCATGTATCGCCATATCCCAAGAACAGGATACTATTGGTGGCAATGGAAACATAACCTTCTTTAGGGTAGGTGCGTGTGATCATCGTTTGCCCATGATGCTCGTAATCGAAATTGCGTCCCATACAAATGCCTGATTCTGTGCGTTGTACCAACGAAGAGCAGCCAAAAGGTTCTTGCTCCGGTGCTTCAGCAGGGGCAGTAGGAATGATACCATGTGTGAGGAACTGACCTATATACACAGCCATAGCCGAGTCGGTGGTCGCACCGCCAGACGCAAGGAAATCGGCAAAACCATAATCTCCCTCGTAGGTCATGGTATATACATTGGGAGCAACTTGTTCAATAGACTTGACCGCTTTGACTTGAGGAGCAAAAATATACATGAAGTAGGTGCCAAAAGCAGCAGCACCAATCATCAGTAGGATAAAGAATATTCGTAGTATCTTTTTCATCGTTTAATGTGTTAGTAGCACGCTTTGAGAATAGCGAAGATGTCTTCTGCATTGAGTTGTTTGTAGCCGCCACCGAGGGCAGTGGAGTTGGCAATGAGCGGTAGCATTTCTTCGGTTGCTCCCACTTCGCGGAGAGTGGCAGGAATGCCCAATTCAGCGATAAATGCTTCAAGGCGGTTGATACCCTCTAATGCAATCGCTTCGTCGCCTTGACCCTTATCTTCTACGCCCCAAACTACTTTGGCATAGCGCACGAACTTATGCAAGCCGTAGCGGTAGATATAGCGGTAGTAGGCAGGCGAGATGATAGCCAGACCGATACCGTGTGCGCAGTCGGTGTAGGCACCCAATTGATGCTCAATCATATGCACTTCCCAGTCTTGGGTCTTGCTGAGGCCAAGAATCTTGTTAAGTCCCATCGTTGCGCACCACATGATATTGCTGCGTGCTTCATAATCCTCTTGATTGACAATCGCCTTGCGCGAAGCGGATATGAGCGAGAGCATCAGTCCTTCAATTAGGTAGTCGCTGGTGCAGTCGTCATCGCCAGAGAAGTACTGTTCCATTAGGTGGGAGAAGATGTCGAAGATACCGCTAATCATCTGATATTTAGGTACCGAGTAGGTGTATTCGGGGTTGAGGATAGAGAAGCGTGGAGTGACCAATGCCAATGGATAGACACGACCAATCTTCAGGTTCTCTGCCTCATTGGTGATGACTGAGCCAGAGTTCATTTCGCTGCCAGTACCTGCCATCGTGAGGATACTACCCACAGGAATAATGCGGTTGGTCACGGGTTCTTGATTGACGTAGTAGCGTTGCCATACATCGCCTTCGGCGTAGGCGGCACAAGCTATACCTTTGGCGCAGTCGATGACGGAACCGCCGCCAACAGCCAAGATAAGGTCGATATTGTGCTCACGTACGAGGCGAGCGCCTTCGAGGAGTTGGGTATAGCGAGGATTGGCATTGATGCCTGCTAGTTCCACGACATGCTTGCCTTCGGCTTGCAGGATATTCATGACTTGGTCATAGAGACCGATTTTCTTGATGGATGCTTTGCCGTAAACGAGTAGAATGTTTGGTCCGTACTCACGGAGTTCGCCAGCTAGTTTATCGATGGCTTTCTTGCCAAAATGAATCCGCGTAGGATTCTGATAGGTGAAGTCGTATAACATGTTTTGTGTTTAGTTGACGCGTCTTTGACGCTATTGTTTAATGTTTAGAGTAGGGTATTAAGGTTTCAATTGTTTTTGCCCCATGATATTATAGAGTATATCATCGTTGACAAGCAGCAATTGACCATTAAGAAAGACTTTTTGTGTAGCATTGTGTTGCACATGTACTTCATCTACATAGGTTGCAGGTGATGGTTCTATAAAGTTTTGAAATTCACACCAATAGGGCGCTTCTTTGTATCGTTGGCTAGATCCCAATGGCACATGTATAGGTATGCTACGATCTACGCCTTCAAAAGTATGCGCTTCGATGATAGGAGGTAGGGTATCTTGCAAGGATATTTTGGCTAACTGATTGCAGTTGCAGAAAGCACTATCACCAATTGTTTGCAGGCCATCACCCGTAAAGACTAATGAATCCAATGAAGAGCATCCTAGAAATGCACTATGTCCTATTGACTGAATGTTTTTAGGTAGTGATAGTTCCGATAATTGACTACAATGACTGAAAGCACTATCGCCAATTGTTTGCAGACAATCACTCATAAAGACTAATGAATCCAGTGAAGTGCAGCGCAGAAAAGCACCAGAACCAATCGTGTGCACTTTCTTAGGAATGGTGATACCTCCTAAGTTGGTAGCGTAGCACAAGAGGAAATCACCAATCTCCTCCAATTCGCTGGGTAGAAAATAGGTCTTTATCTTTTTAGGTATAGTATCGTATTTGCCAAATAGGCGTTTGTCGTATGCATGCGAATCGTCTACATATGACCGGTTGAGGAAACTCGCGGAAGCATAGCCGTAAGTAACGATAAGGGTGTCTAGAGCATCGTTGTAGGCAAGCATACAGGTGATGCCTTTGAAGTAGCGAAGATTGTAGCAATTATAGAGTATGCCATTCTCCGATTCTGCATAGCCCTCGCCTTCGTACTCAAAGCGCAATAGAGAAGGCATTTGTGCAAAAGCATCTTTACCAAATTTCTTGACAGAAGCAGGAATGATAACTTCCGTAAGTTCTTGTTCCTCAAATGCATAACTATCAATAGATGTGATGCTGTCTGGGAACGATACAGAGGCAACTGTAATGCTGTTATTGGTGGTCCATGCAGGGTACTTGTACAGTTGCATTTTGCCTTTGCCCGTGATGTCGAGATGGCGGTTTTCGGTATCAAATGACCAATATAGAGAATCACCACATTGACCTGTGATGGTGTCTGCCATCGCCAAGGAAAACGGCAGGAGAAAGAGTAATAAAGTAGAAATTCTTTTAAACATATTTTTAGTCTTTTACAATAGCAGTACCTAAACACTGGTATGCCATTCGGGGTGAGTTATCGCGGGTGTAGATGATGCCACAACGTGTGAATTGGGCTTGCTCAATGAGATGAATCATGCGGGCATTGGCTTGGTGGGTGTCAATGCGGATATTGCTGCATTGTGCTGAGCACCAGTCAAGTACGGTGCGAAAAATTCCTCGTTGCTGCCCATTAGATGCAATGCGATGAATGGTGCCGTAGGGTAGCGTGTCGTCTAACCATTGCCCGTCTTCAATATGTTGATAAGTAGGGTCTGCACCTATGATAAAAACGAAAGTAGCGCAGGGTACTCCTTCGTGCTCCATGACATAGCTCACGCCGCGTTGGATGTCGTTCTCCAACTGTTCGTGCGTGGGATAACCATCGCCCCATTGCGTAGGATTGCCATCAGCAGCCATTTGCGCGCGAGCATGGGCAAAGATTGCCATAAGGGCATCAAGGTCGGCGTATGTAGTGAGGCGGATAGTCATGTATCAGTTGTGCAATGTGATGACGGTTATTTCTGCGGGTACGCCGAGGCGGATGGGTAGGGTGCAACCAATGCCAGTGTTGATGTAGAGGGATTGATCCTCTAATTGGTACCAGCCCTCTGATTCGGTGAACATAAGTGAGGAGAGAGGGTAGCCGAAGAGGCGCACTTGTCCTGCATGCGTGTGTCCGCTGAGAGTCAGCGGAATATCGGTAGTAGGTACTACCTCTCCTCGCCAATGCGATGGGTCATGAGAGAGGAGGATTTTGAGAGGCGATGAGGCGATAAGGCTATCAGGCAAGGTCATCGCCTTTGGCAAATCTCCTCGGGAGGTAGTCTGAAATCCTTGTCCCTGACAAGAGGTATTATCCACGCCAATGATTTGCAGGTGTGCGGTGTCGCGTGAAATGATATACGACTGATTGCGAAGCAGATGCCAACCCAACGTGTCGCGTTGGTAGGCGGTTAGTTGGTTGACTTTTTCTTCTTTCTGTTCATCGGTTAGCCTGTGGTGGTAAAGTGCAAAATCGTGGTTGCCGAGTACGCTCGTGATACCATTTTTGGCATGCAGTTGGCGGAGCATATCCGTGAACGGAATAGCTTCTTCTACACCAAAGCCCACGAAGTCGCCCGTAAAGCAGATAAGGTCGGGTTGTTGAGCATTAATCGTATCTATTACGCGTTGCAGGAATGCAGGATTGTCGGCAAATGAGGATAGGTGCAAGTCGCTGATATGTACAATCTTATATCCGTTGAAAGCAGCGGGTACATGGGGCGACGTGTATGTGGTAGGTTGCACACGCAGTTGGAAGCGTCCGAACCAATAGCCATAAAGCATAGTGCCTATGAACAGCAGTACGAGTGCAAGTCCTGTATAGGCAAAAGGTGCATACGGCATAGCATGATGACACAGCCGTGCCACTATCCAACAGAGTAGCCATACTAGGGTAGGGCAGAGGAATAGCACTACGATGCAGAATATGAAGAAGGATATAAACATGCTGCAAAGGTACAACAAAATTTGCGAAAATGCAAATTTTGAGTAAAAAGAGTTTTAGAGGTGATGAGGCGATGAGGTGATGAGAAAAACGCTACCCTAGTGCAAAGGTAGCGCAAGGGTAGCGAAATGGTAATAGGATAATGCTTGGAGATTTGTATTAGAAATTGGTGAGTGATTGTCCCATAGTGTTGTAGGTTTTGCCGTCGCGGATAATCAGCAATTGACCATTATGGACAACTTTTTGGCTATTAGGCGATGAGGCGATAGGGCTATTAGGCAAGGCTGTATCGGTCTTGTCGAAACGGATTGCTATATCGTCATAAGCGAAATAGGCAGGTGCGTTGAGTCCCCATTGTCCGTAGAGGTCGAGCGTACCAACGATATTAAACGCTACGGCATTCACTTCACCCAAGACTGACAGATCCCATTTTTGCCATGTGGTGACCACGCTATCCTTGCCATTGTAGAGGGCAAAAGTAGTGCGACTGATCTCGTGGCCATTGGCATCTTGACCTACGGCTATGGCGTACAACTTGGTTGTATCGTTGGCAGGAGGATTATAGCCATCGCCGTACACCAAAGAGTTCAGCACATAGCAGATGTTGGTGATATACATGTGGTCAATCACACGAGCCTTGCCGTCGGCAAAGGCGATAGTCTGCATTGAAGTATAGTCTGCATTGTAATCATCTACGTGACCGTTGTGTACGCAGAAGTTTTTTGAGCCGTTGTTGCCGCCATGGAGAGTGGCAAATTGGAGTTCGTACCATGCGGTATTGGCAGGTAGGTCGTTGTTGGTGTAGCCAGGGTTTGTGAAGTTGGAGATGGCATGTCCACCATTCCAGTAAGGAGCTGTGAAACTGTGGGTTAGCAGAGTGTTTTGTGCGTCGCACCATGTGTAAACGCCGCCTGCCGTGTAGGTGAGTGTGCCGTTGTACTGCGCATCGTCTACGAGATCCGACCAGGTGGAGATGGTCTTGTTGGCATACTCGAGGGTGTAGGGCGTGAAGTGCGCATCTGCGTCCTCGAAAGTAAGGGTTCGTAACTCGTAGTCCTGTGCAAGGGCTACATTAGCAAGGCATAATGCCGCAAGAAAAATAGATTTCTTCATGTTGGTTTGTTGTTTAAAGGGTTAATATTATTTGCTCGTTTCTCTCGCTGAGGCTATCAGAGCACCCCAAAAATCAGCAGATTTTTCGGGGCCCCCGCTGGCTATTAGGCGAGAGGCGAAAGGCAATGTATTAACCACACCTCCCTGACCATCTACTTCGGATTTTCCCAAATGCGAAGTAACATGGCAGGTTGATGGTCAGGGGTGTGTGGATAGGCGTTTTGACTCCCGAGAAACACACTGACCATTGGATACAACAAACGGGTGTTTGACCAAACTGTCAACCACCTATACGCGTATATGCGTACCATAGATACTATTGAAAACCTTTGCGTCATGTCGTTGGCTCGATTCCCCGAGAGCGTTCAACTTCACCAACTCCTCGTTGGTGGCACGCAGCAGGTCTTCTGACTTATCGCTCCTTTTGTTCAGCCTTCCCAGCTTTGTCAGTTGACAGTTGATAGTTGACAAATGACAGTCAGCCAGTGACTTATAAGATTTTGAACATCGGATTGCGAATCACAGCAGCGGGACTGTGCAGGATTCTCACCTGCTTCCCTTGACTGAATGCGGTGCAAAGGTACTACTAATTTTTGATATATGCAAGAAAAATCGCTTTTTGGGGCGATTTTTCTTATAGGTATGCCGCTTATGAGCGAAGTTACGCGCCTGCGGCGGGTGTTGTCGGCTTTGCCGAAGTTGTGTGCGCTTAGACAGAAAACTCCAATAGGCACTTTCGGCAAAGGCATTGGTTGGGGTATTGCTCTGCGATATAAGCACGGGTGGCGGGAGAGAGCAATACACCTGCACATTGACACTTGGCGGGATTTTCGTGTTGGCAAATAAACGTAGCTCCACAGCGCGGACAAGATTTGTGTTCCATAGTTGCTTGAGTTACCTATCCCATGATTTGTGTTTGTCGGATTCGGTTATGGGGCGGACGGGACGGCAAGGGTTGCCCACGGCTACTACATTGTCGGGGATGTCTTTTATTACCACAGAGCCACCGCCAATGACTACATTCGAACCAATCTTCACGCCTGGCATCACATGTACACCTGCTCCAATCCATACATTATCGCCCACTGTGATGGGGTAGGCATACTCCAAACCTTGATTGCGGCGGTCAGCATCAATAGGGTGACCAGCGGTGTAGAAACCACAGTTGGGAGCAATAAACACATTATCGCCAAAAGTGACTTTGGCACCATCCAAAATGACGGTATTATGGTTGGCGAAGAAGTTTTTACCAACTTCGATATTATAGCCATAATCGCACCAAAAAGGTGCCTGAATGCAGCAGTTATCGGATTTCTTGCCTAATAGTTGGCTGAGAATCTGCTGTTGGTTGGTCTCATCGGAGGGACTTAGTTGGTTGAACTGGTAGCACAAGTCTTTAGCTACTTGACGCTCACGAATGAGTTCGGTATCGTAGTTCGCATCGTACAGCATCTGCTGTTGCATTTTTTCTTTTTCGGTCATAATTAGATGAATTATGCCACAAAGGTAGTGCTTTTTGGGGATATGTGCAAGAAAAATCGCCTTGGAGGGCGATTTTTCTTGTTGCGTGAATAGACTTTGTGCCTATTCTTTGGTATTTTTTGGTTGAGAGCAGGTTTAGACTACTCGTTTTCAACAAGGACAAGGCGCAAGCCGATATAATCATGTCTGTCTGCATGATTCGTCTTACAGCGATACCCCACACGGCAGAATCTTGAGCCGTCGCCACTTGAAATCTTCCATCTGCCACCACGGGTTATACGGAATATGTTGTCTTCAGATTTAGGACCTATAGGGTCGGTCTTTGGATCTGCGGTATAGGTATAATAATAGTCATGGCACCATTCCTCGACATTACCACTCATGTCGTACAATCCCAATTCGTTCGGCTTTTTTCCTTTCACTGGTTGAGAGTAAGGTAAATCCTGTTCGCCTTTTATACTGTACCATGCCACATCGTTTGCTATATCGCTACCTGCAAAAATATATTCTTGCTTCATCTTATGCCCACCACGAGCAGCATACTCCCATTCTGCATTAGTAGGCAAACGGAAGGTTCTGCCGTTCAGTTGGTCTGCCAGTAGTTGATTCAGTTTAGTGACAAATTCTTGGCAATTGTCCCAATTTACCGAATCTACGGGATGTTGCTCATAACCATCACCATTGAATCCACTTGGATTGGTACCCATCACTGCCTTCCACAACTCTTGCGTTACTTCGGTCTCGCCAATATGGTAATCGTATGTCAAGGTTACTTGGTGAGCAGGTTTATCATAGTTCGAATGTGTTATGTCTAAATCGTCTTGGAAATCCTCTTGCTTTTGTGTTGCTCCCATCGTAAACGTACCCCCTTTTACCGCTATCATCCTAAACGATACCCCATTCGCGGTGAAGGATTTTATATTGACATCTTGCTCTGGCATAGCCACTGCAGAACCATCGAATGACACATTACCTGTTTTTTCAAATGTATTGAGAATGGTGGAGTTATCCTCTGCATACACATCCACCCTAAAGCCAGAAGGCCAGTTGCCTTTAGGAACAACGATATAGAATAAGGTGGAAGCATCTTCTGTGAGGGTAACGTCGGTGCATGTGAGGGTGTAGGTCTTGCTATCAGCAGGGTTGGTGAGAACAATCTTGCTCAAGGCATCTGAACCTTTCAGTTGCAAGCCCAATAGCGTGTGTTGTGGAACAAGGGTAAATCCTCCGTCGATCGTACCGTTTTCTGCTGTCATCTTCATAAGCCCCTTGCCAAAACCGTTTTCTACATAGGTTTGGTTGCTGAGGTCGGGCTCTTCAACGGGGTATTGTACGCTGAAGTCGGTTCCGTCAGCAGGCATGATGCCCTTGAATGTGGCTTGTGCTGTACCAGCGCCACTTTGCAACGTAAACTCCGCGGTCTTGTCGCCTACTTTTACGAGAATCACATCGTCTGCGTCCCAAGTGAGGTTGATTGTTGTGCCTTCATCTATGCCCGACACGCGTTGTTTGCCTGGGAGTTGTTGTGCGCCGTTATTGCCTGCGTTAGGCATTTGGGCGGAAATGGTTACTTCCTGACCTGCCTTGAAAGGTGTGCCTATTTCTGGTGCCACCATACTTATGCTATCCACCTTGATGACATTGCCATCACTACAATAAATATAAAACTGTGCTGAAGCACTAATTGTCATCATCAAGGCGATGACTGCCATAAAAAGCTTTTTCATATTGTTGATTATTTTAATAAGTTACCTAACACATCGTACCAAACTTGTTTACCATCAGGCATCATGGTACGGATAAATAATTTACCATTAAACAAAACTTTGTCTGTTGTGGCTTTGTCCAAAGACGATACTTCTTCCAGAGAGGTTGTCGTATTATCTTTCTCCACCATGGCGAAAGTGATACAGCGAACACCCGTCACTTCTGCCTCGGGCACACTCACAGCAAGACTCCCCTTGCTGCATAACACACTGAAGTCCGTTACCGAAGTGTAGTCCAATCGCACCACTTGCTCCGTACCATCTGTCATTTGCACCACCATCGCGGGGACAAGTTCGGCATCCTGAGCAAAAACGGGCATGCTTACACTACATAAGAATAGACTTAGTAGAGATAAGAATAACTTTTTCATATTCGTTTTCTTAATTCAAAATTCTTAATTCCAAATTATCACCAAGTTCCAGTTGATTTGCCAATGGATTCGAGATTGCCTTTTGGAGAGATGTAACTTGGTCCACCTCCAGATGCACAGAGGATAGCGGTTTCTACTTGCAACACTTGTGTGTTGGGAGTTTGATACGTTTTTTTCATTGTTTTACAGTTGTTTTATGGGTTAATATTATTTTTGCTATACATAAAAAAACACGCCATTATTGTCTTCACGAACATAGACAACAATGGTGTGTAACGTACATAGGCGCGCTTTGCGCCACGATAGCATATCGGCTGACTACCTCCCCCGCCAGGACTGTGTTCGTGTGTTACAGCACACATTTTCACGCTATTATGCGCATGCCGAAAGCCCCTGCCAATCTCCATTGGCTGCTGCATTATGATGCTATGTGGGAAGTAGTTATACATAATACAAATAGTGTACAAAAATTGTGCCAAAACCTGACGCAAGAATGCGAAGGAAGTACACAATAGGTACAAAGCGCCAGTTTAGTGTACGGCACAAAGTGCCTAGTGTTTATAGATTAGGGAGTCGGGACACGCTAGACGAGACACCGTCGAGCGTTGAATATGTAGCAACACCGTTAAGCACTGGATAGAACTGTATAATTAGTTATCGTGTTTTTTTTAGTCGCTCTTGATAAACAACGCTACTCTTGCGTGAAGGTAGCGCAAGAGTAGCGAAAAAAGTTATTACTATTTGTTGACTCTTAGGTCTTACAAGAGGACATACTTATTTTTATCAGGATTAGCAATATCTTTTTGTACATGCCATATTTTTATTCGCGCATTGTCCCAACCGTTATTGTTGATTATGCGTAGTTTACGTAATTCTACAGTTTGTTTTTTTGCTTTTTTATTGGTATCATAAACATTTTGGGCTGCTTGTTTGATATATGTAGCATAATCACGTGGCATAACTGCTTTTTTATCTGCCAATCTCCACGAATCTTTTGTCTTAACAACATCAAATGTGAGTGTTTCTACTTGAACACTATAAGATTCGGATAGATATTGCTCCAAACTACATGTTCGCTGCGTATTAGGTTCTGTTACTGTTGCGATTTTTAAGATGCCTTTGACCAATAAATCGGAAATCAACGAAGCTACCGTATCTTTCTCTCCATCTGGAACTTCTACATAAAATTCACTTTCAGGAGGAATGCTTACATACAATTTTGTTTTTTCCTCCAACTTTAACATATCGTTCAAGATCATTTGCGTGTAGCGTGATTCTTCCAAATCAAGGAATAACTTGTGAATTAAATTTGCTGCTTCAGGATTTTCCTTTGAGAGTTTTTGCGGTTTAAGATTACTTACAAACTGTTGATATTTTCTTTCAAGTTCTGCTTTTCTTTCCGCTTCTGCATATGCTTCGTACTCTTGTTTTGATACTTCTTTTATTTCATTAGTAGATATGAAGTTTGCTATTCGTTTTATGGTAGGTGTATCGTTATCCCATTTGCCAAACGAAGCAATCTCTCCATATTTTGTCCAGTATGAAAAGTCGGTAATAGTCTTAACTTTATTTAGCTTCACAACTGTGGACTTAGTCATTTTGACAGCTTTTTGTATCACACTTTTCCCTTTATTGTTTTTATACGAAACATATACCCATTCGGATTTACATTCGTATTTATCTCCTTTGTTATATTCTATCCATGTATTTTGCTTTGAAGGTAATTTCAAAATGGTTATTCTGTCATTCCTTCTGCTTTCACCCAAGAAATTTGAGTATAGTTGTCCTGTACTAATAACCGCATCGTCGGAAATATCATAAGCATATATTGTTATGGTACTTCCCATTGGATAACCATTTTGGTCGGTCATACGAAGTTTTTCTTGTATAACTCGTTCCCAACCACGAGAACTAACGATTATTTCTAACTCTTGAGGAAAATCTGACTCAGGAAGCCAAGTGTATTCTTGAGAATACTTAGGGTAGAAATAGTCGCTTACTTTTTCTTGTGCTTGAATAGCCAATGTAAGAATTGCACTAATGACTACAAATAGTATTTTTTTCATGTTATTTAAGAATTTAAATTGCCTACTCTTTGTCGGATTTTCGGCATACTCCGTGTTTTAAGTGTTTGATTTATTGTTTATTAATTGGATTTTATATACATACAAAAAGCGTGAACTTTCGTTCGCTTCAATTTGATTCTTTGAGGTTCTCGACTACCTTATTTACTCAAATCTACGCACGGAAAACTCACGCTGTTAACGCGAGCGTGCATAAACCGTACTTGAGTAAATAAAGATTTTTGAAAGTGTCGAGTTTTCAAAGAATCAAGTCTGGGCTTATAACGCTATATTAAATATGTTGGGCAACGGTATCGTTGCGGGATTAACTATAAACTATGAGTGATGAGTTATAAGTAATTTAGAGGGTAGTTATAAATTAATATCTAATAAATGTCCTATAAGTTGGTTATTTGCTAGATATACAATACTATATACTTCTTCTAATTCTTCATAAAAAGCATACCAAGTGGTATGTGCGTTTTTACGGTAGCGAACATAAAACAGTTGCTTGCCATCTACGCTATACCTATTGAAGTGTTCTGGTGCTTCAACAGAAACAGAGTTTTGCAGATTGAGCGCAAAATAGCGAAAGATATCACGCATATAATCTACTGCGTAATCTTCGTCGCCAAAATATCGCTGCTCTACAAGTTTTGTAACACTTTCTTCAAATTGCAGAAGCACTTGTTCTGTATAAACAACTTCTTTCATTTGAACATTGCGCGTATTCTTGGTTCAAGAAAAGCAACTGCCTCATCAGCAGTATAGTATTTCTTTTGTACATTGTTGACGCTTCCGCTCTCTGAGCCAAAAGGCATCTCTTGTGGGGTGCTTGAAGTTTTCATCGCTGCTATTTTTATACAAAGATGAGTTTATTTTGACCTTTGCGGTGCAAAGGTAGTGCTTTTTTTTGATATATGCAAGAAAATGGCGAATTTTTCGCCATTTTCAGTTTAGAGGACGCTCGCGTGGCGAGCTACAGTTTAAGAGCACCCCAAAACGCCACGAGCGTTTTCGGGGACCCCGCTGGATAATAAACATAGCTGAAGATAAAGATGGTACTTCGGTGATAGCTGCTTGAAAATACGCTCATCATTCGGCGAGGTTCCGATGAGGTTCCGATGAGATTCCGATGAGGTTCCTATGGAGATAGGTGGCAAATAAGTGGCAGATAGGTGGCATACAACGGGAAACAAAAGGAAATAGGAGAAGAGAAAAAGAGGCGAAATTTGACTTTATTACAAAAAAAATGCGCATTGCGCTTGCGTATGTGCGAAAAAAGTAGTACCTTTGTCGCGAAAATGTGCGTTTCGCGCTAATGGCAGGCGAATATGCGCGAAAAAACTGCTGAAAAACATGTTTTGAAGCTAAAAATCAAGAATTGAGAACAAAGACAAGGATTATAACAAAGATTGATTATGAAAAAATTGAATATCGCTTTGGTTGCTCATGATGCCAGAAAACAAGAATTGGTGAAATGGTGTACCTTTAATTCGTGTATTCTCAAACATCATAATTTATTTGCAACAGGTACAACCGGTAGTCTCCTTGCTGCTATTCCTGTAGATTCTGAAAACACCGAGTACCCCCTCAAAGATATTACTCTGCTGAAGTCTGGACCGCTGGGCGGAGATCAACAAATAGGTGCAATGATTGCCGAAGGGAAATTGGATGCGCTAATATTCTTTTGCGATAACCTCATTACGCAAGGACACCAACAAGATGTGGGAGCACTAACACGATTGGCATCATTGTACAACATCGCATTTGCGACCAATCGCACAACAGCAGATATGATTATTACCTCTCCTCTCTTTGGCAACGAAGAGTATGAACGGATAATTCCTCTATCTATCAAATCATACGAAAATAGAAAATTAACATTAAAATAAACATAATACTAACTTTTCTAAAATCATGGCAGAAGAAAAATTGAACATGTTAGCCGAGTTTCCCGCCATCTCTACCAAAGCATGGAAGGAGAAAATCGTAGCTGACCTCAAGGGCGCCGATTTCGACAAGAAACTCGTATGGCGCACCACAGAAGGCTTTAACGTACAGCCTTTCTACCGTCAAGAAGACCTCAAAGGTCTGAAAACTACTGTATCTGCACCAGGTCAATTCCCTTACGTGCGTGGTACCAAAACCAACAACGAGTGGGCTATCCGCCAAAACATTTGCGCTTGCAAGAACGCTCGCAAAGCGAATGCAAAAGCGTTGGACGTCTTGAGCAAAGGTGTGAACTCGTTGGGCATCTGCTTGAACGCAGAGAAACTGACCTACCGCTACATCAAGACATTGCTTGAGGGTATCCAACTCGACAAAGTAGCACTGAACTTCAGCGTATGCGCTTGCAAAGCTCCTGCATTGGCAAACATCTTGGTTCGCCTCGTAGGACGCAGCGGATATGACTTCAAAGCAGTGAAGGGTAGCATCAACGTGGACCCAATCAAGAACATGCTGCTCAAAGGCAAACCACTGAGCCGCGAGAAAGTAGCAGAGAAAATCGTGGCTACCGTGAAAGCTGCTAAGACATTGGTGAACTTCCGCGTGGTAGGCGTGAACTCAGTAATCCTGAACAACTCAGGCGCATACTGCGCTCAAGAGTTGGCTTACGCATTGGCTTGGGGTGCTGAATACATGACCATGATGACTGAGGCTGGTTTGCCAAACTACTTGGCAGCTCGCGAGATCCGTTTCAACATGGGTATTGGTGGTAACTACTTCATGGAGTTGGCTAAGTTCCGCGCTGCACGTCTGCTCTGGGCAAAGATCGTAGAGGCATACAAAGCTCCTATCTTCACTGCTGCATTGAAAGACGCTGCGAAGATGAATGTTTGCGCAGAAACAAGCCGCTTTAACATGACCATCTTTGATGCATATGTAAATATGCTTCGTACACAAACAGAGACTATGTCTGCTGCATTGGCAGGTGTGGATGAGATTGTGGTTACTCCTTTCGACGCAACCTACGAGGTACCAACCGAGTTCGCAGAGCGTATCGCACGCAACCAACAACTCCTACTCAAAGAGGAGTCACACTTCGACAAGGTGGTTGACCCAGCTGCTGGTTCATACTACATCGAGAACTTGACCAACGCTATCGCAGCTGAGGCATGGAAGCAATTCCTCGCTATCCAAGAGCAAGGCGGTATGTACGAGATGGTAGCCGCAGGTAAGGTACAAGAGGCAATGGCAGCTAACTTGAAGACTCGTTTGGCTGATGTGGCTAAACGCAAAGAGGTGTTGCTGGGTTCTAACCAATTCCCTAACTTCACCGAGAAGGCAGGCAAGAAGATCAAAGAGACAGGTTGTGGTTGCGGTTGCTGCAAGACCAAACCAGAAGGTGCTATCGCTACCTTGCCAGTGGCTCGCGCTGCTGAGGAGTTTGAGACCTTGCGTCTTGAGACTGAGGGTGCAAAGAAACAACCAGTGGCATTCATGTTGACCATCGGTAACTTGGCAATGCGTATTGCTCGTGCACAATTCTCTTGCAACTTCCTCGCATGCGCTGGTTACAAAGTAATCGACAACAATGGCTTCAAATCTGTGGCTGAGGGTATCAAGGCCGCTCGCAAAGCAAAAGCAGATATCATCGTACTCTGCTCAAGCGACGATGAGTATGCAACATACGCTCCACAAGCATGGTTGCAACTTGAGGATGCAAAAGAACTCTTTATCGTGGCTGGTGCTCCTGCTTGCATGGAAGACTTGCAAAAGATCGGTATCGAGAACTTTATCCACGTACGCGTGAACGTGCTCGAGACACTTAAGAAATTCAATGCTCAGTTGTTGAACAAGGAGTAAGGAACCAAGAACCAAGATAAATTACTAACGACTTAGAACTAGAAAAGGATAATGCATAATTTCCGTAAACTTGACATATGGTCGGATAGTGTGGATCTTGCAGATACCATCTATACTGTGACAGAGGATTTTCCTCGTCACGAAGTGTATGGACTGGCTTCGCAAATGCAACGTGCTGCTGTATCCATTCCATCCAACATTGCAGAGGGATCGGGAAAATGCTCAGATAAAGATTTTGCGAGATTTTTAGGAATTTCTTTAGGCTCATTGTTTGAATTAGAAACACAGGTGGAAATTGCACATAGAAGAGGATATATAGGTACACCTATCTATTATAGTCTCAATACAACAATAACTTCCTTACAAAAGCGTGTGTTTATGTTCAGACAATCCATAGAAGATAGAATCTGCAAAACAAATTAGTCTTGATTCCTTGTTCCTGGTTCTTGGCTCAAAAACAAGAAAGTTATGAAACCAAATTTTAAAGATATTGATATCAAGAAAGTGGCTGCTTCGCATGTAGAAGGAGCCAATGAAGCTAACTGGAAAACACCAGAATTGATTGATGTTAAGCCAGTTTATACCAAAGAAGACCTTGAGGGCATGGAGCACCTCAACTACGCTTCAGGTATCCCACCATTCCTCCGTGGCCCCTATAGCGCAATGTATCCTCTCCGCCCTTGGACTATCCGCCAATACGCAGGTTTCTCTACTGCAGAGGAGTCTAACGCGTTCTACCGCCGTAACTTGGCTTCTGGTCAAAAAGGTCTGTCTGTAGCATTCGACCTTCCAACTCACCGTGGTTACAACGCCGACAACATGCGCGTGGTAGGTGATGTGGGTAAAGCAGGTGTAAGTATCTGCTCACTCGAGGACATGAAAGTGTTGTTCGCTGGAATTCCATTGAACAAGATGTCTGTGTCTATGACTATGAACGGTGCCGTGTTGCCAATCTTGGCGTTCTACATCAACGCAGGTTTGGAGCAAGGCGCGAAACTCGAAGAGATGGCTGGTACAATCCAAAACGACATCCTCAAAGAGTTCATGGTGCGTAACACCTATATCTATCCTCCTAAGTTCTCTATGAAGATTATCGCTGATATCTTCGAATATACCTCACAAAACATGCCTAAGTTCAACTCTATCTCTATCTCTGGTTACCACATGCAAGAGGCAGGTGCTACCGCAGATATCGAGTTGGCTTACACCTTGGCTGACGGTATGGAGTACCTCCGCGCTGGTGTGAATGCAGGTATGGACGTAGATACCTTCGCTCCACGCTTGTCATTCTTCTGGGCTATCGGTATGAACCACTTCATGGAGATCGCTAAGATGCGTGCTGGTCGTATGTTGTGGGCAAAAATCGTGAAGTCTTTCGGTGCAAAGAATCCAAAATCTATGGCATTGCGTACTCACTGCCAAACATCTGGTTGGTCACTCACCGAGCAAGATCCATTCAACAACGTAGGTCGTACCTGTATCGAGGCCATGGGTGCAGCGTTGGGTCACACCCAATCATTGCACACCAACGCATTGGACGAGGCCATCGCGTTGCCAACTGACTTCTCTGCTCGTATCGCTCGTAACACTCAGATTTACATTCAAGAGGAGACTAAGGTATGTAAGGCCATCGACCCATGGGCAGGTTCTTACTACGTAGAGCAACTCACTCAAGAGCTCGCTGACAAGGCTTGGGCACACATCCAAGAGATTGAGAAGCTCGGCGGTATGGCTGCTGCTATCGAGACCGGTATTCCAAAAATGCGTATCGAGGAGGCAGCTGCGCGCACACAAGCACGCATCGACTCTGGCGAGCAAAAGATTATCGGCGTGAACGAGCACCGCTTGGCTCACGAGGATCCAATTGATATCCTTGAGATCGACAATACTGCTGTTCGTGAGGAGCAAGTGGCTCGTTTGCAAGAGCTCCGCGCTCACCGCGATGAGGCAGCTGTACAAGCTGCGTTGGCAGAGATTACTGCTACTGTACAAGAGTGGGCAGATGGTAAAAAGTGCTCTAACAACTTGCTCGCTTTGGCAGTTAAGGCAGCAGGTCTGCGCGCATCATTGGGCGAGATCTCTGACGCTTGCGAGAAAGTGGTTGGTCGCTATTCAGCAACTATTAGAACTATTTCAGGCGTGTACGCATCAGGAACTAAAAATGACGAGTTCTTCGTTAAGGCACAAGAACTCACAGCAGAATTTGCTAAGAAAGAGGGTCGTCAACCTCGTATCATGATTGCTAAGATGGGTCAAGACGGTCACGACCGTGGTGCAAAGGTGGTAGCTACTGGCTACGCTGATTGCGGTTTCGATGTGGATATGGGTCCATTGTTCCAAACTCCTGCTGAGGCAGCTAAACAAGCTGTTGAGAACGACGTTCACGTATTGGGTGTATCTTCACTTGCTGCTGGTCACAAGACCCTTGTACCACAAGTGATTGAGGAACTCAAGAAGCTTGGCCGCGAGGATATCATGGTTATCGCTGGTGGTGTAATCCCTGCGCAAGACTATGACTACCTCTACAAGGCAGGTGTGGCTGCAATCTTTGGCCCTGGTAGCCCAGTGGCTAAGTCAGCTTGCACCATCATGGAGCTTTTGATGGCTGAGTAATACTCAAACTGAGTATATTATGAGTAGCCATTTATGTTTTTTAGCATAAATGGCTATTTTTTTGCATCTTTTTTTGCTCAATTCAAAAAAATACACTATTTTTGCCGCAGGAATCATGTTCTTAATCATTTTTACATTATGCGACACCACCAGAAAATAGCGATTGCACGTCTGATTTCAGACCTCATCAAATCTGATGATGTGATATGTAGAGAGGAGATTACACTTTACAATCAAATTGTTAGTTCATTCGATATTTCGCAAGACGAACTATACGAAGCGCAATTTATCCCACAAGCAGAAGCCGTGGCATACATCAAAAAGATGACGCCTAGCGAACAGAAGAAAATCTACTCAATCCTACAGAAAGCAGCATATTCCGATAATTCATGCGTAGCACGCGAAGCATTGTTGCTTCTGACATTGTCGTTGATGCTCAATGATAACGAGGGTAAGTACCATCTGCTATCCTCCTTGATGAAAGGTTGGCAAAATATCGAAAAATACGTTATGTATATCGAAAGCGATTACATGCCAGCTATCAATGAAGAGATTCAGCAACAATATGAAACGATTTCTAATCTGTTGCATCTATGGAAGTTTGAGTTTATCTATTTTCCTAAAATTGCTCAATCTTTATGCGAAATGGATCGTGACTACCTATGCGACATTATTCGCTATATGAATCCGCGCATTTCTGCTGATATGCTCAATACATTGTATGACCGCTTAACTAAATTCACTACCGAGAGTTTTACGCGAGACTATTTAGGCAATTCATCGCATCAGAATCATTTTTATGACATTGAGCCATCGTTGCTAATCAATGTAGGAACATCGCATGTGCCTGCATCTACGCCTGCTTCGCAAGATACGTATTTTATCAATTTCCTTACTATTCGGCTGGATGATGAACCAAATTGCGTGCTAAACGAGGTGCGACGCTTCTTGGACCAATATGAGACGTTTATCACCGAACCTGAATATCATCGCCCGAAACGAGGAAAGCCCCTCTTTCACTATCATGGATTCTACAAGCAACTTTTTGATTTCTTGGCACGCCATCATACCAATGGCGAAGAAAATAAGATACTGATTGATATTCCTGCGCGACGTATATGGATGCGAGGCATAGAGGTACAGATGAGTGCTACGCAATTGGCTACATATGTCTTCATTCTCCACCAAACGCTTTGTACGCACCATTGTGGATTGGTCAAAGCAGGTCAGCATCATCCGTTGTCTGACAAAGAGGTGCAACGGTTGGGTCGTACCTATCATACGATTTGCAATCTATTTCGCGATACTCCAATCGCTGAACGTTCGTATTTGGAAGATATACAGAATATACGAGGTTATATCGCACGTATCCGCACCTTGATTATGCATCATATTGATGAGCAAGATGTGAACTTCTATCTCCCCATCGATTCCAAAGACAAAAGCATGTATCACATCACTATTGATTCTTCCAAGGTGTTTCTTAAAACGGTCACGGGAGAACAGCTTTTCACTGATTATGCACTTTGGAAACAGTTATGATTTGCGTATCTCGAAAAAAAGTATTACCTTTGTACCCAATTTCAATTATAATCGTATGACTGCATTTGTATTCCCTGGTCAGGGAGCCCAATTCTCGGGTATGGGCAAAGACCTTTATGACGCATATCCAGAAGCACGCACGATGATGTTGCGTGCCAATGATATCCTTGGTTTTTCGCTTACTGACGTTATGTTTGAAGGCACAGACGAAGAATTGCGCCAAACACGCGTTACGCAACCTGCTATATTTCTTCATTCCATTGTAGCTGGTCGCTTGATGACTACGCTACGACCTAACATGGTGGCAGGTCACAGTTTGGGTGAGTTCTCTGCTTTGGTAGCAGCAGAAGCCATCAGTTGGGAGGATGGTTTGCGTTTGGTCAGCCAACGTGCACAAGCCATGCAAGAGGCATGCGAACTGCAACCAGGTGCCATGGCAGCTGTCTTGGCATTGGCAGATGAGAAAGTTGTGGAAGTATGCGAGAATATTGATAATATCGTGATTGCTGCTAACTTCAATTGCCCTGGTCAGGTGGTTATTTCTGGTTCTGTAAGTGGCGTGGAGATGGCGTGCAAGGCTCTAAAGGAAGCGGGTGCTAAGCGTGCACTGAAATTGCCAGTAGGAGGCGCTTTCCACTCACCGCTCATGCAGCCTGCGGCTGAACGACTACAACAAGCTATTATGCAAACAACCTTCCGTACGCCCGCGTGCGCAGTGTATCAAAATGTGAGTGCAAAGGCGGAAACTGATCCAAAGCTGATTCAAAATCAGGTCTTAGAGCAACTCACTGCTCCTGTTCGTTGGACGCAGAGCGTGCAGCAGATGATTGCTGACGGAGCGACACATTTCTACGAGTTCGGTCCTGGCGATGTACTCAAGGGTCTCATTCGCAAGATTAACCCCGATGTAGAAGTGGGGTAGGGTTCGAAGCAGATTAACAATATTTTCAAAAACTGCACCTAAACATACGAAAATTAGCAACAATATTGTTGCATTTTGCATACTTGAATTAATCGCTGTAATTTTGCAGCGATTTTTATTATAGGCTCGTGCCATTAAACCTCAAACCCTTAAAAACCAACCTACAACTATGTTACGCATATCATATCTTTGGACAAAATTGATGCGCATCCATACCTTTTGGTTGATTCAGGCGCTGTTGGTCATCGGATTTGTTGCTTTCGTATCTTTGTTGCTATTGGATATTTTCCTGACGAATCTTTCGTATGAATATGGTTGGATATTAGTTCTTTTGGCGGCAGATGTGCTATTTGACTACCTGATTGTTTTCCTATCTGGTCGTTGGGATAGGCGTAAGCAGCGTTATGTGCTGCCTACGTCCATTACAGTTTTCTTGATTATCCTCACTCTTTCTTGCCTCATCACTTACTATCAATCAGTTTTTATGGGTCAATCGGGTATGATTCTTTACATAGAACCATTGGGGCTTGCATTGATTATTTTGTTGTTTGCTGTCATCACTAGCCGCCCTTCCGCCCGCTAAACCAATACCTCCAATATTTTTTTTATAAAAAAATTGCATATTAAGCAAATTTTCATTACCTTTGCACCCGAAACCCAACTTATCGGGTCTATCATTATGCGCGTACTATTAATCAACGGTAGCCCCCGTGCAAAGGGCAATACGAGCATTGCGCTTGCCGAAGTGGCTAAAACGCTCGAATCCGAAGGCATTACCACCTTGACGGTTCATATTGGTAATCAGCCTGTTCGTGGCTGTGTCGCTTGTGGTGCATGCAGGAAGTTCAACTCCTTGTGTGCTTTTTCCGATCCTCTCTACGACCAACTTCGGGCTATCTTGGAAGAGGGCATCGACGGTCTTGTCGTTGGGTCACCAGTCTATTATGCAGGTCCTAATGGCTCGCTCTGCGCATTGCTCGACCGCCTCTTCTATTCCAGTGGCGCCCTTATGGCTTATAAGCCAGCGGCTGCTGTGGCTGTATGCAGAAGGGGTGGAGCAAGTGCTACCTTTGACCGACTCAACAAGTACTTCACTATCAACAATATGCCCGTCGTACCATCCCAATATTGGAATAGTGTTCACGGTGCTGCTGCTGGCGAAGCATTGCAGGATCTCGAGGGATTGCAGACTATGCGTACACTCGCGCGCAATATGGCTTGGATGCTACGCGACCTCAACCGCGAACATATCCCTACAGCCGAAGATAAGAAACTCAAAACCAGTTTTATACGATGACCGAACAAGAGATACAACAAAGAGTTGATAAAGCCGTAGCGCTCTTCAAGCAGGGATTCAACTGTAGCCAATCCGTCTTTGCTGCGTGTGCCGATCTGTATGGCATCAATGATGAGGCATTGGCATTGCGCCTATCGGCTTCTTTTGGCGGTGGGATAGGGCGCATGCGCCAGACATGTGGAGCAGCATGTGGTATGTTCCTATTGGCGGGCTTGCACAACGGCAGTGCTATACCTCATGATGCTGATGGCAAAAAGCAAAACTACGCTTTGGTACAAGATCTTGCAGCACAATTCAAAGCCGAGAATGGTAGTTTGATTTGCGCTGAGTTGCTTGGTATCGCACCCAAGCCGCAAGATCCCCAACCTGAAGCGCGTACCGACGCATACTACCAGAAGCGACCATGTGCTGATATGGTTGCATCGGCTGTGCGCATATTCCTAACACAACATTCCTAATTCAACATTATGAAACATCTTTCTCTTCTTCTCATTTCCATCTTTGCAATTGGACAATCCTTTGCTTTCAATTGCCATGTCACCCCTGCCGATTCATTGCCTGCATACTATGCCTCTATTGATGGCACAAGTGGCAAAGAACTTTTATCGGCTATCCAACAAGTGGCTAAAATCGGCTATCGAACTGAAGATTTCCGTTACGACAGCGTATGGCTTGCATACAAATACACCGACTTGCGTCCAGATGGCTATATTTGGGAGATTTATAGCGATTGCGTTTTCGAGTACGAAAAAGACCGCACATCCAACACTTCTCAAACGGGCGATTGCAAGGGTTATAACCGAGAGCACGCCATGTGTCAATCGTGGTTTGGTACAACATCGTTGGCGGGCAAAGAGATGAGTAGTAGTAAGAAAAACTCTCCTGGCTCAGACATCTTCCATATTTATCCTGCCAGCTATGGCATGAATAGTCGTCGTGGTAATCGTCCGTACGGCGAAGTGCTTACTGCTGCAAACACCTCTGGCAATGGCACCAAGTATGGTACGCCTGTTACCACGAAGTCTGTTACTAATAGCATAGCAGGAGCGTATGTAGAGGGAACAATAACAGTGAGCACCAATGTGTTGGAACCTGCTGACGAATACAAAGGCGATATCGCACGTAGTTATTTCGGCACGATGGTCAAGTGGGCAGGCGAATGGGCATTCAATAAAAACGAATTAGGAAATGTAATCTTTGATGCTACCATTGATGCAGATACACACTATGGTCCAGAGAATAACTATGGTTTTACCGACTATGGACTGGCTCTGATGCTCAGTTGGCACCGCCAAGACCCTGTGTCGCAAAAAGAGGTGGATCGTAACAATGGCATCCAGAAGACACAAGGCAATCGCAATCCATTCATTGACTATCCTTATCTCGCTGAGTTCATTTGGGGTGAAATGTCAGGACAAGTACTGGATTTTGATCAACTGCTTTGTTCTGCAGACGAACTTTTCGAACTAGGTGTTAGCAAAGGTTATTTGGGCGAAGTGCAAGATATGCAGATCGACACCATCTTATGGATGGTTGGCGACACACAATACAATTGCACTTACCATCATCATGGTACTAAGATGAAAAACTTGCCTGAGGCTCCTTCTTCATGCAGCGCAACTAGTACCACTTTTATGGGGTGGACCAATGCTCCGATAGTAGATGTCAGTGCTGATGCTCCTATTGTTTTATATACTAAAGCGGCTGATTTTCCTGCGATCAATACCAACACTGCTTACTACGCAGTCTTCGCACAGGAAACAACCTCAGAAATTATCGGACAAACCATAACGCTCAATAAAGCAGATTCTACAGATTGGACACTCACCAACCTCAAGCAACAGTCCAATAATACCGACGGCGCATACTGGTTACTCGTTAAAGATGCATCCATCACTTCGCCTGTGATTGACCTACAAACACTCGATTCTATTGCAATGAATATACGTAGTTATCAAAGCAAAACTACTGTATCTATCTCTGTTGATGGTAATTCACTTGGTACACTCTCTGCTGAGACCAACAGCATACAGCGCTACGTATGGTCAGCACCTGAACTAACGGGCAGCCAATCTGTAACCTTCACTGGCATAAACGGTACAGCAAGTTACGGAGTTGGAATCAATGCCATTTCGTTGTATTTAGGTGGTGCAAAGGCTACTTACACCAATTACCTCACCCATTGCGATGATGGACCTGCTACTTTATTAACGACACCTAATGTCAATAATTCGATACGCAAGATTATTCGCAACGGACAATTGCTAATCATACACAATGGTCAAATCTATAATACCCTCGGCAACAATATTGAACAATTTTGAACCACAAATATGAAATACTTCCTCGCAATTATTGGCGGTGGTCCTGCAGGATATACTGCCGCAGAAATAGCTTCTAAAGCTGGTAAAGATGTCATTATCTTCGAGCAGAACGCATTAGGTGGCACATGCCTCAATGTAGGATGTATCCCCACCAAGACGCTACTCTATAGTGCCAAGCAGTACTATAATGCTACTCATGCGGATAAGTATGGCGTCAAGGCAGAGGGAGTCGCTTTTGATTATACCAAGATCGTGCAACGCAAGACCAAAGTAGTGCGCAAACTCGTGGCTGGTATCAAGCAAAAGCTCAACAACGAGCATTGCACCGTCATTATGGGCGCAGCTTCTGTGGTAAGTCGTACGGATGATAATGTGGTGATTGCTTGTGGCGAGGAGCAATATGAGGCAGAGAACTTGCTGATTTGTACGGGATCTACTAATTTCGTGCCTCCAATCCCTGGTCTACAAGATAATCCAACTATATGGGATTCTACGATGGCATTGGATAGCAAGGAGTTGCCTCAATCCATGATCATTGTAGGCGGTGGAGTGATTGGTATGGAGTTTGCTACCTTGTACCATGAGCTCGGCGTACCTGTCACCGTCATCGAAGCCATGCCTACTATCCTGCCCAACCTCGATCAAGAGATTGTCAACATACTCCTTGAGAAATACCGCAAAGCAGGTATTCAAATTCTAACCGACACTAAGGTGACCGAAGTGCAGGGCAATAGGGTAGTGACTACCAATGGCGAATACGAGGCAGAGCATATCCTTGTATCAGTAGGTAGACGCGCCAATATGCAGGGACTCGAAGCGCTCACAGATATTGAGATACATCGTGGAGGTATTGTGGTGGATGAGTTCATGCGTACCAATCTCAAGAATGTCTATGCCGCAGGTGATGTTACGGGCAAGATTATGCTCGCGCATGTGGCAAGCCGTCAAGCAGAAGTAGCGGTAGGTCGTATGCTCAAGCAGTTGCCTCTCCAACGCATTGCCTACAACGCTATTCCTAGCGTAGTTTATACCAATCCCGAGATTGCATGCGTTGGATTGACTGAGAAGGATCTTAATGAGATACACGAGGGTGACTTCGCGCCATCTATGTCCACCGACGAACCATTTGTACCTTACGAAGTACACCAACTGCCAATGACTTATTCAGGACGTTTTGTGGCTGAAAACGAAGGTGAGATGGGACTCTGCAAAGTGATTGTAGATAAACGCAGCAAGACCGTTATGGGCGTACATATGATTGGCAACCCATGCTCCGAGTTCGTGACTGCTGCTAGCTTTGCCGTACGCATGGGCTATACCGTAGGCGAGTTCAAACAAGTTGTCTTTCCACACCCTACAGTAGCCGAAGTAATGCGCGAAGTGATCATGGAGGCATAATTTGTAATAATAATGATGACTATTGAATGCGAATTTATCTCTGAGCGACAAGAGAAAGTATTAACATATCTCTCTGACCATCAGATACCTTACACCTGCTATAACCATCCCGAGGGCAAGACCATCGAGGAGGCTAAACGTTGGTGGAAGGATGATGGCAGTGTGCATTGCAAGAACATCTTCATGCGCAACCACAAAGGTACACAGCATTACCTTATTTGCTTCGATTGTGACCACGATCTCGCTATCCACGACCTTGAACAACGTCTCAAGGCATCACTACTCGCAGCAGGCAAAAACGCCCCTGGCAAACTCTCCTTTGCCAGTCCAGAACGTATGCTCAAGTACCTTGGATTAGAGCCTGGCAGCGTCAGTCCTTTTGGACTAATCAACGATACCGATCATCACGTGATTCTTTTCTTGGACAAGAACCTCCAACAGGCAGAATCGCTCAGTTTCCATCCCAACGACTGCCGTGGTACGGTGGTCGTTAAGCGAGAGGACTTCATGTGCTACTTGCAATCCATAGGAAACACCGTTGAATGGATTGAACTATACTAACCTTTTGCAAACATTTGAACCTTTAGTTATATGAAACGAATAACCACATTTATCCTATTGTTTACCATAGCAACCGCTACTTTTGCGTGGGGGCCCAAAGGTCACCGCATCGTAGCACAAGTAGCCTACGACAATTTAAATACCAAAGTTCGCAAACATGTGGACAATGTCCTAGGCAAACAAGGTATGGTTTACCTCTCTACATGGCCAGATGAAATCAAGAGTGATACCATCTATCCTACTAGTTTCACATGCCACTATCAAGATTTACCAGGTGGTATGACCGATGCTCAGGTAGCAGCTACCTTGACCGATTATCCCGAGGAGGGTGGGGAACTATTCATGGCATTGGATAGTCTGGAGGCAGTGCTTACGCGTCAACCCGATTGCCATGATGCGCTGGTGTTTTATGTCCATATGATGGCTGACCGATTCTGCCCTATGCACTTGGCCCACTTGGATGACAAAGGTGGCAATGCTGTCAAGATGAAATGGTTTGGTCAAAATACCAATCTTCATTCCGTGTGGGATAGCAAAATCATCGAAAACAAAGGATTTTCATACACCGAATATGCCAAGTATCTCTATAATGTGTATGGCAAGCAACGCAAAGAGATTCTCCGCATGACCGATGAGCAAACATTGCTCCATTGCTACCACGTCACTGATGCCATATACCAATACCATCCTACTTGGTCTGGCAACGCATATCACTATGTATATTATTGGGCAGAAACAGCTGAATATCAAATGTATATGGCAGGTATAAAACTTGCACAATCACTTAACACGATTCTCAAATAACAACTTATCAGCTGTCAACTGTCAATTGTAATCTATAAACTGATATGTTTTGGGCTTTACTCATCACCTTCTTGATTACACAACGCAAGAAAATCAAATCGGAGCGTATCAAAGCGAAAATCTCAGAATGGATTCGCTATATCAAGCACCACTTTATAAAGAAAAATAGCAACTCTCATTGAGTTGCTATTTTTTATTATTTTCTGTTTATCACTTTACCAAAAAAGCAAAGTCAATAACCTCTTGAATGTCTTGCACATAGTGGAACTTCAATCCCTTGAGGTATTTCTCTGGAATCTCATCCACATCCTTGCGGTTCTTCTCGCAGAGTACAATATCAGTGATACCAGCGCGCTTAGCTGCTAGCAGTTTCTCCTTTACGCCGCCAATAGGCAATACTTTTCCGCGCAATGTCATCTCGCCCGTCATCGCAATGCGAGGACGCACTTTCTTACCTGTAAATGCACTCACCAGCGCAGTCGTCATCGTGATACCTGCACTTGGACCATCTTTTGGAATCGCACCTTCGGGTACATGGATATGTACAGAGGTGCTGTCCAACTTCTTGCGGGCGATACCAAACTGATCTGCATGTGCTTTGATATAGCCGAGTGCGATAGTGGCTGACTCCTTCATCACGTCGCCCAAATTACCCGTAAGGGTAAGGGTAGGGGCTTTAGCAGGCGACAAGGATGTCTCAATAAACAATATCTCTCCACCCACCGATGTCCATGCTAGTCCGGTGACTACACCTATATATTTATTGGTCTCCCACTCATCGCGCGAGTAGCGTTTCTTGCCGAGGTATGTTACTAGATCTTCCTCTGTAACAGACACATTATAAGATTCTTCCAAAGCCATCTTTGTCACTACCTTGCGGCATATAGCGGCAATCTTACGCTCCAATCCGCGCACTCCCGACTCACGGGTATAGCCATCGATGATAGCCGCAATAATGCTCTTCTTGAGTTTCAATTGCGATGCTTTCAAGCCGTGGTTATCCAACTCCTTTGGCAAAAGATGACGCTTAGCGATCTCCTCTTTCTCCTCTTGCAGATAGCCTGTCATTTCGATAAGTTCCATACGGTCAAGAAGTGGACGAGGAATAGTGTCAAGCGTGTTAGCAGTAGCAATAAACAGCACTTTGCTCAAATCGTAATCTACATCCAAGTAGTTATCGTGGAAAGTACCATTCTGCTCAGGATCAAGCACTTCCAATAGCGCACTCGTAGGATCGCCCTTATAGTCCGCACCTATCTTATCAATCTCATCAAGTACAAACACAGGGTTGCATGTCTTCACCTTGCGGATATTCTCAATGATGCGACCAGGCATCGCACCGATATAAGTACGGCGGTGACCACGAATCTCTGACTCATCATGCAAACCACCCAAACTGATACGCGCATATTTGCGCCCCAGTGCCTCAGCAATCGAACGTCCCAAACTGGTCTTACCTACACCCGGAGGACCATAGAGACATAGGATAGGGGCTTTCATATTGTTAGTATTCTTGCTCAACGCCTTGATTTTCAGCACACTCAGATACTCGATGATACGCTCCTTTATTTTCTCCATGCCGTAGTGGTCTTTATCCAATATCTCTTGTGCATGGCGAATATCGTAGTTATCCTCTGAGTATTCGTTCCAAGGCAAATCGAGTAGGGTATCCAGATAGTTTTGTTGGGTAGCATACTCTGGTGAATGCGAGTTCATGCGGCGCAATTTCTTGAGTTCTTTCTCAAAGGTTGCTTGCATTTTCTCACCCCAGTTCTTTTGCTTTGACTGCTCAAGCATGGCATTCACTTGTTGCTCGTCGGAGTCGCCCAATTCCTTCTGAATGGTCTCCATTTGACGGTGCAACAGGTATTCGCGCTGTTCACGGTCAAGATCCTCTTTGGTTTTATTTTGGATATCCTTGCGCATCTCCAGCATCTTCACCTCGTTGTTGAGTATCTCCAGCAATCTCAGCGCACGGTCTTTGATGGAATCAATCTCCAAAAGTTGTTGTTTTTCGGCGATACGAACACCAAAGTTGCCGCAAATATAGTTCACGAGGGTAGGTGGGTTGTCGATGCTACGCAGGGTCATACCTGCTTCAGCAGGTAAGTTCTCCATGCTCTTGATAATCTTCTCCGCTACAGTCTTGAGGCTACTAACTAATGCCACAAACTCTTTGTCATTGCGCTTTGGGAAGTCCTCAGGCATCGTTTGTACGCGTGCTTTCATATATGGTCGCATACCCACAATCTCCTGAATATGAATACGTTCTACGCCTTCCAGTATCACCATTACACTTCCATCTGGCATATCTAACGTTCGCATTACACGTCCAGCAGTGCCAACAGGGAAAATATCTTCTTCTAAAGGTTCTTGTACATCCTGTGCCTTTTGGCAGCATACGGCCAAGAGTTGGTCATTCTTGAAGGCTGTAGTTACTAGTTTCTTGGATTTGGGTCTTCCTACGGTCACTGGAAGCAGCACTCCAGGAAACAGCACCATATTGCGGAGCGGAAGTACGCCCAGCACATCGCCGTCGTTGAGTTTGGGTTCAATCGCATCATCAGTCTCTTCCACAAGAGGGATATATTCCACATCTGGCTGATTCTGCGTGTCTAATAATTCATCAAGGTAGGTCATGTCACTTCTAAAATAAAAAGTTTTAATAGTTTCTACGTTTTTTTATTCAGTATTTTTATCTTCAACGTTTTTGTTAGGGGACTATTCAATAAATCCTATTTTACATAATCCAAATTAGCAACCTCTTGGAATAATAATTATATAAGGAGAAGTTCAAGTATAATGCAGCTTATTCCTTATATAATTAGGGGGTGTTTAATTACTCAGCTTTTACTTCGCGGAGATCGATAAACAATTCATCTAGTTGTTTTTGATCTACAATGCCAGGAGCGCCGAGCATCACATCGCGTCCTTGGTTGTTCTTTGGGAATGCGATGCAGTCACGGATGCTGTCCAAGCCTGCGAACAAACTAACAAAACGGTCCAAGCCGTATGCCAAACCACCGTGAGGAGGCGCACCAAACTTAAAGGCATTCATCAGGAAGCCGAACTTCAGTTGTGCCTCTTCTGGGGTGAAGCCCAAGATCTCGAAGGTGCGTTGTTGAAGCGCCGCATCGTGGATACGGATACTACCACCACCTACTTCTACACCGTTGATAACCATGTCATATGCGTTCGCACGAACAGCAGCTGGATTGGTGTCCATCAGTGGAATATCCTCTGGTTTTGGACTAGTAAATGGATGGTGCATAGCCATGAGGCGTTGCTCCTCGTCGCTCCACTCGTACATTGGGAAATCCACAATCCAAAGGCATGAGAACTTCTTAGGATCACGCAAACCGAGTTGCTTACCGACCTCCAGACGAAGCTCACACAATTGCTTGCGGGTCTTCATCGCATCGTCGCCAGAGAGGATCAAAATCAAGTCACCTGGCTGTGCATTCATCGCCTTAGCCACCTCTTGCAATTGCTCTTGGTTGTAGAATTTATCTACACTTGACTTCACATTGCCATCTGCCTCTACGCGGGCATAAACCATACCTTTTGCGCCGATTTGTGGGCGTTTTACGTAGTCTGTGAGGGCATCCAATTGCTTGCGGGTGTATGTAGCGCAACCTGTAGCGCAGATACCGCCGATGTATGCAGCATTAGCAAATACACTAAACTTCTCTTCTTTCTGTTCCTCAATAGCGTGGAAAATATCGTGCAACTCCACGAACTCCATGCCGAAGCGTGTATCTGGCTTATCGCTACCATAATATTTCATCGCATCCGCCCATGTCACGCGTGGGAAATCTGGCAGGTCGATATTGAGAATGGACTTGAACAGGTGTTTAGACATACCTTCGAAGAGTTGGAGCACATCTTCTTGCTCCACGAACGACATTTCGCAGTCGATCTGTGTAAACTCAGGTTGGCGGTCTGCACGGAGGTCCTCGTCACGGAAGCACTTCACGATTTGGAAGTAACGGTCAAAGCCGCTGACCATAAGCAACTGCTTGAGTATCTGTGGACTTTGTGGCAACGCGTAGAACTGTCCTGGGTTCATACGGCTTGGCACGATAAAGTCGCGTGCGCCCTCTGGGGTTGAGTTCACCAATACAGGAGTCTCTACCTCCAAGAAGCCCTTCTCATCGAGGTAACGGCGCACCTCGAAGGCCATCTTGTGGCGGAGTTCGAGGTTCTTTCTTACGCAGTTACGGCGCAGGTCTAAGTATCTGTATTTCATACGAATATCATCGCCACCATCGGTCTCATCCTCGATAGTGAATGGAGGAGTTACGGCTGCGTTGAGGATATTCATCTCGGCTACTTTGATTTCGATTTCGCCAGTAGGAATTTGCGTATTTTTGCTCTGACGCTCAATCACTTCGCCTGTCACTTGGAGCACGAACTCGCGCCCTACCCCATTGGCTGCCTCTAGCAATGCGTCTTGCTCTGCGCTGCCGTCGGATTGGAAAGCGAGCTGCGTGATGCCATAGCGGTCACGAAGGTCGATGAATGTCATACCGCCCATTTTGCGGATTCGTTGTGCCCATCCTGCGAGGGTCACTGTTTGGCCTGCATCGGCGAGGCGAAGCTCGCCACAAGTATTCATTCTAAACATATTCTTTATGATTCAATATAGTTCAATGTTATTCAAAATAATTTAGTATTGTAATCCCCATTCTATTCTACACAGAAAAAACGTGCAAAATTACAAAAAAAAATGTATATTTGCAAGATTTTTATTTTAAAAATTGCATATCTCAAAAAAATACACTACTTTTGTCATCTGAAAAGTTAATAGCGATGATATATCGGTTTGCCGACATACTACTTGATACTACCTTGCACTCCGTTATGCGCAATGATGAGTCATTGCACTTGACCAACATTGAATTTCGATTGCTGGAGTATCTCGCACAACATGCAAATAAGGTTTGTACGCGTGATGAAATACTAAATCATGTCTGGGGGCAGACTTTCCAATATGATACAGGCACAGTAGATGTCCATTTACATTCTTTGCGTCGCAAATTAGGATTCACCAATACTTATCCAATAGAATCCATACGTAGCGTGGGTATTATCCTACATACACACCCCAAGCGACAACTTCACTCGCTCAATATACAAGAGTTTGCAATCCAGTGGATTACAGAACATGAGGCGGACTTCTTTGCCAAACAACTGACTCCTCGTTTACATTTAGATCCGTTTGTAAGTGAGATTACAATTTCGCCACAGGATTTACGAGAGATGTTAAATGGTATTCTTAAACTGCTTTTACCAGTTTCTCATCCAGGTATTATACACATCAAGTCGCATTTGGGTAGCCATTATTTTTCACTTTCTTTAGAGGTGAATGGAACTATAAATGAGCTTCGTATTCCATTGGCATGATGATTTAAGTTAGATTTAAGTCATTTTAACCAATAAAGTATTACCTTTGTCGCAAAAATCGAATAAGTTATGCGGCAAAGATTATTTTTTCTAATCTTATTTGTTTCCTCTATGGCATTTGCAGCCACGGATTCTACGACTATTTTTCAGGGGTATAGTGGTGGTATGATGCTACACGCAGGGTATTTGTTTGGTGACAACCCTACTGCTGTTTTGCCAGACGGCTCATCGCTCTCATCTAAAGGCATGACATGTGGTATTGGTGGCTCATTACGTGTAAACCTTATGCGTCACCTACGAGTAGGATGTGAGGGATTTGTTTCTACAATGAATAGCCAATATACCAATCAGCGAAAGTATTTGCAGTCAGGCAGTTATGTGCGTACTGGCTGGGGAGGAGTGTTAGCAGATGCATGTTGGCGTGGCGAACATATATGGCATTTTGTGGGTGGTTCTGTAGGTGGAGGTGCGATGCGCACATTGGCAGTGTCGCAAGGTAGCGAAGAGGATTGGCTACCTGAAGAATCAGCGGTGTTGCACAAACAAGGATTCATGTATATCAATCCATACATGGGTATAGATTGGTGTATGACGAAGCGAGTGCATGTCTGCTTACGTATGGATTGGATGTTAGCTTTTGCGGAGCGTTCTGTACTCTTTCCTACGGGACCTCGTTTATATGTCGGTTTTATGTTTTGCCACTAAAATACACTTATGAATTTATCAGGTATTATATTAGGCTTAGTTGCCTTTTTGTGCATTGGCTTTTTTCATCCATTAGTAATTAAGGGTGAGTATTATTTTGGTACGAAATGTTGGTGGGTATTTGCATTAGTAGGAGTATTCATGTTGATAGGTTCGCTACTAATAGAGAATATCTATTTTTCAGTTATTCTAGGAGTGATAGCTTTTTCATGTTTTTGGTCTATCCTAGAACTATTCGAACAAGCTAAACGTGTGGAGCGCGGTTGGTTTCCAAAAAATCCCCATCGCAAGTACCAAAAGTAACGTTCTATCGCTCTTCAAAAGTACCATCCGAATAGAATATTAGTATCTTTTCCACAGTACGTCCTGCCAACATAGGCATTTTCTCTGTAGGCAATGACGGTTGATTTGATGGCAAATCGTCTTGAGAAAGAATTGTATCTATGGCTTGAGAAGGCAAAACTGATTCAGTACGTTCATTTCCTGATAAATACATATTTCCTACACCCATAATCAACCAATCACAGTTGATAGTTCGGAACCGACGCAATACAGCCTGCAAGACATCTAAACTTGGTTTGTTGCGTCCACCGATAATATTTGATATGGTACCAGCACTCACACCTATCTCTTGCGAAAATTGCTTTGCATTCAATCCTTCAGATTCGATTATTTTTACCAATCGGTCACGTTCGTTCATTTTATTGAATTCTTAAGAAGTTAATATTTGCTCGTTACTTTATACGCACATTACATAACACATTGATAACAAGCCAAGTGCTTATTGCACATCTATTATCAAACGTGTATTGTATTATACGCTCCAAAATCGACTGCAAAGATATGAAAATTATTTCACACTTGCAAATTTTTCATACAAAAACTTTTTCACATCGCAAATTCACACTTCAAAACCACAAGATCTGAAAAAAGTAATAATAACCTAACTACAATCCATCAAATAACTAAAGATTAGTCAAGCGGTAATAGTTTATGCAAACTCAATAGATATTGTGATTTTCAGTCATTTACAATTTTTATAATCATATATCTTTGTAGATTTTAGCAATTTCAGTTTATTTTATCCAATTGTTTAAAGTATCACTTTGTTGTTTTGTAATATTTTATTGAATATCTGTAAGATATGTAATAATTTCAAAAATTATTATAATTATATCGTGTTGTTTCGTTTCGGATGTATGTTTATTAAACACACGTGTTTGTAGTGTGAATAGCATGGGCTTTGAAAGATTGTCAATGCTGATATATTTGTGAAATAAAAATTAGAATTTATATTTAAACATTTAGAATTTTGCAATTGTGAATATTTTTATTAAAGTCCTTTCCTACCCCATTTTATCAATAAAATATTTAAAGATTTTTCAAATATGTGAGAATTGAATATTTAGAAACACACTTATCTATTGGTCAAAATATCTAATTCTCAATAAAGATGAATTTTTAGTCTATTTGTACTCTATTGCGTACAGATTTAGTAGGTTTTACTCTACTATATTATAGTATAAGCAATATACCGAGCTTAGTATGTCAAAGAAATAGTAAGGATATAGTATGGATATACTATGATTGTAAATGATAAAATGAAAACACTCAACTTTAGATTTAGGTTAGGTATAAGACGAAAGATATTAAGATATAATAGGATAGTTATGGACAATAAGAATTACTTATTCTTGATTGTATCGAAGCCCTGTCCAAAGACACCACTGACATTGGCTTGACTGACAAACGCATTAGGGTCGATTGATTTGATGATATGGAAAATCAATTGACTCTCTTGTTTGCGGGCAAGTACAGTGACAATATGGATGGGTTGCTGACTATACCACCCTTTTCCATCCAATACCGTGACACCACGATGGACAGTTTGATTGATAGCAGTAGCAATCTCTGCATACTTGCTAGAGAAGATGAAGAACTGCACCGATTGGCGCATGCGCGACATGATCCAATCGAGCGCTGCCGTATAGCTGACGGTCATACAGAGACCATAAAGAATACGCTTAATCTTGAAGTCCACAATGTCCATTCCCTCTACATAGAACTGATCTGGAATGGGCAAGAAATAACTGCTGGCAATAATCACTGCATCGCAGATAACCATCACTTTACCTAACGACACATCTTTGTAGTGATTAACAATCATTGCCACGATGTCGGTACCACCCGATGAGCCGTTGTTGAGCATTACAATACCTAAACTCAGTCCAAAGACCACACCGCCTACAATACAAGCTGTAACAGGGTCTGCAATCAATGGGTCCACACGCATAGGTATCACACGATACCAAAAAGCCAATGCCAATGCGCCCACTAATGTGCGCACACAGAAACGCCAACCCACAGTGAGCATGGCAATCAATAGCAAAATAGCATTGATAGACAACGTACTTAGCCACATAGGTATAGCACCACCATATTCAGGGAAAATATTAGGGAAGAGCCCTTGTGTAGCGTAGTAAATGATCGAACAAATACCCGTCAGACCAGCACCGACTACATTATGCGGCACAAAAATCCAGTTGACCATCAAGGCAAAAGGAAACAAGCCGAGAATGATGAAGATGTATTCTCGAACGACTTTGCTGATGGGGTATTGCGTGTAGGGAGTCATGAAAGGTGAAAGGTGAAAAGTGAAAGGTGTTGTTTATTTACTCATTGGGTCGAAACCTTGTCCGAAGACTCCACGCACTTGGCTTTGGCTGACAAAGGCGTTAGGGTCAATGGCATTCACCAAACGGAAAATCTTAGCCGATTCGTATTGGCGCGCTATTACCGTAATCACTTTGCCTGGGTTCTTGGTGTAGCCACCTTGTGCTTCGAGGAAGGTCACACCGCGTGGAACTTGGGTCATAATAGCTTCGGCAATCTCCTCGTACTTGCTGCTGAAAATGAAGAACTGCACCGATTGGCGCGTGCGATTGAGCACCCAATCCACAGCAGTACCTGCCATGAAAGTATAGCAAAGACCAAAGAGAATCTTCTCCAGACCTTGACCAAATGGCAATTCCTTGATTTCAGGCAAGAAATATGCACAGAGGATAATCACAATATCGCATGCCATAAGTACGCGACCCATTGGCAAATGTTTGTATTTATTCACAATCATTGCTACGATATCTACTCCACCCGTGCTACCATTGTTGAGGAACACTACCCCCAAGAAGCAACCCATAAACAAGCCACCCAAGATGACTGCCATGAATGGGTCGGAGATAACTGGTTCAGCAGGTATTTCAATCACTTTGAGCCAGATCGTATACCATAATACTCCCCATAGGGTACGCACACAGTAGCGCCATCCAACCGTGAAGTACGCAGCTATTAATAAAGCAAGGTTGCATACAAACGAACTTAGCCATATAGGGATAAATGTATCCGTTGCAAAGTAGATAATCTCACAAAGACCCGTTAGCCCTCCTCCTACAATGGTATGTGGAACTAAGATCCAATTTACAGCAATTGCGTATGGGATGGTACAAAGAATAATCATTATGTATTCTTTGACAGTAATTAGCGGTTTCATGCGCTTATACCCCTTGAGTTGTTCACGAAGTTTTCCTTTAGACATATTATGTTGTTTAGTGGACGGCGCAAAGCGCCTACTGTTTAGTGTTTAGAGAGTTTTTACTTCTTCGTTATATCGTGCAACGAGGTTGCGGTCGCCCCAACCATTATCCACGCGGGATACAGGTATCCAGAACTTGTTGGCTTTCACCCACTCTGCTGGATAGGCTGCTTTCTGACGGCTGTATGGGTGGTTCCACTCGTCAGCCACTACTTCATACTCTGGGTGTGGCGCATTGAGTAGCACATTATCTTTCTTATCCACCTCGCCACGCTCTACCTCGGCAATCTCCTCGCGGATAGTAAGCAGCGCGTCAATGAATTGATCCAACTCGTGCAAACTCTCGCTCTCGGTTGGCTCTACCATCAATGTGCCATGCACAGGGAAACTCAAAGTAGGTGCGTGATAACCGAAGTCCATTAGGCGTTTAGCAATATCTGATTCGGTGATACCGATACTATGGAACAGACGGCAGTCCAAAATCAACTCGTGACCTACTCTACCGTTCACGCCTGTATAAACAATGCCGAATGCATCTTTCAGTTTCTCAGCCATATAGTTCGCACTCACGATAGCGGCTGCAGTAGATTCGCGCAAGCCCTCTTCGCCCATCATACGGATATAGCCGTAGGAGATGAGTGCCATGTTCGCATTGCCATACAATGCGCTGGATACGCGATTATTCTCCGCTTGAGGCATAGCGTCCACCAAGTGTGCAGCGCAGCATATTGCACCTACACCAGGTCCGCCACCACCGTGAGGACTGGCAAAGGACTTGTGCAAGTTGAGGTGGCAGACATCTGCACCGATAAATCCAGGATTGGTATAACCAATCTGCGCGTTCATGTTCGCACCGTCCATATATACTTGTCCACCGCAGTTGTGTACAATCTGGCACATCTCGCGGATAGCCATCTCGAAAATTCCGTGGGTAGATGGATAGGTAATCATACAACCCGCCAAGTTGTCCTTGTGTTGCTCTGCTTTCTCGCGCCAGTCAGCGAGGTCAGTGTTACCGTTCTCGTCGCATTTCACTACAACAGGAATCATACCTGCTTGTGCACAAGAGGCAGGGTTAGTTCCGTGAGCTGAAGCAGGGATAAGGAGGATATTACGATGGTCTTGACCTTGTTGATGCAGATACTCTCGGATAGTCACCAGACCTGCATACTCGCCTGCTGCACCCGAAGTAGGTTGCAAGTTACATGCTGCAAAGCCCGTGATAGTCGCCAATTGTTGCTCTAGGTCTTCCATCACCTCCATATATCCAGCCACTTGCTCAGCAGGTGCCAATGGATGAATGCCCATATAACCAGGATAGGTCACTGGTATCATCGCAGCCGCAGGGTTGAGCTTCATGGTGCACGAACCCAATGGAATCATTGAATGGGTCAAACTAATATCCTTGCGCTCTAGACGTTTGAGATAACGCATCATCTCAGTCTCGGTGTGATATAGTTTGAATACCTCCTCTTGCAGGTAATCTACCTCGCGAACACGGTCTTCGTTGATTGCCCAAAGCCCTTCGAAGGACTCCTCGCTATCTTCGTATTGCGCCATGTTGCCCGAGGCGTTAGCAAAGAGTTCGATAATGTCGTTCATATCATCCACCGTCACGCTCTCGTCCAGTGAGATACCAATCCAACCTTCCTCATCGTAATAGAGATTGATACCCAATTCTTCAGCCGCTTCGCGCACTGCCTCTACCCCATTCTCGTGGCGGATTTTCAGTGTATCAAAGAACTCTGTGTTCTCTTGCTCATAGCCGTATGCTTGCAGCATCTCGCTCAGATACACGGCTTTACCATGAATACCTTCAGCTATCTCACGAATACCCTCGGCACCGTGATACACGCCGTACATACCTGCCATCACAGCCGACAGGGCTTCTGCGGTACAGATATTTGATGTCGCTTTCTCGCGTTTGATATGTTGCTCGCGTGTCTGCAAAGCAAGGCGGAAAGCAGGTTTCTCGTAGGTGTCTTTGCTCAGACCGATGATACGACCAGGCATATCGCGTTTGTACTCCTCGCGAGTTGCCATATATCCTGCGGTAGGACCACCAAAGCCCATTGGCAAACCAAAACGTTGTGCTGTACCGCACATAATATCTGCGTTCAGTGGCTTGAGCAATGCCAATGCCATCAGGTCGGCAATCACTGTCACTTTCATGCCTGCGGCGTGGCAGTCATCAATGAAAGCGGTGTAGTCTTCAATCGCACCATCTGCATTTGGCCATTGCACGATGGCGCCAAAAAACGGACCATTCGCTGCGAGCCAATCGCTTGTCACCATCGCATAATCCACCATCACGAGCTCAATGTCTTGCCCTTTCGCGCGTGTGCGCATTACATGTAAGGTGTTGGCAAAGATTTTCTTGTCCACCAATACCTTCTTCACGCCTGCTTTCACCATATCACGGCTGCGTAGGTTGCGCATCATGGTCACAGCCTCGGCTGCTGCTGTGGCTTCGTCGAGGAGCGAACAGTTGGCAAGTGGCAGCCCTGTGAGGTCGCTAATCATCGTTTGATATACAAACAACGCCTCCAAACGACCTTGGCTCACTTCGGCTTGGTATGGAGTGTAAGAGGTGTACCAAACGGGGTTCTCCAATATATTGCGTTGAATCACAGCAGGCGTATTGGTGCCATACCATCCGCGACCGATATACGAGCGATAGAGTTGGTTCTTCGCTGCCATTTGGTGCATGGTGTTGAGGTGCTCTTGTTCGGTGAGTGGCTCATCGAGGTCAAGTGGCTCTTCCAGAAGGATATCCGCTGGCATGGTTTGTGCGATGAGTTCATCCACACTTTTCACTCCGATTACTTCCAACATCTGCTGTTGGTCTTGCTCTGTCAGACCAATATGTCTGCTTTTCAAGTAGTTAGTTTTCACAATATATATATTTTAGTTTCGTTTCACTCACGTTACATGTCGCACAGCGACGTTCCATGCAGCAAGCTGCGTTTAATGCCCTCGGGCGTTCCATGCTTTGCGTACTTGGTTGCGCATTTATACAACGAATGCGGGTGCAAAGTTACTATTTTTTTTGAATATACACAAGAGTCAATTAAAAATTACGTAAAAATATAGTTTTTATTTGCTTGTGTCGATTTTTTGTAGTACCTTTGCAACTGCAAATCCGAGCAATCGGTTTTGCAGACATATGATAAAAGCGTTTATTAGCGCTTGTTTTGGCTGTTAGAAAACTGGAAACTTTCATGCAACCCAAAGCAAGAAGGCAGTAAACGCCCTTTGGGATATGACTATCCCGCCCACAGAGCATCCTTCGGGATGACTCTGTTTGGTGGCATTCATATTTCGGCGTGGGCGTTAGTTGCTTATTCTTGTTGCAAGGTTTTTCCAGTACCTCTAACAGAAGAATAAGCAAAGATAAGGTTCCACGCTTTCTTTTTACATTCACGGGTGGTTAGGAGCCAACATCCCACAAAAACGTAATGAATAATTATGAAAAAGATTTTTATTGCCATTGCAACAATGGTGATGCTACTTTCAGGTTGTGAGCCTAGCGCTCCTGCTACCTCAAACAAGGTACAAACTCTTGACGTTTCAGATGTCAAAGTGCACTCTGCAATTTTTCATGGTGTTGTAAATGTTGACATTTCCAACTACAAATCAGTAGAATTTGGTGTGATGATATCGGAGTCAAAAACAGAATTAAATAATCGTGATGGTAAGATGATAGATGCCGATGTATTATTGGGGAAAAACTTTAAAATTGAAACAAACCACCTTTCTCCTGCTACCCATTATTATTATTGCGCTTGGTTGTTCTTAGATAAAACTCAATTTGAATTTGGAGAAATTAAAGAATTTACGACAGAGCCAGAATGGGTTGATTTAGGATTAAGTGCGAAATGGGCTACATGTAATGTAGGCGCAAGTGTTCCAGAAGAATATGGCTATTATTTTGCATGGGGAGAAGTTCTTCCTAAAGATACGTATAATTGGGATAACTATAAATTTTGTGAAGGAAATGATTCCACTCTCACTAAATATTGTACACTTAACGATTTTGGAATAGTAGACAACAAAGAATTTCTTGAACCAACTGACGATGCAGCTACTATTCATTGGGGTAATGAGTGGCGCATTCCTACCAATGTAGAATGGACAGAACTACGAACAAAGTGTATATGGACATGGACAACTCAAAATGAAGTAAATGGTTGGACTATAAAAGGTAAAAATGGTAATTCGATTTTTTTACCTGCTTCTGGCTACCGATATGGCAATGAAGTTAGATTTGAAGGTTCTTATGGATGCTATTGGTCAAAGTCTATTAACAAAGAAAAACCGACTCAAGCATACTATACTTTCTTTAGTGAGGGTTATTCAGATTTAAGTGTACATGGTAGATGTTGTGGACAATCTATACGTCACGTATGTGATTAAGAGTGACAAAACAACAGAGGTATGCCTCTCTGGCAGACCTCTGTTTTGTATTTTCTCTCCTCAGTATTCCCTTTTCTTGCCCGTTATTTGCCCCTCACCTGCCACCTATCTCCATTGGAATCTCATTGGAACCTCACTGAAGAATGACTATAACATCTCTATGCTATCAATAATCTACACACGCGATGCTTCTCCGCGTATTGCATATCAAAAGATATACTAATTCCTACACCTTAATATTATATAGCCAATAATCAAGTAAAATAGCAAAATACCCTCAAAATAGAACTTTTACTCTTTTTATTTGCATATATGCATTTTTTTTTGTACCTTTGCAGGCTGAAACAAAATTAAGTACAAAAAAGAATATTAATCATAAATTTTATTTTAAAAAAATGGACAACAAGAAACGTGTTTACACCTTCGGTAATGGTAAAGCAGAAGGTAACGCTCAAATGCGCGAAGTATTGGGCGGTAAAGGCGCAAACCTTGCTGAGATGAACCTTGTGGGCGTACCAGTGCCTCCAGGATTCACAATCACCACTGATGTTTGCAACGAGTACTACCAAGTAGGTCAAGAGAAAATTGTAGAAGTACTGAATGCAGAAGTTACTGCAGCAGTTGCTCACATTGAGAGTTTGATGAACAATAACTTCGGTGATCCTAGCAACCCTCTTTTGGTGAGCGTTCGCTCGGGTGCTCGTGCGTCTATGCCAGGTATGATGGATACTATCCTCAACCTTGGTTTGAACGATGAGGTGGCTGCTGGTTTGGCTGCTAAGACCAATAACCCTCACTTCGTTTACGATAGCTACCGTCGTTTCGTACAGATGTACGGTGACGTGGTGCTTGGCATGAAGCCAGTTAACAAAGAAGATATCGACCCATTTGAGGCTATCATCGATGAGGTAAAAGAGATTCGCGGTATCAAGCTTGACAAAGACCTGACCGTTGACGAGCTCAAGCTCCTCGTGGCTCGCTTCAAAACAGCTATCAAAGAGCAAACAGGTCACGACTTCCCTACCAACCCAGTTGAGCAACTCTGGGGCGCTATCTGCGCTGTATTCCGCAGTTGGATGAACGAGCGCGCTATCCTCTATCGTAAGATGGAAGGAATTCCAGACGAATGGGGAACAGCCGTTACCGTACAAGCTATGGTATTTGGTAACATGGGCGAGACATCAGCCACAGGTGTATGCTTCAGCCGTGACGCTGCTACTGGTGAAAACCTCTTCAATGGTGAGTACCTCGTAAATGCTCAAGGTGAAGACGTAGTGGCAGGTATCCGTACTCCTCAACAAATCACCATCGAGGGTAGCCGCCGTTGGGCAGCACTCCAAGGTATCAGCGAGGAAGAGCGTGCTAGCAAGTATCCTTCTATGGAAGAGGCTATGCCAGCTATCTATGCTGAGCTTGACGCTATCCAAACCAAGCTTGAGAACCACTACCGCGATATGCAAGATATGGAGTTCACCGTACAAGAGGGCAAACTCTGGTTCCTCCAAACACGTAACGGTAAACGTACTGGTACTGCGATGGTTAAGATTGCTATGGACCTCGTTCACGAGGGTCTTATCGACGAGAAGACCGCTATCATGCGTTGCGAGCCCCAAAAGCTCGACGAACTACTCCACCCTGTATTCGACAAGGCTGCGTTGAAGACCGCTAAGGTAATTACTCAAGGCTTGCCAGCTAGTCCAGGTGCTGCATGTGGTCAAATCGTCTTCCACGCTGACGACGCTCAAGAATGGCACAAAGATGGCAAGAAAGTCGTTATGGTTCGTATCGAAACCAGCCCAGAGGACCTCGCAGGTATGTCTGCTGCTGAGGGTATCTTGACCGCTCGTGGTGGTATGACCTCTCACGCTGCCGTAGTGGCTCGTGGTATGGGTAAGTGCTGCGTATCTGGTGCAGGTGCTATCGTAGTTGATTACAAAGCAAAGACCTTGACTATTGAGGGTGTAACCTATAAAGAGGGCGATTACATCTCTATCAATGGTTCTACCGGTCAAGTATATGCTGGTCAAATCCCAACCAAGGCTGCTGAATTGAGCGGCGACTTCAAAGAGCTCATGGACCTCTGCGACAAATATACTCACCTCCAAGTGCGTACCAACGCAGATACTCCACATGATGCACAAGTGGCTCGTGACTTCGGCGCTAAGGGTATTGGTTTGACCCGTACCGAGCACATGTTCTTCGAGGATAAGAAGATTGTGGCTATGCGCGAGATGATTCTTTCTAAGACTGCTGAAGGTCGTGAGAAAGCATTGGCAAAACTTCTTCCTTACCAAAAAGCTGACTTCAAGGGTATCCTTGAGGCTATGGATGGCTATCCAGTGAATATCCGTCTGCTTGACCCACCATTGCACGAGTTCGTGCCACACGATGCTGCTGGTCAAGAGGTTATGGCTAAGGAGATGGGCGTAAGCGTACAAGAGATTAAGCAACGTGTTGACTCTCTCGCAGAGAACAACCCAATGCTTGGTCACCGTGGTTGCCGTCTCGGTATCACCTTCCCAGAGATTACCGCTATGCAAACTCGCGCTATCTTGAGCGCTGCTTGCGAGTTGAAGCTTGAGGGCAAGAACCCAATGCCAGAGATCATGGTTCCATTGATTGGTATCCTCTACGAGTTCCACCAACAAAAGGAGATCATCGAGAAAGTAGCTAAACAGGTATTCGCTGAGTATGGCGTAGAGGTAGAGTTCGAGATTGGTACAATGATCGAGATCCCACGTGCTGCCTTGACAGCAGACCGTATCGCTACTGAGGCTCAATACTTCTCATTCGGTACCAACGACTTGACACAGATGACCTTCGGTTATAGCCGCGACGATATTGCTAGCTTCTTGCCAGTATATCTCGAGCAAAAGATTTTGAAGGTTGACCCATTCCAAGTTTTGGATCAAAACGGTGTTGGTCAATTGATTAAGATGGCAGTAGAGAAAGGTCGTGCTGTTCGTCCAGGATTGCGCACTGGTATCTGCGGTGAGCACGGTGGTGAGCCAAGTTCTGTTAAGTTCTGCGCTCGCGTAGGTATGAACTATGCATCTTGCTCTCCATTCCGCGTTCCAATCGCACGCTTGGCTGCTGCTCAAGCTGCTGTAGAAGACGCAGAGTAAGACCACTCTCAATAATAAAAAAAGAGTTGCCCCTTCGGCAACTCTTTTTTTTAATTCCAATACCCTATAGACGCTCTGCGCCGTCCATTATCCCATAGCGTAGCGTCCTCAATTGTCAATTGTCAATTGTCAATTGTTCTATCGGTTGCATTCGACTCTTCTCCAGCCCTCTCACTTGAAAGTCTGTTCGCTTAAAATCAATCTTCTTTAGGTCGATGCAGCGTATATTACTATTGTACATCGTGCGATAGTACAAACGTTGATTTTGCAAGTCTGACACTATCGTTATCTGCGTCGCACTTGGCATGTTGGGCGCTTCTTCTGGATTGCTAAATTGTATTCCAATAGGAATATCAAAATTATTCATCAAATGAAATGCTTGTGCCACAGTCTCTTCTGCGGTTGCCAATGTGGGTGCCGTACTCTGTAGTATGGCTGCACGTACAAATCGGCTTGTGGACGTCATATCTCCGGGTATGCCTTGCAATCCTGTGCCTCCGCTAATGGCTTTCAACTTCAGCGAACCCATCTCACGCTCTTTTACGGTGCCAGCCATCATGTTCACATAGTTATTCAGATTAGTGATATGCCACGTCAACTCGGGCGAATTGGTCAGCACGCCTAGTGGATTCTCATGTATTTTCACTTCTTCATCCACTATTTCTATCACCACTTGCCTACCCGATGGCTCAGTCACGCGCCAGTGTACAGTAGAGGCACGAGGGTCGGTGCCAATCACACGAATAGTCGGCATCAGTGCCACCAGTTCGTCGATGGTAGCACACGAACTCAGCACCCATGCCACAAACTGCATATCGCTCACGCACAACGACTTGTCTTCCTCTTTGTATGGCAGGTATTTGCCATATTCTGGGAAATAGAATAGCCCAGCACCTAATCCTGCTTCGTTCACGCCTTCCATCACGAATGCATCATCTTCCACGGCTACGCCGACGTAGCCGTAGTTAGCTACAAACTCTTTGCCTTGTGTTGTGCCGTCAGGCAGAAACGATGTTTGTTTCTGTCCTCGTGGTACTACCACAAACATCGCATTTAGTGGTGTAGCAGCCCATTCGATGCTGCGTGCTGTGATGGGTTGATTACTTTGTGTGTGCAGTGTGATACCTGTACACGCTTTTGCTTCGGGCAACGCCATTGCCCATGTCATCAGAGCGATGACTACGATTTTTCCTTTCATAGTTTTACGTTTTTGGTTTAATATCTTCAATCCCTCCCCTTACAATGGAGGCGAGTTATAGCCAACTATCAACTGTTAACTGTCAATTGTTAACTGTTAACTGTCAAATCCCATGCCAAACCCTTTCTCATTGAACCAGTAGCCTCCTCGCGGTGCACAATAAGCGACACGCCATCCTACAACCTCAAAGAGGGCGTTACCTACCGAAATGCTCTCTTTTTGCTTTTCTTTGTCCATTACTCCCGAATAGTATTCGGGTACTTTTTCAAAAAAAAGTACTTTTGTTAAGATTCCATTTCCATTTCCTCTCCTTTTTAATCTCGGGTAAAAGACCAAGGTGAAACCAAAGACGAACCTAGGATGAACCAAAGAACATAAAAACTCAAAATGTGCGTTTTATTAAGATTCCCTCTAAAAGAGTTGACTTCATTTCTAAAAAGGTTGACTCATTTCCTAAAAAAGTTGACTGCGTTCCTGAAATAGTTACCTATCCTCCAAACAAAAAACCGCATCTAAAAACGATTTTTTCTTGCTCAATCCAAAATAATTCACTACCTTTGCAGTCGATATGCTAACATAATTTTAGATACACATGAAAGACTTCATTGTCAATATTATAGAGATTTAATGAAGTGCATAATATAATATAATATAATTCACATTAATAATATTTTTAAAAGTTGTGCCCGACACGTATTTAGGGATAATATTATGAAAAGAGTTTTTTTATTTCTGATGTTATGTGTTTTGACGCTTGTTGGTACTAATGCTCAAAATATCAACACAGATTCTAATTTGTTGCAGCGTCATCATTGTCATTACATGGTTAGTGATGTGACAATGAATCAAACTGAGTATATGAGTTTCTTACATAGTAACTGTCTGCCAGCATATCAAGAATTTTTAAGTGGATATAAACTTTCTCAAACGGGATGGGCTGTGTTTGGATGTGGAATGGGATTAACTACATTTGGTGCTATTTTACTTGTTCTTAATCCAAAGAATAGTGATGGTTCCATAATGCATGCTACAGGAATTTCATTTTTGGTTTCGGGTACATGTGCTACATGGTTGGTAGGTATACCATCTTTATGTGTGGGTTATCGTCGCATGCATAATAGCGTCAATACATATAATGTGATGCAGAAAAAAGATGCTTATGCGTATTGGAGTTTACAAACAAGCAACAACGGTATAGGAATTGCGTATAACTTCTAAGAAATGAGGAATCTAATACAAGTTGGTGCTCTCTTATGGATTAGTTTATTCATAGGATGCCGAAATGAAAGATTGCCTCAAACAATATATATACCGCAAACTCCTAATTACGAGGATACGATGATGTGGTATATTGAACAGAATGCCCATAGTGCAGGTGCTGATGTGTTCTATATTCCATCTACGTGGGAATATGATTGGTACAATGAAGATGGAGTTGTATCTCATTATGCTGACCCTTATAATATCGTACATCGTAATAATATGAAAATAGAAATATTGAAAATAGCTGATTATATGGCAGAAAACAATAACTTCTATTCTCCATACTATCGTCATATTACTCTTGATACATGGGCTACGCTGAATGAGGACACAATTAACAGACGATATCATGCCGTATCTTTCGTTGATATTCAAAATGCATTCCAACATTATTTGAATCATTATAATAATCAGCGTCCATTTGTACTTGCTGGGTTTAGTCAAGGTGGCAAATCAGTCGTGGAACTCATGAAAACATTTTCCGAAGATGTTCGCCAACGAATGGTAGCTGCATATGTGTTGGGTTATAAAGTAACACCCGCAGATACATTAGTCGCACCTTGGATTGTTGCAGCCAAAGACTCTATTGACACAGGAGTGACAATTTGCTACAATTCTGTTTCTCATATAGAACATATCAAACCTATTGTTAGTTCCCCTAATGTTATGTGTATCAATCCTGTCAATTGGCGAACAGATTCAACACCAGCAACTTTGCATGATACAATTATAGTGACTCTTTCGACAGAGTATAATGTTTTACAACTGGATGGCTTTGACGGTAGCTATCTTCCTAATATTTTAAACATCTTGAATGTTGGTGATTATCACGGAATTGAGCCTTGGCTTTACAGCGAACAACTAAGAGATAATATTCAACTACGAATTCATAAATTTAATCAAAACAACAATAGTGTTATAAATAACTAATTAACAATCAAAAAAATGAAAAAACTATTCAATTTAGTAGCTATGTGCTGCTTTTTAGTGTTAGCATTGGGATTAACATCCTGCGAGGAAACTATTACAATGCAACAAGCTTATTCCTTTGGAATCAGCGAAAATTCTGGAACCCTATCGGATTTAGCAGCCGTCGAAAATTATCTAAAGGTAGAGAAAAAAGTTCCTTATGGAGCAGTAGTTACAGAAGGAAGTAACGAAAAAGATTGTGATGCTAAAGCAGCACAACTATTTAATGAAGCTGCTGCAAAACTTTCTTACGAAGAACTTGCTAAAGTCGTATCCGAAAACTATACATTCGTATATTCCGCAAGACGCTATGACAAAGCTGGAAACTTGGTTGTAATTGGAGAATGGGCATATCCAAAGAAATAGTATCACTCTAATACAAAAATATATTAAAATCATTCAAAAAAGCAATCATCTCAATTATTCAAACTAATTGAAGTGGTTGCTTTTTTCTCCTAAGATAAGAAAAATATGCTAAATATTTTCTGCATATCTTCCGCACAAATCCTTTCAAAACAGAAGGTTTCTATAGCATTATTATAGCGGCATCCTAAACACGTATTATCATGAAAAAGTTCCTATGTTTGGCATTGTGCCTATTGGCAATGACATTCACCTTGATGTCTTGCGAAAACACGAATTGCACTTCTGAAAAAGTGCTAACAGGAAATGTAGTTGATGTACTTGCCAAAGACATTTATCCTGGTGAGGTAACCATCAAAGACGGCAAGATTACTTCTATAAAGCGTATTGACGGAGAGTATGACACCTATATTCTGCCTGGCTTCGTAGATGCACACATACACATCGAGAGTACCCTCATGACCCCCGAGAACTATGCTCGTATGGCAGTTGAGAATGGTGTGGTTGCAGCCATCTGTGACCCTCACGAAATAACCAACGTGTTGGGCATTGAGGGTATTGATTATATGATTGACAATAGCAAGAAAGTACGCTTCCACTTCAATTTTATGCTCCCTTCTTGTGTCCCATCTACCAACCACGAAACAGCAGGTGCTACCATTGATGCGCAACAAACGGCACAACTAATCGCGCGTGAAGATATCATAGGATTGGCAGAGATGATGAACGCACCTGGTGTTATTTATGAGGACGCGGAGGTGATGGCTAAGATACAAGCCACGCATAATGTTGGTAAACCTATTGACGGACACGCTCCGAAGGTAACAGGCGAAGACTTGCGTAAATATGTGGCTGCAGGTATCTCCACTGATCACGAATGTTCCTCTGTCGAAGAAGCCAAAGAAAAATTGGATTTAGGTATGAAAATCATCATACGTGAAGGCAGTGCGGCATGCAACTTCGAATCGCTCTATCCTATCATAGGCGAATACCCAGAAATGACACTCTTTTGCTCTGATGACATGTATCCTGACGATATAACAGAAATAGGATATATCAACGGATTGGTTAGAAGGTCAGTGGCTAAGAACCTACCTCTATGGAATGTGCTCCAAACAGCATGCACCACACCAGTGAAGCACTATAGCCTCAAAAGCGGACTCCTGCAAGAAGGCGATCCTGCCGACTTTATCGTGGTAAATAATCTACAAGATTTCCAGATTCTATCCACCTACATCAATGGTTATGAAGTATATAACGCCAAAAACGGCGTAACGGATGCTCTGCAAACCAAATATGAATCTTCTACTACATTCAATCTAAATAAGTTTGAGGCAAAAAAGATTACAACTGATGCGCTACAAGTTAAGTGTGAAGGAAAGAAAATGAAAGTAATCACCGCCACCGAGGGTTCGCTTATCACAGGCGTAGAGATCGTTGAGCCAAAGAGCGATGCCACAGGCAATGTGATTACGGATGTGGAGAATGGTATTGCCAAACTGGTGGTGTACAACCGATACGCCATAGCAGACGAAATTGTACCTCAAGTGGCATACATCAAGGGATTTGACTTGCAAAAAGGTGCTTTGGCTTCCACAATCGCCCACGATTCGCACAATATCATTGCCTTGGGCTGCAACGATGAAGAAATAGTTCATCTAATCAACCTTCTCATAGAAGAAAAAGGTGGCGTTGCCGTATGCGATGGTCAAGTGACCAAATGTCTACCACTGCCTATTGCAGGACTGATGACCACACTCCTGCCAGATCAAGTTTCAGAGAAACATACCGAACTGAAGAACTTGGCTGCTAGCATGGGTTGCACCATCAATGCACCATTTATGACACTTGCTTTCATGGCGTTGCCTGTAATTCCAGACTTAAAACTGACGGATAAATACCTATTTGATGGTATTACTTTCTGTCAAACCTCTCTTTGGGCTGATTAAACATACTCACTCGTTGGCTTATAAGACTTACGACAACCATCAAACTGCAACGAGAAATAAGATTAGGGATTTACAGATTATGGGTTATTGTGTTGTTTGAAGCTAATTTTCGCCTACAGATAGGGCATAACGATGCCACAGATAGGCATTTGTGGTCGCGAAGTGGTCGCGTAGCTTAAAGGGAACTTGCAGAAGCTTCTATACAACCTATTAACCCGAACCTACGGCCTATCTATACAGAGCCAAAAATGCAATAAATCGCACTTAAAAGTGAACTTTTATTCGATTTATTTGCATTTTTGCATATTTTTCTGTACCTTTGCACCGCATTTGCGGCATTAGCACATCGGTAGTGCATCGGCTTCCCAAGCCGAGGAGGCGGGTTCGATTCCCGTATGCCGCTCTTCGCGTTCGGCAACAAGGTCGCAATGACTGCCGCTTGCGGCATTGAGCGACTTGTGCCTCCGCTCTCCCCAAAAATTAAAAATTTTCGGGGACCCCATTAAAGAGAGGAGGCAATCTCGCGAAGCGACACAACCTGAGCAGAGCACACACAATGTGAGCGAAGCGAACAAAAATAGTGTATCGGTCTATCGCGGGATAAGGGAAGAAAAACACCCGTTTTAATCCCCTATCACGAGGAAAGTCCGGGCAGCACAGAGCACCACAGCGGTTAACGGCCGTCAGGCAGCAATGTTTGGTCACTGGTACAGAGACGAGTCGCCTTTGGGCGGGTGAAACGACTATACTGTGGGCTGCAATTCCAAGTATACCAATGTTGGAGCGTTGCTCGCGCAAGTTGGAGGGTAGGAAGCAACAGAAGCACGTAGTAATACGCGACTCAAGATTAATGATAGACGCCCACTCGTGGGTACAGAACCCGGCTTATAGATGCACTATTCTTTTTTTTGAAAAATATTGAACCATTTTGAACAATACTGAACAATGAAAAAACATTTTCTACTACTATCTGTGGCACTATTGAGTGCTTTTTCTTTGCAAGCTAAACCTCGTATTGACCGCGCAGAGCCACTCTGCTGGTGGACAGAGATGAACTGCCCACTCACGCTCATGCTTCACGGCGAAGACCTCGCTGATGCGCAGGTAACTATCCAACACCTCAACAACGGTCGCGTTGTCAAAGGTGAGTGCACAGGTCTGCAAGTAAAAAGCCAACACAACGCCGAGAGTCCAAACTACCTCTTTGTGGACTTGGATGTCAATCAAGCAGGTACTTATCGTATCACTCTCAAGAAAGGCAAACATACCTCTAAGGTGGATTACACCATCCATACCCGCCGCGAAGGTAGCCGCGAACGCCAAGGATTCAACTCCAGCGATATGATCTACCTCATCATGTCCGACCGCTTTGTGGACGGCGACCCCAGCAACAACACCGTTGAGGGCATGGCTGAAGCATGTGCCAAGGACAACGTACACGGTCGCTTTGGTGGTGATATTCAGGGTATTATCAATTCGCTCGACCATATTGCAGCATTGGGCGCAACGGCCATCTGGCCTACCCCACTCCTTGAGGATAACGAGGCTGCATGGTCATACCACGGCTACGCATGCTCCGACTACTATCATATCGACCCTCGCTATGGCAGCAACGAGCTCTATCGCCAAATGGTGGAGAAAGCCCACGAGAAAGGCATCAAATTTATCATGGACATGGTGCCCAACCACTGCGGCGGTACTCACTGGTGGATGAAAGACCTACCATACCAAGATTGGATCAACCAGTTCGACACTTTCACCAATACCCACAACGTGTTCTCTGCTAACTACGACATCAACGCATCGGAGTACGACCGTCTGCTCTCCAATCGCGGTTGGTTTGACCGCCCAATGCCCGATATGAACCTCGAAAACCCAGACCTGCTGCAATACTTCAAGCAATGGGCTATCTGGTGGATTGAGTACGCCAACCTCGACGGCTTGCGCGTAGACACCTATCCATATATTGAGATGGTTCCTGGCAGCGAATGGGTGAAAGCTATTATGGATGAGTATCCTAACTTCAATATCGTAGGCGAGTGCTGGACACGTCCTACCCCTGCTGTAGCGTATTGGCAATCGGGTGTGAAGAACCACAATGGCTTTGACAGCCACTTGCCAAGTGTGATGGACTTCCCATTGGAAGAGGCTATCCGTCAAGCACTTGAGAGCGATAATCAAGGTTGGGGCGGTGGCCTCACACGTGTGTATGATGTATTAACTATGGATTATATGTATGCCAACGTGAATGATATTCTCATCATGCTCGGCAACCACGATATGGACCGTATCGCTGACGTAGTGAAAGACCAAGACCCACGCCGTGTGAAACTGGCATATACGCTGTTGGCAACCATGCGCGGTATTCCACAAGTGTTCTATGGCGATGAGTATGCCATGAAATCTGCTGACCGCAATTTGGGCCACTCTACCCTGCGCATGCCATTGCCATTGGGCGAAGAAGTGACTGCTGAGATGCAAGATATGTTTGACTATCAAAGCCGTCTCTTCCAATGGCGCAAAGGCGAAGAGGTGATTCATACAGGTCGCACCATGCACTTTATGAGTCGTGACAACACATACGGTTTCTTCCGCTACAACGACAACGAGGCTGTGTTCGTATTTGTCAATGCCAGCACAGACAGTCGCACTATCCCAACTGCCAACTACGCAGAGATTGTTGGCAAATACAATCCAGTAGGCGTGGATGTGATTACTGGCAAGACCTACGACCTCAGCCAAAAGGACATCGTGGTAGAGCCACTATCAAGTATTGTGGTGAAACTCCAAAAGTAGTTAAGCGTGTCAGAAACCAAGTCCACCATAGCAGGATTAGCCAAAGGTATTTTTAAGGATCGCGGCAGCAAGTTCCTTGCATTCGCTGAACCTATTACCGATGAGGAACATGCCAAACAGCGCATCGCATGGTATAAGAAAAAGTATCACGACGCTCGCCATGTCTGCTATGCCTATCGCTTAGGTGAAAACTTGTGGCGCACCAAAGATGACGGCGAACCACATGGTACGGCCGGAATGCCTATACTTCGCAGCATCGATGCGCAGAAATTAGACAATATCCTTGTCGTGGTGGTGCGTTATTTCGGTGGTACACTGCTCGGCACAGGCGGATTGATGGTAGCCTATCGCGAAGCCACCAAAGAGGCACTTAAAAATGCCGAAATAAACGCATAAGCCATCAACGTGAAACCAACAACGCGAAGCCAACAACGTGAGCAAAGCGAACAAAAAACGTGAACGAAGTGAACAGAAAAGCAATCTTTCCAGGAAGTTTTGATCCCTTTACTATAGGACACCACGACATCGTAATGCGTGGATTAGAGATTTTTGATGAAATCATCATTGGGATTGGGCGCAATAGTACTAAACAAGCAACTTTCTCACTTGAGGAACGTTTAGAAGCCATTCAACGTGTGTTTGAACATGAACCACGCGTGCGCAGTGTTCTATATAGTGGCTTGACTGTAGATTTCGCAGCAGACTGCGGAGCTCAATTCATCTTGCGCGGAGTACGCTCGGTACAAGACTTTGAATACGAACGTAGCATGGCAGAGGCCAACAAACAACTATCGGGCATCGAAACAGTACTACTCTACACGCGTCCCGAATATGCACATATATCCTCTACCCTTGTGCGTGACTTGCACCTGCATAACAAAGATATACAACCTTACTTACCTACGATAAAATGAAACGTTTTCTATTAAGCACATGCCTGCTATGCACTGTATTGACAGTATTGGCAGAATCGCAAACCAATCGGATTGACAAAAGCCTAACCATCTATACGGATGTTATGCGTCAGTTGGATATCAATTACGTTGATACCCTTAATTACGACGATTTGATTGAAACCAGTATCAACCAGATGCTCCGCAAAGTAGATCCATACACCATGTATATCCCCAAGCGTGAGGATGATGAACTGCGCCGCATGACACAAGGCAAATACGGCGGCGTAGGCGCGCTCATCATGTATCGCGATAGCAATGTGTATGTCAATGAGTTATACGAAGGTATGCCTGCTCAATTATCGGGGCTGTTGCCTGGCGACCGCTTCGTCACAGTAGATGGCATGGATTGCACAGGCAAAAACACCAAAGAAGTGTCCGACCACCTACGAGGCAAACCAGGTACCACCATCTCAATCACACTCGAACGCGATAGCCAACTCATCACCAAAGAGGTTACACGCCGCGATATTCACCTACCAGCAGTAGGATGCGCTACGGTGTTGCAGGACTCTATTGGATATATCTTCTTCAACGAATTTACCACCAACTCTTCCCATGAATTTCTCACGGCATTGGATGAAATGGTGCAAACCAATGGCATTAAACGACTGATCATAGACCTACGTGGCAATGGTGGAGGATTGATTGATGAAGCAATACAAATCGTCGGCTTTTTTGTACCTAAAGACACAGAGGTGGTTGCCACCAAAGGAAAAATTGAGCGTAGCAATCATTCCTATAGAACAAAAACCTCACCAATCTTTCCCAATATGCCTCTAGTGGTATTAGTCAACAACCAGTCGGCATCTGCTTCTGAGATTGTAGCTGGAGCATTGCAAGACCTCAAGCGTGCCACTATCGTTGGCGAACGGACATTCGGCAAGGGATTGGTACAAAACATCCGTCCGATTGCTTATGGCGGTCATCTCAAGGTAACGACCTCTAAGTACTACTTGCCATCGGGACGTTGTATCCAAGCTATTGATTATGCAGAGCGCCAACGTGGACATCAGTTGCATCGCGACACCGCAGGAGGCATCCTACCAGATGTAGTACTCACTGACTCTCAGAAACTGGATATCACCTACAACCTCTATCGTGATCACCTCTTCTTTGATTATGCCAATCGCTATTATCGCCAACATTCAACTATCGCACCTGTTACCAATTTCCAACTGACCGATAGCGATATTGAATCATTCTGCCAATTCTTAGATGAGCAGAATTTCTCCTATGAAACGGAAACAGGGCGCCACTTGGGTGAACTGATCGACATGGCTAAACAAGAAGATATAGATTCTACACTTCTTGCTGAATTAGAGGCATTTAAGCCAAGATTAACTGTAGATTATCGCGCTGCTATCCAACGCAACCGTGCAGAAGTAGAACAACTCTTGGGCGGAGAAATCATCAAACGCTATTACTATCATCGCGGCTACTACGAGTATGTGCTGCGCTATGATAAAGAATTGAAGCGAGCTTTAGAAGTAATTGCTCAAAGCAATTGATATCCCTCAGCATCTATCTCATTATCCATCACGGACTTTGGCAAGGGTCTGCAATTATAAGTGGATGCCATCGACTCTCCGTATGCCCCAGCACTGCGTATAGCCAATATATCGCCTCGTTGCGTCGTAGGTAACAGCACATCTTTGTCAAATACATCGCTCGACTCACAAATCGGACCCACCACATCATATATTTCCCTCTTCTCCGATTGAGAAGTGAGGTTCTGAATCTTATGCTTCGCTTGATATAGGGCTGGGCGTATCAATTCTGTCATACCTGCATCCACAATAGCAAACTGCTTGGTTGCCGTCTGCTTGACATACAACACACGCGTAATCAGACTGCCACACTGCGCCACCACAGAACGACCTAACTCGAAATGCAACGACTGCTCTGAACGCAGATGCAAATGCTGAGTAAACACACGAAAATATGCTTTAAAATCAGCTATAGGATGCTCGTTAGGCGAATGATAATCAATACCTAGACCTCCTCCTACATTGATAACAGATGGATAAATATCATGTTTATGAAGCAGGTGCTGAATCTCATTGATGCGCTCGCACAATGCCACGAAATCATGCATATTAGTAATCTGGCTGCCGATATGGAAGTGCAAGCCAATGAAAGAGATATTAGGCAACTGCTGCGCCAATTGCACCACCTGTAGCATATCATGGAGCGCAATGCCGAACTTATTCTCCGCCATGCCTGTGATGATATGCGTATGGGTATGCGCTTCTACATCAGGATTGATACGCAAGCATACACGTGCGATTTTTCCTTCACGAGCAGCTAATTCGTTGATAATTTCTAACTCAGGAATACTCTCGACATTGAAGCAGAAAATATCGTGCTGCAAGGCGGTCAATATTTCACGGTCGCTCTTCCCTACCCCCGCATAAACAATCTTGTCCGCAGGAAAACCAGCATCAATTGCCCTTTGTACCTCGCCACCGCTCACGCAATCAGCCCCTAAGCCTGCCTGCTGGATAATCTCAAGCAAACGAGGATTGGCATTCGCCTTCATAGCATAATGCACATGGTAGTTGGGATATGGCGCAACCTCCTTGGCTATAGCAGCCAAAGTGGTACGCAGCAACGCTGTATCGTAGTAATAAAACGGAGTTTCTATATGTAGCGAATCCTTATTCATAAGTAGCTGCCAATCCACCTTGCGAGGTCTCTTTATACAGCGATGGCAGGTCATGGCCCGTCTGCTTCATCACATCCACCACTCGGTCAAACGATACGCTATGCGTTCCATCGGAGAAAGCGGCATACATATTGCTATCCAATGCACGAGCAGCAGCAAAAGCATTACGCTCAATACACGGTATCTGCACCAAGCCACATACAGGGTCGCAAGTCATACCCAAGTGGTGCTCCAAGCCCATCTCAGCAGCATACTCAATCTGCGCCAACGTACCGCCAAACAATTGATTTACAGCACCTGACGCCATCGCACAAGCTACACCAACCTCGCCTTGGCAACCAACTTCCGCACCCGAGATAGAGGCATTCTCTTTCACTACATTACCAATCAATCCTGCCGTTGCTAAAGCATGCAGAATACGCGTCTCAGAGAAGTCACGCGAACGCCATGTATGGTACAACACCGCAGGCAACACACCACACGAACCACAAGTAGGTGCCGTAACAATCTTACCACCCGATGCGTTTTCTTCGCTCACAGCCAAGGCATATGAGAACACCAAACCACGCGTACGAAGATTGTCCTTATACCCTGCCACCTTAATATAATAGCTCGCTGCCTTGCGACGGAGGTGTAATGGTCCGGGCAATACCCCTTCGTGGTCCAATCCACGTTCTACTGCCTCACGCATCACTTGCCACACCTCGCGGAGATAATCCCAAATCTCCTTACCCTCATAGTGCTCCACATACTCCCAATAATCCCAACCCATCTTATCGCAATAATCCTTGATATCTGATAGACGCGAAAGAGGATAGATGGACGCTTCGCAGTTAGGCGATGAGGCGATAAGGCGATGAGGCGATGAGGCAGGATTTTCCGCCAATGCTCCACCGCCTACGGAATATACAGTCCACTCATCTAGCAAATCTCCTTTTTCGTCCCATGCGCAGAAACGCATGCCATTGGGGTGAAATGGCAAAAACTCATCATGCCACACAATCTCCACCGATGGAATCACATCGATAATGGCTGCATCGGTTAAGTGACCTTTTCCTGTAGCCGACAAACTGCCATACAAGTGCGCTTGATACTTTGCAGCGTTAGGATAACGCTCCAGAAAAATCTCAGCCGCTTTACGTGGTCCCATAGTATGACTACTGCTTGGTCCGTAGCCAATACGAAATATCTCACGAATGGTTTTCATATCAAATCGAATTATTTAATACTTTACGCTGCAAAGGTACAATTTTTTTCTAATATGAGCAAATAAAAATGGAGAGATTTTATCCCTCCATTTTTATTGATGTAATGCTGTTATAAGTCTGGCTTACACCATCAACGCACCTACGAGTGCCAAAATAGCGTAGAGCTCAGGGAATTATGCAGCAACAGCAGAACCGATAAGGAATACACCTGCTAATGCAACAATTGCATAAAGCTCTGGGAATACAGCAAAAATAAGGGTCTTAGAAAACACATCATGTCCTTGACCAATTGCAGCCATGCCATTAGCACATACTTGACCCTGACGAATCGCAGAGAATAAACCTACGAGTCCCAGTGCAATACCTCCACCAAACACTGCAGCAGCTTGCAATGATGTGATATCTGCAGTAAGAATACCAAAACTGTTAAGCAAGAAATAACCTGCGAAACCATAAAGACCTTGTGTACCAGGTAAAGCAGTTAACACAAGAAAATTACCGAATTTGTCAACTTTTTTCAAAGCACCAAGACCTGCATTACCTGCAATTGTTACACCATAAGCAGAACCAATACCCGAAAGGGCAATCATCAAACCGATGCCTACATAGGCAATTAAAAGATTTACATCCATAATTTTAATTTTTTTAATTTATAAATTTATTGTTATTTACTTTTTAAATGGCTTATAAGGGGATCCTCCTCCTTCATAACCTGAATTTTTGAAGAACTCTACAAACGTCAATCGCATAGGGTGTACCATTGAGCCTAAAATATTCATAAAGAGATTCAATCCATGACCTATGACAAAAATAAGAGCCGTAACTATAAATCCAACAACAGGAATATCAGGACTCATACCTGTGGCTAAACTGTTAAATACACTAGCCAAAATACCACCAGAAAGACCAAGGGCAAACAAACGCACATAAGAAAGCACATCACCCAAAAGCCCTGTAACCATATTATATGCATCCCATAAACCAAGTCCAATATTCAAAAAGATATTTTTACCTGGGCTATTGTACAGGAGAACCATACAACCTGCAATAATCATTGATACTATAAACCAAATACTATTCAAAGAGTTAGTAAGAACAGCTACTGCAACAGCAATAAGAAGTATTATCCATCCTATAGTACTTATAGCATATTTAAATCCTAATTGAATAGCGAGATTTACAGCTTTAAGCATCATACCAAATAAAATTTGTACACAACCAATAATCAATGATAGGTAGAACATTGATTGATTATCCTGATAGAGTAAGTCTTTCATCTTTTGGAAGAAAGGCAAATCAATATCATATAAACTAAAACCAAATGCAGTACCAGTTAATGTGCCACAGATTACAGTTGATAAACCAAAAAGGAATACCAATGAACTTTTAAATTCAGGATTAATCAGTTGAAAAAGTTTTGTAAAAATAGGTAATGCTAACATTATCAATGCTCCGTATCCCATATCCCCAAGGCATAGTCCGAAGAACACCATAAAAAATGGTGCAAAAAACATCGTTAAATCTAGCTCACCATATTTTGGTAACATATATAGTTTAGTCAACGGCTCAAAAAGTCGGAAAAACTTATTGTTGCTTAATTTTATTGGGATATCATCCTCTGGTGTAGGATCCTCTGCTTGAAAATACACATTCTGCGTTGTTAGCATTTTATTGAGCATAAGTTCTTGATCTACAGGACAATAACCTTCCAATAATTTCAAACTACCATCTACGAGGTTTGTTGTGTTAAGTTTAACACGTTGCCAATCAATCAACTGATTAACTTCCAATAATTGCTTTTCCAATGCAGGGATATTCTCTTTTGCCCAAAGTTCAATGCGTGCATTTTGTGCTACGAGCAAGCCGTTTAAGCCCTCTATATCCTTCTGCAAGTTAGCAGCAGACTTCTCGTTCAGGTATTGCTCTTGGCAACCTTCTGGTGCTTCGTCAGTATTATTTACCTGTACGAAATACACTGTCGCCCCTTGTTCTGCTACTACGATACCCCACTCTTCTTGGAAGAGTTTCTTTGGACATGTGAAATAGCGGAGGGTATAACCAGCTTCTTTCAATTGAGCAATGCGTTCAGCCGAAAAGTCGCCCCAGATAGCCATCTTATTGACTTCCTGACTAATCAAGGTTATCCGTTGTTCAAGCGCATTTTTTTCATTAATAAATTGCTCTGGAGCACCTTGTGTTAGGGTTTTTCGGATTTTCTCAGCCTCAGTTATTAAGTGTTGTAATTTTTCATCATCTGCTATTCCTGAAGCCTTTTCCGTAACATGTATTACACCTACTTCACGCAATTGTGTTAGAAATGCTTCGTACTCTTGATGAAATACCAAAAAGGTGTATTTCTTCATCTTTGTAATCATGCTTGTGCCTCCTTTCTTGCTTGCTCCTCAGCCATACGAGTTTCTGCCTCGCGTTTGGATTTTACAATCTTTTGCGATGACTTGCTGAGGTTCTCTTCATCTTCCATAAAACGCTTAATCTTACGAATAGCGTCTTGATAACCCGGTATTTGCACTTTCTCAAAGAGGTTCACCTTTTGGGTGGTCTTCTTACGTGCATAGTCCAAGAGCTCCACCTTACGGCGCACAAACTCCTGACGAATACCTACATCGGCAATGGCTTTAAGTTGGTTGAAACCGTCTGCAAACCATTTAGGACTTGAGAAGATGCTAAACTCTTTGGTTGAATACACCACCTCTTCCAATACGGGCACGCGCACGCCTGCGATCTTCTTTATAGACATGCGCACGTCGTCCACATGGATGAGCGAGGTGTCGAACTCGCCCCATAGAGCCAACATCTGGTCGTAGTCCTTGATTCGGCGGTCCACCTCCTCATCCAGCGCCTTGATCTCGTCCTTTGCACGCTTCACTTCCAGTCGAAGAGCCGACTCTTTGCTTTGCAGTGTAGGCAGAGTACGTTGGCGCATTTTGAGGTCCTTCTCAAGTGCCTGCAACGATGTTTTATTAAATTGATATGTTATTGCCATGATTTTAACTCACTTTGTTCGTGAAATGTTATTCGCTGTGCGAATGAAATGTCACTTCGTGAATTTCAGCCCGAAGGGCTAACTCTTCATTGCTAGCAATGGGTCTCAGCGAAGCTAACTATTCAGCGCGCAGCGCTAACATTCATTTAGTTCTTTGGCCAATATTTATCCACCAATGCTTGCTTGATGTTTGCCTCTTCTGGTTTGAAGTACTTAGCAAACAAAGTCCAAGCTACATCCAACATCTGTGTGGTGTTGATATTCACATCGATAGCCAAAATTTGGCTAGAGTAGTCCTTTGCAAACTCAAGGCAACGCTCGTCGTAATTGGTAAGGTCGAAACCGTTCTCTTGCTTGGTTTTTGCGTTTGCAGCATCAGCGTAGAGGCGAACGGCAGCGTTCATCACTTGTGGGTGATCTTCGCGTGTCTTCTTACCAGCAACCAACTGTTTCAAACGAGAGAGTGAACGGAATGGGTCCACAATTACTTTACCAATATCACTATCACGGCGCAAGTACAACTGACCCTCGGTGATATAACCCGTGTTATCTGGAATAGCGTGGGTAATATCGCCACCAGACAAGGTGGTCACTGCGATAATAGTGATGGAGCCACCACCTGCTTCCTCTGGGAATTGTACGGCTTTCTCGTAGATCTTTGCAAGGTCAGAATAGAGTGAACCTGGCATAGAGTCCTTTGATGGAATCTGATCCATACGGTTACTTACGATAGCCAATGCATCGGCGTACAAGGTCATATCGGTCAAGAGCACCAACACTTTCTCATGCTTTTGTACAGCGAAGTACTCAGCTGCGCACAATGCCATATCTGGAATCAACAAACGCTCTACTGGTGGGTTCTCGGTGGTGTTAACGAAAGACACGATACGGTCCAATACACCTGCGTTAGAGAACACGTTCTTGAAGTACAAATAGTCGTCGTTGGTCAATCCCATACCGCCCAAGATAATCTTATCTGCCTCAGCGCGGAGCGCTACGTTAGCCATCACTTGGTTGTATGGTTGGTCTGGGTCAGCAAAGAATGGAATCTTTTGTCCAGACACCAATGTGTTGTTCAAGTCGATACCTGCGATACCAGTAGCGATGAGCTCAGATGGTTGTTTACGGCGAACTGGGTTCACACTTGGACCACCAATCTCCACCTCTTGACCCTCGATAGCTGGTCCGCCATCGATTGGATCACCATAGGCGTTGAAGAAGCGACCTGCCAATTGCTCGCTCACCTTCAGTGATGGAGCTTTGCCGAGGAACACTACTTCTGCATTGGTTGGGATACCCTCTGTACCCTCAAACACCTGCAATGTCACATCGTCGCCCATAATCTTAACGACCTGTGCCAACTTACCATTCACGGTAGCGAGCTCGTCGTTACCTACTCCTTCGGCTTTCAGCGAGCAAGTTGCTTTGGTGATAGCCGTGATTTGAGTATAAATCTTTTGAAATGCTTTTGCCATAGTCGTTATGCTTTTATTTGACGCTCAGCGAGCAAGTCGTTGAGTTGTTGTTGATACTTATTAAATTCTTCGCTCTTGAACTCGCTATAGTTCATCTGCTTGCAGAGGTTAATCACGCGCTTGAAGTATTCGCTTACATCAAGGAAGTTGGTGAAGTTGTAGTCGTGCTTGCAGATATCCATCACGAGGTTGAGGATATATTGTTGACGCTCCAATGGGCACACAGCATCGATCTTGTCGAATGCATCTTGTTGCAGTACCACGAAGTCGATTACCTCTGATTTCCAGAACTCCTCGTGATAATCTACTGGCACACCGTCGTCACCCAAGATATTGATTTGCTCTTGAATCTCCTTACCGCGTTGCAAGTAGGTCTTCATATCGTTCACTTTGCCGAGCCACTTATCGTCGATGATACCAGCGATATACTCCTCAAACTCAGGATATTCGATGTACTTTGAGTATGAGTCGATTGGGTTCACAGCAGGGTAACGCTTGCGGTCAGCACGAGCTTGCTCCAGTGCGTAGAAGCAGCGTGCCACTTTCTTTGTACCTTCAGTCACTGGCTCCTTCAAGTTACCACCTGCAGGTGATACAGTACCCAAGAAGGTTACAGAACCAGTCTTACCATTATTAAGGTACACATAACCTGCGCGCGCATAGAACGCACCGATGATAGCCGACAAGTCCATTGGGAACGCATCTTGACCTGGCAACTCCTCCAAACGGTTAGACATCTCACGCAACGCTTGTGCCCAACGAGAAGTAGAGTCAGCCATCAACAACACGCGCAAGCCCATCGAACGGTAGTACTCTGCAATAGCCATAGAGGTATATACAGATGCCTCACGAGATGCCACAGGCATGTTAGATGTGTTGGCGATAATGATGGTACGCTCCATCAACTTGCGACCTGTATGTGGGTCTTCCAACTCTGGGAACTCGGTAAATGTCTCCACCACCTCGTTTGCACGCTCACCGCAGGCAGCGATGATCACGATGTCAGCCTCTGCTTGCTTAGAGATAGCGTGTTGGAGCACGGTTTTACCTGTACCGAAAGGACCAGGGATAAATCCTGTACCACCCTCGCAGATTGGGTTTGCGGTGTCGATAGTACGCACACCTGTCTCAAGCAACTTGAATGGACGTGGTTTGCTCTTGTATGCCAATACTGGCTTCTTCACTGGCCACTTTTGTACCATGGTCACATTGTGGTCATTGCCCTCAGCATCGGTCAACACAGCGATGGTGTCGTGAATCTTGTACTCACCAGCAGCCACGATACTCTTCACGGTGTATGTGCCTTCGAATACAAATGGCACCATGATCTTGTGTGGTTGGTAGTTCTCATCTACCTCACCCAACCATGCAGCAGCTTCCACTTTGTCGCCTACCTTTGCGATTGGCTCAAATTTCCATAGCTTCTCCTCGTCAAGTGGGAAGTTGTACTCACCACGTTGGAGGAAAACGCCGGTCAACTTATCGAGGTCGTTTTGCAGACCATCGTAGTTGCGGCTCAAAAGACCAGGACCCAATGTTACCTCAAGCATGTGTCCTGTAAACTCTACGGTATTGCCGACTTTCAATCCACGAGTGCTCTCAAACACCTGTACATAGACATTGTCGCCAATCACCTTAATGACCTCTGCCATCAATCGGGTCTCACCGAGCTTGATGTAGCAGATTTCGTTTTGTGATACAGGTCCATCTACCACCACAGTCACAAGGTTGGCGATGATACCTTTTACTTTTCCTGTTGTCATATCTTTATTGTAAATTTATTCCTTTTTTCATGCCTGCTACCAATTCGCGGAACACTTGCTCGCCTTGTTCTACGGTCAATACTGCCCAACGATTCAGCATTTCTGCTTGCAAGTAGTAAGCCAATACATTTTCTATTGAGAAGTTCACAAACAATGTCTTCTCCTCCAACCATGCAAAGCGGATGGCGTCCATCTGTTTCTCACGCTCCATGAGGTTATCAATCTCCACGAGCGCCATCACTTCCGATAGATTATCCATCACGCCTGCCAAGCCAAAATCCTTTTGTGGAAGATCCTTACGCAAGATCTCTGCCACAGGGTTATGCCCAACGATTGCCTTACGTACATCAAAACCGTGACGACGACAAATAGTTGCTGCCAACACATTGTTCATGTCTTGGTTGAACGCAAACCACTTGCGAACGAACGCGTTTTTGCTCGCAAGACCCATTTCGTATAGCACCTGCGTACGCAAGTCGGTTTCTGACAGCACTTCGCGTGCGTCTTCCCACCAGCTTGGCTGATTCAAGATTGTCTCGTCATACTCGGCAATCTTATCCAGCACTTCCTGCGCATCAGATGGCATACGCAACACGGAAAGCAGCGCGAGGTCCTTCTCGGTGAGTGTCTCACCAAAAAGCTCCAGCAGAGCATCGATACCCATCGGTGCCTCTCCGCCCGCCTTCAAATCAGGCAAACCAGCTAATAAACATTCGTATCCCATTAGAACAGCAAATCAATCAACTGTGGACGCAAGAACTCTTTGAAGTACTCTACAAACTCCTTCTCGCCGAAGTTCAACTTGTAGCCACCTTTCTCTGGTACGATAGCGAAATCGGTCTTGATGCCTTTCACTTCGTTGATCTTCACGCCTTTTTCGAGCAAACCTTTTGCGTTAGCAGCAAAGTATGCCTTCAATGCCTCTGCATCTTTTGCCTCGATGGTCACGTTGCCATCCTTCGCCATTTGCTCAGCGAGTTTAGCGATTACGCCTTGCATGAATTTTGCGTCAGCGGTAGCAGCTTTCACGCTGTCAGCAGCCACTTGCTCAGTGAGCAGATTGGTTACTTCTGTCTTGAGCGCACTTACGCTTTGCTCAGCGAAGAGTTTCAACTCGGCACGAGTGTTCTTGTCCATCTCTGCCAATTTTGCTTCTGCAGCAGCCAATTTCTCTGCTGCCTCTTTCTCGGCTTTAGCCACGATAGCAGCAGCTTCGTCTTGTGCTTTTTTCACGATAGCAGCTGCCTCGGCATTACCTTTCTCCACGCCTTCTGCGTAGATTTTGTTGGTCAATTCTGATAGATTCATTTTGTATATTTTTTATTAATTATTTCTCGTGTTTTTGCCATTCCTTAGGGCATTTTCTACGATACTATTCACAATGCCCCAAAAATCCGCGCAAAATTACTAAAAATTTTCGACATACACAAATAATAATTGAAAATTATTGTTTTATTGCTGCGTTTTCAACTTTCTCAACAATTGCGCAGCAATATAGCATTGTATTTTGACATACTGTTTCTCGCCTCGTTTTGGTTTATCCAGTTGCTCCTCGAACAACGCTTGCCAGTGTGCCAAACGCTCAGGATCGTTCATTTCGGCAGTAGCTTGCTGCTGTGCCACTTTGAATAGTTCGCGATTAGCTTCTGCCCCTGCCGACCATTTTCCTTTATGCAAATGATAGGTGTACATCTCTTTGGGTCCTAATCTTGGAGTACCGTTTTTTGTTTTTCCATAACATTTACGACGTGTGACCATGACTGAGCCATTGCCACGATTCATACAGATTTTTCCGCGCACCTCTTCCACAGGTGCCATGTAAGTTACTTGTGACATAAATTTTAGTTTTAATTAAGGTTAGTATTTCTTTCAGTTTTCCGTTTTCACCCTTCACCCTTTCACCCTTAGGCGCTTTGCGCCGTCCCATAATAGCTTCCCCTCTCGCACCGCACTATTACCGCACAATAACCAGACAATAACCGCACAATTCGTGGCGGTTACAGTACCTACATATTTCCAATCTGTGCAAACTCCGTTAAGGAGATTTTAGGTTTATAGTTTATCAACTTCCAAGGTTATAGGTTTTTAATAATATAGGGCTCCCGCAAATTTTTAATTTGTGGGAAGAGCAGAGATAGCAATCGCCTAATGCCGCTTAGCGGCAGTCTTTGCGATTTGCTTATCGAACGCGAGTGCAAAGATAATAATAGAACCCTTTTTTTCCAAATTTTTCTAAAGAAAAATGCAAAAAAACTCGTTTTTGCTAACCCCATGTATCAATTTACCGCTCGGTGTTAATTCGCCGAGTAAATATTCTTCCACTACGCTCGACGGACTCCCGTCTCGCCTGTCCTGACTCCCCTCCTCTAAACCTTAAACAACAGCGCCTCTGCGCGTCCACTAAACAAAATCGCCCAAATTGGCGATTTTATTTGCAGGTATGCGATAAATTTTGTACCTTCGCAGGGTGAAAGCATATTACACACTTAAACAAATATAATTACATACAATTATGAACGAAGAATACAAAGAAAAATCCTCACGTGGACTGATTAATTTGTTGTTAATCATTGCTATAGTTGTTGGCATAATTGCCATGATGTGGAAAGTAGGTATATTTGGCAATACAGCAGAAGATGTTGAAATAACTACCACAGAAGAAGTAGTTATTACCAAAACTGATGAAGATTTTTCTATCACCAAGTCAGAATGGACTACCATGCAGAAGCAAGTGAAGCAGTTGCAAAATGAGATAAAGACCCTGCAAACTGAAGTAAAAGCCCTCAAAAAAGGGCAATCTGCTGCACCCCACTCTACAACGGAAACTCCTCTTGCCAAAAACACAGCTATTTCCTCGGAAACGAAAGTTAGTTATTAATAGAGTTGATTTTCGGATTGCTTCGCTAATTCGGATTTTCCAGATATTCCGGAGAATCGGGATAGTGATTGTACGTAGTTCTTCCCTTTTGGTGCCGGCGTCGTTCCGGTAATCCTGTGTTAATCCTGTGTTGGGGAGTCGTATTTTACTGTTGTTCGTTACCATGCAAGGTAGTCAGCCCTGCATGGCTGAGAAGCCTATTCTAAATCCTTCCCTAAAAGGAAGGACTTTTGCGCTTCCTGTTCCCGCCCCCCTTCCCTTCAGGGAGGGGGGCGGGGTAGGCTTATCTCATTTCAGCGCCTTGCGCGTTATAGGTCTTGCCGTCACGCTCGATGAGGAGCTGACCGTTGCGGAGGAGTTTATGGGTGACGGGTGACGGGTTACCGGCTGCGGAATCCATATTTTCGATGGATGTAGCAGGGTTGGTACCGTAGAACAGTTCGCCTTCGTAGATCAGATATTCGCCCTGGTACAACTGACAAACAATACGGTAATACTCTAGGTCGTCAAGAGACTGGTTGAACTCCACGTAGTTGTTAGCCCAAGTGGAAGACGGGTCTTCAATCGTAGCAATATTGTCCCATTCCAGCGTTGATTTGTTTAGTTGGTAGAGGTTGCAAAGCCGTTTGTAGGTCAGGTCTATCGGTTTATCCCAAATCACTTTGGCGGATGAGGCTTTTCCAACCTGCATATTCTGCAGCGGCAGGATAGTTGCCTCGCCTTCGACCGTCATCAGTTCGCTCTTGAACGCCACCTCGTTGTAATAGTAATCCCTTACACCGGCCGAGAAAGAATACTTGCGTCCCGGGAAAAAGAGCGAGTGCGAGGAGTCATAGTCAATGCTGTCTTCGATAGACTCTCCTCCTGATCCAAAGATGTAGTTGTCATTCTCGGTATAGACAGTGACCATGCGATCCTTTGAAGCCGCTTTCAGTGTTTCAGTCATGGTCCACCGGCATATTTTGCCGTCCCATACAGGGTTGAGCGCGGGACATTCGATCCATTGTGCATAGAGGGTGATGTCCTGCATGAGCGAGTCTTCATCAAATCTCCAAGGAGTATTACCCTCCGCATCGGTGGACCAATAGAAGATATGGGTATTACCGCTACTTTGGTACTTATACTGGTCTGGGACAGTAGGCAGGGTTATTTTGGATTTCTTGGGAGCCGTCATAGCCTCAGGGTTCGCAAAGAGGGTTTGGGCATTGAAGGTGACCGTGAACGTCTCCTCAATGAGCAGTTCGTCCGATATACCACGCATGACGACATCCGTCCCCTGCAAGGCGTCGGCTACCGCGCGGTAGGTTCCCGGCGTGGTGAGCGCGTCGAAAGAGATACTTTGGTTCCAACCGTTGGTAGTGGTGCGCGTAGCGAGGTCGGTCCATTCTTCCCCGTTTTTCTTCTGGAGCGTAGCGCGGACGAAGAGATAACCGATATACCCCCACTGAACAGTACCGTTGTTGTTGAGCGTGACATTCGGCACGACCAGGGTGTCTTTGTCACCGGGAACGGTATATTCCGGGCTGACGACCTCGGCGCTATATATATTACCGGGGTTAGCATAAGAAGAAACTTTGGCATAATAGGTTCTGCCTTTGTAGAAATTAGACGAGAAATCCCAGCTTGTCTGGACACTTGTGCCGATCGAAGTGATTTTATCACCGGATTGGGTGAACAATTGCAAGAGAATGCCCTCGTACACACTATCATTCGTGAGTTCGGGCAGTTCCCATCTCAGGGTGCCATTGTCCCATTGGACATTAATAGGTGCAGGCACAGCCCAAATGGCTGTCGCGTAGCTGGCGATCATAGCCAGAGAAAGTAAAAGTTTCCGCATAATTTTTAGTTGTTTTAAGAGTTGTTAGTTATGTTAGTTTGTTTATTAGATGTCCCAAAGTCGTCGAGGACCCTATTATGGGGACAGGGGGATACAAACGAGAAAGCGGCACGCACATAGTGTGAGCGCCGCTATAAAGCAAGCAAAATAGTATTTTTGTTAAATCAATCTCTGCGAATACCCCCCCCCCATGATGCTTCCCCGCTTATTCGTAGCGAATCAGCGCGGTTTGCATGGAGTTTGCAGGGGTTATATGTGAGGAGATGGGGCATATTAAACAGCTTTGAGTAAATCAAGAACAGAGTAAACCCGGCTCATGTGCTCGAACGTGAAATACTGGTCATCCAATATCATCCATTCATTACGCCTCTTCACAGACATGTGCTGAATATCCGGAAATATCGACACGGGAACGGTTATCTCGCGTCCGTCCGTTAACAAAGCAATGAACTTGCCCTTACGGGAAACAAAATCCATACTCTTAATGCCCAATGATACATTTGGAATCTTGCACATAACAGCCTCCTTTTTATTTTTCTATATTCTTAGGTTGCGGTTTTTCACCGCGGAAAGTCTTAGTAATCTGGTCATTGATCATCTCCCAATGACGATCTATCGCCGCGAGAAGCATCGCATTCTCTTTTGCAGACAACTCAGATTCAGCTATCTCAACACACTTGACACCGCCACTCTCTATCCATATCTTAGCCACCGAGCGCAGATGCCGACTTCCTTTGCGGTAGACATGCACATGGCGACGGTTGTCGTTGATATCAATCGGGATAGCCACTAAAATAAATGCCTTAAGAAACGCAAGTTGTCCCATATTTACACAAAGTCCGCCGCAAAGGTACTACATTTTTTTAATATATGCAAGAAAAAAAGCAATTTTATGCTCGTTTTTCAAAAAAGTCAATCACATAGTCAATACAACGAAAGTGATTCACCGTTTCGATAATATCATCAATGCGCGTGTTTTCTGTGGTTACCCCCAATGTGTTTGTTTCAAAGATATAGCGTGTCTGCTCCTTGGTCAGACGACTACCTTCGATATGATTGGAGTTGTAGGTCAAATCAATCTGTATGCGGTGATAAATTCCACCTTTCAACCTACTCTCTTTTTCCTCTCTCAAACGAGATAATAGAGGCGATAGTTTCGCTTTTCCTTTCTTAGGCAATGTAGCATCAGCAGGTATATTCCATGATTTACCTACCAGAAACGCGCCCTCAATCTTACCCAATGCGCAATAATTGCGAGCCGTGCGCTCACTCACACCATATTTCTCAGCAAATTGACTAACAGATATATATTCCATTTTGCGACAAGTTTTTTAGTAAATTCGCTGCAAAGGTACTGTTTTTTTGCCGACATCGGCAAGTTTTTCTGTAAAAAATATACCAAAATAGGCATTTTTTTGCCGATAAGCCCATTGTGATGAGCACGTAAGTGTCGCTCTTTTTTTTAGAATTTATATATCAGTTAATACTTGTTTTCGTTACCAACTACCCTATTTTGTTTAGGGTTGCCAATGTGCCCAAGCACATTCTTTCAACCCAATAAAATACACCCTTAAATTGTCGATAATTCTTATCTCGCTACGCTCGAACGCTCGCTTCGCGTACGACAACAAAATTGACAATAATTGTCTTAAATAATTTTTGCGACAAGTTTATGTGTAAAAGAGTTACAATTCTATAATTGTGATACCAGCGCCGCCTCTATCGGGGTCGCCATCGTGGAAAGAGATATCACCTGTTTTCAAACGACGCATGCTCTTCTGGCGTTCTGCCAAATAGTCGCGAACGACCTGCTTCAATGCACCAGTACCTGTGCCGTGTAAGATTGTCACTTGCTCGGCATTCACCATCAAAGCATCGTCCACATACGCCATCAGTACCTCTAATGCCTCATCGGCACGCAAACCGCGGATATCCAACTCGCGACTAAACGACAATTTGCGGCGGCGTAGTTCATCCGCCACATTACTAATTCGTCTTTGCTCCTGAGTCTTGGTTCCTTGTTCCTGAATCAACTTAGCAGGATTCTTTGTCAAGACCTTCAACTCGCTCAAATCGCGTAAGACATTCTTTTGCTTCTCAACCTTGGATGATTCCTTTTTATCTCCCTTCCCTTTAGGGAGGGGCTGGGGGTAGGCTTGCACCTTCGTCTTCAATGTCTCCACTTTCTGTCGTGCAGCTTGGGTGGCTTTCTTCTCGGCCTTTGCTTCCTTGATCTCGCGGATAGTGCGCTCAATAGTAGCATTGCTCTTGCGCAAGAGATCGGCCGCCTCGGCGTTTGCCTCCTCTAAGATAGCACGTTTCTTGGCTTTGATACCCGCCATCTGCTCCTCGTAGTGGGCGATCTTCTCCTCCAAATGTTTCTCCTTTTGGCGGATATTCTGGCGTTTGTTCTCCCAATAGCGTTTATCGCGAGCAATGTCTTGCAAGTGTTTGTCGTAGTCGATATGCTCCTCGCCCACAATTTCAGTTGCGCGTTGGATAATCCTCTCAGGCAAACCGATCTGGCGAGCAATCTCCACCGCAAAACTACTACCTGCTTGACCTATAGATAGTTGGAAAAGAGGTTTAAGCTGACCGCGGTCATAGAGCATCGCGCCATTGATAATACCTTCGGTACGCTCAGCCAAGTGTTTGAGATTGCCATAGTGGGTAGTGATAACACCAAAAGCATGTTGCTCGTTGAGTTGCGAAAGCACTGCTTCTGCTATCGCGCCACCTATCATCGGTTCGGTACCTGTACCAAACTCGTCAATCAACAGTAGCGTTTGTGCGTCGGCATAACGCACAAAATGTTTCATATTACGCAAGTGAGATGAATAGGTAGAGAGGTCATCCTCAATCGACTGCTCATCACCTATATCAATCAAGAGTTGTTTGAAAAAGCCCATCTGACTCGCCTCGCTCATCGGCACAGGCAAACCGCATTGCATCATGTATTGCAACATAGCTACAGTCTTCAAGCACACCGATTTACCACCTGCGTTTGGGCCGCTGATGACTAGGATTCGGTTATTGGACGGCGTACCGCCTATTGGACGCCCTGTGGGGCTATTGGACGCTTCGCTATTGGATAAGCGTATGGTCAAAGGAATGACGGTCTTGCCTTGACGGCGGAAATTGAGCAATAAGACAGGGTGATATGCTTCTCGCCAATCAATCATTGGTTTCTTGCTGATTTCGGGTACTATGGCGTGCATGTCGATGGCAAAGAGAGCTTTGGCACGGAGGAAATCCACCTCACCAAGATAGTTTTCTGTTTCCAATATATGCGGCACCTGCGGACGTATCTCTGCCGTGATAGCCATCAAAATACGCATACGTTCACGACGTTCTTCACCTTCTAATTCGCGGATACGGTTATTCGCCTCTACCACTTGTTGCGGTTCGATAAATACCGTCTTACCTGTAGCCGACTCATCGTGTACAATTCCGCCAATCTTGCGTTTGTAGGCAGGCGGAACAGGTAATACTAACCTACCCTCGCGCATAGTGGGTGCAGCATCCTTATCCAATATTCCTTCCGCTTGTGCCTGACGAAGAATAGCGTTCAGCGCACGACTCACAGAGCCCTGCGAGGCGGAAATCTCTTTGCGGATACGAGCAAGTTCAGGCGAAGCATTGTCACGCATCTTGCCATAACGGTCTAGAATACGGTCGATTGTAGTAATTATATTCCCCAACTGACTCCCTATTCCCGACTCCTGACTCAGCAGCGGATATTTCACCTTATCCAACATGGCAAAGAATCGCTCCAATTGCCCCGCATAATCAAGCATTTTGCGCAGCGAGAATAGTTCGGCTTCATCCATAAAGAGACCTTCTATACGAATACGCGATAGTGCCTCACGCAAATCATATATCTCGCCATGAGGAAATGCCAACGCAGGATCGGTCATCACAGCCATCATCTCATGAACGCGAGCTAGCAGATCGCGCACCGTAGGATAATGTGTCAGCCATTGCATGGCATCTACACGCTCCTTGCCCAAAGAAGACATACAACACCCTTTCAAGCCATCACGAATGACTTGGAAGTCGATTTTCTGCTCAATATTATGCGGATAAAGCATATTTTTAGATCGCTGCGCTGTAGTTGGTAGATCGGCGCAAAGCGCCTGTAGATGGTGGATCGCTACGCTGTTAGATGTTAGAATTCCTGTGGATAGGTGATGACAATATCAAAGTCCATAGCAGGGGGATTGATATTGACATTATCTTCGTATGCAAAATCACTCGTGCGGAAATTGAATTCAGCCCAACCTATTCCATAGGTAAAGTCGTAGGTTTCTGTAAAATAGAGCCACTCGCCAATATTAGTAGGTTCCTCCACGTGCAGCACGTATGGCAACAAGTGTTTGCGAGCGTAGGTCAAACTGCTGCGATCAAATACGGCATATGCTTTCACCTCGCCATAGTCAAACACTTTTTCCGTTATCTCTGGCATATTTACGCCAAAATAGAAATAGTTATTATTAAACTGATCACTCGCATCTTGCTGCGTATATTGCCAATCACTCGCTTTTACCGTAATACGAATAGTCTTTAGTCTAGCACCATCCACTTCATAGTCGCAACTTACCAACGTGCAACACATCAACACAAAAAACAAAATCTTTTTCATATTCTTATTATTTTACTAAATTCGCGACAAAGGTACGATTTTTTTTGCACATATCAAAAAAAAAGTGTAATTTTGCACCCAAATTGACATATTTATGAAGAAATTTCTTTTACTCTCTTACCTTTTGCTTGCAGCATTAGCGATGCAAGCTCAATCGAAAAACCAAGCATATTTAGATTATATCGCTCAATACAGCGATCTTGCTATTGCACAACAACGCAAGCATAAAGTACCAGCTGCTATCACTATGGCACAAGGCATCCTTGAGTCGGCAGCTGGTCGTTCGGAATTGGCAGTAAAAGCCAACAACCACTTTGGTATCAAATGCACATCAGATTGGCAAGGACGCACCATCAATAAAGATGATGATAAAGCCAACGAGTGTTTTCGTCGTTATGCACGCGTGGAAGATTCCTACGAAGATCATTCACTATTCCTCCTGCGCAAACGCTATGAAAGTCTATTCGCTTTACCTATAGGCGATTACAAAGGTTGGGCACATGGTCTCAAAGCATGTGGCTATGCTACCGATCCTAAGTATCCAGAGAAACTGATCCAACTTATCGAACTTTATGAGTTGGACAAACTCACTATGGACGAGCGATTGAAGAAAGGCGGATTTGTGAGCGAAAAAGATACTACATGGCAAGAGTCCACAGCAGCAGATGACGTGATTGCTCATGCGCAAGAGAATATGCCTAACTATGTATATCCCCCAATGGAGGATCTTGAAATCTTCGACGATCATGCTTCGGGCTACCGCAATGGTGTGCGCTATATCATTGCTGGACAGGGCGAGACATTTGCTTCGCTTGCATACTTCCTAAACATGCGTGAGCGCACCCTCCGCAAATACAACGATGCGCTAGATACACGCGAACTTGAGCCTGGCGATATGGTATATATCTACAAAAAGAAAAAACAAGCCGCACGCAAATACCGTTACTACTATTTCAAGCCCAGTGATGACGCGTGGGAGATTGCACAGAAATATGGTATTCGCCTCAAGAGTTTGTATGACCTCAACGGCATCCCATACGGCACACCACTCAAGACTGCTCAACGACTTAAACTGCGCAAGAAATGATCCACAAAGCGCAATCTATAGGCGACCTACTTGCCGATTTTATTCGTGGTACAGAGGCTGAGACTACTCTACTCGAGCGCAAAATCCCTCAAGTATGGTCAGAGTTGATGGGTAATGTGGTCGGGCAATTCACAGGCGAGATGGAAGTGAAAAATGGCATACTCTATGTGCATATTCACTCAGCAGCTTTGCGTCAGCAACTCTTTGAGCAACGCCATCAAATTGTTAAGAAACTTAATGACAAAGTCGGTAGCACCGTTATCAAGGATATACGGCTTTTAGGTTAAAGGTGAGAAGTCAAAGGTGAAAGTAGAAGAACTTGCTTTGCAGCGTAAACGCTATGCCCACCTCTCCGATGAGCAGTGGCGATGGATGCTCCAACAAGTGGAGGGGCGTCAGCGCACATCGGGTAAACTACCTACGTTTGCACAAATAGAGGATTGGTGGTATCCCGTACGTTTGTCTTGCGAGCAATGTTCGAGCGAAGCAACAGCACAGTATAAAGCAGAGATTGTTAGGTCATTAGGCGAGAGGCATGATATACTGATTGATCTTACTGGTGGATATGGTGTAGATACCTATTTTCTCAGCGAACAAACTTCGCAAGCACACTATGTAGAACGCAACGAGGAGTTGTGTCGCATAGCACAGCATAACTTCCATATTACGAACAAGCATATCCTCGTTCACAACACTTCAGCAGAAGATTTCCTTGCTCAATATTCGCTAACTGATCGCGCTATGTGTGGCAGTCAGAAGCGTGTTGTTATCTACCTTGACCCTGCACGCAGAGATGCGCATGGTGGTAAAGTATTTCGCATTGAAGACTGCGAACCAAACATTATTCAACTGCTACCCACTCTTCGCGCCATTTCGAATACAATTATCATTAAATTTAGTCCAATGCTGGATATCACTTCCGCATTGCAATCGCTTGGTAACGAATGGGATGTGCATGTGGTTGCGCTGCACAATGAAGTGAAAGAAGTCATCTTCGTGACAGGCAATAATCATATTCATACGGTCAATATTCTTCACGAACAAAACGATCGGTTTTCCTTTGATCGCAGCGACGAAAAAAGTGCCATATGCGACATGGCAGATAGCCTGCAAGCGTACATCTATGAGCCCAATGCCGCTATCATCAAAGCGGGTGCATTTCGATTGGTGGGAGCGCGGTATCAACTTCATAAGTTAGACCAGAATACCCATCTCTACACCGCGAATCAACTCATTGAAGATTTCCCTGGTCGCGTATGGCAAGTTGTTGCACAACCCATTAAAAACCAACGTGATATTGCCACATTGGGCATACAACGAGCCGCTATTCTTACGCGCAACTATCCGCTCACGCCCGAACAATTGCGCAAGAAATTCAAATTGCAAGAATCCGACAGCTATTTCCTCATCGGCGCACGCATAGCCAATAAGCCGATTCTTCTACTCACTAAACGAGTGTATTGATTTGATATTCCTATGGTAACATCTCGGTTATCCTACGTATATCCTACGTATATGTTACGTATATCCTACGTAATTAACAAGGGAAAGACAAGAGATGGAATTTTGAATTACGAATTTTGAATTGTGAAGTGAGAATGGTGGGAGAATGATAGGAGAATTATCTTTTTTTAGTAAAAATGCAAATAAATTTGGTTATGTCAATAAAAAGTCGTAACTTTGCACGCTATTTTTGTAAAAATAGCAGCTGTATTTTCTAAACTGCAATGCAATTGATATGGTAACTAGTGATTTTACACCAGATGAGGAACGACTGATAGAAGCCGAATTTGAAGCTCTATTGGACGATTACCTACACTCTATGCACAGCCAGCGTATCGAGTTGATTACTCGTGCATACCATTTAGCAAAGCAAGCGCATAATGGCGTCCGTCGCCTATCTGGTGAACCCTATATCATGCACCCGCTATCTGTAGCCCGCATTGTGGTGAAAGAGATTGGATTGGGTAGTACGAGCATCTGTGCTGCGTTGCTGCACGATGTGGTGGAAGATACCGACTACACTGTAGATGACATCAGGCATCAGTTTGGAGATAAGATTGCGAGTATTGTAGAAGGACTAACCAAATTGTCGGGCGGCGTGTTTGCCGACAAAGCCATGAAGCAAGCAGAAAACGTGCGTAAGTTGGTGCTTACCATGTCAGAAGACATACGCGTGATGCTTGTCAAATTGGCCGACCGATTACACAACATGCGAACCTTGGCTGCGCAACGCCCTGAGAAACAACGTAAGATTGCAGCCGAAACGCAATATATCTACGCGCCCATGGCGCACCGCTTGGGGTTATTCCCTATCAAATCCGAATTGGAGAACCTGAGTTTCAAGTATGAATATCCAGAGCAATATGCCGAAATAGAAGCTAAGTTGCGTGCCAACAAGGATACGCAGATGGATAGTTTCGAGAGTTTTGCTGCCCCAATACGCAGGAAACTCACGATGATGGGCTACGATTTCAAATTATATGCCCGCACGAAAACAGTGTATTCTGTTTACAAAAAAATGGTGAAAAAAGGCATACCATTTGAACAGATATACGACCTATTGGCAGCCCGCATCGTATTTGAACCGAGTTCGGACTTTTCGGAGAAAGACCAATGTTGGATGATTTATTCTGCCATTACAGAAATTTATCGCCCTCATCCAGAACGCATACGCGACTGGATTTCGATGCCTAAAGCCAATGGATATGAAGCACTGCACGTGACCGTGATGGGACAAAATGGTCAGTGGATAGAAGTGCAGATACGTACGAAGCGTATGCATGAGTTAGCAGAGCATGGCTTGGCAGCCCATTGGCGCTACAAAACGGGCGAGAATAGCGGAGGCGAATTAGATAAATGGCTCAAAGAAATTAAAGACGTATTGGCTAATCCAGACCCTGATGCTATTGCGTTCTTGGATACATTTAAATTGAACCTTTTTGCACACGAAGTATTTGTCTTCACCCCAAAAGGCGATATTCGCACACTCGCACAGGGAGCCACCGTATTGGATTTGGCATATCAGCTGCACACCGAATTGGGTGAACACTGTATCGGCGCAAACGTCAACCGCAGTGCACGTCCGTTGAGTTATATCTTGCAGAGTGGTGACCAGGTTGAGATATTGACATCGAAAAAACAAAAGCCAGAACCAGAATGGCTGGAGATTGCTGTCACAGCGAAAGCGAAAGATAATATCAAAAAATATTTCAAGAAAACCAACGGACTGATAGCAGCATTACAACGTGACGAAACAACACAATCACGCGTCGCTAAGATACATATCCAAGGAGCTGATAAGTTTGGTGTGTTGATGAACATCCTTAATATCATCTGTAATGAGCATAAAGCCAATCTGCGTGAACTACATGTGACATCCGATAACGGAATGTTTGTGTGCAATCTAGAATTGGTGGTCTTCAAACAGAAAGTGGTCAGCCAGATATGTATGAAATTGCGAGCAATACCATCTATCAATGCCGTTGATGTAGTAGCAATGAACTAAATAAACAATACGATATGAAAAAAATAATCTTATTTTCAGCAATGCTGTTGAGCATGGCAATGATGGCACAAGAGCCAGTGATTACATTTAGCAAAACAACCCATGACTTCGGTAAGATTAACGAAGCCGATGGCAGAGTGACAACCATCTTTGAGTTTACCAACGAAGGTATGGTTCCTCTGGTATTGACCAACGTCAAAGCAAGTTGTGGTTGTACCACTCCCAAATGGACCCACGAACCTATTGAGCCAGGTGCAAAAGGCAATATCACCGTTACATACAATCCAAATGGTCGCCCAGGACGTTTCCAAAAGACAATCACAGTCACCAGTAATGCCGCAGAGGCAACAACCAAATTGTATATCAAAGGTGAAGTGATTCCTAAGCCAGTTACTACCACCGACCAATACCCAATACAAATGGGTGAATTGCGATTGAAAAAGAAATCGCTCAACTTTGGTTTGGTTAAAAAAGGCGCAAACAAACAACTTGAGATAGAATATGCAAACAATACGGATCAACCTGTTACCGTAGATTTCTTGACGCGTGAGCAAGATAAACATTACGCTATTCAACTCACCCTCAAAACACTGCAACCAGGACAAACGGGTAAACTACAAGTGGCATTGCAATCTGCAGAATGTCCGCTGTATGGTCCTGTGGATACGAAAATATACCTGGTAGTTAACGGCAAACGCGTGTTGTCGGACCAATATGCCATTACCCTCAAGGCTGATTTGCGTGAAGATTTCTTACATATGACTGTGGAAGAGCGTCAACAAGCTCCAATCATAGAGACAAGTGCAACAATTGATTTGGGTGTGATTAAAAAAGGTAAATTATCATCGCACAAATTACATGTAGCGAACGTTGGTGTCAATCCACTGCTTATTCGTCGTATTATCTCCGACGAAGATTATGTGCATATCACAGCTCCTAAGTCCGCTATCAAAGGAGGCAAGAGTGTGGATTTGAAATTGGATATCAACGCTACGCAAATTACCGATGCCGCAGAATATTCACGTGTTATTACATTGATTACCAATGACCCCGCACACTCTGCGCTAAAAATCCGCATCAATTGGACAATAGAATAATACATGAAACATCCCGAAAATAGCAGCGAATACAAAGGATTGACCGTCAATGCTGGTGTGGAGAACCTGCCTTCGGTGAATCCATATGCTACGTTTCGTCGTAAGAAGCAAGTGCTTTCTGCCGATGAATATGTGGAGGGTATTCTGCGTGGTGACCTGCGTTTGCTTAGCCAAGCAGTGACACTCGTAGAAAGCAACCTACCAAGCGATCAGACTATCGCACAACAAGTCATCGAGAAGTGCCTACCCTACGCTGGCAATGCCATTCGTTTGGGTATCACAGGTGTACCTGGTGCAGGTAAATCCACTTTTATCGAAGCACTCGGCACACAACTCTGCCATATGGGTAAGCATTTAGCAGTACTGGCGATTGATCCATCATCAGAACGCAGCAAAGGTAGTATATTGGGCGATAAGACACGCATGAACCACCTCTCTGTAGAAAATAATGCATTTATCCGCCCTAGTCCATCAGCAGGTAGTCTGGGAGGTGTAGCACGCAAGACTCGCGAAACAATCGTACTATGTGAGGCTGCTGGATTTGATACAATCATCGTAGAAACGGTGGGTGTAGGACAATCTGAAACAGCCGCTCATTCGATGGTGGACTTCTTCTTACTACTGCAAGTGACAGGCACAGGCGATGAACTACAAGGCATCAAACGTGGTATTATGGAGATGGCTGATGGTATTGCAATCAACAAATGTGACGGCAACAATGTGGAACGAGCCGAAGCAGCTAGAGTGAGTTTCAAGAATGCATTATCACTCTTCCCTCCTACAGAATCAGGTTGGAAACCATATGCAGTCACCTGCTCGGCTGTAGAAGGAAATGGAATCATGGATGTATGGAAAATGATTGAAGATTACATCCAATTTACCAAAGAAAATGGATATCTTGACCATTTGCGCACGCAACAAGCCAAATATTGGATGTACGAAACCATCAATCAAAACCTATTGGACGGCTTCTACAAATCAGAGGCTATGGAGGGGATTATCGCACGTACCGAACAGCGCGTATTAAACAATGAAATCAGCAGTTTTACTGCCGCATACGAACTATTAAAACAATATGCCGACACCAACAAATAAGACAAAACGCAAAACTACTCAACCTACCATCATCAAAGTAGGTGCCAATGAGATGGGTAAGTTACCACCACAGGCGCTTGAATTGGAGCAGTCTGTGATTGGTGCTTTGATGATAGAAAAAGACGCATTCGCAACAGTGGCTGACTTGTTGCGCCCTGAATCGTTTTATTCCGATCAACATCGCCATATTTTTGAAGCTATCAGATCATTATCTACTAAAGACGCTCCTATAGATGTGCTTTCCGTAACGGAAGAACTGAGAACAATGGGCAATCTCGAATTGGCTGGTGGTGTGGTTTATCTCAGCGAACTGACACAGCGAGTAGCTTCAGCTGCCCATTTGCGCTATCATGCACAGATTGTGGCGCAAAAAGCCACTGCACGCGATTTGATTGGGTTGGCATGCCAAATCGAAGAAAAGGGTTATGACGAGACACAGGATGTGGATGAGCTCATGCAAGAAGCAGAAGCTGGAGTATTCGAAATCTCACAACGTTCACAGAAACGCGATGTCACTCATATTTTCCCCGTAATCACAGAAGCCTTTGATCGCATGCACAAAGCATCGCAAAACGAAGGTAATATTTCGGGTATTCCAAGTGGCTTCACAGAATTGGACAAAATCACATCAGGCTGGCAAAAATCAGATTTAGTCATCATTGCAGCCCGTCCAGCTATGGGAAAAACTGCTTTTGTGCTTTCTATGGCGAAGAACATTGCAGTTGATTTCAACATTCCAGTAGCCATTTTCTCGTTAGAGATGAGCAACGTGCAATTAGTCAATCGTCTTATTATGAATGTATGCGAGATTGAGGGTAGCAAAATTCGAAACGGACGACTAACAAAGGCTGAATGGGATAAACTCGAAAATAACATCAGTGTATTACAAAATGCACCAATCTATGTAGATGACACACCAGGTTTGAGTGTATACGAACTACGTAGCAAAGCGCGTAAATTGGTGAAAGACAAGAAAATACAACTCATCATTATCGACTACTTACAACTAATGAATGCCAATGGCGCAAACTTCGGTAGTCGTGAGCAAGAGGTTAGTATAATCTCGCGCACATTAAAGGGACTAGCTAAAGAATTGGATGTACCAGTAATTGCCCTCAGCCAACTTAGTCGTGCGGTAGAAAAACGCGACTCAAGCAATAGCAATGTGGATGGCAAGAAACCCCTACTCTCTGACCTCCGTGAGTCTGGTGCTATTGAGCAAGATGCCGATATGGTATGTTTTATCCACCGTCCAGAGTACTACAAACTCTATGACGATGGCAATGGAAAGGATTTGCGTGGATTGGGACAAATCATCGTGGCAAAACACCGTAATGGTGCTACCGATGAGATATGGCTTCGTTTCATAGGTAAGTACACTCGCTTCCAAAATGAAAACGATGCATATGATGAGAGTTTGTATGCCGATGTACAATATGGTACACAATCAAGCAAAATGAACTCTATGCCCATCGAATCAGAAGGTGCTAAATTGGATGATACACCAGCACCATTCTAAGCAACTATCCATGGGGGCGATTCCCCGAAGATATCCCGAAGATACCCCGAAGATAGACTATTACTTATAAGAATAATAATACAAAACACTATAATGAAAAGAACAGAAATCATCAATGCCCTGCAACTCGCAGGAGAAGGACAACTCATCAACGTGCGTGGATGGGTGCGTAGCCGTCGAGGCAACAAAAATGTCAGTTTCATTGCCCTAAACGACGGTTCTACAATCAAGAATATCCAAATCGTAGTGGATTTGGCTGTGTTCCCAGAAGAACAACTCAAACCTGTGACTACTGGCTCATGTATCTCTGCTACAGGTCATTTGGTAGCCAGTCAAGGTAGTGGTCAAGCCGTAGAAATCCAACTCACCGAGCTCGAAGTATATGGCACCGCAGATCCAGAGCAATATCCATTGCAAAAGAAAGGACTCAGTATGGAGTACTTGCGCACAATCGCGCACCTGCGCCCACGTACTAATACATTTGGTGCAGTATTCCGTATCCGCCACAATATGGCAATGGCTATTCACCAATACTTCCACGAGCATGGATTCTTCTATTTCCATACACCTATCATCACTGCTAGCGATTGCGAGGGTGCGGGACAGATGTTCCAAGTGACCACTAAGAACCTCTATAACCTCAAGAAAGATGATGAGGGTAAGATTGATTACTCCGATGACTTCTTCGGCAAGCAAACCAGTTTGACCGTTTCTGGTCAGTTGGAGGGCGAGTTAGCAGCAATGGCATTGGGTAAGATATACACCTTTGGTCCTACCTTCCGTGCTGAGAATAGCAACACCCCTCGCCACTTGGCGGAGTTTTGGATGATTGAGCCAGAGGTAGCATTTATCCAAAAGGACGAACTAATGGACCTCGAAGAGGACTTTATTAAGTACTGCGTGCGTTGGGCACTAGAGAAATGTCAAGACGACTTGCAATTCCTCAACCAATTTGTGGACAAAGGTTTGATTGCGCGTCTTGAGTCAGTAGTGAACACCGACTTTGTTCGCCTCACATACACCGAGGGCATTGAGATACTCCAAGAGGCAGTAAAAAATGGCAAGAAATTTGAGTTCCCATGCTCATGGGGCGAAGATCTTGCATCTGAGCACGAGCGCTACTTGGTAGAGGAGCATTTTGGCAAACCTGTCATTATGTCCGACTATCCGAAGGATATCAAGGCCTTCTATATGAAGATCAACGAGGACGACAAAACCGTACAAGGTACTGACGTATTGTTCCCACAAATTGGTGAGATCATCGGTGGTAGTGTCCGCGAGGAGAGCCTCGACAAACTCAATGCTGAGATTGAGCGTCGCGATATTCCTATGAAAGATATGTGGTGGTATTTGGATACCCGTCGCTTTGGTGCCGCACCTCACGCAGGTTTTGGACTCGGCTTCGAGCGACTGCTACTCTTCGTAACAGGTATGCAAAACATCCGCGACGTGATCCCATTCCCACGTACTCCTAAGACAGCTGAATTCTAATAAAAACACTACATATGAAACGATTACTATTAATCATCATTGCCATAATGGCAATACAAGTTGGGATTCATGCCCAAGAACCTACTACAGATTTGCAAGTAGGAGACAGCGTGATGGTGAATCCTGACTCTACCCATTATATGACAGGAGAAAAGATCTCTCCTTGGGTATATACTGTCAAACACGCAATTCAACAGGTAGGGTCTTTCTTCCACCCAAACGGTGTGTTGCTAAAAGGTATCATATCTTGGGTACATCAATCTGCTCTTATCCCTGAAAATCACACTGTTGCAATAGAATCTGCAAAAGAAGTTGCAGAAGAAATCAGAGAACAGCCCAAAACAGAGGAGAATACAAGTGTGAAAGAACACACACAAGAAGTAGTTAGTACTGAAGTGGTTGTACCAGTTAAAAAAGAAGCAGTTCCTATCACAGAAACAGCGCAAGCAGAGCCTGTAGAGGAACAAGAAGCTCCTGCCGAAATCACAGAAGCGAAATCAGTACTCCCTACTCGTTTAGTGGGTCGTATCATATCATCAGATAACCAAGCCATTGCAGGTGCCGTAATTACTTTAGCTAATCAAGGTATCACTACCACTACCAACGCAAATGGAGAGTTCTCGCTGACTTACTTGGAAGCTACTGACGAAGAAGTTATTTTGGAAGCGAATGGATATATGTCCGACATCGTATTAGTACAATTGGCAGATGGACAGTTAAATAATATCGGTGACATCTTGCTACAAACTGACTTCGTACGCGAAGCTCAAGAGGAAGTTTTGCTCAACTTGGCAGAGATGGATCTTAATGATGATGAGGGTAAAAGTCAATCTATTTCCTCGGCATCTAGTGCGAGTCAGGATGTTTTTAATAGTACAATATCATTCGCATGGTCTAACGCCCGTTATCGCGGTCGTGGATACGAACAAACATACGAGCAAAATTACATCGAAGGATTGAGTTTCAACTCTGCTGAACGTGGACAATTCAATTTCTCAGCAATGGGTGGTTTGAACGATGCAAGCCGCTATAAAGAAGTTGTAGAAGGTATCGAAGCTAATAACTTCACATTTGGTTCAATTGGTCAAGCAACCAACTACTTGCAATCTGCAACCAACTATGCACAAGGTTGGAAGGTTGGTTTAGCGGGTACAAACCGTAACTACAAGGGTGCTGCACGCGCTACCTACTCTAGCGGATTGATGGAAAATGGTTGGGCATTCGCTGCGCAATTAGCATGGCGTTACACCCCTTATATTGATGTAAAAGGTCAAATTGGCGAAGGTATTGCTTATAGTTCTGTAGGTTATTTCCTTACTGCAGAAAAGCAATGGGGAAAAGATAAACGCCTATCCCTCATTACTTTTGGTGCGCCTACTCGCCGTGGTCAATCATCTGCACTCACACAAGAGACCTATGATTTGACCAACCAATACAATAAAACCACATGGGGGCACAACAATTACAATCCTTACTGGGGCTATCAAAATGGCAAAGTGCGCAATTCTCGTATTGTACATTCTTATGATCCAACTGCCATTGTCAGTTTCGATTGGAAGATTGATGAAGAAAACAAGTTAAAAGTTGCAGCTGGATACCACTATTCTATGTACTCCAACTCTGCGCTTACATTCTACAACGCACCTGATCCACGTCCAGACTACTACCGCAACTTACCTTCCGCCTTGTTAGATGGACAAATTGATAAGGATGGTTATTTTATTAGTCATGACTTGAATGGCAAACCTTTAGGTGCGGTAACAGATGGAGGATATATCAAATACCCACTTGATTACAATGGTACACCAGTAGGTCACTCTATCAATTTGGATACCTATGCGGCTCTTACTGATTTATGGACGAGTCGTGATGACAACGCAACCCAAATCAATTGGGATGCAATTTACGCTGCAAACTATGCAAACAACGAAAACAACCCTACAGGTTCTGCACGTTATATCGTAGAACGTCGCCACAATGATATTCAAGAAGGTATGATTAACTTGAACTATCGCAATACATCTGTAGAGAATTTGACGATTACTGCTGGTTTAGAGGCGAAAGGAAGTCAAGGTATTCACTACAAAACCATTGATGATTTGTTAGGCGGAAAACAATGGATTGATGTGGATCCATTTGCAGAGCGTGATATCAAGGAATTAGCAACCAACATCGGTCTTACACAAACTGATATTACGTATGTAAAACAAAATGATTTGCGTAATCCAAACGCTGCTATTGATCAACACGAGAGATTTGGTTATGATTACCGTATCAACATGGTCAATGCAAAGATTTGGGCACAAAACGAATGGAAATGGAATGCGGTAGACCTTTACTATGCATTGCAGTTCTCCTACTCATCTATGCAACGTACTACAGACATGTTGAATGGTCGTGCATGGTATTTGGCTAAGTTAGGAGAACAATATAATCGCCATTATTACTATTTAGCTGACGAGGCAGATAATGTATTGGCTTCTGCAGCAAACAATAGTTTCTCTCAACTTCCTACTCGACTAACAGGATATGCTCACCACTTCGTTGATCCTGCATTCAAATTGGGTGCCACATTCAAGTTTGATGGTCGCAATCAATTGAAGATTAACGGCATGGCAGAGACTAAAGCACCGCTTGCACGTGATGCTTATATATCACCTCGTGTACATGATCGCGCGGTAGAAAATATCTATCGCCATGACTATGCTCGTTATTATGCAAAAGAAAATGGCACCTCATGGTTGCAAGAGTACTTTGGTGCGAGCCAAAAGATTGTTGGTGGTGACTTGACGTATTCATTCAACTATCCTATTGTCCGCGGTCGTATTACCGGATTCTATACTCGATTCTGGAATGGTACCGAGCTCAACGGCTACTACGACGATGAGGCACGTACTTTCGTCAACCAATCATTGACTGGTATCAACCGTCGTCACTGCGGTGTGGAAGCAGCTGCTGCTGTTAAGCTCGGCCTCTACTTCACTCTGACTGGTGTAGTAAGTGTAGGCGATTATCGCTACACAAGCAATGCATTGGCCATCACATCTGCTGAAAACGGTATGGCATTGGCAGAGAATGCACAAGGTCCTATCTATGAATTGCGCGACAGCGTATTGCTACAGGGATTGCGCGTAGCTACAGGTCCACAAGTGAACAGCAGTTTGAAACTCAGTTTCTTCCACCCAGATATGTGGTTTGCGGATATTACTGTAAACTATTTCGATTGGAACTATCTTGATTATGCACCTGCGCGTCGTATGCAAGGTCTATTTACTGGCACACGTGCTGATGGTAGCAAAGTGAATGGTTGGTATGGCGATGCATATACCGATGCTATAGCTAAAACCCCAGAAGGCGACGTAATATATGATCAACAAGGTGTACCTTCGTTGAAATATCCATATAACCTGCTTTCTGATCAAGAATCATTAACTGCCACTAATGTTTGGAATCGTTTCTTAGTAGATGTGAGTATAGGTAAATTGATTTACCTCAAGAATCGTCAGTCGATCTCTATCAACTTGACTGTTAATAACGTATTAAATAACACCAACTTTAAGACTGGTGGCTATCAACAAGCACGTCTGCCACGTCAAACACGTCAAGGTGTAGATGATAGTCAAAATTCCGTCATAAGTCCTAACGTATGGAAATTCCCATCCAAATACTATTATGCATGGGGAACCAACTTCTATCTCAATATCCAATATAAATTCTAAGCAGTATGAAAAAGTCAATATTAAACATATCCAAATTGTCTTTGCTCTTGGTTCTTGGCTCTTGGCTAGTGGCTGCATGTACTCCTCACGCTATTGATGAGAGCAACCTCTTCTTCACAGAAGATCAAGCCAATGAACTTATTAGTCAAGGTACGTTGCTCACATTGCAGCAATTCAAAGATTCGTTTATGACAGAGAAAGGTAATTATCTCAGTGATACCACTTTATATCGTACACGTGCTACTAAGGATGGTAAAAATTATCTCTTCTCAATTGATACCATTCCTGTATCCGACAAGCCAATATATATCCGCGGTCGCGTAACTACCGATGACTATGCAGGCAACTTCTACAAAGCGATGTGTATTCAGCAAATTGTAGATGGCGAACAACAGGCATTACGCTTGTCTATAGATGCTGGTTCTGTTGGTGGTCTATATCAGATTGGTCAAGAGATTTTGATTCGCGTAGATGGCTTAGCAATTGGTCGCTATGCCAACCAACCACAACTCTGTCTGCCTTCATACAACAACAATATCTATGCTAACAATGCAGAGCAAAAGGTAGGTTGGGCACCAGGTCGTATTCCAATTGCAATCTTTAGAGCACGCACCACTTGCATCAACAAACCAGATGTAAGCAAATTGGTATATGATGAGTATCTTATCACAGAATTTACCAAAGTACTCAATCTTCAAGAAACACGTAAATGGGATGCCAAATTGGTACGTATCAAAGATGTGCACTATACTGGAGAGTATTTTGAAACATCGGGAGGTACCAGCAAATGTTCTACTGGTGATCCAGAAAAAGATGAATATGCCAATGTCTTTGCACCTACCACCAATAATATCGGATACCCTCAAAGCCGTGTAATTGCAGATCAAAATGGTAATAAAACGGCAGTATCTGCTTCAGAATATGCAAAATTCGCCTATTTCTATCTTCCTGGTGCAGATCAAAATGGTATCACTAATTGCTCCAAGTACGTAGGCGATGTAGTGGGTATTCTTGGTTTCTATAGCGATAATGCAAGGTACGATCCAGCACCCGATGATTGGTCTATCACAATTCGGTCGTTGGATGACTTGCAACTCTACGATAATGAGGACAATCTTTGGCCACGCATTGAGTACACGAAGTAACCTTTACATTTTAACTTTCAACTCTAAACTATCAACTAAAATATGAGTTGGCTCGACATTATCATACTACTACCCCTACTCATCGGCCTCGTTAGAGGACTGATGAGAGGGTTTGTGGTAGAACTAACAGCTATCATTGCTATCATTCTTGGTTTTGTGGGTACTCGCATATGGGGTGCAGCCTTTGCTATTTGGATTAGCCAGCAATTTGCATGGCCAGAAGCTATTTGTTCTGTAGTGTCATATGCCCTACTCTTTTTAGGCATTACCCTATTGCTTAATGTGGTTGCTAAGCTCATATCGCGTCTTTTCAAAGCAGTCAACCTCGGTTGGCTCAACCGACTATTTGGTGCTTTGTTTGGAGTTGCAAAATGGGCTGCAATCGTACTATTTATAGTGCTATGTGTACACCGATTAGACGATCAGTTCCATTTCTTTAAGGATGACCTAAAGCAACAATCTACTATTTATAATTACACTACCCCTTTATCCGAGAAGGTATGGAAAGCAGTTAAGGAGCAAGTCAGTACGTATTCGCTCACTCTCCCCGCTAACAAAGATTCAGAAAATGAGCAGAAATAAAAATTCTGCTCATTTTTTTTGCAAAATATTTGGTCATATCAAAAAAAAGCAGTACCTTTGCAGCCGCTTTCGGAAATTCAACTTTTGAAACTCTGGAACATTTTTATTAGCGCTCCGCGCACATGGTGGTTATAGCTCAGTTGGCAGAGCATCGGATTGTGGTTCCGAGTGTCGTGGGTTCGAGCCCCACTATCCACCCAAATAAGAGAGAAACCGTTTGGTTTCTCTCTTATTATTATTTTTAGTTTCTGCCATTTTGTCAGTATAATTACATCTATTTTTTTCTATTTGTCAGTTTTTTTGTCAAAATTCACTTTGGCACGGCATTTGTTTGTATTAGGACAAGAAACAACCCGGACTCCCGACACGCGACTCCGGAATAAAACAAGAATATTAACTAAAAAAATCAAATAAAATGGGAAAAATTATTGGTATCGACTTAGGAACAACTAACTCCTGTGTCGCAGTTATGGAAGGCAATGAGCCTGTAGTTATCACCAACTCTGAGGGTAAACGTACTACCCCTTCAGTGATTGGTTTCGTAGATGGTGGCGAGCGCAAAGTGGGCGACCCTGCTAAGCGTCAGGCAATCACCAACCCTACTCGCACCGTATATTCAATCAAGCGTTTCATGGGTGAGACCTATGACCGTCTTGCTAACGAGATATCGCGCGTACCTTATAAAGTAGTAAAGGGCGACAACAACACCCCACGCGTGGATATTGATGGTCGTTTGTACACGCCACAAGAGATTTCAGCTATCATCCTCCAAAAGATGAAGAAGACTGCTGAAGATTATCTTGGTCAAGAGGTAACAGAGGCAGTGATTACTGTACCTGCATACTTCAACGACAGCCAACGTCAAGCTACCAAAGAGGCAGGCGAGATCGCTGGTCTGAATGTTCGCCGTATCGTGAATGAGCCAACAGCTGCTGCTTTGGCATACGGCTTGGATAAGAGCGACAAAGACATGAAGATCGTAGTATTCGACTGCGGTGGTGGTACACACGACGTCAGCGTGCTTGAATTGGGCGACGGCGTATTTGAGGTGAAAGCTACCGATGGTGATACTCACTTGGGTGGTGATGACTTCGATCACCGCATTATCGACTGGCTCGTACAAGAGTTCAAGAGCGAGAACGGTGGCGCAGACCTTAGCAAAGACGCTATGGCTATGCAACGACTCAAAGAGGCAGCTGAGAAGGCAAAAATCGAGCTTTCTAACACTACCTCTACCGAGATCAACTTGCCATACATTATGCCTGTAAACGGTGTGCCAGCACACTTGGTGAAGACCCTCACCCGTGCTAAGTTTGAGCAACTTATCGATGACCTCGTACAACGCACTATCGCTCCATGCCGCACCGCTTTGCAAAACGCAGGTTTAAGTATTAGCGATATTAACGAGATTATCCTCGTAGGTGGTTCAACTCGTATCCCTGCTATCCAACAAGCAGTAGAGAAATTCTTCGGTAAAGCTCCATCTAAGGGCGTTAACCCAGACGAGGTTGTAGCTCTCGGTGCTGCTATCCAAGGTGGTGTCTTGACTGGTGATGTGAAGGATGTCCTCCTCCTCGATGTTACCCCACTCTCTCTCGGTATCGAGACTATGGGTGGCGTGATGACCAAGATGATTGAGGCCAACACTACTATCCCAACCAAGAAGACCGAGACCTTTACCACAGCAGTGGACAACCAACCTTCTGTAGAGATCAAGGTATTGCAAGGTGAGCGTCCAATGGCTGCACAAAACAAGCAAATCGGTATCTTCCACCTCGATGGTATCATGCCTGCACGTCGTGGCGAGCCACAAATCGAAGTAACCTTTGATATTGATGCCAACGGTATCCTCAACGTTACTGCTAAGGACAAAGCTACTGGCAAAGAGCAAAAGATTCGTATCGAGGCATCCAGCGGCTTGAGCGACGAAGAGATCAAGCGCATGAAAGCAGAGGCAGAAGCTAATGCTGAGGCAGATAAGAAGGAGAAAGAGCGTATCGAGAAACTCAACCGTGCAGACGCTACTATCTTCCAAACTGAGAAGCAATTGGCTGAACTTGGCGACAAGATTCCTGCTGACAAGAAAGCTCCAATCGAGGAGGCATTGAAGAACCTCAAAGATGCTTATGAGAAGAAAGATGCAGACGCATGCGAGGCAGCTAACCAAGCCCTTATGACCGCTTTCCAAGCAGCCAGTGCAGAGATGTACAACGCTACTCAAGGTCAAGCAGGTCCTCAACCAGGTGCTGACTTCCAAGGCGGTGCACAAGGTGGCGCACAAAGCAACAACAACCAAGGTGCTGCTGAGGACGTAGACTTCGAAGAGGTTAAGTAATTAATACCTTAAGGATTAATGCAATAAAAAGTGTGCTAAAAATTAGCACACTTTTTTATTGTCACTTTCTTATTCTATCACCAGTTGTTTGAACTTGGCGTGGCGTTTCTCGTCTTGCATCAGCAGATTCATTTTGAATTGTCCATCACGAGCGCCTTCGGCGATACATTGTGCTTTGAACTTCTCAAATGATTGCTCCACCAAACGATGCGTGATAGGATCTTTCACGCGGAAAGAAGCACGCTTGGTCTCGTACTCAATATTCATTTGTTTTAACTCCTCATCTACCAGTTTGGTGAAGTTCTCCGCTTGCTCTTGGGTAGTAGTTTGGTCTGCAAACTCGTAGTAGAAATGATACGCTGACTTCTCCATATCGGCAAAGCCAACGAAGAACTTAGTCATCAACCCACTCTTCTCCTCAGCTGCATGTACTGCCTCAATGAACTGACGTTCGTGTAGTTTCTCGCCCGTCATGGTGACAATACCGTTTACCTTCTGAATCATGTGTACAGTAGGCGTGTTGCTGAAAGAAGGTCCTACCTCCAACAGGTCATTCATATTGTAACGATACAAGCCCGCAAAAGTGGTCACATATGGGCAATAGCGTTTGCCCGCTTGTAGTTCGTGGAGCTGCAGATAATGTTTGTTCTCACTCTCCAGTTCTTCCTCTGCTACAAACTCGTAGTAATGGAAATGTGGGAAAAGTACCGTATTTACAGTATCATCAAGCACCAAGCCGAAGCGACACTCCGATGCGAAGTAACCAAACTCTTGGTGCAACATCTGCTCTGGGAACGAGCCATTAATTTTATCCAGATACACAGCCGTATTACCGCACTTCCATGTGTTGAGAATCTGCATGTTAGGCCAATAATGCTTAGGTAGCACAGTGCCATATTTTGCTTTCAGCGCGCGCAATTCAGCCGCACGCTCTGGATTGGGTTTCAGATATGGCTGAATATCCTCGCGTATCCATTGTGGGATATTGAGTTTCGCATTCAGCGTACCATGCTCAATATCAGCGCAGTAATCATCAAAGTACTCATTGACATTGTTTTGCATCTCCACAATAGTTGAGGGGTTGGCAGTCACCACAAGGGTGATATTACGCTCAATACCCATACGCATCAAGGTATAATAGCGGGCGGTATAATCCTCGATAGAGAAGACTGATGCTGGCGAAGCGTAGAGTTTCTTGACAAAGCCAGGACAGTCGCGCTGCGTAACACCACTTACCGAGCCAAACATAGTGCCATCAGGTGCTTCGCCCTCTTTCACTTTACCCACAATCGAAACAATCTTGCCTGTAAACACTTCTGGTCGATTTTTGATAAAATTGAAGAGCCAAACTTTGGTCATCTTACCATAGATATTATGCAAATACTCCTTGGTAATTGGCACCCATTTTGGCTCTTTAGTCGTTCCCGAAGTAGTGGCATACAATACTTGTTTACCCGGGAAAAGGATATTCGATACACCATGCTTGTGTTTCTCCACATATGGGCGAAGATCCTCGTAATCATTCAGTTGTACATACTTTTGATAGCGAGCATAGAGTTCGGTATCAGTTTTTGCTTCTAAGATTTCAGCGAAATGATGCTCCTTACCATATTCTGTATCGCGTGCGTATGTGAGGATTGATCGAAGCGTTTTTTCTTGCGCTTTTCGTGGATTTTTAGATGCACGCTTGAGCGATAAATACTGGATACCTCCAGCACAACCTAACAAAAAATTAGGTACAATTGGACATGATTTTGATTCCATAATCGTATAAATTTTTGTTTGTTAATAGTACTTCATAATATGAGGTTGCATGTTGCCCTACAGCAATCTACAACCTCAAAAATCAATGCGAAGTTAATAAAAATGAATAGAATAGGCAAATTTTTCGGTGTTTTTAGCAAGCTTTATTAAAGGCAGATATCTTTTTCCCAAGAATAGGTCAAGAAAAAAATGCTTATTTTTGCTTATATACATTTTTTTTTGTACCTTTGCAACCGAATAATTATATATCACTAAAACACCAGCTTTATGGAATATCGTTTTTCGGGAAAGAGTGGCCTGCAATTGCCATTGGTATCACTGGGCTTATGGCATAATTTTGGTAGCGAAGACCCAGCAGATGTGGCACGCGCAATGCTACTGCACGCATGGGATAAAGGCGTGACACATTTCGACATCGCCAACAACTACGGTCCTGCACCAGGCACCGCAGAAATCACCTTTGGCAAAGTACTGCGTGAGGATTTGGCGAGCCATCGCGATGAGATGATAGTTTCATCAAAAGCAGGCTATTGGATGTGGGACGGTCCTTATGGCAATGGTGGTTCGCGCAAGTACCTAATCTCATCATGCGACCAAAGTTTGAAGCGCACGGGACTGGAGTACTTTGACATCTTCTACTCGCACCGCTATGACCCCGATACACCGATAGAGGAGACGATGCAAGCATTGGTGGATATCGTGCGCGCTGGCAAGGCCCTGTATGTGGGTATAAGCAACTATCCCGCAGACAAGCAGAAAGAGGCATACGACTATCTGCGTGCAGCACACGTGCCATGCGTGATCAGTCAGTATAAGGCAAACATCATTTGTCCAGAGACGTTGGAGGAGAATCTGCCTGTGGCAAGAGCAAATGGTTCGGGCTTTATCTGCTTCTCGCCTTTAGCGCAAGGATTATTGACCGACCGCTATCTCAATGGTATCCCAGCTGGTAGTCGCGCAAGCAAGAACGTCTTCCTCCGTCCAGAGCAGGTGACCGATGAAGCCATAGCACGTGCCCAACGATTGGGGGCTATCGCCGCTGAACGCGGACAGACATTGGCACAAATGGCAGTGTCATGGCTGCTGGCACAAGATGTGACAAGCGTGATTGTGGGTGCAAGTAGCGTGAAGCAATTAGACGACAATTTGCAAGCTATCAATAATATCACTTTCACAGATGAGGAGATGAAGTTGATTAGGGGAGAGGTTAAAGGTTAACGGTTAGAGGCGAGGGGTATGCAAATAAATGAATTGCAACAGCTCTTTGACATGCATCCTGAATTGGATGTGTTGTCGCAAGAATTGAGTAAAAAGGGAAATAAACACTTTTTACTCAATGGTTTGCATGCCTCTGCGAGGGCACTGATACTGCACTCACTTGCTTCTCGGCTGAGGGCACGCCAACAAGGCGGTGTATTCCTTATCGTACTTGATAATGCAGATGATGCACAATACCTATATGCTGACTTACGAGCACTTGGCAATGACAATGAAGTGTACTATTTCCCTACTCCACATCGTCGCCGTCAAGGAATAGACGAAGCCATGGCTGTACAGCGAACGGAAGTGTTGAGTGCGTTACTTAGGAGCAAGGAACAAGGAACCAAGAATCAAGACAAATCGGTAAGGACTAATCAAACGGTACAAACAAGTCCTGATACTATTATCGTTACTTACCCTGAGGCGATAGCGGATAGTGTGCCTAATCCGAAGGCACTGGAGGCAAATAAAATATCACTGCATGTGGGCGAAGAAATAGCCATATCTACACTCACCAATATGCTCCTCGAACTTCATTTTCAGCGAGTAGATTTCGTATATGAGCCCGGACAATTTGCTGTGCGTGGTGGAATAGTGGATGTGTATAGTTATGCGCACGACATTCCATTCCGAATAGACTTCTTCGGTGACGAAATAGACTCTATTCGCGAATTTGAATTAGAAACACAACTATCTCAAAATAAAGTAGATAGAATAGACATTGTATCTGCGAACTCAGATAATGGCAACGAAACACTTATTATTGATTATTTGCCACAAAATACCTTGTGGATAAGCAATGATTTTTCACTCGTTCGCTACAAATACGAAGGTACTATCACCAATCAAGACACTACATTATTGACCAAAGCCATTGACCAAAGTTCTACCATCGAAATAGGAAACAAATCGGTCTTTAATCAATACGATACGATTCACTTCGACACCCTCCCCCAACCTACTTTTAACAAGAATTTTGACCTACTCATCGACGACCTACAACAACGCACTAAAGATGGGTATAAGATTTATATTTTGGCAGATCAAGTGAAACAAACCGACCGATTGAAAGCCATCTTTGATGACAAGGAATCGGGTATTCAGTTTGTGGCAGTAGATCATGCATTGCATGAGGGATTCATTGATCATAGCGCAAAAATATGCTGCTATACCGACCATCAGATATTCGAACGCTATCACCGCGTGACACTACGTTCGGAGAATGCTCGCCGTGGTAAAGCCATCATCACGCTAAAGGAGATTAACCAACTGCAAGTGGGTGATTATGTGGTGCATGTGGATCATGGTATCGGTCAGTTTATGGGCTTGGTAACTACCAACTTCCACGGCCGTCCGCAAGAGAGCATCAAACTGGTTTACAAAGGTGGCGACACCGTGTTTGTGAGTATCCATAACCTGCATCGTATATCCAAATACAAAGGTCGTGAAGGCAGCGAACCTACTATATCTCGCTTAGGATCAGGCGCTTGGGAGCGCATGAAGGAGCGCACCAAAGATAAAGTAAAGGACATTGCTCGCGACCTTATCCAACTCTACGCTACTCGCAAACAGCAGAAAGGTTTTGCCTATACGCCCGACGGCTATATGCAGCATGAACTAGAGGCATCATTCCTCTACGAAGATACTCCCGATCAAGCCAAAGCGACTTTGGACATCAAGCACGACATGGAAAGTGCCATGCCTATGGACCGCCTCGTCTGTGGCGATGTGGGCTTTGGTAAGACCGAAGTAGCGATGCGTGCCGCCTTCAAAGCCGCTACCGATGGCAAGCAAGTAGCAGTGCTGGTGCCAACCACCGTACTCGCATTGCAACACTATAATACCTTCAAGGAACGTTTCCGCGACTTCCCTGTGCGTGTAGAGTATTTGAGCCGTGCCAAGAGTGCCAAACAAACGAAAGAACTACTCGAAGACCTCAAAGCAGGCAAGATAGATATACTGATTGGTACGCATAAACTGGTAGGCAAACAAGTGGTGTGGAAAGATTTGGGCTTACTCATTATTGATGAGGAGCAGAAGTTTGGCGTGGCCGTCAAGGAGAAACTGAAAGCCCTGCGCACCAATGTGGACGTACTGACATTGACCGCTACGCCTATCCCTCGTACCTTGCAATTCTCGCTACTCGGGGCGCGCGACTTGAGCGTCATCAACACACCCCCACCCAACCGCTATCCTGTTCAGACAGAGATGATTACGCTGGATGATGAAGATATCATCAAGGAGGCTATTCAGCTGGAGATGCAGCGTAATGGACAGATATATGTGGTGTGCAATCGCATCGAGATGTTGCCCCGCATTGAGAACCGTATCCATCGCCTCTGCCCTGAAGCACGCACCGTGATAGCCCACGGACAAATGCCACCAGGCGAAATGGAGGAAGCGTTGGAAGCATTTATCAATTACGATTATGATATTCTCATATCTACCACTATCATCGAATCGGGTGTGGATATAGCCAATGTGAATACTATCATCATCCATGCGGCGCAAAACTATGGTTTGTCCGACTTGCACCAACTGCGTGGGCGCGTAGGACGCTCCAACCGCAAAGCATATTGCTATTTAGTGACTCCAGATAGAGAGTTGCTGACCAGCGATGCACGCCGCAGATTGGATGCACTGACTACTTTTGCAGAGTTGGGGGCAGGCTTCCAATTGGCGATGCAAGACTTGGATATCCGTGGTGCGGGTAATATGTTGGGATCGGAACAAAGTGGCTTTATAGCCGACTTAGGCTACGAAACCTATCAACGCATCTTAAACGAAGCCGTAGAAGAAATACGCGAGGAGATGTTAGCTTCATCACCCGACAATTCTACACTATTCTCTACCACACTAAACAATACTACACTACCTAAATACTGGTGCAATGACTGCCAATTGGAGAGTGACCTAACGCTCGGATTTCCACCTACTTACATCGAAAATATCGCAGAACGCATCAGTTTGTACCGCGAATTAGATAGTTTGAGTGATGAAGATGCGCTTCTCGCATATCAAAAGCGATTGATTGACCGATTTGGTAAATTGCCAGAGGAAGCAGAGCAACTGCTGAATGTGGTGAGATTGCGTTGGTTGTGCTGCAAACTGGGTATAGAAAAAGTGATTCTCAAGCAAGAACGACTAAGTATCTATTTCACGACAAAGAGCGATAAATACTGGCAATCGGAAATGTTTGGCAAGGTGGTAGAGTTCATCTTTACTCGCCCACAACGCTGCCGTATGGTAGAAGATAAAGACCGCCAAGGCAAACCAACTGGCAAACGCTACGCCACTATTCAACAAGTAAAGACCATCAGCGGAGCATTGAATATTTTAAGTAAAATGCACGGAAAATAATATTTTTCTTAAAAAAAATTGTGTCGTATTTGCATATTTGAGAAAAAAGCAGTATCTTTGCAGTCGTGTTTGATGGAAAGTTGTCTGAGTGGTCGAAAGAGCCGCACTCGAAATGCGGTATACGCGCAAGCGTATCGGGGGTTCGAATCCCTCACTTTCCGCAAGATTTTTTCACACAAAAAACCTATGGGGTTTTGTAAGAAAAGATTGGAAAATAATTAAAAACACTAAAAAAAACAAAAGATTATGAAAAAATTACTTCTTGTTGCCATTATGGCAGTAGCAGGTGTAGCTGCAGCAGTAGCTCAACCTCGTGCAATCGGTGCTAACATCGGTTATGGTTTTGACATTTCTTACCAACACGCTCTTGGTGAGGCAAATATGATTGATGTTTCATTGAACCTCCCACTCTTTTCTGGTATCGGTGCTACCGCTACTTATGATTGGATTAACCCATTTGGTACTGCAATTCCTTGGAACTATGCTGGTCAATGGAATTGGTATCTTGGTGTTGGTGCTGGTGCTGGTGCTTATCACTTGTTTAATCGATGGATTACCACCTCTTGGTATGTTGGTGCAGTTGGTCACGTAGGTGTTGAGTATTGCTTTGATTTCCCATTGCA
>JAGALP010000030.1 GCA_017625155.1 Paludibacteraceae bacterium
GCAGGTTAATAATTCGGCGGCAATAGAATAGCGTTTGAAAGACGTATTCATTGTTTAGTAGTTTTCCTGATAAAATGTTAAATTTAGGGTAGTTAGATTAGTTTTTCTTCCAATTGTTTGGTTTTTTGGAATTGAATGCCTACCTTTGCATTGACAAATCCCGCTCGCTTCCCATAAGAACAGCGTACCCAGCGGGACATTTTTTAAATTGTAGGTATATGAAAGTTATAAAGAACAAGACAATAGATTTTGCAACCGCAGTTCAGGCTCCCGTCATTAACGGAAATAGAGCTGCACGGACAGGTTATGTCCGTTTGGTTCGCCTTATCACTGACGAGCCTGTTCCTCAACAAACTTCATATACGGGAAAAATTGAGTTGAGGTAGGAATGGCTGTATATACAAAAGAATACGAATCCCAGCCAGAGGCTATTCTTACAAACGTCATTATCTGTCCAGCCGTAGATTTGTCGGCAAACGTGGCTGTTCCTGTTCATTGCCAAGTTGAAAATGTATTGTGGGACACAGGAGCGACCAATACATTGATTTCACAGGAAGTTGTAAATGCTTTAGGGTTACAACCGAAGAACAAGGCTCTTATTTCGAGTGCAGGAGGTGATGTCGAATCCTGGACTTACCTTGTTCATGTTATCCTTCCAACAGGAACAGCAGAGTTGAATGTTCAGGCTCTGCTTAACGACAATTCAGACTATGATGTGGTGATTGGCATGGATATTATAAATTCATGCGACTTCTGCTATACAAACAAAGACGGCAAAAGTACATTCTCCTTATGTCATCCAGCAAAGGAGAAAATCATTCTGAAATAAACCAGCCATAGGCTTTCTTTCAAGAAAGACATGTGCGACAACAATAATGACAGATGTGACATTCGCATCTGTCTTTTGCTTTTTACGCCAATAAGAGGCCATTTCCTTACACAAAATATACGAGATTTGAGCAAGACTTAGTTAATTATGGTTAAATTTAAGGTTTATACATACTTTTCCATAACAAAATGAGGTTGTATTGAGATTTTCTTTGTACTTTTGCAGCGGACTATTATCGCCATGTTTATAGCCATTGAGGTTAGACGTGTTCTTTCGTGATGGCATACAAGGCAGCCTACGCCGTGCTGAGTATGGCGGAGTCATAATGACAAAGCGGTACAAAGCGGGCATTGGGTGGGAAAGATAGTCCAGACATAATGAAGGCGTTTACTAACGCTCTGTTTAAGACAGTCTGTAATCTAGCAAATTAACAGTTATCATAGTCTTGAGCAAAGCCAACGGTAGATGTCCCGGGTGTGATAATATCGCTCCTGCGGAGACCTGTAAGCACGGATTGTACCTTTTCGGGCACAACAATTGTTTATTATGGTCTCCTAATGGAAATGATTATTCATATCGGCGTGGGCTCTGACGTTGTCTGTTCAACTATGATAGGCAATTGCTAGAGCCTCAGACTGTGGAATAGACAACAGACGTTTCCACGCTCTTTTTATGTCTATATTGCTATTAACGAGCAACGACATATAAGCCGATATGAACGCATTGCTTAATGCGCATACCAAACGAGGTTGCGATTCACCTCCTCACATTGGATTTGCCTCCAATGTCTCCCCCGAAGCCCAAAGCTCACAAACAGGGGTGTCCTCGGAATATGTCCAGCAGGAAGGTTACAACTGGTTTGTTCTTCGTGCTACTTATAACAGGGTAAATGCAGCCGTAGAGAAAGCAAAGAAGAATGATATTAAGACATACGTGCCGATGCACTATGTACTAAAAGTGATTGCTGGGAAGAAGAAGCGAATACAACAGCCTCTTCTTCCCAACTTTCTTTTTATATACGCCACAAGGGAACAATCAGACAGTTTTGTGAAAAAGACAGTTGATGCCCCAATCTCTTTTATAAAATATTATTTGGATAAGACGCTTCCTCCAGAGGCAAACGGTAAAAATCCTCCGCTTATTATACCATACAATGCAATGATAAATTTTATCAAAGCAACAAGTACTGATAGTGAGCATGTACGCATTGTTACAGCGGAACAGTGTCACTATAAAAGTGGAGATAAAGTACGAGTAATAGCTGGTGACTTCAAGGGAGTGGTTGGAAAAGTTGCCAGAATAGCAGGACAACAAAGAATTGTTGTTGAGATCTCGGGATTGTGCCTTGTCGCTACTGCGTATATTCCTACTGATTTTATTGAGATTGTCAAATAATGCCGAAAGGCATATTGTTTAATTTAAATTTTTTATTTTATGAAGAAAAATGGTAAGAATGAAGAACTTCAGTCTCGTCGTGAGTTCTTTAAGAGAGCCGCTAAAGGTGCTCTGCCTATTTTGGCTGGTGCAGCTCTCCTGTCAAGTCCTATCTTGTCAGAAACTGCAAATGCAATGTCATGCGCAGGATGTAACAACCGTTGTATGAACAGTTGCTTCAACACATGTCATGGTACTTGTAGCAGAACTTGCTCCGGTAC
>JAGALP010000012.1 GCA_017625155.1 Paludibacteraceae bacterium
CCTGCTAATTGGAAAGAATATCCTCGTATTGCTGGATTCCTTAGGAATAATGATATGCTAAGCATAGCCACTCATCTGATTGCATTTTGGAATGGAGAATCTAGTGGAACAAAACATATGATTGAAATCGCACAAATGAAAGGAATTCCTATTTGGGTGTTTGAATATTAATGACAGCCTCAATATTTATATCTTCTTTTGATCTATCTGAAGAAACGATAAACGAAGTTAGAGATATTTACAATAGAGAATTTCTAAATGATTAGAATAAAGAGTTGATGACTCTCGTTGAAGATATGGACAAGGCAAATTCAAAGATCGAAAAGCAATCTCCTTCATAGACATGGAGAATGTTCCTGATGCGCTTTCCAGCCTTTCAAAAGTTGGAGGAGGTGGCCGTTGCTGCCAACACTCCTACTATCGTTGTTAAACCTATCGAGGAAGTCGCAGTTGCCGAGACTACCCCACAGCCAACGGAGTATGAGGTTTTGCGTGCCAATGCTATTGCCGAGCGAGAGCGTTTTTGTATAAACCGCCATTCATGCCTAAACGAAAATGTTTGGGCAGTAAAAAATCTAATGATGGAGCGAAGCTATAGTACCAATCTGCTGCTACCAACTTCCTCAATGCGTTGGAGAAGATACCGGGTATAATCTCCCAACGGAAAGAGAAAAACGAAGCGTTGGCAAAGGATATTCCGCAACTGCAAGAACTGGCCGGAAAAGTTTGGAAAAAGGAAGATGAACTGAAACAATTGAAAACGGAACTTTCTGCATTAGATAGGAAGATTCAGTTGGAACTTGCTCCGCCTACTCCTGTGAGTGACGGACAGGAACAAAAGAACAATGCTGATGTCCCGAAGATGGAAAAAGAGTTTACAGGAACACCGGACAAGGATTTTATCCGCGAACATATCCATGTCGTTCGACCTCAAATAACGGAAAGTAAAGGTTTCAAAATTGGATAATATCAAGTGATGGCTGCCGTAAACGGTGGCCATTGTTTTTGTCGTTCGGTGGATAGTTAAGTGGTGTGGTGGATAACAGACTATCATATGATGATATTTACTTTAATTAGGCGTGTTTTTGTGTTTTACAAATAGAATCAATGAAAGAAACTGAAAGTTCTGAGAGATGCAAAGTTATCATTGTGAATGAAGGTAGTGGCGAAGTTATGGCTGTAAATCTGCCATACAGACAAGACACCTTGCTAAAGGTGTTGCGTGATTCACTGAAGCACTATAACATCACGGCAGATACGGCAAATGAAGTACAATTGACCGAGAAATATTCTGAACATGTGTTCGTACGTAAAGGGTACGGGCACAAGAAAGTGGCTGTAAGGGATATTGCCTATCTTGAAGCAGACAGAAACTACTGCCGAATACACTTGTTCGGTGGTGAATGTCTGAACGTCTCTATGCCTATGGTAGAAGTTTATGAATATTTATCACCGGATGTATTTAAGCGTATTCATAGGTCATTTATAGTCAATCTGGAGCATATAGATACATATATCGGCAATATGATAACCTTAAAATGTGGCAAAGAGATTACTATTGGCAGGGAATATAGAGAAACAATAAGGAACGAATTTGTCTGTATAGGTTCACGGAAGCGTATTAGGATGAAGAATAAGTTACTGGGTGGATAAAAATGCTGTATGATTATTTTGCTTCTTCAACTATATGTTTTTTCCGAAATTTGACAACGTTAGCCGGCTTACAATAGTATTAACGATTAAAAAAGAAACAATATGAGAATTGACACAGCTCCTTCGCAAGTAGCAACCGATGCGTTGCAGGCGTTACCATTTGCCAATATAATTGGCGCACCTCTGGAGGCTTGTATTAAAGCCCAGGCAATGGCTGCTCAAACTACTTGGAAATTTATTCAGGAAGTAGGTATGCAGGATTCAGCAGCAACTGGAGAGAAAGAAGCGGTGAATGTTTCTTTCACATTTATTCAGAACGGTAACAATGTCCGTTTGAATATCCCATTGCTTTCTATCGTACCTATCCCTTACATTGCAATTCAGAATATTGACATTGCATTTAAGGCAAACATCTCTGCTTCATCGAGTGCAGCAGAAGAACACAGTTCTAACAGCGAATTCAACATGGAGGCGTCTGCCGGTGCAAGAATTGGTTGGGGAATTTTCAGTGCTAATTTGGATTTGAAAGGTGGTTACTCTTCAAAGAAAGACTCTCGTGCGACACAGGATTCAAAGTACAGCGTAGAGTACACAATGGATGTTGGTGTCCGTGCCGGTCAGGAAAGTATGCCTGCGGGTCTTGCCAAAGTGCTTGAAATCCTGAACAGCTCACTTACGATTTCTGATCCTAAGGGAACTCTCGGTTTGAACGACAATGTATTTGTAATCATCGAGAATGGTGAGGACAAGGAACGTGCTCAGGTTATTGCGACATACAGAACCCCTGCCGGACTTTACGACCCAGCTGCTATCACCATTTCAACTGAAAACGGTGGCAACGTTGAGGGTATCATCAGCGGTAACAGCAAGGTGTTCCCGATTACGGTTGCAGGTGACTATGTAATCTCCGCAGGTGAGTTGAGCGAGAAAGTTACAGTTAAAAGTGTTGCTAAGTAAAATTTCATGTTACTATGGCTCATATTGATAAGATAGTAGAAGCAATACTTAATGGCGTAAATCAAGCTCAGCTTTGTGCCAATAGACATTTGCGAAACGAGTGTAATAACAAGTCTAATGTGTACGCTTTACCGCAAGCTGTCATAAATAGTATTGAATTGAACTTGAATTATGCTTTAGCGGATGCTTCGTCTGAATGCGAATTATATGAGATGGATTACAATAAATTCTATGCCTTCCTGAAAGATGCAGCCAAACAATCTGCAAAAATCATAACATCTACCATTGTGTCAGAGTTAAAGCCTGAAACTATTGGTGACGATAATAAAGGGTTGAAGATATGGACAGCATTATATGATGGCAAGGGTGCAGAATATCGTAAACTTATCACATATACAAGTCGTAAGATTTATAGCGAACTTATCACTTTGAGCGAAACAATCCTTAACGAGCAAGGTTCCGTGCAAACGGAACCTCTCGTTTCGGCTATCTGTTCTGTCGTTGATTCTGATTTATTGATGCAACCGGATATTGAATTGATGTTTTCAGATAATGGTCATGAAAACCGAGAACGTGTTATGGCAAAACTATCGATGACACTTTCTCCATTCATAGAACAACTTGTTGTAGATGAAAATTTCAGGAATAAAAGACTTGTGACAACGGCTGATGTGATTGTTGATGCCAAAGGACTTGAAAAGATACCTTCTGAATGTATTCATTCTATGCGGTTGAACATAAGTTTTCCGAGCGTTCCTGTAAATGTTAATACTGAAAACAAATAATCATTATGGATACAATAGGACAACCATATCAAATATTTTCACTTCGTGATTTGCTGTCAAGCACCCTTATAGCGACCGTAGATGCTGACACTGCAACATCTCAACGCTTTTTCAACAACATGTGTGAAATAGCCTTTGAAGAGTACAATCCTCATACTAATCAGGCAAACAACCTGAGGACATTGGCTTTCAATTATTCCACAAGTGATGGTAATATACATACATTAAAAGTTCCTATTCTTTCACTTGTTCCGCTCCCCCTGTTGCAAGTACAGGATGCTAACTTCAGTTTCGATGTTCAGATAATGGGTATTCAAGACAAAGAGGAAGAAGTGTTATCTCTTACCGATGATTCGGATAATTCTTCAATGGATGATCCCAACCAATTGATTGTCGCATTACAACCAATGTCAGCAAGCGTAAATGAGAATATGGTGTCATCCGGTATTATAATGCCCAATATGAAAGTGAACATAAAACTGAATCAAGCTGATATGCCAGGTGGTTTGTCTCGAATGTTGAGTGTGGTGAACAATATTGATTAAAACTTTTATTAAAACTGTAATGAATAATCCTATGAACTTAGGTCAAGGAGGAATTCCTTGCCCACATTGTAATACAAAAATTCCTACTTCCATGCAGGAATTAGTAACTGCATCTAAGATTGTTTGTCCAATATGTCGTTTGGAACTCTGGATAAATAAAAGTGAATCACAAAAAGCGATTGATGCGATGAACAAGGTTTTGGAAGCCCAAAATAACCTTGAGAAAGCTTCTCGTTTTGATGGGACAAGAAGATGAAACACACAAGGTTTAAGGACTGTTTACATTATCTGTTAGGCTATTTGGGGATTCATACTGAATATTCAGATAGGATAGAAACAGAGACAAGACTCAGACTTCTGCTTACCAATCAATCCCCGTACAAGATAGAGTCCTACAAAGGTCAAGTAAAAATAATAAAGGTGGCAGATTGGGCAGAAGTCTATGTTTTATTCTGCTCATTGGTTGGTTATGGGAAAATAGAAACCACCACAAAGGAGAGAGGATGCTTGTTTACTGCCAATGGTTTATCGCTTGAATGCTTCTGCTCAAACAGAAAAAACAAGTATTGGCTATGTTGGGATGAAGGTTTTAGAGTTAAAGATTCATCTTTGAGACTGGAAATAATAACATTGGAATAACAGTCTCGATTTAACAAATCATAGTTACCAATAAACGGACAACAACCTTACAAATAGTCTTGACTATACATTTTCCTCCTTATTTACGCTTTGTTCTTTTAGCTCTACCAAAGGTTCACCTGCTTGTACCCGACGGATTACTTCACCAGCAGTAATACCCCAGAATCTGTGGCATACACGAGTGAGTTGTTGTGGACGCATCATAAGCAGGTTTGCCATTAAGTGGGTGCCCATATTCTTCTCTGCGGCATGTTCAAGTATCTGCTCCTTCAGCCTTTGGTCGAGCCATTGCTTGGCGGTCATCCCGTAAGCCGACTTGAAGCGAGTCTTGAAAGTCATTGTTGATAGCCCCGACAAGATAATCAATCGTGATACATTTCCTCCGGCTTCAAGATAGTTGTTCTCTATGAACGATTTGAAATCTGCACCACCTGAGATTATTGGTCGCATAAATGCTGTGATTTCATCCTTATTATAATAAGCCACCATCATATGAAAGAAATAGGTGTTCCACACATGGCAGATACCACTATGCCTAAGTCTCTTCTCGTGCAACTGTGTTCCTATAAGCAAAAGCAGGTCATTCATAGCCTTGCATATCGGCAGTGTATTGAAGGTATAGTCTTTCTTCCCTGCGTGGGTACAGAAATATTCAAGCATCTCGATATCTGTACGGATAATTGTTGTCGTAAATCCGAACAGAATAATATTCGTGTCCACTACAGCTTTAAGGAGCATTTTGCTACCTCTGGGGATAAATGTCATATTCCCTGCACCAATCAATCTGTTATGATAAAGTTTGCACGATACACTGACCTCTCCCGACATAATCATTACTATATAATAGTGACTTGTATCGAGATCCACATAATTCTCACCTTTACCTATTACAATATCAGCAAATCCTGTTTCGTGGTCGTTTACACGACTCGCCATTTGGGTCGCATTCTTCCAATTTGTTATCTTAACACTTTTTATTGTACTCATAATGTATTGATTGTTAAACAATTACCCCCCCCCCGATAACTAAAATGGTTATAGTTTATATCAAAAAGGTTAGTCAAAATTGTTTGCAAAGATAGTACATTAGTTAAAAAATCATCTAATTTTGCATGAGAAAAATGATATTAACTATAAAAAAATGATTATGAAATATGATTATGAGCCTCCAAAAGTTGAGGTAATCGAAGTAGAGGTAGAAGGTGGCTTTGCAATAAGTGGCTATGGCGATGACACCTATGATGATTATGAATTTGGTGAGAGATACTAAAACGAATTGTTATGAAGAAAAAATACATTAAACCTGTGAGTGAGGTAGTAGGGATTGAACTCACAACAATGCTTGCCATGAGCGGACAAGGAACCGACACCAGTGGTGATCATGATTTTGGAGGTCGTGGTGCCAATGAGCGTCGTGGCACATGGGGCAACCTTTGGGAATAACTAAAGAAACGTTGATATTATGAAAACTATTAGGAAGATATTCATATTAGCAGCTGTCGCAGGTCTGTTCACCGCTTGCCAGCAAGATGACATCGCACCCGACACACCCGACACTCCTACTGCCGGGCGCCATCTGCGACTGAGCGGCAGTGCGGGCAACGACAATGCCGCCACACGTGCTTCGTGGGCGGACAACAATGACCGCAAGCTTACCTTTGCGTGGGATTACAGCGACCCCGCCGCTACAGAGTCGGACATGAAGATGGCGTTTACCAAAAGAGACGGCAGCTACTTGGAGACTACCGAGGGTAATCTGGTGACGGATGCGAGGATTCTGCGACATACCGATGCCGAGAAGCAGGACGATGCCCATTTCGCAATCTTCGAGACCATAGGTACATACAATCCCGAATGGCCTGATGATGTATTTGACGGATATACCGTGCACGCCGTTACACCTGTAAACACAGCCAACGGCTCAACGGCAGAGGTTGTCATTGATGATGAGGGTAAAGGTACATTCATCACTACGCTCTATATGCCGACGAGGTTCACCCAGTCGGGGATAAACGACCTGTCACATCTGAGCAATTACACGTATATGTACACCAATGCTGTTCTTGACAATTGCACCGCCTCACTCTTCTTCGAACACCTTACAGCATACGTCCGCTTCAAGGTATATAACTGGCGAGGAGAGCCTGCCACCATATATGGCGTGAAGTTGGCGGTGATAGATTTCGAGGACAACCCCTCTTCCGCTTCGGGTGTTCAGGTGACTTACAATCCCAGCACTTATTCCTTAGACTATAGACCGGCAAACGAGGTTACAGACATCCAGGTGGATATTACCGATGGTAGTATAGATACCGATGGCAGCATATTCCTCTATGCTCCCGTATTCCCACAGGGAATTTTTGATCCATTCTTTGATAAGCTCCTGCGCTTCACCATTATCGCACAAGACCCGACTGGTGCGGCAGAAGAAGGTGAATATGGGTATTTCACCTACGAGCTCGAAAGCACGGCTTTCAAGAACGTTACAGGCTCATACGATTGGAAACGCGGTAACCTCTACACTTTCCATCTCTACCTTGATGATGTGTTGAGAGTTCCCGAAGTCACCGTAAACGACTGGGATGAGCAGGATATAGCGGGCGGCGAGGCTGTCGAGTGGGTGAACGGCTTCAGCGAGACAGGCGATTATGAGCCTGCACAAAAGAATGCTGACGGCTACTACGAGATAGCGAACGGCGGCAACCTCTTCTGGTTTGCCAACCACATCAACACCGTGGACAGAACGGCAAGCGCAGTCCTCACGGCAGACATCGACCTTGAAGGCAGACCGTGGACACCTATCGGCTCCACAGGCGAGGAGAACAATAACTTCCGCGGAGTATTTGACGGACAGAACTACACCATCCGAGGGCTGAATGTTGAAGGTGGCAGAGCCGGCCTCGGCTTCTTCGGTGAGGTCAGGACAGGTACTGTCAAGAATTTCACCATATACGGTGAGGTGATTGTGAATACCGAAGTCGATTACGTCGGCGGTGTCATAGGTTCAATTTGCGGTCTGAACGGTGAAAACGACCTTGAGCGCAACGGTGCCGTCATTCAGAACATCACCTCATACGTCAACCTTACCGCAAAGGTACACGGTCCCG
>JAGALP010000031.1 GCA_017625155.1 Paludibacteraceae bacterium
TTCTTCGGCAGGTTTATTTATGGGCTTGGGTTGCTCAACTACAGGTTGCGGAGTAACCTTTGGTGTCTCCACTTTCGGGCTTTCCATCTTAATCGGTTCACTCTTTACAACCTGTACGGTAGCAGAAACATAGCGTTCCATATCCAGACGATTACGGAAATCCTCGCCGAGCATATTACGCAAGTCATCGGCAATGCCCGATACACCTCCCTCATGTTGGTACACAAGGGCAGACTTCCCGTAAGGGTCGGTATCGACCTTTCGGGAAGTATGGACAATCCTTTCGGGATGCTGCGACAGGTAACGGTTTATGCCTATGCCATCCTGTACGGTAGTCTGAGTGAAGATCTTGTCCTCTTCGCTCAGTTGCTCCTTACGTTCATTCTTCTGAAGAATGATAAGGTCGCTACCAACTTCCGTATTGGCTTCGTTCACGAACAGATTGTTCGGCAGACGGATGGCAGAAACAAGGTCTGCCTGCTTCATCATCATGAAACGGGTACTGCTGCTTGCTTCCGAGTTCAGTACACCCTGTGAGGTGATAAATGCCACGATACCGCCGTCACGCACGGCATCCAATCCTTTCAAGAAGAAATAGTTATGTATATGCTTTGCCGACTGCTTGCGGAGCGGATTGCCGAAGGCAAATGCAGGGTCGAACACGGCTATATCCCCGAAAGGTATGTTGGACATGGCCACATCGAAACGGTTAAGGAAAGGCTTCTCAATTTTCTCAAAACCTTCAATGCGTACCTTCTTGTCAGGATAGAGGTGTTTCAACAGCTTGCCTGTAAGCAAGTCCTTTTCAAATGCCATTATATCGGCATCGGGGTTATGCTTGACAAGCGAATCCACGAACGCACCGCGTCCGGCAGAGGGTTCAAGCAGCATCTTCGGCTGTATGCCGTGGCTGTGCAATACCTCCGCCAATACATCGGTTATCTCCTTCGGTGTGTAGAATGCCGTAAGTATGGACGCTTTCAGCGAGTCCACATAGCGTTTGTACTCCGTATCGTCCTTGCTGTTCTCACGGATGAGCTTGTGTAGTTCAACGGTGTGAGCAAACAGATCGAGGTCGGATTTCGCCCAATGGACGGCATCCGTCAAGTTCTTGGCAGGATTCAGAATACACTTCAAGCCACCGAAACCGCAATATTTCTCCAATACTGCACGCTCTTCGGGTGTGGGTGTACGCTGTTCCCTGTCAAGGGTGAATACCGTCCTTATCGCCTCGATGTTGTCCCGCAGCTTCGCCTTGCGGTTAAATGCCATACTCTTCGAGATAGAGGATTACGGCTCCTGTCAGTTCCGAATATAGCAGGTCATATTCGGGTGATTGGGCGAAGAAATCATCTGTCAGGTCGTAGATGGAAAACACCTTGTCAATGAGTGGAAGCAGTTTTTCGGCAAAGGCGGTACGCTTTGCCTCCGGCACTTCGCGGTCGAACTCCCTTTCAAGCACCTCCATCAGCAGGGTATATTTCGGATAGTGGAGTCCACGCATGAGGTCTGCCATAGCCAGCTCCTGTGCCCCGTCAGCGGAATGACCTTCACGGCGTGCCTGCTCATAGACTTCTGCGGCACGGTCGGCACGGGACTTTACGAAGGACAAGTCCTTGGCTTCAACAAAACGATGTTCCTTGAGATAGTTCAGAAGATAGAGTCCATAGTAGGACAGTTCTGTTTCACGAATGTTCTTGTTCATATTACTTTGGATTTAGTGGTATATGGAATAGAATGGATAAGGAAGAAAAAAGGCACCCGGTATCCCTCCGAGTGCCACCACTAAATCCATTGTAAAAAGAAGTATTCCGTAAAGAAAAACCAATTGAACAATGAATCAGTGGCAAA
>JAGALP010000005.1 GCA_017625155.1 Paludibacteraceae bacterium
CTAAGCTTCTACAGTCAATACGTTAACCCCATAATTTAGGTGGTTATAGCGCTGAGGTCCCACCCCTTCCCATTCCGAACAGGGTCGTTAAGCTCAGCAACGCCGATGGTACTGCGTTTGTGGGAGAGTAGGTAGCCGCCACTTTCAGAAGCCTTCATTATTACGATGAGGGCTTCTTTGTATATGTGACGATACTACACAGTGTTTACTTCGAACCGCTTAAAATTCCGTTTTCTTTGTCCTCGTTGTTGATGCGCTTGCCGCGTTCGCCGTGTTGCGTACCGAAATCGAGGTTGCAATGGAAATTGAGACTAAGCACTTGGCGATAGTTCTGCATAACGGCGGTATTGGCAGTCGGGGCAAGGGAAGAGAGATCTTTTGTGACGGTTGTTGAGCCGTGCGGAGAGAATGGATTAACCATCATAATACCAAAACCGAAATGCTCTGAATTATAGTTGATGCCTATATCGTGCGTCAACTCGCCGAGGGTCAGCGTTTCGCCCCATAAGTTATGCTGCGCAGTAACCACATCGGCAAAGAAACGCCATCCCTTCAGCAGATAGAAAATGCCTCCACGCACTCCGTAATTGACATGTTCATGATTGTAGTTGTTGCCCTGACTGACCATGTATTTGACAAACGGCGTGATATTGAACATCAGTTTGTTATCAAGCAGTTTGACCTGCACACTCGGCGAGACATTCAATTTATGATAGCCGCGCTGGTTGTCATACATGCGGATGGCATAAGGCGACCCGTCTATAATTTCCTCAAAGGTTTCTTCCATAATAGGCTTGTGGTCGTAGCTATAATTTGCCCAAAGGTTGAGATTTACATGCTTGGACTGCCAAGAGAGTTCCATCTCATTCGACACATACATGACAGATTTCAGGTTGGGGTTGCCTCGCCGCATTTGGTACTTGTCAATCTGTTGCGTAATATCGGACAACTGCGACAAAGAGGGTTGGTAGCCGGACACATAGCCTTTGTATTTCCAGAACCAGCCTTTGCCGAAATCATAACTCATGGTCAACTGCGGACGGGCAATCCAATTGCTTTGTTTCTGTCCGGCTTGGTCAATGAGAGTGTGCATAACTCCGATACCTACCACATATGAAAACTTATCAACTCTGTGCCGCATTTCTGCAAACACGTAGGTCTCGGCGGTGGTCATGTTTACGGTCGCTTCGGTGCTGCCTAAATACGTATTTTTCACCCATTGTTGGTTATGCCGTGCACCTACGGTGAGCATGATATTTTCCCATTCCTTTTCATAGATAGCTTCGCCGATAAGCGACCACTTGTCACCCCTCACGGACGAAAGTACGTTCGTTGTATCGTTAGAAGCCGAGCCCCGAAGCGGTGTTTGTAGGAATCGGCGGTCGCTGTGCGTGTTGATGTATGTACCGACCACGTCAAAATACAAGTGCTGCTTGTGAGGTAGGTTGTGCTGATAATAGATGTCCAATGAGGGCGACTGACTGCTGCTGTTCTCATGGTCGTGTATCTCAAACGAATCTGTCTGCTGATATAACCGACTGTCGCGGTCGGATGCTCCGTAAGGCATGTAAGCCATGTTGTCGCGTAAGCGGATGTTCAGCATATTTTTGTCGCCGTTTGTCCAGTTGTAGTTCAATGACACATTAACTGGATAAGTCTTGTAACGCGTCGGTTCGCCTACTTCGTTGTTCTCTATCTTGCCTGTCAAAAAATGGTAGGTCTCATTGTTGGTGCGCGTCCAATATATGTCATATGGCGCATAAGTGGCGACTGCTTGTAAAGACGATTTGCCAAAATGCACCTTACCTGCCAGATAGTAATTACCGATACCCGGCAGGGTCAATCCGTTTGTTCCTGCAAGCATGAGCGAACCGCCTGTGTCGCGGTGTTTGACGATATAATCCACCACAGCAGCTGCGCCGTTGTATCGCACGCCCGGTTGGTCGTGGTACTCCACGCGGATAATATCTTTCGGATTGATGGCTTTCACATCCGATGTGCTTGCCTCTACACCGTTGATGCGTAACTGCACACTTTCGTCAGAAAGCGTTTTGACGGAATTGTCTATAGGACTGATCACGATGCGCGGTATTTGCAAGTTCTGTAACAGAGAAACGCCATCTGAGGAAGTCTGCATCTGCTCTTTCGACGGTAACAAAATTTGCCTGTCCACTTTCTGAATTATGGCTTGGCTTTCCACGACTACCTCACTTAATTCCGTTGCTCCTTCTTGCATTTGTATCGTGCCTATATGCGTATTGTCGTTCACGGTAAGAGCCATGCGGATTGTTTCATAACCGATATAGGAGAGTTCCAGAATATAATCGCCCTTCTCGGCATTCAGCGTGACTTTGCCGTTGCTGTCGGTGGTGGTACCTGCAACCTGACCGCTATCATTGCTTAGCGTCACATTGACACCGATTAGTTTGGAGTTGTCCGTCCTGTCTATTACGGTTCCATTCACTTTGTTTTGGGCATACGACGCCCCTGCACTGACGATTGCCAGTGCTACAAATAGCACACGTGTTTTCATGTTACACTATGTTTTAGGGAGTGTTATTTGTCTTTGAGCAAGACCACCATCGAGCAATCTTCCTCGCGGATATTACAAATGATGAACTCGTTAGGAGTGGCTTTCTCGTTGTGCAAAAAAGTGGCATTGTTGCCGTCAGCCGAATGGGACTGCATCAGTAGTTCGTAGTCCTTATCTTTTGCCAACTTCTGAATGTCGTTATAAAGTTGCTGCTTCTTGTCTCCTTTGGCAGTAATAATAATCATCCGGTTATAGTTGGCGAACTTGCTTAGGTCGGTGCCCTGCGTGTTGGCTTCATCTACAACCACTTGACCGCCTGTCGCAATAGACAAACCGGCACTGAACATGGCTTTGTTGATGCAAACATATTCCACGCCTTCCATTTGGGCGTACTTCTCAAATATCTTATTTTGGGCTTGTGCAGCGATAACGCAAAGGGCTATGACTGCAATTAATAACATCTTTTTCATATCAGTATAATTTATTGGTTAATATACGGTTGGATTTTGCCTAATGTCTCATTGATGTCGTTCACTTGCTCGGTTGCAATCATCGTTGAACGCAAGAACGGAGCAGCGGAACGGTTTATGATGTCATTGGCATACAGAATGGCATTAGCAGCTTCTTCCGGTGTGCTACACGTGTCGCGGAAAGGGTCAGTTGTGTATGTTTGTTGATGAAAGAACACACCGCCGCCTATTGCGAAAAGAATAGCCACCGTTGCTGCTACTCGATACCACATCTTCGGAGGTGTTTTTAGACGGTAGATGATTCCTTTGTGGTGCTTCATCTCTGATAGAATCGGCTTTTTCTCCGTTTGTCCGAGGTTGTTCACAAAAGCGGTTATTTCTTCGGCAATGTCAGTCGGCATTTCTTGGTCGGAGATTTGCGCAAGCATAAGGAATAGTTGCTTGTCCTCTTGCAACTCTTCCGGCACATCCTCACGACGGAAGAAATCAGCCAGCAGCCTTTCTTCTTCCGATGTCGTTTGCCCCTCGTAGAAACGAGCGAGTAACGATTTGATTTGTTCTATGTTCATAGTGTATGTCATAGTTTTGCAGTCAGTTCTTTTAATGTTTTTCTTGCTCTTGATAGCAAGGTATAAATGTTTTCGCGACTGAAACGGGTAAGTTCTTGTATTTGGTCTATCTCCAGTCCGTCAACCGTGCGTAATCGAAGCACTGTTTGTTGGTCGGGAGGCAGTTTTTCAATCAGTTGGATCACTGCGTTAAGATCACTTGCTGCGTCAATTTGATTTTCGGTGTTGTGGTCTAAAAGCGTCTCAATGAATTCATCGCTTGGCTCTGTGTTTCGGGCTTTGAGACGGTCGAGGCAGTTATTACGCACCATTGTTAATACAAACGGAAGTGGTGATTTGTAGGGTTCTATCGTGTCCCGTTTGATCCATAACTCGGAGTACACATCTTGCACGCAGTCTCGCGCCTCGTCGCGGTTACGGAGCAAGTTGTATGCAAGCGCATACATCTTTCCACTAAACGGTAAATATATTTGCGTAAACTGCTCGTGCGTCATACTCTGTTTGGATGGCTTTCTATATGTAATACGATTTTCGTGCCTAAATCTTACAACAAAACGTCATTTTCCAAAAAAAAATCAGCACAAAGATACAATAATTTTTCGAGATATGCTAATAAAATTTTGATTTTGATAGGGAATGTTTTGATATTTGAGTTGATATTTGTGTTGCTTTCCGCGTTGCTTTCCGCGTTTGCTCCTGTGCATTCTCTTCCAAATCTAAAGATTTTGTGCCATACATTACAGAATGAAAAAACACCGCGCGTGGCGGTGTTTTACAAATATTGTTCTTCTAGTTGTTGTATATTCTCAGTCTTGTGATATAAAGTCATCAATTTTGTTTGTGTTGAGATAACCATTTGACAATGTTTTCTTTGTAGGTCAAAGAATCCTCTAACTGATAATACTTCACCCAATCTGTTTCTTTTGTTGTATTTTGTACTAATCCTATAAGTCCGTCAAGGTATCTATCTTTATTCCACGTTGTTTGTAACTCTATAAGACCATTACCTGCGTTTCCATTCCATAATGCAAACAATAGTAAGCATGTGAATTGTCCTATTGGATTCCCAGTATTCAGTCTGTCGAAAAGGTTGGGATCATTTGTAAATGAAAAACGAGACCGATTATTGAAATCCGAATACCAATCTTTTACAATAATGTATGTTCTTAATGCGTCTTCAAGGTTATTTGGAATCAAATACCACTTGAAAGGCATACATTGACTATATTTGAGTGCATAATTAAGTGAATTGAAATTGTTGATTCCTATTAAATATGCGCAACCTAGATAATGTATTGCGTAATATAGACTTTGGGCACTGTTAATTTTATCAATTATTGGGCATTCTCCTGGGATTTCTGTATGTTTGTGATATTTTCTAGAATAGAAGTTACAAGCCCTTTGCCAATATTTTGGGAAAATTTCATCATTAGAGCCGTTTATACATTTTACCATTGAATGCCACATAAACTCTATAGTCTCATATGACAATTCGTATTGTATTTTGTGTATTTCTCTCTCTGGCTCTCCGTATTTTCGTAGAACAGGAAGATGGGCTTCAAGTAGAGTGTTTAGAAATACCATTGCTTCATTTTGATATCTGATATCTTTTTGTTCAATAGCCCAATCTAAACAAGCATATACAAAGTTATAATAACAATTAGTATAGTGTTTAGTGTTCTCTATTATGATAGAAGCAGTTCTGCTTTTTTCTTCCCAAAATCTGTCTATCTTTTTGCGAGCAGGGAAGTCTTCGCGAAATAATACATAGATGCGTGAAATTGCCACATACGGTTGTGTGGAGTCATTATCATATTCAGAAATAATGCGTAGTTTTTTTAAACGTTCACTTTCTTCTTTACTGCCGTATTGGAGAGGAACACATATACTTGCGTCAAAATAATATGGAGGCCTGTGCATTTTTACTATATCTTCCTTTATGATTTCCACGAGATTACTGGGGGTCATAAAGGCTACGATTTTCCATATTAGAACCAAAAGAGATATGACTAAAACAATAGTTGCTATGTAAAGTAAGAACATTGATAGATTGTTCCAAAAGATTGAGTGGGAAATGAAAAAATAGCAACATAACCAGCATGCAGATAACCCCAAAGAAATATATAGGGAGTATTTAAAGATCTTTAATTCTTTTCTTTTTTGAAAAATAGTTACTATATAATTATTTTGGTATCTTACACTCAAATTGTGCATAACATTGATGATAACAGGAAATGCAATTGCCATAATGCTGATTATTGTTCCAATTGCAACAGATGTTGCAACTCCAATGTCATCTTTCTCATGGTGTAGTTTTAAGTATTTTGCTATAACAGCAAATATATCTGTGAAAAAGTATAGAGCAAGTAAGCCGCCTACAACAGAAAGAACAAAACACGACCAATAAATAACATTCTTGTGTACAGATAGCCAATGCATTATGATTGTGTAAAATCTCCTAGTCCATTTGAGGACATTGCCAAAGAACACTTTTATTTTTTTATGTGCAAAATATATGTAATAACATAGCATGATAAAACCAGCAAAGCAATATCCAAAAGTTGAGAATATACATATACCTCCCACCCATAGTCCGTATGTGAAGGCAATGATACAAAGGAATATTATTACAGCATAAAAAATATTCATCGTGTAATTATGATAAATGGTTACTAATGTTGTTGACAATTAAATTCGCTACAAAGGTACAACAAAAATTTCAAATAACCAGAGACTTTGCAATTATTTTCTTCATTAGGGATTCCTTTACTATACTAACTCATTGCTCCTATGATTCCCCTATGTCTGTAATCTTTATTGGAGCATGTATGCCTATATGTCTAATAGCGATAGGTGTTTTGCAGGGTCAATGACGAAATAAATTGCAATCATCGGTAAATTAAAAATGGGGAAAGGATGTAAAATAACCGTTTTTTTTGTGTGTTAAGAGGCTATTTTGTTAGAAAATTTTATTTTCTATTTGTATAATTCAATTTTTTTTTGTAATTTTGCAGCGCTAATTGTAAATGTTTTTTTGAGTTATGGAAATTCCTTTTTCGGTATCAGCAAGAACAGCAAAACTTATAGGATTGGAAAACTTCTCCAACCCAGAGGGTGCTATTATCGAACTTGTTAAAAATACCTACGATGCAGATTCTAAGTATTGTTTTATCTTATTTAATGAGGACGAGGAGATACCAAGTATATACATATTGGACTTTGGTTGTGGTATGACAGCAGATACCATTATCACAAAATGGATGTGTATAGGAACAGATGATAAGTTATACAATGAGTACTCAGAGAACGGACGTGTAAAGTCTGGCGCAAAAGGCATTGGTCGTTTTGCCTTGAATAGATTAGGACAAGTATCAAAAATGTGGACATATACTGAGAATGGAGATGGACATGTGTGGGACGTTGATTGGCGCGAATTTGATACTCCGCATGCTAATGTTTCTGATGTCAAAGCAACTTTGGAAGAAATCTCCTTTAGTGGCATATTGAAAGAAGTAGAATCAGTATTGAGCTATTTTGATTTATCGGACAAGGTTACGTTTCAACATGGAACGCTATTAAAAATTTCATTGTTAAATGATGTTTGGGATGAGAGAATTATTCAAAAATTATATGAGAATTTACAAGGGTTAATACCGCCATTTGATATTCCTGCTTTCGCAATATTTTTACACTCTACCGTTTCCCCCAATGAGTATGGTAAGATTACGGGAAGTGCTGAAGCGGATTATGATTATAAGATTGTCGCGCAATATGGAGGGGGGAATTCTGGTTCGCTGGAAGTTGACATTACAAGAAACGAACTGGATGTTCAAAGACTGAGAGAAGAATATGCTGCACTTTTCGAAATGCCAGAAATGAGCGAGTTTCCTTATACATTAGATGTCTTTGAGCAAAAGACATTTCATATTAAGAAAAAACTCTCTGAATTAAAAATCCCCAACAAGCAGAAATTGGAATTATTGCAAAATGAATTAGGAAAATTTAAGTTTACATTCTATTTTGCTAAAAATTCTATTAATGATACAAGAGGAGAAGGAGATATTTCTAAGTTCCCGTATAAACCAATTTCATCAAATAGACGGAAATGGTTGAAGCAAAATATGGGAGTGAAAATATTTAGGGATAATTTTAGAGTTCGCCCTTATGGCGAATATGGTAATGACTGGTTGAGGTTGGGGGATCGATATACTACAAATCCAAGCGGTGCAGGACAACGTTTGGGTGGATACTATATCCGTAGAAATCAAATTGTGGGTGCTGTAGAAATTTCCAGAATAGATAATAAGAAATTAGAAGATAAATCAAGTCGAGAAGGACTGCAGGAGAATGAGGTATTTGATTTGTTTAAGGATATTTTAATTGGAATTATTGAATTGTTCGAGCGGGATAGGAATCATATAATGTATCATTTAAGTCAATTGTATGATAAGAATAATCCCAAAGGCAAAACAAAAAAAGAAGCGGAGGCGGCTACAAAGTCTGGATACACAGAAGAAAATTATCAAAAGATAGTAGCTGGATATAATACAATTAAACAGCAGTTAGAAGAAAATGAAGAAGAATTGAGTCTTATTAGAAATTTGGCAAGTACTGGATTAGTAATTACTTCGTTTTCGCATGAATTAAGGAATATTCGTGCATTGCTTCAATCTCGTTATTTGGACATTAAAGAAGCACTCGAAAATATCATTCCTAATGAGGATTTGATACAACGTGGTATTAATCCATATGAGAATCCTTATAACATGATAGAGGATTTAGGTATACAAGACCAAAAAATTAGAGGTTGGTTGGAGTTCTCATTGAACTCAATAAGGCGAGATAAACGTAAGTCAGGAATCAGTAATCTAGAAACATATTTTTCTTCTTTTAAGGATACATGGAAATCTGTTCTTCAAGAACTTAATATAGAAATGGTAATTACCGGTTTCTCTGATGTAATGAATGTGAAAATGTTTCAAATAGATTTAGATACGATTTTTAATAATTTACTATCTAATTCAATATATGCTATTAAAGAAACAAAACGCAGTACTAATCGGTTCATATATATATATGGTGAGGTAATAGGTGATATAGTGCAGATATCATTTGTTGACACAGGTATTGGACTAGCATCAGAGTACAAGACACATCCATATGATATCTTTAACGCATTCGAATCTTCGAAAGTAGATGAAGATGGGAACAAAGTAGGAACCGGATTGGGCTTATATATTACCAAAGCAACTATTGATAAATACGAAGGTGAAATTCGGATAATTACAAATAATATATCTGGATTTGGACTTAATGTAAGATTAAATATAAATAAATGATATGATAACAATCGGTTATTTGGACGAGGCGAATAATCCTCGTTATACTTTTAACAGGGTGTTTAAGCAAGATTTTAATGTTAAAATGCTTGATAACCCTGAGTTAATATCAACCCCGGATGATTTAATAAATCAAATTGAAGAAATGAATCTGGACGTGTTAGCTGTTGATTATAAATTAGCAGACGGAGGTTGGCTCCCATATAATGGAGATGAGGTCGTAAAGGTTATATGGGAGAAAAAAAGATATTTCCCCGTGTTTATGCTAACCTCTTACCCCTCCGATGCAATGTCAAAAATGGAAAATGTTTTCTTGGTAAGGGACAAAAGTATAATCACAGATGCGAAGAATTCAAGTTCTGCCGAGAATCCGGAACAATCTCTGGATTTCTTGAAGGAGCAAATAAGAAAATCTGTCGAAAATTATAAAATAATCATTACAAAGAGAGAGAAACGAGCCCGTGAAATAGAAGAAAAACAAGTGCAAGGACTATCTTTTGAGGAAGAGAATGAGCTATTAGAATTGCATATGGAACTGCATGCCATAGACCCGAAAGCGAATCCCATTACTCCTGCGGATTTACAAACAACGGCTGTGAAGAAATTGCAAGAAATGGTAGTTGCTTCTCGTGATATATTGAAACAGTTATCAAAATAATTCCAAATTATGGCGAACAGATTAAGGAAACAGACTCCAAAGCGTAGAACAGATGTCCCTACAAGAACTGATTATCGAAAATATCGAGAAGAGTTAAGAGCAGATTTTGATTGTCATTGTGGATATTGCGGAGATAGAGATTGGCCAAGGAAAGAACATTTTGAGATAGATCATTTTGTTCCTAAAGAGCAACTAAAAATCATACGTGAAAACGATTACTCAAATTTGGTGTATGCGTGTCGATCCTGTAATAATGCGAAACGTGCAAAGTGGCCAACAAATGATGAAAGGCAACCTAATAATGGGAAATGTGGCTGGATAGATCCATGTGACAATTTGTATGATGAACAGTTCGAACGAACAGAGACAGGAGCAATTACACCTAAGACGGAGATAGGTGATTGGATGTATGAGAACTTAAAACTATGGAAGAAGCAGCATGAAGTATTATGGAATTATGAACAATTGGAAATAATAACCGAGGAGATTAAACCAAAAATTCAAGATTGTGATGATATTGAAATATCAAGAAAACTTAATGCATTGCTGATAGAACAACAGGAATGGTTGAAGAAATTATATGATGAATGAATGCATATATATTAAGTTTCCTTAAAAATAATATTTCTTCTGATACAAGGTTTATTAATAGATTGTTTGTAACTGCAGTTATCACTAGAAACAAATGGGTAGTAAAGAAGAACTCTTTATTGTCCTCTTTGATAATTGATAAGGCTCATCCTGATTATCAGGTGTTAACTCAATTTATAGATGTCTTAGAGAGATATAACTTCCAATATACTTTTGATGATTTAATTAGTTTGTTTGAGTTTGTTGTTTCCCCCCATGATAAGATTGTAAATGGAGCTGTCTATACTCCCCAATATATTAGAGATTATATAGAAGACTATTGTTGGTCAGTATATAAAGGAAATATAGACGTTTGCAGAATTATTGACTTGTCATGTGGGTGTGGCGGTTTTCTTGTAGATATGGCAAGAAAAATGAAAGAAAGATCAAACAAAACATACAAACAGATTTTTTCTGAGAATATATATGGAATAGATGTCCAAGGCTATGCTATAGAACGAACCAAGATACTATTATCTCTTCTGGCATTGAGCATGGGAGAAGATGATGAATTTTCTTATAATCTCTGGTCGGCAAATACACTAAATTTCAATTTTCAAGAAAAGTTTAGACCTTATCATGGCTTTGATATTATAATTGGAAATCCACCATATGTTTGTTCTCGAAACTTACCACAAGAAACAAAAGAAATCATAAAAAAGTGGTCTGTATGTAGTACTGGTCATCCGGATTTATATATACCATTCTTTCAAGTCGCTATTGAGAATCTTTCATCAAATGGTGTTATGGGCTATATAACAATGAATAGTTTCTTGAAAAGTGTAAATGGGCGTGCTTTACGTGAATATTTCAATACACTTCATAAATCAATACACATTATTGATTTTCGAGGTCGGCAAATATTTCAGTCTAAAAACACATATACATGTTTGTTTTTTGTGGAGAATAAGAAATCGGATTATCTGTATTACGGCGTATATGATGGCCTATTCGAGAATTTTAAATATAATAGGTTTGAATATAGAGGATTAGATAGTAAAAAGGGATGGGACTTAAATGAAACAACTAAAATACACCAACTAGAGAGTATCGGAAAACCCATTCGGAAATTTGCACAATCTCGTCATGGACTTGCGACATTATGCAATAAGGTATATATTTTTGCCCCAGTTCGAACAACAAAGAGGTTTTATATTCTTCGGCAAAATGGAGTGGATTATCCAATAGAAAAGACGATATGTATGGATATAGTCAATCCTAATAAATTTAATTCAGAAGTAGTATTTGCCGATGTTATTAGAAAAATTATTTTCCCATATGAAAAAAATTATGAAGGGAAGATGACGATAATGCCCGAGCATAAACTACAAGAGCTCTATCCATATACATATCGTTACCTATTGACACAGAAATTGCAATTAGCAGCACGTGATAAAGGGAAGGGGAAAAATTATGATATATGGTATCAGTTTGGGCGAACGCAGTCTCTAAATCTGCCTTCTCTTAAGTTGTTTGTCCCTAAAATTGCTAATAGAGCTCCTCGCTGTATACTTATAGATAATCCAAATTTGTACTTTTATAATGGCTTTGCTTTCGTGGGAGAAAATGTTGAGACTCTATGTGTTTTGCAGAAAATATTAGAGTCCTCTATATTTTGGGAATATATTGTGGCAAATAGTAAACCATATTCATCGGATTATTATTCTATAAGCGGTTCATATATTTATAATTTTGGGATACACAATTTTAGTACAGAAGAAAAGCAATACTTACTAACCGAGAATAGAAAAGAAAAAATAGATAGTTTTCTTCGCAGGATCTATTTCCCAGAAAAAGCAGAATGATGTATTTAACTATATTTTATATGTGAGTGCCTTATTGTAGGCACTTTTTTATTTGTCTATATCCAACAAGTAGTTCTTATCTCACTTCGTTCGAATGATTTCAACAAGGAGTTCGTTTCACTCACTTCTGGTTTAACGATTTTTTCTTTCCCCCTTTTTTAATAAGGTGTTCTCTGCCGCTCCGCTCTATCGATTGCTGCGCTTCGCTCACGGCTTTGTCTTTGCTCCGCAAAATTTCTTTATAGGATGGGGGCAGCTTACCGCTTGCATCGCCAGACATGCTATACAAAGAAAGAACCCCCGAGACGAATCTTAGAGGTTCTCAAAGTGGCGGCTACCTCCTCTCCCACAATATTCCGCAGTGCAGGTCTGCCGCGTTGTGCTGGTGAAGCGATTGAGGCGCACCGAGAATGTCCGGGGGACATTCGAAGGAGTAAGTGCGCTGCGCGAGTGCGGGCAGCCCTCACTGCTGCACGCACATAGAATTCCTTATTGTAGCCGCCTTTGTTTTATGTCGGCTTGTATTATTGGAGTCCCAAGTTTGTATCGGGTAGTGTTGTAGTCTTATTGTTTAATAGCCTTATAAACTATGCAGATAGCGTATATACTCATCAAAAACACATTGCCCCGTGTTCTTAACCCCTATGGGGCACGATTATTTCCGTGTTACGCATTCCCCAACAGCTCCAAAACGTTTCGATTGAGTATATACTATCGCCTACGGGACGAGTTTATATAGTGAGAGCCGCACTCTCGCACGGCTCTTGCTTATTGCTACGATATGACTACTTGATTTCTGCGGCAGTTATCCCTTGCCGTACGTTTCGCAAGTCATGTATTTCGTTTCCTCCTGAGGCACAGCGCATTGTACACCTTCTCCCCGCGGAGGATGAGGATTCCGTAAATTATGACATCTAAAAAAAAGCGCGGGGCAATAAATGCTCCGCGCTTGAAAAAATATGATATCTCAATGGTTGATAATCAGACCTTTACTATTAATCTTCGTCGCGATCATAGCACGTACTTTCGTCATCCGGCGTTTGCTCCAGCGTGCACTTACCGGTAACCGAAGCACTTGCGCCATAAGCTGAAGCACTTACATTGTGTGAGTACAACCACATAGCTTTTTCATACTGGGCCCACAATTCCGTCAACCATTCGTAGTCAACGCCACTCTCGTGAACATCAGCTTCTCCGGTTGATTTCTCGGTGTACTCCCATGTGAATTTCCAGCACTTGTACTCCGTGTTGTCATAGTACTTGCCATCCAATGTGCTGTTCGTTTCATCCAATTGCGGTTCATCACCTACCGATACGCGAGGTATACAACCGATGAAACAACTGAGCACCAAAGCCATTACGGCTGAATAGATTAATTTTTTCATTTTTTTGTAAATTTTGAGGTTAATAAAGATTGTTAATTATATTGTGTTTACTTCTTGGGAATATGGTTTATCCCTTGAAGAAGAATGTCCAGCAGTACGATTCCTCTTGGTGAGCTACATGCGGGATATGATTGATTTCGTATAATTTAGAACGCTTCAACAATCGTGTAGCCGGTTGTTGCTACATGCTCGATGGCAGGGAAAGCCATCGCGTCTCTTATCGGAACATAAAGGCTCATCATTTGACCGTAGAGTGTGCACACTAATTTCTTATTCGTCAGATAAATCATCTCCTCGGTGTCGCCTTGCTGACCTATCTTATCGTTCTCCATACCCAGTTCGGCGATGCGTCTGAAGATCGGACGGTATGCCTTGTCGCCATCTTCTGCCACTTTTATCCATTTCGTTGCCCAACGCTTGTTCCATTGGTCAATGAGGGTATTCTCTTTCTGGCGCTCAGTGGTGAACCATGCGGGATAAGGAACGTCGCCTTTTACATTATTAAGTGTCAGAGACCACTCTTCAATGCGTTTCTGCAGTGCCGCTTCTATCGTCTCAATCTGCTTTGCCTCGGGACTGTTATCCCACTCTTTTTCCATCTGTTCGTAAATCTTCATATACTTCGAATGGGTTTGGCTATATTGAAGATTATCTCCATAGGCAACACGAGCCTCCTGCAGGTCGTCCTGCGCTTTGAGCAGTCCATCATTGATGCGATCGAATTCCGGTTTGCGAGGATCGTCGGCATGGACGTTCTCATTGCCGTACGGCGCGTTGGCTGCATAGAGACGCTTGTAAAGATCAGGATGATTCGATTTGAGATAGGCCTCCGTTCCTTTGGGATTGGATTGCGCCATATTGATGATTTTGATGTACTCCTGCTTGGAGATCCCCCATTTAGCAGCGAACTTACCAGCCATTACGTCCATCATCTGTGCTTCGGACATGTTCTCCTTGATCTCACCAGACATATAGAGCTGCATCATCTCTTCCTGAGAAGGCATGAGACCTGCGTTCACGTTACTCTGGTACTGCGCCATGGACTTTTGGTTGCTCTTTTGCTGTTTCTCGCCTGCTACCTTAATGCGGCGGTCCACATCGCGACTTACCTCGCCATTCTTATCCCAAGCAGCAAACAGTGCTTTCTCATATGGCTGATAGATATCCCGCAAGGCTTTTTCTTTGGCTTCCACCGTGTAGATTTGCTCTGCGGTCGGGAACGCCGGCATTCGGTCTACAGCCTCCAACATATTCTTCGGAGTCGAAGCGGCTTTAATATCATCGAGATTAATAGAGGTGGAGTACCAAGAAGGTATCCAGCCCTGCGTGTAATGCCATACTTCTTCCTCTTGTGCCATCAATGGCATGGTCAGCATGATTGCTGCCATTAAGATTAATTTTTTCATATCGTTTTACTTTTTAACAAATTCTACACGTCTATTTTTTGCACGACCTTCGTCGGTCGAATTATCCGCAAGCGGGGCGCTCTGTCCCATTCCTTTAGCGGACAGGCGGTTGGCAGCGATGCCCATCTCTACTAATTTATTTACAATCGCCTGCGCGCGTTGTTCGCTCAGTTTCTGGTTACCGGCCACGGTACCTGTGTTGTCCGTGTGTCCCTGCACTTCAAACTTGAGGTCACCGTTGTCTTTCATCAGTTGGGCGATGCGGTTGATCTCGGTCATCGATTCGGGTTTGATATTTGCCTTGCCGATATCGAAGGTAATGGCATAGGTGATAATCTTACCATCGGTTATAAGGCGGTTATACAGAGGTACTGCACCTTTGCACAGACGCACGTTGGTCATCAAATTACGATGGTCTGCCCAGTAGGAACGCTGCAGTGTGAAGTACTGCGGGCGAGCACAGTTAGGGATATTGACTATACGGCTGCCGTTGAGGTATACCTTGAGTGCACGCTTGTTGAAGGACAAGGCCGCATGGTTCCATTCCTCCTCTTTAGCCGGCGCTGCAGAACGGTTCTCGCGCTGTTCTCCGCTGACGGTGATCCACGATGTATAAGCCCAGCCGGAAGCTGTACCGTTGAGATTGATGGTAGCAACGTCCTCTCCCTCTATATTCTTGAGGTGGATGATATAATCGCAATAAATGGATTTCTCGTCACTACCGCCGAGGAAGTCAAACTCGAGCGTGAAGGCTTCGGTCAGATAGTTCTTCTGATTTTCCATGAGCGGCATGATTTCCGTGGAGATGTCGGTGAGGCTGATGACCGTCTTTCCGTTAACGGAAGCGATCTCAGCATTACCTTCCAGCAGATCCCATTTGGACGGAAATTCTCCCATTTGTTCGCCGACCAAATCGTCCTCGAACATAATCTCATCGCCGGGTACGAAGTCGGACTTTGCGTAGGCGCTTTCTAACGTTTTTGTCGAAGCGGGAGTAGGTGCTTGTGCTTGCGGTTGCCGCTGAACCGCTTGTTGTTGGGGTTCAGCTTCTTCCTGTTGCTGTTGTTCTTGTTGCTCCTTCTCGGGAACCTCCGGGTTGAAGGCTTTATCAATGCCCTCTTCCACTTTTTTGTTCACTTGTTGCTCAATGGCATCTTCAGCACTCTTCTTCGCTGCATCAATCAAACGGTTTAAAAACTGTGCATTCATGGGGGTTGTTAACCACAAACCACACATTAGAATAAGTAACTTCTTCATTTTGTCACACCCTGTGAGTATCGGGCGCACTTTTAAAAATTATTGTTGGTTTTGTTATTATATGTCGCAATAGATGCTATAGGACGTAATAGGACACGAAAAAGCGTGCGCTTTCGTTCGCTTCATTTGATTGTTTGAGGTCCTAGACTTACCTTTATTCTTCAAATAAATGCACGGAAAACTCACGCTAATACGTGAACGTGCATAAACCGTACTTGAAGAATAAATGATGTTTGTGAACTTGTCTAGGGTTTCAAACAATCAAGTTGGGCTTATTACGCTTTATTTATGTATGTTGTTTGTCTGTTGTTTTATGCCATAGGCGGTAATGTTGTTATTTTATATGTTACTTTCTCCGGTTTAGCGTCTTTAATTGGTCGTGCCATAGTTTTGTGCTCCGTATTTGCGGGTGTATAATACCCCTATTTTACTTGACGCTTGCAAAATTACAAATAAATTCTGATATATGCAAATATATTTTGCATTTTGTGCAAAATTTGGCACTAATCTGCCGGTTGTTGGGTGGATTGATCGGCTTTGATGGATTGATAAACTATGGAGCGGATGAAATTGTCTAGTCGAGCATAACGTTTTGGGGCAAGGGTGAGCTGTCGCAAGGCGATAGTCAATGCACAAGATAGCTAGACGCGACAGGTAGCCGCCATTTTCAGAGCCCTTCATCATTACGATGAGGGGCTCTTTGTATATAAAGTGGAAGAATGAAAAGTGAAGAACATACGGTGGATTTTGCCCACAAATAGGACACATTTAGGCAATAGATGTGCTACAGTGGTCGCGAAGTGGTCGCGTAGCCTGAAGCCAACTTGAGAGCGACCTAATACAGCCACCGAAAGCCCACAGATGTCTTAGTGATGTCCTATGGTGCTCCCGAAACTTACAAGAAATTTGTATATTTCAAAAAAAGATACTATCTTTGCAGTAAATTTTGATAGAAATACATAATACCTATGAAAAAAGTATTCTTACTATTGGCTGTTTGCACGACGATGATGGCACATGCAAGCACGTACAATTTTCTTGTATTTACCAATACAGAAGGCACTAACACTATTTTCAATGTTAAGAATCTGACACTGAATGTGGAGGGCAGCGACTTACTAATAACCAATGCAGAAGGAACGGTAAGTATGTTACTAACAGCAATGAAATCAATGCAATTCTCGGAGGATGGTACTGTAAGTGCAGTAGAGAATATTTTGAATGCAGATACTCCTGTGCAAGTATTTAGCGTATCGGGCACTTCGCTTGGCGTGTACGGTTCGCTGATGGAGGCGGCTCAAACGCTTAACGCAGGTGCGTATGTGATTTCTAATGGAAGTGTAACGCAAACAATTGTAGTGAAATGAAAAAGATAATACTATTGATAATCAGTTGTTTCGCTATTTGTGGACTCCTGAATGCTCAAACGCTGAATATGCAAGTAGGGCAAGTGAACTATCAATTTCCTGCCGACCAAGCAGGGGTGATGAATTATGCTGAGGGTACTACATTGACAATTATGAATAAGGTGTTCACCTTGGCGGATGTAGCAACGATGTATGTGGATGAGTCGGCGGTGAAAGATAACACGGTAGCAGTAGCGTACAATGGGCAGACGGTTGCTATCACCGTGGCAGGCAATGTGGCGCAATACTTGACTATCACCACAAGTGGCGCACATGTGAATATAGAGCAAAGTAGCGAGTTAGCTGAGGAGATCACTTATACATTGTCAGGGAGTTCTGAGGATGGCGAGTTTTATATGTCGGGTTCGTATAAAGCGACTGTGGAGTTGAATGGCTTGACATTGACCAATGCCAAGCCTGTGACTTCGGGTGCTGCTGTGCATATCCAAAATGGCAAGCGCATCAAGGTGAAAGTATTGGAAGGCACAAGCAATACGCTCGTAGATGCTGCTAATGGTTCGCAGAAGGGTGCGTTGTATGTGAAAGGACATCCAGAATTCTCTGGCAAAGGTACACTGACTGTGACTGGAAATGTGAAGCATGCGATAAAGTCAGGTGAGTATATGACGGTGAAGGATGCTACTCTCGTTGTCAAATCTGCTGCAGGTGATGGTATCAACTGCGGGCAATACTTCTTGATGAAGAGTGGTGTGCTCGATATTAGTGGTGTAGAGGATGACGGCATACAATGCGATATTGATGATACCGAAGTTGGTTCAACAGGCGAAACTGCGGACCACGAGGATGAAGATAGTGGAAACATCTATTTGGAAGGCGGACAGATTACCATCAATACTGCGGGTATTGCAGCCAAGGGCGTAAAGTCAGAAGGCGATTTGATAGTGAAGGGTGGAGTGATTGATATTACTACCACAGGAAAAGGCAAGTGGGATGAGGAAGATGTGAAGACTAAAGCTGCTGCTTGCTTGGGAAGTGATGCTAAAGTGGTTATCTCAGGCGGTACTTTGACTTTGACCAGCACAGGTGCTGGTGGTAAGGGTATCAACTGCGATGCGGCATTTGAATTGTCGGGTGGCGAGGTGACTATCGTGACCAAAGGTGCATTGTACTACCACAACGGAACGACGGAGAATACCAATTATACGGGTAATACGGATAATGTGAATAGCGATTATTATTCTTCTTCGAAAGGTGTGAAAGCCGATGGCGCGATCACTATTTCTGGTGGAAAGATTAGCGTGGCTACCGCAGGTAAGAACGCAGAAGGTATTGAGAGTAAGACATCGATTTTGATTTCGGACGGCGAAGTGACAGTCAATTCGTATGACGATGGTATCAATGTGGGCGGTGACGGTAGTGATTTGATCATCTCAGGCGGTTATGTGTATTCGCGTGCGATGAATAATGATGGTATTGACGGCAATGGTAATGTGTATGTGAAGGGCGGTTTGGTGTATGCTATTGGAGCGAACTCGCCAGAGGTGGCTATTGATGCCAACTCGGAGGAGCAGAAGAAACTGTATGTGCAAGGTGGTACGCTGATAGCCGTTGGCGGTTTGGAGAGTGGTGCACAAATCTCAGGCGGTACATGCAAGCAGACGACTTCGTTTACGGCAGAGGCATGGTATGCGTTGTACAATGGCAGTGAATTGGTAGCAGCGTTTAAGACTCCTACGGCTACTACATCAAGCTCGGGTGGTGGTCGTCCTGGTGGCGGTCCTGGAGGCAGTGGAAGTAAGAAACTGGTGGTATATACCTCTTCTACTCCTGCGTTGAAGTCGGGTGTGACGGTTAGTGGCGGCACAACGTATTTCGATGGCGCAGCAAATATAGGTGGTACAGTTAGTGGTGGTAGTTCGGTGACACTGAGCAATTACACTAGTAGCGGTGGTCCTGGTGGCAGACCGTAGAGGGGACGCCCACTTAGTGGGCTATTGGCTATGGGACGCGGCAAAGCCGCTATAGGTTATAGGCAAGGGAACGGTTGTACAAAAGTGCAGCCGTTTTTTTGTGGTAGGTAGTGATTATCTAGATTTGTCTATATGAAATAAGCAGAAAAAGCAGTACCTTTGCAGCACGATTTGAAGTAGGTAAAAAATATACATAACATATATATAACTTCTATAATCTTTTAAACACAATGCGTATGAAAAAGTTTTTATCGCTTGTTGCGTTGTTCTTGTGTCTATCATTAGGATTGCGCGCAGAGAGTGGCACCTGTGGGGCTAATCTCAATTGGGAGTATGCAAATGGTACTCTCACTATTACTGGTTCTGGTCCGATGACTAATTTTAATGCTGCAGGATCTCAACCTTGGGCTTCTGTTCGCGGAAGTATTGTACAACTGGTTTTGCCAGAAGAGCTGACAGTCATAGGAGATTATGCGTTTGCCTATTGTAGTAAACTGCGCATGGTGACAATTCCGAACCAAGTTACTCGTATCGGTAGGGAGGCATTTCGGGAGTGTCCTGCGCTTAGTAGAGTGACCTTTGCAGAAGGTTCAAAAATGCAAACTATAGGTGTAGGTGCATTCCTCAGTTGTACTGCGCTGGCAAGTATGCAATTGCCTGGGGGGTTGGTGTATATAGAGAATGGTGCTTTTAATAATTGCAGCAAACTTAGTGCGATTGATATTCCAGCCAGTGTGCTTTCAGTGGGGGAATCTGCATTCATCTATTGTTCCGATTTGAGCAAGGTGACGCTACACAATGGTACGCAAACCATTGGTCAGAGCGCATTTTACGATTGCAGAAACTTGAGTTCTGTGACTCTGCCTGAATCGCTAGTAAGTATAGGTCAAAGTGCTTTTAGTTCGTGTACTTCGTTGACATCTGTGGTTGTTCCTAAAAATATCAAGACTATTGAAACGGGAACTTTCAGAGCTTGTTCGTCTTTGACTAATATTGTGCTCCCAGATAGCTTGGTGACTATTGGTGAAAGAGCATTCCAAGGTTGTGGTATGAGCCAGATTCGTATTCCAGACAATGTGTCGGTTTTTGGCTCGTATGCTTTTAGAGAATGTGTGAATTTGACTTCCGTAGCCATTCCAAAATCTATGGCACATATTGCATATGGTGCTTTTTATGGGTGCTCTAATATGACCTCCGTGACTATTCCTGAAGGAGTGACAACCATAGAGCACAACGCTTTCCATCTTTGCAATTTGTTGAGCCTTAGTTTGCCACAATCGCTTACCACAATCGCTGGCGAAGGAAGCTATACGGGTGCATTTTCGGATAATAAGAATCTATCCGTAGTGGTGATTCCTGACAATGTGACGACTGTAGTAGGAGGAGCATTTGCAGGTTGTACTAGTTTGAAGACCATTGTGTTTGGTGCTAATGTAACTACTTTGGGCGCGGGTATGCTCCGCGGCTGTACGTCGCTAACAGAAGTGAGTCTGCCTAAGAAGCTAACGATCATTCCTAATAGTTGTTTTTTAGGTTGTCCTGCATTGTCTAAGGTGATTTTGCCAGAGGGACTTACCACTATTGAGGGTTATGCTTTTCAAGACTGCTCATCCCTGCAAACGATTCAGTTGCCTAGTACGATTCGCGTCATGACCCAAGCTTTTGCAGGTTGTACGGGTTTGGTGGAGGTAGAGATACCTGAGGGCGTGAGTATCTTGGATAATACATTTATAAATTGTCCTAACCTGAGTAAGGTAACATTACCTTCTAGTTTGACCACCATTGGTACGCAAGCCTTTGCGTCTTGCCGCAATTTGGTATCGCTGCATATACCAAGTGGTGTGACGAATATTGCAAATAGTGCTTTTTATGGGTGCATTGCGTTGAGCAATATTGTATTGCCAAGCGGCTTGACAACTTTGGGAGATTATGCTTTCCAAGATTGTCGTGCACTCAGCAAGATTGTATTGCCTAATAAGCTGACAAGTGTTCCTAATCAGGCATTTGTAAATTGTCAGTCGCTTGCGGATGTAACTCTTCCAGTGGGATTGAAATCGATTGGTGTGAGTGCGTTCAACGGATGTGGCTCCCTCAATACGATTCAACTGCCTCAAGGATTGACCTCGATTGGAGAGCGTGCCTTCTGTGAATGTGATGGACTGACCTCTTTGACCATTCCAAGTACGGTGATGTCTTTAGGTAGTTCTATATTGTCAAACAGCGATGGTATCACGGCTATTAATCTGTTGCCATTGATGCCACCGACGATATCTAGCAAGACCTTTTCTGGTGCACCTGCTAATATGGCCATCAATGTGTTGTGCGGCAACAAGGAGTTCTATGTGGAAGATGCCAACTGGGCATCGTACAAGGATCGTATGTACGAGATACCTGCAGCAGTACTCAGCGTGAAAGCCAGCGACAACCGCATGGGTGAGGTGATCGTGGTAGCACCAAACACATGTACCAGCGACGAGGCAACTATCCAGGCTATCCCTCGCGAGGGTTGTGAGTTCGTAGCATGGAACGACGGTAATACAGAGAATCCACGCGTGGTGACAGTGACGGAGGATGTGACTTATACGGCTACTTTTGGTGCAATCAGCACCTACCAACTGACGGTGAAGTGTGATGCTAAGCAAGGTCATGTGGCAGGCGCAGGAGCTTATTACCCAGGTGAGGAAGCGGTATTGGAAGTGACTGCATTCGCAGGCTATCGTTTCTGGAAATGGGCTGACGGCGTGACAGATAATCCACGTAGCGTAGTAATGGATCAAGATACCACTTTGGAAGTGTTGTTTGTGGTGGGTGACTTCTGTGGCGATAATATTCTCTATACCTTTACCAATGATACGTTGGCATTGAAAGGAACAGGCGAGATGTGGAACCAGAGTGCGTATGGATGGAATGTGTATGCGGACGAAGTGGAGGCAATCAGTTTGTCGGAAGGTATTACCAGTCTGGGTACCAATGCGTTTATGGACTTGATGTTTGTGACGGATGTGACTATTCCTAGGAGCGTGAAGACGATTCATAAGCGTGCGTTTGAGAATTGCCGTAGTTTGACTAGTGTGGAGTTCGCGCAAAATAGCCAACTGAAGACGATTGACCATTGGGCATTCTACGAGTGTATCAATCTGCAAACGATGGATATTCCAGAAGGTGTGACAACGATTGGCAATGGTGCTTTCTATGGTTGCGCATACTTGGAGTCGCTTGTATTGCCTTCTTCATTAGAGAGTATAGCAGACAATGGTTTTGCGTTGTGCGCGAAGTTGGGTGAGATTACTGTTCATGCGACGGAACCTCCAGTAGTAGATAGCAAGACATTTGAGAATGTGAGTCGTAGTATCCCTGTGCACGTGCCTTATGGCATGGGTCCGAAATATCGTGCTGCTGCGGTTTGGCAGGAGTTTGATATTCGTGACAAAGCAGATGTGGTGACCGGCGTAGATAATGTGGATGTAGATACTATCTCTATAGAGAAAGTCATCCGTAATGGTCAAGTGATGATTGTACGTGATGGTAAGATGTACAATATGCTTGGTCAAGAAATGAAGTAATAATATGTGAAACTATCGCACCCTATTGCCGTAAAGGTAATAGGGTGCGTTGTTGTCTTTGTAGTTGATAGGAGAAGTTATCGTAAAATATTTGTGTAATTCAAGAAAAAATAGTAATTTTGTCGGCGGAATGAAGAAAGTATTATTGATATTGTTCTTGGTGTCGTATTCAGTAGTGGATATGAAGTATGGAGTAGGATGCATGGCGTATGGGCAGGAAGCGACTGATCCGTATGTTTTGCGTCTGGAGGCATTGCATGATATTGATAAGGGAAGATCAGCCGATGCACAAAAGAAACTAATCAAAGCTTATGACCTATTTGTTGAGACGAAGAACTGGGATATGGCATCTATGTGCTTGTATGAGCGGGCAATAGAGTATATGAACATCGCCGACTGGGCGAATATGCGGGCGCAATGTGAAGAGCTGCGATTGCTATATAAGCAGTATCCTTCGATCTTGGTGGCATACAACTATCACTCGGTAAAGTCGGGGTATTATTCGTATATGGAGGATAGCATACATTTGGCGATTGAGCATGGGTGGAGCGCAATAGATGCCTTGGAACAGATAGATAATCCTGTGGCATATAATATTGTGCCTGTGTGGAACTACTACAATATGGCATTCTTTTATGATGTCTATTTTCACCCCTCAATGGTGGATAGTGTGCGGCATTATTTGGATCTTGCGCGCGCGTCCATAAAAGATTCGCGCACGCGTAAGGACTCGTTGGAGGCACTGATTAGTATCGTAGATTTGGAAGCATGGCAAGAGTATAATGAGAAGGATTATCCAGAGGCAGAGGCTATGATGCTGCATGTGCTGGAGTTGATAGATACAGTGGCTCAGACCTCGCCCAACACGGTGGTGACCGAGCGTGGCGAGGCGTATAAGTTCATGGCCATGATTCATGAAGAACAAGGGCATTGGAGAAAAGCATTTACATACCAACAGAAATTGCTGGATAACAATGAGTTGCGCTATGATGAAGATAAACGCAGAGTGCTACAAGAGGTACAAACGCAATACCAGGTGGAGAAGCAACAATTGGAGATGGATAAGTTGGTGGCAGAGCATAGTAGAGGCAGATGGTTGCTGGTGGCATTGTGGCTGCTATTGCTATTGTTGGTAATAGGCTGTTGGCTGTTGGTGTTGGGTCGAAGGAATGCCGAGGCGAAGTTGTATGAGGCCGCTTTGGAGGCAGATAATATGCGCCAAACGATTCAGAGTTTGGAAAGTCAGACGGATGTAGATCCGTTGATGATATTGGTAGATGATTTGGTGGCGCAGTTGGAGGGTGGTGCTCGACGCGATTATGTGGAGCGGACAGTGGCACAGTTGCGTGAGTTGGATTTAGGTCATATACAGGTGATGTTGAGTCACGGCAAGAAGATAACGACGATGGATAAACGGTATATCCTGTGTTTTGCGGCAGGTATGACGGTGGAAGAAATAGCAGACTTCATGTCTTTGGAGCCTGCGAGTGTTTATACAGTGCGGTATCGTTTGCGTAAGAAATTCGATTCGGACTATCCGTTTTCGTATTAAAATACTCAAAAATTATTTATTTTTTTTAGCATATAGGCATTTGTCTATATTTGTCTATATGAAAATAGGCAAAAAAGCAGTACTTTTGCAGCACTATTCTAAATTTGGAATAGGTATATGCTATGCAAAGTAAGGTACTGATTATTCAAAATGCGCTGACTCAATTGGAGGGTCAGATTCATACATCTTCTCTTTCTGCAGATGTGAAGAATCGTGCTTTGACTTCGGTTCGCGCGGTAGATGTTGAGCTGATTCTGAATCTTTATGAGTGTGCATCTGCTCCATTAACCAAAGCTAACCTGCTATATATCGTGTGTTTCTTAGCTGGTATTGACACGCAGGTGATAGCAAGTATTTTTCATGTAGAACCCGCTACTGTGTATACGGTACGGTATCGTTTGCGTTCACGCTTTAATACAATTAGTGTGTCTCCGTTTTGATGTAAAACGGGGACAATGGGGTATTATACATAATCTTCTAAAACAATAGACTTATGGGATTGTTTGATAAATTTCGTAGTGATGGTCAGACATTTGACGGTCAAGGTGATGCTCGTAAGGGCTTTATTGACAATGTGTTTGTGAATCTGGAGAAAGGTTGTTTGGTACATCGTTATCCATACGACAATCTCTCTACGCACGCGAAAGTAACGGTGCAAGAGGGACAACAGATGGTGTTTATGTCGGAAGGCATGTACTCCGAACTGTTTGAGCCTGGCGGTCATGTGCTGTCCACAAACAATATTCCGTTCTTGGAAAAGATCATGAGTATCCCATATGGCGGTGATACAGTGTTCAAGACTTCGTTGTATGTGGTGAACACTACTCGTCAGCGTTTTGCTGGTGACGAGGGTGGCTGGGGAACAGGTCTGACGATACGCGATTATACATTGGCGGGTACTCCACAGGGGGTGACCATCGGCGTGGGTGCATTTGGAACGTATGAGTTTCGTATCACGAATGCGATAGCGTTTATACGTGAGTATTTGGGTACAAGCCATGAGTTGTATCTGAATGATTTTGTAGATGAGTTTACTTCGGCAGTCAGCCAGCGTGTGACGGTGGCGTTGAGCAAGTATTTTAGCCAGCAACGTGTGAGTATCACGGAGGTGAATAACTACCTGTTTGACCTCTCGGACTTTGCGAAACGTAGTTTGAATGAGTACTTTGAAGACTATGGTGTAGAGCTAACGAAGTTTGATGTAGAAGGAATTAATCCTCATGAGGATGACCCTAACTATCAAATGGTTATCAATGCTCAAGCGCAAGCTGCAAGTCGTTCAATACAAGGTTTTACTTACCAACAAGAGCGTCAGTTGGATGTGATGGAGACTGCTGCAGGCAATACAGGTCCAATGGGTGGCATGATGGGGGCTGGTATGGGACTCGGTATGGGCTTTGGCATGGGTGGTGCTATGGGTGGTATGATGGGAGGAATTGCCCAAAATGCGATGAGTGCTACTCCTACACCTCCTCCACCAGCACCTCAAGCAGTGCAGATTTATCTCTATTTGAATAACGCACAGGCGGGTCCGTATGATATGCCTATCTTGCAGCAGTTGGTAGCACAAGGTGTATTGCGCGCAGATACACTAGCATGGAAAGCCGGTATGCCACAGTGGGCTGCTGCGAATACGATTCCAGAGTTAGCGGCATTGTTCGTGCCAACCCCTCCTCCTATGGGTGCGCCAACTCCTCCTGTTCCACCTACAATGTGATAGCTTATGAAAACAAATCCATTCTACACTTGGTTACCAGGTCTCTTGACTGTAGTGGTAACGCTGTTGGGTTTTCTGGTCTTTGCACCTGAAGAACCAGATAAATTATTCTATATAAATATGGTATATCTTGTGGTGCTGGAAGGACTGTTCTTTGGCTGGTTCCATATGGGTAAACTGAAGAGCGATGCGGCTCAAACGCCTTATTTCAAGGTGTTTGTAGGCATGCACACCATGGGCTATTTGGTGGTCTCGCTGTTGTGGATGTTGATTTACTCGCTGTTCTTGTCGGAGAAAGTGGACTTGAAAGTCTATTTGTTGGTTATCGGCGTATTATCGTTGATATGGATTGTGCTAGCTAGTATTATAGGTAGTCAAGACACGCAGTATCACGCACAACAAACGCAGTTGGAAGATACAACGATGGATATTCGTGCGTTTCGTGATGAGTTGAAAGCATTGGCAAAAGAACATGCTAAGCCCGAGACAGAGCGTGCGTGGAAGCAATTGATAATGGAGGCAGAGTCGGTGGCACCTAAGCAATTCGCGGCGCGCTATGCGAGTTTGCGTCAGAAAGCAGATAATTTGATAAATTCATAAAAATAACTTAAAAAACACTACAATTATGGGATTCTTTAAAGACAAATTCAAAAAAAGACGTGAGACACATGAGAATGGTTATGTGTCCTTCACGCAAGACGACTTAAAAGAGAAAATGAAAGCCAATCCTGCCAACGAGAAGGCGTATGAATTCTTGGATGCAGCGATGTGCACAAGTAGCAATATCACCATAGAGGATGCTAATAAGCAGACAGTCGATATCGATGACGTATATCCATGCTCAGAGGCAGAGTGCGATGAGATGGATCGCCTTTTGGATCGCGCGCAAGCGGAGGTGAAAGATAAGAATGACCAGTACTTCAAGGAGCGTTATGACGAGTTGCGCGACATCGTAACATGGTCAAGAAAGAAACACTGGACCTTCAAGTGGTCGTTGATCGCAGGATGTATCTTGTCAATCTTCATCATGTTCTATATCTCAGGTGAGGTTTCTCAAGATAGAGAAAGGATAGAGGCAAAGGTGAATATGGTCAAGAATTGGCAAAAGCAAGATACTACGATTGCATATGCTGATTGCAATACCGAAGTAGGGCATCCTGATTTAGTTACTGCAAATTTCACCAAGGCGAATGACCTACGAATAATCAAGAATAATTATAACGCAAAGGTAAAGACGATTGAGGAGCTCAAACAAAAGTTGGATACTGCTCAAACCAAGGAAACTAAGAAAAGACTCCAAAATGCAATTAAGCGCAACGAGGAAGGACTAGAAGAGTATCTAGAGGAATATGAAGCGTTAAACAAGATGAAGTTTAAAGAATATAAAAAGAAAACACTAAAAAGTCTGAAAAGCAAGTTGCGTGATGCTCGTCGTTTGGACCGCTTCGTATGGTTGATTTTTATTTATGTAATACTTTTGACTCCATTCTATATCTATAGCAGCCACCAATATGGTTACTATATCACTCGCTACCGCGCTGAGAGTGCACGTTTGGATAAACTGCAAAAGATTGGCTTTGGCTTAGCATCTTTCTTGTTGGGAGCAAGTCTAGCTTTGGAGTTCTTCCCAGAGACAAGAGTAACTACAGTATATTCAAGCGGCAGAAGAGAATCGCATACGGAGTCTAATCCATTGGATATTGTTATTATCATTATCAAATTGTGCTTGTTGGCAGCTGCGGCATGTGTATTTAGCTTCGTATCTATTTATATTATGAGCCATGTGACCATCACTTCTCTCAAACGCAATCATGATTGGTCAAAGGTGGCAGCCGCTACAGCAGCATTGACAAGCAAGGCTACAGTTGTTGCAGGTAAGGCAGGTGAGGTAGCCAAGAAAGCCGCTACCAAGGCTGTTGAAGCAGCTAACGAGAAGATTCAACAACAAAAGGCATTGAAAGATGGCAACGCTGAAGATCCTAAGATGTAAGAACTGTACGGCACCTCTGCCTGCAGGGACTACAACTTGTCCTAAATGTCATGCGGTTAACCTCGTGCAAAGCGAGGTTAACCCATTGCAATTACCAAGTAACTTAACCAACGATTATATTGAATTCTTCAAGCAGCAAACCGAAGCTAATCCTAAAGATACCAATGCGTTATTCGGTATGGGATTGGTGTATATGGGCTTGAAGAACTATGAGTTGGCACAACGCAACTTTAAGTTGGCTGTTGATCAGTCGCCTTTGGATGCAGACGTTTACTATTATTTTGCACTTTCGCTGTTTGAGGGGCATAACCCAATGCACTTGAAAAACACTATCACCACGCGTATTGAGGAATGGCTGCATACAGCCACCAACCGTCAGGCGAAACGTAAGTATCTGATTCTCCAGATGATCTTGCGTCAAGGTGCGTTTATAGCAAATGGCCTGCAGGTCAAAGGCGAACAGCCCGTAGAGTTGTTTGAACGTATCTGCACCATGGTGCCAGAGGCAGATGAGATCAAGGAACTGGAGGAACATATCCAAATCACTGACCGACAGACACTTGAATGGTTAGAGCAGATTAAGAATGGTAAGCAAAAACCAGCGCAAACTGATGCTGAAGATCAAGGTGATATGCTGGGTGTCGGAATGAAAACATTCCGTGCCATCGATACTGTATCAGAGCGTGATGAGTATCAGTATTTTTCTAAGGGGATACCAGAATATGATATATCCGCCTTGGAAAGTACTTCCACTCGCGAAGAATTCTTTGATTATCAATATCCTCCGATTGAGCCAGAAATGGAAAAAAAACCATTTTATCCTATTTGGCGTATGATCAAGGTGGCTATCGCCTATTTCTTCCTCTGGGTTGTTGCCCTCGTGGTAGTGGATGTGGTGCCTGTAGGATTTAGCAATATCAAAATAAAGAAAGTCAATCAGCAGACCCAGGCAGAGGTGCAAGCATTCTTTGATAAGCATGTAGTGATAGCTTGCAAACCGGCAGAAGAAGATGCCACCACCAGTTTGGGCTTGTATCGTGAGCCTGCTCAAGACCTCAATACGGTAGCGATGTACGAAGGTTTTGAACGCTCATGGATGGGGCTAGCAGGCGCAGGCCTACAGTTGTTGCCCATACTGATGTTTGTGATCCATTGGTTGGTCATCATAGGTACGACAAGCAAGAAACGTAGTGCGGTAGTTCAGCGTAATAAGGACAAGCAATTCAACTACAATATGGCGATGAGCATGTACCAAATACGTCCTACTAAATATGAGTATATGGAGTTCTGTCGCCACTACTTATCGCCACAAAGTCCATGCCTGAGCATGAGTAACGATCCTATTGCTCTAGCTCTTGAGGAATACAATATTGATGAGAAGGACATGCGTGGAAAGATCCTGTTTGTCAACTACTTTGAGGACGAAGATATGGATGGCGATCACACATCGAATCCGCTTGTAACGATGCGTCATATCTATTACGTGATTGCTATCCCTCAACGTGACAAGTTGGTGATGCTGAAGAATCGTTGGGATACGATGACCGATACAATGGAGTCATGCGATGCAGAATCGGTGTTCTATCGCAATATCTTGTCACTCAATGTGAGTGGGGATGAGATTGAAATCGATCTGGTAGGCGGTACAAGTACAGGTATTGTGTTGCCGAGTACAGGTGAGAGCATTTTTGCATACCAAGACAAGAATCCATCTCATAAGATGACCTATTCTGCTACTCGTACATCTAACCCTCATGTGTTTGTGAAGGCATTGGAGACCTTGATCGCAAGTCATTAAATGAAGAAAGAATATAAACATTAAAAAATTGTGATGATGAAAAAGTTAATGATGGTAGCTATATCCTTGATTATAGCATGTGGCTCTAGTTTTGCAGAAACGAGCGCCAAAGAAATTCGCAAAGAGCGTCAGGAAATTAATAAGATGGCAAAGAAAGATTTGTCAGCTAAAGTTAGTAAAGCCACCAAAAAGGAGGCAAAACGTCTGAAAAAAGAAGGTTGGATTGTTTCTCCAGGAGCCTTACCATTGGAAAAACAATTAGAACGTTCCTACCTGATGGAGTATGAATATACCGAGGATCTATACCCTAAGTATATCATGGCTAATGCACAGTCTATCGCAGAACATTATGATGCGGCTAAGACAGCAGCCACCTCACTCGCAATCACCAATCTGGCAGGACAGATCCAAACAGAGGTTACTGCGTTGGTAGAGAATACCGTGGCTAATAATCAGTTGTCCGCAGAAGAAGCTGTTAGCATCTCAGAAACATTGATGACCAGCAAGAATTTGATTAGTCAATCTATTGGTCGTACCATTGTAGTCGTGGAGTGTTATCGCGTGCTGGAAAACAAGAATCGCGAAGTAATGGTACGTATCGCTTATAATGGCGATATGGCAAAAGAGATGGCCAAGAAAATTCTTTGCGATGAGCTAGAAAAGAAAGGACAAAGACTTCGTGATCAGCTAGATAAGGTGCTTGGCTTCCGAGAATGAGGAAGGTAGTATTAATTACCATATTATTGTTATGCTCACTAGGGACATTGATTGCTCAATCTGTCATTAATGCCTCTGGTGAGTACACGTATATAGCTCCATCAAATGTGTCTATAGAAGAGGCAAAACAAATAGCATTAGAACGTGCGCGTTTGCAATGTTTAGCAGATTGCTTTGGTACTATAGTTAATCAGGCTCATACTACTATGATGCGTGCTGTTGATGGGGAAAGTGAGGTTTCTCACTTCTTGCTTGGAGAATCAGAAGTTAAGGGAGAATGGTTAGGTGATTTGAAACAACCAGTATATAAAATCACTTATGATGAAGTTACAGGTTCTAATATAGTCCATGTTAAGGTATTTGGAAAAGTACGAGAGATTAGAAAGCCCAAAATAGATGTTTCTGTTCAGATATTATGCAATGGCATCACTCCACGTCATGAAAGAGAGAGGTTTTATGAAGGAGACCAGTTGTTTTTATCATTTACATCCCCTGTGGCAGGATATTTGTGCGTTTATCTTGTGGATGAAGATGCTAATGCTTTTTGTTTATTACCATATTCATCCAGTTCACAAGGTGTACATAGTGTCGCTGCAAATAAAAAGCATGTGTTTTTCTCTAACGAACAATCTGATGGTAATGAACTCGTAGATGAATATGCTATGAGTTGTATTCATGATGGAGAAATGAATATGTTTTACATTGTATATTCTCCAAATACATTTTCTAAAGCGATAGATCAATTATCGTCTTCGCTCCAGCAACTCAAATTGAAACAACTGCAAGATTGGCTATTAGATATTCAATCAAAGGATGCAGATCTTCAGGTAATTCGTAAAACAATTATTATTAATAAATTACGTCAATGAATGCTAGACCGTTAATACCTCTATTGCTATTTATTACCTTATTCGTAGAGGTGACGTTTGCTATGCTAACTGAACAGCAACAAGCAATTGAACAATCATTCTGGTCGCGGTATTCTGATGTACAATATTATCCAGAATATGGAGGCTGGTATTTATTAACTTCTCATCAGAATAATCATAAAACATACGCTATGGCTGATAACATGGGTAATATTTTAGTATCTGGAGCGATTGATTATAAACGATATGATGGATATATACGGTTTCACTTGTTAGATTTAGCAAAAAAGCAGTTACATGACCAGTGGCAACTAGAGATGAAGGAATATGAGTCAAGATATGCAAACTATCGCGAAATTGAAAATGAATACGAACAAAAGTTAAATGCGTATAACATTAAACTAGAGGTCGCTAAACATCATGCAAGCGAATTGTATGAGCAAGAGATTACAACTGCACGACGCAAGGCACAAGCAGAGCATGAGTGTCAATCTAGCAATAGCAGTTCTGGTGGAATATTTGGAGGAATGTTGAAGGCAATAGGTTCTGTGGTTGTGCAGGCTGCTGCAACAGAAAATATTCGCTATGATGCCATACTAAAAGAAATACTTGTGAGAGAAGATTTGTTGACGCCACCTAAGAAACCGTATAATCCCGAACCATTAAAGCCAGAAGAGCCTGAAACTGGATATTATTGGCAGTCTTTTACATATCGTCAACCATGTCCTTATAGTGAAATTAATTATGATGGTATAGCTATATCTGATGGGTATGCTGACGTGAAATTGGATGGTAGGTATGGGCTTGTGAATGCTCGGTTGGATGAGGTTATTCCTTGTATTAGTAAAAATAAGGTGTATCAAACAAAGCTTCATGAAAATAATATATTAGTGTCTGTCAATGGTAAGTATGGTATTTTATCTTCTATTACCGACCAATTAATATTATCGTGTGAATATGATGAACTCCAATATCGGGAGGGGTGTTTTTTGTGTAGACGTAATAACTCCTGGGGAGTTTGTAGCAAGAATGGTGCAGTGCTTATTCCATCTATTTATTCGTCAATAGGTTTGGCATCAAATGTTTTTATCGCTACTTTGTCTAACGGCACATCAGGTTTAATCGCATTTAATGGACAAGAGGTATTCCCTTTTGTATCATTTGAGATAGTAGAACTTCTACCTGAATTTATATTGATTCGTGATTCACAAGATCGATATGGAGCGATAAACTACCAGGGAAAGTTAATTGTTCCTGTAAAAAATAAAAAGGATATAGTTAGCAGAAAAGTTGCAGCATATGGTAAGAAGGTTGATTTGACCAACGAGAACTTTACAACTTTATCCAATATTTCTGACTCTTATAATGCCTTCATACATCGTTTAAACCAATCTACTACTGAGTTTGGTAAGCAATTGACTGAATCTAATCACAATGTTGTGGGTAATTCCGATGTGGATATCCAAATTCCAACAACCTCTAGAATACAAGAAAATACTTTTGCAGTGATAATTGCGAATAAGAATTATGATGAAGCTCCAGATGTTGATTTTGCTCTCAATGATGGCTATTTCTTCAAAGAGTATTGTGTCAAAACGTTAGGTATACCGTCTGAGAATATACGATTTAAGGAGGATGCTACATACAATAATATTCGTGAAGTAGTTAGTTGGATTCGCGAGATTTCCAATAATAAACTATATAAGGATAATGCTCGATTTGTCGTTTACTACTCAGGGCATGGTGTCCCTGATGAGATGACCAAAAGCATGTATTTACTTCCTACAGATGGAGTAGCAATGAATATAGCAACTACAGGGTATAAAGTAAGTGAGCTATTTGATGCTTTATCTGAAACTTCTTCAGAAAGTGTAGTATTCTTAGACGCATGTTTTAGTGGATTTACCAAATCAGGGTCAGCTCTCGCATCTACAAAGGGTGTAGTTAAAATTAATACAGGTATCCCCAAGGGCAATGTGGTGGTTTTTAGTGCTTCTTCTAGTAATGAAGTGGCGCATCAATATGAAGCAAAATCCCATGGCCTTTTTACCTATTACTTACTAAAAAAAATGCAGGAAACAAAGGGAGATGTTAGTTTAGGTGATTTATTTCAATACATAGAAAAACAGGTGGTTCGAACGTCTCTCACAGTGATTCGTAAATCACAAACCCCCACAGTTATAGCAGGGACTACCGTTCGGATGTGGGAAGAAAAACCACTATAATCCATTCGTTGTGTAAAACCAACAGATATCTATATTATTCAAAAAATGCCATATCAGATCCTCATATATTTGTAAAATTATTAGAGATCTTGATTATTAGTCATTAAGTGATTGGATTAAGAGGGAAAATTAACAAATTAAGTTTCTTGTGTTGCGGCAAATGTGAAAGGATTTCGTAAAGAGCGTCAAAAAATTAATTGATTGGAAAAAAGAGCCTTCAATTAATGTAGCTACTTATACCTACTGAAAATATATCGGGGGTAGTACTATAGTGCTAAAGAAGAAAAAAAATAAGATAATTAATTCATAGCTTGCAGTTTGTCCTCCATCTGTAGCCATTCGTCACGAAGGCGAGCGGCAGTATCAAAGTCAAGATTCTTGGCAGCTGCCAACATGGCACGTCGCTGTTGCTCAGAAGCTTTTTCGAGTTGTTTCTTACCGTATTTTTGCCATGGTGCAGATTGCCAAGCATCTTGTATTTTTTGTTCAAGATGTTGTTTCTCCTCTTGCTCCTTGCGCATGATTGCGATGAGTGGACTTGATTCAATAGTTTTGTTGAGTGCCGTAGGAGTAATACCATTGGCTTGGTTGTAGGCGATTTGTTTTTCACGACGTCGAAGCGTCTCATTGATAGTGAGTTGCATAGAAGGCGTAATCTTATCACCATACATAATCACTTTGCCATCCACATGTCGTGCTGCACGTCCTGCTGTTTGCGTAAGTGAGCGATGGTCACGCAAGAATCCTTCTTTATCGGCATCTAATATGGCAACAAGGCTAACTTCAGGTAGGTCGAGTCCTTCACGCAAGAGATTGACACCTACAAGTACGTCATATAGGCCTTTGCGGAGGTCTTCCATGATTTGTATGCGCTCGAGGGTGTCAATATCCGAGTGGATATAAGCGGAACGTACCCCATACTTGCGGAGGTATTCATCCATCTCTTCTGCCATACGTTTGGTGAGTGTGGTAATAAGCACTCGTTGTTCTTTCTGTACGCGCAAACGAATTTCCTCCATGAGGTCATCGACCTGATGTTCTGATGGTCGCACTTCGATTTCGGGATCTAATAGTCCTGTAGGTCGGATGAGTTGATCTACAAAAATACCATTTGAACGATTAAGTTCGTAGTCAGCAGGAGTAGCTGAGACATAGATAGTTTGCCCCGTTTTAGTTTCAAACTCATCGAAAGTGAGTGGACGATTATCGCGTGCTGCGGGCAGGCGGAAACCGTATTGAATGAGGTTGTTTTTTCGTGCACGGTCGCCACCATACATGGCGTGAATCTGCGGTACAGTGACATGGCTTTCGTCAATGACAAGAAGCATGTCTTTGGGAAAATAGTCGAGCAGACAGTAGGGTGGTGTACCCGCTTCGCGTCCATCGAAATAGCGGCTATAGTTTTCAATCCCCGAGCAGTATCCAAGTTCTTGAATCATCTCGATATCGTATTTCACGCGCTCTTCAATACGCTTAGCATATAGTGGTTCGTTGATGTCTTGGAAATACTGTATTTGGTTAGCGAGGTCGAGGCGTATTTGTGCAATCGCATCGGCTTGTTTATCAGGATTTGTGCAAAAGATAGTGGCAGGGTAGATGTTGTAGTTATCGAACTCCTCGATGACTTGGTTGGTGGCAAGGTCAAGGGTCATGATAGCATCAATCTCGTTGCCAAAGAACTCTATGCGCAGAATATAATCGGCATAAGCAAGAGCAATATCAACCGTATCACCCTTAACACGAAAGCGTCCACGGTTGAGTTCGTTGTCGTTGCGAATATATTGTGAATCAACCAGTTGGTTGAGCAAATTGCTCATGTTGCGCACCTCACCCCGTGTGATGGAGATACATGATTGACTGAAGTCTTGTGGGTTTCCGATGCCGTAAAGGCAACTGACGGATGATACGACAATGACATCTTTTCTACCGCTGAGTAGGGCAGATATAGCACTGAGGCGTAGGCGGTCAATCTCTTCGTTGATGGAGAGGTCCTTCTCAATATAGGTGTCGGTGGAAGGGATGTACGCCTCTGGTTGGTAGTAATCGTAGTATGATACGAAATACTCTACCGCATTATTGGGGAAGAACTGTCGCATCTCGGAGTAGAGTTGTGCGGCGAGTGTTTTGTTGTGACTGAGTATGAGGGTAGGGCGATTGATTTGGGAGATGACATTGGCAATGGTGAATGTCTTGCCAGATCCTGTAACACCAAGTAATGTTTGCGCTTCTGCTCCCGCACAAACGCCATCCACCAATTGGCGGATGGCTTCGGGTTGGTCGCCCGTTGGACGATATGGGGAGTGAAGTTGGAACATTGATTATTGCTTTACAACAAACTTGCCCGATGCGATTTTGCGTTTCTCGTTTTCAAAGAAGACATAGAAATAGCATTGGTTGGCAGCAGGTAATGTATAGGTTACCAATGGTGTACGTACATCTATCAGCGATTCAATACCTTCTGGATTGACAAAGATGGTAGCATCGTTTTGATCAGACTCTGGTACTGGTGCGTAGAAGAGACGATGACCTTGTTGGTCGTATACACCTACGCTAACGCCCTTACGCAATGTGGCAAACATTATGTCTAACGAACCTCCGATATGTCTAAATAACACATCATTGACAGTAGGAGTGGCAGCTGAATTGATGGTGGTCTCAAAGAAGGTGATGGTGTAGATGCACTCAGTGCCATCAGCAGCAGTCACATAAATATTGTATGGTTCTCCGAGCGTGAATATACCATATTCGATGGTTGCCGCAGCGTCATTAGCGATAGCAGTAATCTCTGGCTGTGTGCTGTTGATGTAGTAAGTGTATTCCAGTACATCAGGCGTGAAGCCGAATAATGGGATGCTATCCAAAAGAATCATTTGCAGAGATGCGTCACTGCTTTGTAGGATGGACTGCTTGACATGATAAATGCTGATGGTTTTGCCATCTTGCGCTGTCACTTGGATGATAAAGTCAACACCTTCTTCTGTGACAGTGACAACAGCATTGGTGTCTTCTGCAAAAGCTTTAATGTCAGATAGTTGAGCCAATTCAGTACTATCGGTACCAATTGGATACACAATATCGTAATTGAGCGAGTCGCTATGGAAATTAGCGATAGTATCTCCCTTGATTGTTAGCATGCGAAGGCGACTATTGTCGTTTTGAGCAATCATCAATCGAATATCATACTCAGATGAGAATACAGGATCTGGAGCAGTAACAGAGAAACGAATTGTAGTCTGAGTGCGTCCGTTGATTTCCGCAGTCAATGTGTTGATGTCCACTGTTTGTTTCTCATGTCCGAGGTCATATGTGAAGACGGGCAGTTCAATCGTTCCGAATGGCAGTTCAATGTCATATTCAAAAGAATCAACACGGAAACCATCAATCAGTTCGTCATTCATGTAAATAGCATCAAGATATGAGTATGACGATTGTTGACGTTGGAAAATAATCAAATAGGTAGATTGATAGTTGGTATCTTCTGCTGTGACAACGATGCGTGTGGTGTCTCCAAGTATGGTTTGCACTTGTTGTTTGTATTCAGCTTTTTCTACTAATACAGATGGAGTCGCTGCATTTTCAGGTAATTTTACGAGGTAATTGAATTGTTCTGGGTTGAATCCATCCAGGCTTTCTCCATTCACGTAGATGTTAGCGAGTTGGCTGTTGGTAGAAAGTATTTTTGCATATGTGAAATACAATGTATAAGTGCGATTATTGCCATTCTCTGCGGTGATGCTACATGTATATTTCCAACCAACCTGTTGCTCGTATAGCATATACTCAGTGATTGTGTCTTGAATTTGCTGATAGATGTCACCTGCACTATATGCCATAATAGGTGCTAGTGAGTCATGCTGAGGAAGGGTAATATGGTATTCCAATTGTTGAGCGTTGAAGCCTGGCAGTGAATCTCCCTTGATATAAATCATTTGCAGGGTATCTACATCGGATTTAGCCACTTGGTAATTGACTGTGTACGTATTTTTTCTGCCTGACATAGCGAGTACGTTGATTTGCGTTGTTCGCTCGTATGGATTATCTATCAGTACATTAGCTGTTACTGTTTGCCATTGGTCTGCTTGATCCCACGTGAGTTCTGGCAAATAGCGTGTGCCAACAGGAAGAGTATATGAATAGTAGAAGGAATCAGGGCGGAAACCTTCAATCATAACACCATTCTCGTAGATAGCAGTAAGGGTGTCAGCGTTGGATTGTGTGATGGAGAACGCTAACATATATTGGCACTCGGTACCATCTTCGGCAGTCACTATAATGGTGTGCTGTAATCCAGATATCGAATCACGTAATGTTTGGGTGCTTTCTTGAGTAATTGCCAAAACGTTAGGTAATTGGTTTTGTCCAATAGGCAGCGAGATGAAATAGTTGTAATTCTCAGGGACGAAATTAGCCAAACTATCACCATTGATATAAATCATTTGTAGATGTGCATTGTTGGATTTTGGTGCTTCAAATGAAAGTACATATGTATTGGTGCTTATGCCGTCAGGAGCGGTAACGGTAATATTGGCACGCCAATCTTGAATATCAATATTAATCTGTTGACCATCTTCACTAAGTTTAGCAGCAATTTCTGGTAAGAACTCTGTACCTGATGGTAAGTTGATGGTATAACGTTGTTGCATTGGTGAGAATTCCAAATTAGGGTTGAGTTTTTCCTCAAATTGGTTCAAAGATTTGCCATTTAGCAAGATATCATTGAGCGTTGTATTCTCTGATAAAGTTTCATGATAGATATCGATGTGATAGTCACTCGTAGTACCATCTTGTGCAACGACGTGAATGGTGTACGTGTCGTTTGTATTGGAGAGAGTGATATCTTGGAAGTTATCGTTGGAAGACCATGTGAGTTTTACGTTTTGCTCTTTGATCTGAACAGAATAATAATGACGTTGTGGTTCAAATTGTTCGATAGGAGTTCCATTTACTGCAATGCCAGTTAACTCGGCATTATGACTAGGTTCTGCCGTAATGAGCAATTGGTAGATGGCTGTTCGCGTTCCATCTTCTGAAGTAACGATAATGTTCGTACTTTCATTTAATAGACCGCTTTCAATCATCACTTGTTGACGTGGTGCTGCTGTAGTGTATTGAATACTTGGTAGGGTTGGTTCTATAGTCTTATATGCATCGGTTGGTAAAACGATGGTGTAGTTTAACTGATCTGATTGGAAATCATCTAAAGATACCCCATTCAAACTAATATCTTGTAAATAAGGATTGTTGTTGATATTAGGTTGAATTTGTACAGTATATGATTCTGTTGCACTGCCATTCTCTGCTGTAACGGTGTAGTTATAATACATCGTATCATTCTCTAATCGATGAGTAACAGACATTGTAGCTGTTGCGGGTGTTTCTATCAACAAGTGCGTTGCGCTATCTGCAAGATAGGTGTACTCAGTGATTTGAGAATTAAAGCCTTCGATAGGGGTGTTATTAACAAAAATAGATTGTATGGTGGCATCGCTTGATAATTCCGTTGGGAAAGTGATGCGATAAGTATGCTGTTCTGTACCAAAAACTTGCCATTCCCAATAGAGATTATTCTGAACAAATACTACAGAGTCGTTGTCGTTTATACGTGTGAATTTCGCATGATTAGGACGTGGAAGGGTGTATTCGTACTGGGTTGAGCTAAACGACTGCATTGGCATATCGTTGATTTCCAATTCTGCCAATTGACCAGTAGTAGTTTTATCTTGTTGTGCAAGTCGAATGACGTATTGTGCTTGTGCACCATTTTCTGCTGTGACAGTTAGTGTACCATTATTTAGATCAACGGTTTGGCCATCCATATTTTTAACAAATCTAATTGCAGGTAACTTGTCTGCCGTAATGGTATATTCCAGTTGTTCAGGGTCATAATCGGTTATACCGTCTGCAACAATAGAATTGAGTTTTGTGTCGTTAGAAAGGTCTTTTATGATGCGTACAGTATATCTTCTTATTTGTCCTTCTTCAGGTTTGATGCTAATAGTATATGTGGAGTCCGCATATGCAAGAACCAACTTTTGCAAATGGCTAGCTAATACTGGTTTGATGTCTGGCAAATGATTTCTGTTTGCAGGTATGTGATATTCATATGTGTTGGTAAGTTCATCAAATCCTTGTATCGTTTTACCATCAATTTGTAAATCCTGCAACCAGTTGCATGATTCCAAATGTCGTCTTACAGTCAATGTGTATTCAGTGGCTGTGCCATCTTCGGCGTAGTTGGTAATATTTGCGGTGCGTTCCGCATAGAGTGAGTTAACTATCTCATTGTTCCATGTCACCTTTTGTGCTTGGTCACTCACTTCACCAATGAATTCCAATGTAGGCAACAACGTGTTGTTTGATTCCTCTAGTGTGTAGGTAAAGTGATTGCCATCTCTTGTCGCTTCTTTACCATTGACTTTAATAGAGGTGAGGTTGCTATTATATACAAAACGAACGTAATCTACATACAAATTTGCATTACTGCTTGCAGAAGGATATTTTCCTGTTGCATCAATAATGACGTCTAATCCAGATATCGCCTTCCCGTTGGTGTTCAATGGTACTTGTACTTCCGTATAGTTAGCATTGGTATTTTTTTGACGATAATCTACATCGTGAGATTCTCCACTCATATCAAAGAACTTGAATCTAAATAATGCACCATCACCAGCAGCATTGGTGTATTTATAATTAATCAAAGCCTTGTCTGGAGTATTGTGGAATCCAATAAAGCCATGTGGAATAACACGTGTTGCTCCCGCTACTGCAAATCCACTAGACATGTCACCGATGTTAATCACTGCTGGTACAGGACCAGCCAATGCTGCCCAATTGGTGGTTTGCAAATGTACGGCAGAGTTACCATCCTTGCTCACAGTAGGGCCAGCTTCTGCTGTTCCCAAATATACATCTAACATATCACCAGGTGCATTCCAACTAGTAGGTTTGTCTGTATTGGATGAGTTGGTTTTGCTCCATTGTGTAAATTCATTATTCGGTATGATTTCATTGACATAGTGAAAATAAATGCTGTATGTGTTTTGGAAGCCATCTTTAGTCACTTTTCCTTGCCAATGCCATGTGTCACATATTGTTTCTACTTCTACTCCATTCGCTTTTGTGATAGTTACTTGTGGCGTTGTAGTCGTAGTACGATTTTGAATATATGAGAATCTATTTTTGTCATAGTCATTCACAAGCACACCATCAATGAAAATGCTATCTAATACAGCAGGATTCTGGGTATCTACAATAGGTGTAATAGTATATTCCATGTCTTTTTCGCCTGGGCGATTAGATTTCACCGTGATGATAGTTGCTTGACTGATACCGCCAGTTTTCACCCATACTGTTTGCTCTGCAAAAGCTTTGGTATATTCCACATTCATCTGTTTACTGCCGTAGGGCAGCGCAACGCTATGTTCTTTTATACTTGGATCAAGTGACTGACCAGTCTCTGCGATAGTGATTGTTTTCAACAGGTTCTCTTCATCCGATAGTGTAGGCAAGAATGTCAAGTTATATGTACGCTCACTACCATCTTCTGCGGTCACTATCAGTTGGCTGGTTTGTCCTAACGGACGTGAAATAAAACGTATTTCTTGTTCCTCTTCTGCTGCCTCATACAGTATCAATGGAACGTTGGTCTCTTGATACGGCAGATAAATTGTGTAATCGGTTGTATCTGGATGATATTTCAGTTCTACTCTGCTATCATCTAACTCAATATACTCCAGCGCCACATTGCTTGACTTGCGCACTGGGAAATGGATAGTATATTCATTGCTTGTCGCTCCATCTGCGGATAATACATGGATACGAGTAATACCATTGATAGCGCTATGATAGGTTGTAATAGTCTGATTGTCACTTCCTATTGGTTGCACGCATGGTACCACGTGTGTGCGCCATTCCAAACTATCTACATACTCAAACACATCACTCTTGAAACCTTCAAGCGAAACGCCATCCAACAAAATGTCTTTTAGATAAGCATCTGTCGAAATAGTACGTGTGTATGTTATTTTGTAGGTGTTCGTGTTTCCATTTTCAGCAACAACCAACACATTTTGTTCGTTTTTGCTCACATTATGTATGGAGGTATATTGTCCATCTCGTGCTACAATCTGCAGTGTTGGTAATGCTTCTCCTTCAGCCAGATTAAGCGTGTATTCAAGCGTATTTGGTTCAAAATCAATCGAATGTCCTTCTACGCTCAAGTCTAATAATGTCGCATCGCTATATTTTGCTTTGTCAAAATGCAATGTATAGGCTGTTGAGTCGCCATTGGCAGCAAATACCAACATTGTATAGGTCGTCTCATTGGTCATACCTGCGTGTACTGTCTGTTGGTCTGAGTGCTTGCGGTATTGCACTGTAGGCACTACGCCTCCTGCTGCAATAGGTATGGTGTAATGTTTCACAGTTGGCACGTAATCTGCCAATTCTACGCCATCAATCAAAATCGCTTCCAGCGAACAATCATCTGAGAGTTGCGTGCTAAATGTGAGGTGATATTGTGCTTTGTCGCCACCTTTTATTACGTAGATTGTCAGTGTGTTACCATTGCGGAAGGTGGTAATCTTTTGTCCTTCCAACGTGTCGCAAGTCACTGTTGGGAATGTCCCTTGATAGTTCAGTGCATATTCAAATTTGTTAGGCTCAAATCCTTCTAAGGCCGCGCCATCAATGTATATTTGTTGCAACAATGCTTGGTTTTCGATAAGCGCATTTTCAAAATCAATGGTATATACGTTACCCGCTGCACCGTATGGCTTCACACTGATTTGTGCTTGACCTGCCGCATATGGGGTAGCAATAGTCACTTGTTGACCTTCCTCTTTGTCCACTGTTATCACAGGGCATGTGGCTTTAGTGAGGGTATAGGAATATGCAAATGTTTGTGGATCAAATCTTTCCAAGCTGTCGCCGTCCAGATAAATCATCTTCAAAACGGCGCTTTGTGAGCGTTGAATCACGAAGGTGATACTATATGTTTGGCTTCTTCCGCTTTCTGCGGTTACAGTAATGGTTTGTACATTGTTGCTGAGCAGTGCCAAAATCTTCTGTGACTCATCACCCTTGTCCCATGTCACAGTAGGAATAGTACTTACGCCCATTGGTAGGGTGTCCACATATTCCAATTTGTCAGGTGCAAAGCCTTCTAATTCTTTTCCATCCAAGTAAATCATCTTCAGGTTAATATTGTCTGAAGTTGCTACCGAGAAGTGCAGTACATACGTCTTACTTGCTCCTGATGGTGGACGAACTGTGATTTTGTAGTCGCCATTGATACCGCCAGAACGAACTGTAACGGTCTGATAGTCATCGCCTTGTTCGTATGTGATTACTGGCAGTTCGGTCGTACCTTGTGGTAGTGGACAGTTGTATTCCAAAATGTCAGGATCAAATCCTTCCAATGGCTTACCGTCAAGGTAAATCATTTTCAGCGAAGCGTTGGTTGCTTGTGCCACGCTGAAGTTGATTTGATAGATAGTACTCTTGCCATTTTGTGCTGTCACTGTGATACGTGTTGTACCGTTTAATCCACCTTTGATGATGCTAACTGTCTGGTACTCATCTCCTTTGTCTACGGTTATCTCTGGCAATTCTGTTGTGCCGATAGGCAATGGGTAGTCGTAACTTGTCACATTTGGCTCAAACCCTTCTAATGCTTCACCGCCTATATAGATCATGTTGAGTGTAGAAATTTCCGATAGTGCAGTTGCCACGTTTATCTTATACTCTGTGGTATTGATGCCATTGCCTGCGGTCACTTTCACGCGAGTGATGCCGTTCAGTCCGCCCTCCGTTACTTCCACAGTTTGTGTGGATTCACCCTTCACATAGGTCACTTCGGGCAATTCTGTCGTACCCACGGGCAGATTTACGTAATATGTCAAATGCTCTGGATTAAAATTGGTTATCCAGTTCTCTCCCATCTGCAAATCTTTGAGCAGCGAGTAGGACGATGCCTCCAGTTTGAAAGTCATCTTATATGTCTTTGGTGTTGGATTACCTGGCGAAGACACATTGATTTGATATACACCGCCATCAATCACGCTTGGCGCGTTGTATGTAATAGTCTGTGCACCAGCTGGGTATGCTGACACAGCCTCTACTGTTGGCATGGTGGTGGTAGATGTTGGCAACGATACGCGATAGGTGGTTTGGTTGGGTGTAAAGCCTGCCAAACTCTCGCCATTGATCTTAATATCTTTCAGTGTGTTGTCCGCGAGCAGTGCCACGCTGAAGTGCACGGTATAGGTTTGTTTTGTTTTGCCATCGGCTGCGGTCACGCGGATTGTTGAGCTACCTGTTGTGCTGGTTGGCTGAGTGATTTCTACTACTTGTTCATCTTCTTGTTTGTCCACGCTCACTATTGGTGCATCGGTTGTACCGTATGGCAACTCTACGTTATAGGATGTCAATGTAGGTTGGAAGCCACTGATACCCTGACCATTAACAAAGATATTCGCCAATTTTGCATTGGTGCTGGCTTGGCGCACAAACTTAATCTTATAGGTCATTGTGCTCTTGCCGTCTTCTGCTTTCACGGTGATAGTGGTTGGATTGCCATCTATCTCACCATTATTGATGCTAATCTCGCTGCCAGTCAGTTCGCGACCTGAGAAGGTGGCTGTTTCGCCTTTTGCATTGCTTATTTGACCTGCGCCACGATATGCTTTTATCTCTGGTATGCTGCTGGCACTTTTTCCCAACGAATACACTTGCTCTTCCGTCGTGTTAGGGTTAAAGCCTTTCCACTCTTTGCCACCAACGTATAGCTTCTGAATCTTAGATGAATAAATCAGTTCCACGTCGTCCACGTAGAGCGCATTGCCATTATATAACCCGCTGTTTGCGCGGTAGTTAGGGTAGTTACTTGCCGAGAAGATGATGTTCATCATCGTTGGCACGTCATTGTTGAAATAGTAGATAGGCACTTTGATATTAGTCCAATTGCCATATTCTTTTTTCTCACGCCACATACCTTCGGCAATTTGGTTGGCCTTTTGGTCTGTACCACATTCATTGGCATCCAATGCCAAACGGATATCACTCTCTTCATTGGTTTGTGTACCAGGCGATGAGCAATTGCCATTTTTGGCTTTATATTTGCTTCCTTTTGCTGTACCTGACCATGCATAGTAAAGTAGGTAGAAATCTTCTTTGTCCACGTTTGCACCAGTACGTTTAATCCATACCGACATGGTATCAGGACGATATTTAAAACTCCATCCGCCAGATGTCCCTGCGGTCGCTGTCTTGGTGTCAAGACCTTCCAAGAAACTCCATGGTTTACCCAATGAGAAATAACCAGGTGACACTTCGGTAATACCCATTGCTCCCACTTCGGTGTCTTTCACCATCATAGAATAGCTACCTGTGTGTCCTGCTTCTCGGTGTGTGAGATTGAAGTTGATACCTACTTGACTGATATTGCTTCCGTACCAATCTTTCGGTTGAATCTCACCATCAAATTTTTCGCCGCTCCAATCCTCAAAACTTGCGTTGGGGACTTGTTGAGCGAATAGAGATGAAACGCCAAATAATAAAACTAAACTACTTAAGAATAATTGTTTTAAGTAAACTTTTGTCATAATTATGTTGTTTTTTAATATTTCATTATTGAATATTCATATTTTTAAGATTTTTATAAGCATTTTGCCGCATAAAAACCCAAAAACGGCTGCAAAATTAATATAAACAAATCAATTATGCAAATTTTCCTCGCGCGTGCGTGCATTTTATTAAATTTCGATACCTTTTTCCCAATATCCGTTGCTATTTGCGCTAAAATGTAGGTCAACTTTCGGCACAATCTTCGCGCGAAGAAAACTTTTTTTTAAAAAATACACCCACGCGGGAAGCATAGTCAACACTACACTTCCCGCATGTTGTATATACCATTTTACTCTCAAAAATCACCTGTCGTCTTATCTCGCCCAATGGGCTTGAACGATTAATCGCAAGCGATTTTTCGGCACAAAAACGCTCAAACGCTGAGTATTCAGCATATAGAGGCGTAAGGAAAACGGAAAGGTAAAAATGGAAAACTAAAAGCCACCGCTGTGATACAACTAGCCCACAGATGTGCTACAGTGGTCGCGAAGTGGTCGTGTAGCCCGCAGTCAACTTGAGAGTGATTTGAAAGCCACCGAAAGCCAAGAGATGTCCCAAAGATGTCCAATCGTAGTCTCCTAACCCGCAAGAAAAAAAAGGACAAAACACACAGGGGCATACCAGTGAATCGGCGCAAAATCACAAAAAACATTTGAATAATCGGCTCATTTTGCACCGAAAAATGTAAAAAATAATGCAAATTTGAGCCGATTCTATAAAAAAGACTATTAGATCATCTCAAAAAAGAGAAGACATAATCCTTATCCTGCAATCAGATACCAAGTATAGACTGCGAAAGCAATCACCATCAACGCGCCACCTACTCTGCCAATCTTACCACGGAAGCCAAAGAGCAACGGGAAAGCTGCCGCAGCAATCATGACGGCATAGTCCACAATCGTGATATCCGCAGATACCAAAGGCATGACTTGTGAGCTAAGACCCAAGATCAGCAAGATATTGAAAATATTAGAGCCCACAATATTGCCCAATGCCAGTTGGGTATTCTTCTTGCATGCTGCCACTACCGAAGCAGCCAACTCTGGCAACGAAGTACCGCAAGCAACCAATGTGAGCGAGATTATAGCATCATCAACGCCCCAAGATTTAGCAATAGCCACTGCATCATCTACAAACATATCGCAGCTCACAATTAATATGCCCAACCCCACAACAACTTTCATAACCGCTTTCCAAACAGGCATCAAACATTGCATCTCCTTGTCATTTGCCCCTTCCGTTAGAGGAGGAATGGGGGTAGACTCTCTTTTGTCGCGAGCTATAGAATACCACATATACCCCGCAAAAATTAACAATAATACGATACCATCTATACGGCTTATCGTGGCAGGTGTGCCATTGAAGAAATTAAACGCCAATAAGGTCAGCAAGACCGAAACACCAATACACAATGGTATCTCAAAGGTCATATTTTTCTTGTCTATTGCGATTGGGAAGAGCAATGCCGTCAAACCCAAGATACCCAACACATTAAATATATTGGAGCCCACCACATTGCCAATCGCCACATCGGCATTGCCTTTCAGCGCGCCAAAGAAACTGACCACCAACTCAGGCACACTTGTACCAATGCCCACGATAACAGCACCAATCACAAAATCCGATACATGAAAGCGTTTAGCGATAGCTACGCTACCATTTAGCAGCAAATCAGCACCTAACACGATGCCTACTAAAGTCACAATCAAAATAATATATTCCATAGATGTGTTGTTTAGAATGGTTTAATATTGTGTAGAATTGTTTAGAGTTGTTTAGTATTGTTTGCACTTGGTACATTCAAAATCTGTGCAAAAGTAGCGCAATATTATTACATAAGTATGAAGATTTTGTTAAGAAATTATTAAATTCTGGAAATATCATTGGACATGTGCATATTTTTTTGTACCTTTGCAGCATTAAATGGATTTGTAGTGAGAGACTTGCGCTATATACTGCTCGTATTGATAATCGGACTATGTGCATCTGTGCATATGTCCGACCTTTCTGCTCAAGATACAGCATCTTGTCCATCAGCGAGTGCAAGCGCAACATCTTCCGTATTAAATGATATATCAGAGGACTACGCCAAACGTCTTCAGCAACAATACGATTGGACTGATGCCCTCACTTCGTATCAAATCGGTACGCGTAGCGAAGATAATCGCTTGCGCACTCGTCGTCAGGAACGTATTTCTACATCATGGCAACTGCGTACCAACATGCAGCAATTGTGTGCAGCATTGCGCTACCAAGCCAATAGTATCTCTCACAATATCAAGCGTATAGTGGCACTATCATGTATAACGCCACTTAGTTTACCCACAGAACATATCTCTTTCCCATTCCATAGTTTTTGGTAGTTATCTAACCTATATCCAATAGGCGCAGCCGTCCGATAACTATAAGTTTAACTATCAAAACATAAAAACAACTATGGATGATTTGACAATGATCCTCCTTGCTTTGGGTATGGTAGCAGTCTTCATGGGTCCTTTCTTTGTGATTAGTGCAATCAAAGACCGCAAGGAAGCTAAACAAAAGCAAGAAGAGGAAGAAAAATAACAACAATTTCCCACAAAAAGGTGTGTCACGATACTGACACACCTTTTGTATTCTAACAAAAGCTTTTTATTAAGATTGCCGTCTCTTTTACATCTCTTATACCTTGCCCTATTCCACCGACCGAAGACCAAGAGACGACCGAGAAATGACCGACTCAACTCCTTACCCACAAAAAGTGCTGTTTCTTAAGATTGCTTCCAAATAAGGTTGTCTTGCTTCTTAAAAAAATTGACTACTTTCCTAAAAAGGTTGACTCATTTCCTAAAACCGTTTACTTATCTGTTTTTAAAGAAAAAATACCTTAAAGGGCGATTTTTCTTGCTTAATCCAAAATATTTCACTACCTTTGCAGCCGCAAAGTCGTATTGACTTGGCGGACATATTATTAAAAGCGTTTATTAGCGCTTGTTTTGGCACTATGAAATCCGGAAAATTTCGCTAGCCCAAAGCAAGAAGGCAGTAAACGCCCTTTGGGATATGTATATCCCGCCGCAGAGCGTCCATGCGTGGACTGCTCTGTTTGGTGGCATTTCATATTCGGCGTGGGCGTTGCTTGCTTATTCTTGTTAGCAGGGTCTTTCCGGAACCTCATAGTGGAGAATAAGCAAAGGTAAGGTTCCACGCTGTCTTTATGTATTCACGGGTCGTTTGGAGCCGATGTCCCAACCAAATAGATCATGCCTATGTGAGAAACCATTTATCTCTCATTCCGATATAGCATCACATATTGGATGAGATTCTTATGTTTATTAGTGATGCATGGAGTTTGCGAAAAGCCAATAAGTGAGTAGCAACAATCTAAAAATAGAAATAAATCATGAAAAAAGTTTTATTAGCACTATTGTGCATCATCGGGTTAGCGTTTGCTGCCTGCACTCCAAGAAACAATGTAGAGAACTTGGATGTAAACAAATTAGACAACACCGTAGAAAAGTGTTGGGAAATTACTACCACCGTTGGTGGGTATTCTGAATCCTACCATGATTGGGGGACCGAGTATGAAATCGGATTGGCACTCAAGACTGCACAAGAAATTATGGGTAATCTTGCCAAATACTCCTACAAACCCTCCAATGCAGCAGATGAAGAGTCTTGCTATGCTCTTGATGGTGATGAATACGAATATGACTATTAAGATTCCGTAAGATATTTTAGTTTGTATTTTTACCCATAAATCAATTAAAAACAAAAAAATCATGAAAAAAGGGCTTCTTTTGATAGCCATTTTAGCATTCGTAGGCGCAGCTACTGTAGTTGCACAACCACGCGCTGTCGGTGTTAATATCGGTTCTGGATTTGACATATCATACCAACACGCTCTTGGTGAGGCAAATATGATTGATGTTTCATTGAACCTCCCACTCTTTTCTGGTATCGGTGCTACCGCTACTTATGATTGGATTAACCCATTTGGTACTGCAATTCCTTGGAATCTTGCTGGTCAATGGAATTGGTATCTTGGTGTTGGTGCTGGTGCTGGTGCTTATCACTTGTTTAATCGATGGATTACCACCTCTTGGTATGTTGGTGCAGTTGGTCACGTAGGTGTTGAGTATTGCTTTGATTTCCCATTGCA
>JAGALP010000032.1 GCA_017625155.1 Paludibacteraceae bacterium
TCAAGTCGCATCGTGGGGTAAGGGGATGGTGGCTACATATTGATGTTGTGCTGTTGCTTTTTACTGAAAGCTGCTACTAACGACTCATAAATCTACCCTTAATCGTGTATTGGATGATAGTTGCGGATTTTAGGTTTATAACAAGAAAAATGAAAAAAGTTAGTGTTTCCGTAAAAAAACGAGGGGCTGAAGTGTCTTATATATAGAAGTGCCCTAAAACGGGGTGCAAATAACAAAAGACTGATATGCTTGATAAGAGAATACTTGAACAGCTTTTCCGCCGGAACTACAGCGAGATGATTCATCTGGCCAGAGTCATGTTGGGCGATGACGGCAAGGCTGAGGACGTGGTGCAGGACATCTTCCTGCGGATTGCCGACAGCGACATTCCGCCCAAGAACGACAGTTATCTTTTAACAGCCGTGCGCAATGCCTGTCTGAACGAGATACGGCAAATGCAACTGCACGAGCGGGTGAAGAACCTATTGCCTATTGAAACCGAAATTGATCAGCAGCCTATTGACAAACAACAGGAACAACTCGACAATATTTCGGCTTTCGTGGACGAGCAACTGGAAGAACCACAACGTAGCATTTTCCATCTCCGTTTCGACGAAGATCTGACTATTGCAGAGATTGCCCGTCGGCTTGGTCTGAATCCGAATACCGCCTACAAGTATCTCGCCCAAAGCATTCAGAAAATCAGAAATCACTTCAAACGTTAAAAGAATATGGAAACGATTAACGACAACATCCGTCAGTTATTGGAAATGCTCGACAACCCCGAAGCATACACCGAGCAGGAAATCCAAGACATCATCAACCGTGATGAAGATACACGTGAGACCTACCGCATGATGGCAGAAGCCAAACGTAGCAGTCGCCAACATCAGGCAAACAAGCCCATCGATGTGGATGCTGCATGGCAAAAGTTCAATCAAAAAATCCAGCCCCAGCAACATAGTTTTGGCTGGATGAAGATTGCAGCCTCTTTCATCGGAGTATTGCTTGTGTCAGGTATTGCCTTTGCTGCCATTCAGATTGTAAGATACACACAGCAGCATACACTAAAGACTGAGGAGGTCATCAATACTCCAAAGTCCGCAAATGTTACTCCCGCTGATACGCTGACTACCGACACTATCGCAACACCGCAGCCCATTATCTATGACAACATTCCACTGGAAAAGATGCTGCCAGAGATAGCCGCTCATTACGATGCTAAGGTCACGTTTGTCAATGACGAAGCCCGACAACTCCGCTTCTATTTTATGTGGCATCCGCAGAAGGGTATCGACAAAGTAGTCAGTGACCTCAATCAGTTCGAGCGTCTGAACATTACACTGAACGATAATCAAATCACCGTAAAATAGTCAGTCGCCATGAACAGATATATTACTCTCATTCTTGCCCTGCTACTGACTGTCAGCACACAAGCACAGATGCGAATATCGCGTGAATACAATAACGTATCCCTCTCTGATGCGCTGAGACAACTCAGTGAGCAACAGACGGGTTACACCATCTACTTCCTCTACAACGAACTGGAGGACTTCCGAGTCACGACAACTGTCAAGAACAAGCATCTGCCCGAAGCCATCCAGCAAATGATAGGCTTCTATCCTATCCGCGTCACTACAAGTACCGAAGAGGAAGGAAAGAAGATTTTCGTGGAATGCATACAGAAAACGGAATTCCGTTACAAGGGCACCATCATCGACGAAACAGGTCAGTCCGTTGCATATGCCAATGTTTACCTGCTTCATCCATCTGATTCTACTCTCATAGGTGGAGGCGTAAGTAACGAGGCTGGTCTCTTCGTCATCCCCTGTGAAACAAATCCAGTCCTCGCCCGAATTTCTTTTGTTGGCTACAAGACTATATACAAACTATGTAGTAACACAGAACTTGGAACAATACGGATGCAGCCTGAAAGTTACAAGTTGAACAGTGTGGAAGTAAAAGGTTCCCGTCCGTTGGTAAGAATCAAGGATGATGCCTTGCTGACAACTATAGAGGGAACCTACCTCTCGAAGATGGGTACAGGTAATGACGTCCTTGCCCATATCCCTGGTGTAATTCGCAATGGCAACAGCATTGGGGTCATAGGCCGTGGCACTCCGCTCATCTACATCAACGGCAGGCAGATGCGCAACCAGAGCGAACTTGACCAACTGAGCAGCGATCAAATCAAGGACGTGGAGGTCGTAATGACGCCTGGTGCCAAATACGACGCCACCGTCAAGGCCGTCATCCGCATCAAGACCATCCGTCCCGTCGGCGAGGGTTTCAGTTTCAACAGCCGTACGGTGGCGGGCGTGAACCACTACGTCTATGGTCTGGAGGAACTGAACCTGAACTACCGCACGGGCGGACTTGACATCTTCGGTATGGCCGAATACGAGAACCACCGTAGTCGTCAGACCAACGACAGCCGACAGGAAACCTACCTGCAGAGCCACTACCAGCAGAACAGCCAGATGCACTACTACAACAAGAGCCAGATGCTGGCCGGGAAACTCGGATTCAACTACATGCTGAACGACAATCATTCCATCGGCATGACCTACACCATAACCTCTCGCCCCAACAGTCAGACGAGTGACTACTTCACGACCATGCTCATAGACAAGCAGAACAACGACCAGATTACAGGACGTGGTAAGGTGGACGGCGACGACATCCAGCACATCATCAGTGGCTACTATGCTGGGCAAACAGGTAAATGGTCGCTCGATGCCAATGCCGACGTGCTGTTGCAGAAACAGAACTCCGACAGCCAAACCCTTGAGGATGCCACGCAGGGCGACGACCGCACCGTGACCACCCGCAACGACGTGAAGAACCGCCTCTATGCCGCCAAGTTCGTGGCTGGTCATCCGCTCTGGAAAGGTAATCTGGAGATAGGTGCCGAGGGCAGTTACGTTCACCGTACCGATGTGTTCGGCAACGTGGAAAACACCATCGATGCCAGCGACACGAAGATTGAGGAAAACAGCACGGCGGCCTTCGTCCAACTGATGCAGCGGCTGAACAAACTGACGCTTATAGCCGGACTGCGTTACGAATACCTCGACAGCCGTTACTATGAGGGCGGCGTGAAGATGGGCGACGAGAGCCGTACCTACAGCGACCTCTTCCCCTCGTTAATGCTGATGTATCCCCTGAAGAACGTGCGTGCCCGACTCTCGTATTCGCGTAATATCAATCGCCCGGCATTTAGCCAACTCAGCGGCAACGTCAAGTACATTAACCGCTACACCTACGAGAGCGGCAACCCCTACTTGAAGCCATCGTATCGCGACAATCTATCGCTGGCACTCAACTACAAGTGGCTGACGGGAATGATTGACTATGCCCGCGTCCACGACTACATCATCACCTCCTATTCATCCTACAAGGACGACCCGACCATCGCCCTGCTGCGTAAGGACAATGCCCGTGGCTATGACAACCTTTCTCTGATGGTATCGGCTGCACCCACCTTCGGTAAGTATCATCCGCAGTTGATGGTGGCCACGCAGATGCAGAACCTTGAAGTGCAATACCGTGGCGAGACCAGGAAGATGAACAGCCCGATGACCATCGTGCGCTTCAACAACGCCGTCAACCTGCCCTTCGACTCTTGGCTCAATGCCGATTTCTCGTGGCGTTCGGCTGGCGATGCCGAGAACATCCACCTTGCCCAGTCGTGGCAGTTCGACATCAACCTCTACAAAGCCTTCTGGAACGATCGCCTTACCGTCAAACTGGCCTGCACCGACCTCTTCGGCAGCATCCGCCAGAAAGCAACCATCTACAGCGACATTCGCGAAATCTATCTTGACAAGCGCCTCGACACTCGCAACCTCGAACTCACCGTGCGTTATAACTTCAATCCCGCCAAGAGCAAGTATCGCGGACAAGGTGCCGGTAATGAAGTAAAGAGTCGCTTCTGATATGGAACCTATTCATCATTACATAGATTTGAGTTAGGCTATGGTGGGCATTTTCGCAATTGCTCACCAGCCCCTCTTGTTCCACATTCCCGGCATTGACAAGGACGAGGTCGCAGCCGAGGAGCATTTTTTCGGTCTCGCCGAAGGACACAAAGAATAGAAATAGCGCATAGTAATAATCTTGATGTTGTTACTATGCGATTCTACATAAAGGCAAATATTGAATCCTAATACATGTGTCTGGACGAATATGAAATGGAAGTTGCAGCTTTTCTGTCATATAGCTCTCTTGTGCGCAGTTCTTCAAGCGCGTCGAAAGTTCCGTCTCGCCAATAATAATTCACCTTGGGGCTAACTTTATCCCAAATTTCACTGCACAAGAGGTCTCTGTCACCTCCATCTTGTTTGATAAAAGCCTCGATTGCATCGGCCTGCTTTTGGTTCAAATGCCGCTGAGACGGACAATTTCCCATTTCAACCAAAGCATTGGCTGCTGCCTCAAAAAACAGATTGCGCTGCTGGTGATACGACTCCCAAGTTCCATCAGCAATACGCTCGGCATCATCCTGTAGGGAATTGATAGTAGCGTTATCTCCTTTCCAGTCTGTAACCGTCTTAACGAGCAGTTTTGCATACCAAAAAGCATCGTTTACATATGACTTACGGCCTTCTATAGTCTTCTCGTCACTCATTGCTTGCAGAAAGAGATCTTTCATCTCCTTTGCAAAGTGTTTGATGCCAGCTTTCCATTGATCAAGAATCATCTGAACAACCTCGCTGAACTTTTGGCCGCATGTTTCAAACATAAAATCTCTAACACCTTTGAGAATACCAAGTAATATCTTGTTAGACTCTTCAGATTTGGACAACTTTTCGTTCAACGATTTGATGTTGCTATATAACTTGTTTTTCTCGGCCATCTCGGCATCAAGTTCTGCCTTTGCGTCAGCTTTGACTTTTGCAATAGCAGTTTCTTTGTCTGCCTTAGCCTTGGCAAGAGCAGCTTCCTTATCCGCTTTGGCTTGAATCTCTGCCTTCTTTTTCTCCTTTTCACGGAACTTGGCTAATTCTTCCCATGTGACATCCTGGTCTTTCTTGCTGCCACTTGTCCAGATATAGGGACGGCCATCCTCGTCAACAGCGGTTGTTGCCTGACGGAGTTCTTCTTTGTGTTCTTTTTCTTTATCTTCAAGCACTTTTCTCACTGTGGGACTCAACCCAGAGTTAAATATCTTGTCATGAAGATTCGGAGGTCAAAACGACGGCAAACGGAAGCAAAAGTTAGCGTTATAAAATACTGATTTACAGGATATAATTTTTAACAAACCGAAATTTTGGCTATTGGCGAATCGTCCTTTTGGGAGTAATTTTGTACCGCCATTGTACCACGTGAGAGGGGTCGCACGGCACGACATCCTTTCAACAGCGTGCAACAATGTTCAACAGTGTGCAAATAAATTTCTTCGATTATGGACCGTCATATTAAACAGAATTTAACAGGTCAGTCCCATTCAGAATGGGATATGCCAAGCAAGCCGTTCCTCACCATTGGAGAGGTGGCGAACCTTCTGCAAGTGAGCAACAGAACTGTGTACAACTTGATATACAAGGGTACACTCAGAGCTTGCAAGATAACGTATCACATTACGCTAATCACCAAAGAGGATTTCTTCTTGATGATTAAGGAAACAACCTACTGCAAGCGCAATACTTCGATATTCGCCAAGCAGATAAAAAAGAATAAAGAGAAGATGAAAGCAGACATACAGAATACAGACAAGGTTTCTTCTTTTCAACAAGAGGGAAAGAAGAAAACAAAGAGCACCCCAACAAAACGGCAGCTCATACCATCGAGTAACTACAAACAATCCGTGCGTGACACATTCACGGAAGATAAAAATGTCGGTGGAGACCTTTATACAATGGCTGAGATTTGCCAAAAGTTCAATTATACCTATGGGCGGTTTTACAACCTCCGTATGCGTTACTCTATCCCTTGTGTCAAAGCCAATTCAACCAAGTGCTTCCCCAAAGCGGAAGTGGACAAGGCTATGGCAGAAGAAAGTGAACGGCTGGGCACTAATCTGACCGAGCATTGGTATTCCTGTTTCGACATTATGCGTCTGTTCGGTTTGGGAAAGACCCAAGTCCGCAGGTTCGCCCTCACTCATGGGGTCAGAACCAAGCGCATACACGGCAACCGCCTGTACTATCTCAAAGCGGATTGGGATGCCGCCCGAAAGGTATCAGAGCGGAAAAGCGCAAGCACGAAAGCCAAACGTGAAGTATAGCATCCCCTTAACAAGAGCAATAATCAAAACATCAAAGATATGACAAACATTTGTACAAAGGTAACGGTCAGAAAACGACCTATCAAGAATGGGCAGGTGTCGCTTTATTTGGATTTCTACCCACCTATCAGACACCCTAAGACAGGCAAACCGACAAGACGTGAATATCTCGGCATCTACATCTATGTCAACCCGTCAGAGAAATTTGAGGTGGAGTTCAACAAGACTATGCTCCGCAATGCGGAACTTATCAAGTGCAAGAGAACCGAAGCCATCATCAATGAGGAGTTTGGCTTTCTTGACCACAACAGGGGCAAGGAAAGTTTCTTGGAATACTTCCGCTCAAAGATGGCGGACAATGATAATTTCAGAAATTGGAATACCGCCTACAAGCACTTTGAGAAGTATTGCGGTGGCAGTTGCACGTTCAATGACCTATCAGTGGACTTCTGTCAAGGCTACCTCACTTATATGCTCTCACTCACCACACAGAACAAGAGCAAGATGATGGCTTCCACCGCCAACAACAATCTGAACAAGTTGAAATGCGTGTTGCGCCAGGCATACGAGGAAAGACGTATCAAGGAAAATATCGCCCCACGGCTGAAACACGCCAAAGAAGCCAATACAAAGCGTGAGTTCCTGACACTTGACGAAGTGAAAATGCTTGCGAACACTCCTTGTGAGAAACCAGTTATAAGGTCGGCTGCTCTCTTTTCCTGCCTTACAGGATTGCGTATAAGTGACATCATCCGTTTGCAGTGGGAGAACATCATCAAGGGTGCTGATGGTGGCTGGTGCATGCACATCGTGACCAAGAAAACGAGGACGGAAGCCGTGCTGCCATTGTCTGAAGAAGCCCTTGCCTTGTGTGGTGAACGCACAGAGGGACAAGTGTTCAAGGGACTGACACAAACCATTCTCCCTTTATATCTCAAAGATTGGATTAAGTCGGCAGGGATTACGAAACACATTACTTTTCACGGGTTCCGACACACCTATGCTACCTTGCAACTGGCTGCCGGCACCGACTTGTACACCATATCAAAGATGCTTACGCACAGCAATGTCGGAACGACACAGGTCTATGCCGATGTGGTGAACGACTTGAAGCGCAAGGCTTCCGAACAGATAACACTCAAATAGTAACACAAAACATTGATATATGGACAACATCACATTTGAACAGTTACCGCAGGCGGTATCTCTTTTGATTGAACGTGTCGGGCAGCTTACAAGCAAAGTGGAGGAAGCATTGGGCAAGAATGACAATCCACAGAGCAGAAAGCACAAGTTACTGACATTGGACGAGGTGGCTGTATTGCTTAACAAATCCGCATCCACCATTTATACAATGACTTCCGAGAAGCGCATACCATACCATAAACAAGGGAACAAGCTCTATTTCTTTGAAGATGAAATCATCCATTGGATTGAACAGGGCGGAACATCGGGAACGGGTTGCGAGGAAGATTTCAACAAACGGTTTGAATCCTTGCGGAGTGGCAAGAAGCGCAAGCCGAGTTCTCTGAAAACTGAAACGAACAATTAAATGCAGGAGGCAATATGAACAAGGACACTTTAATAGTCACCATCACAAATCAAGACCCCAAACTGGCACAGGCGGTCAGCAAAATGGTCGATTATATCCAAGACAGATGGGCAGCACCATATCCCAGCAAGGAACAGACGGAAGCGGTCAACGACTACCTCCGTTCTGTCCATGCGGACAAAGGCGGTGCATTGAATGAAACCGACATTGCCCACCGCAAGATAGCGTCACAGAAAATAACCATCAACGCTATCCGTTTGCTTGACCATGACCAACTCGACCGTCTGCAGGACGTACTGAACCACATAGCAGAGGATAGGGAGTATTATATGCCCGAAAGGAAATACGGAATGGGTAGATAGCAGACCATTGTAACACCATCATATCATAGATTATGGACACCAAGAAACAAAACATACATTATTGCACCATCCTGTCTTCCGAACAATGGATTTTTCTTTTGGAAGGCAAATCATCCGTGAACCGATACAAGTGTCTGTACAGGCTGATGTCCGAAGCCGTGCGGACAAAGACCGTTTATAAAATCAAAGGAATAGAGATTGCTTTGGAGGTGGGACAGGTCGCAACCTCCGATGTGGAGTTAGCCGAATACTTGGACTGTAACCGCAAGACCATCGGCAAACTCATAGACAGTTTTAACAGGCTCGGTATGCTGACCACCAAGACCAACAACCGAACTTCCGTTCATACCTTGCATTTCCTCACAGGCTGGTATGTCAATGGCGTTCTTTTAACCAATCCCCATTATGTCAGACCTTCGGCTACCGCCAAAGGACAGACTGGTGATATACGGACACCTGCCACCGACACATCTTTTTCTTTTGGTGGGCAATGCAATGCCCAACGGCAAGAACAGGAAACGGACAGCACAAAGTGCGATACATTCTCTCTTTCTTCTTCCCTCTGTTCATCTGATACTCCCGACCTGCCACCTCCTGACTTTTTTACCGAGGATGAAACGGACAATCCCCATATCATAGACTATGGGAACAGACCGTTTGACAACATTTCCACGGAAAGCCACAAAAAAGGCGCAGGACGGCACGAATGACGGCGAGACTATCCCGACATAGGTGCGAGTGAAAGACGGGCGCAGAAAGCGGAATTTCAAGCGGTACTCCGTTGTCGTTGGGGGGGGGACTGACTGGACTTGTCCAGATATAGCCCACTATAACTACACGCTCCGCTTCCGTAGTTGTGGGCTCTCCCGAGGGGCTGGGCTTTGCCCCGTCCCACTTATGGCTCTGCCCTAAGAACCCGGTCGGATGGCTGTCTGCCCCCAACGCCCCTGACCAAAGAGTGACCCTCTCTTTGGAAACTCCGCCCAGTGGTCTCGACCCCTGGGAACCCTGAGCAGGAAGTGACCCTCTCCCTGCACCCTCCGATTAAGGCTCCGCCCTAATAACCCTTTCCCTATTGTAAATCTGTAAACATCATCATGCCTATGGCACAGAAGACATCAGTCAATATCAAGCCCTGCAACATCGGAAGCAGCGAGGAACACAACAGGCGGAAAGCCGAATACCTCGCCCGTGTCAATAAGGAAAAGCTCTACATCCGTACCGAACTCATGACCCGAAACGAGGCATGGGTAGCACCTGATTTCGGCGGCACTTCGCTGTCGGAACGCTACAATCAGATAGCCGCGATGGTAAAGGAAAAGACAGGTCGGGCGATGCAGACCAAAGACCGGGAGCGTGTGAACAAGAAGACCGGGAAGGTGACCGTCGTGCGCGGCAGCACTCCGCTCAAGGAGGGTGTCGTGGTAATCAAGGATGATACCACGATGGAGCAGTTGCGCCGTTTCTGCGAGGTGTGTAAGGAGCGGTGGGGTATCACGGCTTTGCAAATCTTCATCCACCGTGACGAGGGGCATTACGGCACTCCCGGAGAGACCGCCACTTGGAAACCCAACCTTCATGCCCATATCGTATGGGACTGGATGAACCACGACACCGGGAAATCCTGCAAGCTGGACGAGAAAGCCATGAGCGATATGCAGACGCTTTTGGCTGAGTGTCTTGACATGGAAAGGGGCAGCTCAAAGGAGCAGACGGGAAAGGAGCATCTTGAACGCGCTGACTTCATCATCGCCAAGCAGAAGCAGGAAGCCGAACAGGTAAAGGCGGAAAAGGAAGCAGCCGAAGCCGACAGGGATGCCGCGCTCCGGGAAACGGACAATGCCAAATCCGAACATGAAAAACTCCAGATCGGGAACGAGGAGAAGCGGCGGCGCAGCGTGGAACTTGACAGCGAAATCGCCGAAAAGGAGGAACGTGCGAGAGAGGTTGACAGGGAGAACACGGACAGCATAAAGTCCGGCATCGCCAACCTTTTCGGCAAGGGCAAGTACGCAGCCATCGAGCAGGAGAACGAGAGACTGAAAGCCGAGAACGAGCATATCAAAGAATCGTTCCCCGATGAAGTCAGGAAAGAGGTGGCGAAACGGACAAAGGCACTGACCGAGGCGAAGCGGACGGTCGAACTGGAGCGTGACAGTGCTATGGCAATCGCTGACACTTATGAATCCGAGAGGGACACGGCTCTGCGACAGCTTCAGGAGCAGAAGACCGAGGAGCAGCACCGCATCAGCATGGCGGTGAGCCGAGCAACGGCGGAGAAGGACAAGACCATAAGACAGTTGCAAGGTGCGCTGAAATCGAGCCGGGATATTCTGAATATCATCGCCGATATTCTCTACAAGGCAAGCGAGGTTTTCCGGCGAGCCATTGAAGCGATTATCCATTTCGCCACGGAACAGCACAAGTCAATCTTCTCTCCCTCCGAAGCCGCCGACATCAAGAGCGTCATGCAGAGCTACGGCGAAACCATCGAGCAGCGGAAAGCGGTCGGCACATGGCTCTGTGACTATGCGGAACACCGACAGCCCTTTGATGAAATAAAACATCGCCA
>JAGALP010000016.1 GCA_017625155.1 Paludibacteraceae bacterium
CTCAACAATCTGTAATCTTAACAACTCATTTTCTTCTTCCAGTAGGGTTATTTTTGTTTTCTCTGCTTCACGGAGCTGACGGTTACGCACACGCATATTGTGTAACCTCAAAGCCGTCTGCTGATTAATCATCATAGGCTTACAGTCTTTACAATACTTGGTGCGGATAATGCTGTAGTAGCTACGGTTGCCCCACGGTGTAGCTCCCGTGTTATGATTACCAATCCAACGCTCACATACGGAGCAATAATGGTCTGCATTTTTTACGTTATATCTCATATTATCAATCCTTTGCGTTACTCGTTAGCGTTACACTATTAATCTCTTTGCGTTATCGTTTGCGTATCTTGGTATACGCTTTTTTGGAGAGAGTGTGCGAGGGGAGAGTAGTGCTTTTGATAACACACACTCCCCTGTTTTTTTAGTCCTTGTCCTTGAAGTCGCCCCACCTTTTGAGGATGCTTGTCGTGACCTTACGCTTGTCGAGCTGACGAGTTTTTGCAACAAGTTCATCGAGCAATTTAATACGTTCTTGCTCCAAAATTTTTTTGAATTTGTTGGTTTTGAAACCGCCACCACATACAAAATTATAGCTCTCGGTCTGCGAGTTAAGGAAGTTAGGTATCTCGATGTTTATGCCACGTAAGTGCTTGCGGTTAATATTATTGAGTTCGATTATCATATTTTCAATCTGTCTGTACTTCTGAGCCGTGTCGTGCAAGTCATCAATACTGTCGAGGAACTGTATCATTCGTCGGGGACTTAACCTCAACTTCTTCCGATGTGTGAGCTTGTAAAGCACCACCCAAAATAAAATAAATCCGATAAAATACAACCAATCTGATAAAATCATAATAAAAAACTCCTTCCGTGATTGACAATCACAAAGGAGCCGTGTATAATTATAATACAGGCTGATCCTTGTGATTGGTTTTGTGGGTATCGTGTAAGCTCTCTCCGACCAAAGTTCGAGCTTGCACGATTTTTTTTGAATATTATTGTTCTTTCTCCTTTCTCCTTTCATTCTCAAGCATAGCCTTGAAATAGGAAAACCTATTTTTAATACTTTGTAAGCTCTCTTGACGTTTCAGTTCTGCATACTGCTGCATAAGAAAATGATACCGTGCCATTTGCACTCCGTGCTGATGAGCAGGCAAGTCTTTGGTAGTCAGTATGCTGAAAATGACTTGCATTTCTTCTTCGCTGAAGCTGTTATCACAAGCTCCAGCAAGAAATTCAATAGGTTCGGAGCTATACGGCTGTTCTTGTTCGACAACTTCATCAAACGTGAGTTGTGCATTATCTGATAATGTTTCGACTGTAAAACGAATATCCGATACTTTTCGCCCTTTCTTCACTGGCTCGTAAGTATATTTCAAGTCTGTTTTTTCATTGATTTCTTTGAAACATTTTTTCAATATCAAGTCATTGAAGCGATAGTATTGGGAATATGTATCGGCAGTACAGTTAAGTAAGTCACGCAGTTCTACAAGGTTAATAGTCCAAGATTTACGGAAACGATTGTCAACGAGATAGAGGAAAAGAATATAACTGTATCGAGAAGTCAGATAGATAACATTTTTTAGTCGATACCTCAAATATCCGATATTGTCGATATTGAATACATACTCTCTTGCAGACGGAGTACAAGTTAAAGTAACCTGCCATAAGCCATTTTCATCCTGTTCTGCATCGGCTTCCTCAAAAAGATTGATTAGTTTAAATCCCTTTCTCTTGTTTTCGTCCTTGACTTCAATTACCTGAAACAAGTGTCGTAACCTTTTGTTAAGGTCATCTTTCAGAATACGTGAAACACCTAAATATCGCTCTAATTCACCTTTTTCAAGCTTGACAGTACGCTTGTCAGGGTTATGGCTGTTTATCCTTGCAAGGTAAGCATCCAATATTTTTAGCTCTGGCAACGTAAGGTCTGTTTCCGAGAGTGATTGTAACGGACGAGCCTTTTGTATGTATGCTTTTTCGAGAGAGTTGCCCGTTCCCTCATAGTCGGGTACAGGCGGAATTTTATTGCGTTTGGGCATAATTATCACCTCAATGATATTATAACATAATATCATATTTTTGTCAATACAAAATATGGTGCTTCGTGAAAAAGTCTATGGTGCTTCGTGAAAAAGTCTATGGTGCTTCGTGCGAAAAAATGCCGAAAATACGTGTTTTTTGACACCCAGTAATCAAGAGAGTAATCAAGAGAGTAATCAAGTAAGTAATCAAGCTATCAATCAAGGGGAACTACGACAGCTCTAACGAGCTGTCTGAACGATAGATTGATTAATAAAAAGCATTTTCTATAACTTTTTGTTGGTTGAAAACTCTCAAAGTCATAGAAACATTCACCTTTCATGGAAAAGGCATTCACCTTTCGTGGAAAAGACGTTCACCTTTAGAATTGAAAAAACGCTATAAACCGACAAAAAAACACCCTGTAATCAAGTAAGTAATCAAGTAAGTAATCAAGTCTATCATCAAGAAAGGATTTTGACAGCTCGTTAGAGCTGTCCGAGGGATAGATTGATTGATTTACAAATAAAAAAACAAAATAGGGGAGAGAAAAGAAAAAACGGCTAAATAATAGCCGTTTACATTCGGAAAAAGAAAAATTAGAAGTTCAAATCGCTGTGACTTCCTGTTCTTGTAAGCGATAAGACCAATTGTTCGTCAGATATTTTATAAACAAGTAACCAATCGGGCAGGATATGACATTCTCGATAGCCTTTCCACTCACCACTCAAAGCGTGGTCGTGATTTTTTTCGGGAAGTTCTTCTCCGTTCTGAAGCTTATTTACTATATCATCAAGTAAAGTTACATCATATTTTCTTTTCAGTATTTTCTTATAATCTCGCTTAAATGAGCTTGCAATGATAAGTTCGTACTTCATTCGTTCTCAACCTCATCCATAAACTCTTTGAAACAAGAATATCTCTTTGTGTTCGGATTTGCTATTAACATATCGCTTTCCATTCTTGCTAATACATTCTCATCGGCAAACAGCTTGATAAATTCAAGCATTTTTTCTTCCGACAGAGAAGCAAGAACACTTACTGCATAATCTCTGGTACTCATAAGACACCCTCCTGTCAATTAGCCTGATTTGTTGTTTCTCTCATTGCCTTTGTAAAGAAACGTCCTCTTTCATCTTGCTTTTTCAAAAAAGCTATCAGTCGTTCTACGTCACCCTCTTGATAATTATCACCAAGAACTGAATATATAGCACCGCCCATTTCAATTAGGTGCTTTGTGCGTTTTTTTCTTTCCTCTTGTGATTGCTGTGCTTTTATCTTCTTTTCCTGTGCTTTTAGTTGTTTCTGCTTTTCTTGTAGTTCAGCTAATTTTTCTTCATAGCTTTTCTTTGTTGCCATTGGTACAACACCCCTTTCATACTTATTGTATCACGTTTTTCAAAAGATGTCAATATTAGCTTAGAGCAAGACTTGACAGCTCCGCTGTTTTTATGCTATACTTGTATAGCACCCTTGATAAAGGGCGCACTTATACACCACACAGCAGAGCTGTATGGTGTGTGCGTTCTCCGAAGGCAAGGCTTTCCCCCTTGACCCCCTATCTTACAAAGGAAGTGAACATATATGGCTATCTATCATTGCAGTATCAAAATCGGAAGTCGTGCAAAAGGTCAAAGTGCTGTGGCTGCTTCTGCTTATCGTTCAGGCGAGAAGTTGACCGATAAAGAAACAGGATTGATTTCAGACTACACACGAAAAAGCGGTGTTGTGTTTTCTGAAATTGCACTTTGCGAAAATGCTCCCTCTGAATACAGCAATCGTGAAACCTTATGGAACGCTGTTCACTCCATTGAAAAAAATAAAAATGCTCAACTATGGAGAGAATTTGAAGTTGCTTTACCGAAAGAGCTGAACCGTGATGAACAGATTGAAACGGTAAGAGATTTTGTCAACAAGCTTACTGAACAGGGTATGTGCATTGATTGGGCATTGCACGATAAAGGTGACGGAAACCCTCACGCACACATTATGGCAACGATGAGGAGCATCGAGCCGAACGGTAAGTGGTCACCAAAGAGCCGTAAGGTATACGACCTTGATGAGAATGGTGAGAGGATTTTTCAGAAAATTGATAAGTCCGGAAGAAAGCAGTATAAAAATCACAAAGAGGATTATAACGACTGGAACGCTAAGGAACGTGTCGAGGAATGGCGGTCAGCGTGGGCGGACTGTTGCAATGCCCGACTTGCAGAGCGTGACCGTATTGACCACAGGAGCTACGAGCGACAGGGGAGCGAGCTAATACCTACTATTCACGAGGGGTACATTGCAAGAAAGCTTGTAAAGGACGGTAAATCGTCTGAACGTGTGCAGATTAATGAGGATATTCGGCAGAAAAATAGCCAATTGAAGCAAATCAATCTTGAATTTAAGAAGATTGAAATCGAAAAAGCACCTAAGATAATAGAATTCATTAGTAAACTCTATCGTTCTGCCTGTATTGTCTACGGTGAAAAAGATGTTAGCAGCCAAGACCGTGAATTAGCAACTAAGATATTACAGCTCAGTCCAAGAGTAAATGAGCAGAACTATCAGACATTGCCTCAAGTTCAAGCAAAAGAATACTTGAAAGTAATGGATATGGTGAGTGACATTAAGCGAGAAAATAGTGATTATGATCCGTCTTGGATAAGAATGTTTGTAACAGATAATGAGGGCAATACTCTTAAACACGCTAAAGCCAGTTTCTATGCAACTCATATAAAGTCTAAAAACGGAAAAAATATGATTCTGATACCCAAGGCGGAGAAGTCACAGATTGACGAAATCCTTGAAAATAGCGAAATATCCATTAATGGCAAGGTAACATCTGAACTTGCAGATAAGGAAAAGGCATTGGAACTCATTGCTGCAACGCAGCCGAAGTCAGAGCCGACACCTGCGAAAAAAAGGCTCTCAGATGTGGAAATAACAAATATAGTGGACTTGAAAGACCAATATATATACCAATATTGTGCTAATGAGTATCTCAAAAGCACTTCTGATGTGAGTTATAAGGCAAAAGAGGAGTATGATAAAGCTACGAAAACATTAGATATGTACGGCAGAACTATCGGGAAATATAAGGAGATGGAAGAACAAACAAGAAAAATCATTAATCCGATAAAGAAAAGAGCAATGAAAAAGGAACTTGCAGAACAAGGCGATATAGCCTATAGACACGCAGGCTTGATATGTGAATGCTTCAATATGACTACAGCTTACAATGGGCGAAGATTGACCACGGATAATATTACAACAGACCATTTATATGGAATTTATGAAAAGGCACGTTGTATTTTACCGCAGAAGAAAGAGCAAATGAAAGCTGAAAAAAGACAAAATGAAGCATACGAAAGACTAAAATCAAGGTTGGTCAATGATGAAAGCGTTAATGCTGCATATCAGAAGTTTGCAACAGCTATTGATACTGTCCCCGATGAGCAAGCAGAACGTGTTATAAAAGCTGTCAAAGAGCCTACAGGGTACTTCTCCTTTGAAACGTATAAAAACAGCTATGAACATCGTATAGCGGCTTTAAAGAACGTTGAGAGAGCTTTAAGCAAGCTCTATGAAGCAGTTAAACGTGTTAAGGCTGTATTAGACAAGCCTTTATTCAGCAAGGATAAGGTTATGTCTGATGAGTTTAAGCCACGGTCAGAGCGTGAGGCGCTGTAAAAAAAGTGAAACCAAAAGTCCGAGTGGGCCATGGAAATGGTCTACTCGGACTTTTTTAATATGTAAAAAGTGAAAAAGTGCAAAACTGTTGAAAACAGGGTATAACGAACACACCGGCAGAAAAATAATTTTTTTGCCGTGTTGAAAAGTATTATTTTGTTGAAAACTCAGGCAGCCAATGCGAGGAATTTTTTCTTCAAA
>JAGALP010000033.1 GCA_017625155.1 Paludibacteraceae bacterium
AAGTTCCTATGTTTGAAATCCAAATAAAGTTGGAGTGAGCTTTTCAAGCTCATGAGGAGCGCTCAACGGGGCCGTCGGCCCCGGCCGCTAAGGCTAGCCCCGAGAAGTTTTTCATGAGTTTGTTTCAAGAGAAGAAAAAAGCTATCGTATTTTGGTTACTTTGTAAAAGCAAAAAAACCGTAACCATTAATACAATAGCTTATGAAGAAAGAACAAAGAAAGCAAATTAGCTTCAAAGGTCAAAGGATTTTTATAGGAATTGACGTTCATTTGAAGAGCTGGAGTGTAACCATAGCATCTGAGCATACTGTTCTGAAAAGGTTCACTCAACCACCGAGTCCGGAAGCGCTATACAGCTTCTTGACAAGAGAGTATCCAGATGCGGAGTATAAGTCCGTCTATGAAGCAGGATTCTGTGGTTTTTGGATACACGAAAGACTAATGGAACTCGGCATTGACAACATCGTGGTCAATCCAGCCGATGTTCCGACCACAACAGGTGAGAAGCTTCGCAAGACTGACGCGATAGATAGTGGGAAGCTTGCCAGGAGCCTTCGAGCCGGAGAACTTAAGGGGATATATGTCCCAGACAAGGTCTCGCTTGAGATACGTTCATTGATAAGATTGAGAGACTCGATAACAAAGGATCAGACCCGTCAGAAGAACCGCATCAAGTCCCACCTGCGCTATCTTGGTATAGAGATACCTCAGGAGTACTGCGAACGCGGCCGCTGCTGGAACAAGAGCTTCGTGGCGTGGCTCCGCAGTGTGGAGTCCACTTGCGAGTATGGCAGACAGACGCTGGATCAGCTCATATGCCAGTATGAGGATCTTCGTAAGCGTCGCTTGGAGATGATCCGTCTGCTCCGTAACCTGTCACGGACAGAACGCTTTGCAGAGCCGCTGAAGTGGCTGATGTCAGTGCCTGGCATCGGACAGCTTACAGGAATGGCGTTCATCTCTGAGATAGATGACATATCTCGCTTCAAGAATGCCGACCAGTTGGCTTCCTATATCGGTATGATACCTATGTGTCATTCCAGCGGGGAACACGATGGCACAGGAGACCTGACACTGAGGGCGCATTCAAAGCTACGGTGTGTTCTTGTCGAAGCGGCCTGGGTGGCAATACGACAAGATGCAACAATGACACAGGCATACACAGAATACTGCCGCAGGATGAAGCCCAGCAAGGCGATAATCAAGATAGCAAGAAGACTGGTAAACAGGATCTACTTTGTGATGAAACATAAGAAGGAATATGTCAACAACGTTGCATAACAGATGTTTATCCTTTAGTGTAAACAGACTTTCCCGGGAGAGAGTACTTTTTCATAGTTGCGGCTTTGGAGTCCGCTTAAAATAAGTTTGTACCTCCCGCCTTTGTAAACTGATACAGGAACCTGCGGCACAGCAAGACTGATGTCCGCTATGGAAAGTTTGTTTACCGAAGGATTAAATTCGAGCCTCTGAATTTCGGCCCCCTAACAGGGGACGATTAATGAATACGCACTATTATCAAAAGCAACAGAATGTTGTATTTGATGTAAAATATTGAATATTAAAAACATATAAGTTAAACCAAAATTAATGAATCCAACTTTATTTGGATTTTAACTGGAAA
>JAGALP010000034.1 GCA_017625155.1 Paludibacteraceae bacterium
GAAGCCAACGACAACAACGACTACGCTCCGTTCATCCAATAGAAACATGGTCAACGAACAGAAAGCGCAGAGCCGTCGATTGTCAGAACAAGCCGATAGTCTTGCTGCCCGTAATGCAGAACTTAACAGACAACTGCAAGGTTTGTTTGCAGAACAAAGAGAAATACAAATTCTTTACTGCACAAACAAACGCATTGGAATTTGACCATTTGAAAGCATCAGACGGTGGCATCGTATCGCTTTATCCGTTCCATTCTGAATTAGGTTTATCTCTTTCGCTTGACTATGCTAAAGCACTCAATTACGAAGATTGTTTGTGTGAATTAATCAACAGTGAGACAGACGATGTGCTGGTAAACAACTTGAAGTTGCAAGTTCCAGAAGGAATCTGTGTTTACAAAGCCGAGTTCACTAATTACTTGGGTGTAAAGCCAATCAAACTGGATATTGAACTTTACGTGACAGAAGGCGAATATTTACTGAATTTCATCTCGGCTGGCAATAACTGTCCGATGTTGAATGCTCTGTTTGATCTTGAAGTTAATGCCGATGCAAAAGAACGTAAAGTTGAACAATGCCTGTACTATCGCCTTGTTAACAATCCAGATGTTATTCTGGACTACAATGCATTGCAGCCATTTGATGATATTATCGAGGTTGACCGACTGATAAAAGATTCCAGATTAGTTTGGACTGATCCACAATTACTTCAGTTTATAATTTCACGATGTGATGCTGATCGTTGGCATTCCTTGTCAAAACATTGCGATGTAGACGTTTTAAAAAATATAATCCCTGACCACATTCAAGATTTGGACTGGGGCACATTGACACTTAGGCTTGACAGCCAATATATTTCCACTCATTCAACGGATTATCCGTGGGATAAATACACGCTGTTTGCCCGCACTCCCGTAGAGAAAGAGTTGATACAGAAATTCCTCGTCGAGCATTCATTCCCAGAGGGGAAAGACGATGACCAATGGGATTGGGATGACGTTCTACCTATTGTTGGTATGGACTTCATCATGCAACATCTTGGCGACATTCCGTTCGACCTTACCGATATCACAAAAGAACTGGATGATACACGACGTCAATACATAGTAACAAATCCCGATGCACGTTGGGATTGGCAATTTGTAGTGACTGAATATCCTATTGACTTTATTGTCTCTAACATCACTGTCTTGTATCCGCATATCAATATGCAGATACTTGTGCAGCGCATTTTTACTGATAATGAACTCGCCAACCTTTATGCGACATCGCAACCGCTGAAAGATAGTATTCGGACCTCGGGACTTCCTCTGCGATTCAATGCCAACAGTCTTGGCTTTGTTTGGACTGACGAAATTATTGATTTCTTTGAATCGTGTGGGTTGATTTCTTGGCCATCAACTACATATAAGACGGGATTTGAGTGTAACCCGAACTTGGTATGGGATGCGAACTTCTTCCAGAAATACAGCGATAAAGTAACAACTCCGCAAGGTTACAGTTGGGTATCACGCCGTGTAACAGATTCAGCAATTGTTGACAACAACCCGAATTTCAAATGGAATAAGATTGCGTTGTCACAGAATCCAGCAATTTGCAACAACCTCGCTTTCATTACCTCGCATTGGGATGTTGTGGATGCCGCGACAATAATAATGTGTTGCGAGACTGCAATATTGGAAGAATTGTTCCTTTCGTTGTTGACAAAAGCAGTGGTCGGTCAATTGCTGGCTACGTCGTTGGATATTCAGAAACGACTGATTGCAAATCTTTCTACAGAAACCATCCTTGACAGCTACTCAGAAGGATGGAACAAAACTCTGTTCACAGAAAGTATTTGTCAATCTGTTGACTTGACAACATTGGATGAAATGGCGTGGCATGAAATGTTGGATTGGGAATATCTAACAGCAAATCTGCCTATTGCAGACATCCAAACTAATATAAACAAATATGCTGACAAATGGAATCATACTGTTTTTGCCAATCGTATTACTGGCCAAGAATTGTTGGATGACAAATTTCTAGAAACCTATGCCGAGGTAATTTCTGGACAGAACTTGACGGAAGAAATCTGGCCAGTAATAACATGCAAGTTCCCTGCAAACGAACTCATTTCGCTCGTAGAGGAATACAACGGCGAACAATACCGTTGGGATTATGCTCACATGTATGAGCTGGCTGATTTCCCTGCAAAGGAATATATTGAGCAACATACAGAGAAAGTGCGGTGGGCTGAGTTCTCGGCATCTGCCGCAGCAAACAGATTGTTCTCAAAGACTGGTGCAAGCAAAACACAAAGTTTGTGGTTGCGCATATACGAAGATATGCTGAACAATGATAGTTATCAATGGGATTATAACAAACTGACAAAACAACCAAACATCTTGAAACTACCAAAACTGTTCTTGCAGAAAAAAGAATGGGATTGGGAATACATATCTGAACACGCAACATGGACATCTGCTCAGGAAGGCAGAAACTATTACTTCAACCTGTTTGCCGACTCGTTGGATTATGGCAAGTTGTCACATCGTACGGACATTGAGCTAACAGAAAAAGTAATTGAACGATTTGACAAGAAAAAACAATGGGATTGGGATGCTTTGGTGCAGAACGAAAGCATAGACTTTTCGTTTGAATATATAGACAAGCATGAAGACAAACCTTGGAATTGGCATTTCCTTGCACATCGTGAAGGCTTGCCGTTTGATATAGTTCTCAGCCACAAGGAAAAAGATTGGGATTGGCATTACCTGTCAACACTCGACATCTTTGTACCGTCTGTTGATTTGTTGAATTATCTTGTCGAACATGGTTATGAAATAGACTGGAATTCAGTTTCTGAAAACAAGGAACTTACAGGCGATGTCATTGATACATTCAAGGATAAAATTAACTGGAATGTGTTTGTCAATCGTTGTCCTGCGCTCCTTTCTATCACAACAGTTGATTTCTTGAAGAAATACCAGGATGCTATTTCATGGGATGACTTTAATGAACGTCTTGGTGTGGATGTTACAATTGAAATGTTGCAGGAATTTGCCAACCGACTTAATTGGAGGCTTGTTTCTCAGTCACAGAAAATGAAGTTTACAGAGGAACTGGTTCGTAAGTACGAGGACAAATGGTTCTGGTCAGAATTAATGCGAAATATAAAATTTCAAGAAGATATTCCTGATTTTGAAAACGTCTTTGCCTCCCATCGCAGCATTGTTACATTTACCGACAGAATTAAGGATTATCGCAGTAATCCGTGCATCTACCACTTCACGCATTTCTACAATGCAATAGATGTTATCCGCAATAGAAAAATCCTCAGCCGAGACCGTGCCGAGGAATTGGGATTGTTGAAATATGACTCTGCGGGTTCTGTTGTGTTCCGTAGCAGCAAGGCACACAAATTCGCTCGCTTCTATTTCCGTCCTTGTACTCCCACACAGTATTACAATGAGGCTTTGGGCGCTGATTCAAAATTAGGCGAGTGGAGAACAAAGTGGTATAAAAATTGGTATGGAGAATGGGAATCAACACCCGAATGGAAAAGCAAATATCCAAAAGCTGTCGGATTGGGCCTACCGAAATGTCCGATACCTGTGTTTTTCAGGTTTGACATAGATGAAGTATTGGCGAAGATTCCAGAGAAATGTTATTACAGCGATAGAAATATGCAGTCGGACAATCCAAACATATATAAAATTATTGATAGACCAGAATCGTTGGGGCTTGAATATCTTTATAGTACAATGCAAGATGCATATATAACAGCAAAAAGCTCTGGTAAATATGATCGTGAAGTTCATTTGAACGAGAAGAGTAAAGTAATGAGATACTCTCAGCAAGAATTTCTTGTTATGTCGGAATTTGACTTTAGCGAACTCAAGTCTCTCCAAATTATATGCTACGACAGTTTTTATGCGGAGCTATTGAAACAAATCTTTGCAGATGATCCAATATCTGAGAAGATTGTGGCATATTGCGATGAGAGTCTTTTTGAGAGAGAAAACCGCAGACTTAATCTTTCGTCATCAGAAGACAACGTTCGTCTGTCAACTGACTTTGAGGATGAATACTATTTCAACATCACGGGCGAGAAAATCTCTAAAGTAGAGTTCGACTTGTCTGCTTGCGAAGTTATCTATGACACAACAAACGAACTACGCTTAAAGGGAACTATAGCATGGAAGAAGACTGACATTCCGTTCAATATCTCTTTCGTTGACCCGAAAGCAAGGACAAAAGAATGGCTCGTATATCAAAACATTTAGCATAAACGATATGAACAACATAACGATAGTAAAAGGAAACATCTTCAATACGAAAGCACAGACCGTTGTCAACACGGTAAATTGCGTGGGCGTGATGGGAAAAGGCATTGCGCTGGTTTATAAACTGCGTTATCCGCAGATGTTTGATATTTACCACGATTATTGCAAGCGGCATCTTATCGGTATTGGCAAGCTGTGGCTTTATAAAGGTGATGAAACCGACCCGTGGGTGCTGAATTTCCCAACAAAATTTCATTGGAAATATCCAAGCAAAATTGAGTATCTGGAACAAGGACTGAAAAAGTTTGTTGACACATATGAGGAACGCGGCATTACATCCGTTGCGTTCCCGATGTTGGGAACACATAACGGTGGACTTGATAAAGACATTGTCCGAACACTCATGGTAAGCTATTTGTCGCAATGCAATATTCCTGTTGAGATTTACGATTATGATCCTATGGCTTCAGATGACATGTTTGAAACATTCCGAGAAAAATGGTTATCCATTCCATACGATGAATTGAAGAAAGTAACTCATATTCGGCAGAAGCGACAGATTGAAACCATAAACAATGCACTTCGTAACGATAATCTCAAATCTATGATTTCTCTCATTTCATATCCTGGTATAGGAATCAAAACGATGGAATGCTGTTTTAAGATAGTGATGAGATATCAGAAACAGACAGCTTTATTTGTTACATAATAGTTTGTATTCATAAGTTGGTTGGTATTATTAATCAAAGTAAAACTTCTGTCCATTTGATTGAATTTGCACTTTTCAAGCGTAACTTTGCAGACAATTTCACAAGTTGAATGGATAATAATATAGAATGGGATTCCTAAACAGCCTGTTTGGTGGCGCACCAACAAAATATGATGCACAGAAATACTTCGACTATGCCGAGAAACAGCAAGCCAAAGGCAATATAGTTGAAGCATTGAACTATTACGCCAAAGTCATCAATCATGGTGACCTTGGCGTAAAGCCATTTGTGCCCTACATTGAGTTGTGCATGGAACATGATGAATGGGAAAAGTTGCCTGCTTGTATCAAAGTCTATCGAAAGAGGTTTCCAAAAGAAAACTCAGGGTGGATTGACAAGATTGAAAAGGAAACCATTGAGCAACTCAGAGGGCAAGGTCTATTGCCAATAGAGGTGAAGGAACAGCAAAATCCAGAAGCTCCAAAGATTTGTCCACCCAACCCTAAAACAGCGGATTCGCCCAAAGACGAGAAAAAGGAACAGCAAAAGAAACCTTTCATTCTCACTTTTCCAACGAGTATCAAGCACCCGACCCTCGGAGAACGCTATGATGAGTATTGTGCCAGTCTCCCACCATTTGACTTTTATGAGGGTGATAACGAAGACAAAATTCCTGCTGATGCGGACATGGAAATCAGCGACTACCTGAACAGGTTGGCAGACACACTTGCGTATTGTAGGGATGTTGCGAAGAAGCAAGGATTTGTGGCAGCGGAACAATACTATCTGTTCCTTATCGGGCATCATCCTTGGGAACCTGATGCCTACGATGAACTGTTGGAACTGTATCGCAACAATGGCAAGAACGATGCGTTTGAAGCCTTGCGACTTTATTCCATAGACCATTTCTCTAAGAGACGTGAACGGATGGAACGGCAACTGACTGCACTTGCAGAACAGCAGGGAGTAAAAGAGATGGCAACGGAAGCCATAAGAAAAGGGGAAAAGGTCTCGTACTTCCGAGGGCTGTTTACCCTGTACGACCCTTTCCCCTGCATAGAGCATTGGAAACGACTGATGCCTATCTTCTCGGACTCCGAGTAGCTGACTTGGATGGTTTGTTCCTGCTGGCATATCTGGCAGCACGATGGGCAAACCTCCACCAGTCCTCATCATCATCTTTCTTGGGCTTGTCATCCGAAGACGAACCGCCGCCACCACCTGAATACATGGGAGTGGTAGCATCACCGATGGCGGCTGTCACCATCGCTGCTGCTCTGGAAATGACATCACTCAGAGAACCGTCAAACAGGTCTTCAACGACAGTTCCCTGCACACTCTGCAAAGCATAGGCTGAAGGCTGCGGCATGTTATCCAGGAATATTTGCAAGCCAGAAAGCAATTCATCGAAGATTGCCCCTTTGACCATCATGACCGAATTGCCCAGTTGTGATTCCTTCATCCTTTCCACATTATTTGCCGCTTGCCTCACCGCAACCTCAGCATTAGCCTGCCGCTGGCGAAGCGATGCAATCTGGTTCTCACATTGCATGAGTCGGCTCTTGCGGTCACGGATTTTGTCACCCAAGGCAATCTTCTGCTTCATCAGTTCTGATGTTCGTTCCTCATATTCAGACAGGGTGATTTTCTTGTTCTCCAAGTCCTGCTTCAAGGATTCAATCTGATGGCTAAGCCCATTGTATTGCAGTTCCAACTTGCTGATAAAGATTCTAAGTTCAATGGCGCGGTTTTCCAACTCCGGCAACTCACGCTTCAACTGATAGTACATCTGCACCTTGTCTTTATGCTGTGCGCCCGAAATCTCCACGGGGTCGCCACGCATCAGCCCATATTTGCTGTTTACCTGTTCGTAGAGTTCAGTGTGCAACTGTTTCATAATCTCCTGTCCTGTTGCCTTGTCCTTACCGAACAACCCTTTGTATGAAACTACAGGTCGTTCCCTGCCTGTCTTCTTTTCTGTTCTCATCACAACAGGAATGATGGTCGCATGGCAATGTGCCGTAGTCTCGTCAAGATGCACATCAAATCCGATGATGTTCTCTTCACCATACTTCTTTGCCATCCAGTCATAGAGGTCGGTAGCCCATTGCTCGATTTCATTCATTCGCTGGATGTGACTGTTGTCCGCTGTTCCGTCACGTTCGAAATCGACAGCCTGATTGCCGAATGCCATCATGTTCATTACTTCGTGGTCACCGCTGAAAACGAACTCCACAATCTGATTGGACATCTTCGCAGCTGCTGGGTCGTTCTTCTTTACCTCCGGGTTAGGCTTCACTCCCAGTTCCTCCAGCCTCTCTTTGAAACGTTCCTCGACAGGTTTTGATGTTCCTATCTTTTGGATAATACCACCCTTGGCAACCTCAAAATTGAGATGTGCCCGGGTGATGTCGTACCAATGCAGCGGTTTCTTGTTCACTGTCTGATAGTGCTTCTCGTCCCACCTGCGCTGGTTCTCGGCAGCCTCCATCGCTCCGATGGACTTTCTGCCCTCAAAGTGCATCGCACCTTTTGGTTCATTACTCATATTTCTGTTCTGTTACGTTATAGTTCTACATTGGGGATGTCCTCACGTGCCATGCCTATGGATCGTGAGACATTACTTTTCTTGTATTGCTTTGGGGTAGTGGGGGCATTCATCCATGTCCCAGACGAAAGGCTGGCATGGCAGGTACGGGAACATGTGGGACATGTGACCGTTGCTGTGCCGCCCTGAACCTCGTAGAGGTGAATGGGCATATTGTGTTATGCCCCCACTTAATCAGTTGGGCCGTGGAGCAAGCTCTGCGCGCCCGACCATACTACTCATGCTGTCCATAAGGAACAACAGTATCGTCTTCGTCAGCGAAATCAAAGAGGCTCTGAGGCATCTTTGCAGCCTTGGAGGGTATAGTTGCTTCGGAAGAGGTTATAATAGCCGTCTGGGGCTTTTCTGATGTCTCCATGATGACAGTAGCTGCATCTGCATCTTGTGCAGATTGAGTTGGCGGTGATAAAACAGGAGAAGTCTGATTTTTCTCAGCAAGGAGAAGACGATTGGGATTGGTGAACATCTGTCCCATAGCATGACCATCCTGCACACTCACGACATCAACGATGGAGGTGACAAAATCAGACGAGCGGCTGATAAGTCCCAGCTGTTCCATCTTGTCGAGCAGGTTGCGCCCCTGCTTGCGCTTGATACCCCACACTTCTTCAAGGGAAGAGACCGAGAGCGAACATTGGCAGGTGCCTGTATCGACACGGATGCCTCGCACCATTTGAGATTTTTCACCGATGGTCATAGTGTGGAGGATGTACAGATAGTACATGAGGTTAAGCCGTCCTTTTGTTGTCCCCATAAGGAATGTAATTGCATCCGCTGAAAGATGAAGCGTGATGTCGGTAAAGGGAAATGACTTCTCCAGAAAGGAGTTAATAGGCAGAATTGCTGCCTCGTTGTTGTTACTTTGCATATTCAGTAATGAGAAAAAGGAACGGCAGACAGATGTGCCTTGCTTCATGCGCATGGTGTTCCTGCCATGCCGTCCCTGTTTTGACATTTGGTTAATTGATAAATTCCGTGGGCATTCCACATTTACAAGACTGGTACAGTATCTGCGTACAAAGGCCAGAATGATTGCTGTTCCGTTGGAGCCAACTGGCTAAGAGAAATGGAAAGATGGATAGTTTCATTATGCTGTCCTTCTGTAGTAATACGGCTTCATACCTGATAAGGTTATTAACCTTGCAGCGTTAGGATTATTATTCTTTTGGCATTAAGGTTATTAACCTTGTTACCTTTGCAACAGATAGATGTTGTTGTTCCAAACAGAGGGAAGAAAGGGAAATGTCATCTATGCCAGCCCAATTGTTGCTTGGGCGCATCGTCCTCTGCTATCCTCTTTAATTCCTGTTCCACCTTATGCAATTCATCCTTGCTCAGGAAAGCGATATTTTTGATGGTGAGTTGCTGCGCACAGATTCTTCTCCTGTCAATGATGCTCTCATCCGTCATAGCTTGGTTTGCGCCTACCTCCTCCATATAGTCATTGACTGCATCACGCATGGAGAATTGCCTTAGCCCGGTCTTTGCCCAGTGGACAGCCAGCTCTACTGCCAGTTTCTGCTTGTCCTCGTATTCTGCCATACTCCAGTCTATTTGGTAGCGAGACGCTGAATGATGCGTTCTGCCTCCTCGGAAATCTCCGCCTCAGAGGACACACGGTTCTTTCGTACCCATGCCAGGAGGTCTGACTTCTCGAAGAAGATCATCTTGCCATTTGGCTTGTAGAACGGGATAGTCTGCTCGTGGGTCATCTTGTAGAGAGAACTGCGGGCAATTCCCATGAACTTGGCTGCCTCTTCCAAGGTCAGCACATCCTTCCCCTGATGGAGAAGCTGCTCCAAGGACTGGACTCGCCCCTGGAGTTCGGCAACCTGTTTGCTGAGGTTTGCCTCCTTGTTACTTTGTACTTGTTGTGTCATAAGCAATTATTATTAGAGTGAATATATATGTCTATGTGCCTTGATGATGTCTGGAGGTGTATAAGCCACTTCGATAAGGAACAACTGTCCACATCTGCCCAAGAACATCTGTTCGGCAAGAGCAAAGTTACTATGGTTATATCAGCGCAATGCAATCTTATATCGAATAGAAGACTGAATTTAATTGTAATTATCATTTGAGTATGATTTTGAGCCAATAATCATACTTAAAAGTACCAAAGAGTGATTTTATCTTCGATTTGAAAATATATCAAACCTCACAGCTTTGTGCCAGATGATGAGACCAAAACATGATGAAATCCGAGGACAAACATTAGAGAGAAAGCAACTCCAACCAAGAGAAAGATGAGAGGGCAATCGAAAAAGAAAAACATCTATAATTTCAAATCCGACCTGCCAATATGCCCTCGCCCCACCTTCATTTGATTTTTTTATTGCTATTTTGGTGCAGGTTTGTTGCGGATGGCTTATGTATATACGTAATCTATATGATATAGAATGAGTTAAGTTATAAAAATAACCTACGAAGTAGAGCATGGCTCCGTAGAAATGAACTGTCAAATAACGGGTTAGCCACTTCGCCCACGCTCCTTCCCACTTGGGCAGCAACGAAAATGCCCATTGTATTGGACCGAATATAGTGAGCATTCCGAGCAATATCTGC
>JAGALP010000006.1 GCA_017625155.1 Paludibacteraceae bacterium
AAATCCTCAACTGATCCTTGCCGATGAGCCCACAGGAAACCTCGATTCGCGCAATGGTAAAGAGGTGATGGATCTGCTCTGCCAACTCAATGCAGAAGGCACCACCGTGGTGATGGTAACCCACTCGCAACGCGATGCCTCTGCGGCGCAACGCATCATCAATCTCTTCGATGGTGAAATCGTGAAAGATGTCAAGAACGAATTGTAGAACTGAATACACATGAAATTTTCAAAGTTATTAAATATCCTGGGAATGACGGCGGCGTTTGCTGCGCTGTATATCATTCTCGTGCAGGTGCATTACGACCTGACCTATAACCGCGCTATCCCCGACTCCGAGCGCGTGTATCTGATGACATTGCCTTCATTTGGCGCAGGCGAAACGAAACAACAGTCGTTCCTCGCTCGTCCATTTGCAGAGCATTTCTTGGAAGAGAACATCTATGTAGAAGCATACGGTGTTGCTCAATTGGATGATGTGAACAAAGTAAATGTCATCGTGGGCGAAGGCACAGCAGCGAAAACGCATAGTGTAACCTTTGCTCAAATGACCTCGGGCGCACTGGAGACCTTTGGCATTCAACCTGTTATGGGTTCGTTTGAGGAAATAGGAGAAGGTGGCTATGTGGCTATTAGCGAGACGGCTGCCGAGCGATTGGGCGTGGCAGTGGATAGTGTCCTGCAACTGGAGAGTTGGGGGCAAACGAACTACTTTGTGGTGCGTGTAATATACAAAGATCTGCCCGTTGCCAGCGACCTAAAGAACATTGAAGTGATTCGTTGCAATCAACTGGAGGAGCAAGACTTGAACTCCACCAGCAATTGGTCGTACCAGTATTTTGTTAAACTGCGTTCAACAGAGGACAAAGCACTCTGCGAGGAGGTGATTTCCAAAAAGTATGCGGAGATAATGGCGCAAGAACTGAAGCGCTATCGTGGTATGCAGCATAGCGACCCATCGTTCTACAAGCAGTTGGACAAGTTGGAGACGTTTATTGATGATATTCATTGCACCTTGATGCCTATTCGTGATTTGTACTATGACGACACGCTGGAGTGGAGCGTAGGACAGGAACAAGGCAACAAGACTAGCACGATTACGCTGATGATTGTGGCTGCGTTGATAGTGATTATTACGCTTATCAACTATGTGAACTTCTTCTTTGCGCAAGTGCCAATGCGTATTCGTGGGGTGAACACGCGCAAGATTTTGGGCAGTTCGCGTGCAGCATTAGTGGGGCGTTTCTTGGCGGAATCGGCTGTGCTGGTGGCGATTGCATTGGTGTTGGCGGTAGTAGTGGTGCTGCTGTTCCGTTCATCGGAGTGGGCGCACTTTATCTCTTGCGACTTGGCGTTAAGTAAAAATATGGTTGTTGCGGTGCTCACCGTGGGCATTGCTTTGGTGATGACGCTCATGGCTGGTCTGTATCCTGCCATGTATGCCACCTCCTTCCCACCTGCGCTGGCGATTAAGGGTTCGTTTGGCATGTCGCAAAAAGGCAAGTCGCTGCGCTATGCGCTGATTGGTTTGCAGTTCGTGATTTCGATTGCATTCATCATCTGCGCGATATTCCTGAAGAAACAACACAGCTACATGATGAACTATGACATGGGCTTCAACAAGGAGTGTCTTATCACGGCGAACATTCCGCTGAATAGTTTGGATGAGCGCGATGCGTTTAGTAGTGAGTTGCTCAATAACCCAAATATCAAGGAGGTAGCATGGTCGCAAGACCGAATGGTGGCAGATATGCGCATGACGTGGGGTCGTTGGCATCATGGCGAACAGATGATGATAAACGTCATGCCTGTGTCGTGGAACTTCTTGCAAGTGATGGGCATAGAGGTAGTAGAAGGACGCGATTTCTTGCCTTCGGATGAAAAAGGCGACGGAGCAATCATCCTCAATGAGTATGCCAAAAACAAGTACAACCTCAATCTGGAGGAAGTGGTAGAATGGAATGGTAAGCCCTTCCCTGCAACGGGTTTCTGCCGCGACTTCCACTTCAAGCCGTTACACGAGGAGAGTGATGCGTTTGCCTTCTATATCTACGATTCGGAGATACAAACGAGATACTTCACTACGCCACACCTCACAGTGCGCACCATTGAGAGTGCAGATATAAAGGCGGTGTTTGATGCCATCCGTGCAACCACCGACAAGATTCTGCCTGACTACGGCAGCGAGAAAGTGAAAATCAACTTCTTCGACGAGGAACTGGGTGAGAACTACCAAAAAGAGCAACAACTGACCACAACGATCTCGTTGTTCACGATGTTGGCGATTATTATTTCGCTGATGGGTGTATTGGGATTGGTGATTTTCGAAACGCAGTACCGCCGCAAGGAGATTGGTATCCGCCGTGTGAACGGTGCCACCGTGCGTGAGATATTGGTGATGTTCAACCGCAAGTTTATGATTATTGTGGGCATTTGTTTCATCATCGCTGCACCAATCAGTTACTTTATTACGGACTATTACTATAGCACTTTTGCGTACCGTGCACCGATAGCCGTGTGGGTGTTTGTGGTAGCGTTGTTGGCTGTGCTCGTCATCACAACGCTGGTCGTCACCCTCGCCTCCCTCCGCACCGCCACCTCCAACCCCATCGAAGCACTGAGGACGGAGTAAGGGAGAGAAATAATTCCTCAATATCAATCATTCTCTGCATAAAAGTGCGGAGAATGGTTGGGTTTTGTATAAAATTTGTAGAAATATTTGCAAATCTCGCAAAATTATAGTAATTTTGCAGCGAAAATGGAAAGGAGTGTACTCATATGAAAGATGTAGAAGTTACAATTAATAAGTTTAAAGCAGTTAATAAAGCAGATATACTGTTGAATGGTATAACTGTGTTGTCTGGTGTAAATAGTTCAGGAAAGAGTACTATTTCTAAATTACTATACTATACTTTCAAATATGCCAATGAGTTTGAAACAATAGTAAAGGAAACTATTGAAGAAAAATTAGATGCTATTGACAGTTTTGCGTTTCGTTTATCTTATGAAAGTAAGGGATTTGGTGATGAGTATGGAGAGTTAAAAAAACTATTCCATATATATAATAGTAATGATATTACTTTGGAACATAAGAAAGAAACCTTGCTAAAATTACTGAATAAAAGTAAAGATTTGTTTAATACTGAACCAAAGGTTAAAGATAATCAAAATACATTTTCGAAGGATCGATACATTCAAATAGTAAAAAATTTACTACACACAACGGAAGATAAATCTTTACATGATTATTTTGATGATATCATTAATCTAGTACAGAAAATTTTCGCAGAAGCAGATAAACTACTTGAAAATAGAGACTATCTAATATTTAAGAATTTTTTGGAAGAAAAACTAGGGTGCTCTATAGATTCTTCCATACATGTTAATGAGTATGGGTACTCTTTTGTAGGGGATAATGTAAAAGCTATTCCAATAATGGAGTATATTCAACAAGTTATCTATATTGATACTCCTATGATTATAGGAGCGGTTAGTGCATTAGCAACTGATTATTGGGAAGATTTGGATTTACTCTTGCAAAAAAAGTCGATTCCAACATTCAAAAAGGCTTTTAGTGAAATGATGGAAAATATAATTCATGGTGAAACTTCTTACGATGAGGACACTATGCACATGTATCGTTATCATCGTATGGATGGCAAAGTCTTTGATTTATTTGATAGTGCAACGGGTATAAAATCATTCTCTATTCTTCAGATGTTGTTAAATAATGGTTCTATCAATAAAAACACATTGCTAATCATTGATGAACCAGAGGCTCATTTACATCCACAATGGATTGTTGAATATGCTAGGCTTATTGTTCTTATGCATAAACATATTGGAACGAAGTTTTTCATTGCCTCTCATAGTACAGACTTTGTAAGTGCTATTAAATACATAGCGACCAAAGAAAGTTGTCTCGAATCCTTATCTTATTATTTAAGCGAAGAAGATAAAGATAATCCATATACCTATAATTATCGCTCTTTGAATACGGATATAGAGCCTATTTTTGAGTCATTCAATAAATCATTTTCATTGATTGAAGAATATGGTGCAGACAATGCCTAAATATCAGTTTGAGTTACCAGATATATCTCTTGTTGTTGGTGCGGAAGCTGCAGATATACAAGGTATGCATACATTGTTGCAACAGGAAGGATGTCCTAATGGTGAAAACAAATTTACAGATGAGCCAAAGGCGATATACTTAGATGCTATTCAAACTCGTATAGCAAAACGTAATAAGGCTAATACAAATTCTTCAATGGATTTTGTATTGTGTGTCGTAAATCATAAAGCAATGCTTGTAGATGCAAAATTCAATTCAAAATCTGTTGACAATCTTAAGAGACATGATATAGACCAGAAAATAGCTGCTTCTAGAGTTATCTTATGTTTTGATAATTATTCTCTAATAAATAAATTTTACATACTTTTTAAGAACTCTGTTTTAAATGAATCACAAAAGAACAAACTTAAACGTCAGTTCTTACAGAGTCCAAACTATTCTTTTATGACTGCTACTGAGTTTTATGACTTATTCGAATAGCATCTTGCAAAAAAACTCTATAAACGATAACGAACACCCTCATTATTAAGCAGTCGTTGCTACTTAAGACCTATAGCAACTATCTCCTTTCCACTATGAAATCCAAAGCCAAAATACTCGTTGTTGATGACAACAAAGGTATTCGCGCAGCGCTGGAGATGTTGCTGCCGCGGTTCTTTGCTGAGGTGGAGATGCTGTCTTCGCCTAAGTCATTGCTATCCACTATTCGCGAACTGCAACCCGATGTGGTGCTGCTCGATATGAACTTCCAAACCGCTATCAACACGGGCAACGAAGGACTATACTGGCTCTCCGAAATCAAACAGTTTGCACCTAATATCGAAGTGGTACTCTTTACCGCCTACGGCGATATTCAACTCGCAGTAGAGGGTATGAAACGCGGAGCTTTCGATTTTATCGTCAAGCCTTGGGACAATAACAAACTCGTTGAGACTCTTACCCTTGCGTACCAACAGAAAATTAAACGCACAGGCAAGAAATCCCCTTCCCCATCGCCCATAACCAATAGCCAATCGCCCAAAATGCACTGGGGCTCCAGCCCTGCCATGACCACTATCCGCAAACAACTGGAGAAAGTGGCTACGACCGATGCCTCTATCCTCATCACGGGCGAGAATGGTACGGGTAAGGATGTACTTGCCAACGAGATCCACCGCCTCTCGGCGCGTGCCAACCGTCCGATGGTGTGCGTGGACGCAGGGGCTATTACCGAAACACTCTTCGAGAGCGAACTCTTCGGACATGTCAAAGGTGCTTTCACCGATGCACATGCCGACCATGTGGGTAAGTTCGAGCAAGCCAACGGCGGCACACTTTTCCTTGATGAGATTGGCAATATCCCATTGCACTTGCAAGCCAAACTCTTGCGCGTGCTGCAAAACCGTGCTATCGTGCGTGTCGGTGATACCAAAGAGATACCCATTGATATCCGTCTTATCTGCGCTACCAATCGCGACATTCCGCAAATGGTACAGGACGGCACTTTCCGTGAGGACTTGTACTACCGAATCAACACGATGCACCTGCAACTTCCACCGTTGCGCCAACGCCAAGACGAGATTCTGCCGCTGGCTGAACGTTTCATGCAAACCTATGCCGAACGCTACCACCGCAATGTGAATGCGTTGGCACCCGAAGCGCAACAAGCCCTGCTGGCACATACTTGGTCGGGCAATATCCGCGAACTCAACAACTGCATTGAAAAAGCCGTCATCCTCTCCGAAGGCGACACACTCACCCTTGCCGATTTGCAACTGCCGTTGCCATCCAACACCCCATATCCAATAGGCGGAACGCCGTCCAATAGCCAATATCCAACAGCCGACAGCGAAGCTGTAGAGACTTTAGAAACCGTCGAAGAGCGTGCTATCCGCAACGCTATGGCACAACACGATGGCAACTTGTCTTTAGTCGCTAAAGCCCTCAACATCAGCCGTCCAACCCTCTACGCCAAACTGAAAAAGTACGGGATATAATCATGGATACACTTTTCATCATACTCACTTGCCTTGCCACTGCTATTGTGGTGGGAGTTGTTGTGGGGGTAGTGATGAAACAACGATTGCAAAAGAAAATCAATTACATGCTCGATGCGCTCGAAGATAAGGAACTCAACTTCCGATTCAACGAGCAAGGCATTCGAAATAGAAGCTTCAACAAAACACTCAACCGTCTGCGTGACCTTTTTGATAAGGAACGCCACGAAATCAGCGAACAAGAACGCTATTTCGGACAGATGCTCGACCATGTGCAAACGGGTATCATCACCGTCACAGACAACAGAGTGACCTATCACAACAAAATAGCCCTCTCGCTCTTGGGTTTGCTGACCTTCAGTAATCTTCGCCAACTGGATAATATTCATCCATCGCTTGCAGAAGCGTTTCGACAAGTTTCTGCCAATAGCGAACAACGCGCTACTTTCTTTACTGAACGAGGCGAACGCACTATCATTCTCACAGCCACCGAAGCTGCGATTCATGGCAAAACGGTGAAGATCATTGCCTTTAACGATATTAGCAACGAGATTGCCGAAAACGAGGAGTTGGCATGGTCTCGCCTAATCCGTGTACTCACACACGAGATTATGAATACCATCACGCCTATCGCTTCGCTCAGCGAAACACTTTCCAAAGACCCTGCTTCGCCTGATTTGGTAATGGGCTTGCAGACGATTTCAACCTCTTCTAAGGACTTAATCAAATTCGTGAATACCTACCGCAGTCTGACACGAGTAGCAACGCCAGTTAGGAAACCATTTTACTTGCGCGAACTCATGGAACGTGTGGAGCAACTGACCAAACAGCAGATAGATGACGCAGGTGCCAACTATCAGTACACCGAACTGACCGATGATATTCTGCTATATGCGGACGAGGGACAAATCTCGCAGGTGGTAGTCAATCTCATTAGCAATGCCTTACAGGCAGAGGCAACCCAAATCACCATCACAGCCAAGATTGATGATGCCGATGCCGTCGTGATAGATGTCTGCAATAATGGTCATCCTATCAGTCCTGATAGTCAGGAGCAGATATTCATTCCATTCTTCACCACCAAACCCGAAGGCTCAGGTATCGGTTTGAGTCTCTCCCGCCAAATCATGCGCCTACACAATGGCAGCATCCGCCTCGTTCGCAGCGACGAAAAGGGCACAATCTTTACTCTCATTTTTAGATAAAATCCGCTTCTTTTTGAATCATCCTATGATTAGCACCCTCATAAGGTGCTATTTTTTATACCGCAAAAACAGCTAAAAACAGACAAAAACGGAATTTTTCGGAAAAATAAAAACAAAAATTAACTTTTCATATCAAAATATTTGCATATATTGAAAAATATTCGTACTTTTGCAGCGTAAATATTAAAAAGAAAATAAAAAGAAACGAAAAATAAATAAAAACAAAATGATTGGAGAGATATTTAACGCTAAAGATTATAGCCTAAAACCAAAAGCTACAATTCAACAAACAGGTAAAACTGGTTTTAATGCAGATGCTATTAATCAACTCAAAATAGACGAAAACAAAGCCGTTGTTCTCGCGCCAGACACACAAGATAAGAAAGTACTTTATATGGCTGTAGTTGAAGCAGATAATTGCGAACATGCTTTCCCTATTCGCAAATCTGGAGCGTATTACTATATCAACACCAAGCAGCTCTATGACCATATGGAATTTGATTACACCAATAACACCATCATGTTTGATCTTGTCCGTTGCGACAAGTACGATGATGTCATTGGGGGAGAATGTTATAAAATGATTGCACGCTCGCATACGCGAACGAGCGACGAAAACGAAGTGTAAATAGTGCCTACCGAAGACCTTAATTACATAGAATCACTACTCGAATTTTCCCAGCAGCAAGATGAACTAATAGCAGGGCATCAAAAGGAAATGTCACAAGTACTCGCCAACAAAGAGCACTTGCGAGTAGCTCTTGCACATGAACACAAAGGGAGGATGGCTGCTGAGGCAGAAATTATCGAACTAAAAAAACAAATAGCACTACTTCAAGCCGAAAACCAAGAACTCCGCAACCGTCCCAATATCGTTACGGACACTTACATCGAAACACAAAATGTTAAACGGCAGTGCAATTATTTGCCTCATTCACGTCGCACCTCAAGATATAAACTCAATAATACAACCCAAACACAATTACAACTATGGAATCAACCCACCGTGTCATCCATGTAGCAGGCGACTACATCGCTCAACAAAACATCGAAGTGCAAGTAAACAATGTCGCATCTGGAGCGATTGGTGCACAAATCATCAAAGAAAACAACAAATAATCTACACATAACTATGGAAGAAGCAAAAACCATCATCAATGTAGCAGGCGACTACGTACAGTCCAAACATGTGGACTATGAAATTAATAATGTCGAAGCAGGAGGCATCGGCATTCAGATAGTCAATAACTCCCAACCAACTATCAATACTCCACTAAGCAAACCTATTACTTCAAAAAAGTCCCCACATTTTCTTGAAACACCTACGTTCATTTATCGTTACTTCAACTCTGATCCTAATAGCAATCAGCGAATCCATCTCTTGTATCGCTATCTGTGCAAAGAATATAAGGAGACTAAAACGTATATAGACCCTAACACGCCATCTGACCACTTTTATTCGCTCTTTACTGGAGAAAGAAATAATCATGTTATTCGATGGGCAGGAGATAAACAATATCTATCCTATTTGATAAAGCTACTGCAAAAACGCAAGATTATTGATATTCCGCAAGGAATGACCATTTGGACTATTACTCAAAATCATTTTTCGGACTATCACGGAAACTATTGCGCTGATTATCGCAGTCAGCACACACCGAGTGATGCACACAAAGCAGCTATTGAACGCTTCGTTGATATCCTCGACCCAACTGCTATGTCTACAACGGAACTAACTGAACTATCCCGCAAACTCAGCGACTCATTCAGCGGTAAATAAAAATATCAAATAATTTGCATTTTCTTTGGAATGTACTGAATAACAGTGCATTCCTTTTTCTTTTTTATATGTCTATTGGCTAAAAATAGGTATTTCTCTCTCATATTCTTCCAAAACGCTGAGTATTCAGCACCCCTTTAATAAGTGAAAGCGTTTCGCAAAAAGACGGACGCAGAAACATATTGTATAACTACTAAAACAATAAAGAATATGAAAGAAAAACATTTCGTCATCATCTCCATTCCCTGCCAAAGTGCAGAAGAGATACAGAAAGCCAAAGAGGCAGTCCTCTATCACCTTGAAACCCTCAACCCAGAGTTCGAAACCAAGGGCACCACCCTCACAGTTAAGGTCGTCCCCATTGACCCTCAACTCTTCCTTCCTGACGAGGCATGCGACATCATCCGCCAAACCCTCGCCCAATCGCTCACCTTCAATCATTGCTGGACATGCACACTTCAAACTATTAACTAACCTTATTTATTAACTTTTTAAACTACAAGCTTATGTCTAAAATCAAATTAGAAGCACCGTTCCGTCAATTCCGTGGCAAAATCTGCAAACACTCCGACATCATCTTCAAACAGATGTACGGCGAAACCTTCACCTCACAAATCTGCAACCCACGTACCAAACCTTACTCTCAAGCAGAGTTAGACCGTCAGGACTTGTTCCGTCAAGCAGCTGCTGCAACCAAGACTGCCTTGGCAAACCCAACCACTCGTGCTACCTACGAAGCAGAGTTCGAGGCACAAACCAAGTACAAATCCCTCTATGGCTATGTCCTGGCAAAAGAGCATGCAAAACTCAAATCTTAACCCCAATCATTAACCTTTAATCTCAATTATTAATCATTCACATTACCGCCGTTATCATCAGCAGGTATCCAACAGCGATAGCGGTCGGTTTTGTGAACTAAAACACAAAACCTTATGGCACAAGTTGTTTACGAAGACCCAATCCATCACCTCTCGGGCAAAATCTCCAAAAAGTACCGCACTTGCTACAACTACCGCAAGCAGTCCGACCGCAAGTACACATCCGTACATGGCGACCGTACCACTCCAGTTTCCGCATCCGAACGCGCATGGCGTGACACATTTACTCAAATATGTGCTGCCACTCGCGACCGCATGATAGATCCAAACTACATCGCAATGGATCAAGTAGGTTTTATCAGACAAACCAAGTACAAAACATTCTATCAGTATGTCTGGAACCTCATGCGTGATGAAATAGAAGGCAAGTAATCTGCACTCATCTCCCCTGCCGGCGAGGCAATACCTCGCCGCAGGCAACACCACTTCTCTAAACACTCAACTTTAAACTAAGATGAAACCACTAACTGACACACAAAAACAACGCTTCGTCAAGGCAATCAAATACCTTGCATTGGCTATCGCTACATCTATTGCAATGGCTCTTGGACTCACCTCGTGTAATGTCACCCGTACCATCACAACTGAAAGCAAGTCCCTCACCCAAGGAGATACCGCAATCATCATCCAAGTCAAAACTATTGAATCCTACAACGCCAAAAAGAATTAACTCCAAGCGGTCTGTTTATACAAGGGATTTTCTCCCCCATTACAAGGTGCTCGTTTCACTTGCAACTATATTTCACTGGATAAAGGATTGTTTGAATTTCCCAGAAAAGGACTCTTTCTTGCCATTGGATAGACTGCATACACTTCGATGAGCTACTTCGTATCTCCTCTTTTGCATATACTCGCGTGAGCGTGTTCCTTCAGTATCAATTACTCTTTGTTGTCCCAAATGGTGCTGCTCCTGCTCTGGTATATTCTACGCGCCATTGAGCGTTCTCTTGAGCGTCCGCTCCGATCTCGGCTGCCTCCTCAGGGTATTGCTTTTATCCACAGCAGCCTCACCCTTTTCAATTCTCCTCTCACCATATCGGCAAATTGATTTGCCTTCCTCGCCAAGCCCTTGCTGTATGATATGGTTCGAGGAGTTCTTGATGGGTTCGTATAAGGTAGTTCTATGTCCTCGTAGCGGTGAGGGCTACTTCGGACTCGCGCGGCGTACTTACTCCTTGCAATGTCTCCCAGACATTGCTGCGGTACGCCTTAATCGCTTCACATTTCGCTTCAGTGGCTAAGCAATACCCTGAGGAGGCAGCCGAATTGTTTGCCGCAGCCCAAGAGAATGCTAAGTGGCGTTATCGCTCATATCTCCGCATGCTCAGCACTAACTGGACCAACGAGGAGTAATCCTTAAATTCCTTACAATAAAAAGCCCTTCGCTCTTGCGAGGGGCTTTTTTATCCTCCCACACTCCCCCTGTCCTTCGCTATCATCTCGCTATTGCTTTCGCACTATTATCGGAGGATAATCGGAGGATAATCGCAGGATAATGATAGTATTACCCTAAGAACTCCCTATGAACACCGTATCAATCTCCTATACATCATAAAGTTAAGCTCTAAACACTAAACTTCAAACAAAAATTTGCATAATTCACAAATTTTCTGTACCTTTGCCTCGCTATTTAATCATCGACGAAATATGGCTCGTATCAATCTCATCCACCCCATTGACTCCATTAGTGGAGCTTTCGTTAAACGCGAGCGCGTGTATTACCGCACGCGTAACGGTCGCACGCATGCTTATAAGGTGGTCCATCCTTATAAAGGCGAAGCTTCAGCTGCTCAGTCAGCAGGTCGCCAAAGCTTTGGCGACTGTGTCCGCCAGGCCTCAGCTATTCTGCACGATGCCGAGCAACGTGCAGAATGGCAAACACGCTACGATGCGTATCGTAAGAAGGTCGAGCGTTACCCCAACTCCTACCCTCATCCTTGTGGCTCGTTATACGCTTTCATCATCTCCACCCTCCGCCAGCAAGACTAATTCACAGAGATTTCTCGTACTATAGGTTTAGTTATCATCGGTTGGCAGAATAAAGAAAAAACTCGTGTGCTTTTGAATGATTATTTTCGCTAACTAATCCTTGTTATTAAACCTTAAATATAAACTTTCAACAAGAATGTTTGGCTAATTCAAAATAATTCCGTATCTTTGCAGTCATAAGTTTATTAATCAAACAAAAACCATGAAAGAAATCAAAAATTATAAAGCTGATTTACATATCCATACTCCTGCATCAAAGTGCTATAAGGGCAATAAAACAGAAGATGAATATTTACAAATAATCACATCCGCTACTAAGAAAGGGTTGGATGTTATTGCTATTACCGATCATAATTCGATTGAGGGCTATAAAACTCTAATTAAATACAAAGAGAAAATATTGAATGATATTGATACACTAACAAAATTAACAGATTCAAACGAAGCATTAGCTCAAGTTGCTAAATATAAATCAATAATGGACTCTTTTAATAAACTTCTTATTTTGCCTGGAGTAGAATTTGAAGTTAATAATGGAATACATTTATTAGTCCTATTTAATCCAAAAACAAATCTCGTTGATATTGAAACGTTCTTGCGCGATGGTGGCTATGACGAAGAGTCTTTCGGACATGAAGATGGTATTTTGTCTAATTGGTCAATTTTTGATTTGTACAAAGAGACATGTAGATATGATTGTATAGTTTTAGATGCCCATACTGATTCTAATAAAGGAATATTCAATACACTTTCATCTGGGAATACAAGAGCCTATGCGTTTTCTAATGCTGCACTGAGGGGTGTTTGTTATAAAAATGAGAAACAAAGAGGAAATATTCAGAAACTACTTAATTCTGATGCAAAATATTCTCGACACATTCCATTAGCGTTTTTAAAATCATCTGATGCTCATTGCATTGGCGATATAGGAATTGAATTTACCTATTTGCGCTTAATGGATCTAACTTGGGAGAGTTTCAAGAATGCATTCGAGAACCCGACCGAATCAGTGTCTACTACTTCTCCCACGATTCTAGATACTATTAAAAGAATAACAAATGCAGGCCCATGTTTTTGTATAACAGATTATAATACTGAAACTAACAAAAGATTATTTCTAGAAGTGATATGTGGATTGGCGAATTCTGGAGGCGGATTTATATTGTTAGGGATGGAAAATACGGATGTAATATCAGGAATATGCGGTGATAAAAACATTAACTTGTTCTATGAAAATTTTAATCTTTTTTGGGAACGAGAAGTTTTGTTTCATATATTTAGGTTGGTATATGCTAGTTATAATGTATATCTATTAAAAGAGAATAAATATATTGTAAGTGTTAGAATAAATCGTCATGATGATCTATTGGATATAGACAAAGAGGGTATTATTTATTATGAAGAAAAAGGTAGTATAATCAAATTGGATGCAATTAAAATTCAAAACATTCTATCCCAAAAGTCTTCCAATAAATGTTATGAACAAATTAATAATGAATTGTCAATTATTAAAAAAAGTACAGCTGCAATAGAGACATATTTTAAATCCCTTCCTATTATTAACACTTATGAAGAACATGCAACTTATTTAAGATCTATAATTACATCATATGAACATTTAGAGCCTGTCAAATTAACTCTTTTATTAGAGCACCAACTGGAACAGAGATATAAGGCTAATCCCAATGGAGCAAATAGAGGTAACATTTTATATCTTGAAAAAATGCAGAAGCCTAGACTTCAAGAAGCATATTTAAGAATTTCATTACCCGAATTTAGGTTAAATAATTTGCCGACAACAAAAACAGATAAGGAATACTTGTATCTTATTCCTGGAGGGGCACTATATTATTCAAAAAAGAATATCCATTATATTTCACCGAACAAGATACCTGCTTATCGATTCTGCGTAAAAAAGGAATATCCTATAAAGTTTTTATGTGCATTCCTAAAATCGTCGTATTTCCTATGGTTCCTAAAAAACAAATTTAATACTATTGATTTATGCAATACAAGTGTATTTAATAGCATTACAATACCAAAATTGCATTTGAAAAATCTACAAGAAAAATCTATTATAGATGATATTGAAATGGCTTTTGATCAAATCTTAGACTTAGAACAAAAATTTTTAGCACTAAAACCTTCCACAAATAGCGATTATCTTTCTCAAATAAATAGCCATAATGATGAGACAAAGAAATATTTTGCAGAAATTGATAGACATATCTATAAACTATTAAAATTGCAAAAAGATGAAATACAGATTATAGAAGAAAATTTGCGAGCAAATTATATTTATGTTGCCAGTAGTATAGGGGTAGAATTAGACGATGAATAATATGCTCACCGATAGGACAGATGTATTTTATAACACTTTTATTTGCTATTCTTAAAAAAATATAGTATCTTTGCAACCGAAATAACAAAATAACATTTTCAGCCTATGGTAAACCAGCATCGTAAAGGCGATGCATGACATATTTTATTTAAGCGTTTAGATTGTGCTTGGGTATCTAAAAACTGGACACTTTTAGGAACTCACCGAGAACAAAGCTAGGACGCTCGCGCTACGCGTGAGCTTTTGTTCAGTAATTTGGTGAGTGAGGCGAGTCCAGTGCCGAGATACCCAAAGAACGACAAAGTTCACGTTTTTTATTGTGTCAAATTTCAAATATAATACTAACTATCAAAGGTTGCACCCGACACGAATTAGGGTTAAAAGTATGAGAAAAATACTATTACTAATTGCACTTGCAATGTCATTATTGCTAAGTGCACGAACATTGGAGGAGAAATGGATTCTTTGCTCCAATGTTAACTGTCAAATTCTTGATTCTTATTACGAAGACGGTGTGTCTTTTACATGGGATGGCGAAATCCTAAACAACAAAGCACATGGTCATGGTACAGCGGTCCGCTACATTAACAACGAATTACATTCTACTTTTGTAGGTAACTATGAAAATGGTATTCGAGTTGGTAAAGGAAAATTGTCATGGTCTAATGGTAGAGAACTTGAGTGCGAGTTTACAAATAATCAAGCCACTGGACAGGGCAAACAGATAGACCCGAATGGCGATATATATACGGGACAATTTATCAATTATATTCCTCATGGAAATGGTAAGTTAGAGAAAGCCAATGGTGTGATATCGGAAGGTTCATTTGTATTAGGCGAAATTTATACAGGAAAGAGTACAAGTATCACGGGAACAGTAACATATTACTACAGAGGATCCATAAGTCAAACACAACAATTTGACAAAACATCTACTTACAATCCTATTATAGGTCAAACTATTACAGAGTTTTTTAATGCCGAATGGCAACGCTGTGAAGCGAAAGATGCACTATATTATCGTCGTATAAAATATAAAGCACCTAATATTCCAGATGGGGAAGTAAAAGATTATTATATAGACGGTCAACTGCAATCTGTATTTACTCCTATTTATATTGATCATGGAGATAGCGAAAAGGATTTCTTTGAAGGTAAGTTTGTATCATATTACAAAAATGGCAACAAACAGAAGGAGCATGATTATTACAATAGTCGTACCGACGGTAAAGCTATACAATATTACGAAAATGGACAAGTAGAAATTATTTCAGATTTTCTTAATGGAGTTTTACACGGTGAGTATTATGAATACTACAAAACAGGCAAACTACATAGATATTATCTATTTGAAAACGGAGAGATGGTGGACGGAAAATATGTTGAATTAGATGAAAATGGTACAGGCTACATTGTTTATAATGAATTTTTTGGAGATCATCCAGAGTCTTGGGTAATGGATGGAGGGGATCATGTTTCATCTTTCAATAACTATGGTATGAGTGTTACCCTTGATAATCGTGCTGTCAAATCAATGGTTAAAAGGAGTTGTTATATTCCTTTTGACCAATCACAAAACTACATGATAGCAACGACTATGAAAGCTGCCGAAGGCACTAAAAACGCCCAATATGGATTATTGTTTGGCTTTCAAGACTGGGATAATTATTATTGCTTTTTTATTTCTAACGATGGAAAGTTTGCTGTTTATGGGGAGTATGAAGGTGTAGGACAGTGGCTTCGCAATTGGTCATATACAAATGTGATACACACGAATAGGGAAAATGTGCTAAAAGTTTACAGAATAGAAGATCGTTTTACATTTACTATTAACGGTTCAACTGTCGCACAAACTCTCGCTAAAACCTTACGAGGAAATGAATATGGACTGATTACATTGACACCTGGTACATATTCAATACACTCGCTGTCTGTTAATGAGTTTGCCCAACTCGCTCGTCCACAAGATGCTTATCCTACAGCAAATATCCCATCTGGCAAGCAAACAACTCAACCTGCAAATCAAACTACCGACTGGCTTTGGTCAGGTTCAGGATTTTTTATAAGTGAAAAGGGATATATTGCTACTAACTATCATGTTGTTGATGGGGCAAAACAGATGCAGGTAACTTATAAGCAAAATGGGCAAACAAAAACTTACAAAGCGGAGGTTGTTGTTTCTGACCCTACTAATGATTTAGCCATTATTAAAATTGTTGATAATTCATTTGTTGAGTTGCCAAAAATTCCATACATTTTTACAGCAAAAACGGAAGATGTGGGAACTAGTGTATTTGCATTGGGGTATCCAAAGACTCAAAAATTAGGCGAAGAAATTAAATTTACAGATGGAACAATTAGCGCAAAAACTGGCGCACAAGGAGATATTCGTTTATATCAAATTTCAGTTCCGATTACACATGGTAATAGTGGAGGTCCTTTATTTGATAATCAAGGTAATCTAATTGGTATTACTTCTTCTGGTTGGGATAATGAAGATAATATCAACTATGCAATAAAGTCAATTTATCTTAAAAATTTGATAGAAGTAATGCCAGAAGCAATCACATTACCGAGTAATACAAGTATTATAAATAAACCTTTAGTTGAAAAGATTAAGATTTTATCTGATTTTGTACCATTTATTGAAGCGAAATAAATCCTTTTAAGAGGATGATATAAATCCGAATTATTAACATTTAAAACAAAAAAACAAAATGAAAACAACAAAAATTTTACTTCTCATGCTGGTCGGTGTAGTGATGACCTCATGTTGGACAGTTCGTTCTGTTACAGTTACTGACATCCCAGAACAGTATGTTGGTAACAAGTACGATGCTTTGGTAGGAATGTCTAAAGCACAAGTGTTAGCAGAGATGTCAGTTCCTGATCGAACAATGGATGACGGATTAGGAGGAGAAGTCCTTATCTATGAGAAAAAAGAGCAAGTTTCTAAAACTACAGGTTATTCTGCTGCCTCTGCAACAACTAAGCCGGTAACAAATTATTGGACAGGGCAAACATCTTTGCAAAGTTCAGGATACAATAGCATGAACTCTTCAACGGTTACACAGGAGAATAAAGAATACGTTAATGTGTTTATTGATGCAAATAGCACATGTTACAAAGTTGATGCTAATATTGGCGATATATATGAACCTGCTGTTACACATCAAGAATGTTATAAAGCACCTAATCCTGGTTTATTATGGATGTTAATACCACCTATAACGATGATAGGTTGGATTCCTGCTATTTGGTATCTAGCTCAAAATGCAAAAGTCAATCGTGGAGATGCAAAATTAGTCCCATGTGATTAATCCTAAAAACACTTTCGCTTACATGCAAATTTAGCACTTTAATTCATTTCTAAAACCAAATAGAGTGTGCCTTATTATGACACACTCTATTTGTTATTCCATTGTTTAAGGTAAAATATTGTTGTTAACTAGTTCAAATATTAACATTGATAATAATTTATTCAATTTCTCAAATTCAAGATCAATATTGTCTTTTGTTAATTTAAATGTTCTATTTAAAATTTCTCCATGAAAAAATTTATTTCGAAGGAAATAGGCATATTTTATACATAGTAATGTGACTAATTCTATATCAGAAGATGTGTTTTTATTGCTATTAAGATGATTTTGTATATCACTCCATTTACCCAATGATTTAATATTATCTTCACGACATACAAGTTTTTCTTGGAATAATTCTATTATTCTTTTATCTGAATATCTGTAAATAAAATCGACAAGTGCTTGTGTGTGTTTGTGTGTAGGATAATCATTTAGAATTAATTTTTGCCACCTAAAAGAATGAAATAATTCTTGTGTTGTATAAGAATTTGTTATCTCTATTGTTTGTGAAAAATGATTTGCGTGCGCAATTATGAGTTTTCGCATTTCGCATAAATTTGTATTTTCACTACTTTGCTTACCACAATAAACATACAAGCGATTAAATGCTCTCCATAGATTTTCAAAACCAACATACAAATCATCAGTAATTTGTGCTTTTAACCAATAGGATAATGCAATCCTAATACATTCACCTTTTTCGGATTCATCTGTAATTTCCGGTATGATTTCTTTCTTCAAATATAAATTATTCTGTATTGGGATGCTAATTTGTAATGGTTGCTGAAAAGTAGCACTTTCTAATAAGGGAGTTTTATTTTTGCCCTCAATGTAATTAATTTGAATACTTTTAATTTGAGAATAAATGCTGCTTACGGAATAATATGCAATTATTGATTTAATAATCTGAGTATTAATACTATTTTGAGGATTCGATAGTATGGATTTATACTTCCTTGAACGTTTTAATTTCAATACAATGCTTGATGGAGCAAAGATGAATCTGTCTTGATTCCCTTTACTTTTTTTATAGTCCACCATTAATTGGAATTTCTCTGTCAAAAGAGGATTTTTTTCTTTGAATTGAATACGGACTTCGTAATTGTAGTTGATCGCCATAATTGAAAACTAATTTATATTATCAGAATAACTATTATCTACTTATCAATCCTCTCAGCCACTGCAATCACCTCCTTCGACTCGCTTCACCCGCATGAACTTAGTCCACACATTGACCATTCTGCATGCTTGACTGAATATATGTGCTATCGAAATTCTCATTCCGCCGACAAAGGTACTACATTTTTCCGACATGTGCAAACAAATCTACCATAACTCTATCCATTGCATTCGAAAGAGATCCAATTATGTTGTTTACTTAAGGCAAATTTTTCGACAAAGGAGATTAACATGCTCACTCGTCAAAGCCTTCAAACTATTTACCAGCGTAAGACTCAAATCCGTCAAAAACTCTCCATCCCCGAAGCCGACGACATCCTCCACCACCTTGCGTAAATCTTCGCACTTTTTTGAAGAACTTTCCACACAAACACCTTAACATATCCTATGGCGTGCATCGCATGCCTATTTATTCCTATTTGTATTCCATTTATTCTTAAACCTCCTTTTTTTGCAAAAAGACTTACAAAGATACAATAATTTTTCGAGATAAGCAAATAATGTTTTGATTTTGCAAGTAAAATGAATTGATTTTGCGTTGCTTTCTGCGTTTGCCTCCGCATTTCCGTCTAAATCGGAATATTTATTTGCCTATGTCAAAAAAAAGTTGTAACTTGTGTACAGAGACGATGATATAGAAAATAATAGCAGCAACGGGTCCCGTTGCTGCCTAAATAGTACCCATTAAGGATATTCGGGTGCTAATCATTACTTCCCAGTGTCATTTTGGTTGTACTTTGGACGCTCTCCGTGATGATTTTGCTTATAGGTGTCTATGCGCTGCTCTTCCCATCTCTCTGCCGTAGCACGAGATACTTTAGGACCAACAGTGACCATTCTGGTGAAATCTTTGTCCGCAGTATGCTCTTGCGCACGCCTGTCGGGATTATTGGTTATACCAACATAAACAACTTTGTTCCCATCTCTTAATTCGTACCTTGTTGTGTCTCTTTCTGCCATACCATACACCTCCTCTCATGGCATTTTATGTGTTAGACTAATACCTTCTTTTCTACAGGTTCGGGTTCTATCCTGGTCGACTGACATCGTATATAGCACAAAAACCATGCCGTACAAAAAGAAACTGCCAATTTGTCATGTTTAAATTAATAATCGGCGTAAAAACTGCCAAAAATAGCAATAAAATACAAAAATAATAGATTTTATTTGCGTATATAAAATATTTTTCTTACCTTTGCAGTCGATTTTTATTACACAATATAGGTAACAATATAAAAGTTTCATTCTATGATTGAAGAGTTAATTGCAAAAAATCTTTTGTCGTTTCGTGATGAAATGTGTTTGAGTTTCGAAGCGACCAATGATACAATGGGAGAAGATCAATTAGTAATGACCATGCCAGATGGTAAACGATTGCTACGCTTTGGTATGATTTATGGCGCAAATGCATCGGGAAAATCAAATGTGTTGTTCATATTGAATAGTCTTAAAAGATTTTGGAATTTTGTTCAGAAAGACATCGATGCAGCCACTGGTTGGGTGCCATTCCGTTTTGACGTAGAAACGCCAAGCTTACCTACTGAATTAACTCTTCGTTTTTATGTAAAGGGTATACGTTATTGGTATTTCCTTCGACTTACGGAACGTCAAGTTATTGAAGAGAAACTATCCTATTATTCTTCAAATCGTCCTACGATGCTCTTTCATCGTATTATGGAAGATGATCGACTTCTGCTAAATGTTAATCCTTCTGTGAATAAGTTAGACGATACTGAGTTAAAGCAATTACAAATCAATTGCTTCGACAATATGTCGTTCTTTGCTGCTCGTAGTCAAGTAAATATCCCCTTACGTTATATTGATGATGCGCGCGAATGGATGCGCGTGCAAGTTCTTGATACGGTTGATCCTGATTTGCGTATGTTTGATTATGCAAAATCTAAGATCGAAACGACACCAGAATTACTTCCTTATTTGCTTGAAAAATTACACTCATCTGATTTTAATATAACAGGTTTGCAAACTGAACGTCAAGCTTCAGATATCCCTGTCGAGATGATTAAAATGATTAATGAAGCCTCGGATATCTCCGATGAGATGAAGCGTAACTTACTAACGGATTTACAAGCAAAATTTGAACATACTGTTTACAATAGCCGTGGAAAAGAGAAGTACGTATTGGAAGATGGATGGGAATCGCGTGGTACAAGAAGAATGATTGGTATTGAATCTGTTATATTTCGTGCAAATCAAATAAAAGCACTACTGCCAATTGATGAGATAGAATCATCCCTGCATCCAGCGTTAATAGAACGCGTGTTATATGATTTTCTTAAGACAGGAGGAGAAAGTCAGTTGCTAATTACGACGCATTATGATTATCTCCTAGATTTAGTTAATGATTTAATCCGAAAAGATTGTGTTTGGTTTGCAGAGAAAGGTCTGGATGGGGCATCTACATTATACTCTTTGGCAGAGTTCGCTGGCTTAAACAAATTGAGTTCGCTTCAACGAGCATATCGCGGAGGGCGATTTGGCGCAACACCTAATATATAATTGTATGGCACGTAAAAAAGAGATACGAAAGTTACGAGAACCTATACCAACTATAATCGGTGCTGGTATAACAGAGAAATGGTATTTTCGCCATCTAAAAGATTATGCACATTTAAAACTAGATATCAAACCTAAATATTTTGGGTCTGATACTGCATATGATATGCAAAAATTTGTAGAGGGCGTATTAGCCATGGGAGGGAAAGCTATTTGTATATTTGACATGGATACCACGCAATGGGACGATATAGAAAAGGATCGCAAAACTCAATTTATTGCTGCGTATCAGAAGAATCCGAATGTTATATTATGTGGTAGCATGCCAAGTATAGAATATTGGTTTTTACTCCATTTTGAAAAATCAAATCGTTATTTTGGCACTTCAGACAAGGTGATAGAAGCATTAGAACATTATATGCCTTTTGAAAAAAAGGAAAAGTTTTTATCGAAACCACAATGGATTCTTCCTTTGCTAAGTAAAAATAGAACCGAACAAGCAATGATTAATGCAGATGAGCTAGGAACTACAGGAGCTTCCTATACTGAGATCCCTAAAGTGCTGCGATTTTTAAATATAAATAACATACGGAAATAAAAACTAAAATTATATATATGTCGGGGAAACGTTTTAAAATATTATGTATTGATGGAGGTGGCATAAAAGGATTGTATTCGGCAGAGGTGTTGAATACATTGGAACATACTTATGGCCCACTCTCCGATTACTTTGACATGCTCTGTGGAACTTCTACAGGAGGAATTATTGCTTTAGGTATATCAGCAAAGATTCCTATGCAAGATATAGTTAAGTTTTACGAATCTAAAGGAGCCGCCATATTCAGCCAATGGAAAAAAATTTGGCCTCTCAAAGATTTGTTATTAGTACTAAAACAATCTCTTATTTGTAGTAAATATTCTAATCGTTCATTAAAGAAAGCGTTAGTTGAAGTGTTTGGAGAAAGGAAAATTGCAGAAAGTAATAATCTTTTATGCATACCTTCATATAATATCACATGTGCACAAACGCGTGTTTTTAAAAAAGATTATAATCAGTTTAATCAAGACGATCAAAAGACATATGTAGATGTAGCATTGGCAACTTCTGCTGCACCTACGTATTTGCCTGTACATACTATTAATAATGTTGATTATATTGATGGAGGGCTTTGGGCTAATGATCCAACTCAAGTAGCAATCTCTGAATATTTATATTTGTTCTCAGATGAGTATGAAGGAGTCGATATTTTATCTATTAGTAGCTGCGAAAAAAGTTCAGCAGAAACACTATGTTGTAAAAATCGGTCTTTCTTCGCATGGTCGCAGACATTATTTGATATATATAATAATGGTCAAAATCAGTCTTCCCGTTTTTTTGTTGAGAAGTTGAAAAATCATTTAAAATTTGATTTAAATATAGTCAGAATACAAAATACTCCATTATCACCCCAACAAGCGAAAATTATTGCTATGGATAATGCATCTAAGCATGCGCTTAAATGCTTATCTGGAATCGGAAAAACGGTTGGCGCAAATTATAAAGATAAACCTGAAGTAAAAAAATTTTTTGAAACAAAAAAAACTTTTAATTTTTAATTATTATGGCAAACAACCATGAACAATTTATTGCTTTCAACGATAAGATAACTGCTGAGGGCATTCGCGAGACTTTGAAGTCAAATCGAGAAGTTCTACGCAATAAAATCCGCAACTACTATAAAGAAAACTATCCTTATGATATTCAACCTTGTTTTCATCAGCAGGGATCTTATGCAATGCATACGCTATTAAATCCTATTATTAGGGAAGATGGATCAAGACCCTATGACATGGATGATGGTATTTATTTTGTAGGAAACGTGCAAAATCAGTTATCAATACAAGAATACCATAGTCGTATACTTAAAGCAGTGGAAGGTCATACAAACAAAGATCCGGAAGATAACGATCCTTGTGTAACAGTACATTATGCTGATGGTCATCATATTGACTTACCGATATATTTTATAGGGGAAGACGATGAGCATCCTCAATTAGCGCATAAAAGTCAAGGGTGGATTGACTCTGATCCTAGAGAATTTTATAAATGGTTCAATGGCATAAAAGAAAATTATCAATTACGCCGATTAGTACGCTATTTGAAGGCATGGGCTGATTATGAGGAATATACCAATGGTACAAAAATGCCATCAGGATGCATCATGACCATTTTGGCAACCCAATATTATGTTCGAAATGAGCGTGACGATATAGCATTTAAAGATTTATTAGTTGCTATACACGTTGCACTTAACGATAAATTTGAATGTCTACGACCAACTTTCCCTATAAATGAAGATTTATTTGCGGGCATAAAATGGGCTCTTCGTAAAGATTCCTTCATGAAGGCATTGGAAGATTTTAAAGATGATGCTGTTCGGGCTATTAATTCTAAAAATCCTCATGATGCTTGTTTAAAATGGCAGCTGCATTTTGGAAATCGTTTTTGTTGTTCATCAGTTTCTAATAAGGATGAGGATGCTCTTGAGCAGGCGTCTGCGGGACCGAAATTGAACACAAGTCGTTATGCATAATGTAATAGACATATTGCAAGATTGCCTCATAAGATTACAACAAACGGAAAATGTTGTTCAGGTTGAAGCAAGAAAAATACTGCCTAATCTACATATCGCAACAAAATACATAGATTGTTGGGAGATTAAACCTATTATAACGGTTCAAAGTATTGCGAAGCGCATAACGTTGTATATGTGCTTTGATTCTTCTTTTCCATATTCCTGGCCAGATATATATTTCCTAGATAAACAATTTGATTATTTAACTCATATTGGGTATGATGATCGTAAATTATGTCTATTCCCAGATGAAGCAATGGTCAATCCTCAAAAACCAATGGAAATGATTGATTGTACGTTAAAATGTGCATGTAGATTATTACAGGAAAATATTGACGGAGAATTAAATGATGACTTCAAACAGGAAATATTAAGTTATTGGAGATATACATATGATAAAGAATCATACATTGGAACCGGATATTTATTAAGTCGTTCAACTCTTTCTGAAGGTGTACAATTGAAGGCACGGCTAACAAACAATGCTTTATTCATCTATGACGAAACCGACTCAGTAGCTAATCGTATACTGAAAAATTGTTGCGAAGAATCTGAAAGAACAACATATGATGTTATGTTTGTATCGGAATATAAATTGCCAGATAGACCTCCATATCATATTACTCCTACTAAAGTGAAACAGAACGCATTAGGTTCTTTTGAAAATATTAAACGATTCATCGCAAAACACAAAAATACATATTCATATCTTTTATTTTCAATCCCAGACACCACTTCATTTGGAGCGGTGTGTATACCTCCGACTCCAACTAGATTGAAAGGATTTCGCCCAGGAATGGTTTCTCCAATGCAATATTTATTTACGATGAACAAATCAGATTGTTTGAAACGCTACACTATACGTCCATATGATATAGAGCGTATTAGCGAAAGAACTTCTGGATGTGTTGCCACAAAACGTAATTATTGGATTGGAGGACTTGGAAGCGTTGGATCTAATTTGATTTATTATTTAAATAGCGAACAAGATGTGTCATTTGTTTTGGTAGACAATGACTTACTGACAGTAGATAATGTCGGAAGGCATTTTTTGGGTTTTCCTAGTATTGGAAAATGGAAGGCGGAGGAACTAAAAAAATATATCTGTAGTCTGCGTCCGGAAAGGAATGTTCTAGCTTGTCAAGCACCCATTGAGCAGATTCTCTTCTCTAACAAGATAACATCAAATATTCCTGATGCATTATTTTTATGTACTGGTAATACTAATGCCGAACGGTATATTTTGGAGAAATTGAAGGATTCTATTCCAGAATACCCAATTTTTATTCTATGGCTTGAGCCGTATGCCATTGCAGGTCACATGGTATATATAAACCCCAATTATGGTATTCCTTCGGATTTTTTAGCCACATCATACCCTTATAATCTAATAGCAGAATCTGAATATAATTCAGAAGATAAATCGTTTACAAAACGAGAATCTGGATGTGCAAATACATATACAAATTATGGAGGATCAGATGTGGTTTCATTTTTGTCTTCAATATATCCGATTATACAACAAATATTGCAAGAACCAACAAAGTCAACTTTTTATAGGTGGATAGGAAATATAAATATTGCAAAAGAAAAGGGGATTCTTCTCTCTACACAAGACCAATTAAAAAAAGGCGAGATACAGTTATTCCGTATATAGAAATTTCGCAGGACATATTGGATGCTTTAAGTGAATATAAGCAAATAGAAGGTCCCGAAAAAGCTGGAGTGCTTAGTGGAGTTGTACTAGGGAATAACCGCTATAGAATTAAGAAAGTTTCTCCCTCGATGACAATAGAGGGGGCTACGCGAAATAGTTGTGAACGTGATGCTAAATTGGCCAATGCATTTATTCAAGAACAATATGAGCAATCTGGGCATACTAGTATATATATGGGAGAATGGCATACGCATCCTGAATCTAATCCTACACCATCAGGAGCAGATGTTTCTTCTGTGATAAAGATTGCATATCTGCCAGACAATGATTTACCATTCGTTATTTTGTGTATCGTGGGGCTAGAGAGTATTTATTGGGGATGTGTTATAAATGGAAAGATACAAAAAATAAGTGTGAATATGATATAGATTTATTTTGCTACAATGAATTGTATTCATTCTTTTTTCTTCCCAATACGGTGTTCGCTCCGCTCACGACTTTATTTTATCAAGATTATTTGAAAAGAAATCTGCGGACTGCATATCGGAGAGGATAGAGAGTATACACTTAGAGAAGCTACCTATTAGGTAACTTCTTTCTTTTTTGCATATCCTCGTGCGCATGGTCGCGTGTGTCCCTAATAGAGAATTATTCCTCGTTACTCCTTTTTGTCGCATGCGTAGGTATCTCCTGCGCCATTGGGACAAGGAATAATCTTCAAGGAACGCGCTCATACGCGAGAATATGCAAAATAGCCATCCTAACGGGTGGCTATTTTCGTGTATACTGGCTCTCCTCTGGAAAGAAAGAGTCCTTTTCGGAGAATTTCAAACAATCCTTTACACAGTCCGCTCACTCCGTTCGCGTGGGGGAGATTTCACGGTTCGCTCACTCCGTTCGCGTGGTTGAGCATGTTTCGACTACCAAGACAACTCACAGCACATCCATACTGCGCCATGCCGATATTCGCAAAAATCGCATACGCATCAAAGTCCTAATTCCACAACTATATCCAGACGCACCAAAAAGCTATTGGGAGATTTATCTTATCAAGTTAAGATATAATAAATAGCAACCATATATCCATAATGCCAGTAGTATTATCCTCTCTCTCGCGCGTCACTACTGAATAGTATAGCAGATAGATATTTATCTTTTTACGAATAATTGTTCGCTTTTCTTGCATATATACATTTTTTTTTGTAATTTTGCAGGCTAAAACAAAAGAAAAAAATGTAGTGCTACGCAGAGTTAGGAAATACATACGGGATAATGGGTTGCTAAATGATGGCGATCGAGTGTTGGTGTGCGTTAGTGGGGGGGCGGATAGTGTAACACTATTGGACGTGTTGCAGCGTGCAGGATATGATTGTGTGGTGGCGCATTGCAACTTCCATCTTCGTGGTGAAGAGAGCAATCGAGATGAGCAGTTTGTGCGTCAGTTAGTGACAGATATACCATTGCATATACAGCATTTTGACACTCAATCATATGCTCAAACCAATCGACAAAGTATTGAATTAGCAGCGCGTGAATTGCGATATCGTTGGTTTGCTGCATTAGCAGAGCAGGAGGGGTGTAAGGCAATAGCGGTGGCACATCATCAGAATGATCAAGCGGAGACTGTTGTGATGAATCTGAAGCGTGGTTGCGGCATACGTGGCTTATGTGGTATGCGTGCCAAGAGTAAGAATGCGTATATAGATAACGACATACCTATTATTCGACCACTATTATGTACGACACGCGATTACATAGTTCATTATTTGAAAGATATTCGTCACTTGCAATGGGTGGAAGATTCTACTAATAGCGATACGGATTTTAAACGCAATGCCGTGCGCGAAGAACTAAAAAACTATACCAAATCGGAAATTGAGCATATTGCCTCTACGGCAGAGCATATGCAAGGGTATGTGGATTGGTTAGAAAATGAAGATACGCAGGCTGCTGGCAAGGTGAAATTGTATGAAGAGTTAAAGGAATATGGTTTTACTGAAATAGGCAAAATGTATGATGCGCAGCAGAGTGGAGTAGGAGGAAAAACTTTTTATTCGGCAGATTATAAAGCTGTACTAAAACGCGGTAAATATATTGTGGAACGTTTAGACAAAAAGCGATATGGTATAATAGGTAATCCTCTAGGGCATTCCTATTCAGAGCAATATTTCACGGCGAAGTTTGCAGAAGAAGGAGTGAAAGCATCTTATCAAGCATTTCAATTGATGATGATAGAAGATGCAAAGTCTTTAATCAGAGATTTAAATGGGTTTAACGTGACTTATCCCTTCAAAGAAACCATTATACACTATCTAAAAGAATTGGACGGAACGGCACAAGCTATTGGTGCGGTAAATGTAGTGCATCAAGGTAAGGGATACAATACGGATTGGCTGGGTTTTAGAGATAGCATTACTCCTCTTTTGACAGAACGAGACCAACGTGCGTTGTTGTTAGGGACGGGTGGCGTAAGCAAAGCTATCGCTTATGCTCTTCAGCAGATGGGAATTAAATTTACATTTGTTAGCCGTACACCACATGCAGGCGAGTTGGGGTATCACCAATTGACAGAAGAGGTAATGTCTGCCCATACTATCGTGGTAAATTGTACCCCACTCGGAATGCATCCGCATGAAAGTGAAATGCCAGATATACCTTATTGTTATTTGGGTAAAGAACATTTATTATTTGATTGCATCTACAACCCTGAGATAACACGCTTCTTAAGTATGGGGCAAGCACAAGGATGTAGAATAAAGAACGGATTGGAAATGTTACACATTCAGGCTGATTACGCTTGGAAAATATGGAATATGATATGAAGAAAATGACAATGATATTGGCTACTTGGCTAATGCTGACGAGCCATGTGCAAGCACAAATGGTGCAAGAAAACGAAGCGGCAATAGTTTACTACATGCCTAAGACAGAATTGGTTATCACATTGGAGTATGATGTAATTAAGCGCACACCCGGAGCATTCTATCAATATGCAGAGCGTTATTTGGGAACGAAGGAGGTGGTGATAGAGTCTTCTGTGAGCTACAATCTGCAACAAATGAAAGTAGATATGCTCACTTCTGCGGACACCGAACGTGCATACAAGGTAACGCCGCAAAAAGGTGTTAACACGCAATTGCTGGCATTGAGCGAAGATGGCAGATTGTTGGGATATAATATAGGACTAGATACTCTCTCTGATTCAAAACCCAATATTCAAAACTCAACATGCAAAACTCAACATTCTACATCTTTAATGCCACTTTTAGAAGAACATTTTATGGCAACATCAATAGCTAAGATGGCGGAAGGTGCTGCTAAGATGATTTATCGGATTCGTGAAACACGCTTGAATATATTGGCTGGAGATGTAGAGCATGTGCCTGCTGATGGTGAGGCGATGAGATTGGTGTTGAACGAACTGAATCAGCAAGAGCAAGAACTCGTAGAACTTTTTGTGGGAAAAACCAGCATTGAACATGGTACACACACTTTCGTATATACTCCTCAAGAGAATGTGGAGAGAGAAGTAGTCTGCCGTTTGTCGCAACACAACGGAGTAGTAAGCAAGGATGATTTAAGCGGAGAACCTATTTACTTGACTTTGGAGGCTTCTAAACAGGGTTTAGACCATATGGTTGAGCCCAATAGCAAAGCCCCTATGCTGTCGCAGATTTACTACAATCTGCCTGGCTCTGCAAAACTAACAATTGAATACAAAAACAAGAATTGGGTTAGTGCTGCCTATCAAATAGCACAATATGGAGTGGCAATACCATTGGCACAGGATTTATTTATTGGCAAACAAGCACCGATTATCCATATTAATCCACAAACAGGTAATATCTTATCCATTCAATGATGAAGCACTTTTTATGTATATTAGCGTGTCTTGCGATTAGTTTTTCGCTGACAGCGCAGGAGTTGAAGTGTACGATTACAATCAATTCTGACCAAGTGCAAGGCTCCAACAAATCGTTATTTACCACACTCCAACAGAGCATGGAAGAGTTTGTGAATACGCAACGTTGGACCAATATGACCTTTCAAGAGAAGGAGCGCATAGAATGTAGCATGATGTTGGTGGTTAAGAGTGTACAAGATAATATGTTTGTGTGTGAGATGTCATGTCAAAGTCGTCGCCCAGTATATGGAACCACTTACACGACGCCCACTCTCAACATCAAAGATAATAATTTTGTCTTCACTTATCAAGAGTATGATCAACTGGATTTTCAGCAAAGTACATTTACTTCTAACTTGACCGCTTTGATGGCATACTATTGCTACCTAATTATAGGACATGATATGGATTCATTTGCTAAATTGGGCGGCACACCCTATTTCCAAGTGTGTGAGAATATTGTTACTTCGGCGCAATCAGCATCGCTTGATAATGCAGAGATGGCAGGTTGGAAGGCCTTTGAGAGCAATCGCAATCGCTATGCACTGGTGAATAATTTGATGGATGAGGCATTTAAGAAATATCGCAATTACTACTACGATTATCATCGTCATGGTTTGGATGAGATGGTGAATAATGTGGCCAATGGTCGTGCTCGTATTGCCAAAGATATTAAAGTGCTCAAAGAGGCATATAATGCTAGACCTGCTACATATTTGGTCGGCACATTCTTAGATGCGAAAGCCGATGAACTGGTCAATATCTTTCAAGGAGGAACTACAGAAGAAAAGAAAGCGGTCTATGAATTGCTGATGGATATTGATCCTACACGACAAAGCAATTACGAAAATATCAATAGAAACTAATTTTTTTTAGAAAATATTTGCACAGGTCAAAAAAATGTAGTACCTTTGCAGCGGAAATGAACGAGGGGACCCGAAAAGGTTCCCTCGATTTTATGAAAATAGGACTATGGTAGATAAACAATACATACAAACGCTCGTGAAAGAGCAACTGCAAGGTACTGGCTATGAACTCATAACGTTGAAGGTTAGTGCACAAAATGAGATTCTTGTAGAAGTGGATAAGCTGGAAGGTGTGGACGTCGATTTTTGTGCTACGCTTAATCATTTCCTTGTAGAGCAATTAGATGCGCAAGGAATTGAGGATTATGCTTTGGAGGTGGGCAGCGTAAGTTTGACTGCTCCATTTGTAACCAAAATGCAGTATATGAAGCACCTTGGTCATGATGTGGAGGTCCTAGCATCAGATGGCAAGAAATACCGTGGCGCATTAGTCAGCGTAGATGAAGATACATTTTCTATTGACACCGAAGTGATGGTGGCGGTAGAGGGCAAGAAACGTAAGCAAAAAGAGGTGCAAACTCTCACATTTGCGTACAATGAAGTGAAATACACCAAATACGATTTGAAATTTTAGAATAATAACAATAAACATTTAAATTACCTCCGACGGCAAGGAGGAGTCTCCCTCGAAAACATCCGAGAAGCTCGTGGCTTCGAGGATAGAGTGGAGGCATCGAGCGCCCTAACGACGACGTGGTCGTCGGTCAATGCGCGAGATTGCCGAACACGAAATGGCAACAAAACAAACTAAACAACCTATCAATTTGATAGACAGTTTTTCTGATTTTAAGGAATTTAAGAACATTGATCGTCAGACATTAATCAATGTTCTGGAAGATTCTTTCCGCAATGTGATTACCAAAATGTATGGTTCTGATGCGAACTATGATGTGATTATCAACCCTGACAAAGGCGATTTGGAAATTTATCGCAATCGCTTGGTAATGGAAGATGATGATGTGGCAAACGAAAATACACAAATTGGTATTTCTGAGGCATTAAAACTTGATGATGAGGCTGAAATAGGCGAAGAAGTGACCGACAAAGTGGAGTTTGAGTCTTTTGGTCGTCGTATGATTCTAAACCTCCGTCAAACGTTGGCTAGTCGTATCCTTGACCTCCAAAAGGAGAATCTTTATCTCCGCTACAGCGAGATGTTGGGTCAAGTAGTAAGTGGCGAATTGTATCAAGTGTGGAAGAAAGAGATGCTATTGCTTGATGACGAAGGCAACGAACTCTATTTGCCAAAGCAAAACCAAATCCCAACCGATTTCTATCGCAAGGGTGACACCGTTCGCGCTGTCGTAGTACAAGTGGACAACAAGAATCAAAATCCTAAGATTATCCTTTCACGTACTTCGCCATTGTTCTTGCAACGTCTTTTCGAGCAAGAGGTACCAGAGGTTCACGATGGATTGATTGCCATCAAAAATATTGCTCGTATTCCAGGTGAGCGTGCGAAAGTGGCAGTTGAGTCATTTGATGACCGTATTGATCCTGTAGGCGCGTGCGTAGGTATCAAAGGTGCGCGTATTCATGGTATCGTGCGCGAACTTCGCAATGAGAATATCGACGTGATCCACTATACCTCGAATATCAATCTTTATATCCAACGTGCATTGGCACCAGCTAAGATTTCCTCTATGACTGTTAACGAAGAGGAGAAGAAAGTAGATGTATATTTGCAACCAGACGAAGTGTCTTTGGCTATCGGTAAAGGCGGTTACAACATCAAGTTGGCAAGTATGCTGACTGGCTACCAAATCGATGTGTATCGTGAAATGGATGATGCTGATAGTGAAGATATCTATTTGGATGAGTTTAACGATGAGATTGATCAATGGGTGCTCGACGCATTCAAGGCGATTGGTTTAGATACCGCTAAGGCTGTCTTGGGTGTAGATAAAGCTGAACTCATCAAGCGTGTTGATCTCGAGGAAGAAACCATCGATGAGGTAATCGCTATCCTCGCAGCAGAATTTGAAGACTAAATAGAATATAAATAATAAACCCCCTCCGACGGCAAGGAGGAGTCTCCCTCGAAAACATCCGAGAAGCTCGTGGCTTCGAGGATAGAGTGGAGGCATCGAGCGCCCTAACGACGACGTGGTCGTCGGTCAATGCGCGAGATTGCCGAACACGATATGGCTATTAAACTTATCAAAGCTTGTAAAGAATTAAACATCGGCATGTCCACCGCCGTGGAATTCTGTAAAAAGCAGGGTAAGGAAATCGCTACGGACCCGAATACCCGTATCGATGACGACTTGTACCTACTGCTTGCTAAAGAATTTAACAAGGACATGGCCTTGAAATTAGAAGCAGAGCGTCAAGCACAAGAACGTCAAGAGCGCGAGATTCCTAAATCTGTGGCTGTAGAAGAACCTAAAAAGCCAGAGCATATTCCTACCGAGGTGCCTAAGCCCAAGGTAGTTGGCTCTATTGACCTTGATGCTGATAAAAAGCGCAAGGCAGAGGAGGAAGCTGCTCGCAAAGCCGCTGAAGAGGCAAAAAAAGCGGAGGAGGCACGCATCGCTGCTCAGAAAGAAGCTGCCGCTAAGGCAAAAGCCGAAGCGGACGCCAAAGCAAAAGCAGAAGCCGAGGCCAAGAAAGCTGCTCAAGCCGCTCAGGCAGCTAAAGCCAAAGAAGAAGTAGAGGAACCTGTGCAAGAAGAAAAAGAGGAAGAAGAAATCTTCCGCTTGGGTAAACCTGTGCTCAAAAATGCACCTAAGGTGTTGGGTAAGATTGATCTAAGCAGTATCAATCAGGCTACTCATCCTACCAAGAAAACCAAAGAGGAGAAACGCAAAGAGCGTGAGGCACGCGAGCAACAACGCAAAGCCAACAAACCTGCTACCAACAACAATGGTGGCAAATCAGGCAATGCGGCTGATGCACCTAAAGATGGAGGCGAGAAACGCAAACGCGAACGCATCAAACAAAACAAGGTGGACGTAAATGATGCGCGCAATCAAAAACCTCAAAAGAAGAACAACAAAGCCAAGGGCTTCAAAGTGGAGGTCGATGACGAGGAGGTACAACGCCAAATCAAGGAGACTATCCAACGTCTCCAAGGCAACAAAGGTAAGAGTACTACCAGCAAGCACAAACGCGAGCGTCGCGAGTTAGAGCGCGAGAAGATGGCGCAAGAGCGCGCTGCGGAGCAAGAGCAAAGCAAGGTGCTCAAACTCACCGAGTTTGTGACCGCCAACGACCTCGCTGTGATGATGAACGTGCCTGTGACCAAGGTCATCGGTACCTGTATGATGCTCGGCGTGATGGTAAGTATCAACCAACGTCTCGACGCTGAAACTATCAACCTCGTAGCCGAGGAGTTTGGCTTCTCTACCGAGTTCGTTTCTGCCGAAGTGGTTGAGGAAATCAATGCCGATGAGGTAATCAACGAAGAGGATATCACCGAACGCTGCCCAATCGTAACCGTCATGGGTCACGTGGACCACGGTAAGACATCGCTTCTCGACCATATCCGTAATGCCAACGTGATTGCAGGCGAGGCAGGTGGTATCACCCAACACATTGGTGCGTACAACGTGAAGCTGAAGAATGGTCAGCACATCACTTTCCTCGATACTCCTGGTCACGAGGCGTTTACCGCTATGCGTGCCCGTGGTGCGAAAGTCACGGATATCGCGATTATCATTGTGGCTGCTGACGATGCGGTCATGCCACAGACTATCGAGGCCATCAACCACGCGCAAGCAGCTGGTGTGCCAATGATCTTCGCTATCAACAAGTGCGATAAACCAAGTGCTAACCCAGATAAAATTAAGGAGCAACTCTCCAATATGAATATCCTCGTAGAGGATTGGGGTGGCTCTTACCAATGCCAACATATCTCTGCTAAGAAGGGTGAAGGCGTGTTCGAACTCCTCGAGAAAGTGCTTCTCGAAGCCGAGATGCTCGAACTCAAAGCCAATCCAAACCGCCGTGCCAAGGGCTCTATCATCGAGTCTTCGCTCGACAAAGGTCGTGGTTATGTGGCTACTGTGCTTGTGCAAGATGGTACCCTCCATCATGGCGATATTGTCCTCGCAGGTATCTATCATGGTAAGATCAAAGCCATGTTCAACGAGCGCGGACAACGTATCCAACAAGCCCTTCCTGGCGAGCCATGTTTGATTCTTGGTCTCAATGGCGCACCACAAGCGGGTGATGAATTTAACGTGATGGCTACCGAGCAAGAGGCACGCGATATTGCTAACAAACGCGAACAATTGCAACGCGAGATGTCGCTCCGCACTAAGAAACACGTTGGTTTGGATGAGATTGGTCGTCGTCTGGCTATTGGTGACTTCAAAGAGCTCAATATCATCGTCAAGGGTGACGTGGACGGCTCTGTAGAGGCACTCAAAGACTCGCTCATCAAACTCTCTACCGAGAATATCCAAGTCAATGTTATCCACGGTGCTGTGGGTGCAATCTCCGACTCCGATGTCCTTCTCGCTGCTGCGTCAGATGCGATTATCGTCGGCTTTAATGTCCGTCCTACGAGCACAGCGCGTAAGATGGCAGAGGGCGAAGAAGTGGACATCCGCATCTATTCTATCATCTACGATGCTATCGAAGAGATCAAGTCGGCTATGGCAGGTATGCTTTCTCCAGATATCAAGGAGGAGGTTACTGCTACGCTTGAGGTATTGCAAACTTTCCGTATCTCCAAGGTGGGTACTATCGCAGGTTGTATCGTGCGTGAGGGTAAAGCCAAACGTGCTAATAAATGCCGCGTAATCCGTGACGGTATCGTTATCCATACTGGCGAACTCTCTTCGCTCAAGCATGGTAAGGATGATATCAAGGAGGCTGGTCTCAATATGGAATGTGGTTTGAGCATCAAGAGTTACAACGATATTGTAGAAGGCGACCTCATCGAAACCTTCGAGCAAATCGAGGTAGCTAAGACTTTGTAAAAATAATCTAGCATTACTAGCCAATCTAGAATAACTAGTAATAATCCATCGCATCTCATTCGAGGTGCGATGGATGTTTTATGTGCTGTTTGTTAAGATTATCTTCCTTTGTTCCTTCTCTATCTTTTCCGTGTTAATAACCAAGGACGAACCAAGGACGAACCAAGGATGAACCTACCAACTCTCAAACTCTGACTAAACCTGAAAAAGGTTGACTCGATTACTGAGTTATGATCTTAAAAAACGTAAACTTTTGACTCGTTTCCTAAAAAGGTTGACTACGATTCTAAAAAGGTTTACTAGTGAAAGACTCTGCAAAGATACAACAAAAAAATGATATACGCAAAAATCGTTTAGATTGGCGCTATTTTTTCATTAAACCTATTCCTCTAACTTTTGAAAATTATAGTTTTCTGTAGTATAGTTGTGCAGGTGTCTTCATGCCCAAACTTAAATGTGGACGCAATGTATTATAGGTGTGTACTGCATGGTCTACTAGTGGTATTGCTTCTTGCCAATTCCGTGGCGTTGGCAATGGATCTAGAAACTCATTCTTAATAATACCATTAACTCGCTCAGCCACAGCATTATCCGTAGGGTTACTATCTTCTGTCATACTGATACGGATATGATGTTCTTTGAGTTGTGTGATATATCCATCACAACAATATTGTACACCTCTATCCGAATGATGTATAGTGCCACATAGATTACCACCTCCTGCATGTACAATCGCCTGATTAAGAGCGGATAGCGTATGTTTTGCCTCCATTGTTGGAGACAGTACATAACCAATTATCATACGAGAAAAAGCATCTGTCACAAGATGTAGATAACAGAATTTGTCATCTATTGTATAGATATATGTGATGTCACTTACCCATACTTGATTAACATTCTTGATAACAAGTTCTTTAACCAAGTCTGGATACTTAAAGTACACATGATTAGAGTTGGTTGTATGATGTGATTTGCGAGGAGGGATAATTAGTTTGTGTTGGTGTAGCAGCCCTAGAAACTTATCTCGCCCCATTCCTAATGTTCCGCCTAATACTGAACGAACGAGACAATATAGCTTTAGACCGCCTATCATAGGCATCTCCGAGCGATAATATCTGACAAGCGAAAGAATCTCTTTCTCTACTTCTAATTCACTGAATGACTTGCGTTTATGTTTATAATAAGCCTGTTTAGACTTGCCAAACAGTCCGCAGAGAGTTTCCATTGTTTCGTATGGAAACTCTGCGGACAGGCGTTCTACTGTTTGGCACCATCTTTTTTTAACAGGTCTATGCCATCTTCTTCTTTAACAATCTCAAGAAGACGCTCATAACCAGCAGCGCGGAGTTTATGATACTCCACCTCGCGTAAGAGACGCTCGTTCTCTAAACGAAGATTCTCCAGAGCTTGATCTTTTGCATCCATGTGAATTGATTTTCTGCGCAAAGGTACGCCTTTTTTTCCATTTGAGCAAGATATAAGCCAATCTGAAAGGGTTGTTTGGTGAATTTTCCATTTCTTTGCACATTCACCTTGACTCATACCTGATGCAAAATAGTCTTCAACAACTTGTTGTTTGAATGACTGAGAGTAATAATTTACTGTTCGCTTCATAAAACTTGAATCTTAATAATTGATACTTTTTGTTCATTTTATGAGTAAACCTATTTCAGTATAAGACACTCAAAAAAGTACTTTTGTTAAGTGAAGAAGTGCCTTGAATGGCACTTCGAGTATTGCGCCCGAGAAGTCCCCACTTTGAGGATTAAGCGCAATACATAGAATGGCGCGACCCTTGCGGTCACGCAGCCGTACGGCTATAGGGTAGTGCCGTACAGGGTAGGCACGACCGCCTAATGCGTGATGTTTGGTGTGCTTACCTGTAAAATGCTTTTTCTTAAGATTTTACATCTCTTATACCTTGCCTTATTCCACCGAGAGAACTCCGAGAGACGACCGAGAGATGACCGACTAAACTCCCCAACACAAAAAGTACGTTTTATTAATATCGCCTCCTAAAAAAGTTGACTCATTTCCTAAAAAAAGTTGACTGCTTTCCTGAAAAGGTTGACTACCTTCCTAAAATTGTTGCCACTCCCCGAAACAAAAAATCGCTACCAAAAGGCGATTTTATTTGCTCAATTCAAAAAAATGTATTACCTTTGCACCGTGAACCTGCGCCAGGGGATGTCTGACATCATTGGCGGAGGGTAGCAGACATAGTAAAAAGGCGTTTATTGACGCTCTGTTCTGACGAATCGAAATCTCGCAAATTTCCATTAGTCTCGGAACTTAGCAACGGTAGATGTCCTACGGGATATAGATTATCCCTCTTGTGCTTGTTATGGTACATCTTTTGCGTATATATGTATGCGCACACGCGTACCTTGACTATGTAGCACGGAGAATGTTTATATTCGGCGTGGGCTTCGCGTTGTTGTTCTAGACTAATAGGCAATGCGAGAGCCTCGATTCGTGGAACGACAGCAGTCGGAATCCACGTTTTTTGTATGCCTATGTATGTAATGCACAAAGAATATAAACAACTAATTATTAACCCATAAAACAACAATCGTATGAAAAAAGTACTATTTCTTGCGATGGCAATGCTGGTAGCATGCTCCGCAAGTTTTGCACAAGATGCAAAGGAAATCATGAATGAACGCAAAGCAGTTCAAAAAATGGCAAAACAAGAACTCGCAGCTAAAGTGGACAAGGCAACCAAAAAAGAAGCGAAACGCCTTGCCAAAGAAGGTTGGGTAGTAAGTCCAGGTGCATTACCATTGGAAAAACAATTACAACGCTCATATGAAATGGAATATCAATATGACGATTTAGGTTTTCCTAAATACATTATGGCTAATGCACAATCTATTGCAGAGCATTATGATGCAGCAAAAACTGCTGCTACTTCATTAGCAATTACCAACCTTGCGGGACAAATCCAAACTGAAGTAAGCGCATTGATAGAGAATACTGTTGCTAATTCGCAACTTTCAGCAGAACAAGCTGCAAGTATTTCTGAAACAGTGATGTCAAGTAAGAATCTAATTAGCCAATCTATTGGTCGCACAATTGCAGTAGTAGAATGCTATCGCGTTTTGAAGAACAAAAACCGCGAAGTAATGGTGCGTATTGCTTATAATGGAGAAATGGCAAAAGAAGCAGCTAAGAAAGCTGTTCGTGAAGAATTGGTAAAGAAAGGCGAAAACTTGCACGAACAATTAGATAAAGTACTTGGTTTCTAATGAAATACATAATAAATCTAATATTAGTCTTTTTATTTGCAGCAACCATTCACGCACAACGCGTTGCAACTGTTTGTGGTGAGTATCGCTATACCGTACCCGGCGAGATTCCATTGAACCGCGCCAAACAAATAGCCATTGATAAAGCTCGTAACGAAGCTATTGCTAATGAATTTGGGCAGGTAGTATCACAATCTACCACGACAACCATTCACACCTCGGACAGCAAATCCCAAGTTCAGTCGGATAGTTATGCTTCCACCGAATCAAAAGCCATTTGGTTGAGCGATACGAAAGAGCCCGAAGTTAGCATTGCATACGAAAACGATGTAATGGTGATAACCGCTTCGGTATGTGGCAAGGCACGTGAGTTGAAAACCGCAGAGGTGGAATTGAAAATGCAGGTTCTCAACAATGGTTTCGAATCAGACCAATTTAGGAATAATGATAAAGTTTCTATTTTGTTCAAGTCGCCTATTAATGGCTATGTGGCTATCTTCTTTCGCGATGATAATGCAGGCATGATATATTGCATGATGCCCTACGAGAATGAAGATGGCACAGCGCGAGAGGTAAAAAGTAATAAAGAATATACGTATCTTTCGACTGCCGACCCAATCTATCCCTATCAAGAAGAAACGATTTTGGTAACGGACAAGAGTGTAGAATTTGATACATTTATTCTTGTCTTTTCTAAAAAAGACTTTTCAATGCCTTCCTCAGAAGCAGGAGAGTTTGTTCCCGAACTTTCCGTAGAAGACTTCCAGAGATGGTTGCGCAAAAATCGCATCAATGACGAAACGATGCAAACAATGGAAAAATCAATTCAAATACACAAATAAAAAATAAATGATTATGAAAAAGAGAATTACTTTACTATCAATGCTTGTCTTGATGGCTATTTCAAATGCATTAGCAAATGAAACTGCTAAAATTGTTCTTCTACGCCCTTATGATTTTGGAGCTGCTATGGGAGCTGTTTATGGAGGTAAAAAATACTATAGTTTCCACCACTACATTGACTTTGATGGTCAATTATTTGGAAATGTTGCAACCATGCAGTATTACGAAATTATTGTAGAACCAGGTAACCATACCATCGTAGGATATGTTGGATTACAAAGTCCAGAAGACGCAAAAAATGAAGGACAGAAATATTCGCTTGTGATAGGAGCTCAAGCAGGTAAAACATATTATGCTTGTATTGATGAGAAGAAAATGTCAATACAACTAATTGATGAGAAAAAGTGGCAAAAAGAATTAAAGAAAAATTATCCTGTTCAATGGGTTGCGAAATTAGAATTGAAAGGAGATGTTTTTTATGCCGCAGATGGAACACCTGTGGGAGAAAATGCTCCTAAAGCAAAAATTGAAAATAATGTACAAATCGCAGATAATGCTACAGCACCAAAAGAGATTATTCAATCAGATGTAGATCAAAACATTCCTCAAAGTAGCAAGAAATCAGAAGATACATATGCTTTGATTATTGCTAACGAGGAGTATCAATTTGTGGATGATGTGAATTTTGCAGCACACGATGGTGAAATATTCAAAGAGTATTGTATCAAGACTTTAGGTATTCCTGAGCGTCAGATTCGTTATTGCGCCAATGCTTCATATGGTGTAATTTCAGGCGGCGTAGATTGGCTGAAATATGCACTTAATAATTTTGAAGGATGCAAAGCGATTGTATATTACTGTGGTCATGGTATTCCAGATGAGAAAACAGGTGATGCATATATCATTCCTGTAGATGGAAAGGGAACAAACACCACTACCTGCTACAGTTTGAATACGCTTTATACCACTTTGGCAAACACCAAAGCATCAAACATCACTTACTTTATGGATGCTTGTTTTACTGGTGCAAACAAAGAGGGTAGTATGCTTGTGGCTGCTCGTGGTGTAGCTCGTGAAGCAAAGAAAGAAGTCTTGGCTGGTAAAGCTGTAGTATTCTCTGCTTCAAGTGGCGATGAGACTGCGATGACCTATCCTGAAAAAGGACACGGATTATTTACTTATTTCTTGCTGAAGAAATTACAAGAGACACAAGGTAATGTATCTTATTCTGATTTGGCGGATTATATCAATAAGAATGTGAAAAAAGAAGCGTTCTTAATCAACGAGAAGCCCCAAACTCCTGTAGTTGCAACAAGTACTGCAGCAAGTAGCACTTGGAAAAATATGACATTGAAATAAATGTTTCTTTAGATACCATTACACTCTCACTCCGCAGTTTACTTGCGGGGTGAGTTTTTATATTATAATCCCTCTTGCTCGTATCAGTGCAAGTATTCAAGCAGTCCTTCGGTAAAGGTTCGGTATCCCTTCGGAAAACTGTAAGGTGAAAAGTGAAAACACAAAAGCCACAGATAGGACACAAATAGGCGATAGATGTGCTACAGTGATTGCGAAGTGGTCACCTAGCCCGCAGTCAACTTGAGAGTAACCTAAAAGCCACCGAAAGCCCAGAGATCTCCCAGAGATGTGCTATGGTGCTCCCGAAACCTGCAGTCAACTTATGGTTCCTTCGGCACAATCTTAGGCACGCGAAAACTTATTTCAAAAAAAACTCACGCGGGATAGTCAGTAAACACTAGACTTCCCGCGTGTAGTTATAGTATAGGGTTGTATAGGATTGTGTAGTGTTGTATTATCCTAGTCTTTCCAGTGCAGTTCTTACACGGCGGAGGGTTTCCTCTTTGCCCAATACATCGGTGATATTCCAAATATGTGGACCACGAGCAGCACCTACCAAGCAGATACGGAAAGCATTCATCACAATACCTACGCCATACTCCTTCTCAGCAATCCATGGCATAATCAGATTGTCCAAGCCCTCAGCAGACCAATCATCGTGCGCCTCAAGTAAAGCAAGCATCTCGGTCATATGCTTTGGAGAGTCCTCTTTCCAGCGTTTCTTAAGTGACTTCTCGTCGTACTCCTCAGGAGCCACGAAGAAGAAGTTGACTTGCTCCCAGAGTTCGGAAACGAAGTTTACGCGGTCCTTCGTCAAACCGATCACTTGAGCAATCTTGCTTTTTAGATCGCTGCGCTGTAGATCGGCGCAAGCGCCTGTAGATGGTAGATCGCTTTGCTGTAGATGTTTCAAGAGGTATGGCATAAACTGCTCAGCAAGCTCCTCGTTGCTGCGGAGTTGGAGGTATTGGTGGTTGAACCATTTGCCTTTCTCGTAGTCGAATTTCGCACCTGACTTGCTCACGCGCTCAAGAGAGAACTGCTCAATGAGCTCTTGCATGGTGTACATCTCTTGGTCGCCTGTAGCATGCCAGCCAAGAAGAGCCAAGAAGTTGATCACAGCCTCTGGATAATAGCCCTCTTCGCGGTAACCCGATGATACAGAGCCATCTTTTTGGTTGTGGAACTCGAGTGGGAAAACAGGGAAACCGAGTCGGTCGCCATCGCGTTTGGAGAGTTTGCCATTGCCGTCAGGTTTGAGAAGCAAAGGCAAGTGTGCAAACTCAGGCATGGTATCTTCCCAACCAAATGCCTGGTAGAGCAGCACGTGGAGTGGGGCAGAAGGCAACCATTCTTCGCCACGGATAACATGGCTGATCTCCATCAAATGGTCATCCACGATGTTAGCGAGGTGGTAAGTAGGCAGGTCGTCTGCGGATTTATAGAGCACCTTATCATCAAGGATATTGGAGTTGATAACCACTTCGCCACGGATAAGGTCGTGGACATGTACATCAATGTTTGGCTCTACCTTGAAGCGAACGACATACTTCTCTCCATTGGCGATGCGTGCATCTACTTCCTCTTTGCTGAGTGTCAAAGAGTTAACCATTTGTTCACGAGTGCGGGCATCGTATTGGAAATTGGCAATCTCAGCGCGCTTTGCCTCCAATTGTTCTGGAGTATCAAACGCAATATAGGCATTGCCCGAAGCGAGGAGCTGATCGACATACTTGTGATAAATCTCGCGGCGCTCGCTTTGGCGGTATGGACCATGATCGCCCTTGCCGTTAGGCGCATCTTGGCAGATACCTTCGTCAATCTCGATGCCGAGCCATGCGAGGGACTCGGTGATATATTCTTCGGCTCCAGGGACGAAGCGTGTGGAGTCGGTGTCTTCAATACGAAGCAACATGTCGCCACCATGTTGGCGAGCGAAAAGGTAGTTAAACAAGGCAGTACGCACACCGCCGATATGCAACGCGCCAGTTGGACTAGGCGCAAAACGAACACGAACTTTTCTTTCCATTTCTTATTGTATCAATTTTATTTCAGTTTTTCCATTATCTCGTATGATATACATTCCTGATTGCAATTGTGGTATTTCTTTGCCATTATATATCATTCTTCCCATGATGTCCCATATGGCTATTGCCGATTGGCTATAGGTGATTGGTGATTGAATGTCAGTAGGGACATATGTATAGCCCAATCGCTTATCCATCCATTCAACACGTTTGGTGATATATTCTTTGAGGTACTCAACCTCTGCTGCAAAACTACCACGAGCCACTGGATTCATGTGCTCTTGTCGGTTGAGGATATCCCAACGCATAAACGTGAGTGTTTGCGAGCGGTCAATCTCTGTGGCTATACTATCTATCCATACGCATAGGCTGGTAGCATCAATGCCATTGTGGCGAGCTTCACCCCATATCTCACGAAGTTCTGGGATAGTTTGAGCATCTTGCAATACTATACGGCGCACAAATTGCCCCATACTACCAGCCACTGAACCGCCATCAAAGCATACAAACTCTGTCTTGTTATTCAGCGGATAGGTGCGATAGTCGTTGTCAAAAGCGATATCAAAATCCCATACGGGGCCCGTGTAAGCTTTCTTTTCTCCGCGCTTTTTATATTGATATACGCTCCAATAGGTGTCGGTGTTGCCTGACAATTCGCCAATCAAGAAGTGGCGCAAAAATGTCTCTGCATCCAATATTGATCGCCAGCCATAGTCTTTGTTATCAAAATACGAAGCATATACTATCGCTTCCATCTCATCGAAGAAATTCTTTAAATACGTTGATTGCTCAGGTTTGATATCATCTTCATCGGGTGACTTAATTGTCACAGGGATATTATTTTTGGATGTGAACCAACTTATTTCTTGATTAGCATAGGCGTCAATCTCCCATAAGTAGCCACCCGTTAGTGCTTCGCCAGATATATCAGAAGTTTCCATCTCATCGATATTTACACGGTTTTTGTTGACCTCTATTTGGTCACATAGTTGGTAACAACCTTTGTATTCACCGTTGAGTATCACATCCACAGATCTTCCATAAGGAGTGTATGGCATACCCATTACTTCACTAATATGGAATGCCAGCAAGTTACGCATCAATGTTTTATCACCATAATTGCTGATAAGTGTCCATTTTTTGGCTTTGGCAGCTGCGTCTAATGGCTGTTGCTTGCTTTCGAACTTAATGCGATAAGGCTTTTTAGCAAAGTTCAGTGAAGCATTGCCACGTAGGCGTATTGTAGCTGTATCCATCACGTAAGTGTTGTCGGTGTCGATGATACGCACATAACTAGGGATATTGTGTTCCTTATCGTATGGCTCCTCAGCATTTACAGTGTTCATTATCACTACTGGTATTCCGCTTGGCAAATAAAACTCGCTTTCATCGCCTTCGCCCGCATGACCATAGAACGCTAGTTCGGCAATATTGCATCGTTTGTCATGAGGACCTACATAGCGCACATAGCGAAAACCTTTGCTTACCATAATATCTGCATAGTGCATCTCGCCTATCACTCCCTTCTGGTCTATCAAATAGAGTGGCACTGCGTCCAGAAAGTCGCTTCGGTTAGCACCTTCTATCATACCCAACACTACGCGTTCTGGTCCTACTCCGTCGTTGCGAGGTGACCAACCCACGCGGGTAATCACATGCGATGTACCCAAATCCAAACCAACCCATGTATAGGAGCGGTCGAAAGAAGCATAATAGGTGTTGAGATCGCCATCGAAAGCATTGGCAGGTTGATTGACGGTGGTGCTGATAGAACCATTACTATAATCTACAGCAGGTGAACCTATAGGGGTGCCCTGCAACAAGGAATCACTTGCCCATAAGGTGGTACTAAAGATGATAGCAGTTAGCGTAAGCAAATGTTTTTTCATAATATTATTTTTTATTAGTGTCCATATTTTGCATTTCCGCACGGGAGTTGGTGGTAAGGGCTGTTCTGGAATATGTAGCACAAATCGCTTGTAATAGGATACGAGTAGGGTGGTCAATGGCAATGCAATAATCATTCCCACGAAACCGAGCAACGAACCCCATATGGATAGACTAAGCAGAATCCATGCAGGGCCCATGCCTGTGACATTGCCCATGATGGTAGGGACAAGTACCATATTCTCTACTATTTGCACGAAAACAAACACCGCTGCGATACAGAGTAGTACCACCCACAAAGGACGAGCAGTTTCTGCAGCCTGAATCAGGCCGAGTAATACCGCAGGAAAAGCACCCAATATTTGCATGTATGGTACCAAGTTCAGTACACCAATCATAATACCCAAACCAATGCCCATTGGCAGACCGATGACCTGAAAACCAATAGCGAAAAGTATGCCGTTGATGGCAGCTACAAGGGCTTGCCCGCGGAAATAAGCATTCATATTGCGGTCAAGGTCACGCATCAGCATTACAATGCTATCGCGGAAGCGTTCTGGGAGGTATTTATGCCAATTAGTAGAAATCTTTTCATAATCAATCAGCAGAAAAATGATGTACATCAAGCATACAAACACTACCGCTAAACTCAAAATGGCATTCACACCATTACTAATCCAATCACCCAAAACAGGGATGACTTTCTTGATGCCTTGTTGCACTTCTTCAGATTGCAGAAGTGTCTTGATATCCAAACTCTGGATAATCTCTTCAATACGTGCATTGACGCGAGGCGAGAAATACGCATTGCCGTCCCATTGGGTGAGATAAGTCTTGACACTATGCGAAAGAGAAGTGGCTTGACGACTGATAGCAGGTACCACGGCTGCTACTGCACCAGTGAGCAGTCCTATCACCAGCAGAATAGTTACCACGACCGACAATACGCGATTCTTCAGTCGGCACTTATGCTGAAAGAAATGCACGATAGGCGCCAACATATATGCCACCACGAAACTAATCAAAAATGGCAACAACACACCACTCAGCCGACGAATGAGTGCATATAATGCTATCAACACAACGACGGTTATTATGCAGCGAACAATCGTTGCACGATTAAATGTCGTTTTGGTATTTTTCATTTCTTCTGCCATAATACTCCATCGTACATAAAATAGCGTGCAAAGGTACAATAAAATTTACGAATCTGCAAGTTATTTTTCATAAAAGTGATTTTTCGTTTGATTCATTTGTATATGTACAAAAAAAATAGTACCTTTGTAGCGAATTTATTATTTTGACTAATTATGCGTGATTTTCAGAGTTTGTGCCAAATACGGCGCTCGTATAGAAAATATACCAACCAACCAGTAGAGCAGGAGAAATTGGACTATATTATCCGTTGTGCGCTCATGTCGCCTGCAGGCAAGAGAATGAACCCATGGCACTTCGTGGTAATCAAAAATGAGGAAATTCTGCGCCAATTAGCAGGTTGCCGCACCTACGGCAGTGGTATGTTTGATACCGCCATGGCGGGCATCGTGGTGGCTGCGGACACCAGCGTGATTGATACATGGCAATGCGATGCGGCTATCGCTGCACAGAATATTTGGCTCGCTGCTGCGGACCAAGGATTGGGTGCTTGTTGGTGCCATGTGTATCAAAGAGAAGGCGCGGAGGACTTGGTGCGCAAGTTGACGGGACTGCCAGAGAACTATACCGTACTATGCGTGATGTCCCTCGGCTACAAGAACGAAGAGCGCAAACCTTTCGACTTCGAGAAATTACAATACGAGAAAGTCAGTCAGATCAATTAAAATTATAAAAATATGAAAAACTGTTATTATCTATGTATGTTATTCTTAGTGACATTCGTGTGCACTAATTGTGAACCAAATAATCCTCATGTAGATTACAAAGAGGGAGAGGTAAATCAAATAATATTGTCAGTAGAAGATAAGGAAACTCTAGATATAATATTTCAACATGTAGAATCTACAAAAGCTAATGATTTGTTAAATGATGCAGAGGCTAAATGTGTATCTTTTATAGTTCGCTCCAAGACAGATTTGCAGCAATTAGCACCCAAAGGAGTTAATGTTCCTGATTTAGATTTTGAAAACTATAGCCTTGTGTGGTGTGTTTATGAATCACCATATTTGACGGCAAAAGTAACTAGTTATCGCATGTTTATGCAGAAAGACGGAGTGGCTCAATTAAATGTAGATTATAAATGTACTTCTATTGCGGCTGCATTTGGTGAAAATTGCCATTATGCGTTGTTCGATGTACCTAGTGCCGCAATAAAATACATCAATGTTGATTGTGTGCAAGAATCACGCAATTCGAATAACTAAGAATGATATTATATTTTAGATACAAATGAAACCAACAATAGCAATTACAGCAGGCGATATCAATGGAGTAGGGTATGAGATTATCCTCAAATCGTTGGTGAATCCACACATCTGCGAGATTTGTCGCCCTATCGTGTATGGCAACGCCAAAGTAGCACGCCAACATATGCAAACCCTCGATGAGGAGTACCGTAATATCCAATGGAATATCATCCAAGACCCCAAACAGGCGAAAGATGGTAGACTGAACCTCATTACTTGTTACCCCGATGACACACCTGTGCAATTAGGTGTATCCACACCCGAAGCAGGAAAAGCATCGCTCAAGAGCTTGCAACGCGCATGCCAAGACCTCAAGAACGGCCTGGTACACGCCATCGTGACGGCACCTATCAACAAGGATAACATCCAATCGGATGAGTTCCGCTATTCAGGACACACCGAGTACTTGACACAGCTATTTGGCGAAGGCAAAGATAGTCTGATGATGATGATTAGCGACCGCATGCGTGTGGCATTGGTATGCAACCATACACCTATCGCCAAAGTGGCAGAGACCATCACAGAGGAGCGTATCCTCAGCAAACTGGCTGTGCTCAACGACACCCTGAAGATGGACTTCACTTGCCGCAAACCACGCATCGCTGTGTTGGCACTCAACCCACACGCAGGCGATAACGGACTGATTGGCGAGGAAGAGACCAATATCATTCGCCCTGCTATCGCCAAGGCGCAGGAACAAGGTATCTGGGCTTTTGGTCCTTATTCGGCTGACGGTTTCTTTGGCGCAGGACAATACAACCACTTCGATGCCGTGTTGGCCATGTACCACGATCAGGGGTTAGCGCCATTCAAGGCATTGGATATGAGTGGCGTGAACTTCACTGCGGGACTGCCTGTAGTGCGCACCTCGCCCGACCATGGAACAGCATACAGTTTGGCAGGCAAGAACGAAGCCGATGCAACCAGCATCCTGCACGCTATCTATGCCGCCATAGATGTTCTGCGCCAGCGTGAGGAGAACGAGAAACTGCTCGCCAACCAACTCGTAGTGGAAATCAAAGAAGTGAAGAAAGAGTACAAAGTAGAGAAATTCGTTCCGCAGGATTGATACCAAACTTCTATTCGAACCTTCTCTCCAACAGATATTCGCCATTTGTGTTTTATGCACAAGTGGCGAATTTTGTATTACTCATAGTTTGACCAAAATTGAAAAAGGTTGACTAATCAGTTTCTAACAAAAATCGTCTTATTCTCCTAAAACTTTTCTACTCAAAATTAAAATATTTGCATATCTCAAAAAAATATAGTACCTTTGTGCGCTAAAACGAAAACACAATATTAAACACACCAAGTTATATGAAAAGAGTATTAGTCAGTTTGATTTGTGTCTGCCTCACATTTGCGGCATGGGCACAGAATGATGATTTTGTTCAATACCAATTGGACAATGGTTTGACCGTTTACTTGTGGGAAGACCATGACCAACCCGATGTGCAGGGTTGGACTGTCACCCGCGCGGGTTCCATTGATGAGCCTGCTGATGCTACTGGTCTGGCACACTACCTCGAGCACATGCTCTTCAAAGGTACCGACCGCATTGGCGCACTTGATTGGGCAAAAGAAAAACCTCTCTATGAGCAAATCATCGCGCTCTACGATACACTGGCACTCACCACCGATGACCAAGCGCGCGAGGCAGTACAACTGCGTATCAACGAAGTGTCGCGTGAAGCTGCGCAATATGCTGCTACGGATGAATTCTCCAACCTGATTCAGGGTATTGGTGGCGAAGGATTGAACGCGTTTACCAGTTATGATGTGACCTGCTACATGAACTCGTTCCCTTCTTATCAGATGGAGCGTTGGCTCACTCTTTACGCAGACCGCTTGACCAATCCTGTGTTCCGTAGCTTCCAAGCCGAACTAGAGAATGTGTTCGAGGAATACAATATGTACCTTGACGATAACTCCACCCACGTGCGCAACTTTATTTTCGGCAAACTATACGAGGGACATGCCTACGCACGCAACATCATCGGCTATCCAGAGGATTTGAAGAATCCTAAACTGCGCAAGCTCATAGACTTCTACAATACATGGTATGTGCCTAACAATATGGCACTCATCTTGGTGGGCGATTTCGAGATTGAGACTACCAAACCATTGATTGAAAAGACCTTTGGCAAACTGCAATCGCGCCCTCTGCCTGAGCGCACAAAGTATCCTACTACCACTTTCACACAAGATGAGCGATATACCGCCAAACTGGGCTATATGCCTGAGTTGAATATCGCATACAACGGTGTGGCTGTGGGCGATAAAGATGAACTGACATTGAATTTTGTAGCTAATCTGCTCTCCAACTCCATGCAGATTGGTTTGCTTGACCAACTGACATTGGACAACAAACTGATGTATGCCGTAGCAGCCAACGACACACGCCGTGACCAAGGTCGCTTCCTTGTGGTGGCAGTGCCATACATGGATGCTCAAACCCAAACCTATACTTCGCTCAAAGAAACGGAGGAATTGGTTATGAAAGAGGTGCAGAAACTGGTGGATGGCGATATTGACCCTGAGTTGGTGGAGATGGTGCGCCAGAACTTCTACCAAGAGTTTGACCGCACAATGGAGTATCCTCAGATGAAAGTATCGCTGCTCTACAACGCTTTTACTTATCAACAATCGGTAGAGGAGATCCTGCGCGAGAAAGAGTTGGTGGCTGCTATCACAATAGATGACCTCAAGCGCGTAGCAAAGCAGTATTTAGGTGCCCCAAAGAAGGTGTTTGAAATAGAGGAGGGTACACCTAAAAAAGACAAACTGCCTAAACCAAAAATCAAATCACTGGAGTCGCCAAAGGGCGAGTCGGAGTATTGCCAATACTTAGATGCTATTCCTGCGGGCAAACTGACACCTACTTTCATTGACTTCTCTGACATTGACCAAGACCGCTTCTACGAGGGTGTGAGTGTATATTGCACACCAAACACTAAGAACCATATCTTCTCACTTCGCTTGAAATATGGTGTGGGCACATACGAGTTGCCACTATTGGAGTATGCTGCATCGCTAATGAATATGTCGGGTATCAAGGGTACACCAGGCATCAAGCCAGCAGAGTTCCGCGCTAACCTCGCTAAGTTGGGCGGCAAATGCAGTTACTCAGTATCGGACGGATACTTCTATGTAGATATTGAAGGCAACGAGGAAAACTTAGAGAAGATTGTGGAGATGGTCAATCTGCACATGATGTTCCCTAACTTCGAATCCGAAAACGACATGCTAATCAACAATATCAAGGGTCAAGCATATTCTTCGCGCAAAGTAGAGGAACGCAACACCGATATTGTGGCTGATGCAGCTTTCGACTATGTACGTTATGGCGAAAACTCTCCATACGTCAAGCGTCCAGCATTGATGGAAGAGGTGCTGCAAATGACTCCTTCGCAACTCGAAGGTGTGTTGCACCAAGTGCAAAACTACGAGTTGGAGATTCACTACGCAGGTGCGTTGCCAGCGTTGGATGTGAAGAATATCCTCTATACCAAACTTTCACTCAACCAGCATGTACGCCCAACCAAATCGCCTGTGGAGCGTCCTGTTGTGCCTATCACAGAGAATAAGATATACTTCCTCCCTGATGCAAGTATGCAACAAGCCAAAGTGTATTTCCTCATTGATGGCGAACCATACAACGTGAAGGAAGCAGTAAACTATATGGCATTCAACGAGTACTTTGGTGGCGGTTTCTCTGGTCTGGTAATGAACGAGATACGCGAAAAACGCTCTATGGCATACACCGCATATGGCTATTTCTCACGCGCTCCAAAGCAAGGACAACTGACCAAGTTCACGGGCTATGTGGGTACACAATCCGACAAGGTAGCTGATGCGATAGACGTGTATATGAGCCTCTTGGATTCTATGCCACAATATCCAGAAACGATGGAGAATATCCGCACCGTCTTACGTCAGTCGGTATTATCCAACAAGCCTACTTTCCGCGGCAAGAGCCAGCGTCTGACAGCCAATATGCTCTTGGGCTACAAGGTGGACCCTGCCATGCTGCAAGTGCGTGATATTCAACGCTTGACTTTTGATAATGTGCTATCTTTCTATGAGCAACGAGTAAAAGGTAAACCTATCACTATTCTCATCATGGGTGACCCTAAACTCATTGACCAAAAGCAAATCAAAGCCAAGTATGGCAAGATTACCAAACTCTCTAAATCACGATTGTTCAGTTATTAAGTAAATGCATAAATCAGGTTTTGTAAATATAGTAGGTAATCCCAATGTGGGTAAGTCCACGCTGATGAATGTATTGGTGGGTGAGCGTCTTTCGATTATCACCTCCAAGGCACAAACCACTCGCCACCGTATCATGGGTATAGTCAATGGCGATGACTTCCAAATGGTATATAGCGACACGCCAGGTGTGCTGCAACCCAATTACAAGCTCCAAGAGCAGATGCTGGAGTTCTCACGCTCGGCGTTGGTGGATGCGGATGTATTGCTCTATGTGACAGACGTACAAGACAACCCCGACAAGAATGCCGACTTCCTCGACAAAGTGAAGCGCATCAAAGCGAAGGTGTTCTTGATTATCAACAAGATAGACCTTACTACGCAAGAGACATTAGAGCAACTGGTGGAGTACTGGCATCGCGTGTTGCCCGAGGCAACGGTATTCCCTATCTCCGCACAGCAGAAGTTTGGCACCGACCAACTCTTTGCCGCTATCCGTGAGGCGTTGCCTGAATGTCCGCCATTCTTCCCAAAAGACCAATTGACCGACAAGTCATCGCGTTTTTTTGTGGACGAGATGATCCGCGAGAAGATTCTCTTGAACTACGATAAGGAGATTCCTTATAGCGTAGAGGTAGAGGTAGAGTCGTTTTTGGACGAGGAACCCGATGAGCAACACCCTGAGGGAATGATTCGCATAGGTGCTGTGATTTATGTGGAGCGCGACAGTCAGAAGGGTATCATTATTGGTAAAGGTGGCAAAGCATTGAAGCGTGTAGGCACACAAGCCCGCCGTGAGATAGAGGCGTTCTTTGGCAAGCCTGTATTCCTGCAACTCTTTGTGAAAGTGGATAAAGACTGGCGTAGTTCGCAAACACGCTTGCGCCACTACGGTTACGACTTGAATTAAATAAGGGTGAGGGTAAATGAAATATATTCAAAAAAAAGTATATTTTTCTTGCATATATAAAAAAAAAGTGTTACCTTTGCGCTCGAAATACAAATAAAGAAAACAAATTTCAATTAAATATTATTAACTATCTAAAAATTAGTTACTATGATTCGCACAACATTCAACCAATTGAGAGAAGTGAAGGATAGCCTTCCAAAGGGTAGTTCAGCTGTAATAGCTGAGGAGTTAGGTATTGCAGCTGATGATGTAAGAGCATTCTTTAATGGAACAGCAACTGCTGGTTATCATATTGAGCAAGGTCCTGATGGAGGTATTGTAGTATTGGAAGATACAAAAATATTGGATGTCGCTCTTCGTCTTGCTTGGGCTACTAAACATGCTCTGTAAAAGGTGCGCTTTTGTATAGAAATGAATAAAAAAATCTTAGTTTTGGCACTAGCGCTGATAGGCGTTGGTGCTTTTTCGTATCAAGCGAAAGCGGAAGAGGCTTCAAAAGGTCTTTCGTTGGAAGTCGGGGCTGATGTAGTAAGTAGCTATTTGTGGCGTGGACAACATTTAGGAGGACTATCGGTGCAGCCCTCTGTAACGTTAGATTGGAATGGCTTGTATGTTTGTGGTTGGGCCAATATCGGTGCTGACAACTGGAAATTTCAAGAATTCAATCCTGAATTGGACATTACTATTGGTTATGATAACTATGGATTTATGTTAGATCTGACTCATCTTTATTATTTCTATGGTGATAAGTATTTCAAAGGTTTGACTGATGCTAATAACCTATGGGGTAGTTCTACAATGGAGTTGCACGCTGGTATCAATATCGGTGAATGGGCGGAGAAATGTCCTCTGACCATTGATTGGTACACTACCATACTGGGTTATGATCCGATATTTAATAGTGAGGGCGAGATAGAGACAAACGTAAATGGTAATGCTAAACGTGCATATTCTACCTATATTCAGGTTGGCTATGATATATTCCTACCACTGGATATTGTGTTGGGCTTGAAGGTGGGCTTCACTCCATGGAAGGGTATGTATACCAATTATGAAGAGGTCTGGACTAATGGACGTACCGTTGGTTTCAACAATTTGCAATTGAGAGCTGAGCGTGAATTTGAACTGGGCAAGTTGTATATTAATGTGTGGGGCGAAGCTATGTTCAATTGCTATGGTGTAACGCGAGATAATATTATCCTGCCTGTAGGCGAAGCTGTAGATCAAAAACTCAATGGTTGCATAGGTGTAGGCATTTATTTTTGCGATGAATGGTAAGCCATTTACAAACAATATCCTATATAGTTGATTATTACTACTATGAAGAAATGGATCGCTTTGGGATTAGCAATAATAGCAGCAGTTTTGCTGCTATTATTGCCTAACGAACCCAATAAACAATATTTTCATCACCAAGGTAATATCTTTGGTACTTATTATAATATCCGCTACGAGGGTAGTGAGGATTATCATCAGCTTATCATGCAACGTTTGAAAGAGTTTGATGCTTCGCTGAGTATGTTCAATCCTCAATCTGTAATTAGCCATGTTAATAGCAATGCCAACCTGCGAGTAGATTCGCTTTTTGAGAGAATGTATCATGAGGCTTATGCTGTTAGTCAGTTGTCCAATGGGGCTTTTGATATAACTGTGGCACCGCTGGTACATGCATGGGGATTTGGTAAAAAGAATCAAGAGCCAAAAATGAAGAGCCATGAAATCAATATAGATAGCATCAAATCATTGGTAGGTTATGATAAGATTTCGCTTATTGATCATCATATCGTAAAGCAAGATTCTCGTATCACATTAGATGCCAGTGCTATAGCTAAAGGTTATGCATGTGATGTGATAGCAGAGTTACTACGCGAAAATGGATGTGAAAATCTATTGGTGGATATTGGCGGAGAGGTTGTTTTGCAAGGAGTTAATGATAAAGCACGTCCTTGGCGTGTGGGTATATCTCGCCCGACTATAGATGCTATGGGAGTGGAAAATGAATTGCAAGAGATCATTGAGAGCCAACAACTATGTATGGCAACTTCGGGTAATTATTTGCAATACTATTTCGTAGATGGTGAACGTCGTAGTCATACCATCGATCCTCGCTCTGGATACCCTGTTCATCATTCGCTATTAAGTGCCACGGTCGTTGCTAGCAGCGGTATGCGTGCAGATGCTTTAGCTACAGCCTGTATGGTCTTGGGCGAACAAGAAGCACTGAAGTTGATTCAGCAAACAGAAGACGCTGCATGCTATCTAATCATAGCAGCAGGTGATTCTATACGGATAAGTTTATCAGATAATTGGAATTATTGTAGTTTGCCTCTGTAGTCGGCCACTACTGTAGCAAATGTATCTCTATATTGAGCGGGTATTGGCTCAGCAGGAGGAGATTGCATCTTCAGAGGATCAATAGGAGAACCATTCTTCCATACTCGGAAATCCAAGTGAGGACCTGTGCTGGCGCCAGAACTACCTACATATCCGATTACTTCTCCTTGGCGAACGTGCTTTCCTACAGCTAACCCTTTGGCATATTTCGAAAGATGCAGATAGGCAGTTGTGTAGGTAGAGTTATGGCGAATCTTTATAGTATGTCCGCCGCCACCCTTATATTGTTTCATAGTCACGACACCATCTCCAATGCTTACTACTGGGGTACCAGCAGGTGCTGCGTAATCCACACCAGTATGTGGCCTAACAACCTTATAAATAGGATGCTTGCGTGCATATGTGAATTTTGAAGATATACGTTTGTAGTTCAAAGGAGCCTTCAGAAATGCTTTACGCAAGCTATTGCCTTCTGCATCGAAATAGTTGTGTATTTGACCTTCTTCAAACCAAAATGCTTCTTGCCATATGCGAGCATGATAGAAATTAGCCGCATAGATACGCCCAATACCAATACGCACACTATCTACATATTGCTCGTCGTAGTACACACGAATGGAGTCGCCCTTTTGCAAACCAAAGAAATCAATGGTCCATGCATAGATATCGCTTAATTCCAGTGCTAATTCTGCGGGTAGATCATTGCTAACCATAGCATTCCATAGGCTTGATTCAATCACTACTTCTGCCGAACGAGGTTGATGCGTAATGGGCTTTTCAAAGCGTTCTACGTGCATAGAATCAGTCAAATGCAATACAACTGCTTCTCGGATGCTGGGTTTATAAATATAATAGCATAATTGTTCTACTCCCGCTGTATCTTTCTGGAAGAAAGCATAATATGTTTTACCAGGACGAATGCTACGTACATCAAATTCGGTGCGTGGCATAAGCGTTATGCCATTGATTTGTTGGCGAGTGGCTCCTAAACGATTGAGCATGCCTCCAAGTGTTTCACCGTCCTTTACTACGCAAGTATCAATACGAAACGAATCAATGGGTAGTCCATATTCGTAACGAACAACAGGCTCTTGAGTTCGTTGCCCATTGGTGTTGGTTTTAGCGCATGATGCAAAGATTACTGCTAATACGCCTAATATATATATATACTTCTTCAATCCTTTAGGTACTAAACTTGAAAAATATTATGCATTCTTTTTAGGGTATTTGCGTACCCATGAATTCAATTTGAGCTTTATTACACCGAGCAATGCTTCAGAGAAAATACCTCCAGACATCTTGCTGGTACCTAAGACACGGTTGACAAAGATGATAGGTACTTCTTGAATCTTAAAGCCGCATTTGTATGAGGTAAATTTCATTTCGATTTGGAATGCATATCCTTTGAAACGAATTTTGTCTAACTCGATAGTTTCCAATACCTCACGACGATAGCATACGAACCCCGCAGTGGTATCATGTACTTGCATGCCCAATACAAAACGTACGTATTTACTAGCAAAATAGGACATCAATACGCGTCCCATTGGCCAGTTTACCACGTTCACACCACTCACGTAACGGCTGCCAATCGCCACATCTGCCCCTTGGTTGGCACATGCATCGTAGAGTTTGAGCAAGTCGTTTGGGTTGTGCGAGAAGTCTGCGTCCATCTCGAAGATATAATCGTATTGGTGCTCAATTGCCCACTTGAAACCAGCGATATAAGCTGTACCTAAACCGAGTTTACCTGCGCGCTCTACTAAATGCAACTTGCCTGCAAATGTGTTTGCCATCAAATCTTTGACGATAGCTGCTGTGCCGTCAGGTGAACCATCATCAATAACCAAGACGTGATATTCTATAGGCAACTCCATCACAGCAGTGATGATAGCTTCGATATTTTCCTTCTCGTTGTAAGTAGGGATGATTACTAGATTTTTCATATTTTGTTAGCGTATAATATTCTCGTTAAGTGTATAAACAATACTTGCTTTGGTGCGTTCTAATGGTGTCACAAACAAATCTTCACCAGGCATAATACCTTCTTCCAGCAGTATGTCTTTGATGGTATTGAGTGCTACATCTGGCTCGTTGTTCTCATTGCTCAAGTGGCAAAGAAAGACATTGCGCATTTCAGCGTGCCAATTTTTAGCCAATAGTTGTCCGCAAGTTACATTACTCTGATGTCCTTTTGGTGATAGAATACGTTCTTTTAAATAGGTAGGATACGGACCGTTAAGCAATAACTGCTCATCATGATTAGCTTCTATGACGATGTGATTAGCGGTCGCTAAATACATTTCCATAGTAGCATTAGGCTGTCCGCAGTCCGTTGCAATTAAAAAACGTTGTCCCAGATAATCAATCACATATCCCACACATTCGGTAGAGTCATGTGAGATACCAAAGGTGTTAATCTTCATTCCGTTTAACTCCCATTCTACACCTTTTTCGAAATAACGCTGCGATGTGCGTAGTTTCTCACGCACACCATAATTGCGATCAATGCCGTCATGAATGGCGCGGGTGGAGTAGATGGGTAGGTGAACACGCTCTCCTAATGTACCTACGGCACGGATATGGTCGGCATGGTCATGCGTAATCAGTACACCCATAATGTTAGCATAATCCAACCCCATCTCACGTAGATTCTTCTGAATCGTGCGTGCCGAAATACCAGCGTCAATCAAGATACCCCATTGATGGGTACCAAGATAGTAGCAGTTGCCACTACTTCCACTGGCAAAACTTCTGAATATGAGTTGGTTATCTGTCATTTATGAAATGATTATTCCAAATTACACCAATTTGACCTGCAAAGGTACAAAAAAAAAAGTATATATGCAAGAAAAATGTATTTATTGCGATAAAAATTTGGTAACAATAAAAAAATATTGTACTTTTGCAAACAAATTATATAATTCACTTCATATGAAACGACTAAATTCTAACATACTGAGCATTGGAATTACCCTACTACTGGCAATCGTAGTGGTAGTTAGTTCGTTGGTTACCAGTCACATCGTAGAGCAGTTTGAACAGGAAGAGCAAAAGAAAATCGAACTCTGGGCAGAAGCTACACGTCAGTTTATTCTCGCAGACGAGAATGAGAATATTGACCTCCTCCTCCAAGTAATGGAAGGTAACACCACTATCCCCGTGTATATGGTAGATACCAACTATAACCTACTCCTTTCGCGTAACGTGCCAGAACCCAAGCGCAATGTAGAACGCTTCTATATCAAGAAAATCAATGAACTACGCGCCACACAAGAACCGATCGAAGTACGCATCTCCGATAGCGTGATGCAATATATCTACTACGAGCAGTCTTCCACGTTGCAATGGCTATCCTATTTCCCTTATATTCAATTGGTTGTTATGCTCGCATTGGCAGGATTGGCTGCAATAGCCCTGCTTATGGTACAACGCAGTGAGAAGAATAGTCTGTGGGTGGGACTCTCCAAAGAAACAGCCCACCAACTCGGCACGCCTATCTCCTCGCTCAATGCGTGGAACGAACTACTAAAAGCCACCTACCCAAACGACCCTCTACTCCCTCAAATGGACGAAGATATTCGCCGCTTGCAGATGATAGCAGAGCGTTTTTCTAAGATCGGCTCACAACCTACATTGGAGCAACATGAGGTACTACCCGTGATACAATCTGCAATGGACTATATGCGCGCACGGACATCCAATAAAATAGAGTATAGGTTAGAGATTAAAGATGAAAGATTAAAGGTAAAAGCTATGTTGTGCGCACCGCTATTTGAATGGGTGATAGAAAATCTATGCAAGAATGCCATAGATGCCATGGATGGGAAAGGAAGCATCACTATTGAGGTGAAAACGGAAAACGGAAAGGGGAAAGCGGAAAACCTATATATTGATATAACCGATACGGGTAAGGGAATAGACCGTAGGAACTTTAAGCGAATCTTCCAACCAGGTTACACAAGCAAGAAACGCGGATGGGGATTGGGATTGAGTTTAGGCAAGCGTATCATCGAAGATTACCATCGAGGCAAACTCTTCGTGAAGCAGTCGCAATTGGGTGTCGGTACGACTTTCCGCATTGTGTTGTGTAGAATTGTGTAGAGTTGTGTAGAATTGTGTAGAATTGTGTAGAATTGTGGAGGATGGTGTAGGAAACAGCCCAAACACGGTTGAGCCAGAACCAGACATTGCAGCATATACGGCGCCTGCATCAAGCAGGCGTTGTTTTATTTCGGCTATTTCGGAATGAATAGGAAAGACGGTTTGCTCAAAGTCATTGATGAGCAACGGACACATTCTGTCGAAAGATAATCCCTCGCTCAATGCAATCTTGATTTGCCCTTCCACTTCTGGGTGGCGCACTATTTTTCCATATGCTTCTTTGGTAGAGACAGCACAATGGGGCTTAATCATCACAAGGCGCAAACCACTCAAATCCAATGATATAGGTATTAGTTTATCGCCAATACCTTCCGCATAGCATGGAGTGTTATAAATAAAGAATGGACAGTCGGCACCCAGTGGGCGCACTTCCTCAGCCAATTGCTCTTTGGTCAGTCCAAGGTGGAATATCTCATTGAGCGCAATAGCCATATGCGCCGCATCGCTGCTGCCACCACCCAAACCTGCACCAAAAGGAATATTCTTCTTGAAAGTGATTTTGACATTGCCTATCTGCGGAAAATGCGCCTGCATACGCTTGTACACTTTAACAATAAGGTTATCCGTAGGTAAGCAATCGATGGCTAAACCGTCCTGCAGAAAAGCAAACTTCTCTGCTTTCTCCACCTCCAACTCATCGTGCAAGCCATAGACAGGATAGAAGATAGTCTCTAAATCGTGATAACCATCTTCGCGCTTGCGCACTACGCGCAGACCGATATTAATCTTGCAGTTGGGATAGAATTTCATTATACAGTGTCCATGAAAGACTTTTGTACCTTATTAAATACAATAATACCGATAGCCAACAACACTACCATGAATCCAAAGCTGTAGCCCAGCATCCACCACTCGTGGTTACCTACGCCCAACATGCCGTACTTGAAAAACTCTACGATACCCGTCAAAGGGTTGAGCTGCATGACAAGGCGCAGTTTCTCGTTGGTGATCGTAGAAAGCGGATAAATGACAGGGGTGGCGTACATCCATAGGCTGACAAAGAAACTCAATAAGAGTTGCAGGTCGCGGTACTTGGTAGTCATACTAGAGAACAGAATTCCAAATCCCAATGCTAATCCTGCTAACATAGCTACGAGGATTGGTAACAATAATGCATATAGATTAGGTTGAATATTAGCATCGGTAAAAATCGCGTAATAAAGATATACTACAAGGAATAGTGCAAACTGGATACCAAAACGAACAAGATTGCTAATCACATCGCTTAGTGGCGTTACCAAACGAGGGAAATACACCTTGCCGAAAATACCCGCATTGCTAACGAAGGTATTAGATGTCTTGGTTAGACAATCTGCGAAATATTGCCAAAAACTAATACCTGCTAAGTAGAAAAGTGGTTGTGGTAAGCCATCTGTTGATATTTTTGCAATTCCTCCGAAGACAACCATATACATAACAGTTGTCATAAGAGGCTGAATAACAAACCAGAGTGGTCCAAGAATAGTTTGCTTGTATTGCGTAATGATATTACGCTTTACAAATAACATCATCAAATCGCGATAACGCCAGATTTCTTTGAAATCTACGGACAAAAGACTATCTTTCGGACGGATTTCGGTCGTCCAACCTTGTTCCATTTCAGCCATAATTTACAGAATTTGGGTGCAAAGGTACACTTTTTTTTGCAAATATGCAAATTTATTTGTACCTTTGCAGCGTATTTTATGAACCCCGCTCGAAAGGGCGTAACTTTTTAAGATTATGGCAAATGAAAAACAACAGTTCGTGGACGAACTAAAGGAACTACTACAAAAGAATGTAGCGGAAGTGAAAGAGCAAGTAGAAGCGTTGAAAACGCAATTCTACCGTCAGTATCATCAAGAGTTAGAGGCACAAAAGAAAGCCGCATTAGAAGCTGCTGAGGCAGCAGGCGAAGTGTTGGAGAATTGGTTGCCATCCTTTGATGAATTGGAGCAAGAGTTCCGTGAATTGTTGAATCAATACAAACAACGTCGCGCTGAATTGCAGAAGCAAATCGAAGAAGAACAATCGCAAAATCTTCTACGCAAGGAGAATATCCTTGCACAAATGAAGGAAATGGCAGATGCAGAAACAGCGGACGTCATGGATAACCTCAAAAAAATGCGAGAACTGCAAGCTGAGTGGAAAACCATAGGAGCAGTACCTGCACAAAAAGCACAAGAAATTTGGAAAAACTACCAACAATACCAAGAGCGCTTCTATGACCTCGTGAAAATCAATATTGAACTGCGAGACCTCGACTTCAAGAAGAACCTCGAAATGAAAACACTACTCTGCGAGGCTGCGGAGAAACTGCAAGAGAACCCCAATATCGTAGAAGCCAACCGAGCATTGCAACAACTTCACGACGAGTGGGCAGAGATAGGACCTGTAGCACGAGAACTCAGAGAAGAACTCTGGAATCGATTCAAACAAGCAAGTAGTGTAATCAACAAAAAGCACCAAGCATACTTCGACGAACTGCACGCCAAAGAAAACGAAAACTTGGAGAAGAAACAAGCACTCATTGAGCAGCTGAAGGAGGTAGATGTCAATAAATTGAAGTCAAATAAGCAATGGGATGAGGCTACTGAGAAGCTGCAAGCTATCCAACAAGAATGGCGTACCATTGGCTTTGCTCCTAAAAAACAAAACCAAACTATCTACAACGAATACCGCGAACTCTGCGAGGCTTTCTTCAAAGCCAAAACCGCTTACTACAAAGCTATGCGCGATGAACTCAGCGAGAACCTCAAGAAAAAACGCGAACTCGTAGAAGCTGCAGAAACACTCAAAGACAGCATAGAATGGACTGAAACTACCAACCGACTCATCGAACTACAAGCCGAGTGGAAGAAAGTAGGACCTATCGCACGCAAATACTCCGACGACCTTTGGAAGAAATTCACGGCTGCTTGCGATACCTTCTTCGAAGCGAAACGTGAGGCAACCAAAGAACTGCGTGAGCAGTATGCTCAAAAACGCGCGGAAGCTAAAGAGCGTTGGAACAAGAAAATGGATCAAATGAACGACCGTCAGAAACTAATCCGCATGTACGAAAACCTCGTACAAGAGATTAAGACGGCAGAAAACAATATCCTCTTCTTTACGGGCAAATCTAAGACCGCTAACAAACTGGTGGATGACATGCGCAAGAAGATCGATACACTCAAGAGCCAACTCACTGACCTAGAGAACAAAATCAACCAAATGGACGCAGAATGAGCCAACTCATCACATACAAGGATGTAGAGATTTGCCAAGATGAGCAGATTGTGCTCAAGGATGTCAACCTGACAATAGCATCGGGCGAGATGGTCTATCTCTTGGGCAGAGTAGGTTCGGGTAAGTCGAGCTTCATGAAAACTATCTATGGCGAACTACCCGTAGAAGGTACCGAAGCAACGGCACTGGACTATGACCTGCTCAAACTTCGCAGACGCGACATACCATACCTGCGTCGCAAAGTGGGAGTGGTGTTCCAAGATTTCCAACTCCTAGTAGATCGCAACGTGGAGGACAACCTCATGTTTGTGCTCAAAGCCACTGGATGGAAAGACAAACAGGCAATGAAGAACAATATCTACGACGTGCTCAAGCAAGTAGGAATGGCAGAGAAAGCATATAAGATGCCTTACCAACTATCTGGCGGCGAACAACAGCGTGTGGTGATTGCACGTGCATTGCTCAATGCACCAGGACTCATCCTAGCCGATGAACCTACGGGAAACCTTGACCCAGAGACAGGCAAAGGTATCATGGAGCTGCTCTATAGTATCAGCCAAGCAGGTATGACGGTCATCATGTCAACCCATAATCATGCATGGCCAGAGCAATATTCAGGACGCAAACTGCAATTCGCCGACGGCAAGATTAGCGAAATATAATCGAATAGCATACCAAAAGAAATGGACACCCAACAGAGTGTCCATTTTTTGTATTAGTAATCAAACTTGTACGTCAGCAAGACCACATGCTTGTGTGTGTATGCATGTGTGAGAGCAATAGCACCGCTATCCAAGACATCCAATTCGCGGCTATAGACGTAGTTGTAGCGATATGCCAGATTGAGGGTGTTCTTCTTATCCACTTTCCATTGCAAACCTATTTCAGGGCGCAACTCGTTGATATACTGACCATAGTATTTAGCATTCAAGGTGTTGAACACCTCCATCTTTGCTACGATACTCAATGGTTGATTGGGTATAGCATATACCGCTTGTAGGCGTGAACGCAAGGTATAATCCACTCGGTTCTTCTCGCGCAAATCTATCTCATCCGCACGAGCATCCAACATTAGTCGTTCGCGCAACGATAGTTTCCATTGATCGAGTGTCACTTGACCCGTAGCATCCACATTCACACGGTGGCGAAGAAACTTATTGGGGTCGTCCCAACCTTGATTACCATACAACTTGAGCACATAGCCAGCACTCAGCGAAAGGTACTCAATGGGCGTATATGCCAACGAGATAGTGGTATGCGAACGGTGAGCAGGTATGCTACGAATCTCTTCTTCCAGAGTGAGCTTTAGCCCGTAATCAAACGACTTGACAAACGACGCAATCACATGTACCTCAGCTGTTTGCTTGCTAGTGGTGTCAGTTGACGCTATTTCTTGCGCACAAATCCAATATGGAAATAGTAGCAAACCAACTAGGGATAGTATCTTCTTGAATTCAAAATTCATAATTCAAAATTGGCTAAACGTGAGTGCAAACAGTCGCATTTGTTTGAGCATGGCATTGAGTCCGTTGCTACGTGTAGGGGAGAGGTGTTCGCGGAGGTTGATTTCGTCGATGAAATACAAATCTGCATCCACAATCTCTTTGGGTGTATGTCCACTTAATACACGAATCAACAGTGCTACAATACCTTTCACCAAGATAGCATCCGAATCACCTCGATAAACTACTTTGCCGTCTTGCATTTCGGCAGTGAACCACACCTTAGACTGACAGCCGTCAATCAAGTTCTGTTCGGTCTTTGCGCTTTCTGGGAATGGCTCTAAACCATTGCCATAATCAATAAGCAAACTATAGCGGTCCATCCAGTCGTCGAAACTGCTGAACTCTTCTATTATTTCATCTTGTATGAGATTAATTTCCATAAGTGTTCTGCTATATTTTTGTCATCTTCTTCTGCGATGTCCTTTACGGGGGCTTCAATCACATAATCCGCTTTCATGTAGAACGGTTCGCGTGCTTCGAGTTGCGGAGTGATAAAAGCCAGTAGTTCTTCTTCGGTGCGCCCTTGCAAGATAGGACGTTGGCTTAGGTCAGTTAGCATCAGGCGTTGAGCGAGGTGCTTAGGTTTCCATTTTAGATAAATGCTAGTACCCAATTCTGCTAGACATTCCATATTATCTTCCCAACACGGATAACCACCACCAGTAGCATAGATTACCTTCTCAATAGGCAACTCTGCAAGGTCTTCTACCACATATTTTTCTTTTCTGCGAAACTCTTCAATACCATGCTGACGGATATACTCCGCAGGCGTTTGCCCATGAATCTCTGCAAATGCTTCGTCCAAATCCACGAAGTGCCAGCCCAAACGTTCTGCCAAAAGGCGACCAACAGTCGTCTTGCCAGCAGCCATGTAGCCAATCAAATAGATTGGGAGTTTTAATGGTTTTATGAGTTTGAGCGGTTTCAAGGGAGATATTGAAAATTAGTGGTATGTTAGCGGGAAAGTATTGGATGCTATCGAAGTGGTATTGAGGTGGTATCGAGGTGGTAATGAGATTTCAATGGACTATCTAACGGCAGGGCGTATAATCAAAGGTATCGTTGTCGCGCCAAAGGATTTTGTTATTTTCGATATATGCTTCTGGAAAAGCAGATTTGAATGGTGCTTTCAGCACACCAAGATATTGCCACTCCTTATTATATACGCGCACGTGCGAGGAGCAGATAGGTGCACAGACTGTGTGGATGATGACTATACTATCTTCTAATGTAAGTGTATCTCGCGTAGAAATTACCTCGCAAGGGACATCAGTGGTATCATCAGCCCATACAAATGAAGACATTGCCAGCAGTGCGCCCATTGTAAAAGAAGCGAATAGCCACCATAGAGTATTTTCTAAACTAATCTTCATTTTTCTAGTATCAATACCACAGCTTGAGCAGCAATACCTTCTTTACGCCCAACGAAACCGAGTTGCTCGGTAGTGGTAGCTTTGATGCTTATTTGACTTTCGCTCACTCCCATTACTTCTGCTAGACAAGCTGTCATAGCAGGGATGTGTGGATTGAGTTTTGGTGCTTCTGCACAAATGGTACAATCGCAATTACCCAATTCGTATCCTGCATCGCGCAGCATTGTCATTACCCTGCGGAGTAGAATCTTAGAGTCGATATTCTCGTACTCGTTTCCTTTGACAGGCGGAAAATGATAGCCAATATCGCGCATAGCAGCCGCTCCGAGTAACGCATCGCACAGTGCATGAATCAGTACATCCGCATCGGAATGTCCTAGCAGTCCTTGTTCGGCAGGCACACGAATGCCGCCCAACCACAATTCGCGATTGGGGGCAAAAGCGTGTACATCATATCCGAAACCGATACGCATTATTTACGGTTGTTTACGAGGTCTTTTATACCAGCGAGGTCAAAGCCAAGGGTGAAACGCATGGTGTTATCAAGTGGGTTAGATGGCGCGGTAGCGATGCAGTAAGCAAAGTCCAAAGAGAAAATGCTTAGGTGGAAACCAGCACCAAGAGTCACGTAACGACGGTTGCCTTTGTAGAAGTTCTCGTGACTATAACCTACGCGACCAAAGAATTGGCGATTGTAGCTATACTCAAGACCAACACCCCATTGCACTTCTTGAAACTCTTCTAGTGAAGAAGATACCGTTTTACCAGTTGTTTCGTTGATATAACCAGGAGCATCAGCAAATGATTGGAACCAACCTGCAGTAGAACTTATCGCAGAATACTCTTCTTGTGAGTAGCGATGTGTGGTTTGATCACTTGCTTTGTTTGAATAATAGGTTGGTACCAACATTTTGTTGCACTCTACGGTAGCCATCAAACGGTTATAGTTATCAAATGGAATCTCGTAGCTCACACCTAATCGCATGTTTGCAGGAATAAAGTTGGATACATAATCATCGTATGTCATCTTACCACCTAAATTGCTCAGGTTAAATCCTAATCCAAAATAACTTTCTCCCATAGGCAATGAAATAGGCTGTTTGTAATATAGTGCAACGTCTGCAGCCATTGTCCATGCTGGATGCATTTCTTGTGAGGCACCACTCACTGAAGCATTGACGCCATTGTTGAGGTCGCTATACAAAAAGCGCAAAGCTACAGCCATACTTACATATTCATGTAACTTGCGTGAGTAAGCTACATCAATCGCCCACTCGTTAGGATGTGCCTCTTGGAATGCTGTACCAGAATAATCAACCAATTGTACTGCACCCATTGAGAAATAGGTAAAACTACCTGAGATAGTACCTGCCATATCGCCCATGTTGTAGTAACCTGCGATATATGCCAAGTCTATATCACTAACGAGTTTGGTCAACCATGGAGTATAGTTGGCAGTCAAGCCACCTTTGCTCTCCATGAAAGCGTATTTAGCAGGATTCCAGTGCTGTGAGTTAAGGTCAGCATTGGTGGCTACACCTACATCACCCATACCTGCAGCACGTCCATCAGGTGCGATGCTAAGCGATGGCATGGCGGTAATTACTGGATTAGTTGCCAAAATAGGCAACGATAAGATAGAAAATGTGAGAATTGAAAAAAATGTTTTTTTCATTGTAGTAATTGTTTATTTATTATTGTTAATTTACAGAATAGTTGAATCTTTTTTGTACGCTTATTTAGATTTGTTTCATAGGCAATTATTTCGATACAATGATTTTACCCGCTTTCGAAACGTAATTCGAAGTGGTGGTTTTTATACTTACTTGATATACATATATGCCAGAGTTCATACCGAGTTCGCTGATATTCCATCTAATTCCTTCTACGCCGCGTTGTACGTGTGTATGAATCATGCGTCCACTGAGGTCGTATAGATTGATGGTGGTTTCGATGATCTCATCTGGTTGGTCATGGTCAATATGGAAAATCAAATCCTCTGATGGTGCAACTGGGTTAGGGTAGGTGATGACCTTATGAATTTGTGGATCTTGACCTTTCACTACTTGGAAATTAAGCATGGCAGTAGAACTATTGTTGAGCAAATCCCATGCGCGGAAGGTCAGTGTGTGTGCTCCCTCTTCCATTTCTGGCATCTTGTAGCTGATTTGACCTTGTTGATAGCTATTGTTGTTGGCAATGAAATAGTCATTCAATACATAGGTATGTTTAGGATTTCCGTCCACAATCATCAATAGGTCATGACCAATACCAGTACCTACAGTGTTGATACCATTCTCGTCGTAGATGTTGGCATAGAAATGTGGGAATTCGTATGTGGTACCTCCATCTTGGAACTCAGGTGAGTTAATGTACATGTAGATGTCAGGACCTATGGTATCTTGAATTTCAACACTGCTACTACCGCCAATGACGAAATCTTCGAAGTGTCCAATACCCTCTTCTTTTGCTTCAGTGTCGTAAGCATAGTAAGTGATACGACCATTGCCGTAATTGTAGCGAATATCTTTAGGTACCATAAACGTAAATTCGAACAAACCATCAACAACGGTTGTTTGACCTGAGAATAACGTATTAGGATAGTCACTGTAGGTTATTTTTACTTTTAGCGACTCTGTACTCTCATCATTGTCTCGAGTGGTGATTTGTTGCATCTTATCATAGATGGTGATATCAACTTGACCATTAAACCATGTAGCCGTATCGTGATCGGGTGTCTCGATATATCCTTTGATGGTTTGTACACTGAGCGCATGGAGAGTGTCAATCTGAGTGGTGGTCTTAACTTGATAATCGGTAGGATACTTCAATCGTAAAGCGGGGTCAGCCAATAGCACGTATGCCATCTTGTTGGCATCGCGACCAGTCATATTCTTTGCGACGCGGGTTGCTTCGCCTAATGTCATATGATAGTTGAATGCATCCTTGTGCCCGAATAATGTGTCGCACAGATTACGATTGAAGATTGTGTTCTGCGTTGCATATACAGTACGACATGCAGATAGTGTACCTATGGCACCGCCATTAGGGTTCAGTACTGCTTCTTCACCCGCAGAAGTGATACCTGCATCAAAGTGTGAGAAACTACATGTAGCTAAAAACCAAAATCCTTGATTGATATTCTTCATGTTTTGAATATCCTTCATAGTCATGAACAACTCGTTGGTGATATTGTTGTATCCTCCATGACCCGAATAGTTCATGAAAAGCATGCCATTGTTGAGCAAGTTATCAAATTGATTTTTTGCTAATGGATAACTCTCACCTGCTGCACTCACCTCTTGAGTGTACGCATCGAGGTAAATTTTATTTACAGTAAAGTCGAGGTTTTCTATTCGCATTTTTTCTGCACCTGCTTCAGCTGTTTGTACGTGCAACCCATGATCGCCATCGTCTGCTAAGAAGCAGATTTGAGTTTTCCACTTACCTAACACTTGATTGTCCATATAGGTGCAGATCTTATCCACCACTTGGTTGGCTTCGTCCAATGTCTTTGCAGGCAAACGACCTACACCGATATTCATTTGGGCACGAATCTCGTTGAATATACCGTTGTTATCTATACCTGCATTATCCAGCAGGAATCCGCAGTAATCGTCTGTACTATATGCTTGTGTCTCTATGGTAGAGTTCTTAGCTTGGAATGTTAACAATCTATTTTCACCAGAACGAACTAAGATTTTTCTATTATCAAAGGTTCCATCTCCGAGTAATAACAAACTTTTTGGTTGGGCTGTAACTACACCTTTGGCTTTGTCATAAAGCATCTTCATCAACCATCGATACGCAGTCACGTCAGGTGTTCCTGAAGAAAATTCATTATATACTTGTTCGTCAGTTACTACTGCCCATGTCAATTGATCAATCTCCTCGTGCTTCTGAGCCAAACGAGTGGCAGGTTCTACAAATTCTTCTGGACAGATAATTACATAATCAATATCTGACAATGCATGCAAATTTTGATTTTCGACTTTGCTGATGAGCGTTGGTATCTTCCAATTGTTGGCATTTGCCACATTGACGGCTACATACTTCTCTGCCGTTGTGTTACTTCCCACCCAAGATAGTGTATTATTATCTACAGCGGTTGGTATTTGTTCGATATTAACACCATCCGTTACGCGCCAAATCTGGGTTTGATTGTTTGCATTGGCCATATGAAAACGTATACCCTTCGACGTCCCGAGTAGGGTAGTGTTGCTAATGGATAATGCATTATCTTGCATGATTAACTTGCAAGGTATGTTGATTTCTGCGTAATTCAAATATGCTTTTGCACCAGCCACTCGACCGCTAAATGACAATTGCACTGTTTGTGTTGAAGTGTTTTGTGCATTAGCAACCAACCATACCGAATCTTGCTCGGCTCTGGTATAAAAATCCGAGACATTGATTGCTGGTATGATGCAATTTGCTTTTTGTCCTGATAGATTGACGGTAAGCGTTGTTGGTTCGCTCGTTATACCAGCCAAGTCGATATAACAGTGCGTCATCAAATCCGTACGAACATTAGGCGAAGCAAAGTTGATAGCAAGAGTCTTGTTGTTTTCATTCAACATTTCCCCATAAAATTCACGTCCACCACCGCTTACTCCTGTCAAATCAAGCAAGTTTACTTCATCTTTTTCGTGCACTTGATAATTGGTGTACCAATCCACGTCTATCACATCAGACATATCACCATCAATTGGCTCGGACATGCCTATCAGACGCTGTTCGCCCGCATTGTCACTTAGGAAATAATATCCATAATTGCTGTAAGGGTTCTGCGTATGACGCCATCTGCCTTGTGCGTCAGAGGTCCAAGTTACAGGACCTTGCGCATAGAACAGCACATAATCACCTGCATTGAACACACCATCTGCTCCTTTGTGCATGTAGAATGCTACCGAAGGCAGGTCATCCCAATGGTGAAGCGTAAAGTTTTCGGACAACATACCACCACCATAACCCAGTATTCGGAGTTGTGCTGGTTTCAATCCCCATGACTCCAGTGTTTCGTAGGTCAGGATATGGACACCAGTCTCACTTACGCGAATCTTCACGAAGTTGCCTTCGCGTAGCACAGAAACATCAGTATATGTGTGCATACCTGCCCAAACAGAGCAAGCGAATATCAGTATAGTTAATAGGCACGTTATTCGTTTCATACTATTTGATTTTGCAGTATAATATTTCTTCTTTGTTTTGCTCTACGCAGATTACTTCTTCTTTTTCCAATTGGCGAGCAGCTAGTTTGCGGTCAATCACGATCATATCGCCTTGACGTATTGTCATGATCTTGCTTACTTCTGCGATGGCAGTGTCTATATCTACTACCAAATCGCCGTATGGATTATTTTCTACCTCAAGCCAGCTGCCTAATGGTAATGAGCCATCAAAGCCAAAAGCGCGTGTCCAGTCTCCTTTTTTTAGATAATCTGCTGCATATAGATTCAATCCCATTGCCACGGCATCGTAGTATCGATGCGCAAAACGTGTCCCAATATGCTTGCCCATACGGCTGACACGCAATACCACACATGGGGTCATGCGTATATCTTCACTCCAATCAGGAATGAAAAATGGTTTACGATTCACCAACAGCGATGAATCGCCTTTCAATACCATCTTCACTTCTCCATCTATTTCGCTAAAGCAGATAATCTTCATTTTGCCTGCAAAGTTACAAAAAATCTCGCACGCGCGCAAGCGTTAGCGCAATTTTTTCTCGCATTCTTAATAATGGGTATCTTTTTCCGTTACTTAGCGCGGATAAAGATTTGCACTGGGCTACCATTAAAATCCCACCATTCACGCAGTTTATTCTCCAAAAAACGACGATAAGGCTCTTTTACATATTGTGGCAAATTGGCGAAGAATACAAACGTAGGAATTTGTGTATTAGGCAATTGCGTACAATACTTGATTTTGATATACTTGCCCTTCGTTGCGGGTGGGGGATAGTTTTCAATCAATGGCAGGAAGCGTTCGTTGAGTTGCGCGGTAGGCACTTTGCGTTGCTTGTTCTCATACACGTGCAAGGCAGTCTCCATTACCTTGAAAATGCGCTGTTTGGTCAACGCTGAAGTAAAGATAATAGGAAAATCTTTAAACGGTGCAATGCGCTCACGGATGGCACGTTCATAGCCTTTGATATCTGCATTGGTCTTGCTCTCAATCAAATCCCATTTGTTGACGCAGACTACCAATCCCTTTTTATTCTTTTGCACCAAAGAATATATATTCAAGTCTTGTGCTTCGATACCACGTGTAGCATCAATCATCAAGATGCAGACATCCGAGTTCTCTATCGCACGAATACTGCGTACCACCGAATAATACTCCAAATCTTCATTCACTTTGGCTTTTTTGCGAATACCCGCAGTATCTACCAAATAAAAATCTTTGCCAAACTTGTTGTATCTAGTGTAAATGCTATCTCGTGTGGTGCCAGGAATATCGGTCACAATTGTTCTTTCTTCTCCAATAAATGCATTGAGGATACTACTTTTGCCTGCATTCGGACGACCTACAATAGCAAAACGTGGCAACTCCTCCAAATCTTCGCCTGCTACGGTGTCTTTGAATCGACTGCAAATCTCATCCAACAAATCGCCTGTGCCTAATCCATTTTCAGCCGACAAGATATATGGCTCGCCCAAACCAAGCTTATAGAACTCTGGCGCACCATATTGTTGGTCAAACTGATCCACTTTGTTCACTGCCAACACAGTCTCTTTCTTGGCTTGACGGAGTAGGTGAGCCACCTCCATATCAAACTGCGTCACACCCGCGTTCACATCCACCACCAAGAGAATCACATCCGCTTCTTTGATGGCGAGGTTCACCTGACGGTTGATCTCGCTCTCAAACGTATCATCGGAGTTGACTACCCATCCGCCAGTATCAATGACGGAAAATTCTTTGCCACACCATTCGCTTTTGCCGTATTGACGGTCACGAGTAGTGCCTGCTGCATCATTTACTATTGCTCGACGCGTTTTGGTCAAGCGGTTGAATAGGGTCGATTTCCCAACATTAGGACGACCCACTATCGCTAAAATATTTGCCATAGTATTTTTAGTTTTTTATAATTCTTAATTGCCTATTATATGCCTATTGTTTGCCACCTATTTGCCACCTGCCTCCATAGGGACTTCATCGGAACCTCATCGGAACCTCATCGGAACCTCGCCGAGCCTTTACCGTGACTTCTTCGTGCCACCTACGGACTAACAATTGCAGTTTCCGCAGCTTCCTTCTTGGCAATCACCGCCACAGTTCCCGCCATTGCAATGACCGCCACAGCCACCGCAACCTCTGTGATGCAATGCTTTCAATTCGCCTTCAGTCACGTCGCGAAGATTCAATACCTTGCCCACAAAGTGCAAGTTCTCGCCTGCCAATGGGTGGTTGAGGTCAATGGTTACGTTATCTGCGGTGATCTCTGCTATCTGTGCATTGATGACTTGTCCATCTGCTGTGTTCATAGGTACGATAGCACCTACATATACGCGTTCACTATCGAACTCGCCATCGCCATTGTAAAACATCTTCTTATCCAAGGTCAATACGCCCTCGTCGTCGTACTCGCCATAAGCGTCTTGGCATGCAATGCGGAAATCAAATGCTTCGCCCTCTTCCAAGCCTTCCATTTGCTGTTCAAAGGCTGGCAACATCATGCCTTCGCCGTGGCAATATACCAATGGAGCTTCAGCGGTAGCTTTCTCCATCAATTCTTCTTTACCATTTTCGCCATCTACGTACAAATCGTACTCCAGCGTCACTACTTTCTTTGCTTCAATTTTCATATTTTCTTAACTTTTTAACTCTAAACAGTAGCGGCTCAGCCGCGTTCACTAAACACAAAACTACCACCAATCAATCCGCTTACCTGTGGCATCTGCGCTACTCTTGTCATACTTCAAGTCTGCCAACATGCTTGCGTTTACACCGATGTGGAAGGTATAACTCTTATACGGACCAAAAGGCACAAAACTTGCACTCATGCTCCAGCAGTGCAAATCGCGGCTTACATTGATGCTGGTGTAGGACATCTTCTTGGCATTCACGTCGTAACTGAGTGAAGTGCTTGCTTTCCAACCGCTACCTAAGCCGATTGATGCAGAGAAACTCAAGTTGTGCCTAAATCCCATCTTGGGGTAATTGCGTTTCTCATCCCATTCTGAGCCCATCGCACCATATCGCAAATTATACGACACACTCAAACTCCATGGAATCTTTGCAAACAGATAACCATCATCGGTTACTTCATCTTTCTTCTTCGGTTTTTTCTCAGCAGGCTTTTCTGGTTCAATGATTTCTCCTGTCAATGGGTCAATCGTAGGTTCGGCTAATGCCTCCTCTTCCGCAGGCTCTTCATTTTTTTTGTCATCACGATTGAACCATCGCTTCACCACATCGTTATTGAATGTGTAGCTGAAACTGGTGCTTGTTCCCAAGAAGTGTGGAAAGCGACCGTGATTCCAATACAATTCATTGCAGCGCACGTGCTGTCCGCTGGCGGTAGTGGTGTACATATATGGATCGAACTGTCCGCTGAGGTTGATGGTGTAGTTCACTTTCGGAATCTTGATACGCAAATTCACCGAGAAGTTCTGCCAGTTCATAGAGTCGGCGATAAAGTTATATCCACCACTAATGCTCAAATTATCAATGATACTATACACCTTATATGGCTCTTTGCCTGTGGTATCTTTGTCATTGCGCAGTTTCATCTCCAAGTTGTTGCCCAGCGAGAAACCCAATGTAGCTGCTGCACCACGGCTGGGGGCTTCCTTGAAGCGCGAATAGTGTACCACTTCGTAAATCGGCAAACCATTCTCATCTAGTTTTGGCACGATATTACCTGCTGCATCCTTTGTCGTTATTAATCGGTCATAACTGCCGTGGAAACCACCATAGCGTTTTGCCCAATAGTCTTTGCCGAAGTCGGGGTGGTAGCTAAAACTTACGGATGGTGTCATCACATGGCGGAAACGGTCCACCTTGTCGCCAAACCATTTGCGGAATGGGATGTAGAATCCGTATAACTTGGTGGACATGCTCACGCTGGCATTGAAGTCGTACACGTTGTAGAAGCCCATGACGGTATCTTTCTGCACTTGGTTGAGTTCTTCGTTCCAACTCTGATCCACACGTGAGAAGAACATGCGGTCGTTAAAGCTGATGCTGGGCGTGATACTCAAGTACTTGAATGCCATGAACGATGCCGATGAACTCAATGTGTGCTTCAATCGGTTGTCCCAATCTTTCACAAAGTTCGACTTGAAGAAATAGTCCTCCTTACATGTGATGGAGTTGGTGAAACTACCGTTGTACTGCAAGCTAATCTTCTCGTACCATTTCTCTTTGCCCACCCGCACTTTGCGTTTGAATGGGTAGATACGGCTCATGCTGACGTTCAAGCTTGGTAGGCTGACGCTGAGTGTAGAGTCTTTGGTACGTTGTGTGAGGTTCATGCTGATACCAATGTTCCACGGACTATCAGGGAAGCGTTGCGTATAGCTGATGCTACTGCTGGTGGTGTTTTCCGAGTTGGCAGCCACGTTGTAATAGCTATTGATATTGCTGCGGTTATATCCTGCGGTCTTGAAGTTGACGCTTGCCGAGAAGTTGTTGTATGGATTGGCTTTGCTGTCTTGGGTGTGCGACCATTGCACTTGCAAGTTCTTTGCCACATTGTAGTCTGGCATATCTTTTTCGCCAGTGACGTCCCATCGGTAGTTGATGCTGAGATTACCTCTAAACTTATATCGTTTCAGGTACTGACTTCTTGCTCTTATCGCCCATGTGCCTCGTGTGTAGATATCGCCTGTTACTTCCAAGTCCATATAGTCGTTGATGGCGAAGTAATAGCCTATGCCCGATAGGTATAATCCGCGTGTGTAATCATCTCCGAAGTTAGGCATGATGAATCCGCTGCTGTATTGATTGGTAAATGGGAAGAATCCGAATGGTATAGCCAGTGGCAATGGCACATCACCCACCACCAAGTAAGCAGGTCCTGTGGCAATAAAATCGCCTGGTTTGACTTTGGCTTTGGTTAGTTTTAGGTAGAAGTGTGGATGATCATGTTGGTCGCAGGTGGTGTATTTACCACCGGCCATCATCAGCATATCGCCGTCCACTTTCTTTGTCTTGTCGGCTATGATATATCCTTCTCCTTGTTCGGTGATAGCGTTTCTGATAAATCCTTTTTGTGTCTTGAGATTATAAGTTATCTCATCGGTCTCGTAACTGTCATTCCCTTCCGAGAATATGGGTTTACCAATCCACTCGTTTTCGATGGTGTCAAGTACGCCTTTTGCAAATAGGGTGCTGCTGTCCATACTCACTCGGATATACTCGGCAGTCAATCCCATGGTTTTGTATTTCAGGTCGCCGCTGCCGTAGATATGCGCGATGCCTTTGCCTGTGATGACCATCGAGTCGTTGGAGGTGTATTCAATACGTGCATCAATAGTATTTGCTTTTGGTTGCTCACTCGTTCCTATGCTATCTGCCCCTATGCTATCAGTTCTTATGGTATCGGTTCTTTGCTCCTGATTCCTGATTCCTTGCTCTTGACTCCATGCTGTTTGTGCCATCATTGGCATCGCCAACAATAGCATTCCTATCAATATGTTTTTCCATATTCTCTGCACGGTGCGTTCCTAGATATATTCCGCGCATATGCGCGCATTTGCACAAAAAAGCGTGCAAAGGTACAAAAAAAAATGCACAAATACAAGAAAAATCGCAGAAATTTTACTTTTAGGTTCGTTTTTTGTATTTGGGCTGCGTAGAGCGGCAGTCTATACGACAAGCGCATTCAGACGACGAGGTGGGCGAGTATCTTTGTGGTGCGAGGTTGACTTATATAATTTTGGTATAGATTTATTTCCTTGTCTTTCCCTTATCAATTACGTAGGATATACGTAGCATATACGTAAGATATACGTAGGATAATCGGGCCGTTAACCAGAGAATACCCTATCTTCCTCCTGCCTTCTGCCTGCTTCTTCCCGCTTCCTTTCCCGTTACCACTTTGAAATCACTCCATTACCATCCAGTACTTACCTTGTACTTTGCTATCGGTCTATCTCTCGGCGTGATGCTATTTGCGTGCGCAAATTTCTTCGCAATCTTTGTTTATTAGCCCCGAATTGTATTTGGGTATTTCTTGCCTACCCATAGTTCTCGGCGGGGTTCTCGATAACGCTCGCGTCATAGGGTGCATTGGCTTTAATTCGCCAAGTATCCCTGCTTCTACACTCTGCGCTCTACACTTCCCGTTTTCCACCTATCACCTTTAAAACCTTTAAAAACTCTTTAAAACTTTTTCAACCCAAAATTTGCATGCGTGCAATTTTTTTTGTACCTTTGCACGCTGATTCTGCAAAATTATCAAAACAATATAAATATGGAGTTTAAGTATGCACCAATGTTTCAACTGGGAAAGGATGAAACAGAGTATTATCTGCTGACCAAAGACCATGTGTCGGTTGGCGAGTTTGAAGGTAAACCTATCCTCAAGATTGAGGCTGAAGGATTAACAAAAATGGCTAATGCTGCTTTCTCGGACGTGAGTTTTATGCTGCGTCGTAGTCACAATGAGCAAGTAGCAAAGATACTGCGCGACCCAGAGGCAAGCGATAATGATAAGTATGTAGCATTGACCTTCTTGCGCAATGCAGAAGTGTCATGCAAAGGTCAGTTGCCACTATGCCAAGACACTGGTACCGCTATTATCCATGGCGAGAAAGGTCAGCAAGTATGGACTGGCTACTGCGACGAAGAGGCACTAAGCAAAGGTGTGTATCTCACCTATACAGAGCGTAATCTCCGTTACTCTCAAAACGCTCCGTTGAATATGTATGATGAGGTGAATACCAAGTGCAACCTCCCTGCGCAAATCGACCTCGAGGCTACAGAAGGTATGGAATACCATTTCCTTTGTGTAACCAAAGGTGGTGGTTCTGCTAACAAAACTTACCTCTATCAAGAGACCAAAGCGCGTATCCAAAATCCAGGCACATTAATCCCATTCCTCGTGGAGAAAATGAAGAGCCTTGGTACTGCAGCATGTCCACCATACCATATCGCGTTTGTGATTGGTGGTACGAGTGCAGAGAAGAACTTGCTGACTGTGAAATTGGCCTCTACCCACTACTACGACACCTTGCCAACTACGGGCGATGAGACAGGTCGTGCGTTCCGCGACATAGAGTTGGAGGAACAGCTGCTGAAAGAAGCATACAAGATTGGACTGGGTGCGCAGTTCGGTGGCAAATACATGGCACACGATATTCGCGTAATCCGTTTGCCTCGTCACGGCGCAAGTTGCCCAATCGGCTTGGGCGTAAGTTGCTCGGCTGACCGAAATATCAAGTGTAAGATCAACAAAGACGGTATTTGGATTGAGAAGATGGATAACAATCCTGCTTCGCTCATTCCAGAAGAACTGCGCAACGCAGGAGAGGGCGACGCTGTACGCATTGACCTCAACCAACCAATGGCGGATGTGTGCAAGATTTTGACTCAATATCCAATCGGTACACGCCTGAGTTTGAATGGTACGATTATTGTAGGTCGTGATATAGCACATGCTAAGATTAAAGCCCGTCTGGATGCAGGCGAGGGTATGCCAGAGTATCTGAAGAACCATCCTATCTACTACGCAGGTCCTGCCAAAACACCAGCAGGTATGCCTTGCGGTTCGATGGGCCCAACTACAGCAGGTCGTATGGACCCATATGTGGATGAGTTCCAAGACAATGGCGGAAGTCTAATCATGTTGGCAAAGGGTAATCGCTCAATTGATGTGACCAACGCTTGCCAAAAGCATGGTGGTTTCTATCTCGGCTCGATTGGTGGTCCTGCTGCTATCCTCGCACAAGAGAATATCAAGTCAATAGAGTGCGTAGAGTATCCAGAATTGGGGATGGAAGCCATTTGGAAAATCGAAGTGGAGAACTTCCCAGCATTCATCCTCGTGGATGACAAGGGCAATGACTTCTTCAAACAACTCAAGCCATGTGAGGGTTGTACAATATTGAAGTAATGTTTAATCGTTCGAACCGTAAGGTGAGATATAGCATTAAGAATTTTGACAGACGATAAGAAAATAAGTCTTTGGCGTCGGTTACGTAATCGGCATCGTATCAGTGTATTAGACGAAGCGACATTAGCAGAGCGTTGGCATATTCATCTCTCAGGGTGGGGGGGCATCGTGGTAATAGCGCTGCTATTCCTGCTATCATTGATACTATTCTCGTTGGTGATACTCTATACCCCTATACGTAACTATTTACCAGGTTATTCAGAGAATATCCGTCAGCAACTAGTGGAAGAGTCTGCACGTGTGGATTCGTTAGGTACCTCACTTGAGTTGCAACGGCAATACTTGAATGTTATCAAGCAGGTGATGGCAGGAGAAGTGCAATCGGATACGGTACAAAGTCTTGATTCGATGCAAATAATCATGCGTGAGCAATTGCTGGAAGCAAAAAGCGAAGCTACGGCAGAGTTTATTGCTCAGTATGAGGCAAAAGAAAAAGATTACTTGCAACTGTTTGACATTGCCAATACCACGCCTACCGTGTCGTTTTTCCGACCAGCGCATGGCGTGATTATACAATCCTATGCACCAAAGGAACAACAATATGGGGTGGTTTTGAAAACACCAGAAAAAGAGAATGTAACCGCAGTTTTGGCAGGTAGAGTGGTGTATCTAAACTACGAGATTGGAAATACCTATACCATCATGCTGCAACACGACAACTACTTGTCGATATATCGCAACACCCTGAAATCGCTAAAGAATGTAGGCGATGCAGTGGCAGCAGGCGAGAGTATCGCACTGGTGGCAGACCAACTGCTATGGTTCGAAATATGGCAAAACGGACAGTCGATTAACCCTGAAGAGATTATTGCGTTTTGAGAGTGGAGGAGATAAAAGGTAAAATGAAACAAATAGCTATATTAGGCAGTACTGGTAGTATTGGTACGCAAACTTTGGATGTGGTGCGTCAGCATCCTGATGCGTTTTCGGTATATGCGCTATCTGCTAACCGCAGTGTGGACCTGCTGATTCAGCAAGCATTGGAGTTTAATCCAGCAGTGGTATGCATCGCCGATAAACGTTATTATCAACCTTTGCGTGATGCACTAAGCGACTTGCCTATTCGCGTGATGGCAGGCGAAGAAGCCATCGCAGAAATGGTCACGATGCCTGCGATAGATGTGGTGGTAGCTGCCATGGTAGGATATGCTGGCTTGCTGCCTACGATGCAAGCGATACGTGCTAAGAAAACCATCGCATTGGCAAACAAGGAAACGCTAGTGGTGGCTGGAGAAATCATCTGCCGTTTAGCACAACGCTACAAAGTGCCTATTCTTCCTGTGGATAGCGAACACTCTGCTATATTTCAGAGTTTGGTTGGAGAAGAGGTACAAAGCATTGAGAAACTTTTACTGACTGCTAGTGGTGGTCCTTTCCGTACGTTTACCTACGAGCAAATGCAGCATGTCACTGCGGCACAAGCGCTCAAACATCCTAATTGGGAGATGGGGGCGAAGATTACTATCGACTCTGCCAGTATGATGAACAAGGGTTTCGAAGTAATCGAAGCCCGTTGGCTCTTCGATATACCTGTGGAGAAGATACAAGTGTTGGTGCACCCTCAGTCTGTTGTACATTCGGCTGTGCAATTCGTAGATGGTAGCGTGAAAGCACAACTTGGTACGCCCGATATGCGTATTCCGATTCACTATGCGCTGACTTATCCTGAGCGTTGGTTGAGCGACGTACCACGATTGGACCTCTTTGCGGTAAAGCAGCTCACTTTTGAGGAACCCGATATGCAGCGATTCCCTAACCTGAGATTGGCGTATGAGGCCATGGAGAAGGGTGGTAATATGCCATGTATATTGAATGCAGCCAACGAAGTGGTGAATTTGGCTTTCCGTGAGGAGAAATGTGGATTCTTGCAGATGTCGGATGTGATAGCAAAAACGATGGAAAGAACTGCTTTCATTGCCGAACCAACGTATGAAGATTATGTCCTGACCGACACCGAAGCTCGCAGAATAGCAACCGAAACTTTGAAACATTGAAACTATTTAATTAACTTAATAAATCCCTCCGACGGCACGGAGGAGTCTCCCTCGAAAACATCCGAGAAGCTTGTGGCTTCGAGGATAGAGTGGAGGCATCGAGCGCCCTAACGACAAGGTCGTCGGTCAATGCGCGAGATTGCCGAACACGAATGCAGTGGATACAACTTATACTCGCCCTTAGTATCCTCGTGGTAATTCACGAGTTAGGACATTTCTGCTTTGCACGTCTATTCAAAGTACGTGTGGAGAAATTCTATATGTTTTTTAATCCAAAGTTTTCTTTGGCGCGTGCCAAAAAGATTAATGGCAAGTGGCAAGTACGCTTCTTTGCTCCTAATGTGGAGCAAACTGCGGTGCCAGTATTGGATGCCATGGGCAACGAAAAGAAAGATGAGAAAGGACAAGCTCTCTATCGTCCAATGACCGATGAGGAGTTGAATGCCCTTCCTGAAGATGATTGGCGTCGTTATCCTGATAATACAGAATGGGGTATTGGTTGGGTACCTTTTGGTGGTTATTGCGCTATTGCTGGTATGGTGGATGAGACCAAAGACGCTACTGACCTAGCTTCAGAACCTCAACCATGGGAGTTCCGTGCAAAGAACGTATGGCAACGTTTGTGTATCATTATCGGGGGTATCTTGGTGAATTTTGTGGCAGCCTTGCTAATCTTTGGTATGATACTTTTCCATTGGGGAAAAGATACCTTGCCTCTCAGCCAAATCACCACGGGCTTGTACTATTCTGACATTATGATTGGTGAAGGCTTCCAGCAGCAGGATAAGATTCTTACAATCAATGGCAACGAGCCTGAAGACTTAACCGATATTGTTCAATGGATTATCATTGAGGGGCAGCGCGATGTGTTAGTCTTGCGCGGTACGGATACGGTGCGCTTGACAATGTCTGAAGACTTGGGTGAGCGATACTTGGCGTTGCAAAACGATGTAGATCGTGAGGAACGCGAGAAAGCGCGTGCCGATAAATCGTATATAAAGCGCGATTATCTACTAGTTTCATTCTTTATGCCTATGGTGATAGATTCCGTGTTGCCTGGTGGTGCAGCATCATTTGCAAACATGCAAAAGGGAGATAGCATTGTGGGTGTGAATGGTCGAGTGGGGCTTTGCCGTGTGCAGATCGACAACGAACTGAGCAAGCATCCATGTGATAGTGTTACTTTGGATTTCTATCGTGCAGGTCAACCTATGCAGGCACGCCTATTTATTGGTGATCAATCCAAGATAGGTGTGATTATCAAGGGTTTAGATTCGTTTTATACACCTGTTCATACCGACTATACTTTCTTTGAAGCAATTCCTGCAGGTATCAAATATGGATGTGATTTCTTGGTAATGTATGTGAAGCAGTTCCGCCTGATTTTTACTAAAGAGGGTGCTCAGTCTGTAGGTGGGTTTGGTGCGATTAGCAACATGTTTCCAGAGACGTGGAACTGGTATGGATTCTGGAAAATCACTGCGATTATCAGTCTGATTTTGGCATTTATGAATTTCTTGCCAATCCCAGCGTTGGATGGTGGCTATATTCTTTTCCTATTGTGGGAGATTATCACGGGACGCAAACCAAGCGATAAGTTCTTGGAAGTAGCGAATACGATAGGTTTTTGGCTACTATTTGCTCTCTTGATTTTTGCGAATGGTAATGATATATTTAAAGCGTTTTTCTGATATGGATGGGGTGTTTGTTCATGAATCCTCTTATGTGGATGAGGGGTGTTTTATAGGGAGAGGCACTAAGATTTGGCATTTCTCGCATGTGATGTCGGGTTGTCAGATAGGTGAAGATTGCAATATAGGTCAGAATGTGGTAGTGTCGCCTGGTGTAATACTTGGTCGCAACTGCAAGGTGCAGAATAATGTATCTATCTATACGGGTGTGCGCTGCGGTGATGATGTTTTTTTGGGGCCCAGTATGGTGTTTACAAATGTGATCAATCCTAGGTCGGCAGTATCGCGTAAGGATGAGTATAAGGACACATTTATTCGTCGTGGTGCTTCAGTGGGTGCCAATGCAACTATCGTATGTGGTAACACGTTGGGCGAATACTGTCTTATCGGTGCAGGTTCGGTGGTAACAAAGGACGTGCCTGCATATGCGCTCATGGTAGGTAATCCTGCGCGCAGAGTTGGGTGGGTAAGTCGTCACGGTGAGAAGCTAAAGTTTGATAAAGATGGTCTTGCTACCTGTCCCGCCACAGGTGAGAAATATCAATTGGTCAATGATTTGTGTCAATTAATCGATTCTAAACACTAAACAGTAGCCCGCTTGCGGGCGTTCACTAAACATTAAAACAATGATTCAACGTATCCAAACTCTCTACCTCTTGTTGGTAGTAATATTAGGCACATTGTTGTGTTTCTTTTCGCCTGTTCAATTCCTCTTGCCAGATGGCACGGAATATATTTCTTTGCAGGCATTCGATAAATGGCCATTAGCGGTGATTTCTGTGGCTATTCCATTGTTGGCATTGGTAAATATCTTTTTGTTCAAACGCCGTTTGTTGCAAGCGCGTTTGAATATAATGAATGTAATTTTCTGTATTGGTTATTATGCATTGGTGACATTGTATGTGGCATTTGTGGTCAAAGGCTATGAGCCGATTCATGGTATGACCTTGACGCATGCCGATTGGTATATCAACCTATGGACTGCTATTCCAGCCATTAATATCGTGCTAACGATGATGGCTACTCGCCGCATCTTGAAGGACGAGGCGCTAGTCCGTGCTGCCGATAGGTTGAGATAAATAAGTATAAAATGGAAAAAACGCACTTCTTTATTAGGAGTGCGTTTTTTTTGTTTTTATACGTCTATTATTTTTTATTCACTAATCTCTAATCTAAAAACAAACATCTTCAAGTCCCCTTTAGATTATTAAATATATATTAGTGATTAGTTAGTGATTAATTAGTGATTAATTAGTTATTCGGAGCACTCAAGTTGCCAATTTGTGTCCAATCCAATAGGCGGAATGCCGTTCCATACACAGCGTCCTACACAATGATGCCACCTCCGACAACTAAGCCGTCTTTGTAGAGAACGAGGGATTGTCCAGGAGTGACACCCCAAACTGGAGAGGAGAAGTTGACTGTTCTAGTTTCGCATTCGCCCAAACAATTATCTGACAGTTGGCAGTTGACGGTGGGAGATTTGTAGCGGATACGGGCTTGTAGAGTAGGGGATTCGGTGAGCCAATCAAGATCGCGGATTCGGACATCGGAGATAGTGGCGTGCGAAGTGAGTAAGTCATCGCGGTTGCCCAGTGTGACGCGGTTGGTGGCTGCATCGATATGCGTGACAAACTTAGGCGCGCCCAAAGCAATCCCCAATCCCTTACGCTGACCAATAGTGTAATGGCAATAGCCTTGGTGGGTGCCGAGTACGTTGCCTAGGCAGTCAACATATTCGCCCTGTGGTATAGCAACACCTTGTTCGGCAAGGAAAGTACGATAGTCGTTGTTAGGGATAAAGCATATCTCTTGGCTCTCGGCTTTCTTGCTGAGTTGTTCGAAACCATGATTGCGCGCTATTTGTCGTACCTCTGCCTTGGTGAGGCCACCGAGGGGGAAGATGGTTTTGCGTAGGTTTTCTTCGGTGAGCATCCAAAGGAAGTAGGTTTGATCCTTATGGGTATCCACCGCGTTCCTAAGATAGACATGTCCACGGTGTTGAGCAATCTGCGCATAATGCCCAGTGGCAATATAGTCGCAGCCATATTGTTCAGCCGCCTGCATGAGCTTGCCCCATTTGATGTGAGAGTTGCACAATACACAAGGATTAGGCGTGCGCCCGCATGCGTACTCGTGCACGAAATTATCTATGACATGTTCGCGGAAAGTGTCACGAAAATCCAAGATATGGTGTTCAAAACCTAATGTGGCAGCCATGCGTTGGGCTTCCATGATGCTCTCTACCGAACAACAACCTTTCTCCTTAGCCAGACAAGATTCTTTGATAGAGTCGAAAGTGCGGAAGGTGGCACCTACCAATTCATATCCCTGCTCCAGAAGCAAGATAGCCGCTACGGTGGAGTCGATTCCCCCTGACATACCAATAAGTACGCGTTTGCTCATTTGACAATTGATAGTTTACAATTTGCGGTGCAAAGGTAGGTGTTTTTTTGCAAATGTGCAAGAGTTTGCATAAAAAACACTTATGATGGTTGTGTATTTCATTATTTTTTTGTACCTTTGCAAGCTGTTAATAATATTCATATTAAAATACTTATGAAAAAAATTACTTTATTATTTTTATCTATGTTTGCGCTCTCTGTTTTTGCGCAAGTGACTACCTCGCCCAGTATCATACAGCAAGGATACGATGGCGAGATTACGATTATCTTTAATCCCAATGAGGGTAGTGGTGGTATGGTAGGTGCCACCCAATGCTATGCGCATACAGGTATAACCTACGACGGCAAGTCATGGCAAAATGCACCAGTGTGGCGTAGTGGAGAAGAAAAACACAAGATGACCCAAAATGCGGATGGCAATTGGGAGTTGAAGATAACACCTAATATGTATGCGTATTATGGAGTGCCTACAACAACCGAAATAACTCAATTGTGCTTTGTGTTTAATGATGGTCCAAACGGAGAAAAAGAAGGAAAAACAGCTGAGTATACTGATATCTTTGTAGATTTAGCAGAGCCTGGATTGGCAGTGGCAATAACCAATACTCTGCCTGAAATATCCAAATTAGGCGATAAATTGTCAATCCATTGCGTGGCGACAGAACATGCTGCTCTGACATTGACCATGAATGGCAAAGAAATAGCTGCTGCAGATGGAACAGAATTGCATGCAGAATACACATTGGATGAGGTAGGCGATTTCCTCTTCGAGTTTACCGCCACCAAGGGGAGTGAGGTAAAGCAAATATCAGCACAAACATGCGTAGTGGCAGCACCAGAACAAGCTCCACGCCCAGAAGGAATTGATATGGGTATTTATTACAATGAAGAAGACCCTACTAAAGTAACATTGGCTACTTTTGCTGCGAGCAAAATGGTCAATGAAGAAGCAAAACAAATTACCCTGAAAGCAAAATTGCCAGCGCATTGGACCGAAACCATTACAGCCTATGTGTGGGTAGAAGGCGGTGATAGCAAGGTGGTCATTCCAGAGCAAGACGGTGAGTGGTATATCGTTAGCGATTCTTGTACGCAACTCAATGTCATCTTCCGCAATGGCACCGACTGGAATGGCAATAAAAACCAAACCGTAGATATTATGCTAACAAGCGATGCAGTACTCGAATTTACACAGTCGGGCGATGCGAAAGCAGAATACACTGTGATAGAAATGCAGCCTACGGTATATGCATCTGCACAACATGTATTTGTAGTGGGTGATTTCAACGATTGGAAACTATCGAATGAATACCAAATGAAGCAAGATGGCAACTATTTCTGGATTGAAATAAGTGGCTTGATTCCGCAAAAAGAATATGCGCTGCAATATGCAGTCGTTCGCGCAGATGGTGTGGTAAAGAAGATTTCTGATCTATATTCAGAGAAAGTGTTGCACAAAGATGATCAATGGGAGCCAAAGAAAGTGGATCCTACATTGATGGATTATCCTGCTGAGGGTGACGGATATGTGACTGTGATTCAAACTGATAAACCAAAATATCAATGGTCGGATGCTACATTGAACTTCAAACGTCCAGATAAAAATAACCTTGTTATCTATGAAGCGTGGGTGTATGACCATACCGTCACACGTGATATCAAAGGTATGACGGATCGTATGTTCTACTATAAAGATATGGGTGTAAACGCCATAGAGTTGATGCCAGTTTGTGAGTTTGATGGCAACCTCAACTGGGGATATTCGCCTAACCACTACTTTGCATTGGATAAAGCATACGGCACACCTGAACAATTCAAGGAATTTGTCGATTCATGCCACGCAGCAGGAATAGCAGTCATCTTGGATATGGTATTCAATCACGCTACAGGTCTCAACCCAATGAATAAACTCTATCCTTATGGTGATGATTTGAAGTATAATCCTTGGTTCAATGTGACAGCCCCTCATGGCGACAATGTGTATGAGGATTGGAATCATGACTTTGAGCCTGCTCATCAGATGTTTATTCGTGTGTTGCAATATTGGTTGACCGAATACAAGGTGGATGGTTTCCGTCTAGACTTGAGTCATGGTCTTTGCGGTGCGATGGGAGGAACATCGGTTCGCAACATCAAAGATTATTACGAGAAAGGTGTCAAGGCAGTATCTCCTGATGCTTATATGATTTTGGAACACTGGGGTGATAACTGCGAGAACGATCGCAAAGAGCTCATCAAAGAGGGCATGCTATGCTGGGATAATACAGTGGAGGCATATTATGCCTCTGCCAAAGGCTCTACCAGTTCATCTTTCTCGAATGCTAACCGTGATGGCTATGTAAGTTATTGCGAAAGCCACGATGAGGAACGTTCGTTCTTCCATGCAAAACAGTTCGGTATGGGCGACCTAAAGACCAATGATCAAGCTCGTATAGCACGTGTACCTCTAAATATGGCATTCCTTACTTTGTTGAACGGACCACAAATGTTCTATCATTTTGCGGAATTTGGATTCGATTATTCGAAATGGCAAAATGCTGATGGCAAATGGGGTAAAGATGACGGCGGAAAAGCTCCTTATGGTATGAAAAATGTATCGAACGAGAATTACAAAATGCAAGTGAAAGCCCGCACCGAAACATGGTTAGGCGAGGGTGCTTGGCGCACAGATGCATTCCATAAAGTGGGACAAGCGATTCAGTTGCGTACACGTATCTTGCCAGAAGTATTCGCTGGTAATCCAACGAAGGTAGATATAGGTAGCGGAAAAATCGTTCGTACCATTCAGTGGGGAGATCATGTGTTTGTGGCGGGTAACTTCAGCGCAACAGATGCGAAGGAAGTTACTATCCCAGCTGGCAAGTGGTATAACTACTATGAGCAAATCGAACAAACAGAGACAACCGTAACGCTTGCTCCAGGTGCTTTGATGATTCTAACTGGTATGCCACATGAATTGCCAAAGATGCGTCCATATTACGCATTTGATACCGATGTGGAGAATATTTTTGTACCAGAATCTACATTGGATATGTTGCCTCCATACAATGTGACGATTTACACAGTAAGTGGTCAGGCAGTATCTGTACAACGTAATGCAGAGTATGTAAATATGAATGGATTGAACAATGGCTTGTATTTGATTCAATTCGAGAAAAATGGTCAACGCGTAACAAAGAAAGTGATTCGTTGAACTTAAAAATCAGCGAAAAAAGAGTGTGCCGATTTCGACACACTCTTTTTTGTTACATATAAAAGATTGTGTGTATGTAGATTACACAATCTTCGCTGGAATCAGTTTCTCGCGAATCTTCACGTAGATGATAGTCTCTTTCTTGGCGAAAGCGGTCTTCACATACCCCATACCAATGCCCACTTTGGTAGTAGGCAGCATGATGCCACTGGTGACATTACCAATCGTATTGCCCTCTGCATCGCAAAGCTCATAGCCACAACGTGGAATAGCACGCTCTTGGCACTCAAAATGCACCAATTTGCGCTTCACGCCCTCTGCTTTCTGCTGGAGCAAATACTCTTTGTCGATAAAGTCCTTTGCATCGAACTTCGTAATCCAACCGAGTCCTGCTTCTAGTGGAGAAGTGGTGTCATCAATATCATGACCATAGAGGCAGTACCATTTCTCCAGACGCAAACTATCGCGTGCGCCCAAGCCGATAGGTGCCAAACCAAAGTCTTTGCCTACCTCGAAAAGCGCATCCCAGATTTGTTTGCTATGCTCTTTTGGGAAATACAATTCAAACCCGCCTGCGCCTGTATAGCCTGTATTACTGAGGATTACGCCTTGTACACCTGCGAATGACCATTCGCGGAAAGCATAATAAGGAATAGCACTCAGATCGGCGTCGGTGAGCAGTTGGAGCATCTCTGTGGCTTTAGGTCCTTGCACTGCCAATTGACCATAACGGTCGCTGGCGTTCTCCAGTTGTACACCGAATGTATTGTGCTCGTTTACCCATGCCCAGTCCTTATCAATATTGCCAGCATTCACAACAAGCAGGTATTTGGTAGTGGAGTACTTGTAGATAATCAGGTCATCCACGATACCGCCTTTGCCGTTAGGGAAGCAAGTGTATTGTGCTTTGCCTGCCTCTAGTTTGCTCACATCGTTGGTAGTGATATATTGCAGGAAGTCCAATGCTTTCTCACCTTTCACCCAAAACTCGCCCATGTGGCTCACATCGAACACGCCCACGCCTTCGCGCACGATGATGTGTTCTTGATTGATACCTGTAGGGTATTGAATAGGCATATTAAAGCCCGCAAAATCTGCCATCTTCGCTCCTAGAGCGATATGGATGTCTGTAAATGGAGTAGTTTTCATATATTTCTTGTCTCTAAACACTAAACTCTAATCACTAAACTATCTTGCAAATCACGCTTTGCGTACAATTTGCAAGATTACCTGCATAGCCTTCTCCATGGATGGGATAGGGAGATACTCAAATCGGCTATGGAAGTTCACACCACCAGCAAAGATGTTAGGGCAGGGCAGTCCCTCAAACGAGAGGCGTGCGCCGTCTGTTCCGCCACGGATAGGTTGCACCTTTGGTGTCACGCCTACCTCTTTCATCGCCTCCTCCACGAGTGTCACGATATGCATCACAGGTTCCACTTTCTCGCGCATGTTGTAGTATTGGTCGCGGAGTTCAACCTCTACGGTGCCTTCGCCATACTCTTGGTTGATCTTGCGTGCCAAGTGCTCGATCTCACGTTTGCGGCTCTCAAAGCGTGCGCGGTCGTGGTCGCGGATGATATATTGCAAGGTGGTCTCCTCCACGCTACCGTTCATAGCGATGAGGTGATAGAAACCTTCATATCCTTGTGTATGCTCTGGTGTCTCCCAACGAGGCAACATGCTTGCAAACTGATTAGCAATACGCATAGAGTTAATCATCTTGTGATAGCCATAACCAGGGTGTACATTCACGCCATGCACTTTCACCTTGCAGCCAGCGGCGTTGAAGTTCTCGTATTCTAGTTCGCCCACTGCGCCACCATCCATGGTGTAGGCAAAGTCGCAACCAAATTTCTCCACATCAAAGTGGTCAGCACCTTGACCAATCTCCTCGTCTGGCGTAAAGCCCACACGAATCTTGCCGTGTTGAATTTCTGGATGTTGAATCAAGTACTCGCATGCGGTAACAATCTCCGCCAAGCCCGCTTTATCGTCTGCGCCGAGCAGGGTAGTTCCGTCAGTCACGATAATATCTTGACCCTTGTAATCCAGTATCTCAGGGTATTTCGCTACTTCAAACACGATATTCTTCTCCGCATTGAGTACGATGTCTTGACCATCGTAGTGGGTGACGATGCGTGCTTTCACATTTTTGCCACTCGCATCAGGGGCAGTGTCCATATGAGCGATAAAACCGATGACGGGTTTACCTTCCACATTAGCGGGGAGGGTAGCCATCACATAGCCGTTCTCGTCCAATGTCACCTCTTGCATACCAATCTCTTTGAGTTCATTGGCGAGGTACTTCGCAAACTCCATCTGCCCAGGAGTAGAGGGCGTCATATTGGTTTCTTCATCCGATGTGGTGCAGAAACTCACATACTTCAAAAATCTGTCGGTTAGTGTCATAGTACTATATTCATTTTATCAATTTCATTGTTTTGCCATGCGAGGATATTTTCGCAGACATTCTCGCACATAGCGATGCGTCCCTCCCATGTACCTGTTCCCGTGTGGGGTGAGAGTACTACATTATCCATCTCAAGCAGTTCTGGAGTAATCTGTGGCTCGTGTTCATAGACATCCATCGCAGCACCTGCAATTTCACCCTCTTTCAGTGCCTTCACCAGTGCTTGCTCATCCACGTGTGCACCACGCGCGGTGTTGATAAGGTAGGCGGTCGGTTTCATCATGCGCAATGCTTTGCCGTCAATGATATGCTTCACTTCAGGCGTATAGGGCAAATTCAAACTCACAAAATCTGCCTCTTGTAATAGTTCTTCCTTTGTTCTATATCCAATATCCAATACCCCATAGCCCTTTAGGGCGTCCAATATCCGATGATCAAGTGGCTTGCGATTGTGGTACACAACGCGCATGCCACTTGCTACTGCTCTACGTGCCAATGCTTGTCCGATACGGCCCATACCAATGATACCCAAGGTCTTGCCATAGAGCGAGTGGCTGAGGTTGTTCATCACGCTAAAGGGTTCTGCTGTGCCTGCCCGCAGTTTGCGGTCGAACTCTGCTGTACGTCTTGCCACATCGTGCATGAGCGCAAATGCCAGTTCGGCAGTGGGCTCAATCACAGGATTGGGGGTATTGGTGACACGAATACCGCGCTCGCGGCATGCTTCGAGGTCAATATTATTGAACCCCACACCAAAATTCGCCACCAATTGCAGATTATTGGCAGACATAATCATCTCCCGCGTCACGGGTTGGTCAAATGTGCTAACCAGCACATCTGCTTGCTCCAAAGGAGCATACAACTCGTGTTGTGCGAGTCTTCTAAAACCTTCATTAGGCAATAATGTGGTAAATGCGATGTGCATAAGTCGTTGTGCGTTCAGCGCACAAAGGTAATGAAAAAAAAGCATATGGACAAATGTTGAGCGTAGATTTATCGCGGTAAAGTTGATTGGTTGGTGGGTTTAGTGATGATTTGTTTAAGATTTTCTACTTATGCTTGCATATATGAAAAAAAAGTAGTATCTTTGCAGGCTAATTTTAGAATAATCGTTTTTAATCCCTTTGGGCAGAATTAAGAATATAATTTACACAGAACATGAATAAATCTTTAAATTTTGCATTGATAGGTGCCGCAGGGTACATTGCTCCACGCCATATCAAGGCGATTGCAGATACAGGTAATAATCTGCTGGTGGCTTATGATAAGTTTGACTCGGTGGGTCGCTTGGATTCGAGTTTCCCCGAGTGTAGCTTTTTTACTGAGAATGAGCAGTTTGACCGTTTCTGTTCGAAGCAGATGCGTACGGATAATCCATTGTCTTGGGTTAGTATTTGTACGCCTAACTATACGCATGATGCGTTTATTCGCTATGGTTTGCGATTAGGTTGCAACGTAATATGTGAGAAGCCATTGGTGCTCAATCCATATAATATTGACAATTTGGTAGAGTTGGAGCAGGAGACTGGTTGTGAGGCATATACGATTCTTCAATTGCGTTTGCATGACAAGATTGCCGCTTTGCGTGAGAAAGTGAAGAATGGTCCAAAGGACAAGATTTACGATGTGGATTTGACATATATCACAAGCCGCGGAAAGTGGTATTATAGTTCTTGGAAGGGCGATATACACAAAGCAGGTGGTATAGCAACAAATATCGGTGTGCATTTCTATGATATGTTGCAGTGGATATTTGGTGCGGTGAAGAAGAATGTGGTGCATGTGATGTCTTTTGACCGCGTGGCTGGATATCTGGAGTTGGAGCATGCACGAGTGCGTTACTTCCTGAGTATCAATGCGGAATGTTTGCCTGCAAATGCAGTTCAAGGCGAGAAAAAGACTTATCGTACATTGTCAATTGATGGTGAGGAGTTTGAGTTTAGTGCGGGCTTTACAGAGTTACATACCGAAAGTTATAAGCATATTTTGTCAGGCAATGGATTTCGTATTTCAGAAGCACGTCCATCAATAGAGATTGTGAGTGATATTCGCCATGCTACACCAATTGGTTTGGTAGGTGATTATCATCCGTTGGCTAAGTTGCCGCTGGCAACTCACCCATTTGGTTGGGATGAGAAGAGGTAATTATGAATTAAGAATTTTGAATTAAAAAGTAAGATGAGGTTGCGAGCCTATTTGGTACTTATGTTGAGTTTGCTGATGGCGTCCTGCGTGACGAGCAAGAAGGTGAACTTGATGCAAGAAGCAGGTAAAAATGGTATACCAGAGTATACGGATACGTTATCGTATGAGGATTATGAGATTCGTATAGGCGATCGTCTATATGTGTATGTGTATTCAGTGGATGAACGTATTAGTAATATGTTTAATCCTTCTCGCTCTAGCAGCACTATTCGTCAGCAGATACGCAATGGATTTAACACCAATGGGTCGTATGATTTATATACGTATTTGGTGTTAGAGGATGGTTCGATAGATTTTCCTACTTTGGGGCACATACCAGTTCGTGGAAAGACATCACGTGAAGTAAAATTGCTGATTGAAAAGGAATTGTCTGCTTATGTGAAGGGGTATGGCGACTATCAAATGATTTCAGTGGAGGTGAATATCGTTCGCCGAACATTTAGTGTTATCAGTGATAGGGGGAGTGGCGTAATGTCAATGCCTAAGGAAAAAGTGACAGTGTTTGAAGCATTAGCGATGGCTGGTGATATAGGCGACTTTGGTGATCGTAGCAAAGTGCGTATCGTTCGCGAGATAGAGGGACAGACCAAAGTGATGACGTTTGACCTGCGTTCGGAGGATATTATCAATTCCGAATACTATTATATAGAGCCTAACGATGTGATTTATATCCAGAAGATTAAGGGACAGAGTTTTGGTATCAATTCAGCGGCTACCACAGTCAGCGTAGTGGCTACTACCTTAGCATTTGGCGGTTTTGTATATGCTCTGGTGGCTCGAATCATGAATGCGGTAGAGAAAGGAGGCGAGCAATGAGATTGATGATGAAACATATAGGTGTAGCATTCGTTCTGGGAATGCTATTGACCAGTTGCTATGGCTATCGCCAAGTGGGTTTGCTGCAAGAGCGTGATAACCTCCCTCAGTATGATTCTGTGGCATATACGCCTTATCGTTTGCAGGTGAATGATGAGATTATTTATCGTGTGATAACGATGGATGAGACATTGGCAAAAACTTTGTCAAGTAATGAAAATACAAACTCTCAATATGCCAACTCATACCGTATCTACTCTGACGGTACCGTGGATATTCCATTCTTGGCGCCAATAAAATTGGCAGGTTTGACTGAATTGGAGGCACAAGATACATTGCGCAAAGCTTTTCGTGAGATTATTCCAGATGCTGATGTCAAGTTAGCTATGTATAATAAGCGTTTTACGGTGATGGGTGATGCGCGTTCGGGCGTATATAATATATATAAGGAGCGTATGACCATCTTCCAAGCTTTGGCGATGTCTGGGGATTTGATGAATTCTGGTGACCGCCGCCATGTGCGTATTATTCGTCCTCGTGGTAATGGTGAGCCAGAGGTGTTGGAGTTTGATATTCGTCCGAATTCGATTATCAATTCGGAGTATTATTATGTGTATCCAAATGATTTGATATATGTTAGCCGCGATAGCGGAAGTTTCTATAAACAAAGCAGTTATAGTTCGTTCTTAGCATTGATAACGAGTTCGGTGTCATTGCTGATAACGGTGTTGAACTATATTCCTGGTTTGTGGTAAAAATAATAGTTGAAAATATTACGAAAAAGATACAGATATGCAACAAAATGATGTACAACCTCAAGTTGTGATGCCTTTTGAGGAAGAGAAGTCGAATTTTGATATTATGGAGTGGGTACTCCGCATAATTCGTCATTGGTATTTGTTTGTGATAGCAGGTGTTATCGCTTTCTCATTGGCTTATTTGAAAAATAAAAGTGTGATAGAGAAATATCTCACTACAGGTACGATGATTATCCAAGAATCTACATCAGGCAGCTATGGCGCGCAATCGCTGATGCATGGTTTCGGTGTAGAAGCTGGTTATAAGAACGTGAATAACCAACTGATTATTATGGGTAGTTACGACTTGATTCGTCGTACAGTGGACTCGCTCCCATTTATGAATGTGGAGTATATCACGCAAGGCAGATTCAAGACTCGTAATATCTACCACAATACGCCTATAGCAGTGGAGTACTCGCGTGTGGAACCAGCTGCATATGAGCATTTATTCAAGTGTGAAGTAGTGGATGGGGGAATGCTGCATGTCACTTCCACTATGGAAGACTTTGACTTCTCTTATACTACGCAATATGGTAAAGAACTGCAAACATCATTGTTTACGGCTACCATTTGGCCTACCGATATGTTGATGCGCGAAGGTCAACATATCTATTTCCGTTTTCGCAGTGTAGCAAGTCTGACAGAGGAGTTCTCTTCGCGTTTGCAATTAAATTTCTTGACCGAACAAAGTACGGTGTTAGGTATTCAACTGGTAAGTGAAACGCCTGCTCGTGATAGAGATTTTATTGATAAACTTTGTGAAATTTACCTATTGCAGAATGTGGAGCGCAAAAATATGGTGGCGGATAAGTCTATTGCCTTCATCAATCAGCAGTTAGAGGTATTGCAAAGTAGCTTGACAAAGAGCGAGAGTGCTATGACAGGTTTCCGCCAAGAAAATAAGTTTGTGGACGTAGGATCTTATGCTGGCGAATTGATGGAAAGAGCAAGCGTATATGACCAACAACAAATGGCATTGCGTTTGAAAGAGACCTATTTGGATTACTTATCCAATTATTTGGATCAAAAGATAGAGCAAGGTTCGGTAGTTGCTCCTGCATCGCTGGGATTAAACGAGCCAATGCTGATGCAATTGGTACAACAACTCAACGACTTGCATATCCAACGTGGTGATTTGAGCGAAAAGAACGTGTATTATGCCAAATATACCAGCGATATTAACAATGTAAAGTTAGCCATCTCTGAGGTAGTTTCTTCGATGCGTACTTCGTTGGATATCGAAAAGAAAGATTTGAAAGCCCGTATGCGCGATGTGGAGCGTGAGATTCAGTCGTTGCCAGAGAAAGAGTTGCAGATGGTTGCTATTGAGCGTAACTACCGCATTGATGACAACTACTACACTTTCTTCCTGCAAAAACGTGCAGAGGCTGAGATTCAGAAGGCTGGTAATACTCCCGATAGTGAGGTGATGGATAAGGCGCGTACCACCTATGCGATGAATAGCAAGGAGAAACGCAAAAACATGATGACCTATCTGGCTATCGGTTTGATTATTCCGTTGCTGTTGTTGGTTCTTTCGGAATTGCTCAACAATAAGATTCGTACTCCTAAAGAGGCGGAGCGACTCAGCGACTTCGATTTGCTGGGTAGTTTGCGTCATGTGAAGTCGCAAAATCCAACCTATGCACGTATGCATCCTCGTTCGAGTTATGCGGAGATGCTACGCACGATACGTACTCGAATTGAGTTTAAACTTCTTCGCAAGACCAATATGCTGATCACGGTCACTTCCACGCAGTCAGGTGATGGTAAGACATTTATTAGCACCAACCTTGCTTCGTTATATTCGATGAGCGGGCATCCTACCTTGCTGATGGACTTGGATATCCGCAAGCCAAACGTGCATGAGAAGTTGGGATTGCCTGCACCAGAAATAGGTGTAACCAACTATTTGATAGGTGATTGCAAACTCGATGATATTATTATCAAGAACGAGAAATTAGGCTTCGACGTAATCCCTGTGGGCACTATTCCTCCTAATCCAGGTGAATTGATTCGCAACGAGAAGCTTACAGAATTGTTCAATATCTTGCGTGAACGTTATGTATATATTGTATTGGATTCTTCGCCTGTGGGTATCGTGCCTGATGCGTTGGCATTGATTGAGCAAACCGACTTGACTTTGTTCGTATTGCGTTGCATGGAGACCAATAAGTCGTTTGCAAAACAGACATTAGAAACCTTGGCAATCAACCACAAAGAGAAGATCAATTTGATTCTTTCCGATATACCTGTCATGAAGTCGGGACGCGGTTATGGCTACACCTATGGCAATTACGGCTATGGTTATGGATATGGCTACGGCTATGGTTATGGCGAAGGAAAGAACAAACGTTCGTATGGAGCTATTGACTATATACGTACCCGTGTAAGCAAGCGCAAAGACGAGTATACGCATAAGTATATTGATGACGAAGAGGAGGCATAAATAGCATTGTTGATAAGATGCAATTCATTGGAATCATACCTGCACGCTATGCCAGTTCGCGTTTTCCAGGCAAGCCATTAGCTGATTTGGGCGGTAAGCCTATGATTCAGCGTGTGTATGAGCAAGCGCGTCAAGCGCTTGATACTGTGATTGTTGCCACGGATGATGAGCGTATCTATCAGTGTGTGCGTTCGTTTGGTGGACAAGTGTATATGACTTCTGCGGAGCATCAATGTGGTACTGACCGCATCTGCGAAGCCTATCAACTCTATTGTGCTGATCCCGCTTTTCACCTTTCGCCTCTTACCTCTCACCACGATACTATTGTTGTCAATATCCAAGGCGATGAGCCTTTTATTCAGCCTTCTCAGATTCGCTCATTGATGGCATGCTTTGCTAATGAGCAGACCGATATTGCTACACTGGTGCATCCTTTTGCGTCGGAGAGCACGTGGGATGAACTCAGTAATCCTAACTACGTGAAGGTAGTAGTGGCGAAGCAATGCGATACGGAGGATACTGGGCGAGCTATGTATTTCTCGCGTAGCGTAGTGCCTTATCTGCGTGGAGTGGAGCAGGCGGAGTGGCTGCAACGTGGTCGCTATTATCGCCATATCGGTATGTATGCTTATCGGGCAGATGTGCTTATGCGTATTACGCAGTTGGCTCCTTCGCCATTGGAGCAGATGGAGTGCTTGGAGCAGTTGCGCTGGTTAGAGCACGGACTGATGATTCGGGTGGCAGAATGTCACACATTCTCTATCGGTATTGACACGCCCGAAGACCTTGCGAGAGCAGTCGAATATCTACAGAAATCCGAATAATAGATTATTTGCAAACAGAGCAATAGACCGTTTCTATTGCTCTGTTTTTTCATATACAAATCTTAGGTTGTCCACCCACAGTGTGTTACCCTCGTAGGCTCGGAACACGCCTGCATCGCTGGATGAGATATACATCACGATATGCGTTGGTTCGTCTATGCTCCAACCCACTTCTTCGATGCGCACCATCTTGCCTTTGGAGTTGCGCGTCATCATAGCGCGTTGGTTGAGTCCTTCGTAGGATTGGTAGTCGGGCGACTGTGTGATGTTGCCCCATCGGATAGGAATCTCATGATTATTCACCCATTCAGGAATACTCTCACATATTCGCTCATAGGCAGTGCCTACACGTCGAGCATAAATCTGACCAGTCTCTGGATCTTCCCATCGGTATTGTAGATAGATGAATATCACTGCGCAGTCGTGTCCAGCTACTACTTGTGGTTTGTTTTTCTCGGTTGTGATGAGGCTGTCGGCATCGGCTATTTTGGCTTTGTAGTCAAGCATGAGTGCCGTAGGGTGGGAGGTAAAAGGTGTACCAAAGTCGATAGCGGTGTATGGTTTGCTTTTGGCAGTGATACCGAGTGGTTCGAGTGCTTGCCCCATGTAGATGGTGCCTGATACCATAGCGTAGATGTCGCCTATATTCACATGTGATAGCACGTTGCTCATTCGGCAGCAGTAGCCATATCCGCGTCTTTCGGGCACCACAGAGCCTTCCATAGCAGTCTCAATGCCCATGAATTTGGCATAGGTAGCACTGCAACCCCACGGATTACCATCGGCTGATACGTATGCTTTGTTTTCGCGCACGGTGTCCGTAGGAGCGATGGCATAGAGTGTTTTGGTTTGTCCGCCAAGCAGTTTACTCTCTTTGATATAACGCACTTGCCATTGGTCCATATCACCATATGGAATAGGCTCAGTCCAACGTTGCTGAGCCCATATCCCATTGCCTATAGCCAATAGTCCAATAATTGCTAATAACCTCATACCAGACTAAACGCTACATCCATCATGTGGGTGAAATTGTTTTGTCGTTCTTCTGCTGTAGTAGCTTCGCCTGTGAGGATATTGTCGGACACGGTGCAAATCACGAGTGCTTTGTTGCCGCTGCGTGCTGCGTTCATATACAGCGCAGGTGCTTCCATTTCAACGGCTAATACGCCCATGTTCATCCACTTGTCGTTGTGGGCATTTTCGGTATAGAAAGTGTCGGATGAGAACACATTACCCACTTTGTACTTGTAGCCAAATTGCTCGCATGCTTCTGCTGCACGGCGGCATAGATCGAAGTCGGCGATAGGAGCATAGGTGCCTGGCAACTCGTATTGTGCGGCATAATTGCTGTTGGTGCATGCGCCTTGTGCTATCACGAGGTTACCGATGTGCAGGTCAGGATGTATGCTACCTGCGCTACCTACTCGGATGATGGTTTTCACGCCATAGAAATTGTAGAGTTCGTAGCTGTAGATACCGATGGATGGTATTCCCATGCCGTGTCCCATCACGCTCACGCGTTTACCGTTGTGGGTGCCTGTAAAACCGAGCATTCCTCTTACATTATTGAATTGTACTGGGTTGTCCAGATACTTCTCTGCCATCATTTTTGCGCGCAGTGGATCACCTGCCATGATGACTGTCTCGGCTATTTCGCCGTACTGTGCTCCGATGTGTGGTGTAGGTGTATTCATAGTCATTTCGAATTTATAAATTATGAATGATATATAATTTCAGCGGCAAAGGTACAAAAAAAAATGCATAAACACAAAAAAAAGAGCAAAAAGTTTACTTTTATGCGATTTTTGTGGTGTTTAGGCTGCGTGGAGTGGCAGTAGCTTCGAGGTGGGATTGCCGAGAGGCAATGTGAAGTGCACCCAAAAAGTTAGACACAAAACTAAGTGTCGCTTATGGAGCATTCATTAGAAGAGAAATTAAAGGCAATTAAAATGTATAATCGTGGTGTACCACCCACTAGAATTGCTAAGATTTTAGGATTTTCAAGAAATGTTATAGTTGTGTGGTGTGAACTATTTAAGAATGAAGGAATAGTTGGATTACAGCGACTACCATACAATTGTAGGTATAATTTTGAAGAAAAATGTCAGATAGTTTGTGAAATAGAAAAAAATCATGTACCTTTGCATGTTGTTAGTGCAAAGTATCATGTTTCACGCTCTACTTTACATTGTTGGGTTAGTGTAGTACGTAGAAAAGGTTATGATGCTTTAAAAGAAGTTAAGTACGGAAGGAAATACGGTAAAAATCACGGCATAAAGCATACTCCTATGGGACGCCCAAAGAAGAAAGAACCTATGACAGAACTGGAGAAACTCCAACGTGAGAATGAGTTACTCCGTGCTGAGAATGCCTACTTAAAAAAATTGAGGGCCTTAATGACAGAAAAAGCATCTTTTTCTCCAAAGAGCAAGCATTAATCATCCAATCATTAAGGCCTGAATATAGCCTTGAAACTTTGCTTCAGGTTAGTGGGATGAAACGCGCTACATACTATTATCACGTCAAGGATCGACTTGATAAATACTATGCTACTCGTCAACAGATACATAGTATCTTTAGCCAGCACCAAGAGCGATACGGCTATCGAAGAGTATGGTTGGCACTACGTGCAAACGGCGAAGTTATTAATCGAAAAGTGGTTGCCCGTCTAATGCAAGAAGAAGGTTTAAGGGCCAAACAACGCCGTGTCCACTATCATTCTTATAAGGGCTGCGTAGGGAAGGTTGCTCCAAATATATTAGATCGACAGTTTGCTGCAGAAAAACCAAATCAAAAATGGAGTACAGATGTTACGCAAGTAGATATAAAAGGCAAGAAATGTTATTTATCACCCATTTTAGATATGTGGAACGGAGAAATTATCAGTTACTGCATATCTGATAGCCCAAACCTAAAAATGGTAACTACAATGCTAAAGCGTGCTTGCCAAAAATATCCAGATACAGAGCAACTTATATTGCATTCCGATCAAGGGTGGCACTATCAACATAGAACATATCAAGACTTATTGAAAAGACATCATATAACTCAAAGCATGTCGCGAAAAGGTAATTGTTTAGATAATGCCATGATGGAAAACTTTTTTGGACTAATGAAGAAAGAGTTGTTGTATACCAATCAGTTTGATAGCATAAATGATTTTAAAAGACAGCTAAAGAAATATATTATCTATTACAATAAAGATCGAATAAAATTGCGATTGGGTATGAGTCCTATGCAATATCGATCTAAATATCAAATTTAATAATCCGTCCAACTTTTTGGGGTCATATCAA
>JAGALP010000035.1 GCA_017625155.1 Paludibacteraceae bacterium
CAGACTGTCCAAAAACCCCGATTCTCGTCAGAGATTCGGGATTAACGTTTTAATTAAAGAAAAAATCAGGCATAAATTTTTGAAAAGAGCGGAAAAACGAAATGAAAACGGAGATATTCGTCCTCATTCCATCTCCGAATTGCGAACTTTTTCAAGTTCATGGCAGCAAATTTAAGCCTAACCCAATTTGTTACATGGGAGAGGCCTCTGTGAAGTGTATAACGCATGCCATATTTTTCTTTAGCATCCGCAAACACTCGCTCTATTGTTTCTTTTCGTTTCTCATAAAGCTTTTTGTACTTGGGAGTATGGCGAATATCCTCGGCAAAATCAAGATATTTACTCCAGATATGTTTCGTTACTGTTTTCTCACACTTTGCATTTCTTGTACATACGCTTCTTGAGGGACAATTTTCGCAGATTTTTGGATTACTTTTGAATTCTCTGTAGCCGTCACGGTTGATTGTTGAAAAGTTTAAAACTTGGTTCTCAGGACAAATTACGCAGTTATAGTATTCGTCATAAATATAGTCGTATGGTCTGAAGAAGCCTTTTGCTCCCATTGGTCTTTTGTATGGCAATACGGGTATTCTTCCGTCATCAGTTACTTTTTTGCATATCCATGGTGTTTTATAGCCTGCATCCATTACACAGGCATTTATTTCGGGAAAACGCTGTACAAGTCTGTCATAAAGTCCGTCAAAAGCTACGCTGTCATGGATATTTCCGGGATTTACAGTTACATCCATAACATATCCATGCTTATCACAAGCTGTCTGTGCTGTATATGCCATACATTTTTTATGTTCGCCTTTGTGGAAAACTCCGCACTCAGGGTCTGTTGTTGATTCTGTTACTTCCTTTTCCTCAGGAGGTTTTGGACCGTCAAAAGGCTTCTTTCCGTTGCTTTCACGTTCTTCATTTATTTCATTCATAAGCTGCTCTTCATATATTTTTGCAGCTTTTGGTACAGCTTTCTTTATTACTTGCTTTGTGTTTGCATTTGCTTTGATATGTGTGCCGTCAATGAACACAGCCTCTGGTGAGAGATAGCCTGCATTATTGATTTCATCAAGAATCCAAAAGAATATTGCTTCTACTACTTCGGGAGTATATCTGTTTCTGAAATTATGGCTGAGTGTTGAAAAGTGAGGTGTCTGCTCGTTCAGAAGATAGCCTAAAAACCAGCGGTATGCTACGTTTAATCTTACTTCCTCCGCTGTTTTTCTGAGTGAGGGTATGCCAAAAAGATGCTGTATCAGTATCATTTTGAACAGCACCACTGGATCTATGCTCGGTCTTCCATTATCAGGACAATACAAATCTCCCACAAGGTCATATATATGGTCGAAATCTATTGCTCTATCTATTTTCCTCAGTATGTGATCTTTTGGCACTAACTCCTCGATACATATCATCTCATACTGTCCTCTTTCTTCTGCTTTTGTTGCTAGCATTTCCTTCACTCTCCCTTTTATTATATTATACCACATTTATGCAAAAAAGCCAAGCTTTCGCTTGACTTTTTCGACAGACTGAA
>JAGALP010000036.1 GCA_017625155.1 Paludibacteraceae bacterium
CCCGTCAATTCCTTTGAGTTTCACCGTTGCCGGCGTACTCCCCAGGTGGAATACTTAACACTTTCGCTGTACCGCTGACATTATATCGCCAACAGCTAGTATTCATCGTTAACTGCGTGGACTACCAGGGTATCTAATCCTGTTTGATACCCACGCTTTCGTGCCTCAGCGTCAGTTGCATGCTGGTAAGCTGCCTTCGCAATCGGGGTTCTGTGACATATCTAAGCATTTCACCGCTACACGTCACATTCCGCCTACCTCGTTTGCACTCAAGATCACCAGTTTCAATGGCTTGGTATGGTTGAGCCACACGCTTTCACCACTGACTTAATAACCCGCCTACGCACCCTTTAAACCCAATAAATCCGGATAACGCTCGCATCCTCCGTATTACCGCGGCTGCTGGCACGGAGTTAGCCGATGCTTATTCGTCTGATACTTGCAAGAACGGACACGTCCGCTTTTTTACCCTCAGACAAAAGAAGTTTACAATCCATAGAACCTTCATCCTTCACGCGACTTGGCTGGTTCAGACTTCCGTCCATTGACCAATATTCCTCACTGCTGCCTCCCGTAGGAGTTTGGACCGTGTCTCAGTTCCAATGTGGGGGACCTTCCTCTCAGAACCCCTACTGATCGTCGGCTTGGTGAGCCGTTACCTCACCAACTACCTAATCAGAAGCGTGCTCACCCATAATCCTTACGTTTCAAACAAGGGAGATGCCTCCCCTGCTCACATGGAGCATTAATCCAACTTTCGCTGGGCTATTCCCCGATTATGGACAGATTGCACACCTGTTACGCACCCGTGCGCCGGTCGCCGCCAAAGCAAGCAAGCTTGCTCCGCGCTGCCCCTCGACTTGCATGTGTTAGGCCTGTCGCTAGCGTTCATCCTGAGCCAGGATCAAACTCTTCGTTGTAAAAATAATTTGTTTGTTAGCTCAGAATAACCTTAAATCTATTGTGTACTTTATTAACGGGAACCGTATAATATTAAATTTCGTATTACACGTTTTCTGTTTCCCAATCGAGTAGATTTCACTACTCGCTTGTACTACATTATTGCTTCAATCTCTCAAAGATCACTATGATTTTGCGCCTCATTTTTCGTTTAGCGCGAAATCGACTGCAAAGGTACTGCTTTTTTTCGGACTGACCAAATTTTCAAGCAATTTTTTTCAACTTTCTTTGCACTTTCTTCGTAAGTGGCTGATTTTCAGCATTACAACATTTTAGCATTTTCGCTCCATTTTTCTGCTCACTTGCAGTAAGCGCGAAAACGGCTACAAAGGTACTGCTTTTTTATAAACTGACCAAATATTTTAGCATAAAAAATGTCGAAAAACATCATTTTCCTCATAAACCACTGATTATCAATAATAGCTAAAAATCTATGATCTTAGGCGCAATTATTATAGAACAAAAAGTACATTTATATTCGTGTGTGCACACTATAATATTTATAGTATCATACGTATACGCATATGCGCGCGCGTTCCTAATCATTGTAAAAATAGCTATATACTAGCTCTACCTACTATCCATTTGTAAATGCTTTTAGTTTTCTATTAAAGCGAATGTGGAAGCAGATGGCAGCGATTGCCAAAGCGAAAATAAATCCAATCCAAATTCCTGCTGCACCCAATTTCAATGGGAATGCACAAAGCAGACCTACAGACAAACCTATCAAGATATATGACACAAATGCTATCACCATTGGAACTTTCACATCCGTAATACCACGTAGCATGGCTGCGCCAACTGCCTGCAAGCCATCGGCATATTGGAATAAGCCCGCTAACACTATCAGTTGCGAAGCAATAGCTATCACCTCTTTGTCTTCTGTAAAAAGCATTGGGATATAATTGCGCAAACTAATCATTAATGTAGCACCTATCGTGTTCATTAGTAATACCAAATGCACACTGGCATTACTTGCCATACGCACACCATGGATATTACCCTCGCCCAATTGATGTGACACACGGATAGTAGTAGCAGAGCCAATACCCAAAGCCAACATAAACGTCATATCTGCAATCTGATTGGCAATTTGGTGAGCAGCCAATGCCTCCTTGCTAATCCAGCCGATAATAACAAACGATGCGGTAAAAAGAAAAGTTTCCAACAATGTTTGCCCACCAATAGGGAAACCTATCTTCGCCAATTCGCGGATACGTTGCCACGAGAATCGCTGCCAAACCATACGCAGATACGGCTTCCAATCTTTTCGGCATGCCATCACTATCCAAAAGCACAATGGCATACCAATGCGCGAGATAAGTGAGCCTATACCTGCTCCCGTAGCACCCATTGGTTCAAAGCCCCAGTTCCCATAGATAAATACCCAGTTGAGCAAGATATTCAGTCCGTTCATAAGCAACGTGATGACCATTGCTACCATGGTATTGCCCAAGCCCTCAAGAAATTGCTTGAAGAAAGAAAAAAATAAAAATGGGACAAGCGAAATGACAATCAATATATAATAAGGTCTAGCCACTCGAATCACCTCTGGATCTTGACCAAAGCGGTCTAAGAAAGGAACACATACACCCAGCAAAATGAGCATTAGAGCACTCAGCAGCACCGTAAAGAGCATGCCATTTTGAAAAAGAGAAGCTACCCCTTCTAACTTCCCATTCGAGGGCGAGGATTTGTGAGCACCGACTTGGATACCAACGAGCGGAGTAATCCCCATCAGCGCGCCCATGGCGAAGACCATAACGGTAAAGAATATTGCATTAGCGAAGCTAACTGCAGCCAAATCCACAGTAGCGTAGTGCCCAACCATGATAGAGTCAAAGAATCCTACTAGTGATGCACCTAGTTGAGTAAGCATAACAGGTAAAGCAACACGGAGATTGCGTTTGTAGTATGGTAGGTATTTTTTGAAAAAAGAAAACATATGATAGGTACAGTACATTTACAAAACTATAGATAAAAAAATAGAGGTTCATCGCCTCTATTTTCCTTTTTTTGCGGAGAGAGAGGGATTCGAACCCCCGGAACCTCTCAGTTCAACGGTTTTCAAGACCGCCGCAATCGACCACTCTGCCATCTCTCCTTCGCCGTAGCGAATACGCTCTCTTCCGAAAACGGGTGCAAAAGTACTGCTTTTTTTTGAAATATGCAAATTTTTTTTGCAAGTTTAAGAAAAAAGTTGTAATTTTGTGCCAAAATTTGATATTATCATGTATTTACATATACTAAAATCGAAAATTCATCGCGTAAAGGTGACCGAAGCCAATCTAGAATACATTGGTAGTATCACGATTGACGAGGACCTTATGGATGCAGCAAACATCTATGCAGGAGAGAAAGTACAAGTAGTGGATAACACCAATGGTGCACGTTTGGAAACTTATGTGATACCTGGCCAACGTGGAAGTGGCTGCATTTGCATCAATGGTGCGGCAGCACATCTGATTGGTGTTGGCGACACGGTAATCATTATGGCATATGCCATGATGACTCCTGAAGAGCAAAAAGAATTTAAGCCTGCTATTGTTTTTCCCGAAAATAACCATCTGCGATAATGGCATTTTTTGACCTTATTCATACAGATAGTTGTTCCGCAGCTCGCGCAGGTGTGGTACATACTGACCATGGCGATATCATGACCCCTATCTTTATGCCCGTGGGCACAGTAGGTACCGTAAAAGGCGTACAACGTCGAGAATTGGAAGATGATATCAAAGCACAAATCATTTTAGGCAATACCTATCATCTTTTTTTACGTCCTGGCACAGAGATACTTCATCAGGCAGGTGGTTTACATCGTTTCGAAGGCTGGAACAGACCTATTTTGACTGATAGCGGTGGCTTTCAGGTATTTTCGCTGACCGACATCCGCAAGATGACCGAAGAGGGAGTGCAATTCTCTTCGCATATTGATGGCAGAAAATTGATGTTTACACCAGAGAATGTGATGGATATTGAACGTGAGATTGGTGCAGACATCATGATGGCTTTTGACGAATGTTGCCCAGGAACAGCCGATCGCCAATACGCTACATCATCCATGCAACGCACACACAGATGGTTAGACAGATGTATCAAGCGTTTTGACGAAACACCTGATTTATACGGATATAAGCAACACCTCTTCCCTATTGTGCAGGGATGCGTGTATAAGGACTTACGCCAAGACGCTGCAAAGCATCTACGTGACTTAGATAGAGATGGTTATGCTATTGGTGGTTTGGCTGTAGGCGAGCCTACCGAAACGATGTATGAGATGATTGAGGTGGTGAATGATATTTTGCCTGAGAACAAACCTCGTTATTTGATGGGAGTTGGTACTCCATGGAATCTGCTGGAGGGTATTGAGCGCGGAGTGGACATGTTTGATTGTGTAATGCCAACTCGAAATGGACGTAACGGCATGATTTTCACCCAAAACGGTGTAATGAACATGCGCAACAAGAAGTGGGAGAACGACTTCACCGAACTTGACCCTTGCGGCACAAGCCATGTGGATCATGAGTACACGCGCGCGTACGTACGCCATTTAATACACGCGCAAGAGATGTTAGGGTTGGAATTGCTGAGTATTCATAACTTGGCTTTCTATTTGTGGTTGGTCGGCGAAGCACGCAAACATATCTTGGCGGGCGACTTCAAAGCATGGAAAGATGATATTACTCCTCGATTGATGCAACGTATGTAGAAGATGATTAAACGCATTGATCGATATATTATTGGCAAGTTTCTCGGCACGTTTTTCTTTTCAATCGTGCTGATTATGAGTATTGCTGTGGTGTTTGACTTAACAGAAAAGATGGATGATTTCTTTGAAAATCAAGCACCCATTAAAGAAATCATATTCGACTACTACTTCAATTTCGTTCCTTACTTTATGAATATGTTCTCCCCTTTGTTCATATTCATATCTGTGATATTTTTTACAAGCAAGTTAGCTGGCAATAGCGAAATTATTGCGATACTTGCAAGCGGCGTGAGTTACCATCGCTTGATGTTGCCCTATTTGATTAGCGCCTCGCTGCTTTTCCTACTTTCATTTTGGATGACAGGCTATGTCATTCCCCCTGCTTCGGAAAAGATGCTGACTTTCCAAGACAAATATATTCAGCGCTTTTCACGCGAGAACGCACGTAATATCCAAATGGAGGTAGAGCCTGGTACGATATTGTATATTGAGAGTTTTCAAAAGCGAACGAATATGGGATATCGCGCCTCGTTGGAGCACTTCAATGGGAAGCAATTGACCACACGTATCACAGCGGACCGTATTCATTACGACTCTGCCTACAATTGGCACTTGGATAAATATGTACGTCGTGATTTCGATGGCATGTACGAGACACTCTCACGGGGTAATCGCCTAGACACAATCATCCCTATCCTACCCAAAGAACTATTCTATACAGCCGAAAACGCCCAAATGATGAGCAACCCCGAATTAAAAGAATATATTGAAACCCAACGCAAACGTGGTTCGGGCAATATCCAAGCCTTCGAAACTGAGTGGTGGAAACGTTGGGCAAGTCCTATTGGCGCGTTTATTATGACGCTATTGGGTGTGACGCTCAGTTCGAAAAAAGTGCGTGGCGGTATGGGCAAGAATCTGGGTGTGGGTATCACGCTTAGTGCGCTCTATATCTTATTCTCGACCGTCTCAACCACCTTTTCTGTAAATGGTGTGATGTCGCCCTTTATGAGCGTATGGATACCTAACTTTGTATTCTTAGCCATTGGCGCACTGCTGTATGTTCGCGTAAGCCGTTAATTGAGTGACGACAACACATCACTATCATAAATGACAACAAAAAAGCAACTCGCTATGAGTTGCTTTTTTGATTGTATATGTTGGTAATGATTAAATCCAACGTACATAGCAGAAGTCCATACGGTGAGGCAGGAGTGCGTTCTTAGGATAGAGACGCAAACCGAACTTCATACCGCCTGCGTAGTCAAGACGATAGTCAGTCTCGAAGAAGAGATGGCTGCCCTCGGTCTTCACCAATTCGAGTTGTTGTACTTCGTAGAGCTTATCGTTGTTGTGGGTAGAAGTGCGGATTGCTACCAACTCTACGCCCAAACCATTGTCGTTCAAGCCCTTGGTATCCAATTCTACTGCCACCTTGCACTTGCCACCTACATTCACAGGAGCATCACCTGCATCGAAAGTAGAGTTAACCACTTCGATCTCATCCCAGTGAGCTACGATGTTTTGCTTCCAAGCTACGATCTCCTTAGCCACCTTGTAGTTGTCAGCACCGAGGAGGGCATGACGCTTAGCCAATTTGTTGTAGAACTTCTCGAAGTAGTCGTCCATCATACGCTTGGTTGTGAAGCGTGGAGTGATCTTTGTTACACTATTCTTGATAGTTTGAATCCACTCTGGAGAGTAGCCCTTGCTGTTCTTGGCATAGTACATTGGGATAATCTCGTTCTCGAGCATTTGGTAGATAGTAGCTGCATCCAATTGGTCTTGGTGCGCTTGGTTCTCATAAGTGCGCTTGTCGGTCAATGCCCAACCTGCACCTTCTACATAACCTTCTTTCCACCAGCCATCAAGCACAGAGAAGTTGAGTACACCATTCATTTGTGCTTTCTCACCAGAGGTACCAGATGCCTCCAACGGACGAGTAGGAGTGTTCAACCAAATATCCACACCTGAGATGAGGCGTTTAGCCAGACGCATATCGTAGTTCTCCAAGAAGATGATCTTACCGAGGAACTGTGGCATACGGCTAATCTCGATGATACGTTTAATCAATCCTTGACCACCACCGTCTGCTGGGTGAGCCTTACCTGTAAACAAGAATTGTACTGGACGGTCTGGGTTGTTTACCAGTTTATCAAGACGCTCCAAGTCGGTAAAGAGCAAGTGAGCACGTTTGTAGGTAGCGAAACGACGACCGAAACCAATAATCAAGTTATTAGGATTCATCTCGTTCAATGCGCGCACGATACGAGCAGGATCACCTTGGCTCTTCATCCAGTTGTCGCGGAATTGCTCTTTCAAGTAGTCAATCAGTTTGCACTTGAGGCTCATACGGGTAGCCCAAATCTTCTCCTCTGGCAACTCGTTGTATGGCGCCCACATGGCGAGGTTCGATTGGTCGTTAAACCACTCTTTTGGGAAGGTCTCTTTGTAAATAGTTTTCCACTCGCTGGCAGCCCATGTTGGCATGTGCACACCGTTGGTCACATAATCCACATGCAATTCCTCCTCGAAGTAACCTGGCCATACTGGAGCAAACATCTTCTTGCTCACCTCGCCGTGCAACCAGCTCACGCCGTTAGCCTCTTGGCAAGTGTTCAGTGCAAACACAGACATAGAGAATTTCTCGGTATTGTTCTCTGGGTTTTGGCGACCCATACCGATGAGGTCATGCCACTCGATACCCAAGCGTGCTGGGAAAGAGCTCATATACTTGTAGAAGAGTCCCTCCTCGAAGTAGTCGTGACCAGCAGGTACTGGAGTATGGCAAGTGTAAAGACCGCTTGCGCGAACCACCTCCAATGCTTGTTGGAAGTTCAATCCCTCTTTCTCTACGAGGTCGAGCATACGTTGCAAGCCCATGAAAGCTGCGTGACCCTCGTTGCAGTGGTAAACGTCTTTCTTGATGCCGAGTTTATTAAGAGCGAGCACACCACCCATACCGAGCATAATCTCTTGTTTGATACGGTTCTCCCAGTCGCCACCATAGAGTTGGTGAGTGATTTGGCGGTCAAACTCAGAGTTCATCTCATTGTCGGTATCAAGCAAATAGAGGTTGATACGACCTACAGCCACTTTCCAAAGGTATGCGTGCACATAGCGATCTGGATAAGGCACATCAATAATCATTGGTGTACCATCTGCATTCTTCACTTGTGTGATAGGCAGGTTAGAGAAGTTTTGCGCCTCGTATTTGGCTATTTGTTGTCCTTCTGGAGAAAGGGTTTGTGTGAAATATCCATAACGATAGAGGAAACCGATAGCGGTCATGTCCACGTTGCAGTCTGAAGCCTCTTTCAGGTAGTCACCTGCGAGTACGCCCAAACCACCAGAGTATATCTTGAGCACATGGGTCAAGCCGTATTCCATAGAGAAATATGCTACGCTTGGTTTCTTTGGATCTTTTGGCTCATCCATGTATGCGCGGAACTCGGCATATGTTTTGTCCAATTGAGCCATGAACTTGTTGTCCTTGCTGAGCTCCAACATGCGCTCATAACTGATTGTATTGAGCAATACGATAGGGTTGGATTGTGCTTGATGCCATGCATCGAGGTCGATGCAACGGAAGATATTCTTCGCATCCGAGTTCCATACCCACCAGAGGTTGGTAGCGATTTCTTGAAGTTTGTTGAGATTCTTTGGCAGATTTGCATGTACATTCAAATCTGTCCAATTAGGTTGATTAGTGTTACTTACTTTAATTACCATAATTGTTTATTCTTTTTTGTACTTATTGTTTCAAGTATAACGTTGCGCGTATGCGCACGAAAAGCGCTGCAAAGTTACAACATTTTTTTGACATATGCAACACTCTTGCGATTTTTCAGCCCAATCCAGCCATATAAATCACTGCAATCGGTTGCAATAATCCCCTGCTACCACTTTTTTAGTCCATTTTTCCTCTCTCTAATGTATTTATATATGTATTTTGCCTCTCCCCTGCTATCCCTATTTCTTCCCTTGCCTTTTCCTTATCAATTACGTGAAGGAGTGCGACGGAACGCACTCCGAGTATTGCGCCCGAAGAGTCCCCACTCTAAGGATAAAGCGCAATACATAGAATGGCGCGACCCTTGCGGTCACGCAGCCGTATGGCTATAGGGTAGTACCGTACAGGGTAGGTACGACCGCCATATTCATAGCTTCAACTCTTTTTTTGATGTGGAAGTGTGGTGTGGGGTAAAACCTTATCATTTCTTTATTAATTACGTACCATATACGTAACATATACGTAGGATACACGTATGATAATCGGGTTGTTGACCTAAGAATGCCCTATCTCCCTCCTATCTTCCTCTTACCTTCATCCTGCCTTCTATATGCTTCTTTCCCGCTATCTTTCTCGAAACCACCTCGTTACTATTCCGATACCACTCTGTTACCACTGTATCACCATCCAATACTTTCCCCGTACCATGCCACCTATCCTCCGCTCGACTCCCTAATATCCTCCACCTCCAG
>JAGALP010000037.1 GCA_017625155.1 Paludibacteraceae bacterium
TTCAGCAGTCCCTTGACGATGTGGATGTTCATCTCGTGGCAGTTTCGGCAAATTGCACTGTTGCAGTTGATATACCGATGACTGTTGATGAAGTCATCCACATAGCGGTCATACCGCTTGCCATTCAAAATCACATCCTGAAGATAGAGTTCTCTCGCTTCTAAGAGTAACTCAAACAATTCTTCTGCTACATCCTGTTCGGTAGCGAAGTGGGTCAGGTGTTGCTTCTCTTCAAAAAAAGAGAAGACTTTTTAATTTGTTTTTGCATACTAAATTACTTATTTATAAGTTTATGACGACTGAAATATAAAAATTACACAACATGGTTCAGTATTAGGTTATAATTCTTGTAAAGTTACATTCCTCCTCCCAACGCATGGTAAAGTTTAATTATACTTTGTATGCGTTCAAAACGAGTTTGTAACTGTTGCACTTCCGCTTCGAGAAGAGACTGTTTGGCGGTCAGCACTTCCAGATAGGTGGTATTGGAATGACGCATCAGCGATTCTGTCTTTCGCACAGCGTCGCATAATGTTTCAACCTGCCGAGCATTGATTTCAATTTGCGATTTTGCCGTCTGCCATGCGGTCAGAGCATCGTTCACTTCCTTTCCTGCGTTCAGTAATGATTGCCGGAACAACAGTTTGGCTTCTTCCTGACGGCTTTTGGCTATCTTCAAGTTGGCGATGTTTACGCCCCGGTTGAATAACGGCTGTGTCAGGGAACCGATGGCATTAAGTAACCATTGTCCGGGATTTACGATTACGCCACCGCCGTTATTAGTCCATCCAAGAATTCCCGAGAGGGTAATATTGGGATAGAAGGCGGCACGGGCCGCATTGGTGGCGTAGAATGCTTGCGCCAGTTCCATTTCAGCCTGACGCACGTCGGGACGGTTGGAAAGCAGTTGCAAAGGGACTCCGATCGAGACAGTATCGGGGAAAGCAGCCTCGGCCAGATCACTTCGTCCAATCGAGTGTGACGGCATGGCAAGTATCGCAGACAGGGCGTTTTCTGTTTCGGAAATACTCTTGCGTATGGATAACAGGGATGCTTCGAGTCGCATCACGTTCGCCTTTGCCTGCAATACGCCAGCCTCGTTTGATTTCCCCACTTTTTTCAACGCTTCAAGAGTGCGTACGGTAGTCCGCCAGTTCTCCAAAGTCCGGTTACTTATTGTCATTTGTGCGTCAAGCATGGCAAGGGTGTAGTAACTGTCTGCAATAGTGGCGACAAGCTGTGTCTGTAAGGCCTGCCGGTAGGCACGGCTTCCTTGTAATGCGGCGGCTGCGCCACGCTTTGCCGCCGTAAGTTTGCCGAAGATGTCCAGTTCCCAGCTTGCCGACGCTCCCACATTATATGTCTTTGCCGTTGCTCCGTCATGTTTATTGGCATTACCTTCGGCAGTCAGTCCCAGTGATGGAAGATATGATAGTCTGGCAGTCATCAGGACGGCTTCTGCCGCTTCCACGCGTAACCGTGCCACATTGAGGTCTGCGTTCCGTTCAAGTCCGGTTTCAATCAAGGACTGGAGTTTCGGGTCGGTAAACATTTCCCGCCACGACAGGGACGCGATGGTCATTGTATCAATGTCCGCCGGCATGTCCCGATACAGATTCTCCGTTGAGAGGTCAGGGCGATGATACCGGCTGTATGTGCCACAGCCGGCAAGCATCCATCCCGACAATATGATATATATTACTGTCTTCTTCATTTAATTATGCTTAACACGTTCTTGGATATATTGGAATACAATAAACAATGACGGCACAAGGAACAACAGAGCCAAAGTACCTACAATCATTCCACCGATTACACCTGTGGCAAGCGAACGGCTGCCGTTGGCACCCACTCCGTGCGCCATCATCAGCGGGACAAGACCGAACACCATGGACAACACAGTCATCAATATGGGGCGCAGGCGGACTTTTGCCGCACTGTATGCCGCCTGTGCCAGCGTCATGCCTTCCGACCGCCGTTTACCGGCGTATTCGGTAAGCAGGATCGCTGTCTTGGCAAGCAGGCCTATAATCATGATAAGTCCGGTCTGCATGTAGATGTTGTTCTCCAGACCGAAGAGCCACGCAAACAGGAAACTGCCCATCAGTCCGCAAGGCACCGACAACAGAACCGCGAAGGGTATGAACACGCTCTCATACAAGGCGCACAGAATCAGATAGACCAGAACCATGCAGAGCAGGAATATAAGCGTGGCATTGTTGGTCGTCTTGCTTTCCTCACGCGAAATGCCGCCAAACTCGTATGTGTAATTTGACGGAAGCACTTCACGTGCCGTCTCGCCGATGGCTTCGAGCACCTGCCCCGAACTGTAGCCCTGAGCCGGAGACCCGCTAATCGAGATGGCGTTGAACAGGTTGAAACGGGTGAGGTCTGACGGGCCGTTGGTCTTGGTCAGGCGCACGAACCGGCTCAAAGGCGACATGCCGCCATCGGTGGCACGCACATACATGTGGTGCAGGGATTCCGCATTCACACGATATTCCGCCGGAGCCTGCATGGTCACATGGTAGAGCTTGGAGAACCGGTTGAAGTCGGAAACATATTGTCCGGTATAATAGCCCGACAATGTGGAAAGCACATCTGCGGGCGACACACCCGACTGTTCGCATTTGGCGGCATCGATATCCACCCAGTATTGCGGATAATCCGTGGCAAAGGAGGAATAGACTTCGCCGATTTCGGGTCGCTGCGACAAGGCTTCGACAAACTTGTCTGCCTCTTCCTTGAAGGCGGCGATGTTTCCGCCCGCCTTGTCCTGCAAATAAAGCTCGAAACCGTTTCCCATGCCGTACCCGGCAATCATCGGAGGCGACATGGCGAACACCGTGGCATCGGGAATATCCGAAGTGGCGGCATAAATCTTTCCGATGACATCATTGACCGACTGCCCCTCTCCCTTACGCTGCTCCCAGTCTTTGAGTGTCACGAAATACATCGCCTGCGAGGGACCGGAACCGCTGAAAGAGAAACCGGCGACCGCACCGCTGTATTCAATCTCGCCGATGCTGTCGAGACGGCTGTTGATACGCTCCATCACCTTACTTGTCTGAGCCATGGATGTGCCGGGCTTCGTGTTCATGCTCACCATGACCGTCCCGGTGTCCTCTTCGGGAATAAGTCCCGTCTTTGTGACATTGACCAGCAGCACCAGCAACCCGAAAGAAATGCCTATGATGCTCCACAACAGCCATCGGCGATGGATAATGAACATCACTCCACGTACATAGCGTCGGCTCAGACGGTCGAAGACGGCATTGAACGCTTTACGGAAACGGGCTGCAAAATTGTTCTTGGTGTTGCCCTGCTCATCGATATAGGGTTTCAGCAGCAGCGCGCAAAGTGCCGGTGAGAGTGTGAAGGCATTGACTGCCGAGATTCCCACGGCAACAGCCATCGTGATACCGAACTGCGTGTAGAACGCTCCCGAAGTCCCGCCCATCATGGCAACGGGGAAAAACACTGCCATAAAGATGATGGTAGAGGTCAGGATAGCCGACGAAACGCCTTTCATGGCATCATCAGCCGCGAGAACCGCAGACTGATAGCCCTCGTCGAACTTCGCCTGCACCGCTTCCACCACCACAATGGCATCATCGACCACAGTTCCGATGGCAAGCACAAGCGCGAACAGGGTGAGCAGGTTGACGGAGAAGCCGATCATGGACATCACGGCGAACGTACCGATAATGGAGACGAAAATGGATATCGTAGGAATAAGCGTGGACTTAATATCTTGCAAAAATACATATACCACCACGATAACCAGAAGTATCGCTTCAATAAGTGTCCGGATAACAGAATTGATGGAAGCATACAGGAACTTGTTGGTATCGGTAAGCACCACGAATTCCGTCCCTTCGGGCAAGTCCCGGCTGAGGTCGTCAAGCACTTCGTGAATCTCCTTGATGGTGCTTGAAGCATTGGACCCGGCTTTCTGGTTGATGAGCATCATGGCTGCCGGATGCCCGTTCACTTCGGAGGAATAGTTGTAGTATTCATCGCCCAGTTCCACATCGGCAACCTCCTTCAGCCGAAGCACATTGCCGCCCGGCAGTGACTTGATGACCAACTCACCGAACTCTTCCGCGCCGGACAAGCGTCCGCGGTATTTCATCGTGTATTCATTGGCGGTAGGATGATTGGCACCGAAGGAGCCGGTGGCGGCCTCGATGTTCTGTCGTGCGAGTACGGTGGATATGTCATCGGGGATAAGCCCGTATTGCGCCATCTTGTCGGGACGCAGCCAAAGTCGCATGCTGTAGTTGGAACCGAACAACTGTGCCTTTCCCACGCCGCTGATACGTTTCAGCCTCGGCTCGACATTGATTTTCACGTAATTGTTCAGGAAGGTCTGGTCGAAGCGGTCATCGGGCGAATAGAGCGCGAAAGTCATCAGTTCGGCATTCTGCTGCTTTTCAGTGGTGACACCGGTCTTGGTGGCTTCCGCCGGAAGCTGGCTCAGCGCGCCGTTCACGCGGTTCTGCACGTTTACCGCCGCCATGTCCGCGTTGGTTCCCTGCTTGAAATAGATGTTGATGGAAGCATCGCCCGTATTCGATGCCGTGGAAGTCATATAGGTCATGTCTTCCACGCCGTTGATGGCTTCTTCCAGAGGGGTTATCACTGCCTTCTGCACAGTTTCAGCGTTTGCTCCAGGATAAGTTGCGAATACGTTGATGGTCGGAGGTGCGATGTCGGGGTATTGTTCCACCGGCAAGGAAAACATGGAAATCATGCCCAACAGTACAATCACCACCGAGATAACGCCCGAAAACACCGGGCGGTCTATAAAAAATCGCAGGTTCATTTCGTTTCGTTTTTAGGGGTTATGCTCATGCCTTCTCTCACCAGTCCCACGCCTTCGGCGACAATGGTGTCACCGACCGAAAGACCTTCTTTTACGATAAACCGGTTGCCGTCGTTCAGGCGGTCCACCGTGAGATAGGCGGCTTCCGCCTGTCCGTTTTTCAGACGGTAAGCGATAATCTTGTCCTGCAGTTCCACGGTGGCGGTCATGGGAATGGTTACGGCCTCCGTTTTCGGGTTTTGAAGGATGACATTGCCGATGCTGCCACTCAACAGTTCGCGGTCGGGATTGGGGAACAGGGCTTTGATTTGTACCGTTCCGGTAACAGGATCCACCACGCCGCTTACGGTTTCAATACGTCCTTTCGCCTTGTACAGGCTGCCGTCGTTGAGTTGCAGGCCCACTTCCGGCATCCCGGCTATCATGCTGTCAATCGAGCCATAGCGAGCCAAATATCGCCGTAGCATATTCTCCGAAATGGAGAAATAGGCATACATCTCCGCATTGTCGGACACGACCGTGAAAGGCTGTGCCATATTGGGACCGACAAGCGCACCGATGCGATAGGGCAATGTGCCTACTACTCCGTTGCTCGGGCTTTTGATTTCCGTATAGGAGAGATTGTTGCGTGCATCCGATTCTTGTGCCTTTGCCTGTTCGAGTTCAGCACACGCCACTGCCAGTTGGTTCCGGGCGAGAGAAAGCTCGTAGTCGGATATGACCTTCTCGTCAAACAATGCCTGCTTGCCCCGCAGCTCGATTCTTGCCGTTTCCACTTTTGCCTGTGCCGCGCTGACATTGGCCTGCGCCGTGCGTAATGCCGCCCGATAGGGCACTTGGTCAATTACAGCCAATACTTGACCGGTCTTCACCCGTTCACCCTCTTTCACTTTCAGACGGATAATGCGCCCGGATATTTGCGGCAGGATGTCCACATCCTGCCGTCCGCGTATGGCGGCGGAATAGGACTCGGAGATTTCCACCGGACTTGCCGCGACCTTTATGACCCGATAACTCTGCACCGCATCCTGCTTGCCGTCCGCCTGCCTGCATCCGGTCGGCAGGAACAGCATGAGAGCAAATGCGGCGAAATTCGTGATAATGAATTGCTTGTTCATATTTTCTTCTTGTTTTGTATTAATTCATAATAGGTTTGGTGTGTCACCACTGACGGATGGTATTCCACTCTTTTTCGAGAA
>JAGALP010000007.1 GCA_017625155.1 Paludibacteraceae bacterium
TCTTCTGTTGTAGGTGTTGATATTTCTCATAAAATGCTCGAGGTAGCCAAAGAAAAAACACATTTTCCACAGGTTGAATATAAATGCTGTGCTATAGAAGATGTGGAATTCCCAGAGGAGAGTTTTGATGTAATATTAAGTTCACTTGCGTTTCACTATGTAGCAGATTATGAGATTTTAGTAAAAAAGATATATAGAATACTGAAGTCTGGTGGTAAGCTAGTTTTTACGGTTGAACATCCTGTTTTTACTGCCTATGGAACACAAGACTGGCATTATAACGAAAAGGGAGAAATATTGCATTTTCCGGTGGATAATTATTATTATGAGGGCAAACGGACAGCTGTGTTTTTGGGAGAAAAGGTTACAAAATATCATAGAACACTGACCACATATCTAAATACACTGCTTTCAAATGGTTTTATAATAAATCAGATTGTGGAGCCGCAGCCGCCGGAAAACATGATGGATATTCCGGGGATGCAGGATGAAATGCGCCGTCCCATGATGCTGATTGTATCGGCGAACAAAAAAGTGGATAGATAGAACTAAAACACCTATAAGGTATAAATGGAGGTAATTTATGTTTAAAGAAAAAATTATTATAGAGATGAAAGAAGTATTCAAGAAATTCCTTTTGGCATAGAGCATACTCTTAAAGTTTTGAAAAATGCAGAAGATATAATGAACGGAGAAAATATCGGAGAGGAAGAAAAAGAATTCATCAGTATTATTGCTATACTACATGATATTGGTGCGGTTGAAGCACAAAAAAAATACGGTTCTATTGATGGTGTCTATCAAGAAAAGGAAGGACCAGCAGTAGCGAAAGAAATATTAAAAAAGGTAGGCTATAACAAAAATATTGATAGAATATGCTTTATAATAGGCAACCATCATACTCCATCTAAAATTGATGGACTTGATTTTCAAATACAATGGGAAGCTGATTTGCTTGAAAATTTAACGGTTATGGATAAAGAAAAAGAACAGGAAAAGATAAAAAAGTGTATAGGTGAAAACTTTAAAACAAACACAGGAAAAAGGATAGCTTATAATCGCTTTATTTTAGATTAGTAGTAGATTATTACAGTTATGTATTTTACTCAAGTTTCGGATTTAGGTTTTATGCAGTCTGAGCGATCAGTTGCATGGCCTTGAACCTGCGGTTATCCCGTATAATTTGCTCCATCAATTCGTTCTCGTCAATGGTAAAAATCTCAGCCACGATTGCTATTACATCAATAATGATTGACCAGATCTTTTCCACGACGGTGAGCTCGTGTACGCCTTCATATATATCGGCGAACAATCCTCCAATGGTCTCTTCACCATGCTCTTCAGGCGCTCAAGCTTGGATACGAAATACTCTTCCTTGCGTTTTTCGGTCTGGCAGTCTCTGTCACGCTTGCGGTTGTAGCGCCTCTCGCGCTGCCGGGCCGTAAGACCTTGTTCCTTGCCATCGACCTTCCCTCTCTCGCCGTGAATCGAGAAGTCCACGACAAATTGAGAGCGGCCGTCGCTCCAGCACAGGGCCAGCAGCTTGTAGCCGAGAATGCACCGCTGAAACACGTGCGAGAATATCTTGCCAATACACTCCATCCTCAATCCGGTCTTCGGCAGGTCGGAATCATCCACAATAAGCACTGCCGGAAGATGGCTCTTTTGATAGTCTTTCCTTATGGTCACGGCCTTGATGAGATGACAGGCGATGTGCCAGATGATGTTGCTAGTCTATATTGTCCTTGGCCATAAACGAATAGAGTAGGTCCTTCTTACCCCCGAACAGTTTCGAGATTGACGATCCGGCATAATGAGAAAAACCCGGGACGGCCATAAACGGCAGAATCAATATGATCTGGAAAAGTTGAAGGTTGGTAAGCTGACAGTTCTCACGTTTTTTCCCTCCGAGATCTTTGTCTGAAATCCTCATCCCCTCAAGGAGGGTCATAAACTTGGAAAATGCGGGATTGATTCGTTTTCCCGTGAAAAAGTTGCGGATCTCCGATGGAATTTTTGTAATTTTGCTCATGGCTTTGAGTGATTGTAATTAGTTGTTTGGGCACCTCTAAATTACTAAATTTCCGTGACATACGGAAATCCTCAAAGCCTTTTTTATGCCCAAATCTATCCTCTCAACCTAAATCCGAAACTTGAGTAAATTATAATTATGAGATGCTACGTGCTTTTGTTCAATATACCCTAAACGTCGATTTAAATGCGCCTGTGATAAAGGATTTAGTTGAAAAGTATAAGGATATAGAACAATTTAATAGGAGCATAACAGATAAATACGTTGCAATATGTAAACGCTTTTAATATTTGAATTTAGCCGTTTATGTAGAATGAAGGTGTGCAAACAAACAGACCCTGAAAAGGGTCTCACCCCCGTTAACCGCAATGTCAAAGACTTGCGGATGGCCAGATGACTCCTATACATCCGACCCCAACGGGGTCGAACCATATAATCTGTAGAAAGGTTCGACCTCCGTTGGGGTCGTGGATTGGGAAGGCACTTCGACCCGCACATTGTATCATGTGCGGTTACTTGAAGTTCGACTCCCGTTGGGGTCGATGGCTCGTCGTTATTCTGAATCTTAGCAAATCCTCTCTTTTTTAATGAACTGTGTGCTTGATCACTGAAAATAATCCTTATTTTTGCCACGAGAGTTTTACGAAAGATAAATAGATAAAGTATTGGAAAAGAAACATAACTGTCAGCAGTGCCCACTGAGGCGGCGATACGACCGTTCACCCAAGTCATTGTTGGGTCGTTTTTGGCGATGGCACATCAATTTCTGTCCGGGATGGAAAGCCTATTTCCTGTCGCTGAGCGAAGAGGAACGGCATGTATTGAGAAAGCAATACGCTTTTCATAAGCCTCAAATCCGCAACTAAGTCCTTCATCGTCCTATTTACGTGTACACGTTCTCTCATTACTGAATTATTAGATAAATTGAGGCTGAAATACCCACTTCTGCCTACAATACCCCCTTACCCCACAATGCGACTTGAGACAATACGCAGTATCATACCCATAAGTTGTAGTCGTCATCCAAAATCAGTCTGGAATACATCTGCGTAAGCATTATTACAGGTATAGATATTCAGCACATACCACCTTGATGTTCTGATCCATTTGGCTGGTACAGAGACAAATCTGAAGACAAACGCTTTTATGCGACTTGTTTTATTGGGTCCGAACCTCTTTACGTCAAGTCTTTGGATAATGACCTTGTAGAAGTTACGGATAAGTGCTGTAAGAAGAAGGAACACTGTGTTCTCTGCCATGAAGGATTTGGGCAATCTGGACCATCCGAAACCATTGTTCATGTCATCGAAGATGCGCTCCTTTCCTCCGCGGAGGTTATAGAACTCGACAATCTCTCTTACGGAAGGCTCGTAGTCGTTGGTCAGGATGCAGCGGTATGTGTATTCTCCTTCCCAGAGGTCAAGCTCACCGTCCATCCGTTTCCGCCTTTGAATCACAAGCCGGTATGTCTTGCCTTTCCACTTCTCTACAAGAATGGAATTCAGCTCAAACTCAATGCCGTTGATTTCTCCCCTCTTCCAGCCTCTGAGAGCGAAGAGGTCATTGTAGAGCGAACTACAGCGGTTGGCACGGATATAGAAGGTCTTGCAGTGGGTGGCAACCTCTTCCACGATCTCTTCAGAGCACGAGCCGCAATCAGCTCTGAAACGATTGATAACAAGATTGTTCTGTTCAAACCTTTCGAAGAATCTCTTCAGCGTGTCCTTCTGATGGAAACGGACGTTTGTGTTGCCGTCGCTGTTCTCAATGCCGACAATCAAATCTCCAATAACCGCCACACCTGGTCGATAACCAAGGAACTTCTTGTATGTATGCTTTGCATCATATTTCTCTGTTTCTATGAACTGGTGGTCGAAATCAACATCATACATCTCACCCTCTTTCAGCTGACCAGCTGCACACATACAATTGAGCAGTAAGGTATTGAGGGTGTCAGCCGTATTGAAATCGTAGTTCTTACCCGTATCTGACGTGTATGAAATGTTCTCCTGCGTCAGTTCCTTTATCGCTCTGAGGATAGTGTCAGAGCTGCAGGTACGAAGTGTCGGATGAAGCGAGAGATGGGGCATCAAATGAGTTGTGACATCCTCAATACATGAGCCGCCACAGAAGTAGATGCTCATGAGAGAACGGATGATTTCGCTGTATTGATAACCATACAGCCTGCATCTTAGACCGAGGGTTGTGTCAATTACATATGACAATGTGGAGTCAAATTGCTCCATCATTGCAAATATTCCTCCAAAAGGAGTGAGTTTCTCAGATTTTATTGCTTTCTTTGCCATGTCTGTCGGGTTTGATACATATTTTGATTTGCAACACTAAGATAGGTGAAAAATCTGACATGACAAAATCCTGAGCAACTTTTTGTTGCTCAGGTACTTAAAAAGTTATATTTATAATAGTGTTGCGGAATTAAGGTATATAAAAGATGTGTTGGGACTTGCTGACAAAATCAAGAACTTGTCGAAGATATACACCTATGCCCGCAACTTCCTTTATCTCGGTCGTGGGTACAACTACCCCACCGCCCTTGAAGGTGCGTTGAAGCTGAAAGAAATATCCTATATCCATGCGGAGGGTTATCCTGCTGCGGAAATGAAGCATGGACCGATTGCACTTGTAGATAGCGAGATGCCCACGGTGGTCATTGCTCCAACGGACTCGCTGTATGACAAGATAATCAGTAATGTAAGGCAGGTGAAGGCGCGTGGCGGTACGGTTGTCGCCATCATTACCAAGGGCAATGACGCAATGAAGGACATCGCCGACCATTGCCTTGAAGTGCCCGACGTACCCGAATGCCTTACACCTCTCGTTGTTTCCGTCCCATTGCAGTTGCTGGCCTATTACATCGCCATCAACAAGGATAGGAATGTTGACCAGCCAAGAAACCTTGCTAAATCAGTTACCGTAGAATGAATAGAATATTATCACTTATTGTTACCATCCTCTTTGCGTTGTGCATTGAGGCTGGCATCTTTATGCTTATTGCCCACTGGTGGGGCATGACTGCGGCCATTACCGTGATAGCCATTGAATGTGTGTTAGCCTTATGGACAGTTTACGAAATGAGACATGCGAGTGATGAACCAGTTGATGAATAACATTGCAGGCTGTGGTTAGAACGAAAAAGGCTAAAAACAAAAGGACGGGTCGATGATTCGTCCTATTTTTGTGTCTTTTTGGTGGCGAAATGTAGCGATTTAGCAAAATAAACATAAATTCCAGTGATATTCAGCATGAAAATTCGCCCATTTAAGTGAAAATGTGTAATTTTGCAACGCAAAATTGTGCCTAAGCATTTGCATCAAAACAACAATAGTTCAATCGAGGCTGATATGAAAGTAGAGATTAACAAGAAACGTTTAGAATACCTGCTGGCATTATACAAGATGTCGGTGGATGACTTGTTGTCTCTTCTGAACAAAGGCAGGAAACGGATAACAGGAGCCGCAGACATCAGTGGAGATTCTATTGATTTGGGGGTGTTGAAGCGTATAGGTGAGATATTCGACAAAGAAGTCAGTTTCTTTCAAGACTATTCTAAGTTGTCAACCAATGCAAGCAGCAGTATCTTCTTCCGCAAGACCTCATTCGGAACAGAGCTGAACTTGGAGTCGATCCGTACTGTAAACCGATTCGAGAGTCTGAAAAACGCTTTGGATGCATACAACAAACTGTCGCAACTGGATGTGAAGTTTGACATAGAACACTACACCCTACAAGATGACCCTAAGACAGTAGCCGTACGTGCAAGAGATTTTTTTTATCCCGGGGAAACTGTCAATCATAGGCAGTTTCTTGTGAAGATGATAGAAAAAATCGCCGATCATGGCATTTTTGTCTTTGAATACATAGAGACATGGAACAAGAAAGAGAAAACCAACATTGACGGTTTTTACCTTAAGCCCAATGTGATAGTGCTTAAGCATCATAAGCATTACAAGCGAGAAATATTCACTCTGGCGCATGAATTGGGGCATTGTCTATTGGGGATTGAAGAAGTGGAGTCGGTGGACATGATGGACATCTCGGCACAGACTTCATACAGTGATGTCGAAAGATGGTGCAATGATTTTGCATATCAGTTCATTATGGGACAAGAAGCAGAAACACTTGCTAACATAGCATGTGTAGATTCCCGTAACGACTACTGCATTGACCTCTTCAAGGCTATCAGTGCACGGACGCACATTAGCCGTCTTGCCTTATATACAAGGATGTATATCGACAGGAAAATCAGCTATTCGAGCTACAGCAATGTCAAGAGTGAATTGGCAGAGGAATACAGAAGAAGAGAGGAACAGGAAAAGTTGAAAAACTCTGAGAAGAGAGGCGGGCGAACACCAAAGCCCATCATTTCTCCGCTATTCTTGAAAACCATGCAATATGCCTATTTCAATGGAGTGGTCAACGAGACCACTTTCTGTTCGAGACTCAATGTCAAACCAGCAAATTTTGAGAGGGAGTTATGGCGATAGTTGTTGATACATGCTCATTGGTGATGATTGCCAAGAATTATCTTCCCTTGGATAAGGACGGACAGTTGTACTCATTCCTGGAAGAGGCGTTCTCCCGCAAGGATTTGATGCTACTTGATGTGATTCTGGATGAATCAAAACGCACCTCCAAAGGAATTGCAGTTGAAAAGATGCCTTTCCTCAAAGACAAGAAATTGGTCATTCCGACAAAGGATCTATTTCCATGTGCCCCAGAGAGATTCAGCAACATGATAGACAACAATTTCTGTGTAAGACTGAAGAAGCAGGAACTGACTGAAGAAGAATACATAGAGCAAAAGGAAGAATACCTTAAAACAGGTGATGCTAAGATTATCATTTATGCACTGAATGTACGACACTCGGACGCTATCCATCTGGAAGAGATGCAAGTAATGACGGAGGAAACAAGGCAGCAGAATGACGGTAAGTTGTTCAAGAAACTTCCTTTGTTGTGTGAGCAGATAGGGATTGGAACACTAACCGTTTCAGAATATCTGCATAGAAACGGGTTCTTTATTGACAAATAGCATAGATATTAGTATCATCTTATGACATCTTTCACGAAATCATATTATATTCGTGAATAAAACACTTGTTTTTCAAGAATAGAAATTGTTGAGGATTAGATATTTAAGACATTATTGCAATGCGGAAGGGGTGATGTGAACGACAAAAGACAAGGCGTTCTATTAGAGTGGATGCTTGATAAGATTGAGAAGAATGGACGGGTCGATGGCTCGTCCTTTTTTTGTGTCTTTGAGTGTGAGGTGCAGGTGGGGACCAGTACTGCGACCACTGTTGCCTGTCAGCGCGATGATGATGCCGGGACGGACGTGGGTGCCTTTGGTGACGAGAGTTTGGGAGAGGTGGCAATAGCTGACGGTGAAGTCGCCGTGACGGAGGGTGACATAGAGGCCTGAACGTTTGTCCTTGCCTACCTTGATGACCTCGCCGTGCATCATGGCGTATGTGGGTTCGTAATTTGCCTTCAAATCAAGCCCGTTGTGTAGGGCTTTTCTTTTTGTAAATGGGTCTCTGCGGTAGCCGAAAGGGCTGGTGACAGAGATATGACGGAGTGGACTGACAAGTGCCGTGTGGCGGTCGGTCTGCTCCGTTTGGGTTTGTAATGGGGCAAAGGCAAGAGAGTCTCGCCGCTGATGCGGCGAGCACGGAGGCAGTTGTTCGGATGTTGCGGACTGCGTCGTTTTTGGCACAGCCTTGCGGTGTACCTTAGTCTGTGTGACGGTATTGAACTGAGCGCATACTGTTGCTGATGAACAGAATATTGCTGCTATTGTGATGAGTAGAAATCGTTTCATGGTGCAAAAGTAACAAGCAATTCTTTGACTGGCATAAAGAACAAAGGGAAGACAAGAAGATTGTAACATAATATAGCAATCGAGTTTGATTTTTGAGCAGAAATCAAACTCAAATAATAATAATCGTCAAAAATAACACGCATTATCTTATGCAATTCTGCTTGTCTCTGAATAGGTATATAACTTTGCATGAGTTTAATTTCAAATTCAAAGTTAAAGTATGAAGCAAGTACGATTTGAAGAGAGCGAGGTGCCTTATCAGACACTGGCTCGTTTTGGTCTCACACAAGAGAAGATTGAAGACCTGCCCATGTGGGCGTTGGAAGATATTGGTCAGGGACGACGTTCACCGTTGCTGCCCATTCAGGTGAATAATGATGAGGGCGAGACATTGAAGAGCCGCACCCGATTTGCGTTGGTCCGTATGGAGGACGGCAAGGTGGATGTGGTCTTCTATCCGCAGTTGGAGAAATCACCATTGGAGGCTTTTACTCAGGAACAGCAGGAGGACTTGCTGGCTGGAAAGGCTATCCTTGCCGATGTTAAGGATGCTGATGGCAGGAGCAGCAAGGCTTTCGTGCAGATTGACACGGAGACCAATCAGGTGATGTCGGTACCTACGCCTGTCATCGGGCGCAACTTGGAGGTGCTGAAGGATGAACTGAAACTGAGTTCGGCAGAACTGACCGTGATGCAGAAGGGTGAGCCGCTCACGCTCATCATGGAGGACGAACAGGTGACGGTGGGTATTGACCTGAACGATAAGACCGGCATAAGGATTAATCAAGGCGACAGTCAGAAGTGGAAGGAGAACACCAAGCGAGAGTGGGACAAATACACCTTCGGGTGCTATGGCTGTTGGGTAATGGGCGATGACGGTAATCTTGACTATGTGCCTGAAGAGGAATACACGGAAGAACTTTGGAATGAGCAGAAGAAGAATGGAGAGCGCAACCGCGCCTCTTTTTCCATGCACAAATAATCTACACATAATATAATAAGTATATGGCATCAAATAAATATTATCCAGAGGATGTGCTCGTCGAGAAGATACAGAGCGGCGAGTACGGTTGGTTGGAGTATGTCAACCATCATTCTGCTGAATGGCAGGAAGAATATGAGAGCTATTGTCTGAACAACGGACTCTGCATTTGTGAAGAGAGTGCGGAGCAGTTTGTCCATCACAAAGATGAGGAACTGGAGAAGGCAATAGAGAACGGTGAAGCATGATAAATGAAGAGTGAAGAATGAAGAGTGAAGAATAAGTATGGCGATAAGAAAGAATACGAATCCCCAACAGATGGACCTGCAACCAGAGATGCGTGACTTGCTCATGCGCAATGGTATGCAGGCTCATGTGGTGAGTAATGGCAGCGGCTATCAGCTTGTGGTGCAAGGGCATGACAGTCCGCTGCTTACCTATAACATCACCGAGAAGCAGATGTTGGCTCTGACCGACTGGGGTACGAATCATGCCAACAAGTTAGCCTACAATACCTTTACGGGCATTGTGGGCAACGACTTCTATATGCCCAAGAACTTCGTTCATGCACGCAATGCCAACGGTCGTGTAGCTATGGGGCTGCACGGCTATCGTGTTGGTATCGGCGAGTATGGACGGATGGGGCGCATCGATATGCCACCACCCTTTTTAGGTTGGACACCACGCAGTCAGGAGGGATTCCATCTTCGCAGAGTTGGAGGACGATTGTTCTTCCCCGAAGCCCCGATTGTGCCTGAACGTTGGGACGGCAGAATGAAGCCTGGCGAATTGCAGAGCGGCGGTTATGGGTTCTATTATAAGGGACAGCAACAGAGTTATAGCCCTCAGCAACAGGATGTGCTGAAAGATTTGGAGGGAATCATAATGCCTTCCATCAGCCGCACGAGAAGCACGGAGCCAGCCAAGCCTTATAAGGAACTGATTACCTCGCCTGTCTATTTCACCAATGAGAAGTGGCAGGAGTGTCTGGCATCGCATGGCATCATCATTGATGAGAATGCGAAGACGCTGACCATTCAGTCGAACAGCGTCAATGCCGACATGGTGTATGACCTGACAGATGAGGAACTGAAGAAACTCACCTCCAACTCCATCAAGGAAGTGCCCGTCGTTCAACGCTTGGAACTGCTGAATGGCATCATCAAGGACGACTTTGCTGACAAAATCCTGATGGACACACTGAATAGCAAGGAGCGCATCGACCTGCATCTGCATCCCGAACTTGAACAGGAGTTGCAGCAGCGTCAGCAACAAGACGAGGAACGGTTGCTTCCGTTGGAAGAGGACGAGACTGTCAGACGTGACGTGTTGCAAGGCGATGCCATGGTGAGAGGTGAAGACCTTGCCTTGATTAATGAGAACAAGGGTTGGTATCGTGAGGGAGCGCATGGGCGTGAAGTGAAAGTCGGTGACATCATGGTGGAGAAAGTGCCTCCGATGGAGGGAGATAAGAAAGGCGAAGATAAGTATCGCATGACCGCCATTATCAATGGAGAAGCCATCACGCACGAAATCAAGCAGAAGGACTACGACAAGTTCTTGGCGGTGGATGACTACCATCGCATGAAACTCTTCTCCAAGGTTTTCAGTGAAGTGGATATGAAGACACGCCCCGAAACCAACGCCGGACTGGGCACGAAGATATTGGCGGCTCTGACGGCAGGAGCAGTCGTTACAGCAGAGGTGGCGCATGACATAAGCCACCATCATCACCATCCAGCCCCGGAGTTCTATGCAGAGCATCATGGCGGTCCACGTCCTTACTTCAAACCGGGAGTGGATTCGCCACAGGAGATTGCGGCAAGGTACTTTGAGGCAGAAGCAAATCATGTTGCCACGGAGATAAGGAGAGGATATTAACAATGTATAATTTACAATTTATAATTTATAATGAGTAGTGAACTGACATACGATGACTTTCTGGACAGGTTGAGCATACAGGAAGTACTGGTGGACGCAGGGTATCATCTGAACAAGAGAGATGGCTTGCGTTATCCGTCGTATGTGCGTACTGACAGTGAGGGCAGACGGGTGCGTGGTGATAAGTTCATTGTCACGCAGAATGGGAAATGTTGCTTCCAACCACCGCAGCAGAAGGTGTATAATGTCATTTCGTTCATCAAGGAGCATCCAGAAATGTTTTCAGAGAACAAGGTGGGAATGTCTCCTGACCGACTCGTCAACCTCGTCTGCAACCGACTGCTCAACCAACCCATAGAGGACAGACCATCGAAGATTACAGAACCAAGAAAGGACGGAAAGCCATTCAACCTGAATGACTACGACATCCACAAGTTCAATCCGCAGGACAGGGAAACGCAGAAAAGGTTTTATCCCTATTTTAAGTTCCGAGGCATCGACCTCTATACGCAGTATGCTTTTCATCGGCATTTCTGTCTGGCTACTAAGCATCGGACGGATGGACTTACCTTTGCCAACCTTGCCTTTCCGCTTGTACTGCCCAAGACACCCGACAAGACTGTGGGCTTTGAGGAACGAGGACGACCGAAGATGGACGGTAGCGGCGGTTACAAGGGCAAGGCAGAAGGAAGCAACAGCAGTGAAGGACTGTGGATTGCCAACCTCACGGGCGAGCCGTTGGATAAAGCAAGCGAAATTGTATGGTTTGAGAGTGCCTACGATGCCATGGCAGAGTATCAGATAAATCCTGTAAAGATGGTGTATGTATCTACGGGCGGCACACCCACCGAGGGACAGATGCGAGGACTTCTGTCCGTTACTCCCAACGCACGGCACTATTTGGGTTTTGACAAGGACGATGCAGGGCGGCAGTTTGTTGCAAACTTCAGGAAGGTGGCAGCAGAGATGGGCTTCCGTCACGAGCATGTGCAAGCCTATCATCCATTGGGTTGCTACAAGGACTGGAACGATGCGCTGCTCAACAAGAAATCAGCAGAACTGATTGCCAAGGGCGAACCAGATACCTTCGACTATGCCGAGTTTATCGCAGCCGGCAAGGCAGAGAAACAAAGGGAAAAAGAAGAAAAGAACACATATCATAGAAGCGTATGAGACAAGAAGATAATAGCATCATCACCTTGTGCCCCAGCATCGGACAGTTTTTCATCAACGAACTGCCTCTGTTGCTGTTGTGCGTGGCAATGCTCCTAATCGGAGGATTGCCCGGTTGTGCATATAGTACCCTGTTGCTTGTCTTCAGCCTCCTGTTCTCCCTCTGTTTACTCTACCGATTCATCTATCTGAGGAGTATCCGCTACCATATCGGGAGCGAGCAACTCATCTGTGAGCACGGAGTGTTTCAGCGGAGCGTGAACTACATGGAGTTGTACCGAGTGGTGGACTTTGCCGAGCATCAGACATTGATACAACAGTTATGCGGACTGAAAAGCGTGACCGTGTTGTCGATGGATAGAACGACACCGAAACTGGAAATGACCGGCATCAGCAACAGCTATGACGTGGTGAGTGTGATACGAACAAGAGTAGAAACGAACAAACGAAGAAAGGGCGTATATGAGATTACGAATAGATAAGATTTGGTTCATTGTCGTGGCATTGGTACTGAGCGTGCCGTCAGCCCATGCACAGATTGTGACTGCCAACCCTTTGGAATGGATGGCATTAGCAGAGGGCAACGAAGCCATCAACGGTGAGATAGAGAAGGAAATCAAAGGTCAGACCAAGACTGCCCTGTTGCAGAATACCATCGCCGCAGAGTTCACCAAGATACACGAATGGGAGAAGAAGTACAACAGTTATCTGAAAACCGCCAGTGGTTATGCCTCTTCCCTCAAAGCCTGTACCTATCTGTACGACGATGGAGTGAAGATATTCATCACCTTGTGTAAGATGCGCAAGGCCATCAACAATAATCCGCAAGGCATCGTTGCCACCCTCTCGATGAACAACCTGTATATGGAGACCGCCACGGAATTGGTGTCCGTCTTCACACTGCTGAAAGATGCAGTCGCCAAAGGAGGCAAAGAGAACATGCTGACTGGTGCGGAAAGGAGCAAGACGCTGTGGGCACTGAACGACAAGCTGAGTGCCTTCAGCAAGAAGCTGCATCGTCTTTATCTGTCTATACGATATTACACCATGACCGATGTGTGGAACGGCGTGACGGCAGGGATGATAGACCGAAGCAATGGAGAGATAGCCACCCAAGCCCTTAGCAGATGGCGCAGAGCAGGACGTATGACCATCAGTGATTAACGATAAAGGAATCAGTCATGAAGTATTTCATATCAATTGCCATTTTTATGTTTATATCATCTTTTGCAGGAGTGCGGGCGCAGAACGACCCGACTCTTGCGGGGATGATTCTGATGTACACCAACAAGGCGGAGAAAGAACTGAAGAATCAGGAGAAAGTGATGCTGCTACAATCCACCGGCCATATCTGGACCAAGGAGGAAGTGGAAGCCACTACCGACCTGCAGCGGGAGTTCAACAACTATCTGGACTCCTTCCGTTCCATCGTCAGCTATGCCGCACAGATATATGGTTTCTATCACGAGATAGGTCAGTTGGTGGACAATATGGGTGGATTGGTGGCGCAGTTGGATGCCCATCCTGCCAACGGACTTGCCGTAGCCCTGTCAGCCAAGCGCAACAAGATATACCGCGAGCTGATTATGAACAGCATCGAGATAGTTAATGACATACGCACGGTATGCCTGTCGGGCAACAAGATGACCGAGAAGGAGCGTGTGGAGATAGTCTTCGGCATCCGACCCAAACTGAAGAAGATGAACAAGCAGTTGAAGCGACTGACGAGGGCGGTGAAATACACCACCATGGGCGATGTTTGGATGGAGATAGACGAAGGGGCAAGACCCACCAAAGCGAACAAAGCCGAGATAGCAGCGGCTGCCAAGAGGCGGTGGAAGCAGGTGGGCAAGAACGTAAACTGATGGAGCAGCGAGAGCAGAGCCGAACTTGTTCGAGCTATGCCGAGTCGTGACAGAAGAAGACGAAGTCAAACCGTGATTAAAAAACGATAAGATATGGGATTTTGGAGTTCATTATTGAAATATGGTGGCAAGGCGGCACGAGGTACTGGCCATGTCATCGGAGTAACTGGAAAGACCTTAGGCAGTGCGGCACTCCACCCGCAACGCACCCTTATGGGAGCCGGCAAGGCTATGCAGACGGCCGCAGTGGGTAGTGCCGCAGGCTATGTGACATGGGAGAAGCTGACCACAGACAAGAGCGTGGCACGCATCGTAGGTGATGCTGTCATCGGCGAGAATGCCACGGAAGCGGTGGCACAAACCGCCAACGATGTGCAACGTCTGACGGGCAAGGCTGGTGAAGCCGTTGATGCGGTGAACACTGTAGCCGGAAAGATGGACACCCAGTTCAGCGGCATCAGTGATTTCTTTAGGAATATGTTCGGAGGCGTAGGATGCGACATGATAGGCAATCTCTTTGGCAATATCGGCAAGGGCAACGTGTCGGGTATGAGCATCGTCGGACTGGTGGCTGCCGCCTTCATGGTATTCGGACGCTTTGGTTGGATGAGCAAGATTGCGGGTGCCCTGCTTGGAGCGATGATCATCGGGAACAATTCTAAGGTGGCGCAAACTCTGCCTAACAGAGGCGGTACGTCTTCACATGGGCAGAACATGAAAGAAGCAGAGACCCAAAGCAGAGGGATGAAACGATAACCAATATACAGTGATATGAGATATACAGAAGAAATGATACTGCGCTCATCGAGCGGCTACTGTATGCCGTTTGAGGAGCCTATAAAGCAGGACGTGCAGATGTCCTTGGGTTACGGAGAGCAGAAAAATCCCGTGACGGGAGAAACATTCTTCCATCACGGCATAGACTTCTCAGTGAACCATTACCTGCTGTCGGCGGTGGCAACGGGAACCGTCTCTGCCATTGGGTCGGACGCGGAGCATGGCATCTACCAGACCATCCGCTACGGCAAATACGAAGTGACTTACAGGCATCTCTCCAATGTCTTCGCCAACTTCTCCCAAAGCGTCAAGGCCGGTCAGACCATCGCCATCAGTGGCGACCTGCTGCACATGGAGGTGAGGTTTGACGGAGAGGAAATCAATCCGTTGGAGTTCCTCATCATGCTCTACGGCAATATCAAGGCATTGGAGCACAATTCCCAAATGGGCATCAATGAACTGGACATGAACATCCCTTCACCCTACGACACCGACCGTCAGGAGATAGAGGCATTGATGCTCCGCTTCCTTCCCTCCTACTTCGAGGACCTTCAACAAGGAGCATACTCTCTGCCCGAACATACGGAGCAGTCGTTGAGAAACATCTTCTCGTTGGGAGCGAGCAAGCATTATTTCTACGAGACCATGCCGAGCATGGCTAATCCCTTGGGCATCGGCAACCGCTGTATGCCTTTGGCGACTAAGGTGCAGAACCTGCTCATTGCCGACTTTCTCAACTATCTTGCCATGCGACATCAGGTATATCTCTCCACGATGGACGAGGTGTTAAAAAAAAACTCCAAGAGCAAGCCCTGACGCATGACGGCATCATCGACCCTCTTGCCGACTTGGACGTGGATATCCAGAGCTTCGACATTCCGAGGATAGTGAGCGTCTATCCCGACCGGGCTGGCGTGAGATGGTGGACAAAGGCATGGTTCAATGGTAAGGAAGAGGGGGAACCCTCCGTGGAGATTGAGGAACGTATGGCCGTGCAGTTCATCCACTGCCAAGTGGACAAGGACGCATGGTTGGAGGAACACTATCCTAAGCAGATGGAGATATATCACAATGCCATCGAGCAGACAAAGGAACAGATATTACAGCAGTATAATATATAAACAAGGTATATGGCAGTTAAGAACAGTCAGCGATTCGCAGAGATAGAGCGTCTGATGGGCGACTACTTCGGGTGTCACCTTGCCCCCGTGATGGGCAGGGTGCAACGGGACTTGTCCAACAGACAGGCAGACGAGATGCGAGCCTACTCCAACAGTACGGCTGGCATCCTACGCTCATTGGCCACTGCCAATATGCCTGGTGATGACCCATACGCCACGCTGAAGATTACAGGCAAGTGGAACAGCAAGACCACCGAAGACTATCTGGCGATGTGCAAGGAGGCTATTGTCGGCAACAAGGATATGCAGCGTGACCTTGCCGTGATGGCTGAGGAATGGCGCAAGGCGGTGGTGACGGAGATAGGACGAGAGCGGTACGATGCACTCTCTAAACAACTCGGTTGTGATTTGGCATACGCCTATATCGATCACCGCATGGAGCAGCTGATGATAGAAAAAATGGTGAAAGACCGTATGCCAACATCTTCTGCCGACTATATCATCCGCAAGGCGGCACAAAGCAGTCTGTTCGGTCTGCCCTACGAACTGAACAAGTCACCCCTTGCCGCAGAGATAGAAGCCAAAGGAGAGGCAGCCTATAAGCCCTCTCGAACAGAGAAGGCAGCGGGATGGGCAGCCGGAGCGGGTGCCGATGTCGTGGCCATGGGAGGGATTGGCTCATGGGCAACCTTCGCCAAGTTTGTCGGTATCGATATGGTGATGAATGTCGGCATGGAGCACCTAAGCAAGAAAGGTAGCAGCCAAGAGGTCTGTGTCGAGGAGTGTATCAGCAAGGGAGTTTTCGGTACGGGCACCAACGTCTTCGCCTCATTCCGCAAACAGGCAAAAGTCATCAAGAACCACGAGAACAGCTATATCAAGGCTACCAACAGCCATTTCAAGAACAAGATTCCCACGAGCAATATCACTTTTATGGATTGGACGAAACAAACCGAGCAGACCTCTTTTCCTTGGAACAAAGGTACGTTCCTTGACCCTCAGAGAAACGAAGCAACCAAACGTACAGGCAAGTACAAGGATGTGCCCTTGATAGTTGCGCCTGGACAGGAAGACGAGTATCTGGAGGTTAAGGCGAGACTGGATGCAGAGGCTGAGAAGGAGAAGAAGGCAGAACCGAAAGAAACTCCTGATTCATCGACTGAAGAGGCAACACCATCTGTAGTCCAGCAGGAGGAAACAGCCTTACAAACAAACGAAAATGGATGGGACGGGCTGTTGCAGAGTTTTGGACTGAACGGCTTTTCAGACATCGGCAAGAACCTTGGTTATGTGTTGGCGATGCTGCCCGATGTACTGGTGGGACTGTTCACTGGCAAGACAAAATCGCTGAATATGGACAATAGCCTCCTTCCTTTGGCCTCTATCGTGGCTGGAATGTTCGTGAAGAATCCTATACTGAAGATGCTGTTGATGGGTATGGGAGGTGCCAATCTGCTCAACAAAGCGGGACATGAGGTGCTGGGCAGGAAACAGCAGGAAGGCATTGCACCTACAGTTAGTCCTGCTGCATCTCGCATTCAGTACCGCCAATATCCTGATGAACCACTCAATCCTCGTATCAGCAACCCGATGCTGCAAGGGCGGTGTCTCGTTGCCAACATTGACCATGTGCCTTGTACCATTCAACTGCCTGACAGTGTGATTGGGGCGCATCAGTCGGGGGCATTGCCGCTGAATACATTGGCTAACGCCATACTTGCCAAGAACGACCAGATGCGACAGATGGCAGCAATGCAGTACGAAGAGCAGGCACGGGAGAGCGTGGTGCGACCGAGGGGAATACAGTGAAGCCCGACAACAAAATTGTCGGGAACGGTGGCTTGGTAAGCCAATTATAGAATGTGATTGAGATAAACAAAAAGATAAAAGCATGAAAGAGAAATCAGAATTTGAGAAGCGGACGGCGGAGAAGCAGGTGTCGCTGCTCACTGAGGCACTGACGAGTGCGGTGGATGCCAAGGGACATTGGTTGAATGCAAGCGGCAAACTCTATCCGAAGCTCTATCCCAAGGGCTTTTCGGTCAGTCCGTTCAATGCCCTTGTCCTTGCCCTTGACTCCGATGCCAAGGGTTGCAAGAGCAATCTGTTTACGCAGTTCTCCGAAGCGAAGGCACGGGGTGAGAGCGTGAGGGAGCATGAGAAAGGTGTGCCGTTCCTGTATTACAATTGGAATAAGTACGTCAACCGCAACAATCCCGACGATGTCATCACCAAGGAGGCATACGCAGAACTGTCGGAACAGGACAAACAGCAGTACAAGGGAGTGAAAAACCGTGAGATCCGTGTGCTGTTCAATATCGACCAGACGCTACTGCCTATGGCTAACGAAACAGCCTACACTACGGCATTGAAGAAGGATGGCACGGTGGAGGATAGAGGTTATGGCGACAAGGAGGACAAGCAGCTGCATGGGTGCGTCAACGGATTCCTTCAGAAGATGAAGGACAACCTCGTGAATGTACGTCAGGACGGCACGGGTGTGGCGCACTACGACACCGAGAAGGATGTCATCTACCTGCCACGGCAGCGTGACTTCGAGCACTACAATGACTATGTACAGGAGATGATGCGTCAGTTGGTGTCTGCCACCGGTCATCAGCAGCGGTTGGCACGTGAGGGCATGGTCATGAAGAACGGCAAAGCCCCGTCGGAGGATGCCGTGAAGAAGGAACGACTCATCACTGAGATAGCTTCGGGCGTGAAGATGCTCGAACTGGGACTGCCTGCCCGTCTGTCAAAGGACAGCCTTAGCATGGTGGACTATTGGACGAGGGAACTGAAGGAAGACCCTTGTCTGATTGATGCCATCGAGAGTGAGGTGAACGGTGCGCTGAAGGTGTTGAAGAAAGCCGAACTGGGTGAAAAGGTGGAGTATGCCACCGACCAGCATCAGCGAGAGACGGCGCAGATACAGGTGCAGTTGCCCAACCACTACTTCGTAGCAGACGAAATCAAGCAGCATCCCAACGAGGAGCAGCGTACTGTGGTCATCGTGCGTGATGATGCCAGCAAGACCGCCGATGTGGTGCTGCCACAGGGTGCATCGTTGGAGGTGAACAACGAGATCAAGGGCATGAACAAGCAACGCTTCACCAATGCCTTGCAGAAAGAGGGTTATGACAACGTGCGTTTCTACAATCCCGACGGAGCCTTGGGCTTCCGTCCCGACGACAGTTATTTCGCCGACAAGAAAATCACGGTATCAAGACTGCGCAACTGGTCTATCGAAGACCTATCCTCGTTGGATGCTTCTGAGGCCGTAACCCACAGCCGTGACATCGGTTTCGACAATGTGCAGTTGGTAAAGGATGACAAGGAGCGGTGGGCATTGTACATCAAGCCCGAAGGTAAGGAGGGCTTTGCCGTCTATCCCGACAAAGGAGACCTCAATCATTTCTTCACCACCTTGAAGCAGTCGATGGACAACATCGAGCGTGTGCGTGAGGAACTGGCACAGAAGTATTATGCTATGGCAGAGGCGAAACCCGACCTGAAGGTGGACATCTTCGGAGGTAATGAGCAGGAGGTTGATTTGAACCGCATCCAGCGTGTGGCAGTATTCCGTGCCAAATCGGGCGAATGCCTGTGTGCAGCCACTATTGACGGCAAGAAGTTGCAGCCGAGAAGTGTCAGTCCGTCACAATGGCAACGATTGTGGGTGGCTCCTGACAGGGATTCCTACAAGCAGAACCTTGCCGCCTCGCTGTTTGCTGATGTATTGCAGAAAGACAACAATGTCGAGCAAAGTACACAAGAGAAGCAGGAAGAAGCGACGGAGGTGAAGCAAGCGGAGACGGCAATTGTCGATAAGCATGATGAACAGAAGGAAGTGGTACTTAAGGAAGATAAAAGCTCTGAACAAAGGGAAGAGAAGAAACAAGAGGAAAAGAAAGAAGAAAAGAAGGATGAAAAGGCTGTCAAGGCTGCTGTCTCTCCCCTTGTCCAACAATATCTTGACTTGAAGAAGAAGCATCCTGATGCCATTCTTTTGTTTCGCTGCGGTGACTTCTATGAGACCTACAAGGATGATGCGGTGAAGGCATCCAAAATATTGGGTATTACGCTGACAAAGAGCAATGGGCGCAAGGATGATGAAGGCAAGCCGTTGGCAATGGCAGGATTCCCATATCATGCCCTCGACACCTATCTGCCGAAGCTCATTCGTGCTGGTGAACGGGTGGCCATCTGTGACCAGTTGGAAATGCCGAAGCAGACAACATCATCGAAGCGTGGAATTACGGAGATGGTGTCACCTGGAAAAGAGACAGGAAAGCAGATGGCACAGGAAAGTCAAGAAACAGAACAACACACCAGTCTAAGGAGATAGGCTTATGGGAAAGAACGCAGCGTATGCCGCACAATATGCGGAGGAAGCCAAAGAACAGATGCGGATGTATGGGATTCCTGCCTCCGTCATCTTGGCGCAAGCCATACTGGAGAGCAGCAACGGACAGAGCCAACTGTCGCGCGAATGCAACAACCACTTTGGCATCAAGGCTACGGCATCGTGGTTGAAGAATGGCGGAGAGTATGGAGTCTATACGGATGATAGGCCCAACGAGAAATTCTGTAAGTACAAAAGCGTGGGTGACAGTTATGAGCATCACTCGCAGTTCCTGAAGCAGAACAAGCGTTATGCGCAGTGCTTCACGCTGTCGCCTGACGACTACAAGGGATGGACGAAGGGCATTGAGCGTGCCGGCTATGCCACGGGCGGCGGTTATGCTGCAAGTCTGCAGCGCATCATTGAAGCCAACGGACTGGACAAGTATGACAGTGAGGTGATGGCTGAGATGCGGGCAGAAGGTCGGTCGTTCGGGGTGGAGAATAATCCTCGTAGAGAAATGCCTGCTGCCCATGTACCGCAGTCTGCCGGGTATTCCTTTCCTGTGGAGCGAGAGGAGTTTCTCTTCATCACCTCGCCTTTCGGCAATCGCCAGGATCCGATGGATGCCACCAAGCAGCAGATGCACAAGGGCATTGACATCAAGACGAACCATGAGGCGGTGTTGGCCACGGAGAACGGCGGCAAGGTGGTGGCGGTGAACCATAATGCGAACACGGCAGGAGGGAAATCCGTCACCGTGGAATACAGCCGTGAGGATGGCAGCAAGGTGCAATGCTCCTACCTGCATCTGTCTGACATAGCAGTAAAGGTAGGTGACGTGGTTAATGCCAGTCAGAAGTTGGGGGTGTCGGGAAATACCGGCACCAGAACCACTGGCGAGCATCTGCATTTCGGAGTGAAGAGTGTATCGGCTGACGGCTCAAAAAGGGATATGGATCCAGCCGCTTATCTGGCAGAAATCGGACAGAAAGGCAACATCAAGCTACAGGCCCTGCATAACGGCAATGACCTGTTGGCAAAATACAAGAGCAATGCGCCACAGGAGCAGAAGGTTTCGTCGGAGGACTGGATGAAGAAAATCCTTTCCTCGGAGGACAGCGGCGTGGGCATTTCGGGAACGAATGACCCTATACTCGACATGGCGATGACCACCTTCATGTCGCTGATGATGTTGGCAGCGCAGATTGACAGCAATGATGAGGAACGACAAAAAGGACTTATCTCTGCCATGGCAGCCAACCGGCTCGTAGATTTGACCTCGCTTGTTCCAGGCATGAGGCAATGCACCATTACTGTGGGTGAGAACGGCAAGACTGTGCTTCATGCAGAGAGCGGTACGGTGAAGATTGACCGTGAACTGACCTCCTCGGAGATGAACCGCCTGTCGCTCATTTTGGGCAATGCCAATCTGTCGGAAGAAAGCAAACGGACGAAGATTGCGGGAATGGTGACAGGCATCGTGGCGACACAGCAGGCTTCGCAGAACTTCGAGCAAGGGATGGAGGCTGAGAGTCAACAACAAAATCTGCAAAGGAAATGAAAAGGATAGCAAGTCATCTGTGTACATTGCTGGTGGGTATGGTAGCTGTGGCAGGACACTTCATGCTTACCCAATGGCTTTTCGGTCAGACCGTGGCCATCATCTATCTCGGCTTCCAACTTATCATAGCAGCGTGGATAGTCTATGAACTGATACGTGCGCTAGTATATGATGATTGAAAAGAGATTATTGTCATTGCTAAGACATTTCACTTGGACGATGGATATGTATAATTCAAATAGTATCGAGCAATGATCAAATGTAATGTAACAGTGTGCGGAACGGTCAGCAAGGCTGCGACCTGCCGCACGAACAAGGAGGGCAAGGCATTCGTGAGCTTTGCCATGAACGTAGTCATTCCAGCGAAGAGCGGGATTAACAAGACCATCGAGGTGTCGGTCATCAAAGATGGGACACTGACGGAGGTGGGCAGCTGCAACATCGGCGAACGCATTGAGGTAGCCGGTGTATTGGTACCAAGAAAATGGGGCGATGTCCTTTATTTCAACCTGTCGGCAAGCAGCATCAGCCACCAGCCTGACGAGGCAGAGGACTGCATCAAGGGCGTGATGGAGTTCCGCGGCAAGGTGGGCAAGAGCATTGAGGACAAGACGGACAAGAATGGTGTGCCGTACTGCCAGTTCTCCGCTTTCAGCGCAGAGAAAGTACAGGACGGATTTGAATACATCTGGGTAAGTTTCTTCCTATTCGATGGCAAATGCGAGGCATGGCTGCAACCAGGCGTGAAAGCGAACATCAAAGGGGCATTGTCTGTCAGTGTCTTCAATGACAAACTGGACTTCTCCTGCCGAGTGTCTGAAATGAGCGAATATGTTCCGCAGCCCTATAATGGTTAATTGACTATGGGAAAGCCTTATGCTAAGGAAGGTCCGAGTGCCGAAGACAAGGCACTCGACCTGTTTGCCGATATGATGATTGAGCGTATTCAGTCGCTGTCGGGCAAAGACGGATGGAAAAAGCCCTGGTTTACTGAAGGTGCGTTGCAATGGCCGAAAAACCTGAACGGACGAGAATATAATGGCATGAACGCTATGATGTTGCTCCTGCATTGCGAGAAGGAGGGTTACAAGATTCCTCGCTTCTGTACCTTCGACCGCATACAGCAGTTTAACAAAACTGGCAAGAAAGACGAGGAACAGAAGCCCCGTGTGTCAGTACTGAAAGGTGAGCATTCTTTCCCCGTGATGCTCACCACGTTTACGGTGGTCAATAAGGAAACAAAGGAACACATCAAGTGGGAGGACTACAAACTGCTCTCTCAGGAAGAGCGCGAAAAGTACAATGTATATCCAAAGCTTCAGACTTACCATGTCTTCAATGTGGCGCAGACCAACCTGAAGGAGGTCAGACCAGAGTTTTGGGAGAAACTGGAACAGGAATACTCGATGCCCAAGGTAGAGAAGGACGAGCAGTTTGCCTTTGAACCCGTGGATAGGATGATAGCGGACAACCGTTGGATATGTCCCATCAAACCGATGTTCGGTGATTCCGCCTATTTCTCCATCAGCAAGAATGAGATTGTGATGCCTGAGAAAAGGCAGTTCAAGGATGGGGAGTCTTTCTACTCGAACCTTTTCCACGAGATGGGACACTCCACGGGTGCGGAGGGACAGTTAGACCGCATCAAGCCCGCTACCTTCGGCTCGGCAGAGTATGCACGCGAGGAACTGGTGGCAGAACTGACGGCTGCGCTGACCGCTCAGCGGTATGGCATGACAAAGCATCTGAAAGGAGATTCGGCTGCCTATTTGAAGTCTTGGCTGGATTCGCTGAAGGAGTCGCCGCAGTTCATCAAGACCACGCTACTCGATGTGAAAAAAGCTACCTCAATGCTCACGCAGCATATCGACAAGATTGCTATGGAGATAGACCAGGAGAAAAAGGCTGAGCAGGAAAACGGGCAAGGGAAAAGTTATCTATCCATAGATGACGGCGACCATGCAGTCTTGGCATATAATGGTTCTGCTGTATATATCCAGCATCATGAGAAGGAGGACTCTGTAAAGATTGCTGTGCCGACGAGTAACGGTCTGGAAGTGAAACTCTCTGTTCCTTACGACCACGGCAAAGACCTTGACACCAATTATCAGGAGGCTTTTGCCCAGTACAAAAGCCTGACAGAGCCTTCACAATCGAAAGAAAACGTCTATTATGCCTCCATCGCCTATCTCCAATCAACGGATGACACATCGGAACTGGATAAGCTAAAGGAGAAAGGTGACTATCAAGGACTGCTGACGCTTGCCAAGGAATACTATGACGGGAACGGCATGGACGAGGAGCAGACCTACAGGAAGCCGTGCCAGAACAGAGGCGATGACCTGCTAATAGAGGACAAGGACTTTGCAGTGGTCTATAACGGGAGTGTCGGCGGTACGTATGAGGTGTTCCTGAAGCATACGGAGCAAGAAGTGCGTGACCATATCACTCGCTATGGCATAGGACGTGCCAGTGAGGACGTGAAGGCTGTGGCGAGGGAGATGACCGCCGAAGAGTTTTCGGAATTGGCGCAGCGAAAAATGCCGATATTCCAAATGCCGAATGGTGGTTTGCTGAACCTGCAATATAACAAGGATAAGGATAGCCTGGATGTGGGGACTGTGACCAATGCAGGACTCTCTGTGAAGCATACCTTCCCTTTCAGCCACAACCATTCTATGGACGCAAACATCAGCTCTGCGTATGAGCAACTGCTTGACATGGAGGAGTACCAGAAGGAAGAGGTACAAGAGGAGCACGTTGCCAAGTCCGCTTTCCGAAGATGAGAGTAGTATCGTAGTATATACTAATCGTAGGCTTTACTACTCATAGTAGGTACTAACAATAGTCAGCCGCAAGGAGTAATGTCCCTGCGGCTGATTTAATTTGGGGTCATTCCATATTATGAAGGAATGCTTGTAAATCCTCGTCTGGAATGCTCTTCAGTTTCACCGGCTTGAAGCCGTCCAACTGCTCCACTTGAAATATCTCGTCCACTCCATATTTGGAGCCATCCACCTTTACGCTCTCCATTTCATTGACGGAGGTATAGCCATACTCCGTTTCATGCAGACCGCATACGATGGTGAACAACGTGGTGTCGTTACCTTCCGGCTGTCCTTCAAGTACGAACCAACGGACGTGTCCGATGAAGAATATTGCCACACAAACGGCATCCTTGCCTTTGCCGTCCTGTGAATACAGAGGATAGGATTTCAGTATCTCCTCCAATACGGGTGTAATCAATCTGCTTGCCATAGTCAATCGTTGTTAAGTGTTCTGTAATACATTCTGTTCTCTACAAGGTGTTCGATGGCCTCTGCTGCCAATCGGCACACCCACTCGTCACGCTGGTCATAACGACCTTTTTGATAGTCGTTGGCAAGGCGTTCCAAGAAGGCAAACACCACCTTGCCCTTTTCGTTGATAAGATAGCGATGGTCATCTGCAAGGGCATTGCCTACCTTGGCGGCTGACCCCATCTGACCGTTTACGAACCGTGAGAAGCACTCGACAAATGCCTGCTCGTTTTCTGATAATCTGTGTAATTCCATACGCAAAGAAATTATTTGTTCAACTTGTTTTTCTTCCCTCCTTTTGAAGCCTTTCGGCTCCTCTTGTCGGGAACTGATTTTTCGTGCATCAAAAGACTGCGGAATGAGGGCGATAAGGCAAGAAAACAGACGGAGGAGTTAATGAAATACCCAAATCTTTGATTTGCGGAAAGCTGTCGTTCAGTCCTCTGCCTGTTAGCATGGCGGTACTTGACCATTCGCCCGGGCAGTAACTTTGCAAAGAAAAATGGGCATCGGCAAGTGGAATAGACACTACAAAACAGGAAAATCATTGATTTTTAGTGCATTTTTCTTTATTTCTTTCTTTGATTTAGGATAAAATATATAACTTTGCCTCCGAAAAAGTGTCACAAGTGACAGTTTTTCGTAAAATATGATAGTAAACAGATATAGATACATAGAACAGTTGAGCCGTTCAAAGAACAACGGGCTCATAAAGATAATCACAGGATTGCGACGTTCAGGCAAGTCGTTCCTTCTGAAGAAACTCTTTCATCAGCATCTATTGGATGAGGGCGTGAGAGAAGACCATATTCTCGTCATCGACATGGAGAGTAGGAAGAACAGAGAGTTCAAGAACCCGGACTACCTGTTGGACTGGGTGGAAAAGATGATGATTGACTATGAGACTTATTATATCATCATCGACGAGGTGCAGGAGGTGGAAGACTTTGTAGAGGTGCTCTCTTCCTTGTCAGTTACCGAAGGGGCGGATGTGTATGTCACAGGCTCCAACTCGCGTTTCCTGTCCTCTGACCTGGTGACGGAATTCCGAGGCAGAGGTGACGAGATACATGTGTGGCCACTATCCTTCAAGGAGTTCATGACGGTGTATGATGGTTCGAAAGAAGACGGTTGGGCTGAATACAGACTGTACGGAGGTTTGCCGCAACTACTTACACAGGTTGGGGATGAGAAGAAGGCTGATTTCCTGCGTCGCCTTTATCGCACGGTATATCTACGTGACATCTACGAGCGGAACAACATAGAACTGAGACCTGAATTTGAAGAATTGTCGAAGACCGTAGCATCCAGTATAGGAGCACCTGTCAATGCACTGAATATAGCCAATACGTTCAAGTCCGTAAGCAATGTGCAGAGCATAACCGACAAGACAGTGTCGGCTTATCTGGAATATATGCAGGATGCTTTCCTTATCGAAAAATCCGAAAGGTTCGACATCAAAGGACGGAAATACATAGGTTCGTTGTCCAAGTATTATTATCAGGACGTAGGTCTGAGGAATGCTATTCTGTCGTTCCGTCAGAGCGAGCCGACACATATCATGGAGAACGTCATCTACAATGAGATGCGTATGCGAGGATGGCTCGTGGATGTGGGTAACGTCTATCATCGAGTGAGGAATACGGAAGGAAAGCAGCAGAGGGTGACATTGGAAGTGGATTTTGTCTGCAACAAAGGGAGCGAGCGGATCTACATCCAGTCGGCGTGGCGTATGCCCGATGCAGAAAAGATGGAACAGGAGAAACGGTCGTTGCGTCTTGTAGATGACTCTTTCCGCAAACTGCTGATCGTGGGAGAACATACCAAGCAGTGGAGCGACGAAAACGGCATACAGATAATGAGTATATATGACTTCCTGCTTGACTGGTCAAGTACTGAGAAACACGGATAAAAAAAAGATATGCGCATAGAATATGCGTTAATACATATATGATTAAGGGAGGGCCTATCCATCACGGACAAGCCCTCCCTTTCTAAAATTTATCAATGAAAAAAAAGTTTTAGTGCTCTTGTTCGGAGCTGTATGTCTGGCTATAGATACAGCAGGATTCTGGTATGGCGGTTCGCCTCATTGGGCGAGTAATCGTCAATGCCGCCATCGAAAATCTGAGAGATGGTGCCATTTTCCATACCACGTTTCATCAGTTCCTCTGCAATGAATCTGGCACGGGAACGGCTGAGGTTATCATTGATGGCTTCACTGCCTGTGGCACTGTCGGCAGCGCCGATGACCTTAACTTTCAAGCCATATTTCTTGGCGATGCGTGCTACTTCGTCGAGATTGACGAGCTGTGACCTGTTGAGCAACCTGTCAGTGCCAAGTTCAAAGAAGAAATAGATGGGCGCACCTATGCAAGCCTTTCCTGAGTGGATGAGCGATAGGTAATCGTCTTCCGGCTCACCTTCAGCATTGCCATATTCTTCTGTACAAGAGGCGGACTCCATGACCTTTGTCTTTTGACCATTACCATACTTGTCTCTCATTCTTGCACGCAGCGAGTTGAGACCGCTGTAGTCGTTTCGAGGATAGCCATTTGTGACGGAAGAAGCGGCATCGTCAGAAAAGAGGTGGCCGTACTTGTCCAGAAGTCCCTCGATGGCAAGAATCTTGCGCAGCTGCTCCAGAGTCTGACAATCTCGATCGTGCTGGGCGTGATAGCGGCTGTTGCTGTCAGAAAGGGATGAGGCGTATGCCGAAAGCCATTCGTTCTGTGCGATGTACGGGCGAGCGTCTATCACTCGCTTCCAGCCAGTCTTGCCGATGCGGACAGAGAGGCCGAGGGATGCGGACAGCAGATGGTCGCCAAGGCGGTGTGCCTTGCCATAGCCGTCAAAATCCTGCATGGTGGTCATGTTGCCTATCTCTGCCGTAACAGCAATGCGTGGGGAGAGATGATACTGCCCCTGTATGCCGTAGGAAATGGCAAAGGGCTTGTGGGCATTCACCTTGTTGTGCAGCATACCCACGCCCACGTATGGAATGACACTCCATCTGGCAAGAGTGTGTACATCGTCCTTGTAGAGGTTGCCGAGGACATTCCACATGAAATCAGCACGCAGGTACTGGTAGTCCTGCGAGGAGTTGTTGCAGTCGTTGAACTGCATACCGCCATAGTTCAGACGACCGCCGACGGAAGGTGTGAACCATTTGCCGATCGACACGGAGAATGCCGGTTTCATGCGACCGAATAGGTCGTTGCATCCGAGCGGTTTGCCGAGGAAGACCGTAGTTCCTCCTGCCGCTTGGACAAACCAGTTGTCCGTCCATGGCGAAGCTACCAATGCCCCTTTCATGTAGGAAGGTTTAAGCGGACGAAGCATACCGTCTGCCGAAAGTCTGCATACAACGGTGGTGGTGTCCGCCGTGCGGTGATAGTCTTTGGCTTGCGCACCCAATGAAAGGGCGAAGCCAAGGGATAGAATAAGTATTTTTCTCATGTTGTTCAATTTAATCTGGTGAATACTATAACAGGTGATACGTGACAGTGCCGCTTATCGTTTCTTCCTTTTGCCGGAAGAGGGGCGCATCATGCGTGCAGCTTTCATCATGCAACGGCGTGCCCAAGCGCGTTCATCCTCGTCATCGTCACGTCCCCATTTGAGGTCGGACGAACTGCCGCCACCGCCATGACCTTCGGCAAAGGTGGTGGCATCATCGACGTAGCCGAGGAATAGAAGCGTGGCACAGTACATCACCTCCGTTCCATTCTCCGCAAAGGCCTGAAGCAGGGAACCGTCAAACACGTCCTTGCCCTCATTGGAAAGCCGTGCCACACGTTCGGAGAACTCGCTGACCATGTTTTCGAGAAGGGCATTTCTGAGAACGGTGTCCGCACCTTGTCGGATAGTATCGGAATATCTGTGTGCCTCCTGCCGCAACTCCTCCGTGCGCTCCTTCATGGCGGTCATCTCCTCACGCAGGGCATCGAGCTTGCGGTCAGCCTCTGAGAGCTTCTCCTGCTTGTCGTCCAGTTTCGACTGGATAGCGGACAGTTCCTGCTCCAGCTCTTGGACTTGCTGACGGAGAGCATCAGGATTGTCGTGACCTGCAAGAATCTGCCGATGCAATTCAGCAAGTGCCGCCTCCTTCTCAGCCTTCTCCTGCAAGAGGTTGTTGACCATTGAGGTGAGTCCTTTTACTCTCCGCTCTGCCAGACGGATGTCCGATTGGAGCGAGGCGAGTGTCCGCTGATGGGTGGCGACGGACTGCTCAATGGTGGTGCACTGTTCTGACAGCTGGCGGCGGTATTCTTCGGTGGTGCGGTGGCGTGCTCCCGTCTCTGAGACGGAAGTTCCGCGCTCCATGCCCCAACGCTTGTTGACATCGGCAAATTCGCTGTGCAGGGCTTTCATCCTGGCAGAAAACTCGTACTTGTCCTTTCCGGCGAATATCTGTTTGTATGCAAACTTGCCGTCCTTGATTGGCAAGAGGGTGCAGTGAACGTGCGGATTGGTTTCGTCCAAGTGTAAGATGAAAGCGACGATGTTCTCCTCACCGTATTTGTCCGCAACAAAGCGGTAAACATCCTTTGCCCATTCCTCAATGTCCTTGCATCGGGTTAGATGCGAATTGTCCGCTCCGTGAGTGAGATTCACCTTCTGGTCACCGAATGCCAATTCTGTCATACGTTCTCGTGAGCCTCCGAAGATGAAATTGACCACTGTGCGGAAGCGTGGCTCTGCCAGTCCCTCGTTGGGGTCTTTGATTCCACGGCTCCGCAGGATGTCTGCCATGCGCTCCGGGATGCTTCGGCTCTTGTCTATAGGACAAACCTTGCCGCCCCGAACCTCGAAGTTGAGCCGCTCACGGCTGCGGTCGTAGTTGCCTGTTGATTCAGCGGATCCCCAACCCTTTTCCGTCCAACGGCGTTGGTGCTCGTTGCTCTGTGCTGTGGTGATTCCCTTAGATGGTCGGAAATCCATAACCTGTTTTGGTGTTGCCATAACCTATTTCCTTTTATGTGTGTACAACTCTCCTGTCTCCAGCTTGCTGCTTGTAAGGACAGCCTCCCGATGGTCGGAGACCAAGAGGGGTATTAGGCTACCCAAATTCCCTCATTTCCGACCAACGGGCAAGCCCGATTATTTTACAGCAATGGCAGACGTGTAAACACTGTGCCAGTAGAAAAGAAGAAGCGTTGTACGGTGATTATTAGAGGTTAATACAGCCTTTTGATGGACAGGAGCCCTCTTGGTTGGCTACAATGGCAAGGAACGGTCGGCAGAGTGACTGAAACTGTGACTTGATGGCTGCGCTTTCCTGATGCAAGGCTGGTGAGCTGCCATCCAATGCCAATTCTGATATTGCCTTTGCCGCCTCGATGAATGAGAGCCAGTCTCCTCCCAGGTCTTTGTAAAAGAAGGGAAGAAGGGAGGTAACGAGGGCGTTATCTGTTTCCTGCGAAAGCACCTGATGGAAGGTGGCTTCGCAGACAGCTGTGAGTGCAGTCATACAAAAGGCGTGTCCTACAGATTCGGGAATGTTTCTTCCGCATGGCACCTTGCCAATTGAATTGCCATTGTCGGCTTTCTGCAAGATAATGGCTACTTCCTCTGTTGCATCTTCGTAGAGTTGTTCACATTCCGAGGCGCAAGCCGATGCGGACATCTTGCCGCTTCGCCATTCGTCCAATGCGGTACACATCTTCTGGCGGAACACATCCAAGGCTGCGTCAATCGGAGAAACGGCAGGTGTCTCAGCCAACATCGGGATGGTGATGATTTGGCTCTTCGTGAGACGGGTGACGGAAATCTGGTTCATCTTCTCCAACTGCTCGATGAAGGTGCGGACAGTGGCGCGGTGCCAATGCCAGCATCCTGCCAGTTCGGTAATGGTGATTACAAACTGCCCGTTGGACAGGCTGAACTCCTGCTTGCACAGATCCTTGGGGATGTACTGTACAGAAGCCTTGTCTACAAGGTCAAGGTAGGCTTCGAGCTTCGACAGCCTTATCCCGGACCTCTCTTTCAAGAACTCCAACAGGGACATCCGTTCAGACATCTTGCCGGAACTCGTTCTATGTTTCTGTTTCTTCATTTCAATAATCTGTTTGGTGAATACTGTTGTTTGTCGCCAGCTCCATTATACAAAAGGAACGGCATGATACAGGTGATACTTAATAGTAGTATATGATGAGCATTTCTGTGTCTTCGAGGAGCATCTTGCGGTCAGCCTTGTTCTTCCACAGCGATATGACTATGCGCGAGGGATAGAACAGTGATGCCAGAAGGACAAAGGAGATGGTGACAGCAAGCGTGAACAGATGAGGAGTGAAGACAAACACCACTGCCGCCAACGCGGCGATGCAGAAGGGTGTCCGCTCCTCGTGCAGACGCTGTAGCCACCTCTCCACATCCATAAAGACAAAGAATATGGCAAACGCTATGGTGGAAGCCACTACGCCTATGTCGTTATAGTGTACACAGAGGTAGAGGAAGTGGAACACGTACAGCAGGATGAGCAGCATCAACCGGTAGAGCTTCCTTGCTGTCACAAGCGCGGTCATGCGCAGATAGAACCGTGTCATAAACTGTCTGCGGCTTCTGTGCAGAATCATCGTCACAAAGAAGAACGCTGACATCAGGATGAGAAACAGTATCTTACTTGTCATAATATGTATAGCATGTGAATAATGGAAGTGGACTCAGGTCGGGCTGGACGACACCGTGTGTGGCAGTGGATATGATACGCTCCACATCCTCCAGTGTCAGTTCTCCCTTGATTATTCTCTGACGGAAAGCTCCGTCGGTTGTCCGAAGGCTCTTGATAGCCTGTTCCAAGTCGTACTCGGCTATCTGCCACACTTGCCCTCTCGTGTAGGGGAAATGATGGTGGATGGCCTTGACCACAAGCACACGGCTGAGGATGTCGGTCATTCTGCCGTTCCTGACTATCGTGTGGTTGCGGACAGTGGCGATGCTCTCAATCTCCAGCCATGTGCGGTGACGGTCGAGAAGATGGATAATCTTCATGTAAAGCGTTTCCTTCATCAGATGGTCGGGAGCTTGTGGCATGACTTTGGCCTTTGTTGTGGACAACAGAATGGAGCGTTGTTGCGGTAGAACAGGACTGTCATCTGGCAAATGTAACTTTCAAATGAAGTCGAGCAGGACTTCCTCCTTGGGCTTCATGTATTTGAAGAACCCGTTCTTGCAATGCAGACTGAGGTCGAGGCATACATCTGCCGACATGTGCTCCAGCGAGTCATAGATGGTCACTTTTATCTGGCTGACCATGCCACGCTCATCTGTGGAGCCGTTGACCTTGAACATCCGTCCGAAAGAAGGGTTGGAATAGGCACAGCAGCTGTGTCCGAACTCCGTATGACGGCTTGGAATGTGGTGATAGAGGATTATCATTTCCATCTCGTCTTCGAGCATATCCATCACCTCCTCTATCGTGAAAGGGGTGTTCAACTGGAAAGTAAGAAGCACGTAATCGTCATACTTGACAGGCTTCTCCATCTTGCGCTTGTCCAGCAGTTCTGGCAACTGCAAAGGCACGACGGCAAGGAAATCATCGCAAAACTGTTCTAACATAATCGTATTCTCTGTTTGGGGTGTTTATAATCTTGTGACATAAATCTTCATCATGAGCATGGGCATATCCGACAGGCGTTGCTTGTCGAGGTGCAGTTTCTTGGCCAGACCGTCCATCTCCTTGGGGAGCGCATCGGCTATTTTGTAGAGGTCTGCCTTGTCCTTGTCGGAGAGCACGCTCACGGAAAGGTCATCCATCGTCATGAACGGCTGCATCATCATCAGGAGGTAGGCGTGCATGGTGTGCTCGTCCTTTACCCTGCCACTATTCAGATCCTCGATAGCCGCTTGTGCGTTGCGCAGCAGACGGTGGTTGGTGCGCATGGAGAGGTATATCATTGCATCCTTGTGGGACAAATCCTTGCGGTCGGCGGCACGGAGTATCTCCCGACAGCAGTGTTCGGTGTTTCGTCTGATGTCACCGATGTCATCGTCAGCAAAATCCGGCAGGTATTGCAGGAAGGATTTGAAATACAAATGCTCTTCCTTGATGAAAGCGAGCAGGTCTTCCTTGCCGTGAATGCCTTGCTTGGCGGATTTTTGCAGGAACAGCAGGTAACGCTTCAGTACCGCCTGTTTACCACCTTTATTATATATAGGCAGGCTATCCAAGGAAGCGAAGAATGGCTGTGCTTCCTTCACGGCTTGCTGTAGTTCCTCATCACCAACATGGGAAGAGGTCTGTTCTCTGAGATAGAGCAGGTCGTGAAAGGTGCGTTGCTTAGACATCGCCATACGGCACAGCTCGATGTGGATGGAGTCGTTCAACTCATGATATACCGTGAACGGGTATGAGTGGGCTTTCCTGACAGTGTCACGTGAGATGCACGATGTCACGGAATCGTCCAACACGCGCCATTCGTTGACAATCTTAACTAATGTCTGAATTGAGACCTTGCCGTTCTGTCGAAGAGTGGTCAGAAAGCCATGATACTCTCTGATGGCTTCATCGCTCGAATGGAACGACTTCGTGCCGTTTCCGTCTGAACATGCTGTCAGCATGACTACGGCAAACGCAGTGGCAATACAAATGGCAAGTCTGATACAGCCATGCGAGTTTGATTTTGCATTATGCAATATTTGCTTCATGCAATGGAGGTTGGTTTGTCCTCCGAAAAGTTGGGTTTCATATTTCATTGTTGTCATTATTTTGAGTCTGATTTTGAAATTGACGGTGCAAAGTTAATGCGTTTCAGCGATATATTTGCAAGAATGACAGTAAGTTTAATCTTATTTGTGTATCATACTTGCGAGTATGATTTTCAATGAAATCAAGTGAAAAGAAAATGGCAAATTATCGTGTTTAAGTATGATTTTTCGTTCAAGTATGATTGTTTCTCGGAAAAATAGTGTACCTTTGCACTTGATTTCATTTAATAGCGTACAACAGTATGGCAAAAGTAGGTTACATCTTTATCGCCACCAATGGCGAAGAGTATGCAGAAGACAAGGCTTGGATGCAGCAATACGGCTGTGTTCAGGTGATAGAGGAACTGTCCGAACACGAGAGGCTGCGCCCGATGTGGAAGCAGCTCATATCGAGTCTGGAGCGCGGCGACGAGCTGGTGGTGTCGAGGTTCAGTAACGCACTGCGTGGCACCCGTGAACTGGCTACATTCATAGAATACTGCCGTGTGAAGGTGGTTCGCATCATCTCCATCCAAGACCGCATCGATACGTTTGACGAACTTTTCCCCGACACCAAGCCCTCACAGGTCATCCGTATGTTCGGGTCACTCTCTGAGGAGTGTGCCGTGCTGCGCAAGGCATCGGCACACATCATCCATCTGCAACAGAATATCCGGCCGCCCAAGAAGTCGGAAAGGGCACTGTCGAAACTGGAGCGTGAGAAGAATATCGTGAACATGTACAACGAGGGGCACAGCATAGATGACATCTTTGCCATCAGCGGCTTCACAAGCCGAAGTTCCGTGTTCCGCATACTCAACAAGCATGGTGTGACGCTGAACCGTGGACCTCATAGTGGACCGCTGAAGAAAAGGAATAAAGAATAAACAAAAAACAGATACAATGAATAAGACATTCAACATCTACTGTGATGAAAGCACCCACATGGTGCATGACGGTCATCCCTACATGCTTTTGGGATGTACAAGTATAGCATACACACAAATCCGCATGGCAAAAGATGCCATAAAAGATATTAAGAAGAAGCACGGCTATAGTGATGAGCTGAAATGGACAAATGTCCACGAGGCCACGTATAAAGTCTATGCAGAGCTTATAGACTGGTTCTTTATGAATGACATGGAATTTAGGGCTGTGGTTGTTGACAAGAGTCAGATTGACGAGAAACGAGAAGACTATACGTTTAATGATTTCTACTTTCGCATGTACTACCAATTGCTGCATCACAAGATGGACATGGATTATACATATAACATATATATGGATATCAAGGACACATGCAGTAGCGATAAGCTGGAGAGGCTCAGAAAAATAATGGAATACAACTCTTCCATTGGCAGGTTTCAGTTTATACGTTCACACGAAAGTGTCTTCATCCAATTGGCAGATGTTCTAATGGGAGCCATCAACTACAACCTTAGATATGAAAAGGGAGAAGTTGAAGGAAGGGTGAGAGCCAAAATGAAGCTGATTGAAAAGATAAAAAAACACAGTAATATCAGTCTCAACACCACAACTCCCAAATTTAGAAAGAAGTTTAATTTGTTTTTTATCGCACTGAAATAGCCAATGAGCAGTTTGAATATTATCAAGAAATACCCTGAGCTGCTGGAACTGGCATATCTCAGTGAACGAGAAAGAGAGCATGATCTTCATGCAATATTCAAGCGTGATATAGAAGATAACTGTCAATTCTCATTCAGAGGGTGGCGCATCTATCCTATAAAGACAGATGGCGAGATTGACATGGCAAGATTGTTCAAGCATCTTACCTGTGAAGAAATCATGGTTGAGAACGAAGACGGTACGACTTATCCAAAGCGAGTATTCGAGATGGCTCGTTCACAAAGGCTTCATTGGATAAATCACCATGTGAGAGAATTGACACCAGACAATCTGGATGTATTTACCATAGAAGAGAGGGACGGCAAAAAGCGTAAGGTCAAGAAAACATACATCTATGATAAAGTGGAAAAGTATGTTATTGTCTTGGAACAACAACGTAGCAACGGATTCTATCTGTTGACAGCATACCATCTTAACAAAGAGTATGGACTAAAGGCTTTGGAAAAGAAGATGAAAAAGAGATTGCAGACACCACTATAAAACGCAAGACCCGAATTGCATCAAAGGCAACCGGGTCTCGAAACTCCTTCTATCTATAGATGAGCGCTGCAAAGGTACGAATATTCTTTGAAATAACGAAGGTTTTTCATTGAATTCTTCTCGATTTTAACATTTGCAGGGCAGTATTGTAAGATAACAGGAAAGAAAATAGCATAATTTTACAGAAAATCGTAATGGAAACATTCAAAGACGTTATATCAAGTGACCAACTTGTCTTGGTCGATTTCTTCGCCACCTGGTGCCAGCCATGCAAGATGATGCACCCCATCCTTGAGCAGGTGAAGGAAGTGTTGGGTGACAGAATCCGCATCATCAAGGTAGATGTGGACAAGTATGGGGTGACTGCAAGTCAGTATGGCATACAGTCTGTGCCCACATTGATGCTGTTCAGACGCGGCGAAGTGTTGTGGAGGACGAGCGGTGTGATGCAGAAATCAGAGTTGCTGGCAACGATTGACCCGTTTTTAAGATAAAAGAGCAGAAATGTCAAAATCTAAATTAAAGTCTGTCCTCATGTCCATGGACAAGAGTGAAATAATAAAAATGGTATTGGAACTTTATTCTGCACGGAAAGAGGCAAAGGAATATCTTGACTTCTATGCAGAGCCGAATGAGGGCCAGAAGCTGGAAGAGTATAAGCACATCATACGGGAAGAGTTCTATCCGAGCAGAAACAGAGAGCCAAAGACACGCTTCTCAGTGTGCCGCAAGGCATTGTCCGACTTCAAGAAACTGAAGCCTTCGGAAGATTCAGTCGCAGAATTGATGGTGTTCTATATGGAGAATGCCTGTCAGTTCACTTATGACTATGGAGACATGTGGGAGCAATTCTATGATTCTGTTGAGAGTAATTTCGACAAGACATTGCGCCACATCGTGCTTTATGACCTTTGGGACAAGTATGATTCCCGAATCAAGCAATGCCTTCGTTGGGCAAGCCCTTGTGGATGGGGATTTCCTGACGCACTGAATGATATGTATGAGGAAATGAAGGCGCAAAATGAGGAACTCCGAAAGAAATACAGGAATTTCAAGATGCCCATCAACGCTGATTATTAAACGAATATACTCAAATGGGGAAACCAAAGAAAAAACATAAGAAAGCGAAACAACTGCCCTTAAGCAAAGAAGAGCAGATTTTTCAAGCGGCAAGAGACCTTGCAGCTGAAATTGGCATATCCTATTCTGAGGCATTAGGGTTTACTTTGGGCATAAAGGACGTAACGTATGGTTGGGAAGAAGACTATACGGAAGAAGAGTTTCAGGCACTGATTGACCACGCTGTGGGAGACACTGATTATGAGCACACCCTCTATTGAATCATCTACACGAGAGGAACGTTTGGATTACGTTCTGAATGAATGGAGATGTCTGCACAACTGTGAGCTGTGCGGTAAGTGCCATATTCTGAAAGGCAGAAGCGAAGAAATACTCTATGCAGACTATATAGACGGCAAGCGGTCATATATGGATATAACATTAGAAATCAGAAGCAACAGATAATGATGTCACAGAAATACATATATCCATCGTTGTTCCAAGAGGAAGAGCCGCAAGAAAGCGTTCCTGGTGATAAGAAAGAGTATGACCTGACGAATCTCTTTGAGAGATTGGCAAAGTCTGATTTTCGCAGCCGGTTCCATCTGTCCAAGCAAGACAGGGAGTATGTAATGGAAAAGGGATTGCCGACGATACGAAAACACGCAGAGGACTTTGTGGCAAAAAGACTTGCTCCGGCTGTCATACCGAACGACGGCAAGCAGACTCCCATGCGTGGGCATCCTGTTTTCCTGGCTCAACATGCCACTGGCTGTTGTTGCCGGGGATGCTTCTTCAAGTGGCATCACATCTCAGCAGGCAGGGCACTGACCAAGGAAGAACAGGAATATGCTGTTGCCGTATTGATGGCATGGATTGAAAAACAGATGAATAAAGGATGAAGATAGAAGAAGCCATAGTATATGTGATGGTAAAGCGAAATGGCGGCATGACAACCGACCAGATTGCCGATGCCATCAATCGTCATAGGCTGCACCTGAGAAAGGACGGTCAGCCTGTGACAAGCAAGCAGGTGTATGCAACAATCTGCCGTTTCCCTGAAATGTTCACAAAAGAAGCTGGCAGAATCATGTTAATGATATGACGTAACGATATGACAATAGATACAACCAACATGTGCTCACACCTTCAGAAGAAGTTGTTTGAACCAGAAGGTGTGTATTATCCTATATGGCAAGCCATGCAGGATGATGAGACCTTGACAGCAGTGGTACGAAGCAGACAGCTGCACATCTACAGAAACGGGAAGAAAATTCTCGTTCTGGCAGGTAAGGCACAACCGAAGATTATAAGGGAAGACAAAATACAAGAGTTAATAACAAGATTATAAACAAAACATCAAATCATCAAAACAATGGACGCAAAAGAAAAAGTATTGGCAACAATGAAAGAGGCTGGTCAGCCTCTCAACGCAGGTAAAATCGCAGAACTCAGCGGTCTCGACCGCAAAGAGGTAGATGCAGCCATGAAGCAGCTGAAAGCAGAGGGTGCAATCGTCTCTCCTGTGCGTTGCAAATGGGCACCTGCAGAGTAAGGTTTATACTGCTGTCTTGAAATATAGGCAGCAGTATCTTTATTTTTATCAAAATGTTAAGGTGAGGAATCTGAATATCCTTGCCTACGGACACAATTATCCGCTGCATCTTTTTGGGGTAAGGTGCAGACGTATGGCTGTCAGCGTATCTTGGTTTAAAGACGCTTAGCGGTCACGGCGGAAGTCGTTTCGTCTCTCTCCGCCGAACAAAGCTCTGAGCACATTGCCCAAAGCTCCGAACACGAAGTAGCAAACGATGATTGCAACAATATCGTCCATAAGCATTTTCTGTTTTATGGGTTATACACTATTATGAAGATTCACTATGTCCAATCCCTGCCTCTTGGCTTCTCTGACGGTGTAGAACGTGCCGCCCTTGGGATTGCCATCGAAGTAGGCTATGAGACGTGAACTGCGGTTGACCATATAGTCGTTGCGCCTCAGAAGGCAGCCATTGTAGTATTGCTCGCTCAATACGACCACGTCATCCACGATGCGCAGGATGGCATCATACTTGGCTTGCTCTTCCTTGCTCCACCGGTCAGACTGACCACGGAACGGCACAACGGCTATCACCTGCAAGTCCTTCAACTCGCATTGCAACGAAAGGGCGGCTTCTGCCGCCAGCAGGTCAAATCCCATTGCCATGCCACAATAGAAATACCGGTAGCCGTCGGCATACGCCTTGGCTATCTCCGATTTGAGACATTGCTTCAACTCCCTCCGCTTGGCGAAAGGTACGCTGCGGTGTCCGCTGAAGCATACGGACACTGCCTTGTCGTACTTTGTCATACTTTACCTTACTTTATAATGTGTGCGTGCGAGGAACATACCGCCAATAACACATGCCCCGAGCCTTTCGAGTTGGTTGGCATACTTGGCATAGCTGAGACCCTTGGTTATCACATCGTCAAAGACCAACACCATTTTGTTGTCGAAGAACGGCTCATCAAACTCAACGACATTCGCCTTGCGGACTTCATCCTCGTTCTTGCGGTTATCGTGGATGGTCTTACGCTCTCCGCATACCCTCACGTGCTCGTAGCCGTTTTCCGCTCCTGTCAATTCACACACCCTGTGGCAGAAAGCCTTGTAGCGGAGTTCGTTGCTCTCGCTTGTGGATGCTGGAACGGGGGCGAAGACGATGTTCACGCAACCCTTGCCGTAGAGTGTCAGCATATTCTCTGCGGTGCGCTGCGCCACTTCCTCGTAGGCTCTTCCGTCCTTGAAGTCAAACACTAATTGTCTGTCGGCAATCTCCTTCTCACCCACATTGCGGATGCGTGCGGGATAGTATTTGCAGAACCAAGTCTGAGGCTTGTCTAACTGCTTTTGGATTTGATAGTCATTCTTGTGTGCCATTGCTCTTATGTTTTTTCTTCCCTTATTTCGGAGGCTTTTCCTGCCTGCCCAAGGGATATTTTTTGCTTTCCAAGAGTGATGGCGATCAAAAAGCCAAATCGGGAGCGAAAAATACGCTCTGCACGCAGAGGAAGATTTTTCGGTCAAATGCAATGGACGATTTGGTGTTTGAACAATCGCCAGCATTACCTTTGCAAAACAATATCCGCAGCGGCAAGGCAGGCGAAAAGAAATCTGTTATGTAAAAGAGGAAACGGGCGGGATGGCGTGGGGCGAAGCTGTATATGGGGAAGGACGATAGTTGATATGAGGGAAAAAGAGAAAATCTTGTAATAGGGAACGACATTGCCTTTTATCAGCATGGAGACAGTCCTACAAGCAGAGAAAACTATTGCCCTAAAAATGAGTTGGATAGTATTTTCTAAAAGTAGTATCGACTACGAATAGTATAATAGTCGAATAGTTTTTACTACCATACTACGGATAGTAAAGTCTGTTTATAGAAGAGATAGCGGTATCATCGTCTGTTCGGCGATGATACCGCGCGGCACTCATGTGTCATGCCGCTTTAGGTATTCTGTCATTGCCTCATTGACAATATCACGCAAGGACATCCCTTTCTTGATGGCGAGGTACTTCATCCTCGTGTGGATGCTCTTGTTGATAAGGAAATTGCAATGCACCGGCACTTCGGTAGTCTCAGAAACAGACACAGGTGGTGCTGGTGTAGTTTCTGTGACTATCTGCTCCTTACTCGGCTTCTTTGTGGAAGAAAGGAGTCCGTTGAGACCGCCTTTCATTCCCTCTTTCAACATACTGCTCTTGCTCATGGCTATGCTATTTTAAGTTTAACACTTCTTTTGCCAAAGACATATAATCACTGGCACCATTGGATTTGGGATTATACTCAAAGATAGTCTTGCCGTTGATGGGTGCTTCTGCCAAAGCCACATTATCACGGATGACGGTCTTGAAAACCTTCTCGTGAAAACTGTCATTGACGATTTCCCTCACGCTTCGGTTCAACGTCTTGCGGCGATCGAACTGGGTGATGACGATGCCGCCCACTTTAAGGTTGGAGTTGAGCCGCTCCTGAACGATGCGGATGATGTCCATCAACTTTGCCATACCTCTCATGGCAAGGTATTGCGCTTGAACAGGGATGATGATGTAGTCGGCTGCGGTGAGGGCATTCAAGGTCAGCAAGCCCAATGACGGTGGACAGTCGATGATGATGTAGTCGAAATGCTCTTTGGCGATGGCTTTGGTGATAAGTCCCTTCAAGATAAGCTCCCGTCCCGGCTCGCTGATAAGCTCTAACTCAGCCGCAGACAGGTCAAGGCATGAGGGTGAGACGGTGATGCCGTTGTGCAACTTGACCAACGGCAAGGTGTACTGTCCACACATTGCGCCATAGACTGTCTGTTCTTCCTCGATGGACAATCCCAAGGCTTCCGTGAGGTTGGCTTGTCCATCCATGTCAATAGCCAAGACGTTCTTCTTACTCAGTTGCAGAGCTGCCGCAAGGCTTACTGCGGTCGTACTTTTCCCTACACCACCCTTGTGATTTAATACTGCAATTATCTGTGTCATAACATGATACTACTATTAGTGAATACTACTTTACTATTCTACTACTGATAGTACATACTAACCATAGTAAAAGCGGATTTACTACGATTAGTACGTACTACTCTCAGTTGATACTACCCTCAGAAGGGAAGGTCTTCGCTCTTGTCCTGCGGTGCATCGGCTGGCGGTACGGGAGCCTCGCCCTCTGCCTTGGCTGCCTTGCGTGCCTTTGTTGCAGGTGTGTCGGTTGCATCCTTCTTCCCTGCATTGACAAAGGCGATGGAGTCAGCTATGATGCTATGCTGTATGTGGTTCTCTCCGTTGCGGTCTGTCCAAATGGAAGAAGTCAGTGTGCCTTCCACAAGCACCATACGACCCTTGGTGAGGTATTCAGCCAAACGGATATGGTTCTCCTTGCTGCTCTTCACCCTTACCCAAGTGGTGATTTGCTTGCCCTTACTGTAGTCGTCCACTGCGATGTCAACAGCCATGAATGTTCCGTGTGTACCTGTGATGACGCGGCAATCCTTTGCTCCGATGCGTCCGATAGTGTGAGTGTAAATCATAATGTGAAAATGTTATAGTGGCAAGTTGGTTAGACTTGCCGTTACCTTGTTATTTAAATGACTTTTCTTGTTGATTGAACATAAGCTATTGCTTCATTCATAATTTCTGCTCGTGACCTACTCTTGTTATCTTGCATCCACTCATCAATTTCAGATTTGAGGAACATGATACGTTTCCCCTTCTTATGGAATGGTATTTGTTTATTGCTTGTCCAACAATAGATTGTGTGTTCAACTGGATGGGTAGGGAGATACTCACTCAATTCGGAAACACTAAGCCATTCCAATCCCTTATCGGGCTGAATTTGAGTCATTAGTGTGGAAAACTTTTCTTCTAAAATCTCCAGCTTGTTTATTACTAATGACAATGCTGATGGCAAGTCATTAAAACTCAATATTTGCTTTTCCATATCAATATATGTGTGGCAAGTTGGTTAGGCTTGCCGTTACCTTGTTATTAATATCCTTTCTTCGTCTGCCTTGTATTGGCGACAAAAGACTTGTTGCTGCCTGTGAGACTGATAGAGCCGCAATTAACAAACTCTCCGTCGGAATAGACTCTGTACTTCTGTCCGCTTACCTCATGCTTCTGTTTGATGCGCTCTCGCATCCACTTCTTGGCTGCGGTCAATGAGCAAAAGGTCTCGCTCTCCTTGGTCGTCTCGTCATATACGATGCACTGGGTCATACATGCTCCTACTTCATCCATGCACCTATACTCGACGTGACATAGTCCAACTGACCGCCAAATATGTCGCTTGGCTCTATGTCGTATTGTCCATCCCTCACTTCCTTGTCCTCTCCAAGAAGCGACAAGTTTCCGTCGGCATCCAAACGTGCTGCGTCTATGACGATGTCACGAGGCTCGTCAAAGAGATAACCTGCCACGATGGGCTGCTCTCCCTCGAAATGCACCTCAAAGCCTCCGTCCACCTCCGTGCCGTACTTGCGAAGAGCCGCTTTCAGCTCGTCCTGCTCCCGGTGCTGCAATGCCTGGAGTTGTCCGTGGATAGTGAGGTCTTGCAGTTCTGCCTCTCGTTTGGTGTGGGTTGCCTCGCCGGTCTTGCAGTCGATGTCATACTTGTGGTAAACCACTGGGATATGGTCTGCCGATGTGACAAGCCATGTGATGTTGTTCACTGAGAAGCCCTGTCTGGTGAGGAACTCCTCGATGTCTGAGCCGAGAAGGTGGTCGGCTACGTCAAGATACTCGATGCGTGCGTCAGCATCATGCAGGATGATAATCTTCATTGCCTTTCTATTTTTAGTGATACAAATAAGTTTGTCGCCCATGTCGCTGGACTTGTTTAACTACGTTGAAGAAACTTACGCTCAGCATAGTGAATAAATTCCCTCTGCGTTCGCTTAACCGTTTCTTTCTCTTCCCTCCTTTCGAGACCTTTCAGCCTGTGGAGGGATATTTTCTGCTCCCACAAGCCGCAAGAAAAGACATAAAGACAAATTATGTGTGAAGAATACTCTTTTCCGAGGAAAAGGAAGATTGTTCACAGTCACAAGACCTCAAGCAGAATTTGACGATTGTCTCAGACGCGGCTAACTTTGCAGGAAATATGCCTACCACTGCGCTGATTGGAAGAAGATTATTGATATTGGCTGCAAGAGGAATGATGTGTTATATATAAAGAGGTAAGAAGAAAGATTGAAACAGTAAGGGTGGGCAGTGAAGTGTTTGCAGGTCTGCTGTACCGACATAAAGCGAGTGTGTTGGCTGACCGGGATGCAAGTCATCAAAGCTTCAGCCTTGATAGCTTGTAGCACGGACAGACAATTCTCTCGCGTCGGTACTTCGGCATACTGTCAGCTTTGGCTAATAGCAACGTGTTGCCATCAGCCAAGGATGTCTGTATGACGACAGACCATGTAACGCTTCGCAAAGGCGTGGGGCAAAGCAGTATAATTTAGAAGTAGATAGTAACGTATATCAGGCAAGAAGAGACAGTTGCGCAACGGACAAATCGGGCACTCCTGTCAGCATGACAAATGTGCCTTGTCCTTGCCGCAGGACACTGAGGCAGATTGGACGTAGCAGACATGTCTGCCACATTCAATATGCCTGAGTGGACAAGAACTGCCTCTTGTATAGCAGAAGAGAAATTGTAAAACAGTTGATTAGTGGTAAAGGTGGTATGGGTGGGCAGAATGGCATTACACGGACATTGCCGAAGCCCGATAATGGGACAGCCAGACAGCAATAAAGGCAGTTATCAGAAGTGTCAGTTTCTGATAGTGACATTGTTGGCTGCCTGTCACATGGGATTCGTGCGGTGTCCGTACAGTAATGCCGTTCTGAAGGTGTGGGGCGAAGCGATACAACGCACTTGGACGAAACCACCGCTTATAACAGAAAATATTTTGCAGTCAAAGAGAAGAAGAATAGTAAAGCAGGTGTGGGTGGGTAGTGAAGCTGTCGCAAGATTGACGGTCTGAATATCAAGGCGAGTGGATAGCCAGTAAAGGACACAATTATCAGAAGCCTCGGCTTCGGCATCTTGTGGCATAGATGGCAGTCCTCTCGCGTTCAGACCTTGGCATACTGTCTTTCTTGGCTAATAGCGACTTTGTCGCCATCAGCCGGGAATATCTGTATGCCAACCATCTTGGTGACGTTTCGCAAATGGTGAGGGACGAAGTGGTTAGAATAAAGGAAGACGGCGTTGCCGTTATGGTTAATAAATGCACATGGTTGTTATTAGAGAAGATTATCACACGCTATAACAGCAGATTGATGTCCCTGAGCAAAACAAAAGCGACCCGAAGGTCGCCTTGTTATGGAGAGGAAAGGCTATTTCTTGCCTTTCTTGGTTGCTGGCTTGGCCGGCTCTTCCGCAGGAGTCTCCTCCTTGTCGGGACACTCGTAGAACTTGGTTGCAACCATGATGATTCTGGAGTGCTTCACGCCATCCTTGTCTGTCCACTCCTCTGGCTTGAAGAAACCCTCGACGGTGAGCAACGTGCCCTTGGTGAGCTTGTCGAATGATTCGGTGTGCTCGTTCTTGCGCCATGCCTCCATATTCATGAAAGCCGATACGCGGTTGGTTTCCTCGCCGTTCTTCTCCTGACGGCCTACTGCCAATGAGAAGCGTGCTACGCTGGCGTTTGCGAACTGACGGATTTCTGCATCCTTACCTACGAAACCTGAAACTGTGAAGTTGTTCTCGATCTTTTTCATTTTGAATTGAATTTAAAAGTGAAACTTAATTTTTACATGCATTCAAAAGCAGGGATGTGGCACCATGTGGGAAGCACCATGAAAATCGTTCGCAATACTCTTTTTGTCGTTGGCGGTAAGGGAGAAAAAGGAAGATTACGCACTATTTTATTGGTCACAGCGATAGCGGCCACACAAGAAGGAGGAAGTCCTTCGCAGCATCACGCTACCTTTGCATGGTAAAAATAAGTGGCTTTCAAATAGCTCAATTCAGAAAAAGACGGGGCCAAACAATGGAACAAAGGTTGTAAGCAAGGAGGCAATCCGTATGCAACAGACAGGGGCACTGCTATGGCTGTATGCCTGGAGAAACGAAGCGGGAAATCCGACCTTACAGCTGTATCATCAGAAGAGTGAGGAGCATGAACACTGATGCACGATGAACGACAAGCCTAAGGGTCAGCTTAGCAATAGAGGCATCAAGCCAAAAGAGGACAGACATCAGAGGATTGGCGATAGCACTGTCATCATGCTAAGACCAAGTTCTGTGTCCGACAAGGAAGAGTCGCAAAAGACAGACGAGTAAAACCAAAAGGCGAAATGACCATTCCTATAACAAGGTACAGAGACGCTTAAAACGGCGAAGGGACTTTGGCGACGTATCGCTATACAGGTGTCGAAGCATCGCTTCTATAACAGGACTGGAGCAAGTGAGCAAACCGCACAACTTGCTCCCAAGGTATTTCAGTTACAACAGCCATAACCTCATTGGAGGATTGTCCTAAAAGAGTTTTTGCAGTCAAAGGAAGAAAGAGTCTGCAAGCCACATAGCCAACAGACTCTCTCCTGATTATTCACAGATGACAACATCATCCTTGTACTCCGTCACTTCCTTGCCGTTGATGAGCTGGACAATGACCTCACAACCCAAGTCCTCGACAATCGTTCCCTCTGTCTGACCTCTTCGGGGATAAAGCAAGGTGCAGAAACACCCTACAACGCCGTCCAACTGCTCCATGTCTATCGTTGCCATATCCGTTCCTCCTTGTTAGCCGAATGTGATTGGATTGATGCAGAAATTCGTGTCCTCAGCCTCATACTCGTATTCATTGATGAAGTCAATCATCTTCTGTTCGCTTCTTCCGTCCTGTGAGACACCAGTCTTCTCACACCACAACTTGATAGCATCACCAAAGGTGGAGTAAGCACCCTCACAATCCTCAAAGAGTTCTCCGTATGCAGTGACGTAGCACTCTTCGGGGAAGAAGTCGTTCTCATCGTGCGTATAGAAGATGTCGCAACCTGGCTCAACCTCTCGCCAACTGATTGAAAGTTCATCGCCAAGTGCCTTGTTCACCTCCTCAAAGAACAAGTCGCATGAAGACCAAGCACTTTCGGTGTCAAAGGACAAGAGGGCATAATCGTCTTCCACGTTCTCCTCATACTCTGCCCAATAGATGTGTCCTCTCACCGAGATGCCTTTCTTCTCGTAGTCAATGCCATAGTGTTCTGCCAAGAGATACAGATACACATTATTACTGTTCACCTCCAACTCTTGGAGTGTGTTCCAAAGGTCTGCCACGGCTTTGCGTGAGCCTGTCACCTTGTACTGAGTGTCGCAAATGTTAGCCATAAGATAAAATTTTTATTTTCTTCCCTTATGTAGAACCAACTACCATCGGGATTGATTAAAGAATTATGTTGCCCCAAAAGGTGTTATGGCTCATCAATGCAAGGTTTTGCCGTCAAATACTACCTCTGCCACAATCAGAGCGTGGAGATTTCACGGACAAACCACAGGCACCGACCTTGCAGGATGAACGCCATGACAGGTACCTTTGCAACACAATTCTTATCAAAGCCCGATGGGGTGGTACATGGCAGACTGCATGGTACAGCAGTGTGAAGTGACGTTATAGGTGGAGATAAGGCTATAAGAGGTTTTTGCAGTCAAAGGAGAAAAGAGTCCACAAAGTGCAGTATCTACAGGACAAAAACACTTTAGTTTACCTTGGTTAGCTCTTATATATATGCTAACCTAAAGTAAACTGTATATATGTCCGTCTAAAACCCGAAAACCGTACGGGTCAGCTTACGTCAGAAACAGAAGTATAGAACCATAGAAGTGGTTCAAGAAGTCTTTCTTCCTTTGACTGCAAAATATTATCTTTGCACGAATCATAATTGCCCTGTAGGATTTAATATAATTTAACACTCTTTGTTGAATGCAAGGAAGAACAGCTTCAATATGCTGAATATCAGTAGTATAACATTGTGTTAACCCTTAATCTGTAGAAAAGGATGTTATCATACAAAGTAATGTCCATTTGTACTTTTTCTATATGGTTTTATACTTACATTTGCATATCATTTGTATCTTGATAACAGTAACTAACTGATTATCAATATACTTTATATTTGAGGAAGTGAAGTAATAGCAAAACAATAAGCGAAATAGAAATCCCGTATAACTCTGAGCAGTTATACGGGATTTTCTTTTTATGGAGCTTTATGGTTTGTTATTGGTTAGATATTTTTTTATTACCTCATCTGACCATTTGTCCGAATGTTTCACCCCAACAATTTTCTGATATGCTTATCAAAACCAGAATCAATAATTTGAGTGCGATTGAATATATCATACTCCTGTTCTGCTTTTGCCTTTGCTTGGGCAGCAGAAATATGGCCCTTGTCAGGGAGTATTTGATAGCGACGAAAGGTAAGAAACTCGTTTACGCTATCTGAGAACTGTTTCATATTGGAAGTATTCTCTCGTTCTATAAGGTCTTCTATATAATCGAAATATCCAGTCACCGCACGTTCTAATTGACGTATCTCCTTTTCCTGTAGATAATTTTTAGCAACAGTTACATCAGACTTCAATATCCGACCATTAGGAGAGTTCTTCCACGTGGTAAGTCCCATATGTTCTTTTGTATGTTCAGCCTTATGATATATGATTTCAGCAGCAGTCTGCCCCATAATAGTGGAAACGATTTTGAATCATCGCATAGAAGTCATGAGTTGTTGGGGAATTTTTGTCATAATCGATACTGCACTCAGCATATATATCCGTTATTTGCTGCCATATACGACGCTCACTCGCACGGATGGAACGTATCCTTTCAAGCAATTCACGGAAATAATCAACTCCGAAAGATGTTTTACCTTGCTTCAGACGTTCATCATCAAGAACGAACCCTTTCTTTATAAACTCTTTAAGAATTTTCGTAGCCCAAATACGGAAGTGTGTAGCTTTTGACGAATTTACACGATAACCAACAGAGATGATAGCATCCAGAGAATAGAATCTAGTCTCTTTTTGTTGAGTTTTACCCTCGATAGCTCCATGCTGAGTGGTTATTTCCATTTTGGAAACAACCACTATTTCGTTGAGTTCACCTTCCTCAAATATATTCTTCAAGTGCTTACTGATAGCTGGTACACCCACATCAAAAAGTTGTGCCATAGCCTTTTATGTACACCAAAGCGTTTCATCTTTGATGATTACTTGTACCTTTCCATCTTCGTTTGGAAGATTATATAATATAAATTGAATTTCTTGCGACATATATTATCTATTACTTAACTTTTCTATATAAAATTGTTATACCTTAATTCCGCAACACTTTGATTTAACTTTATTTATAAGTTCCTGAGCAACAAAAAGTTGCTCAGGATTTTGCCATGTCAGATTTTTCACTTATCTTAGTGTTGCAAATCAAAACAAGCGTAAATCGTAACAAGACATG
>JAGALP010000038.1 GCA_017625155.1 Paludibacteraceae bacterium
CGTTGAGCAAATGTAATTGATGCTATAGACCAAAGTAGTCCGAAAAATAAAACCTTTTTCATAATAATTTCGGTATTTTAAGGTATCAATTATGAATCACTTTCCTTGCGATATATCCTTGGTTTGTTTCTAAGAACAGAATAAAAACTCCTGAATTAGGTAGGGTAAGATTTGTCATATCTACAGATGCCAGTCTTTCGCTCACTAGCACTTTGCCCGACATATCTACTAAATACAAGTGCTTAATGGCTGCGTCACTTTTTATTGTTAGTATATTGCCCGATTTTGAGATCTGAATGGAGTTAATGTTTACATTCTCAACCGCAGAAGTATTATTTTCGCTAAAAGTAATTTTCTCTACATCATTCAATGGTAAGCGGAATTCGCCTTCAGAAGTAGTCAGCACCAACACGTCTTCTTCAAATGTAATATACTGAATACTTACCAATGAAGCAGATTGCACCGTCCCATCGACCTTTTGCACATGCAAACTATTTGGTTCTTGTGCAAACATCAATGTTGGTATAGACAATAACAATGTAGTGAAATAAACGATAACCTTTTTCATAAGATATTATTTCACATGATTTTACTTATTCAACTCCGCTTCCAACGCCTTGATTCTCTCCTCTTGTTGAAGAATATAGAGCGTCAACTCCTCAATCTTCTGCAAAAGTTGTGTCTGCAACTCGTTAATGCCCACACCATTCTGTTGCATCTCTTGAGCAGACTTGATTTCTGGCAAGTGCTTGTTTTCTTGAATAAAGGTCTTTACCTCGCTCAGTGGACGCAATTGGTAGTCATCTGCAAACACAAAGTCTGCACCTGTAGTACTTACGATAATCTCACTTGCACGAATATTACCATCAGCAATAATACTATTCGCATGAACTGTACCTGCTACATCCAACTTGTATTCAGGATCATCCACGCCGATACCAACTTGACCAGATCCAGCAGTCATAATCACATCGCCATTGGATGTATAGCGGTTGATATATACATTGCGATTACCATAACCGTTAGGGTTACCACTAAGAATCAAATAGCCCTCATTACTACCACGAATCATACCACCACGAGCAGAGCCAAAGCAAGTGTACTCATTATAATCATCACCTAAGATAGCGGTCACCTTAGTACCCATAAAATCTTGATAACCCGATGTACTAAATGCACCAGAAACAACCTCTACATCACCATTTAATAAAATCAATTCTGTTGAAGGGTGCTCATCTATCACCGCAAAGCGAATAGTGATAACAGGATTTTTGGGCTGATAAGAAAAGTTCTGTGGGAAATTAAGAACCACTTTCAATGAAGTAGCATTTTCGATTGTATCAACAAATATACCAGCCTTATAAATATCTCTTACATCTGTAATCAAATCATTTGTTTCATCCACAAGCAGTTGCATAGTTTCAACATCATTACGTATCAAATGAACACTATTGATACGGGTAACTTTGATGGTTTTGTTCTGTGGCAGGTTAAATGTCCACACATGTTGTGTCCCATCAAAGTCAGTAGAGTCGATTTTTAGTTCTGCACTTAGACTATCTGGGGCATAGTCAATGAGTGATACATTGTCAATTGCAAACAACGATGCACAAATCAATGTGCTTAACATAACGTAAAGAATCTTTCTCATAATCGTAAAGTTTTTGAGGTTAATATAATGGTTATTTTTATGCAATCTTAAACTCGCCGCAAAGTTACTAATAAAAATTCACATATACAACACCTATCCTACATAATCTGCTGGAAAACATATAAAATTGTGGCATAATACATCTACAAGCAAACTATTGAGTGTAAAGGGATTTGACAATGTTAGTTTGGCGATATGTTCAATGTCAATCCGTTGTATATTACCTATTAGTTACCTGACAAACACGGCAATGTGAAGGAGTGCGACGGACAGCACTCCGAGCGAAGCACCCGAAGAGACCCCACTCTGAGGATAAGTGCAAGCATAGAACCAAAGCAACGAAATAAGACTTTACCGAGCGACCACCGAGAGAAGCGCGACTCAACTTTTTGTATTTTGCACCCAAAGTTACTAATCTCACATGGATAAGTGTTTAAAGATTGATTTCGGGCAAGCTCTACATAAAAACAACTCACCCAGTCCACGATGAACTGGGCGAGGGATATAATAGGGATTTATTCTATTATTTTTCCAATACAGTTATCACAACTGGGGCTAGGTTTCCATAAGCATATATGCCTTGATTCCAATTATAGCCAACCCACAAGGTATCCGTACCTACATTTCGTGCGTAAATAGTGGTGCTTTCTCCTGTAAATTTAGATATTTCAAAAACAGGTGTTTCCTCATCTCTGAAATCGCTGTATGAGTATTCTACACTTTTGGCATGATGTACTTCAAAAACGGCACTATCACCGTTCATTAACATAAAATTTGAAGCATTGAAACCAATTTCTACGGGCTGATGTTCACAGGATACAAGAGTTACTCCAATGGTTAACAGAAATAAATATAATATCTTTTTCATATTCGAATATACATTTAATAAGGTATTACTTTATAAATTTTGTTTGATATACTTCTGTCGCTGATTCCACAACAATGGTATATGTGCCTGTAGGCAAGGTAGATGTATTTACTTGAAGATTATTTCCAGCAGAGACTTTGTTTCCATAAATATCGTAGATACTCCATCCTACATTTTCGTCACTTTCAACTATTATACTAATCATATCCTTTTCTATTTTGGCAGATAACAAAGATTGTTTAGTCAACGACTCCGTAGTTCCCTCTTCTGCAATTGATTGTGTTCCAAAATAGTCATAATCGGGAATAATCTCATACAACATACGGCGAGCAACTGTATAATTTGCATAACAATCAGAACCTGATACAGAGTACCATGCATTATCATCTCCGCCCCATCCTAGATTGAGATGAAACATATCACTCGCACTATCATAACCATCTATCACAAATGTATGTGTGCCAGCATCTGATTTGTGCGTAGCCTGAATAATTACTGGACGAGCAGCAGCTATTTCCTCCTTGATAAGATTATTAAACTTTTTTGCTCCACTTGAATATTGCTTCATTCGTACTTCATACTTGAATGTATTGCGAAGTGCACCAATAGCATTAGTTAATGACATTGCAGATCCTGCAGAACCATATATCATATGTCCTGCATATCCACAATCGCGTAGGAGACCTGCTACCGCATTAACCTGATCCATTGGAGTTGAATTAAGAATACGTCTAGGCATGTTATCCCAATCATAATAGCGTGCAATTTTATCGCCAGAAGTAATACCTGCCATATTGATATTAGATGGAATATTAGCCACTGGTGGCCACTGATTATACCACATCACTTGTCCCATTGCTACAGCAGTACAACCTACCCATGTCCTTCCATCTGCACAATCATAAAATGTCGGACAGTATTTATTGTAGATTCGAGTAACGTCATAGCCATAACCACTATTATTGTATGCTTGATTCCATACATTTTCTCCATTAAGTTCTAGTAATGGGATAGGTTTTGTTGTACTACGTGTTGACATTGTAGTAGTTGTTCTAGTTAGAGGTGTTGTAGAATAACCACTAATACGCAACGAGTCCAAGCCTATCATGGATTCTGTAAGAAGCATCCATAATGGAGAAGCTTGCAGTTTTTCTAACGTCAGTTGTCCTTTTCCTAAGCAAACGATAGGATCAACACTTTGCTCGTTTGCAAAAATAACCCAATTATTTCCGTCTTGACATAGGAACATCTTCGGTTTATCACCCAAATAAAGGGTATCACATGTTACAGAGATAGTACTTCTACCTTTAACAGCATTACTCTCTATTTCAAAATAAGTGTCTGTCATTGACAGAATTTGAGTCAAAGAGTAATCTTGTGCATAGAATAGGCTACTATTGACTAGCAAAATAGCCAATAACATCTTGCGATTAAGATGTGACAAAAAGAAAGAAAAACTTTTCATAACGCATCCAATTTAAAAGTTAATAGTCTGGTTTACTTAAAAAATCGCCGCAAAGTTACAAATAAAATCTCACATATACAAGACCAACCTCGCAAAACCTGCTGCAAAACATATAAATGGTTGCATATTCCCTCCTATTTCCCCTTCAACGCCTCCACTGGTTTAGTGCTACGGGGCCCCGAAAAAGCTTGCTTTTTGGGGTGTAGATCGCGGCTATCCCCGCGAGTTTGTATTGCGTGCCTAACGAATTCCGTTCACACATAGCCGAAAGGCATAAAACAACTCACCCAGTCCACGATGAACTGGGCGAGTTTCATTGTATCTCAACGCAATATTATTCTCCTACTTCCACTCCCATAACATTATACATCTTGCCATCATGAATAATCAGCAGTTGCCCATTAAATATTATCTTTTGAGCAGATGGTGCAAAAACAGAAACACTTTCCACAGTATTAATAACTTCCTCCATAGTAGCATCCTTATTATCTGTAGGTGCAGAAGATGTTCGAGGGGCTAATTGTTGAGGTGAGGAAGCGGATTGTGTTGTAGTAGGAGAATCTACTTTGATATGCAGTTTGCTACCAGCTTTCGCATGGAAACCTGGCTTTAATACGACCTGTTCCATTGCTCTTAATGTAACATCACTACCTGCCTCTAGTATTACATTTCCGTATGGTTTGTTATCTGTCACCGCGTAACCTGCTGTAATTTCCGTAGCATACTCATACACCTCTTGTCCTAATAGATACACTTGATTTTGAATATGCTTGGGCTGTGCAGCTAACACGGCAGCATAGGCATCTACCAAGCCATAGCCCATTTGCTCGTGCCATTTGCCATTAGGACGTCCTTCTGTTGGGGCGTATTCATACCCTCCAACTCTTTGTGCGGTTGACTCAATGATGTCAGCAACTTGTTTTGCGGTAAGAGTTGGATTGACTGACAATATTAACCCTGCAACAGCAGCAACATGAGGACAAGCAGCGGAAGTGCCATTAAAACTAGATGTATAATCGCTAGTATTATCAAGTCCTTTCTTCCCTGTCAAATCAGTTGTAGGGATTAATACACCAGGAGCCATTATATCTAATTCAGGACCGAATTGGCTTCCCCATTTACTTTCTCCATCGCATGAGATTTTACTTTTACGTTCACCACAAGGAGATATAGCTCCTACTGCAATGATACGTTCATCGCTATTTGCAGGATATGCTATTTGATTTATATCATCGTTACCTGTTGCAAAAACTACAACACAACCTAATCCATTACGCCCCTTTTCTAGTGCATAATCTATGGCCTCGTCTATCGCCGTTAGATTCACTTTACATCCCCATGAATTACTAATTACTGCTGCGCCATTATCTACAGCATAGCAAATTCCATCACCTCTGTTCTTTCGTATAGATTTATTTGAAAAATCGTGACTAATGGACATAAGTTTTCCATTAAAGATTCCACTTATACCAAGACCATTGTTAGAAATAGCTCCTATAATTCCAGCGCAGGCAGTTCCATGTGCACCTCTAAGATTGCTTGATATTTTTTTCTTGTCTATATCGTAATTTGGTCCCCACATATTTGTTGTTAAATCAGGGTGATCATATTGAATCCCTTGATCAAGTACAGCAATTATGACATCTGATAGTTCAGGAACTATGGAACAAGCACTATCGTAGTTGATATCAATGCCACTAAACATTATATCATATTGACCTGTATTTCTTAAATTCCATTGCTGATCAAATAAAGAATCATTAGAAAATAAATCGTTACCTTGCCAAAAATCAGGTTCGGCATATTCAAACAAGCCTGATTCATAAAAAATATTTGCCATCTCAACAGCATTTCTATCACAATTTATGCATGATAATACATACCACAATGGTAAATAATTACTATGTTCAACTATTAATACATTATTTAGAGATGCATATTCTGCTAATAAGTCAAAATCATCACTTTCTTTAAGTTTTATATAGAAATATTGGGAAGCAAATATATCATCCGTTGCTTCAGAAAGTTTAAAGGTTGGTACAGAATATATGACTGTAGATTGATCCAATTCATTATACTGTGCGTCTGATATTACACCGCTATATGCAATTTTTTCGATTGTTGGTATTAGTGTAATGCTGGAATCTATCACTATTGTATCAAGATTAAGACCATTAGACAATTGATTGACAATTACGTATTTTTGATTCGATAGAATTAATGGAACTCTTTTGTTTCCATACCAATAATGGTCTTGAGAGAAGATAGGTATAAGATAAACTAAAGAAAATATCAGTATTATGTATTTTTTTATCATAATCTTTCCTCCTTTATCAATAATAGTATACATTTTTCATTACTAACGGATAAAATATAGTTCCGTTATGAGAAAATTGATTTATCACTAAAATACTATCATTTACTACAAAATCAGTTCTAAATTCAAATGATGTATCAGGAGCATGCACTGAATCTATCGTAGGATCTGCATATATGAATAATTGACCGTCGCGCACATTATATTGAAAGTCAATGTAAGTTCCAAGCCAAAGGTCAGGAATGCCCAAGCAATACTCTAATACACCATTGGCTTTAAACGTCAGTTCGAAAGAAGGTGTGTTCTCAAAAAGAAGTGTGTCGTAGGGATAAGGGGCGGTATCCCATACTTCTAATGTATCATACCATACTTGACAGAGCAACTTAGTCAATTCTATATCTGACAACGTATCCATTGTATCGTACCATTCTTCAAATGTAACACTATCCACCTCAGCAACCGCAAAACTTGTGGGCACTCCACCCTGCCACACTTGCATTTGTCGTTGAGCAAATGTAATTGATGCTATAGACCAAAGTAGTCCGAAAAATAAAACCTTTTTCATAATAATTTCGGTATTTTA
>JAGALP010000017.1 GCA_017625155.1 Paludibacteraceae bacterium
AATCCTTTCCGAGGTAGAAGAAGAACAAATCGAGTGATTTTCGTTAAACTCATATACTGGCTAAAACTGAATGTAAACCACTTAAAATCAGTTATATGGGTAAAACAAAGGAAAATAACGGGAAACATCCGAAACGGGATGACTTCGGGATGGTTGGGAACTTTGGTCGGGAACTCTCTATTTTGTTTCCCAGAGTTTCCCAGAAAACTACGTACCCTAAACGGATTCAATCCAATAATCCTGCCTCAGTTTGGTACACGCAACTGAACGCAAACCCACCTTGAGGTCTAATTAGAAAGTCTAATTTCTTGCTGAGTAATTAAATAGATTTAATAACAAACAGAAAATCAATGATTAAGAAGGGTAATCCGACCGAAAATCCTTAACTTTGCCAGCGCATTTCAAGGATAGCCGGACTCCTATAATCGCAATACTATAATATATAAGGAGTACAATGAAAATATCAGTTTCACTATACAATGCCCCTAAGAAGGGCGAAGACCAGAACCTCCGACAGGTAATCTTCCGAGTACGAGAGGGCAATAACGATCTGAAGGTACGCACCGACCTCATGGCTGACCCAAAACTTTGGGATGAGTCAATACCAGGCTACCAACGCACCACCAAGTTGGGCAAAGGCGGCACAAAGGCATTCAATGATAGGTTGCAAGACATCTTCCGTCTTATCGAAGCCGACTTCACACCGATGCGTGATGGCAAGTGGCTGAAGGAAACCATCAATGGCTACCTTCACCCAGTTGCAGAACAGCCTAAGCCATTCCAACCTCTGCCTTGCGAGGACAACGAGAAGGACACTTCGCTTGAAAACCTTGACAAAGGTACGGTTCCTGATTGGTTCATGAAGTATGTTGAGCATTGTGATGTCAGCTATGGAAGAAAGGCTTGCTACCTTTCCACCATCAAGAAGCTCCGTCGCTATGAGTTGTTCAAGCGTGAGTTTGAAAGTCAGAAGGACTTCAACCTTTATCCAGACACCTTCACAATAGATGATCTTTACGACTTCTATGAGTATGTCGAGAACGAGTACATCTATTATGAGGAGCATTTTGATTGGTATCAGCAGTTCCACATTGGTAAGAAGCCACCTGTCAAGTACACCAACAACTACATGCAGACAGTCAGAGGTCATTTCCGTGCATTCATGAACTGGATGACCAAGAACGGCTATAGTTCCAACATGGAGTACAAGAAGCTGAGTATCAAGCCAGATGTCTATGCAGACCCTATCTATCTCACTCTTGAAGAGCGTGACAAGGTCTATGATGCAGACCTTAGCAAGCATCCGGGACTCTCTCTTTACCGAGACATGTTCATGTTCCAGTGTCTGGTCGGTTGCCGTGTGTCAGACCTTTATGCCTTCACCACTCGCAACCTCACCGAGGATGGCTTCATCGAGTATCTTCCTATGAAGACCCGTGAGAATGCTATTGAAGGTGCGCCATCTTCCTTCTGCCGTGTTCCTCTCAATGATAAGGCAAAGGAGATTATCGAGCGCAATATGGACAAACGCAGTGGTCGCCTTTTCCCATATCGCAACAAGAACATGTATGCTTATGGCATCAAGATGCTGCTCCTTCTCTGTGAAATTGACCGCATGGTGACAGCCAGAGACCCAGACACCAAGGAGTTCACACGATACCCTTTATACATGGTTGCTACAAGTCATACGGCAAGAAAGACCTTCATTGCCAACATCTACAAGAAGGTGAAAGACCCTGAATTCATCTGCTCAATGACTGGTCACATGCCTGGCTCCAAGTCCTTCCGTCGCTATCGCCATATTGATGACGAATGCAAGTGGGATGCACTTGAAGGTATTGAGTAACAGTTTGCTTTACAAAGTCAATAACAAAACGTTATCGAGTTATGAAAGTTACAGCATTTATCCGTCAGAAGCAGGTTGCCAAGAACAACACTACTGACAAGAGCACTATATTTTTCCGCATTCGTGATGGCAAACTCGACATCAAGGTTGCCAGCGAACTCTCCATCAATGCCAATCACTGGAGTGATGACCGCCAAGGCTACAAGCTTCGTGTGAACACTGTCTCTGATGCAGTCAAGCGAGAACTCGACCGCAAGGTCAGGGAAATCACCGACCTTATCAATGACAAGTATCACAAGGGAGTTGATGGCAAGTGGTTGAAGCACCTCATTCAGTTATATCACCATCCTAACATGATTTATTCTGAGGATGGCATCGATACCCGACTGACCAATCAGATTACAGAGTACTATAACCATCGAAAGGTGGCTAACTGTACCATCTATACCTCGCATACCATCATCAAGAAGATTAAGCACTTCGAGCTTTACATGCAGAATGTCAAGCGTCGCAAAGGCTATGTCATGTATGCTGAAGCCATTACCGAGGAAGACCTTTATCTTTTCAAGGAGTACCTTCTTGACGAGTATATCATCTTCCAAGACCATCCTGAGATCTTTGAAGACCTAAAGGAGTGGCAGAAGCCAAGGGCAGAAATGTCCGAGAATGGTGCTTATGACATTCTTCACCGCCTTCGTACTGTCATGAAGTGGGTTGACTTCAACGGCATTCCAACGACAAAGCCGTTCAGCCGCTTCGAGTTGAAGGCTCCGACCTATGGCACTCCATGGTATCTGACTCTTGAAGAAAGAGACAGAATCTGGAACCTTGATTTGTCTTCCGAGAAGAACCAGTTGAAGTTCCATCGTGACATCTTCATCTTCCAGTGCTGTGTTGGTTGCCGTATGGGTGATATTGGCAGATTCACCAAGGATAACATTGTCAATGGTGCTTTGGAGTACATCCCACATAAGACTGCCGAGAGCTCAGGCAGACTTGTGAGAGTTCCGCTGAACCAGAAGGCTCGTGAAATCCTTGACAGGTACAGTTGGCGCAAGACCTCGCTTCTCCCTTATTTCGAGGATTGGGAGTACAACGATGACATCAAGAAACTCTGTACCATGGCAGATGTGACTCGCATCGTTTCGGTACTCGACCCGAAGACTCGCACCGAGGTGAAGAGACCACTCAATGAGATTGCAAGCAGCCACATGGCTCGACGCACCTTCATCGGCAACATGTACAAGAAGGTCAAGGATCCAGACCTTATTGGCTCGATGTCAGGTCATGTCGAAGGCTCCAAGGCTTTCGCCAGATACCGCACCATCGATGATGACATGAAGCGTGAACTCGTTGACATGATCAACTGACACACCTGCTCTGCCACACTTGCTCTGATGTACTAACGTTCAGCCTGGCAGATGTCCCTATACCGCATCTGCCGACAGAACACATGTCAAACCTTTTAATACTGCAAATCAAAGAAGAAGCATATTCAATGAATACCCCCACCTTTTGACCAACAGTTTGGTCATCAGGTACCGAGAGAATCAACCGCTTTTATCACTGATATACTTACTATGTCACAGAAGCATTTTACTCATGAGGTCTTCCTCACTCATGCAGTGAGTCTCGACCTACTGGATTACCTCTGTCCAGTTCACAAGAAAGAGGTGTTGAGAGTCGATGCTTTTCGCGACCTTCTCAACAAGACCTGCCAGCAGCCTACAGGTGCAATGACCAAGGAGGGTACTCCACTGGTCGTTACCCCTGGGCAACTGGTAACGTCGGTTTCCGAACTCGCACGAGTGTGGGACTGGCACAGGGATAAGGTTCGTGACTTCCTCAATGGACTTGCCGAACGTGATGTTCTCACGATCGACATGCACAAGAAGTTCATGGTTCTTTCATTCCCTTATCTGGCAGACCGTATCTCAGCCTATGCTCCAAAGGCTGATGACAAGGTATCTGCCGACCCTGAACCTTCGCTTGTTGGAGCAAGTGAAGATAAGGGGCAGAAGAAGGAAGGCTCACCTGTCACTCAGAATGTGGCTACTGCAACCGAGGGTGCTGCAACCAAGGAAGCAAAGGCTGGCAGTCAGAAGGATGGTGAGAAGCGAGAAGAAGGCAATGTTGGTACTGCCAGACGTGGCGGTTACATGCAGGAAGACCTCTTCTCTGGTGTTGATAACGCTGGCACTCAGCAAGTGCCGGTTAGTACTAACCAAAACAGGGCTGAATAATGGATTTATACTCAATGATTCAGGCTGGTGGTCGTATGAATTTCACGGTCACTGGCGAGGATCTTGTCCAGTTCGCAGAGACCATTATCGAGAAGACTATCGCTATGCGAGATGCCGAATTGGCAATGGCTCCTAAGGACGAGACCTATTTAACGACTGACGAGGTCATTGCTAAATTCCATGTCTGCAAGACCACCTTGTGGACTTGGGAGAAGAATGGCTATCTGATTCCTTCACGATGGGGAAAGCGTAAGACGTATGCTTTATCGGAACTCCATGCGCTCATGAAGGACAAGAAGAAGCGTCTGCCGAATCTTGCTGCTCAGGAGAACAAGTTGGCAGATACGCTTGGAAAGGAGGTGCAGGGCTGACAGGTATCTCTGAGTGATGGGCATGGTCAGCAGTTGTACGCTGTCATAGCCTATCCTCAGAGCCTTGCAGGAACAACAGAATGGTGATGTCCTTTGGCAGACACACCATGCCTTACCCTTTTCCCTATTGTCAATGCTGGATTTATAACCAGTTTCACCACTTGATCCTTTTTTCAAGGCACAAGCAGTGAACCAGGCTATCCGGCATAGACACACCCAAGGGCGAAAGGATGCCTAACCGACACATACTATATTATATGTAGTACGAGTCGCCCAGGCATTGATTCAAGACCATCCTTCTAATCGGACATTACACAGCAGACAGAGGTCAGCGAGGTGTCTCTGACCACAGTCCGCTATCATGCGTCAAGTCCGTTTCTGGAGACTTTGTCGAGGTCGTAAGACCATGGCTCTGCCAATGGCTCACCACCTGTCCTGCAGCCTGTCTATTCATGTTTTACAAGCATCTTTGATGCCTACGGCTATAACCTTGGTTCTTACCTCGTTTAGTCTTGCATCTGACACGCTTTAGCAGAGCTGAAACGATGTCCGCCAGACGTAACGACCGCTTGCGGTAAGAGGTTTAACGGGGGTTGGGGAGCAAGTGTATGTTTTCTGAGCCCAGAAAACAACCTTCCCTTCGGTCGGGAGCATCAAGATGCTGGCACATAAATGTGAAGGAGGCTATTATGGAAAATAACCAAGAACCCCAACCCCCAGACTCTTCTCGTAAACATAAGGGAGGTCGTCCACCCTTGCCGGAGGAGCAGAAGCGTACCGTATGCAAGAAGGCTTACTTCACTCCTGAAGAGGCTAACTTCGTCGAACTCGTTGCTGATGAGAACTGTATGTCGGACTCCGAGTACATCAACCAGATGACTATGAACGGCTTTGTAAAAGCACCCATATCACATGACTTTGCCAGGGACTTCAGGGCAGCAGCAAACATGGCTGGTAATCTGAATCAGTTGGCACACCAAGCCAATAAGGCAGGTTACACTAGTGTGGCAAAGGATCTGCTCTTCGAGCGTTCAAGGCTTCATAATGTACTCGACCTAATCTACAGCTGGATATGATGCCCAAGATAAGTAACGGTTCTACCTTCGGGGGAATCGTCAATTATGCAAACGAAATCAAGGACAAGGGCACGACAATTCTCGCATCTCGCGGAGTTGATCTTCGGAGCAACTACACCATAACCCAGTCTTTCAAGATACAGGCTATGATGAACCCAAGGGTGCAAAATTGTGTCGGACACTTTGCTCTCGCTTTCCCTCCTCAAGATGCCAATCGTTGCACTGACGGATTCATGCGTAAACTGGCAATGGAGTATATGAAGAAGATGGGTATCGTCAATACCCAGTTCGTCATCTTCCGACACCATGACCATGACCACGATCATGTGCATGTGGTTTACAATCGTGTCGATGATTCCGGCAAGACCATATCTGACGGATGTGACGTGGAAAGGGCAATCGCCATTTGTCAGGCAATGACCCGACACTACGGTCTTCACTGGAGCGAAGGCAAGATGAATGTGAACCGTGACCGTCTCAAAGGCAAGGCAAAGGTGAAGTATGCCATCTATGATGCAGCACAGAAGGCTCTCACCGACACTCAGACATGGCCTGATTTCATCAAGCGTATGGAGGAACAAGGCATTCAGGTCAAGTTGGCTCCGCGCGAAAATGGAAAGGGCATCGGCATCACCTTCACCATGGGCGATGTATCAATGAGTGGCACGCAGGTGGATCGCAGAACGCTGACTTTCGGCAAACTCAACAAGTTCCTGTACAATGTCAACAATGTGTTGCCAAAAGAACAATTGTTGCCTGACGAGCCTCAGTTCAATGTGGTCAACTTTGATGACCTTGAATCTGAAGTCCTTCTGCCAAAGGTTACGTTCGACAAGTCGGATGAGTATGTCGAAGACAGTAGCGTCAATATCTATGATAGCGATTCTGATTCCGCCTTCTTTGATACTGATGCGATTGCCGAAACTGCTTCCAATATCGGTGCTGCTGCAGTCGAGCTCATGGTGGGTTCTACTGACGTTGCTCCGACACTTGGAGGTGGCGGTGGTAGCAGTTCCAGCGGCTGGGGTGATGACGATGATGACGAGAAGAAAAAGAATAAACGTAGTTCATTCCATCGTTAAAACATATGTATTATGGGAAAAAATGATGAATCTACAACTAAGGCAAAGAAACCGAAACCTGCTAAGACCTACATGACCAAGGCAAAGATTGAAGAGGCACAGGCTGAGATGGATGATATTACATCTTCAGTTAAGCCTTTACATCCTCCTATCGTTGCTCATGCGGATAGCGAGGAAGCCGATGAAGCAGATGTTTTCATTCCTGAGTGTCAGCCGAATTCTGTTCTTCCTGATATGACGCAAGCCAATCAGGAGTTGGAAGAGTTTTCTGACGTAATGCTTGGTAATGTTAGCTTCAAAGAGTTCGGCACCTTGCTGGAAACCACTCTAATTACTACGCTCAACAACCGTGAGGAAGCTCAGCGTAAAGCCTGTGAAGAGTGGGTCAAAAAGCAGGAAGCTGAAGGAAAGAAAGTCCTGACCCAAACTGATGCTATTAACCAATGTGCTTCGTACATGAGTTCAATCCAGAGGGATTACAACATGTACAAGAGGCATGAGGGTGCAATTGATAGAGTTCAGAAGGAGGTCAAGGAATATGTCAAGCAGAATGCAAACACTTGTGTACGTCTGGAGACTATCATCGGCAGAGTCGAGAACGTGCA
>JAGALP010000018.1 GCA_017625155.1 Paludibacteraceae bacterium
ATGCGTAAGATTGCGATAAGCATTCTCGTCGTAGGACATAAGGGTATTGGCGAAGTTATCATATTCGTCAATGAGGATGTACATCTTGCGATCAGTCTCCATTACCCTATCACACAAACTATTGAAAGCTGCATTACTGTTTGTCTGGCTCTCCATCAGTCCTGCAGTTCCGTCTGGTAGATAATCCTTATATCTGCGGGCAAAAGACCTTAATGACAGTAACAGAATGTCATTGAACGACTCCTCAACCTTATCCTTGTCAGAATCAACCGCGCTGAAGTTTAGGCTCAGGACAAGATATGAGTTGCGCTTCTCGGTAGGATTCTTACCAATATATAAATCGCCGAAAATGCCTTCAAACCTTTCTGCATACTGCAAGCCATAGTAATACTCCAGCATGGCGATTGTCAGGCTCTAGCCGTAGCGACGCGGACGGAGGAAGATGACATACCTTCCCTCGTCCTCCAACTTCGGTATAAAGCTGGTTTTATCTACATAGTAATACCCTTCCCGAATGATAGTTTCGAGATCGGTCATGCCGTATGGAATCTTCTTTATCTTGTTCATATATTTCTTAGTCGCGCACGTTTGTGCGCAAAGGTACACATTTTCTATCGATTTTTAGCATGTTTACCTTGCAAATTCTCAAAATGATACGATTTTTAACTAAATATAGCCATTTATATTCACTATTTGCTATTGCTAACTTGCAATTACGATGAAAATCATACAATAAACTTCGTCTTTGTTAGTATGCTATTAGCTTGGAGTCGCAAAACATGACCTCAGGCAGGACTCCCTGATTTAGGGACTCCTGAGATAGAATGCAAAGTCTGGTGTGACGCCCTATTTTGGGGCTCCATCGGCAACCTTTTGTTTCGATTCGTGATAGGACGATACAAATCGGGAACAATCTGCTATCTCTATTCGATATTGCTATTGATTCTCAGCACTTTGACAGTAGAACCACGTACCGCTAAAAACGGCACATAGGTAAGAAATGAGGTAAGGGATAGGGTAATTTCAAACTACCTTATCCTATCTTGTTGTCAGAGCCAGACTTGAAGGCAATCTCAATAACGATTCGTTATCGACTCTTGGATTAACATGGAGTTTCTTGTAACCCCAGTCCGATTTGCCCCCTTCTTTTTTGAAGCTGACTCGATATGATGTGACAACAGGAGTGAGGTCATTAGCATCCATTCAATTTTTCCTTTCCCTTTTGTCCAAGATGTACGATCCATCTGTCACTTTGGGCAGATAGTGAAGAAAATGCCACATCAGGAGCAGATTCTTGGGAAACTTTTCTTTTATTTTGGGAAAATGTGTACCTTTGCATTCAGTTAGATGTGAGTTCTAACACTTTCACTTGATTTAATTTTACCCACAAAACCAGAACCTAATTTCGGGCATCATTTTTAGTTCTTTGAATATGCGTTTTTGAACGCTAACTAACTCCAACGGACGTCAAAAAACTAAATTCCGTTAACGTAAAAATATCGGGAACACGTTGGGAACATCAGCAATTTTTCTAATTTAC